>NZ_QICO01000001.1:0-1362145 GCF_003201175.1 Pantoea sp. PNA 03-3 | reverse complement strand
ATCCCTGAATAACCTGACACCGGAAGAGTACCGGCTGATGACTGAAACCCCGGAACTCTCAAAAAGTGCGTGGAACTAAAACGGGTGTGCTTACACTATGAATAACCGATCAACAACGAAGAATCTGGCTCGTAAAAAAACCGGTTACCGGACAATCATTAACCCCTACTGTCTTTGCAGATTTACGGGATGAGTGATTTAGCTTTAATCACTCATAAAAATTTTTAAAAAATTAAATCTTTTCCCGCCAATGGCTTTACAAATCTCTCAACCGTAGCTGCTTGTCCAAATTCATGTTTTGAACTTGCTGGGAATAGATATAGTTAAATAGGAGGGTAAAATAATTCCCCATGACTATGAAATCATAATTTCCTCTTGTCCGGCTATTGAGCGTGACATAGATGGCCGCTACACACTCAGCATACTCTACTTCATTCGGGAATTTAACGCCTAGACTGTTGAGTTAAGCTTGTATTGAATTTTCAAAAATGAAAGCAGCGGTGATAACTACGCTTATTACAGGGAAATCGTGCGCGGTGATGTTTATTGCTGTGACTGGTAAGTGGCTTTTAGCCGCCATGAAAATGGCGGCTAATTTAAATTAGCTATCTTTCTTCAAAAGGGTAAATAGTGATACTATTATTAAAAATATAGTCATATCAAAGCTGAAATTCATGCCAAAAAGATGCTTATCCATATCTCGATAACCCTCTCCAATAAAAGATATATAAAATTGTGAAATACCCAGACAAGAACACAAGAATATAAGCCCGGATATTCTATCCTTTCTGAAGATTAGGCTAAAAACCAAAGCCAGAGCAAGGAGAATGAATCTTATATTTTTGAATAAAGCGTCTTTAATGCTAGTTATTTTAGCGTAAAAACCCTCATTGTTTATTATTAAAGGCATGGCTTTGTAAACGTGGAAATAATTCTCTGTTAATTGAGTTTTTACGCCATAATCAAAAGGTAGCTTCAACAACATAAATGGATGCTTCAAAACCTCATCTATCGTTTCTTTGAAACTGGTATCTTTGTGTTTATTAAAACACGTCTCTCCTAAAGATGTTGAAACCACACCTGATTTCAAGTCAAAGCGATTGCCCCAAGAATCAATACCTACGCAATTCTTATCGGTATTTTCAGGGAGGTCTATGCCATTCATTCTCTCGTACTCATAAACTCCGAAATAGACTGAGTGATACTTGTTGTATGCAACCGTTGATGTTGTTTTAAACATACACATTAATGACAACGCTAAAGAAAATGCAGTTAAAGCTATCTTTAATTTCAACTGTTTTCTATCATAAAAGATATAGTAACAAAGTAATATTAATGGAACATAGAAAAACTGACTTTTAGAACAAGCGATAATAGTTATGCTTAGAAATGTTGGTAGATATCCTTTGATGTTATTTTCACCAATGCATGCAAGTATCATTGGTAAGCATATTAATAATACTTGTTCTTGATAGAAAGAGCCAAAAAACACCAAGTTAGATGATGAGATTACTGGCATTAATGACAAAAAATAAGCCGCAAAAAAAATTATTTTGTTTTTTATTTTCTGCACTCTATAAAACAAAGTAGTCAATGTAAGAATGTAGAGAATTTTAAGTAGTGTAGAATAAAGTTGAATGTTAAATAAATTAGTGAAAAACCTAATGACTAGAGCGTATGTATATAATATTAAGCTATACGAACTTTTATATTCGTAGTGGGATAATGAGTCAAAATTTTCCTTTAGGGGGAAAGAAAAAGGTATATCTCTAGTAAATTGTGGGATGCTCTCAATAAAAGGGAATACTGATCTGTAATAGTCACCCGTATTTAGCATTATCAAATGTGATGATGTAAAAGCTACTACTAGCGCAACAATAAAAGGTATGAAGTATTTTATGATTAACGGTTTCATTTTTTATTTCTCTTCAATAAATATCTTGGTCTGTCTTTAGTTTCAATATATATTCTCCCTATGTATTCCCCCAATACGCCGATACCAATTAGCTGGACACCACCAAGAAAAAGTATTGATACCAACAATGAAGGGTAGCCGTGTACAGGGTTGCCGAATGCAAGGGTATCAACGATCATCCATGCACCGTAGATGAATGACAGCGCAGCAATACCTAAACCTAAATAGGTCCACATACGCAGCGGGAATGTAGAAAAACTTGTGATGCCTTCTAATGCAAGGTTCCAGAGTTTCCAGCCATTAAACTTTGAACTCCCAACTATGCGTTCTGCTCTTGCATACTCCACAACCTCAACCTTTCCACCCACCCACGAAAGAATGCCTTTCATAAAAAGGTTACGCTCTGGCATCAGCTTTATATGCTCAACAACTTCCCTCGACATGAGTCTGAAATCACCAACATTTTCCTCTATTTTAGGAGAGCTGATTTTGTTGTGTAATTTATAGAACCATTCAGCGCTCTTTCTCTTCATATGAGTATCTGATGCTCTGTCGTTCCGTTTAGCCAGGACAACATCAGCGCCGGATTGCCACTTATCGATAAGCTCAGGAATGACACATACCGGGTCTTGCAGATCAACATCAATAGGTATGACTGCATCGCCTGTAGCATGCTCAAGTCCTGCAAAAAGCGCCGGTTCCTTTCCAAAATTACGTGTGAAATTTAAATTTATTATGCGGCTGTCAGAAACAGAGAGCGCATTGATGATTGATTCAGTTGAGTCTGTACTTCCATCGTTTATGAATACGATCTCAACATCAAATTCAGATAGCTCTTTCCTTACCTCTTGATAGAAAATAGGAATTGCATCTTCTTCGTTATAAACAGGAACAATCAAGGATATTTTCATTTTCCATCCCGGAATACGATAAATTTCGAATAAAAGAAGCCCATAAAAAGGCTGATAATTGAAAATATGATGAGGGTGATAATCGGGTTGATTGCCATTTTATCACTCATAGCTCCAACCGATGCAGCCATCCCTCCCATGAAACCTATATAAAGGATGTACCTGCCTGGTGAGACCTTGCTGCTGAAAGTGAATCGTGCGTTTGCGAAGAAAGAGAAGGTGACGGCAACCATAAAGGCCAGCATGTTTGAGATGCTCTGTGACTGCCCCGCCATGTAAGAGAGGCCAAATACAAACCAGTGAATTGCCGTATTGACAACTCCAACAGTTACGTAACGGTAAAAGAATCTAATCATTGGATTGGTCCGAAAAAAATTCATCAGATCTTAGCGTTGTCACAGCATATGGCAACAGATGATTTGCTACGAACGAAGATAAAATATATTTTCTTTTCCACCAAAGCCTTTACAAATCTCTCAACCGTAGCGGCTTAGGCACTCTTATAGATCGCTATGTACTTAATTATAAACAGTATTTTTTAGGGGCTGTCGTTATGCCGCATTACGGAGAAATAAGGGTTCCAATCCATGAGGTCATGCGACGCAACCTAAGTGTGGCGTCACAATATCCGTTGGTGAGCTTGCAAAGCGTAACTGAGAGTTCAGTCCCAAGCTGGCTAATGAGTGGATAGCGCAGAACGTGATGACGTTTCGCAATCAGTCTCCGGGTGAGGGCGATAACAAGCTCTGGTAGCGGTTCTACCATTACAGGGAATATTGATATCGGATTTCCCTTCGCCGACGGCAGTCTTCCTTGAGAGCTGAATAGATTTGAACCAGTTGATGTTTCAGAGGGCGTCTTCAACTACCGCATCGAAACGTCTATGGCATCGGAACGTCGAGAAGATTTACGCTGGTGACAGTTTTATCATCTTAGCCAATGCTTTTTATCCTTTTAGCCAACATAAAGTCCGAAAAATCATGATGTCTCATTTTACTAATGAGTTTACAGCGATGATCTTGTTTAGCCTTTAATGAGTAAAATTTATCAGCTTAACGAATGAATTAGACATCGATATATATAAGACGCTGATTAACTCTGTTAAGGAAATTTATATATGTTTAATTTCATAAAAGCCTCAGTCGTTGCATTTTCTGTTGTCACATCATTTTCTGCCATGGCGGGCTGGCAACCTTATAAAACCGTCACTTTGGATGGATATAACAATACCATTCCCGGTGGGAGTTTTTACAATGAAACTAATGTGGCTTTTGGAGTGTATCGTTTTCGTATTGACCCGGAATCAGCCGGCGTCGATTACGCAACGGGGCTGGCAGGAAACACACGTTCTAAATCTGCTGCTTTAATGATCTACGATCGCACTACTACTTCTGATAAATCAGCCGCTGTAAGTTTTTATGGCTTGAATGATGATGGGCTTGAGGCTTCATCGCTTATGCATGCTTTTCCACAAGGTGGTGGATTTGATTTGTATCTACAGGACTGGCAACGTGCAGATAATTCTGGCTCTGTAAGCGTAATTATCGAAAAGTGGCAAAATTAACGTTGCTCTGAAGCGTAAATAGCATCAGGCGCTCTGTATCCAGAGCGCTAATTTATTTGTCGTCTTTTACATCGCTTTGGTTAAATTATAAATATTTCATGTGGTTATAAAAGTGAATTATGAAGATCGCGACCTGGTCTACCAAAGATTACCACTAAAACAGGTCATTAATAGCAGGATGTTACATTAAAGCGGACCATGCTTATCTTTAAATGGAAATTAATAATTTAACCTAACTCTTATACAATTAATGGGTTGATAAATTTATGCCGGGTTTTCCGTCTGTTGATGTGCTAAGGATAATCCACTCAGGCTGATGAGCACGGAGAATGCGCCACTATCAAGATTCACCTCACTTTGAATGAATCAGATTTGTGACAGGAGTTAAATAACATTATGGTGCCGTTAGTGCGATTTACCCTGTTAGTGCTGTTATCGCCATCGTATTGTCATATGGCCATGCTCATACTCATCCGTACAGGGAACATCATAATGCTACGGCAGTGCACATAGTTGCATGCTGCTCATGATGAACTGTTCGATGCTGGTCTTAGCAAAAAATGTTGAGAAATGAACAGGCGGACAGGTAATTTTTCTGCTCATAAGTATAAACCCGTTATCAGGTTTTAACGATTGTCACATCGTTATTATCCGTAGTCGATGCGGAAAGTTTTTATCACCTACAATTACTATCGTAGGGTCAGTACTAAGGACCAGTGCTTTTAGCTAATGACTGAAGGTAAGGGTAAAAAAATATGTACTGTTTCTGGGCGCAGTTCACCTGAAAGATTTCGAAAATGGATGTGTCTTTCTGACCGTTCGGTTATGCGGTTTCTGTGGGGCAGAGATATAGCGACTTTTGGCATCAGGTCTTTCATCGCCGAACGTATTTCAACGGTGCCAGGCCTTAGGTATGGAGAAAAACATAATGCAGCCATTAAAGAGTGAGAACCGGCCAAAGCTGACCCCCGCAATGCTGTTACTGCCATTCGACATTTTAATGCTGTCTCAGCGTTTCGCTAAAACGGGCCACAATAAGCACGTATCAAAAGACTGTAATTTACTCGCTTCAATCAGAATGTCTCCGCGAGTGATAAACGTGGTGCTTTGTGTCGTTCTGCTACTGCTTACGGGCTGTACCGGCACGCTGAACTGAGATGTATAAGGATTTTGACGGGTCAGGCAGCACTATACCCGGTTTTACTGGAGGGATTTCCAGCGTTATTCAAAAAGCAAGCCGTGAAAAAACACCTACTGACTGTCGTTGCGTGTATAAAAACGCGGTTAGCGTCTCGATCGTTAAGATCGCAGTCAGCAGGCAAAGAACAGAATTACTCTGGGTCGGAGACCGAAGCGGAAGGCTTCAGTTTAACGACAAAGTGTTCTTTTTTTAGAATTTTTGCCCCTTTATCACACCAGTGATCGGTGAATCTGAAAAACTCATCCGTGGTCAATTCAAAACACAACTCAACATTCTTAGCCAGTCCTTTGGACAGTAATTCATTAGCCTGTTCTAAAGAGTGGGCTTTTGTCGTTTTCATGTAACAACTCCAGTGCGTTTAAGAAGAGCGTGTATAACCCCTCAGAGAACCTATCACAGGATGATGACAATTATACGACGATGTAAAACATACGTGGGTCCGGCGGAAGAGAATTCAGTGAAACCAGGAGAAGGGGTGAACTGGCACCAGGTGCTGTACGTGGAAGGGCAGATCGGCTCAGCTTGCAGCGCAGCATACTCGGTTAGTATCAATTTTTCTGATGGCTTTATTCTTTCCGGAGGCAGGGAATCAGTCTGAAGGCGTTTGGAAACGACGTGCTTGCAGAGCATAATGCTGCTCAGGTGTTTGTGTGGTTAATTAAAGGTGATGAACAAAAAACTCAAGCGCAATCCGAAGTTAGCTTGAGAGGGTTCTCGCTTATGCATCTGATTACAAAGTGATAAAGCTCACTTTGCTATCCTTTAGTATAGTTTTTTTTGATCTAAAGTCTAGTTGTTATGAAGCGGGTTAAGGTTCAATATAATTTATGATTTAAAAAAGAACCCCCCACACCACCAGTGGCCTCGGAAACCTCAAGGGTTGATGTGAGGGTGGCTAACACAGCCAACACCAGGGAATACTCCGCGCTCATCATACACTTTTTATAAGAAATAGATAAATTTTTTTGAATGGTTATCAGCCCTGCTCGTTACAGGGCTTTTTTCGTTTAAGCGTCTCATAATGCTTCTTAGTCAATGGGCGACTTGCCTAACTCTGGCTCATATCTGCACCTTTTCAGAAAGGCGTTAGATCCTGTGATCGTATTGCGGCACAGGGCACTTAGAGACGTTCGTCTTTAGGTCCGAATAATAGGTGATTTAATGGTGCCTCAGCTGACTTATTGACGGGAACATTTCGTGCATTTCGTGCTTTCTTTAAACGGAAACACTATGCCAGATGCTTCTGCTTTAGTGACGCGTTTAACACATCTATCATGATCAGATCCCGTAATTGAACCGGACCCATAAGTCATTATTCCGTTCTTTACATTCATCTTTTTAGATTTGGTGGTGGCTCCTCATCAGTTCTTATCCTCAATGTCAGTCTGGGCTAAGCGTTTAAACTCAAAGCGCAGAATGTTTATTTCTCGTTTACTTCCGCTTCTTTATCTTATTAACAGTGAATTTTTTGTAAGCCCGGAGCTCCGGATGTTCAAATCCTCGCACTAATAAGCGCTTATAAACTTCAAAAAGTGCTGAGCGGATAAAGGGATTCAGCATTTTGCTTAAGAAGCACATTTTGCATCTTTATTGGGCCGTTTCTGTAAAGATTTTTGCGAACAGACATAGAGCTTATACACCGTATTTTTACTCTAAAAGTCGGTAAGACAAGCGAGTAACGCGTGAACACAAAACATTTTCAGGTTATTTTTCCTGCAACACGGGCCGCTGCCCCGGATGCATTTATACCTCTGACATCCACAGACAGCAGCGATACTCGCACGCAGCGTATTCCGATCCTCTTTCCTCTTGCGCAGCAAATTCCCTTATTTTTATGCTTTATTATTTTTAGCTGCTGGTTATTACCAGGATTGGTAGGACATGAACCCTGGAAGCCTGACGAAGCTTATACCTTTGGGTTAATTCGCCACATCGCGCAGACCGGTGACTGGGTAGTGCCTACGCTGGCAGGTGAGCCTTTCATGGAAAAGCCGCCGCTCTATTTTGTAGCGGCGTCGTTTTTCCTTCGGCTGTTCAGTCCGTTATTAGGCGAGCCGGATGCAGCGCGTCTGACTACAGGCTTCTTCATCCTGATCGCCTGTTACGCTATTGCACTATCTGCCAGAGAGTTACTGGGTAAGGGCGCCGGACGCTGGGCTGTTCTTATTCTCTTTGCCTGCGTCGGCTTTCCCATTCGGGCGCACCAGATGATTACCGATACGGCCTTACTGGCGGGAGGCGCCATCGGCATTTATGGTTTCGTGTTGGGGATTCGACGCCATGTTGCTGGCGGCATTGTATTGGGCGTGGGCGCTGCCGTTATGTTTCTCTCAAAGGGGCTACTGGGTCCCGGGATTCTGGGAGTAACGGCGATGGGGTTGCCGTTGCTCAATACTGAATTTCGCAGCAGGCGCTATGTCATCTTTTGTGCCATTGCTTTTTTGGTTTTCTGCCCACTGGTCGCGCCCTGGCTTTACGCGCTCTGGATGCGTTCAGAAAAGCTGTTTTCAACCTGGCTTATGGTAAATAACTTTGGCCGATTTGACGGTACCGCCAGACTGGGTCCGAAAGCGAAGCCGTTCTTTTATCTTAAATTGCTTCCGTGGTATGCATTTCCAGCGCTTCCTATGGCGGTATGGTGGTTATGGCGCTGCGGGGCAAACGGCATTAGCCCGGCAGTCAAAGTCCTGTTGACGTTTTTTGTGGCGGGGTTTGCTACATTGTCTGCCGCCGCAGATGCACGCGAACTCTATGCCATGCCGTTGTTGCTGCCACTGGCAATATTAGCGGCGGGGGCATGTCAACGAAAAGCGGAGTGGGCTGAAAAATTGCGGCCCTGGTCTCTGGGCCTGTTTTGTCTGCTTCCTGCGGTGATGTGGGGCGCGGGGATCATACTGATAACCGGTTGGCCTGTCCCGTTATGGAATAAGTGGGTGGCGCTAGGCGCACCTGGATTTATGCCTGAGTTCCATCCGCTTATGTTTAGCGTGGCACTGCTGGTTACCCTGATGATGAGTGGCATCGTGTTTTTCCATCGGGCAGCGCGACAAAGCCCCTTATATATCTTCACCAGTTGTATAACCCTGTGCTGGGTGTTGGCCATGACGCTCGGCATGCCTTATCTGGATTATACGAAGCGTTATTCAGACGTCTTTATCCCGATGCGAGCCTGGCTGCCTAAAGATGAGTGCGTAGCCAGTCGGCACCTTGGCGAGCCGCAGCGCGCGTTACTGGAGTATTACGACGGCTTAGTCACGCTAAGGGAAGGAAAGCACAGAGGTGCGTTTCGCTGTCACTGGCTTCTGGTACAGCACGATAAAAAGCATCCGCAGGAATTTGTGGATGGCACGCTTGTCTGGCAGGGGGAAAGACCAGCAGATAAAGAAGAAAGTTACCAACTTTATCGGCTTGATGGCCAGGACATTTTTTCTTTAGCGCCAACTGTGCCTGGGATAGTCTCACAGGCACAGTGATATCACCTACGGCATCCTGTTACGTTTGTCTCAGGGAAGGGACAGATGTACCTCGTTTTCCTTAGGTGCCCAGTCTCTGTCTGAAAACTCATCAAGGGGATAAGAGACATTTCGCAGTCCCTGCGTGCCCAGAAAGTTTCTGACGCCCTCCTGTAGATTGCCATCGCGAAACAGTTCTGCGATAACAAAAAGTGCATCAGAAAGTGAAAGGGTTCTGATTTGTGCCGGTAACCAGTTCGTGCGCGTAAAGATCAAATGATAAAGCGCTTCTTCGCCGGATAACGGGAAATAACGCGTGCCAAATTGTTTACGATGTTTATCCAAAATGATTTCAAGAATAAATATCTGCGCGGTGCGTTGTTTCACCTGGTTAACCATCAGATTATCGGAATGGCTCATATCCAGCGTTGAGGCATCATTGTTCTGCTTAACGCGCGTTTCGATAGCATTCCAGAGGTTGTCATACTGATTCATAGCTTGCCTTGTCTGAAGTTAACGTTTTCATAACAAAGTTAGCAGAAGTCAGACGCAGGGCAAAGAGCGCTGACCTGAACATCGCAGACCTTCCGTTAAAATTTTCATGTCGTTGCACGTTCAGATACCGCTTAGCGCTGTGACTCTGCAACGAAGAGATAAGGCAGAGCAGGTAGAGGGCGTTATAATATTGACCAAAATGGCCACGAATGGCCATATCGTGGATTTCCCGCGCAGCTAATGGATGACACCGGATGTCGTCAGGCAAAGGGCACAAAAAGCAACGCTGAATGCAGCAAAACCAACCAGACCTATTACGACGAAACCGAAATTTCTCATATCGACCTCCACCGTGTCCACATGGCACCTTACAATCATAAGTCTGGTGGGAAAATAAGTATATACTGTAAAAAAAGACATAGAAAATGGCATTGAGAGGGAGTTGATTTCATTCTTAACAGCTTAATGATTTATTCTTAATCATCTATTTTACTGATTTCGGCACGTGTTTTTTGTCCCGGGTGTGATATTAACTTTTATTTTGTAATGCGGTTGTTTTATTATTGAGGAGTTTTTATTTTAATTAGTGCTGGTTTTATCTTTTTTTGTTGGTAGCTTTAATTGAAATGGATATCAGTGACGGATTTTATGATGAAGTAAACGATTACTCTGCAGGCTTCAGCTTACCTGCTAAAAAATTCAGGCATTTTATTTGTACTATTAAAAATAGCAAACTCAGCCTGGTGACTGGCTTTTTTTAATCACACCTTTCATCTGTAGAATATATAACTTCAATTTTCAGGAGATTTTCTTTGAAATAAAAAAATCAAGATTATCATGCTTTATTACTCTTCACAGAAATACAGATGGTTTTTTCTGAGGAGCAAAAAAACAACCCAATTCAGGCTCACCGTGATGTAACGTGCGTCTGCCCGGGCGGTCGTCATGCCGTACATTCTCACGCACTTCCTGACTGTGGCAGATTTCCCGAGGCAGGCGATAACGGGTAAATTCACTGACCAGTTACTGATTAAAGCGAATGGTGTTGACGTGGCGGGAGCTGTGATGCAGCCACGTGAGCTGCTTTTCTCCTGGCAGGGTAAGGTGAATGAGGTTGCCGGGCGGATCCCGTCATAGCAGATTAGCGCGCGTATTAAAATGTCCGCGCCGCGCACGGCCAAGGCGATCGGTCAGGATGATCAGTAAGCCCAGCGTGTTATCGGCCGGCGCACTTCGTCTGCCAGCGGATCGTGTCATACGCTGAGTTGTCAATTTAAGTTCCAGTGCAGTATTTCGCAGTTGTCGCGCGCATCTGGCAACACAGGTGTGAATGCCAGAATGATTTTGATTAGGGAAGCAGGACGGCTTCATGAAGAGACCGTCCTGGGTTCTTTAGCCGTGCGGGCCACCGCCCGGACCACCACCGGGTCCGCCGCCCGGTCCCATATGCCCTGGGCCGCCACCGCCCGGTCCCCAGAACGGCCAGACACAGCCTGACAGCGCCGAGACGCTGGCTAACGCAATCACTAACAGGATGACTTTTTTCATACAGGCTCCAGATTGATGTCCCATTACTCTATCAATTTGGCTGTGTCGAGGTGTGAAGCGGGTGAAAAAGGGTTGCTGGCATAGCGTAAAAGTTCTGTTAATCGCAACGGGGCAAACGGCACAGCCCGTTTGTCGTTTTGCATCAAAACTGTGCAGTGATAACGCTTTTTATCACCTGACCTTTGGCAGACTGGCGCAGTACAGCGTCTCGCCTCTGGCCCATAAATTGCAGCAGTGCTGGCGCAAAGTCGCATAATAATTTATCCAACAGGAGTCAGACGAATGCCAGTAAGCCGTTCATATGTTGCCCATTTGTGTGGGTCGGTAATTTTTTCAGGGCTGCTATCCTCCTTTCCCGCCATAGGGGCAAATGTGCCAGTTGGAGTAACGCTGGCTCCCTTACAGGAAATCGTGCGCGGTAATGGTGCTGAACCTGCCACACTGGACGTCGAAAAAGCGGAAACGAATGATGCTTTTTCAATTCTTAACGATCTGTTTGAGGGGCTGGTGCAGACCACGCCCGACGGTAAGGTGGTGCCCGGGCTGGCAGCCTCATGGGAAACGGCGGATAACAAAGTCTGGACCTTTCACCTTCGCCCGGATCTGACCTGGTCCGATGGATCGCCGTTGACCGCACAGGACGTTGTATTTAGCTGGCGTCGTCTCACCGATCCCAAAACGGCTTCGCCTTATGCCTCTTTTGCCAGCTATGCCCACATCCTCAATGCGGATGCGGTAACGGGCGGAAAAAGCCCGACTGACAGTTTGGGGGTTAAGGCACTGGACGACCATACTGTTCAGGTCACGCTCGATCAGCCGGTATCGTATTTTTTGCAGTTTGTCGCTCATCCTTCCCTGTTCCCGATTAGCGAAAATAATGTCAAAAAGTTTGGAGAAACCTGGACACGGCCCGGCAATATGGTCAGCAGCGGAGCGTTCAAACTGGACCAGTGGGTGGTAAATGAAAAAATTACGCTCGTCCGTAACGATCGCTATTGGGATAACGCACATACAGTGATTAACAAGGTCATTTTTTTACCGATCAACGATGTATCCGCAGAGCTTAATCGCTATCTTGCGGGCGGCATTACCATCACGGATAACATCCCTGCCGTTGACTTTCCTCGTATGAAAAAAGAGCGGCCAAAAGAGGTGCGCAGCACACCGATATACAGCGTGTTCTATTTTCAAATTAATAACCGCAAGCCGCCCTTTACGGATGTGCGTGTGCGGCAGGCGCTCAACCTGGCGCTGGATAAAACCATTATCGCTGATAAAGTCATCGGTATGGGCCAGCAACCGGCCTGGGCTATGCTGCCCTTATCTATGGGGGAGGTGACGCTCAAGGCACCAGCATGGGCGGGCTGGACGCAGGAACAACGGGTGAAAAAAGCCAAAGCGCTGCTCAGTGAAGCCGGTTATTCCGCCAGCCATCCCTTAACTTTTACTCTGCTCTACAACACCAATCAGGATAATCAACGTATCGCGATCGCTGCCGCGTCGATGTGGGGGAAAGTGCTGGGCGCCCGGGTCACCCTGCAAAACCAGGAGTGGAAAACCATGGTGGATAATATGCATCAGGGGCAGTTTGATCTGGTGCGCTATACCTGGGTCGCCGATTACAGCGAACCGTCCACCTTCCTTAACACCTATCGTACCGGCGACAGTCAAAATACGGCGGGTTATGCCAGCCCGGCCTTTGATGCCGCTGTAAAAGCCGCAGGCATGGATACCAGCCTGGATGCCGTGACGCGGGATTATCAAAAAGCCAGCGATATTATTGCTAATGATACGCCAGTCATTCCGGTCTTTTACGGCGCTCTGAATCAGATGGTCAGTCCAAAAGTAGGCGGCTACGCGCCGTCGCATCTGCGTTTCTACTATACCAAAGACCTGTATCTGGTTAAGTAACGTAGTCTTTGTGTCTGATGTTCTCAGCACGACGAAAATGTCCGGGGTCGCTCATCGACCCCGGCGAATGTAAGCGACATGAAGATAGCGAAGGTGGCGGCCCGGTCCCGCACTTACTGAAAACCATAACAGCATGTCCGATATTCACTATTGGTCAGTGCGATGTTTATACAAATGAAAAAAGCCCGGCATCCGGGCTGGTGGTGATACGATAAAGAGGGCCGATTGCTGCCCTCAGGCGAAAAACGTTGAGTAACCGTCTCGCCGCGTCATGATAATCAGACCCGGAAGGTTTCCACCATGCCCCGAAGCGCATGGGCCTGAACTGACAGGGACTGTGACGCGGAAGAAGACTCTTCTACCAGTGCTGCGTTATTCTGCGTCACGCTGTCCATCTGGCTGACCGCCACGCTGACCTGAGAAATACCCTGCATTTGTTCTGAAGAGGCCAGCGACAGGTTGTCCATTGCGCTGGCAAGCTCTCCGACCATGCCGACAATCTTCATGATGCTTTCGCCCGTGCCTGACGCCACTGCAACACCGCTTTCAACCTGGCTTACGGCCTGTTCAATTAACGTTTTGATATCGCGGGCTGCGGTAGCGCTGCGCTGCGCCAGCGTTCGGACTTCGCCCGCCACCACGGCAAAACCGCGTCCGCCTTCTCCGGCGCGTGCCGCTTCCACTGCCGCGTTGAGCGCCAGAATATTGGTCTGAAAAGCAATGCTTTCGATTACCGCGGTGATGTCCCGCACTTTGGTCGCGCTGATGGCAATCGCGTTCATGGTATCCGACATGCGATTCATATCCGTTTCGCCGGAACGGGCAAGTCGGGCGGTTTCGCGCGCGGATTCAGCCGTCTGCTGCGCACCAGCGCTGTTGCTTTTCACCGTGGCTGTGAGTTGCTCCATGCTGGCGGCAGTTTCCTGCAGCGCGGCGGCCTGCTGCTCGGTGCGTGAGGACAGTTCGGTATTGCCCTGGGAAATTTCATCGGCGGCCTGAGCAACAGTAGTGGAGGCATGTTTAATCTGCGACACCAGGCCGCGCAGATTTGCCTGCATGGTATCCAGAGAAGCGAGCAGACTGCTCCTGTCGTGGCGGCGTAACGTAACGGACGTAGTCAGATCACCCGCCGCAATCGCGGCGGCCAGCTGCTGGGCCTGAGCCGGCTCTCCACCCAACTGCGCCATCAGTTTCCTGCTCATTAATACACAGATCACGGCGCCAGAAATCAGGGACGCCAGAACCAGAAAAATAAAGATCTTAATGATGCGGCTGACAGAGTCATTGCTCTTCTCTGCCGTTTGCTCTGCAAAGGCCCGCTGCATCTCGGTCAGTTCATTAAGGCTGCCAATAAGGATTTGCTGGGGCGGGCGGACAACATTGGTCAGATAGTCCGCCAGTCCGGTCAGTTGCCGCTGTCTGCCCATTGTGGCCGCTGTCGCCAGGGTGGTAAGCGCGGCGTTTTCATTTTCCTGCACTTTTTTAAGCAGACCGAGCTCTTCGGGGTTTTTGTTGATTTCAATCAGCGAGGCCAGTTCAGCGCGCTTTTGTGTATAAACGGCCTTCTGGCCCTCGAAACGGCCCCATTCATTCTCGATGGCTTTGGGATCAGAAAACAGGGCCATGTTCCTGACTTCGACCAGCATATTTCGCAGAGCCGTTCCCGCATCATTCGCCAGCGTGACTTTTTTCAGATTAGTGTTGACGATTTCGTTGATATTTTTTCGGGCTTCAAGCAGATGATTCAGTGCAACCCCAGAGCTAATGACGAAAAACAACATTAAAAAAGCAAATCCAGCAGATAATCGCGTCGATACTTTCATTTTTCACCCCAGTTAAGATTTTATATGGCCCATGATGTTTTCGGCAAAAGCCTTCCGGGCATAAGCGGTAAATGGCGTGAAATTTGTTGCAGAATGAAACTTCATCGCACGCGCGTGCGACGTGGGTAGCCAGCACAGGAATACAACGTCTGTCCGGCGCAGCAGGGTAAAGAGACATAAAATTTTAACAGTCTTTGCGCGCCCCTTTCCGCTGCTGATATGCAGCCACCTTGCATGACGGCGTTCGTTGCCTGCTTCGGGCAGCGCAATAAAAACGGTCATGTTTCGGCATTATTGTCATAAGCCCGTGAGGCCACACTTTTCAGGCGTGGACGATCATGCTGTGCGGCGCTGTCTTTTGTTGTGCGAAGCACGCGCGCCTCAAACGCAGGCATTTATCCATTGATTAGGGCAGAAGCTATGTCAGAAGTGCTTGAGTACGACGGCTGGAAAGAGAATGCTATCGGTGAAAAATTTGCGGCTGATGGTGCATATTTGCCTTTCAGAGGTAACACGCTCATTTGCCAGCTGGATCAGGGCAGCGAAATCGTTAGCGTGATCTCTGAGATGGTGGAGGCCATGAAGGCGAAAGGACTGGCACGGTGTTATACCTTTCTGCCGTCGGCGAGCTACCACATGACCGTCTTTAATGGTGCGAATGACAGGGCGCGATATTTGCCGGCCTGGCCCGCAGACCTGAGCCTCGATGCGCCCATGTCGGCGTGCGATCGGTTATTTGCCCAAAAGCTGACCGACTTTAGCGTAACTGAATTTCCCGTAAAAATGCGGATTGGTGCTGTTGTATTAAAGCGCGGCGTCTCGATCTCGTTGGCGCCAATGAATCAGGCGGAAGAAATAAAAATTCGCGGGCTGAGAGATCGTCTCAGTCATGTCCTGCGCTGTAGACGACATAATCATGATGTTTACGAGTTTCATATCAGTGTGTCATATCTGATTAACCCGCCGGTCGCCGAGGAGTGCCGCCTCCTTCAGAGGTTAAGAGCGGTTTATCTGGAAAAGCTTATGCGAGTTTCTCCGATCATTGAACTGAATGCACCGGCGTTTTGCGTGTTTGAGGATATGGCGGAATACAGACCGGTTTTCCGGCTTTCGTCGTCCATTCAGTAGGGCAGGAGAGGTTGACGTTAAAGCGGACTGCCATGGGGGTTGTCAGTCCGTTGCGCGTTACTGAAATAATCATGTATTGAGATACCGTGTTCGCGCCAGGTCTTATATTGCCTGAAAATGCTTTCGTTATCGTGTGCCACAGATATGACGGGGATTATATTCCGTATCCGGTGTGACGATACCTTTAAACGCGGTGTGAACCCACATTGTGCAATTGTTACAGCACGCAGCAATATGACCATTGCCGTTAAATACTACGCAGGAGTAATGTCGCGGATGATGGTTACGTGCATAAAGTTCAAGCCACAGGTGGGCTTCTGCGCAGACATAAAAAAAACCGGCACATGGCCGGATTTTTTATGCCTGCGGCTGACCAACCGGCCCTTTGCCCAGTGGACCGCCAGGCACTGACTGACCGCTTGGCGCATGCGGGCGACCATCGTTGCCGACGGCGCTGCTGTCCTGCTGACAACCCGACATCATTAAAAGACTGGAAACAATTAACAGACCGCTCAAAATGCTTTTCATCTCTTTCCCTCGTGATTAACACACTTAAAAAACAGCTCGCCTGATAAGTCTGGTCGGTATTTTCGCTAAGTCAATGTAGCGAAAAAAAGTGCGTGATATCAATGCTTTTGTGAAAGCGGATACGTGCAGCGCCATCCCACGAGGGGAAGCCGCTGTGCTTACCCGCTTTTTGTGAGCCAGACTTAGTGTTCGGTTTGCTAACCAGAGAGGCCTGTATGACAGAAAGACCAGTAGAGGGTGATCATCCGGATTATCAACCGGGGAAAAAAAGCCCGTCACAAGGCGGCACCGACGGCGCGGAAGATGATGTAACCCACGCGCCTGAATCCGGCGATAAACAGCCAGATTAAGTTTGCCGGCCCACCTGCGTGAAGTGGGCCGGAATATATCCGCTGTAGAAAGTGCTGTATTTCCCCGCTCGTCTGGCTATGCTGTGGACACCTCGTTCAGGGACATTCAGGAGAGAAGGTGAAAAAGGCGGCTTATTTTGACACTCTCTATGCAGACCGAAACAGTGAAACCCTGCGGCTGTGGCAACAGGAAAACAGGCAAGCGCATCACCATGCTGAAAAATTCTTTTACCCTGACGGGCTTAAAGCGCTGAGCTGTGGAATTTTGCCTGATCTGAATCCCGACATCCTTGCTCTTCTTGACGACATCCGCCGTTTAACCCGCGATGACCCACTTGCAGAGGTTATGCAGGCAAAAAACTTTCATGTCACCTTCCTGCCGCTCACGCCAGCCCGTTATCACGAGCGCCAGCAAATCCCGATGATAAGCGAAGTGACTGGCACCTTCCGCCAGTGCGTAACGGATTCATCACTCAGGGTGGAGGGATTGCGTTTGCTCGCGCTTCCCGATCAGCTGTTGCTGGCAGGTTTTCCTGACGGCAGCGCAGTCGCGCAAAGAGCTGCGTTCTGGAATGCGTTGATGTCATCAGCGACGTGGCGGGATTTACTGCTCGAAAGGCACGGTGGAAAAACGACCCCGCCTGAATTCTGGCATACGACGTTGCTTCGCTATCGCGCTGCCAGCTTGCCCGACTCGCTTAAATCGTATTTTATTGACAATATGCACCGTAGGTATGGGAGCGTAGCTGGCGATATCCGGCTGGTCTTTGCGGTTTATAACTGGGCTAATCCAGAAACGATAACGATGTAAACAGGTCGGGTGGTCATGAACGATTATAAGCGTTCAGGTTGAAAGCCATGACAGAAATACGAAGGTTTAATCGTAATCCTCACTTTCATAATGAGGTGAATAACGCTCATCAAGCACTTCCTGAATCAGAAGCAAGATGAGAATGAGCAGTAATAATAAAATGATGCCGGTCATGACTAATTTCCTGTGTTCACTTTTCTCCGCAACTGAAGCACGTATTCACGGCAGCCTGTTCTGGCAACGGTTTAAACGATCATTCAGTAGATCAGGTTATGCTCAGAGCTCAAACAGCACAGTCATTAAAACAGGTTGAACCAAAACGGCGCACACCATTTCCTTCGTCCTGTCATATCCTGATAAACGTTATGCATTTTGCTGAGCAGTATTGTATTTCCGTAGTGCGGCGAATAAACCCTCGGCAACGAAATAAGCCGGGAACGAGATTCAAGCGGGCGAGTCGTGGCTGGCTTTCATTATAAAGGGGGATTCTGTTATAAAGGGTGTCTGGGCGATACATCATATCGTCAGACCGGTTGCGGCCAGGGCAGATTTTTAGCGATGTTGACAGCGCTTTAATTCATATACTGCGTCAGTGGTGAAGTATTGCAGAGTGTCTGCCGGACCTGAACAGTCCGCCGCATTAAGCGGCCCATCAATGGGTTGTTTTACACATTACCGCCAGAAAAGACGTGTAGCAATATTACGTCATAAAACGAAAAACAGACGCTCACTCTGTCGATGAGATCTCCATCACACTTAGAGTGAGATCAGTAAAATCGTCCATATCCAGACCTTATTTGCCCTCATCGCCCGCTGTCTCTGCTTTATATGCTGCATGGACACTACATGTTGTGTGAGCGGAGCTTAATGATGTCTCATGTAAATACTTTCAATCTTCAAAGCGAACATAAGCAAAAAGTTCGCCGTATGAACCTGTTTATCTCTGTTTCCGCTGCGTTAGCAGGACTGCTGTTTGGACTGGATATTGGCGTGATTTCAGGGGCACTGCCGTTTCTCACCCATCACTTTAATCTGAGCAGCCATGAGCAGGAATGGGTGGTGAGCATCATGATGCTGGGTGCCGCAATAGGGGCAGTATGTAATGGCTGGGTATCACATCGTCTTGGCCGCAAATACAGTCTGATGGCGGGCGCAGTGCTGTTTGCTATTGGATCGCTGGGTTCAGCCGGTGCAACCAGCGTTGAAATGCTCTTGATCTTTCGCCTCCTGCTGGGCCTGGCTGTGGGCGTAGCCTCCTATACCGCACCGCTTTATCTGTCTGAAATGGCAACCGAAAACGTCCGTGGCAAAATGATCAGTCTGTATCAACTGATGATTACATTGGGCATTGTACTGGCTTTTGTATCGGATACGGCTTTTAGCTACAGCGGTAACTGGCGAGCCATGCTGGGCGTCCTGGCTATCCCCGCCGTCGTACTGCTTGTCATGGTTATTTTCTTGCCGAACAGCCCGCGCTGGCTGGCAGCAAAAGGCATGCATGTTGAAGCAGAAGATGTCTTGCGGATGCTGCGCGATACGTCTGAAAAAGCCCGTCAGGAACTGAACGAGATTCGGGAAAGTCTGCGCATGAAGCAGGGGGGCTTTTCGCTGTTTAAAAGCAACAGGAACGTCAGGCGTGCGGTCTTTCTGGGCATGTTATTACAGGGCATGCAGCAGTTTACCGGGATGAACATCATTATGTATTACGCGCCGCAGATTTTTAAAATGGCGGGTTTTAAAAGCACACAGGAGCAGATGATCGCCACGGTCATTGTTGGCCTGACCTTTATGTTTGCCACTTTTATTGCTGTTTTTACCGTAGATAAAGCGGGCAGAAAACCGATTCTGAAAATTGGTTTCTCAGTCATGGCGTTTGCTACGCTGGTGCTGGGCTATTGCCTGATGAAAGCGGGACAGGGAGAGATCAGCCATGGGTTATCCTGGGTTTCTGTGGGCATGACCATGTTGTGTATCGGTGGATATGCGATGAGCGCAGCGCCTGTCGTCTGGATCCTGTGCTCTGAGATTCAGCCGCTTAAATGCCGCGACTTTGGTATCACCTGTTCGACGACCACTAACTGGGTGGCAAACATGATTATCGGTGCCACCTTCCTGTCCCTGCTGGGCAGCATTGGCGCGGCGGGCACGTTCTGGCTTTATACCGGCTTTAATCTGGTGTTTATCGTAATAACGGTTTATCTGGTGCCGGAAACCAAGAATGTCACGCTGGAGCGGATTGAGAAGAATTTGATGGCGGGTGAGAAGTTGCGGGATTTGGGGCGCTAGCACTTGTGTAATTGACGATTTATCCTCAGCATCAAAAAAGCCAGCGTTACAGGCTAACGCTGGCTTTTTTTCCTGTCTTTTACCGTAATTAACAATCCTGTGTTTTATTACTGTTATTAATAACTATTATTTATCTCATCAATGCCATTGATATTACCTCTCGCAATAACATTAAAGTTTTTATAGCGTGCTTAAGTGTTGAGATGCAGTTGCATAAGGTATTATTTTAATAATAAATTAATGGGTGCATGAAATTACCCTTTGCCGGGAGTTTGTGTAAGTTTTAAAGAATAAGTGGGTTCCGTCTCTTTTGTATTTTTTTCACTAATAAATAAGTCGATAACTATGCCGAGATTGTCTTTTGATTGGTTTTTTGAGCTATTTTAAAAGGTTTTTAACTTAATAAAACGCTATTAATGTAACCATATGCGATATTTTGTACTTCTTATATGCTTTTGTTTGGTTTTATTATCTTTATGTTTAATTTGGGTGTGGAGCAAGATGAGTAAATATCTCGTTGTTATAGTTTGCATGATTTTTTCTGGCTGATTAATTCAGGTCGGTATTATTATTTATTCCGTTCAGAAGCACATAGGTTCTCTTCTGCAACCATGCTTTTCATTAAGCGTATGAGCGATGAATGCGTATTTCGCATTATAAAAAATCTAAGTTTAAGGGATTGTTGTAATGAAATTGAATAAAGCGGTTAAATCAATCGGACTGTGTGCAATGATGGTTGCATTTGGCGCTACTGCAGCTGACCAGGGTCATGGCGAAATCAACTTCAAAGGTTCAATTGTTGATGCACCTTGTTCGATCACTGCAGAGTCTGCAAATCAGACTGTGGATTTAGGTGAAGTGACCAATGCTGCGCTGAAAAATGGCGGAAAATCAGCACCTAAAGCATTTAGCATCAAGCTTGAACAGTGCGATACAGCAACCTCTAACAGCGTAACGGCAACATTTACCGGTGCAGCTTCTGCAGGTAATAAAGATCTGTTAGGTATTACAGGTACGGCCAGTGGTGCATCAATTGCTATCACCAATGGTGCCGGTCAGATCATCAAACTGGGTGAGGCTTCACCTGCACATGATATTCAGGATGGGACTAACACCCTGGCATTTTCTGCATACCTGCAGGGCGACGGTGCTTCCGCAACTATTGTCCCAGGTGATTTCACCTCTGTAGCAAACTTTACTCTGGCTTATAAATAAGACAGAAAGCGAACGTTAATATTATACATTAGCCTTCGATTGCATGAGCAGCGTGATCTGCTCATGCCTTTTCAGGAAAGGCATCTTTTATGGAAATAATATTGAAAAAATTTTTATGGATGCTGCCTTTCATACTGACATTATGCGTGCCTGAATCTGGAATTTGCCACTCGCAGGAACATGGACAGGGTGTTGTCGGTATGCAAGGCAGCATTCTTGATGCTCCCTGTGCCATAGAAGTCAATGACAGAGAGCAGCTTATTGACATACCAGCGTTAACGACAGGTGAACTCATTCATGATGGCGCAGGCTTCACCAGAAATTTTTCTATTCATCTTATTCATTGCTCGCTTTTTGATTCCAATACCACTGGCGGAGATAAAACCCACTTCCAGGTGACTTTTGATGGAATCCCCGATGGAAAATTATTTGGTGTCAGTGGTGCCAGCGGTATAGGCATCGAAATTAAAGACATGGCTGGTAATTATGCTTTTCCAGGTAAACCGATGCCATTTGGTCAGCTCACGCAAGGCAGACAAACACTCGATTATCAAATGAGGATTGTTGGAGATGCGCACCATATGCATTCGGGGAAATTCCGTGCTGTTGTGCGTTTCAAAGTTGATTATTACTAATTTTTTCCCTGACATAAAATATTATGAGAAATCAGAATTATAAAAATCGCAATCTCACGTTATCCATTTGTCCTGTCGCCTTTGCCGTATTCATCGCATGTTTTATGTCTGAAAGTGTTATCGCGGCCAGCGATGAGGTGGAATTTAATATTGACGTGCTCGACGTTAAAGAACGTAATGAAGTCGATATTAATCGATTCTCACGCGCGGGTTATTTGATGCCGGGTGAATATCTATTCAATGTTGTTGTTAATAAATCTGAATTTCCAGAGGAAAAAGTTAGCTACTTATCCCCTCAAGATAAACCTGATGATTCTTTAGCGTGCCTTTCTCCTGATTTAGTCAGCCGCTTTGGTTTTAAAGAAAATGAAATAAGAAAAGCAGGCTGGTGGCAGGATGGCCAGTGTCTGGATGTAAATTCATTGCCGGGCATGACAGTCACGCCTGATTTGGGGTCGGGTATATTAAAAATTAATATACCGCAGTCTTTGCTGGAATATACCTCTGAAAACTGGGAGCCACCTTCTCGCTGGGATGACGGCATACCGGGATTTATTCTGGATTACTACTTGAATGCGAGACACACTCAGTCGAAATCTAGTTCGGATGCACAGTCATTAAGCGGTAATGGGGTGGCAGGATTTAACATAGGCCCCTGGCGCTTACGCGCAAACTGGCAGGGCGATTATGAACGTGAATCTGGTAAAGATGGAACTTTAAGGAAAAATTTCAAATGGGACCGGTTTTATATTTTTCGCGCCATCAAATCGCTCAAGTCTGAACTGACAGTAGGGGAATCTTATTTACCCTCAACGATATTTGACTCATTTCGTTTTACAGGTGCCAGTTTAACGTCGGATGATGCGCAACTTGCTCCAAACTTACGGGGCTATGCGCCAGAAGTTGTGGGCGTGGCCAAAAGCAACGCTAAAGTAACAGTAAGTCAGCAGGGCAGCGTTATTTATGAAACGACAGTAGCATCCGGGCCATTCCGCATTCAGGATCTCAATAATGCGGTAATGGGCAAACTGGATGTCACTATTCAGGAACAGGATGGCACCAGACGTACATTTCAGGTCGATACTGCGACGATTCCCTACCTGACCAGGCCAGGGAGTGTGCGTTATAAACTGGCAATAGGTAAGCCATCGGATTACGAACACCACACACAAAATATTCATTTTGCTACGGGTGAACTGTCGTGGGGGATCTCAAATGGCTGGTCAGTCTATGGTGGTGGGCTTTTTGCCAATGATTACCTGACCGTTGCGGCAGGTATGGGACGAGACTTATTAGCATTAGGCGCCCTTTCTCTGGATGTCACCTCAGCGCGGGCTAAATTAAATGAGCATGTTACCCGAAAAGGAAACTCTTACCGTTTAAGTTATTCCAAACGGTTTGATGATTATGATAGTCAAATTACCTTTGCAGGCTATCGGTTTTCTGACCGCAACTATATGACGATGTCACAGTTTTTAAGCTCAAGAACGTCGGCTTACAGTAATCCGGGAAAGGGTAAAGAGTTATATACCATTACCATTGCAAAACAACTCAGAAAGCTTAATGCAGGAATATACCTGAGTTATAACCACCAAACTTATTGGGAGCGTGCTGCGAGTGATACATGGAATCTTTCACTTTCCAGCAATTTTGATATGGGTCGCTTCAAAAATGCCAGTCTGAGTCTCACCGGCTATCGAACACAATATGATCACACTAATGACGATGGTGTTTATTTAAGTCTGTCTCTGCCTTTTGGCGAAGGTACCTTGTCCTACAGTGGTCAAACTTCAGGCGGGACGCAAAGCCAAAACGTGGGTTGGCGTGACAACCTTGGCGATAACAGTGATTACAACGTCGATATTGGCACGTCTTCGGATGGTGAACATTCGATTAATGGCTATCTCGACTACACGGGCAGTATAGCTGAAATGACTGCCTCCGCCGGATTTGAAAATAATGGATATCGTACACTGGGTCTGTCTGTAGAAGGGGGAATGACAGCAACAGCACAAGGCGCAGCACTCCACCGCTCATCCGGTGTTGATGGCACCCGACTGATGGTAGATACGGCAGGGATCAGTGATGTTGCTGTCTCCGGGGGCGGAAACGATGTCAAAACCAATTACTTTGGTAAGGCCGTGGTAACAGACATAAATAGTTACTATCGCAGCAACGTTAATATCGATCTGGATGAATTACCAGATGATGTTGAAGCGACGCGTTCTGTTGTTGAAGATACCCTGACTAAGGGCGCTATCGGCTATCGCAAATTTGGTATTTTAGCCGGACAAAAAGGAATGGCTATCGTCAAACTCGAAGATGGTTCTGTTCCGCCTTTTGGTGCGATGGTAAAAAATGAAGATAAAATCCAGACGGGTATCATTGCTGAAAACGGAAGAGTCTGGCTATCTGGTATGAAACCGGGTGGAAAAATGGATGTAAGCTGGAACGGCAAAGAACGATGTATCTTTATTCTTCCTGAAAAACTAGACGAAAAGACTGCTAGCTTATTACTGCCTTGTATTAATGAGTAATGTTTATTATTGGCTTGCGTTAACGCAAAACCACTATTTTTAAACGCCTTTAAACATTACTTCCTGTGAATTGCTAAATTAGAGGTTTATATGCTTACGAACAACAGAAAGTTTCTATTGCGTTTTATAACGTCAATCATGGTGATGACTATTCCTGCAGCAAATGCTGCTGTAGGACTCGATCGCACGCGTCTGATTATTAACGGCGATAAAAAATCTGAGACATTAACGATTACTAATCACAATAAAGAAGCCCCTTATCTGGCACAGTCATGGGTTGAAGATGATTCGGGCAAAAAACTTGAAAACGAGTTTATTGCGCTCCCCCCTTTGCAACGTATTGAACCCAATTCAAAAGGTCAAATCAAAGTACAGACCATGGCGGGAAGTTCACATCCTCAAGACAGAGAGTCACTTTACTATTTTAATGTCCGGGAAATCCCTCCTAAAAGCAAAAAACCGAATACGCTGCAGATTGCATTGCAAACACGTATAAAAATGTTTTACCGACCAGAGGCACTTAAGTTAGCAAGTGGAGATGTACCTCAGACAGCATTAACATTGCGTCGTGAAGGCGACCGTTACCGTATTATCAATCCAACGGGATACTATATTACGATAGTCAACATGAGTGCTAATAACGCTGCCAGTAACAATGATTTTAAATCGGTAATGATTGCACCGAAAAGTAGCGAAATAGTTGAAATGAGTGCGGCAAAATTAGGAGCCCAACCCGTATTGACTTACATAAACGACTGGGGGGGAAGACCAAAATTAATTTTTAGTTGCTCAGGTAATGCTTGTAAGGTCACCGAGCAGAAAGCAGGTTAAATATTTTGTTCAACGTTCTCCTGAGACATCTAAAAAGTAGACTAGTACCCGGGTGTTATGCTGGTTGTCTTATTCTTTCTTCATTTTTTGTAAGTGCCACATCGAAAGTAGATGATACCTGGCAGGTGGAGGGAGAGCATGGCCAAATTGTTGTGAACGGTTTACTAAGCGAAGGCGCGTGCCGTCTGGATCTTAATTCGGTTTTACAACAAATTGATTTAGGTGTATTAAATGTGGCTGAGCTTGAAAAGCCAGGAAGTGAGACGACACCAGTAAGGTTTAGTATCCGGCTGACTGATTGTTATCGTTCATTTAAAGATCAATCAGAGATGCCTGGGAAAAAAAATCTGTTTTCATATATAGAACCATTAGCCACGATTACATTTTCAGGATTAGCTGATGACGACTTCACTTCGTTGCTGAAAGTACAGGGGGCCAAAGGGATTGCGTTAAAAATAAGCGACAAAGATATGAATATGGTCTCATTAAATCAGCGGGGCGGTAAGTACTTTATCTCTCATAAAACAGAGCGGTTTGTTTTTTTTGTATCGGTCGTTAAAACGAAATCACAAGTTTTATTTGGTGATTTTTGGGCGGTAGCCAATTTCAAGGTCGATTATGAATAACATGTTTATTTATCGTCACTTAAAAATTATTGCAATTATCATTCTTTTTACTGCGGGTTTTTTATTATCTGTAAAGACTTCTGCAAGTGATGAATTTGTTGACATTGATAATATCAATGTTTCAGGAAAACTTGTTATATCGACCTGTGAAGTTATTGATGCTAGTGAAGATCATCTGGTTGATTTTTCAGAGGTGAACGTAAAAGACATTTATTCATACTCGCCTGATTTAGCGAAGGAATTTACTATCACTGCGAAAAATTGCCAGCCGGGGAATGAATTGACCATAGATTTCAGTGGAGTAGAAAGTGAAACACTTCCTGGTTTTCTTCATATATCCGGGCAGGCCGAAGGCATTGCAATAGGTTTAAAGTCCGGAGGTGTTAATGGTTCCCCCGTTTTAATTAACAGTCATTCGCCTGTTCGGGGCTCTGTCAATAATGATGATGTTTTTTTCGTATTGGGTGCTTATATACAAGGTGAACCTCAGGCGGTAAAAAATAAAACTGTAATGCTTGGTGATTTCACAGCAACAGCAAACTTCACTTTGAGGTATGAATGATGTTAAACACCTCTCTAAAGAAAATGAATTCGACTTTGATGATGGCTGCGTTATGTGTCTTTTTTTATGCTTTTGATGCTATTGCTGGTGAAACGTTTAAAACTAATATTTATTTTGATGGCAATATCGTTACCGATCCCGGCATGTGCTATTTTAACGTTGAAGGACTTAATCCCGGACCTGGTGATGCACTAAGCGGTCTTGTCGAAAATGATAACGTCTATAATTATAATTTTGGTGAAGTGGTATTTAGATCATACAATGGCCGCTATATATTAGACAGAAAATATCGTAAAAATTTCAACGTCGAATTTACCTGCACTGGCGAACTGGCACTGGAAAGTTACATGCTGGTTCAGGTGTATCCTGTCTACGGTACCGTCAAGGGACAAAAAAACAGTGTAATGAGTCTACTGTCTCTCCCTCTATTCAAGTATGTAAAATCTTTAGGTTTACAACTTTTGTTTAATGGAAATCCTGTGACCACTCAGCGGCCTCATTGGATGCGTGTAGGAAAAAATACAGGTATGGCGTTTCAGTTAATTCAGTTGGATCCGTATGGTGCTGACTTAGAGGATAATATGTCATTATTTGCCGTCGTCAATGTGATTGTCCAACCTAATTAATGTGTTCAATAATATGAAAAAAAACAGGATATTCTTTTCAATTGCCATATTCATAGTATGCATATCCTCTCATTTTGCGTTAGCCTTTTACGACGGTAGTAATGATGGTTGTCAGAGCGAGGTAACTGATAATGGTGAAGTAACGGGATCTTGTGGTTTTTCCACATTTGTATTAATGCAGACCAGACTCGATACTTCTCCCTGGTGCATCATTAATAACAACGAATCTATGGATGTTGTATTTGATGCGGTAGATCCCAATAAAATCTCATCAGGGAAATATAAAAAATCGTTGCAGTATGAATTTATTTGCTCGGATGCTACGCCGGGCTATAACGTTTTTTTTAAATTAGAAGGTAATAAAGCTGCCGGATTCGATGATGAAAAAACGATTGAAACCAGCATTAATGGCTTAGGAATGCAAATTCTGATGGACGGTGCACCAATGACGATTCATGAGAAAAAAATGGTTAATTTGGCTTCACCGCCTCAACTCGAAGTAATATTAGTTAAACAGTTAACCAAAACACTGGAAGGCGATGACTTTTCCGGTTCTGCCAGCATGACGGTGGTATATGATTAAGCATTACTATTTAAAATACCTTTCAGGAATAATTTTTCTTTTACTCATTGGGCTTCCTGTTACTTCCCTGGCGAATGTTAAAGGCATTCCTTTACCCAAAAGTTGTCCTAAGGGATCAAAACATATGACGGATGGTTTGCTGGGTTTTGGCGACTGCCATCCAACTCAGGAAGGGCTTGAATCCGGATTTTTGATAGGTGAAGGATGGTCTATGCCCACAGGGACTAACCACGTCACTGAATTAGACGGCTACAAAGTTTATCCACAGTATAGTGGAAACTATAATGCAGTGTTGTTTTTTTGTCAGAGCAAAAAGGCAGTAAAATGTACAATTTCAACAGCTAATTTTCAATTGCATACACGGACAACTAACACTCTCAATACAACTAAAACGATATCCAAATCGAAGCCTAACTTTGGTGGGGCTGCCAGTGCATTACAAAATCAGCCATCAGCATCATTTTGTGTTGCGTTGCAAAATATGGATGGCACGGATAATGCTTATTATGTCGATCCCAATGAATCTTATTCATGCAGTGACGGTGTACCACTACCGGTCGAAGCAGCGACCTGTTACATTAACCGGGGCAGAGATATTCATGTTCGTTTCGGGAATGTTACAAGAACAGATCTAACTACCAGCCCAGAAGATCCTGCCGCAATTTATAAAGAGATTAATATCCCTGTTACCTGTACGCGTGACGCGGGTATCTCTTTAAAAATGGAGGTTCTGCATAATTCAATGGTAGGGAAATATCGTACTATCTATACATCCTCCAGCGGCGTCGAAATTGTTCCTTATATTGATGGACACTTTGCGCAGGAGGACGCACAGAGCATAAGTACTGTTTATCAAAATGGTATTCATGAAAAAACCGTGAGGTTTTATCTTTTCCGCAATCCAGACGTAAAGGTCAAGGATATTCGATTAGGTGCTTTTAGTGCCAGTTCTGTGGTTGTTATGTCAGAAGATTGATTTTATAAATTTATTTTTCTTATAAGAACGCACCCTGCGATAAATACTATGAAAGTTTTAACTAATAAAAAGATGATGCCTAAAATACATATGTATATATCAGGTGTTATCATGTGTTGGTTGTGTGGTGGATTCTTATATGTTTTGCCTAATAGCGGCGGTTCAGGACTTTCACTGCCGCAAAATTTATTGACATGGCTTATTATCGCTCTTGTTTTATTGTTTTGTGCTTTTTCTAAACAATTTGAAGGGGTCAAAATATCCTCGCTTTCAGGCGGAGAGAGAGTGATTTTATTGGGCGTGATTTTATGGTGTTTCCCCCTTTTCCTTACCCGAGATCTTGATTGGTTTCAAAATGCTTTGCCACGAGTTGTTGCTCTGATTGTATTAATTTTTCTCTATTTAACCCTTAACCACACGTTATCCTACCGATTAAAATCTCGTTACTTATTTTTGCATGTCATTGTGAATGCGTGTTTACTCCAGGCTGGTTACGTCATTCTACAATTGATTTTTTCGCCGGGTGAAAGGCCTTACGGAAGTTTTCAGCAAGTTAATGTGCTTTCTTCTTTTTTGGCAACAGGTCTGGTATGTCTGTTATTCGTTTTTAACAGGAATAAAACAGAACAGAAAACGATATTACGTTATTATTATGGTTTTAGTATCGCATTACTGGCGGGCATAATCGTCGTGCTTCAATCCCGAGCCGCTTTTATTGGTGTCATTGGCGGTGCAGGTATTGTTCTGTGGAAGGGGTTCACAGAAAAACGTACCAGATCTTATACTGCTCTTATACTGTTGCTGACA
The DNA here is from genome assembly GCF_003201175.1 of Pantoea sp. PNA 03-3. Lineage (NCBI taxonomy): Bacteria > Pseudomonadati > Pseudomonadota > Gammaproteobacteria > Enterobacterales > Erwiniaceae > Pantoea > Pantoea sp. PNA 03-3. The sequence goes on along the minus strand of NZ_QICO01000001.1, from coordinate 1,332,824 downwards.
GGCACTGGATGCGGGCTTTTCATCCTGTATGTTTTACCCATTTTTTTCCCTGGCCCGCTTCTGCCCGTTATCGTTAAAACCTCATCGAATAGCGCCCGTTTTTATATGATGCGGTTGACAACAGAATTAATCATGCAGTCACCTATTACAGGGCAGGGTTATGGCAGCTTTGAGGCGGTTTTTGGTCAACTGGCCTCGACTGTCTGGCCCGGTCTTGAAGCCGCTACGGTAACGCATCCTCACAACGAATTACTTTTTGCCTGGGTAGAAGGTGGAGTCATCGCTCTGTGTGGGGGAGTGCTAATCGTTGCTGGTGTCATCAGGCAACTATGGGAACGAGGGGCACTAAAGTGGTATGGTGTGGCGTTTTTATTGCCTGTAGCAGTACATATGAATCTGGAATATCCTCTTTATCAGTCGGCAGCTTATGCTCTGGTAATAGTGCTATTACTGCTCGCTGCTGGCGTGGCTGCATCACCTGTTAAAGAAGAAATAATGAAGAATGGAGTGCAAATAAAACCGAGATTTTTACGGGCAAGAATTTTTTGGGGATCATTGTCCCTTTTTATGATTTATTTTTCGTTCACCGGTTTGATAACGCAGCAAAAGTTGACACAAATTGAAAAAAATGGCCTGCAGGCATTTGTGGTAGAGCCCGAAAAAACGATGTCGGCCTTTCCAAATCGCTATAGCCAGCGAGCACGCGTTGATTTTGATTATCATGTGGCTCTGCTTTTAAGATTTAATAAAGATCGCGATCTCACACTGCTGTATGCTTTTCAAAAATGGGCAGACGATTTCTTAAAAACTCATAATGATCCAAATATTTATAACAGCATGATTAGAATAGCGCTTCTTCAGCAGCCTTCGCAGTACCGTTATCTCTGTAATGAGGCTCATGGACGCTGGCCGAAAGATAAAAGATTTATTTGTGATCATTCGGATGGGAAATGAAAAAATCTCTTTCATAATTAATTTATCAAAAACTATGGGCCTTAAATGCTTAGTGATGTTGAGGGAATCAGATTCCAACCTCTTGTTGCTCTCAAAACTGGAGAGATTATTGCTTGTGAAGTATTGTCAAGCATCAAAAACAGTAACCCTGAAAAATGGTTCTCACAACTGTCTTCTGGTAAGGTTTTTTCTTTATTTCTATGGCAGATGGAATATTTAGCAAAATTTCCTGGTGAGTACTGGCTTAATTTACCCGTGAGGATATTTTGTAATACCCATAAGATTAAGCAACTTGTAAACATAAATCATGATAATCGTATTATTTTGGAGGTTCAGGATCCCGAAAACCTGCCCCACCTTTCCTGGGATGAGCTTACCGCTTTTAAAAAAGGCGTTGATGTTCTCAGACAGGCAGGATGGCGTATCTGGTTGGATGATGTCACTTCTACGCTTATCCCTTTAATCAGCAGGATGCCTTTACAAGTAAATGGGATAAAAATTGACCGAAATGAAATTAAAGATTCAGGCAGAATCGTTGCCCTCATCTCAAAAGCTTCTGTAATTTACCCACAGATTCTGGTTGAAGGTATTGAAACGCCGCAAGAAAGACAACGTATTCTGCTTACACATGCGCAGTACGGGCAAGGTTTCCTGTGGCCGGAAAGAAAGGTATTACTCAATGCGCCCAAAAAAATGTATTAATTCAAAATCAGAAAATGTGCCGATGACTTCGTTAACTGTTTTCATTCATGTATTGCAATGTCTGGCATACTTCGGACAGGTCTTAAGCTGTCTTCAGACATGTTTAATACTCAGTAAACTTGCATGAACAGTTTTGACTGGCAGCCGGTGGACCTGGCATCTCCCCCTTTTATCCATCGACGAATCTACACGTTACCCTCTTTTGTCGTTTATCTGAAAACTCAACGTAACAAACGTGTAGCGGCGTTTAGGTAGTAATCAGTCAGTAAGTGTTAATAAAAAAAGCTTTATTAAACTGCTACAAAAACTTACGATTGATAAGAATTTTTTTAGGATAAAACCCATATGAAAAAAGCAATCGCAGTCGTTTTGTTAGCATTCGTCCTCACTGGATGTGGAGAGCCTAAGATCGATGGTTCTTCCGAAGAGGCTTTTCAGACATCGCTTCAAAAAGTTCGGGAGTCATTTGCAGAGGATAAGCGCGCCGCGTTTAACGATGCTATTCAGGTTGTCGCCTTCAGCCAGGTCAGCATGAAAGAGCTGATGCAGGCGGGGAGCGGTGATGAAGGTGGACGCGCGCTGATTGATAAAAAGATCAAAGGCGCACTGGCCGGTAAGACCGGCGAAGAAGTTATTGAGTACGCAGATAAGATTAAAAAAGAGCGCGCAGCCAACTAATCTCAGCGTGTTTGTTTCTCAGCCCGGCTTATTTACGGTCTGATTAACCTGTTACTACACTATGAGGCATGCTTTGTATGCCTCTTTTTTTACGCCATCTTTAAAGGTATTTTAAGGCCGACGGTCTACAGGCGTTTTGTTGGCATTGAACTGTCAACCGCGTCGGGCAAAAAGCGGTAAGTATTCGGGTAAGGGCAATCCGCACCAATACGATGACGGGCTGTACTAACTGGAAGCCTTGTGGCACACAAGCGTTGCATGATCCCACCACGAATTCTGATTAACTGAAAAATAACGGATGTTAAAATCGGCTGCTGTGATTTCTGCGGTCAGGTCGTCTAGCGGTTTCAGCGTGCGCCAGGGAATGCCGTCTTTCAGTAACAGGTGCTGTCCAGGGTCATAACGCAGAGATTCGCTTATTTGTTTAGGCGAACCACACATGCTGCTGATAATTAACGCGCCGTCACAGGCCAGTACACGGCGCACGGCTTTAAGGCAATGTGTACGTTGTGTTCCCACCAGACAATGAAAGCAGCTGCCGTCAACGATGACATCGAACTGAGCATCGTTATAGAGAGAAAGGTCGCATACGTTGCCTTGGTTAAAATGACCGACCAGACCTGCTTCCCTGAAGCGTTCCCGGGCCCAGCAAATCGCCACGTCTGAGATATCGACCCCGTAAACGACGAATGATTGTCGGGCAAAATAATGTGATGCCATGGCACCATTGCCACATCCGAGCTCAAGAACAGTCCCTTTGTCAGGAAGCCATGCTGTTTATTCAAGCTCATAAAGCACCTCGCTGAGCCGCTGACGGGCTCGCGAAAAGCCGCTTCCTGTCCAGGCTTCATAGCCCTCATTTTTGAGGCACCGATAGATATCGTCATAGCTTTCCACGACCGCCCATCTCCTCCTGCCGTCACTGAATCCTCTTCTGACGCATTTTCTACAGGCTATGCGTGCCCCGTATCTGACTTTTCGGTCGTTGTGTCGTTTCTCACATGATGAAATGCCGCCATGGCCAGGTGCGGATTAAACGGGTTTCATTTCTCAGCAGGAATAATCGAAATCTGCCCGTTACTTTCCAGAATGGCATAGCGAATTTCATCGAGTTCGCACAGCCCATGATTTTGTCGCGCGACCAGCAAAATATCATCCTCGCTGACGTTCACTTTTTTCATCTTATCGGGAAAAGGCTGGCCGTTTTCAACCAGAATGGCCGGGCTGCCATCAATCAGTTGTTCAAACCCTTTGTGTTTCCTCTTGATGTAACCAAACAGCATATCCATCACTATCAGTGTGATAATGGTGATCATTGCGCCGGTGACGGAGAAATCGCTTCCCAGCAACGCCTGTTGGGTTGCCTCACTGATGATGAGAAGCAGGATCAGATCAAAACTGGTCATCTGAAGCAGGGCTCTTCGCCCGGCAATTTTGAACACAAGGAGGAGGATCAGGTATATCGCAGCGGCTCTGAGGACCATTTCCATAAAGGTTACCTACGGATAAATAAACTGGCTGAAATGGATTTCGGGTTCATTGTTGACCTGCAGGGTATTACTAAAAGCGCCCGGCTTCCTTGGGGTAAGGGCCAGCCAGACTGAGAAGGTCGGCTGTTTGTCGGCGTGGTTATAGACCAGGTAGACATAACCCTTTTCGCTGTACATCCGGTCAGGCTGAGGTTTAATGCTGCCAATCTGAAATTCGTCCAGAAACGTTTTTCCAAAACTAAGAATATAGTCCGGTGCGTTGAGCTCTTTGATCGAGACTTTGATTTCGTTTTCGCTGGTCAGGCGGCCAAACCGATCGTAATCGAGACGTAAGGTGTGCGTTTTATTCTGCAGGTGCTGCTCGCTAAACAGGCCGTTGGAAAATAATCCCAGCACTGCCGCCACAACAACACTTGTCAGTAAAATAAACCCTGCACGACTAAACTGATATTCAAAATTAAGGTTTTTTATATTTTCCTTAATACGGGGTTTTCTGAGCATCATGCATCAATACCTCAGCGTTTAATGGCCGCCCGGCCTCGCGAAGGCTGCCAAAAATCAGTCGGTTATATGACAAGAAGCGTAGCACTGGCCCTGGTGCTGTCAAACCCATCCCTTGGGCGAATAAAGGTCAAAATCCTCTGTATCCAGGCTGTGGACGGCGGCATTTCAAAGGGGAAAACGAAGCCATCCCGCTTTTATTTCGCTGACCCCTGCGCATCAATTTAACATTTTGACCACTTCCGGCGACGGGCTCATTTTTCTGCTTTACCTGTCAGGAAGGACTTGCGTATTGTGAAGGCCTGTCCCTCTGTCGCCCCTTTCACTATGACTGACCCGATTGTGACGATGTATCGCTCTCCCTTTGTTCTGTTAGCCATGATTGTTGGCCTGGCGATCAGTATTACTGCTCAGGCACAAATGGGCGATCGACGAACGGTAACACAACCGGTTTATCCGCCGGTCTGCCAGCGTATCCCGGCCATGGATCAATACACTGTCAGTCAGACTATTCAACAGGCGCTGGATAGCTGCCCGCCCGGCAAAATGGTGCTGTTAGTACCCTCAACCCGTGCGAAGGTATTTTATAGCGGGCCACTGTCTTTGCCTTCGGGTGTCAGTCTGGGCATTGATAAGGGAGCGGTGTTGCGCGCGCTTCCGGATCCACGATTGTATGATAACGGGCGCGGAAGCTGTGGCACGCTGGATTCGCAGGGCAACGGTTGCAGGGCGTTTATTACTCTCAGTCATGTCCGCGGTAGCGGAATATACGGGCAGGGCATGATCGACGGGCAGGGCGGAGCCTCTGTCACCGGTAAGACGCAAACCTGGTGGCAACTGGCGGCCAGCGCCAAAAGTGATGACGCAAAGCAAAATGCGCCGCGGCTGATCCAGGTTGATCACGCCCGGGATATCACGCTGTATCAGATCACCCTGAAGAATGCGCCAAACTTTCACGTGGCTGTCAGTGACAGTGAGGGCATTACGCTATGGGGCATCACCATCGACACGCCCGCGACGGCACGAAACACCGACGGTGTGGATCCCATGGGGTCCAGCGATGTTACGTTAATCAACAGTCGGATCAGTACCGGTGATGACAATGTGGCGATTAAAGCCGGAAACGCACCGGCCTCGCATATTTCCATCGTGAATAACCAGTTTGGCTCTGGTCATGGTATGTCGATTGGCAGTGAAATAAACCGAGGCGTCAGCGATGTGCTGGTGAACGGGCTGACGTTAACCGGCACGACCAATGGCCTGCGCATCAAAAGCGACCGCTCGCGCGGTGGGCAGGTGCGGGCGGTTCGCTACCAAAACATTTGTATGCAAGATGTGGACAATCCCGTGGTCATTGATACGCATTATGATCCGCACGCCAGCGGCACGATGATCCCCGATTACCGGGATATCACCTTCGACAACGTCAGGACAGGCAACGGAAAAATTACGCTGGACGGGTACAGCGAGACGTTTCCGCTTGAGATGACGATAAAGAATGTCTCTATCGCTGAGCAGGCCACGGTAGTACAACGCTTTGCCATTATTCATGGTCAATTCACGCGGGCGCCCCAGACTGCGTGCCGTTAAACAGGTCGAGGGTTGCGCTATTCCCTGAGCGCTTTTTTCTCTGCCGCAGTGCCAGCATCGCTGCTATCCGGCTCACCGTACAACTGGTTTGCCGTATCATTCGGCCAGGACTCAATGGCACCGCAGGAATAGGTGTAACTGCCTAACGCCAGTGTATAGCGCAGCACGTTCTTATCGTCTTTTGCTGCGCCCCAGATCACCTCCAGCACAGCGTTATGCGTTTCGATAAAGTGCTTCGACAACTGATCGAATTTCACGGGCACGAAGCGGGAATAGCTATTGTCTGCAGTAAGCGGGCTGCTGGACATGAACAGATCGGTTTCGCCACTTTCCCGGTTTTTCAGGCCCATAAGCATGATGTTATCGGTCGTTTTCAGCAGTTGCAGTGTGATGTCCTGTCCACAGCGCTGGTGTGCGCTGGCCTGCAAATTTCCCAGCAGCGGTGCGCGTAACGGCTGAGCGAGCACATTGCCAGCCAGCCATCCTGTCGCTGTTAACTTCAGTACTGCTTTAAAAATCGGTTTCATACTCTTAATAAATGAGTCGGTGGAGGGAGCGCAAAGCATGAAGCGTTGCGCCACATGGTACCTTGATCTGCCACAGAGTAGGGTGCAACAGGCTGAAAAGTGAGGCGCTTACTGTTTTAGCGAGGGGTTTTATCGCGGCGTTCGGATCTGACGAGATAACATATGCCCTCCTGACGATGTGCCCTGATGCTGTTGCTATGAACAGCGTGAAGCGGGTCAGCAGAGGCCAACACAACAGAAGCGAACACAGCCTGATAAGGTGCGGCATTGTTGTCGAAACAGTCTCTCTATGGCGGTAAGTAGCAGAACAGAGGAAGACAGGCCACGCCAGCCGAAAAGGCCATCCGGCTTCGCGCCGAATGACACAGTAATAGCTTCTACCCTCGCGTGAAACACAGTCAGGCAGACGGAGGTCTACGTCGCTGAATTAGCGCTTGTTTCCTTAACGAACTCAGCGAATGATAGAGCCAATCGCATCGTATCTGAGTGAACATTATGTTGATCAGCACGGAAACCGAACGGACGCATATCGCGGACAGCCGTCTTGCCTGCACGCTTGCCGCTGTCGCCGGCGCGTTAAACACGGCTGCCTTTGAGATAGTCGGTTTCTTCTCGGCCAATATGACAGGCAACGTATCCTCACTGTCGGATTATCTGGCCAAAGCCAATGTGCATCAGGGCATCTTTTTCCTGCTGATTGTCTGCATGTTTATTTTTGGCGCGATGGTATCGACGCTGATTATTAATGCCGGACGCCGACGGCAGATTCGCACAATCTACGCTGTGAATATTCTGCTGGAAGGTGCGGCGCTGGTGGCGCTGGGCATAACCGAAGCCCATTACACGCTGGCGTCGTCCGGCGCGCTGTTGATTCTGAGCCTGAGTTTTTTGATGGGCCTGCAAAATGCGGTGGTGACCCGCATCTCCAATGCGCGCGTCAGAACGACCCATGTCTCCGGGACCTCCACCGACATTGGAATCGAGCTGGCGATGCTGTTTGATGTGCTTCGGCGTAAGGCGTCGCCAAAAGACGCGCCGCTGTATGTTGAGCGCCTGCGGCTGCATACTTACACGATCCTCTCTTTCCTGGCGGGCGGGATCGCCGGCATCGGGCTCTGGCATTTACTCAATTACTACTTCCTGGTGCTGATTGGGCTGGGGCTGGTCATCCTGGCGCTGAGCGCTATGCGCAAGCGCCCCGCACTACCTGTAAGCTCTTAAGGCTTTTCCCTGCCGGAGGGGGCGGGAGCCAGCACCCTCAACGCATCATTAAGCAGGCGGAAATGGGCTGGCGTTTGCCCGATGATCTCACCATCTGCATTAATAAAGTGTGGCCGACGCGTTTGCAGTGTCAGAGCGGTAGTGCTGAACGTGCGGACATTGCGCCAGCGGCCATGAGTGCCGCGTCGCAGCGAAGGAAACAGCAACAGCAGTTGCCAGCTGCGTTTGATTTCGAGGCTGTAGACGTCCAGCAAGCCATCGTCAGGCGCGGCGCTTTGCTGTACGGTCATTCCGCCGCCATAAAAGCGCCCATTGCCAACCGACACCTGCACGGTTTTAATGGCGGTTGCCTTGCCGCCATGAATCAGCGTGGCGCGGAAAGGCCGACTTTGCCGCAGAATGCGCAACGCGGCAAAGGCATAACCCAGCACGCCCCAGCGCTTTTTCGCCTGTGCCGTAAGATTACGAGCCAGCTCAGCCGAGAAACCAATACTGGAGACGTTGAGAAACAGGTGACCATTGACCTCACCGAGATCCACAGAGCGCGTATGGCCCTGGCAAATGACACTGACCGCCTGTTCCAGTTGAGTGGGAATCCCCAGCGTTCGCGCAAAATCATTGGCGGTGCCCAGCGGAAGAATCCCCAGCGGCAGCCCGGTGCGCATCAGTCCCGGCGCTGCCGCATTGAGCGTGCCGTCGCCGCCGCCCACAATCACCCAATCGATTTGGCCGGCGTAAGCAGAAATAAGATCGGGGTAACTACGTCGATCGCCCGGGGCGGGCAGGATCAGATCAATGCCCGCCTGCTGCAGCAGTTGTGTGGCGCGGGCGGCATCAATGCGGCCCTTGCGTGAACGTTGATTGATCAATAACAGCGCAGTCTTTACCCTGTGCGGCATGCTTAATCCGTGTAAGAGATGACGTGTTAACGAGACGATTAGCAGAAAGTACACATGCGGGATTCTCTGTTACAACCTTGCTTGCGCTACTTTACGTAACGGCAGAAAAGCATGCGAGTGACTACACTGCCAGTAAACCCAATGACAGACGAGGATGCCGATGACAGAACATCAATTCAGAACGCTGCTGGCTGAGAAAGGCTTTGCAGAACCGGTCATTGTTGAACGTGAAGCCCACAGTGAACTGGACCAGCACGATCATCCTTTTGAGGCGATGGCGCTGATTCTTGAAGGGGATATCACCCTGTTTACCGAAGACGGTGTCCGTACCTACCAGGTAGGCGACATTTTTCATTTGCAGGCCGGGCAACCGCACCGCGAGACGTTTGGCGCGCAGGGAGTACGTTATCTGGCAGGAAGAAAGTTGTCGTGATCGTTGAGACAGAAAAAACAATGTTTGAGGACCTGTTTGCGCGCCTGTCGCGCTCGCCTTTTCGCCAGCGTTTTCGTCTGGGTCGTAAAGAATACGATTACTGTCTTGCGAAAGGGCAGGCTGGGGTGCAACAGCACGCCGCCGGGTTTATCCACCAGCGTCTGTCCGCCGCCCATCCGGTGAATGACGGCAAGCAAACGCCGATGCGCGGTCATCCGGTCTTTATTGCTCAGCATGCGACGGCGACCTGCTGTCGCGGATGCCTGGCAAAGTGGCACGGTATTGCGCAACATCAGACGCTGACTGATAATCAGCAGGCTTATGTGGTAGCCGTGATCATGGACTGGATTCACCAGGCTATGCAGCAACCCCCTCCTCCACGTCGCGTGCGCAAACCTGCGGCACCGGACCCGTCGCCTCAGCAACTCGATTTGTTATAGGCAACGATTATACCTCTGGTGTCCTTTTAACCAGTCAGGTTCGCTATATTTCATTTCAGGTCTATTCTTAAATCGTTCTTTGGTCTCCTGTGCCAGGATAATTACGCAAGACGACAAATTTCACACAAGAGGGAATTACGATGAAGAAAGCAATTATTGCACTGTCTGCTGTTTTACTGGCCTCGCCAGTTTTCGCTGCTACCACAACGGATGAAACTGTCGCTGAAGCGCATAAAGGCGCAGATACCGCTAAAGAAAAACTGCATCAGACGCAGCACAAAGGCCAGGAGCTGAAGCTGAAGTCTGAGCATGCGGCGGAAGGTAAGAGCAACGCCACCTCAAGCAAAATCTCTGAAGGTGCGCAGAAAGGCTGGCACAAAACCAAAGAAGGCACCGAGAAAGGCTGGGATAAAACCAAGCAGGGTGCCGAAGACCTGAAAAACAAAGCGACCAACTAAGCCGCTTTTGTGTAGAAAAAACCCACCGCTGGTGGGTTTTTTTATTCTCTATTTCTGTTCGGGGTCGGCCGGAACGGTCTTAGCCTGTAAGGCTTCGGCCTTTGCCGCCTCTGCTTCTGCGGCATCCTGCTGCGCCGTATCAGACTGTTTTTTCCCCTCTTCGATAAACTCTTCATCGATTTCCTCGATGTTTTCGCGGTTATCGCGTCCGGACAGTAAATTCCAGCAGGCAATGAACAGGGCAGCAATCACCGGGCCGATGACGAAACCGTTGATGCCGTAGATTTCCATTCCGCCCAGGGTGGCGATCAGGATCAGGTAATCAGGCATTTTGGTGTCTTTGCCGACCAGCAGTGGGCGCAGGATGTTATCCACCAGCCCGACGATGACTACAAAGAAGCCCACAAGAAACAGCCCCTTCCACAACGCCCCGGTTGCGAAGAAGAAAATCGCAGCGGGCACCCAGATAATAGCGGAGCCGACGGCAGGAATAAGCGACAGGAAACCCATCAAGGCCCCCCAGAGCAGGCTGCCATCAATATCGGTAATCCAGAAGGCGAGCCCACCTAAAATCCCCTGTACCACACCGACCACGACCGTGCCTTTTACCGTCGCGCGCGACACGGCGGCAAACTTCTTAAACAGATGGTGTTTTACATAGGTAGACAGCGGCAGCGCTTCCAGAATCAGATGGACCAGGTACGATCCATCTTTCAACAGGAAGAACAGCAGATAGAGCATGATGCCGAAGCCGACGGTGAAGCTGAATGTCCCCTTACCGATGATAAAGGCGCTACCGGCCAGGTACTGGCCGCCTTTGAGGGCAAAGGCCGACAGCTTTTGCTGAATCTGCGTAGCATTGTCCAGGTTGTTTTCTGCAAGGTAATGTTTGGCCCAGCCTGGCAGATGTTGCAGCAGATCGGCGAAAACGACCGGGAACTGGGCCGAGTTGGTTTGCAGCTTGTGGTAAACCGTATTTACTTCGACCACCAGCGATGACGCAATAATCGCTAAAGGCGTAAAGACGATCAGACAGATGCACAACAGCGTCAGCAGGGCGGCAAGCCCGTTACGATCGCCCAGCTTGCCTCGCAAATACGTTTTCAGCGGATGGAAGATCACGGCCAGCACGGCAGCCCAGAGAATCGGCGAGAAGTAAGGCGCTAATACCTCGAAAAAAGCCACCGTCGCGATGGCCAGTATCAGCAGGAAAAACCCGATAGTAAGTCCTTTAAAGCGCATAGGATAACCTCATGTAAACATCCCTTGATAAGCACGTATGCCGATGCGGGCATTGGCCACCCGAAAGTGTATGAATGTGGCATCGGGAATCAACGATCAATTCTGTTTTTATTTTCTCCTCACGCTGCGTTCGCCAGCGCATTCTTCAGTCGCAGACAACCGACGAGAGACAGGCCATGTCGCGCCCCCGGCCGCGGCCGCGAACGATGCCTACCTTAGCGTAGCGGGTTCGGGCGGTTTTGCTGGCGCAGCGCGACAGATTTCTGAGATAAGCCTGCCACTGACGGCTGACGCGCGGCCCAGGCTTGCGAAATAAAACTGTCATACAGCAATGCTAGCGTGACAACCGGCAAGGTCAGAGAAAAAAGGAATAATAATGAAAATGCACATTACCCTGATTGCGGCGGCGCTGTTCATGACGCAACAGGCGCAGGCAATCCCGTTGTCTGAAGCCAGTGCGCTGGCGAACAAAACGTCTCAGGGCTCATCCAGTCCGGTATTCAATGCGCTTGAACTGCAGGCGCTGGCGGCAGAGCGCACGGCCATCCAGAACGGTGCACCTACGCTCAGCCGTGACCAGCTAAAACAGGCGAAACAAAGTGACAAACTCGCCGACTATCGCTGGCTGAAAGCCAGTGGCTACAATTTCCAGACCCAACCCCTGCAACAGGCGGGCATTGCGCTGTTATCGGGATTCAGTACGCTGCCGGATAACGTGATGAACGCTAACCGGGCCACAGTGACATCAATTAATCTTAATGCCACGCAGGGCGAACGCCGTCAGGCGCTGGCGGACGCCGAAGGGATTAGCTATCTGTATTTCCTTGCCGATGCCCTGGGACCGCGCTTAGGTAAAGCTTTTCTTGCGGCCTATGAAAAAGGCGAGCTGAGTAAAGCTGCCGCGCTGATAAAAGCCAGTGAAGTCAGCACCAGCGCGGCAAAAAAACACTTCGACTATCCACGTCCTTTCCTGCACAAAGGCAATACGATTCATCTGGTGCCGGATGACACGGTGATCAAAGATAACCAGCCTTATACGGCCGATGGGGGTTCTTTTCCCAGCGGACATACCAATACCGGCTACACCGATGCGTTATTGCTGGCTGAGATGATCCCGGAACGTTTTGATGCGTTGCTGCAACGGGGCGCGCGTTACGGGTATTCGCGGCTGGTTCTGGGCGTACATTATCCGCTGGACGTGATGGGATCGCGCATGGTGGCCCAATATAACGTCGCACATTATCTGAATGATGCTGCTTACCGGACGTTATTCGCAGAGGCTCGCCAGCAACTGCGTAGTGCGCTGGAAAAAGAGTGTGGTACCACATTAGCGGTGTGCGCAAAACCTGCGGGACAGGATGATCCCTATGGCACTGGCAGCATGAAGCCGTTTTACCGTTTCACCATGAGCTATAACCTGCCGAAGGTGGCAGGCAATAAGGCCAGGTTAACGGTTCCCGACGGCGCAGAGGTGTTGCTTGAAACCGCCTTGCCTCAACTGTCGGCGAAGCAGCGCCGTGCGCTGATGGTGAAAAGCGCGTTACCCGCCGGTTACCCACTGGGTGGGCCGGGCGCGGATCAGGCATTCTGGCAGCGGCTGGATTTAGATGCGGCCTACGCCCAGGCGAAGCACCGTTAACCTGTAACGGGCGGGAAACCCCGCCCGTGTTTGCTACAGCGTCGCCTGGGTTGGCGTCATGCCCGGCACCAGAATTACTTTTCGGCACGCTTCTTCCCGTTTTTCAAAGATGGCATAGCCCCGTGCCGCATCCTCCAGCGGCATATGGTGCGTCACAATCTCTTCCGGGGTTAAATGCCCTTTTTCGATGAGGCTGAGCAGGTCGGGCAGATAAGCATGAACATGCGTCTGGCCCATTTTGAAGGTCAGGCCCTTGTCAAACGCATCGCCGAACAGGAAGCCGTGAATAAAGCCGGCGTACACACCGGGCACGCTGACAATCCCGCCCCGGCGAACGGCCGCAATACACTGACGTAACGCTTTCCCGCTGCTGCCTTCCAGTTTCAGGTTAGTTAATACCGTTTCTGTCAGGCTGCCCTTGGCTTCAAAACCAACGGCGTCAATGACCGCATCCACGCCGCGATGGCCCGCACTGTGCTCAATGATCCAGGCGGCGGGATCGTCAGTTTTATCGAAATTAATCGGGATCACACCATAACGTTCCCTGGCAAAGTCCAGCCGGTAGTCATTATGATCGATCATATAGATCTGTTCTGCGCCCTCCAGGCGGGCGCAGGCGGCGCTGAGTAAGCCAACGGGGCCAGCACCAAAGATCGCGACGCTTGAACCCGACTTGATTTCAGCGTTTTTGACCGCCTGCCAGGCGGTCGGCAGGATATCAGACAGAAACAGCACTTTCTCGTCCGGGAGCGTTGCAGGCACTTTAAACGGACCGGTATTCGCTTTGGGAACTCGGACATATTCCGCCTGACCGCCGGGGATACCGCCGTACAGTTTGCTGTAGCCAAACAGGGCCGCAGGTGGCGTAATTTTTTTGCGGTTTAAGATCGCGCCTCTTCCGCTGTTGGTGTTTTCGCACGCGGCGTACTGATGCAGATGACAAAAAAAGCAGTCGCCGCAGGCAATCACAAACGGAATCACCACCCGATCACCTTTTGCCACGGCGGTCACTGCGCGACCTGCTTCCACCACTTCGCCCATGAACTCGTGGCCAAAAATGTCGCCATGATCCGTACCCGGGATTTTTCCCCGGTACAGGTGCAGATCTGAGCCACAAATAGCCGTGGCGGTAACGCGAAGAATAATATCATCGGCCGCTTCCAGACCGGGATCGGCAACATTATCAACGCTGACTTTATGCGGACCATGCCAGGTTAAGGCTTTCATGTAGTTGACTCCTGTAAACCGTTGAAGGACAGCAACGGCGCGGTCGGCGATACCAGCCCGACAACAGTCGTCGCCAAAATTTGTAAGGGTGCTTGAAGTGTAGTGAGGGAAAAACGGGTAAGCAGAGCGGTGGGGTGAAACCAGGAAACAACCACGGCCTGTAAAGCCTTTCCTGTAGGGGATGATGCGCATAACCCGCCCGGAATCTGCACGATATGACGCATTACTTGAACTCAGGTCGTCAGATAGTGTAAAAAAACGCACGCGCAATCGATTACGCAGCGGCAGCCTGAGGCATTCCTGTCGCCCGCGTTTACCTGTTCCCTCTGAGAACGGCCACACTTTTACCCGCAACTGGCCGCCTTTGCGGCTGATGCATACTCTGGAAAAGCTAATGAAAACCTCGCACACCCGCCCCCTGGAATCTGCCCGCATTACAGAAGAAACGGGCTGGCGTAAAACGGATACCGTCTGGATGCTGGGGCTTTACGGCACCGCAATCGGCGCAGGCGTCCTGTTTCTGCCCATCAATGCGGGGATGGGCGGTCTGTTGCCGCTGATAATTATGGCGCTGCTGGCTTTTCCGCTGACATTTTTTGCCCATCGCGCCTTAACGCGTTTCGTGCTGTCAGGCAGTCATCCGGCGGGCGACATCACGGATGTGGTGGAGGAGCATTTTGGGGCTGGCGCAGGCAGGTTGATCACGCTGCTCTATTTCTTTGCTATCTACCCCATTTTGCTGATGTACAGCGTGGCGATGACGAATACGGTCGAAAGCCTGATGGTCAATCAACTTGGGTTGACTGCGCCCCCGCGCGCCTTACTGGCGCTGCTGTTAATTGTAGGCATGATGACGGTGGTGCGCTTCGGCCAGACCATGATTGTCAAGGCGATGAGCGTGCTGGTTTATCCCTTCGTCGCGGTGCTGATGTTGATGGCCGTCTGCCTGATTCCTCACTGGCACGGCGCTGCACTGCAAACGTTGCACAGCGGCGGCGGCAACCTGTGGAGCACCTTGTGGCTGGCCCTGCCGGTGATGGTCTTTTCTTTTAATCACTCGCCGATTATCTCATCATTTGCGGTGGCCAAACGTCAGGAATACGGCGCCCAGGCTGAGCAAAAATGCTCACGGATTCTGGCCTGCGCGCACCTGTTAATGGTGCTGACCGTCATGTTCTTTGTGTTCAGCTGTGTGCTGAGCCTGTCCCCTGATGACCTGCGGTCAGCGAAAGCTCAGAACATTACGATATTGTCCTATCTGGCGAACCATTTTAATGCGCCGCTGATCGCCTGGACGGGGCCGGTAATCGCCATGGTCGCAATCGCTAAATCCTTTCTCGGGCACTACTTAGGGGCACGCGAAGGGTTTAACGGCATCGTTAACAAAGCGCTGCGTAGCCGGGGCAAGACGATTGCGCCTCAGCGGCTGAATCGCCTGACGGCAGGCTTTATGCTGCTGACGACCTGGCTGGTGGCGACGCTCGATCCTAATATTCTGAGCATGATTGAAACCCTGGGCGGCCCGGTGATTGCGGTCATTCTGTTTTTAATGCCGATGTACGCTATTCATCGTATTCCTGCCATGCGTCAATACAGCGGCAAGCTCAGTAATGTCTTTGTGGTGGCCAGTGGGCTGATTGCCATTTCCGCTATTTTCTATTCGCTTTTGCAGGCGTGACTGACGCGCGGCTGGCAACGCCGCCCTGTGTTTCTGCCGGACAGCGATCCTCTGTTCACGGCTTCAGACGTATTCGTTAAAAAAAGTTTTAAATTTTTTACGAATTTGCATGTTAAAGTTAACGAGAATAATTCTTATTCCTTAACAGGGTTACTAAACATGAAATTCGGTATTTTTGCAGCAACATTGTTGGCCTCAACCGTCTGTTCGGCAACGACGTATCCTGTCACCGTCACCGACATGGATGGCCAGCGTATCACGCTGCAGAAAGAGCCCCGGCACATCATTTTGCAGGACGGGCGCGACATTATGGCGCTGGCGTTGCTGGATCGTGATAATCCGTTCAAACGCGTCGTGGCCTGGAACAATCTGCCCAAAAAGCAGGACACGCAAACGTGGGCGCTGCTGGAGAAAACCTGGCCGCAGGCTGCCAGTATTGTGGATATGGGATTCAACGATCAGGGACAGGTAAACCTTGAAAGCGTGCTGGCGCAGAAGCCGGATCTGATGATTGCGCAACTGCGTGCCAAACCGGCGCTGATGCAATCTGGGGTACTGACCACGCTGAAAAGCCTGAATATCCCGGTCGTGTTTGTCGATGACGAACTGCATCCTAAGCAAAACACGGTGCCAGGGATAACGTTGCTGGGCAGCGTGCTGAACCGTGAAGCGGAGGCGAAAGCCTATACAGATTTTTATCAACAGCGCTGGCATGCGCTGCAAACGAAAATCGATCAGGTCAAAAACAAGCCTACCGTCTTTATTGAACCGATCGCCGGTAACAGCGACAGCTGCTGTTTTACCCACGCTCACAGCGGCTGGGGCGGGCTGGTTGAGGCGGTCGGCGGCAAAAATATTGGCTCGTCACTGCTGCCCGGTAATGCCGGTTTTGTGTCGCTGGAGAAGATCATCGCCATGAAGCCGGACGTTTACATTATGACCGGCTCGAAACGGTCCAACAGCAACGTGTTGCCGCTGGGCTACGGGGCGAATAAACAGGATGTCGCCACCACTTTTACCACATTACTAAAACGCACAGGGCTGGCGCAGATTGAGCCGGTGAAACAGGGAAAGACCTACGGGATTTATCACCACTTTTATAACCATCCCTACAACATTATTGGTATGGAAATTCTGGCAAAAGATCTTTATCCAAAGCAGTTTAGTGACCTGGATCCTACCGCGGATTACCACAACATTATCCGCCAGTTTACTAAATTACCGGATGCGCCCGTCATGCTGAGTTATCCCTGATACCTTTCCCTGAGGCGCGAACCTGTTGACCGCCGCGTGCAGGCTGAATTATGTGTTGAGTCAGCCTGCATCACGCGCGGCGGTTGAGGCTGATCCGCTTATCGGAAAGGATTCCGTTACGTTGCCGATGACCGCGCGCCTCTGGCTGACGCGCTTTCGTGCCGTTTAACATCATGGTCGGGCTGACCCTGCTCGCCTGATTACGCGTGAGTCTCTGCTGTCACCCTGTTGTTCTTCTACCTGCGGCGTCGTTCAGCGCGTCCTGAGACACGGCGCTTTCATCTGCTGACTTTTAAGAGTTTTGGCGATACTTATTGTGACGCCTCATGCCGATAGTAGTCATAACGGCGCGTCGTCGCCGTTACACTGGAGGCAGTACCATGAAAAAAATAAAATCAGTTTTAGTGAGTGTCCTTTTAGCATACAGCACCCTGTACAGCCTGCCGGGACTGGCGGATGGCCCCGGTGGTCCTGGTGGCCCATGGCATCATCCGGGACACGGTCCTGATGGTTTCGGCCCGCCGGGCCTGCGACGCGAAGGACCGCCGGGACCGGGTGGACCGCCACCGCCTGATGCGCGTCGTGACTACGACCACGATCGGTTTGCGTGGGAAGGGCATGAATTCCGGCGCGGCCGACCCGTTCCACGGGAATATTGCGGCGACAGATACCGGATCGATGACTGGCGTGAGCGCGGGTTGAGAGAGCCACCGGAAGGGCAGCACTGGGCGGATATCGATGGTAACTATGTGCTGATTGCAGCGGCCACCGGCATTATCACCTCACTCATCCTCAACAACGCGTTTCATTGATCACCATACAGGGATGGCAGATGCCATCCCTTTTTTATGCCACATGCGCTGCATTATCAGGCTATTCTGACAGTGAATCCTGAACGTTTCCCTGCTAAGGAGTTCTGATGACCACGGTAAAAATGGTTGCCGTTGATATGGACGGCACCTTTCTGGATGACAAAAAGCAGTACAACCGCGCCCGTTTTCTTGCCTGTTACCACCAGCTCAGCCAGCGAAACATCAGGTTTGTGGTCGCCAGTGGCAATCAATACCACCAACTGCGGTCGTTTTTTCCTGAGATCGCCAGCGAGATCGCGTTCGTCGCTGAAAATGGCGCACTGATTATCGACAGGGATGAAGAGCTGTTCTGTGGCGCGTTCTCACGCAGCGACATTGATGCCGTGCTCGATACGTTGAAAAACGGACACTATCCCGACCTGCGTTATCTGCTTTGTGGACGAAACAGCGCCTATTATTTTGAGGGAATGGATGAAACGTGGCTGGTGAAGATGCGTCACTACTGTCACCGGCTTAAGCCAATACGTACGCTTGATGAGGTGGCTGACGATCGGATACTGAAATTTGCGCTGAATCTGTCAGACGATTACGTCGAGCCTTTAATGGCGGATATTGGTCGCCTGCACGCAGGATCGGCAGCAGCCACATCCAGCGGTCACGGCTCGGTAGACTTAATCGTGCCCGGTCAGCATAAAGCCAATGGCCTGAACCTGCTGGCACAGCGCTGGGACATTTCCCACGATCAGGTGCTGGCCTTTGGTGATGGCGGTAACGATCTGGAAATGCTCCAGCAGTCCGGGTACAGCTTCGCCATGCGCAATGCGCCGCAACGAGTAAAGCAAACGGCGCGTTTTTTGGCTCCCGGAAACAATGAGGAAGGTGTCCTGCAGGTGATTGAACAGATGCTGGCAGGGGAAGCGCCGTTCAATACAGCGGCAGCGCAGCAGAGGTAGTGGCCTGATGCGGGCGGGCAAAACGCCCGCCCGTGGGCTACGCGGTGACGGTCCAGGCACGAACAAGCATGTCGTGCATCTCATCTTTACTGTAGCTGATCAGACTGTTTTTACTGTTCGCGCGGGCCAGAATCCAGGCCACGTCCGCTTCGCTCAGCGTCGGGCCATCCAGCCAGAATGCGGTAATCGCGGTACGTTGCAGCCAGGCTTTCAGGTCACGTGCCGGAGAGTCCGTGTGCGTGCCAAACAGCTGCTGATGCATGTCGGCCATCAACTGACGTTGTTCAGGATGCTGGCTCACGGCCAGATGGTCCAGAAACGTGAATAACAGCCTGCCGCAGACTTCGCCATGATGGAAAGGCTTTATCGCCCCCAGCTCGCCCGCAATACCGTGAATCACGCCCAGACCGGCAGTGCTCAGGCTGACACCGCCCAGCCAGGAAGCCATCATCATCGCCTCACGCGCCCGATCGCCTGTTTCATCCAACTGGTTCAAGGCCGGCCAGGCCTGGATAAACTGACGCAGCCCGCTCAAGGCCATCTGACGGGTAAAGTGGTTGCCCTTGCCAGACAGGTAGGCTTCAAACAGATGTGTGAAGGCATCGATCCCGCAGGTCGCCAGCACAGTATCGGGGGCGCCTTTGAGTAAGTCGGGATCCAGGATGGCGACCTGCGGCACAAATACCGGATGACGCAGCGACGCTTTGATCTGGATATCCTGCTGGTCGGTCACCACCGCGTTTTGGGTAACTTCGCTGCCGGTGCCCGCCGTGGTCGGAACGGCGATGAGGGGAAGGGTAACCGGGTTGACCGCCGTATCGCCGACTTTTTCCAGATAACGGGCCGTGGAGAGTGGATGCTGAATCATGGCGCTAAAGGCTTTAGCCGCATCCAGTACGCTTCCGCCGCCTATCGCGACGACCCGATCAACATGCCCTCGCCAGCGGGTGACCCAGCCATCAATATCCGCCGGGGAAGCCTCATGGCTGACAATTTCATAACCCACAATATGATCGTTCAGGGTGGTTTTGATACGTGCATAAGCTTCCCCCTGCAAAAATGACCGGCCGCAAAAGAGCAGAGTGGCCTGGGGTTGGGCAGCCAGCAGAGGAATCAGCTTGCTGAGGCTTCCCCGGCCAAAAAGGGTATGTTGATTGCTGTACAGCTCACTCAGATTGTCACTCACCCGCGCATCCTTTTGTCTCTTCGCTAAGCTTTGAGTGTAACGAAAACCCAACGTCAGGCCTTAAGAAACTTTCTGATAGCGGTCGGTTAAAAAGTTGATCACCTTCGCAAAACGTAAATTCATCCCTGGCGGGGTGATGCGCGAGTCGGGATGTTACCCTTAACATGTTATCGGTAACAGGGTGTGTCAAAACATGAATGTCACGACATTTCCCTGATTTTAAGCGTCCTCCGGGACCACGATAACCAAGCGGCACTGACATCATTCAGGGCATCAGGTGGAGAAAAATTATGCCATTACTCTATGTGGCGATTGGCGTGGCATTACTGTTACTGCTGATGATTCGCTTTAAACTTAATGGTTTTATCGCGTTGATTCTGGTTGCGCTGGCGGTGGGCGTGATGCAGGGCATGCCGGTCAACAAAGTGATTATTTCAATTAAAAATGGCGTGGGCGGCACGCTGGGCGGTCTGGCGCTGATTATGGGTTTTGGCGCGATGCTCGGTAAACTGCTGGCCGACTGCGGCGGCGCGCAGCGTATTGCCACCACGTTGATTGCGAAGTTTGGCACGCGGCATATTCAGTGGGCGCTCGTGCTGACCGGCTTCATCGTGGGGTTTGCGTTGTTTTATGAAGTCGGTTTTGTCTTAATGCTGCCGCTGGTGTTTAGCGTCGCCGCATCAGCACGTGTCCCGCTGCTGTTTGTGGGCGTGCCGATGGCCGCGGCACTGTCCGTAACCCACGGTTTTCTGCCTCCCCATCCGGGCCCGACCGCCATTGCGACGCTGTTCAACGCAGATATGGGGAAAACGCTGCTGTTTGGCACCTTACTGGGCATTCCAACGGTGATTCTTGCGGGGCCGGTTTATGCCCGTTTCCTGAAAGGCATTGATAAACCGATTCCGGAAGGCCTGTACAACCCCAAAACATTCACGGAAGCGGAAATGCCGGGCTTTGGGGTCAGCGTCTGGACATCGCTTGTGCCTGTAATACTGATGGCGCTGCGCGCGGTGGCCGAAATGGTTCTGCCTAAAGGGCATGCCTTGCTCCCTTATGCTGAGTTCTTTGGCGATCCCATCATGGCGACACTGATTGCTGTGCTGATTGCTATCTTCACCTTCGGTCTGAATCGTGGTCGCAGTATGGAACAGGTCATGGATACCCTGAGCGACTCCATCAAGATTATCGCCATGATGCTGCTCATCATTGGCGGCGGCGGTGCCTTTAAACAGGTCCTGGTGGACAGCGGCGTGGATAAATACATCGCCGGTATGATGCATGCAACCAGTCTGTCGCCTCTCTTCATGGCATGGTCAATCGCTGCTGTGTTACGTATTGCACTCGGATCCGCTACCGTTGCGGCCATTACGGCAGGCGGCATTGTGGCACCACTGATTGCGACCAGCGGTGCCAGCCCTGAACTGATGGTCATTGCGGTGGGCTCGGGCAGTGTGATTTTTTCACACGTTAACGATCCGGGGTTCTGGTTATTTAAAGAGTATTTTAACCTGACGATAGGCGAGACGCTTCGCTCCTGGTCTGCGCTGGAAACCATTATTTCGGTGTGTGGGCTGGTGGGCTGTTTGTTGCTCTCTTACGTGGTATAGAAATCAGAGCGTAGAAAACAAAAGGGCCGCACAGAACGGGCGGCCCAAAAGGTTAATCTGCATCTTCAAAACCCGCTTTCACCATTTCTTCTCGCAGTGCGCGGGCAATCTCACGGTTACCGCCCGTAACCGGATAAATCACATTGTTGACCACATCATCAAGGTAATGCTCCGCAAACTCTTGTCGGGTCAGTTGCGTGCCGCCTTCATCATTGATGGCGAAAAAACCTTTGATTTTGTCGCCGCTGTACTTTGCCTTAAGGCTGTAGCGGCCCATACTGGTATTAATACTGCTCATAAGGTCTCTCCCTGCTCTGCATTTGGACTGTCAACATTCTCGGGCTTTCCTGTCGGCATAAATTTTAGCCAGGAATAATCTGCAAAACGAAACGGCAGGCCGCACTAAAGCCACGCGATGCGATACTTCTCACAGAAAGAAACCGCTAAAACCGATTATTGCCTTCCGGGATGCGATCACGGCTGGCAAAAAGCAAACGGCAAAATCTCGCCTATACTGTCAGGGGATTGTTTTATTAGGTAAGGGATATGAAATGAAAATAATTTTGTGGATCATCGCCATCATTTTTATCGTCGGACTGCTGACGCTGACAGGCGTGTTTAAGCTCATCTTCTGATCGTGTTTTTACGGGCATCCAGACGGGTGCCCGATGCCTAAAATTTTCCTGTGTGTTGTTTCTTTCCCCTTCGTATTTCAGCCTGCATCTCTGCGTCATCCCGACCGGCTGTGCCATCCCCAGGTATGTTGTGGCCGCAATCGCTGTTCTTCTCATCAAGGCCCTTGTACGCCCGCACAAGCAGGATCAACGCCCGGTTTCATAGAGGAGTAGGACAGGGACACACCATATTTTAGCGGGCTTCTCAGTAAGCCCGGTTGCCTGTAAGTTGCTGTTTCGCTAGCTGAAGGGCAGGTAAGCGGCTATTTGCCCTTGCCGTTTGGGATGTGTTCAGATTTTTTACGTTAAAATTTCCCCACTTTTCCGTAACATGAATGATAATTACATGCTGAAAATACCCGGAGAGGGACACGTATCCGGGATCGAGGCGTTTTTCCGTTACTGAGTTTCAGTGTGGAATACTGAATTTAATCGAAACGATACAGGTAGCATTGACGTGAATAAATCTCTTTTTTCAGGCCCCTTTTTGGCCCTGTTTGTCTCTTTTTCCCTCCAGGCCGCCACATTTACCCAGCAAATCAAATCCGGCTGGAACACCTTTAGCGATAATGTTCAGCAAACCTGGGAACAACCGCAGAGCATCGATCTTTATGTGCCTGCCATCACCTGGCACAACCGTTGGACCTATGACAGAGAGCATATTGATCGCTACAACGAACGTCCCTGGGGAGCGGGCGGTGGCGTTTCCCGTTACGACGAGAAAGGGAACTGGCATGGCCTTTATGCGATGGCGTTCAAAGACTCCTTTAATCATTGGGAACCCTTTACAGGCTATGGCTGGGAAGCGACCTGGCGCCCGCTCACTAATCAGGCATTTCATTATGGACTGGGCTATACGGTTGGGGTAACGGCAAGGGATAACTGGGGATATTATCCCATCCCGGCTATATTACCTCTGGCATCAGTAGGTTACGGCCCGGTGAACTTTCAAATGACTTATATTCCAGGGACTTATAACAACGGGAACGTGTATTTTGCCTGGGTGCGCTGGCAGTTTTAACTGTCCGCGCCAGTGAATAAGTCACCGAAGGGTAAATAAAATGGATATTTATCACTTTTTCATCAAATCAGGCTGGACAAAACCTTCAGCAATTGCTGTACTAGATGACGACACAGTTTAGTGTCCATTTTTCATGTAAAGGTAATATAGATGTCTAAGATTAAAGGTAACGTTAAGTGGTTTAATGAATCTAAAGGATTCGGTTTCATTACTCCTGAAGATGGCAGCAAAGATGTATTCGTACACTTCTCTGCGATCCAGAGCAATGGCTTCAAAACTCTGGCTGAAGGTCAGCGTGTAGAGTTTGAAATCACTGACGGCGCAAAAGGCCCATCTGCTGCTAACGTTATCAGTCTGTAAGTTAACAGTCAGAATTCTAAAAACCCGCCTTCTGGCGGGTTTTTTTATGCCTGCGTTAATCTGATTTTTGCGGCGGCGAGAACCCTACTTGCGGTGCTGCTCACTTTAACCTCACGAACGGCTGCTTTCCTGCTACCTTTCTTAATCCAGCCAGCCGCTTATCCGCCGTCAGGACGGTATTTCAGCGCATAAATTGCGCTACCAGTCACAGATAGCTCCTGTAACATAATTATAACAACCTCCCGAGGCAGCATTTTCGGGCTGATCGGGTTATAACTACCTTTCTACATCGCAGAGGAAGAGGTGACAGGATGAATATTCGCCCCGCCCAGGCCAGGGACAGTTTCGTGTTGAGCGCGCTGTTAAGTGAATTAGGTTATGGCGGCACAGAGTCGTTTATTGAACAGCGCCTTGCCCAGTTGATAACCGATCCCAGTGAAACGCTGCTGGTGGCCGAACACGGTAATCAGGTGCTGGGTTTTCTCTCTATGCACTTCATCCCACAACTGGCCCTGGCCGGTGATTTTGCCCGTATTAGCTATTTTTGTATTGCCGATGGTGAGCGCAGCAAAGGGGTGGGACAGACGCTGCTTAAGCAGGCTGAAGCGCTGGCGGCGCACCATGGCTGTGATCGCATGGAAGTACATTGTCATGCGTCACGCCTTAAAGCCAACCAGTTTTATGGCCGCGAAGGGTATGTTGAATCACCACGCTACCATGTGAAAGCCTTACAGCCATTATAAGCGCCACAGCAGGGCTGCTGTCGGCAGGGAGGATGACGAATGAAAGTCGCGCTGGGTCAGTTTGTCGTTAAACGGGAATGGCAGGAGAATGCGCAAGCCTGTATAAACATGATGGCACAAGCCCGGGAAGCCAGCGCCGATCTGCTGGTGCTACCGGAGGCCGTGCTGGCCACAGATATGACCAACCCTGACTGGATACGGGAAGCGGCCCAACCGCTGAACGGCCCGTTTCTGACCCAGTTACTGACCGCCAGCCAGGGGCAGGCGCTGACGACCGTGTTCGGGATGCATGTGCCGGGCGACAGCCATAAAGTCTTTAACGTTCTGGTGGCCATTCGCGACGGCAAGATTCTGGCGGAATACCGCAAGCTGCATCTGTACGACGCCTTTTCAATGCAGGAATCGGCGCGGGTTGAGGCCGGTCAGGACGTGCCGCCGTTGGTGCCCGTGGCGGGCATGAACGTTGGGCTGATGACCTGCTATGACGTGCGGTTTCCGGAAATGGCACGACGTCTGGTGCTGGATGGTGCTGACGTGCTGGTCGTGCCATCAGCGTGGGTCAGAGGACCGCTAAAAGAGATGCACTGGGATTTACTCACCCGAACGCGAGCGCTGGAAAATACCTGTTATGTATTGGCGGTGGGCGAGTGCGGCGCACGTAATATTGGCAACAGTATGGTGATCGATCCGCTGGGCGTACCCATAAGTCGCGCCGCGGAGTCGCCTGCTTTGATCGTTGCCGATCTGGACCCACAGCGCATTGCGGCGGCGAGGGCTATGCTGCCGGTGCTGGAGAACCGTCGCTTTGCCCGGCCAGAGCTGGATCCGGCGCGTTGATCCCCGAGGCGCGGGGGGAACGGGCAAAGCGTAGCGCATAAAATGCGTCGGACGTTTTCTTACTCTGTTACAGATTCCGCTTGAGGTTGCCCCTAAACTGCGCCTAAATAGTCATTACCGTTATTCGTCAGATTATAAGGTTAAATATGGAAGGTATCAGTATTGCCAAGCTGCTGATTATCGGTGCGCTTATCGTACTGCTTTTTGGCACCAACAAGTTACGTTCTCTGGGTGGCGATCTGGGCTCCGCAATCAAAGGCTTTAAAAAGGCTATGAAAGACGAAGATTCCAGTGCAGCACGTACCTCAGCGGAAGAAACCCCTGCAGAACGCGTTTCTCATAAAGAGTAAGACCGCGTCAAAATGACAGAAGTGTTACTTTTTATTTCTGACTGCAGAAAAAAACCAGATTGCGGACAATCTGGTTTTTGTTTTTTCTGCACCTGACACAACGGCAAATGCTTATTTCACTTCCAGCCCTTTTGCCTGCATATCCGCATGATAAGAAGAACGCACAAAGGGTCCACAGGCCGCGTGGGTAAAGCCCATCGCCAGCGCTTCTTCTTTCATTTCATCGAACTCCGCCGGGCTGACATAACGCTGAACAGGTAAATGGTGACGGCTGGGCTGTAAGTACTGTCCCAGAGTAAGCATTGTCACACCGTGACGACGCAGATCGCGCATGACCTCAATGATTTCAGCATTGGTTTCACCCAGACCAACCATTAAACCGGATTTCGTCGGTACATCAGGATGCGCCTCTTTAAAACGCTCCAGCAGCTTCAGCGACCATTCATAGTTGGCACCCGGACGCACCTGACGGTATACACGCGGCACGTTCTCAAGGTTGTGGTTAAACACATCTGGTGGGGTGGCGGTCAGAATCTCGAGCGCACGATCCATGCGACCACGGAAGTCGGGTACCAGCGTTTCGATCTTGATATTAGGGCTTTTTTCGCGGATGGCGGTAATACAGTCCGCAAAATGCTGAGCACCGCCGTCGCGCAGATCGTCGCGGTCCACGGAGGTGATTACCACATAGCGCAATGCCATGTCGGCAATGGTCTGTGCCAGCTTACCGGGTTCATTCGCGTCGGGCGCGTTGGGGCGACCGTGTGCCACATCGCAGAACGGGCAACGGCGGGTACAAATTGCACCCAGAATCATAAAGGTGGCGGTACCGTGGTTAAAGCATTCGGCAAGGTTAGGGCAGGAGGCTTCTTCACAAACAGAGTGCAGACCGTTTTTACGCATCGCCGCTTTAATGCCCTGAATACGACTGGAGTCCGCAGGCAGTTTGATTTTCATCCACTCCGGCTTGCGTAAGATTTCTTGCCGGTCAACGGCCACGGTTTTCACCGGGATCAGCGCCATTTTGTCTGCGTCACGGTATTTGACGCCGCGTTCCATCTGAATTGGTTTACTCATAAATCAGCAGGTTCCGGTCGGATTGCGATTTGAAAGCTGTCTCACTCAACCCGAGAAGGCGGCTTTCAACTTTATTTGAAAAAAGTGCAAAAATTATATCATCTCAGCGGCCATTAAGCAGCCACAGACGTGCGTGATAAGTTACATATTTGTAAATACGCACGCACCGTCAAGGTAAGGCCGGTTCCGTCTCATGCCATTCCACCTGCTGATAACCTAACTGGCGGGCGAAGGTCTCGGCAAGCCGTGGGCGGACATCCGCCAGCGTGACCTCCGGGCAAAAATGTTTTAACTGCGTCATGTGCATGCCCGCGTAACCGCAGGGGTTGATACGCAAAAAGGGGCTGAGATCCATATCGACATTGAGAGCCAGCCCATGAAACGAGCACCCTTTGCGAATGCGCAGGCCCAGCGAGCAGATTTTTTCTTCTCCGACATAAACGCCGGGTGCATCGGCGCGCGCCCGAGCCGCCACACCAAAGCTGTCCAGTACGGCGATCACCGTTTCTTCTAACGCGGTGACAAGCTGACGCACGCCGGTTTTGCGACGTTTAACATCGATCAGCACATACATGATCTGCTGGCCCGGACCGTGATAGGTCACCTGGCCGCCGCGATCGCTCTGTACCACCGGAATCGAGCCGGGCATCAACAGGTGCTCGGCTTTGCCTGCCTGGCCCTGGGTAAAGACCGGCGGGTGTTCAACCAGCCAGACTTCATCACGGCTTTCGGCGTCGCGCTGGTCGGTGTAGCGATGCATCGCGTCTGAGGTTAACTGCCAGTCACATAAACCAGGCTGGCGAATAAGGAGCGTTTCAGCTGACAAAACGAATATCCGTTAAGAGGGCAGAGGCTGAGTATAACGCCGGCCGCGCGGAAGTGAAATGATGAGCGTAAAAGGAAGGCTGAGACGTTTTCCGCCGCACCGGCGCGGTCAGCAAACAAAAACGGGCCAGCCGGTAGCACCGACATGGCCCGTTGGCAGTATGACTGACAGTGTTACAACACCATGCGCACGATTTCAATTTTGCCCAGTTCTTCATACAGGGTTTCAACCTGTTCGATATGTGTCGCATTAATGGTGACGTTGACCGAGTGATAGTTACCCTTGCTGCTCGGTTTCACTTCAGGGCTGTAATCGCCGGGAGCATGGCGCTGCACCACTTCAAGCACCAAATCAACCAGCTCCGGTTGTGCCAGCCCCATCACTTTATAGGTAAACGGGGTCGGGAATTCGAGCAGTTCATTCAGTTTGGTTTTCATAATCACTCCGGTACTTAAAAAACAGGCTCCCGCCGAAGCGGGAGCATCATATTAACCTGTAATGGGGGCGAGGTGGCGGTTTTTCAACCGCCGCCATGCACCTTTAACCAAACCAGTGATGGAACATCAGTTTGATGTAGTCAACGATACGGCTAAAGAAGCCGCCTTCAGAGACTTCGTTCAGCACCACCAGAGGGCGTTGATCGATGGTTTTGCCATCTAACTGGAAGTTGATGCTGCCCACAACCTGATTTTTCTTCAACGGCGCATGCAGTTCAGTATTGCTCAGCACATAGCTGGCTTTCAGGTCTTTCATACGGCCACGAGGAATGGTCAGATACGCATCTTTTTCCACGCCCAGCTGTACGCGATCGCTGTTACCAAACCACACGGGCTCAGAGGCAAACTCTTTGCCGGCTTTCAACGGTGCAACCGTTTCAAAGAAGCGGAAGCCCCAGGTCAGCAGCTTTTTGCTTTCGGTTTCACGGCCCTTAAAGGTATGTCCACCCATTACGGCGGAAATCAGGCGCATCTGACCTTCTGTCGCAGAGGCAACCAGGTTATAGCCCGCCGCTGCGGTGTGGCCGGTTTTGATCCCGTCGACCGACAGACTGGTATCCCACAGCAGACCATTACGGTTCATCTGGCGAATGTTGTTGAAGGTAAACTCTTTTTCTTTGTAAACCGCATACTCTTCCGGCACATCACGGATAAGCGCCTGACCAATCAACGCCATATCACGGGCGGAGCTGTATTGGCCTTCGGCGTCCAGGCCATGGACGGTCTGGAAGTGCGTGTTCTGCAGACCCAGCGCTTTCACGTAGTTGTTCATCAGCCCTACGAAAGCATCCTGGCTGCCGGCAACATAGTCCGCCATCGCGACGCAGGCATCATTACCAGACTGCAGGACGATACCGCGCGTTAACTGAGAAACCGGTACGCGATCGCCGGGTTTCAGGAACATCAGTGATGATCCTTTAAAGACCGGATTGCCCGTTGCCCAGGCATCCTGACCAACAGTCACCATGTCGTCCTGATGAATTTTCCCGGCTTTCACTGCCTGACCGATCACGTAGCTGGTCATCATCTTTGTCAGACTGGCAGGATCGCGGCGTGCATCGGCGTTCTTTTCAGCCAGCACTTTGCCTGAGTTGTAGTCGATAAGAACGTAGGCTTCCGCATCAATATCCGGAACGCCCGGAATCATGGTCTTAAGATTGACATCATCAGCAATGGCGGCATGGCTGAGAGAGAAAGCGATCAGTGATCCCACTGTCAGGCGTTTTAACAAACGAGAAGGTTTCAGCGTGTTCATGTGTGGGACGACAACATCCATGGGTTTAGGGTTAAAAAAAGTCATTCATCATAACAAATGCCTGATTAACAGGCATCCGGCTTGATAACTGGGTTGTTAACAGACGTTACCAGTCATGAGTAAAGCTGTTGTTTAACGACCTGCGGTGGTCACAAAAGCCGCGCTCTGACCCTCACGGCTCAGGCGCTGCTGTAGCGCCACAGCTTCGGTACGGGTTTTGTAACCGCCGAGCTGTACGCGATAAACGTTGTTCCCCGCGTTTTCCACTGCGCCGGGTACGCCGAAGCGCTGGCGCAGACTGCTGAGCAGCTGGCGCGCACGTGCTGCATCATTGATAGCGCTGACCTGGACGACATAGCCGGACAGCGAAGCGCTGCTGCTCTGGCTGGATGAAGCGGCGTGAGGCGCGGCGGCGCTGGCAACCACCGGTGCGGCAGTGGCGGGGGCCGCCTCTGGCTCACTGCCTTCCAGAACACCGCTCGGTAAGGGCTGAGGGGCCCCCAGAAAACCACTGCTCTGAACGGGCGCGCCCATGGCATTGTCCGTTTTCAGAGTCGCATTACTGATGGGCGACACGTCCTGTGCGGCAGGTGCCGTTTCCATTGCCGGTGCCGTTTGCGTCTGACCGCCGCCGTTCATGACGGAGGGCGAACTCATGACGGGGCCGTTCAGATCGGGGCGCGCGGGCAGGGCGTAACTCTGTTTTGCCACAACAGTGCCGATAGTACCCGGACCCGAGAGCGTGCCATCTGGCGCGACGCTAATGTAATCCACACGGACGCGGGTGTTATTGGAGATGTTCAGACGATCGCCGGCCGCACGCGACAGATCGATAATGCGTCCTGGCGTGTAAGGGCCACGATCGTTAACGCGCACGACAATCTGACGTCCGTTGGCCAGATTCGTGACGCGCACATAACTTGGCAGCGGCAGTGTCGGATGCGCGGCGGTCAGGGCATCCGGATCAAAAGCCTCGCCGATGGCGGTACGGCTGCCCTGGGCTTCGTCGCCATACCAGGCTGCTAATCCGACTTCACTGTAGTTAGCCGGATTTTTGATGATGTGATAAGTCTTGCCATTGACGCTGTAGTCCTGACTGGTCGACGGATTGACCGGCTCATAACGCGGCTCAACGCCAGGAATTTCCACCACCGGGCCATTGTAGGCGGGCTGGGGTGGAGCACTCTGCTGTTGCGGTTCCTGGGTAGAACATGCAGCCAACACCATTGAAGCCAATACAACGCCAAGCCAGTCCTTACGCATCTGCGACCTCTTAAACACTTTTAGATAACATTTTTCGGTGTGTGTGGATCGACATTACGATGCCAAATCCCGCCATAAGCACAATAAGCGCCGAGCCGCCATAGCTGACCAGCGGCAGCGGAACGCCAACCACCGGTAAGATACCACTAACCATGCCAATGTTAACGAAAACATAGACGAATAAAATCAACATTAATCCGCCCGCCATGACGCGCCCAAAGGTGGTCTGTGCCCGTGCGGCGACGATCAGGCCGCGCATGATTAACAGCAGGTAGAGCACCAGCAGTAACAACACGCCGACCAGACCCAGCTCTTCGGCCAGCACGGCAAAAATAAAGTCCGTATGACGTTCCGGCAAGAATTCCAGCTGTGACTGAGTACCGTGCAGCCAGCCTTTACCGCGCAAGCCGCCGGAGCCAATGGCGATTTTTGACTGAATGATGTGATAGCCCGCGCCCAATGGGTCGCTTTCCGGATCAAGCAGCATCATCACGCGGTCTCGCTGATAATCATGCATCAGGAAGAACCACAGGATAGGAATAAAGGCTGCGACCAGCAGGACGGCAATGCCAATCAGTTTCCAGCTCATGCCCGACAGAAACAACACAAACAGCCCGGACGCGGCGATGAGAATCGAGGTGCCGAGGTCAGGCTGTGCGGCCACCAGCAGTGTGGGAAGAAAAATCAGCACCAGCGCAATTGCGGTATTCTTCAGGGTAGGTGGACAGACATCGCGGTTAATAAAACGCGCCACCATTAACGGCACCGCAATTTTGGCGATCTCGGAAGGCTGAAAGCGGACAAACCCCAAATCCAGCCAGCGCTGTGCGCCTTTACTGATTTGCCCAAAAGCATCCACCGCGATCAGCAGAATGACGCAGATAATATACAGATAAGGTGCCCAGCCTTCATACACTCGCGGCGGGACCTGCGCCAGCACCAGCATCACCACTAATCCCATGGCGATCTGGCCCAGTTTACGTTCCATCATGCCGGGATCCTGGCCGCTGGCACTCCAGATAACAATGGCGCTGTAGGTCAGTAGCGCAAGGATGATCAGCATAAACAGCGGATCAATGTGCATGCGCATCCAGATCGTCCGCTTCTGCGGGCTGTCATTCATCGACATGATTATTCACCTTCATAGCCAGGTGGTGTAGGCGCAGCATCCGGCAGGACAGTATTGTTATCGCCTAACATAATGTGATCCAGAATCTGGCGCATGACCGTGCCCACTGCCGGACCGGCCCCGCCGTTTTCCAGAATCATGGTGACGGCAACGCGTGGTTTATCGTAAGGCGCGAAAGCGGTCATCAGCTTATGGTCACGTAAGCGTTCAGCGATTTTATGCGCATTATACGTTTCGTTCTCTTTCAGACCGAAGACCTGTGCGGTACCGGACTTCGCGGCAATTTTGTAAGGCGCATCGGCAAAGCTTTTGTGGGCCGTGCCGTTTGGTCGGTTGGCGACGCCGTACATGCCGTCTTTGGCAATTTCCCAGTAGCCAGAGTGGATATCGCCAATCGGCTGGGAAGGCGGCTGACGATAAGGCACCAGCGTACGGCCTTCACGGGTCGCGCGCAGCAAATGCGGCACTTTGATGATGCCGTCGTTGATAAGAATCATCATCGCTTTGTTCATCTGCAACGGTGTCGCTGTCCAGTAACCCTGACCGATGCCGACTGGAATGGTATCGCCTTGATACCAGGGCTTTTTAAAGCGACGCATTTTCCAGTCACGCGTCGGCATGTTGCCAGCGCTTTCCTGAGGCAGGTCAACGCCGGTGCGCATGCCATAGCCAAATTTCGTCATCCACTCCGACAGGCGATCGATGCCCATGTCATAGGCAACCTGATAAAAGAAGGTATCAGCGGACTCTTCCAGCGATTTGGTGACATTCAGGCGACCATGTCCCCATTTTTTCCAGTCACGGTAGCGTTTCTCGGAGCCGGGGAGTTGCCACCAGCCAGGATCGAACAGGCTGGTATTGCGGTTAATCACCCCCGCACTCAGGGCGGAGACGGCAACATAGGGTTTAACGGTAGAAGCAGGCGGATAAGCGGCCTGAATCGCACGGTTATAGAGTGGGCGATTTTCATCGTTCAGCAAGCCGCGATAGTCTTTGCTGGAAATGCCGTCAACGAACAGGTTGGGATCGTAGCTGGGAGTCGACACCATCGCCAGAATCTCACCGGTGCGCGGATCGCTGACCACGACCGCTGCACGACTACCGGCCAGCAGCGTCTCGATATACTGCTGCAGTTTGAGATCGATAGTCAGATAAATATCACGACCGGCCTGGGGCGACTGCTCGTGCAACTGCCGTATGACCCGGCCACGGTTGTTAACTTCGACCTCTTCATAGCCGGTTTTGCCATGCAGCAGGTCTTCGTAATAGGCTTCGATACCGAGTTTGCCGATATCATGCGTTGCCGCATAGTTGGGCCATTTTCCCTCTTTATCCAGACGGGCCACGTCGCGGTCGTTAATTTTCGACACATAGCCCACAACATGAGTCAGTGTCTGGCCATAGGGATAATAGCGGCGCTGGTAGCCTTTCACTTCTACGCCAGGAAAGCGATACTGATTCACCGCAAAGCGCGCCACCTGCACCTCATTCAACCCGGTTTTAACCGGAATCGACGTGAAGCGGCGCGAACGTTTACGCTCTTTTTCAAACGCCTCGATATCCTCATCGGTGAGTTCGAGGACCGGACGCAAATTTTGCAGGGTTTGTTTCAGGTCATCGACCTTTTCCGGCACCAGTTCCGCCTGATAAATGGTCCGGTTCAGGGCCAGCGGCGTACCCGTGCGGTCATAGATGATGCCGCGGCTGGGCGCGACCGGCACCAGTTTGATTCGGTTTTCGTTGGAGCGGGTACTGTAATCGTCGAAACGTAAAATCTGCAGGTGATAGAGATTAACCACCAGCACGGAGGAGAGCAGTAAGACGCCGACAAAAGCAATAAAAGCCCTGCGGACAAAGACTTTTTGTTCGGCGCTGTAATCGCGAAAGGCGTTGCTTTGTAATTTCATCCGCTACTTGTAATGTCTGGAGTGAGCTTATCGGTTATTCACGATGATAAGGATGATTTGTCGTAATGCTCCATGCGCGATAGAGGCTTTCGGCAACCAGCACGCGCACCAGCGGATGAGGCAACGTTAAGGCCGAAAGCGACCAGCTCTGTTCCGCCGCCGCTTTGCAGGCTGGCGCTAACCCTTCCGGGCCGCCAATCAGCAGGCTGACATCGCGGCCATCCTGTTTCCAGCGTTCCAGCTGTTGGGCCAACTGTGGGGTTTCCCAGGGCTGTCCGGGAATATCCAGCGTGACAATCCGGTTGCCTTTACCTGTGGCGGCCAGCATCGCTTCACCTTCCTTTTCCAGGATGCGTTTGATGTCGGCATTTTTACCCCGTTTGCCCGCCGGAACTTCCGTCAGTTCAAACGGCATGTCTTTGGGAAAACGACGCAGGTATTCCATAAAACCGGTCTGCACCCAGTCAGGCATTTTGGTGCCGACGGCAACAAGCTGCAATTTCACCGCTTAACCCCAGAGCTTTTCCAGTTCATATAACTGACGGCTCTCTTCCTGCATCACATGCACGATGACTTCACCGAGGTCGACCACAACCCAGTCAGCGGCCGTCTTGCCTTCAACGCCCAGCGGCATCAGGCCGGCGGCGCGGGATTCCTGCTCAACGTGTTCAGCGATTGAGGTAACGTGGCGCGTCGAGGTGCCGGTGCAGATGATCATGAAATCAGTAATGCTTGATTTACCCTGAACGTCGAGGGTGACGATGTTCTGACCTTTCAAATCATCAATCTTATCAACAACGAACTCTTGGAGTGCTTTACCTTGCAAAAGGTTCCCCTTTAAAAACTGGTGAGAGCGGGCTGGCTGACGCCCGGGATACAGCCGAAAAATTTAGCGGCGTAGTATATCACGCCCATATCAGTCGCGATATAAGCCGGCGCGGTCGATATAGTCGATTACCGAGGCGGGCAGTAAATCGTCACAGGCGAGATGCTGATGACGACGCTTGCGAATTTCGGTAGCTGAAATGGCATAGCGCGGGGTTTCTGCCAGCCAGATGCCGCCGGCCGGACGCTGCTGCAGTTCCTGAGGATCGTGGATCACGTGTCTGTCCAGCCAGTCCTGCATGTCCGGCGTCGCCATTTCAGTCGGATAGCCTGGTCGCTGGCACACCAGCAGATGACACAGGCTCAGTAAATCCTGCCAGCGATGCCATTTTGCAAGCGTCAGTAATGAGTCCTGACCGATAATAAACCCTAACGGCTGATCGCCACGTTCAGCCCGTATGGCTTCTAACGTATCGACAGTCCATGAGGGCGTGTCCCGTTGCAGTTCGCGCGTATCGATATCAAAAAGCGGCCGCTCGCGAATAGCGCACCGCAGCATCGCCAGGCGCTGTTGCGGACTGGCTTCCGGCTGCGGCCGGTGCGGCGGCACATTGTTGGGCAACAGGGTAACCCGGGCCAGGCCAGTTTGCTGCGCCAGCGCTTCTGCCGGGCGTAAATGGCCGAAATGGATCGGGTCGAAGGTGCCGCCAAACAGGGCGTGTAAATCAGACATGGGCAAAACTCGCGGGAAAAGCACGGTTGGCAATCAGCATCGACAGCGTTTGCAACTGTGGCCAGACCGATTGTCCATAATCCTGTTTCAGCGTAATTTCGATTTGCGTCAACAGATGGATTGCCTGTTGTAAGCGCGCTGCATCAAGGCGCTGCAACGCCTCAGTAAAGAGAGGACGGCGATTTTGCCAGATGCGCTGTTGATCCATCAGTGTACGCAGAGGTTGCTGTGTCTGATGACGTTGCAGGTGCAGCAGAGTCATCAGATCGCGCTGCAGCGTCCGCAGCAATATCGTCACTTCGCTGTCTTCACTTTCCAGCTGTTGCAGGATATGCAGTGCGCGACGGCTCTTGCCTGCCAGTAGCGCGTCGACCCAGTGATAAGGCGTAAAGTGCGCGGCATCACTGACTGCGGCTTCAACGCGCGGTAGCGTGAGCTTGCCATCGGGCCACTGAAGAGACAGACGTTCAAGTGCCTGCGCCAGCGCCAGCAGGTTACCTTCGTAGCAGTAACAGAGTAGCTGGACCGCCGCATCGTCGATCGCGAGCCTCATCGCTTTGGCCCGGCTGGTGACCCAGCGCGGCAGTTGCGCCTGCTCCGGCGTCTGGCAGGGGACCAGCACCGCATGGGCTGACAGCGCTTTAAACCAGGCGCTGTTTTCCTGCGCTTTGCTGAGTTTCGCCATCCGGCAAATCAGCAAAATATCCTCATGAAGCAGCGAGGCGAGCGTGATCAGATGTTCGGCGATGGCGGCATTGGGACCATTTTCAGGAAACTGCAATGTAAGCGTCTGTCGCTGAGTAAACAGGCTCATTGACTGGCAACTGACAAACAGGCTGTCCCAGTCTGTTTGTGCATCCAGGGTAAAACTCACATGTTCTTCAAAGCCCTGCGCCACGGCGCTGGCGCGAATGGCATCCGCACTTTCCTGCAACAACAGAGGTTCATTGCCGGTTAATAAATAACAGGCGCGCAGCCCCTCACGGAGCTGCGCGCTGAGTTGTTCCGGATAAATCCTGATCATTGCGTCAGGGGTGCCGCGGAAGAGGCCGTTCCCGCAGCAGAGTGAACCGGTTTTGCCACCGTTGACGAAGAGGATGTCTGCGGGCTGTCCATCTGGGCCGCATGTACCGCCAACAGCTTACGAACCAGTTGTTCGGCTGCACGTTGACGCATCTCCTGGGTGATCATGTCCTGTTCCGCATCTTTCGCCAGGGCCGCGTTCGGGTTATCAAAGAACGAGCGATAAACGGTCGTGCTGATAGGGTAGATCCCTTTGTTGGGAATCAAGACCTGAGCCGTAACCACCATCGCCATCTGATATTCAGCGGTTGTGCCGCTGATGAAGACGGATGCGGTGCTTCGGCCCTGAGATTCCCCGCCCAGACGCAGGGTCGGTACGACCATGCTGTTTTTCTGCGTCGCTTCAACGATGTTAACGTTGTTGATTCGCAACTGCTGACGCACCACGCGCGTCAGCGGCCCGTAAGGATCGCCCGTTTCTAAGACCAGCGTTCGCAGTTCCGTCGGCACCTGAGTGGTGCCGCGCGGGTGAAAACCACAGCCAGCGGTGATCACCGCCGCCAGCATGACAAACAACCTGATAATCGGATGTCGCACAGTTCCTCCTGAACTTAACCCACAACCAGGTTAAGCAGTTTGCCCGGTACATAAATGACTTTACGAATGCTCACACCATCAAGGTATTTCGCCACCAGGGGCTCCTCAGCAGCGCGCGCCTGAACCTGCTCCTGTGTAGCCTCGGCTGCCACAGTAATTTTACCCCGCACTTTACCGTTGACCTGCACCACGACCAGCAGAGAATCTTCGACCATTGCGGCGTCATCCGCCACTGGCCATTCCGCATTGTCGATAGTGCCTTCGCCGCCCAGCGTCTGCCACAGCACGTAGCTGGCATGCGGGGTGAACGGATACAGCAAACGCGTCACGGCCAGTAAGGCCTCCTGCATCAACGCACGATCCTGCTCGCTGTCCTGCGGCGCACGCGCCAGCTTGTTCATCAGCTCCATGACCGCCGCAATCGCGGTGTTAAAGGTCTGGCGACGACCAATATCATCCGACACTTTGGCAATGGTTTTGTGCAGGTCGCGGCGCAACGCTTTCTGATCGTCATTCAGGCTGGCGACGTCCAGGGCAACCGTTGCACCTTTCTGTGAATGATCGTAGACCAGTTTCCAGACACGTTTCAGGAAGCGGTTTGCCCCTTCCACACCGGATTCCTGCCACTCCAGCGTCATATCCGCAGGCGAGGCAAACATCATGAACAGACGGACGGTATCGGCACCATAGCGCTCAACCATCAGTTGGGGATCGATGCCGTTGTTTTTCGACTTGGACATTTTGCTCATGCCCGCGTAAATCACCTCGCGGCCCTGAGTATCTACGGCTTTAACAATGCGGCCTTTCTCATCGCGCTCGACGGTCACGTCAACCGGCGAAACCCAGTTACGTTCGCCGTTAACGCCCAGATAATAGAACGCATCCGCTAACACCATGCCCTGGCACAGCAGACGTTTGGCTGGCTCATTCGAATTCACCAGGCCTGCATCACGCAGCAGTTTATGGAAGAAGCGGAAATACATCAGGTGCATGATGGCGTGTTCGATACCGCCGACATACTGATCTACCGGCAGCCAGTAGTTTGCTGCAGCCGGGTCCAGCATACCGTCCTTGTAGTCTGCACAGGTATAACGCGCGTAGTACCAAGACGATTCCATAAAGGTATCAAAGGTATCGGTTTCGCGCAGCGCAGGCTGACCGTTCACGGTGGTTTTTGCCCAGTCCGGATCGGCTTTAATCGGACTGGTAATGCCGTCCATGACCACGTCTTCCGGCAGAATCACCGGTAACTGGTCTTCTGGTGTCGGCATGACGGTGCCATCTTCCAGGGTTACCATCGGAATCGGCGCGCCCCAGTAACGCTGACGAGAAACGCCCCAGTCGCGCAGGCGATAGTTGACTTTACGCTCGCCAACGCCTTTTGCCGCCAGCGCATCTGCAATGGCGTTAAAACCGGCACTGTGATCCAGGCCGCTGCACTCGGCAGAGTTAAACAGCGTACCTTTGTCGGTCATCGCGGCGGCGCTGACGTCAGGCTCGCTGCCGTCCAGATTGAGGATAACCGGTTTGATCGGCAGATCGTATTTGGTCGCAAATTCCCAGTCGCGCTGGTCATGCGCCGGCACGGCCATGACCGCACCCGTACCGTATTCCATCAGGACGAAGTTCGCGACCCACACAGGAAGACGTTCACCCGTTAACGGATGCACGACAGACAGGCCTGTCGCCATGCCTTTCTTTTCCATGGTGGCCATATCGGCTTCGGCTACCTTGGTATTGCGGCATTCTGCGATAAAATCAGCCAGAGCAGGGTTGCTGGCCGCCGCCTGTGCCGCCAGCGGATGACCGGCGGCGACAGCGACATAGGTCGCGCCGTAGAAGGTGTCCGGACGCGTGGTATAAACTGTCACTTTTTCGCTGCTGTCTGCCACGTCAAAGGTGATTTCCACCCCTTCAGAACGGCCGATCCAGTTACGCTGCATGGTTTTGACCTGCTCAGGCCACTCTTCCAGCGTATCCAGATCGTTTAACAGCTCTTCGGCGTAATCAGTGATTTTAATGAACCACTGTGGGATCTCTTTGCGCTCGACTTTGGTGTCACAGCGCCAGCAGCAGCCATCGATAACCTGCTCGTTAGCCAGTACGGTCTGATCGTTCGGGCACCAGTTCACCGCCGAGGTTTTTTTGTACACCAGGCCTTTTTCATACAGTTTGGTGAAGAACCACTGTTCCCAGCGGTAATACTCCGGTTGACAGGTCGCCAGCTCGCGGCTCCAGTCATAGCCAAATCCCAGCAGCTTAAGCTGGTTTTTCATGTACGCGATGTTGTCATAAGTCCAGGGCGCCGGCGCGGTATTGTTTTTGACCGCCGCGCCTTCCGCAGGCAGACCGAAGGCGTCCCAGCCAATTGGCTGCAGCACGTTTTTGCCGAGCATGCGCTGATAACGCGCAATGACGTCGCCGATGGTGTAGTTACGAACGTGGCCCATGTGCAGGCGGCCAGAAGGATAGGGCAGCATAGACAGGCAGTAGTACTTCTCTTTGCCTTCCTGCTCAGTCACTTTAAACGTTTCGTTTTCATCCCACTGCTGCTGAACGCGGGATTCAATCTCTTCCGGGCGGTATTGCTCTTGCATGGCTGCCTGTGGTCCTTAATAGATGACACTTTGCTGACTTTACGATCCGCATAGCATACCCATAAGGCCGCACATCAACAACACTTCCCACTTTTACGGGGGCGATTTATCGTCAACGCATCCCTGCTTTCACTCTTTTACGCTTCCTTACCCAGCGAGCCGGGCAAATGTGACAAAGTAGCTAAACTTAGTACAGGTACTGAGCGCAAAAAGGAGAATAAAATGAATAAAGTGGCCCAGGAATATCACGCCTCACTGGCGGTATTAACCGAACGTCTTCGCCACGGCGATCGCGATCTGGATACATTAGTAGACGATCGGCGCCGTCATTTACAAGCGCACTCCGATCTGACGCCGGACGAAATCGATCGGGCGCTGACGTCGGTGCGTCGCGATCTGGCAGAGTTTGGCCGTAACTATGCAGAGGCGGAAGAGCCGGTCGCCGACTCCGTTTTTATGCGCGTGATTCGGGAAAGCATCTGGAAGGAGCTGGCAGATATTACGGATAAAAGTCAGTTAGAGTGGCGTGAGGTTTTTCAGGATTTGCAACATCACGGTGTGTACCAAAGTGGTGAGGTGGTGGGCCTGGGCAATCTGGTCTGCGAAAAATGCCACTTCACTCGCGCCATTTATACGCCGGAAACGCTGTCACGTTGCCCCGAATGCAATCACGATCAGTTTTATCGTCAGCCTTTTGAGCCGTAGAAGAAGCAGGCGGGCTTTGTGCCCGCCTGACGTTTAGTGCAGAATTTTTGCCAGGAAATCCTTTGCCCGCTCAGACTGTGGATTATTAAAGAAGTCATCTTTATGGGTGTCTTCGATAATTTTTCCTTCGTCCATAAAGATCACCCGATTGGCCACCTTACGGGCGAAGCCCATTTCATGTGTCACGACCATCATGGTCATGCCTTCCTGGGCCAGTTCGACCATAACGTCCAGCACTTCATTGATCATTTCGGGATCGAGTGCGGAGGTCGGCTCATCAAACAGCATGGCAATCGGATCCATACAGAGTGCCCGCGCAATCGCGACACGCTGCTGCTGACCGCCCGAGAGCTGGCCGGGAAATTTATCTGCATGCGCTGACAGGCCCACGCGAGTCAGCAATTTGAGGCCTTTCTCGCGGGCGGCGGTTTTGTCGCGCTTTAAGACTTTGACCTGCGCCAGCACCAGGTTATCAATAATGCTCAGGTGAGGGAACAGTTCGAAGTGCTGAAACACCATGCCGACCTTACTGCGCAGTTTGGCCAGATTGGTTTTTTTATTGTTCACTTCAGTACCGTTTACCGTAATGCTGCCCTGTTGCACAGGTTCCAGGCCATTCACGGTTTTGATCAGGGTCGATTTGCCCGAGCCTGACGGCCCGCATACCACAACCACTTCACCGGTCTTGACTTCGGTAGAGCAGTCGGTCAGCACCTGAAATTGACCATACCACTTAGAAACGTTTTTCAGGCTAATCATTTAAACCGTCCTTTTTCTTTTTAGATAGCTGACCAACAGTGACGCGCTCAGGCTGATCACGAAGTAGACCAGACCGGCAAACAACACCATCTCAACCTGGGTACCGTCACGCTCACCGATGGTGGAGGCGGTGCGGAAGAAGTCCGCCAGGCTCAGCACATACACTAACGAGGTATCCTGGAACAGGACGATGCCCTGGGTCAGTAACAGCGGAACCATGGCACGAAACGCCTGAGGCAGAATCACCAGGCGCATGGACTGCCACTGCGTCATGCCCAGCGCCAGCGCCGCGCTGGATTGCCCACGCGCAATACTGATGATGCCGGCGCGAATGATTTCCGAATAATACGCCGCTTCGAACAGCGAAAAGGCGACCATTGCCGAAATCAAACGAATGTCGGTTTTAGGGGAAATACCCAGCACCTGCTGCAGGAAACTCGGCACCACCAGATAAAACCACAGCAGGACCATAACCAGCGGTACCGAACGGAACAGGTTAACGTACAGTTTGGCAAACCAGCTGATGGGCCTGAAGGTCGACAAACGCATCACCGCCAGCAGCGTGCCCCACAGGATGCCGAAGACCACCGCCGT
This sequence comes from Pantoea sp. PNA 03-3, assembly GCF_003201175.1. Lineage (NCBI taxonomy): Bacteria > Pseudomonadati > Pseudomonadota > Gammaproteobacteria > Enterobacterales > Erwiniaceae > Pantoea > Pantoea sp. PNA 03-3. The sequence continues at coordinate 1,291,561 of NZ_QICO01000001.1, read as the reverse complement.
AAGCGTGATTTTAAAGGTAATGACCAGACCATTAAGCAGGTAAGGCAGGCTGGGAGGAATGGAACTCCAGTCAAACGCGTACATCACTTGCCTCCCATATTGCCGGGCAGACGCACTTTGCGCTCAACCAGGCTCATCAAAAACATAATCACCAGGTTGATGGCAATGTAGGCCAGCGTAATGGCCGTAAACGATTCATAGGCGTGTGCGGAATAGTCCAGCAGCTTGCCCGCCTGCGCAGCCATGTCCACCAGGCCGATCGTCGACGCGATCGCCGAGTTTTTAACCAGGTTAAGCATTTCTGACGTCATTGGCGGCACAATCACGCGGTAAGCATTAGGAAGCAACACATAGCGATAGGTTTGCGGCAGCGTCAGGCCCATTGCCAGCCCGGCATTCTTTTGTCCCCGCGGCAAAGACTGAATCGCCGCGCGCACCTGCTCGCAGACGCGTGCGGCGGTAAACAGGCCCAGACAGATCACCGACGAGATAAAGAACTGCAGGTTGGGATCCAACTCCGACTTAAACCACATGCCAAGCTTCTGACCAACCAGCTCTGGCGCCACCAGATACCAGAAGAAGAACTGCACGATCAGGGGGATGTTACGAAACAATTCCACATAGCAGGTGCCAATCGTTGCCAGCAGCCGATTAGGTACGGTACGCAGAATGCCAAAGAATGAACCTACGCAGAAAGCGATAATCCAGGCACAGCAGGAGACAGCAATTGTCACCTGAAAACCGGACCACAACCAGCCGAGATAGGTGGTATTTCCGAACGGGGCCTGTTCGAGAAAAATGCCCCAGTTCCAATCGATACCCATAACGAACTCCGGTAAAAAAGGGTAGCAGAGCTACCCTGAAGATTGATGAACGGCTTAATGCGCCTGAGTCAGGGGAACGACCCGATCAGGCGGTCTGTCCACGCCGCGGTTTCAGCAATCGAGAGGGCGACAGCGCCGCCCTTGTTATCGTTGTTAATTCAGCGCTTTATCATTCGGCGTTTTGAACAGGGCTTTCATGTCATCAGACAATTCAAAGTTCATGTTCAGGTTTTTAGGAGGAATAGGCTGTTTAAACCAGGTGTCGAACCATTTTTCTGCCTGGCCGGAGGTCTGGGCTTTTGCAATGGTGTCATCAACCAGCTTTTTGAACTGCGGATCGTCTTTGCGCAGCATACAGCCATAAGCTTCTTTAGACTGTGGCGTACCGATAATGACCCAGTCATCCGGTTTTTTCGCTTTAGCGCGTTCGCCAGCCAGCAGGGCGTCATCCATCATAAAGGCCACGGCACGACCGGTTTCCAGCGTACGGAACGAATCACCATGGTCTTTGGCGCTGATGATGCGCATATCCATCTTTTTCTCGTCGTTCAGTTTATGCAGCAGCACTTCTGACGTCGTACCTGAGGTCACCACGACAGTCTTGCCTTTCAGATCGTCAAAATCCTTAATTGGGCTGCCTTTTTTAACCAGCAAGCGGGTACCGATAACAAAAATGGTGTCGGAAAAGGCCGCCTGTTTCTGGCGCTCAAGGTTGTTGGTCGTTGAGCCACATTCGTAGTCATAGGTGCCGTTTTGCAGCAGCGGAATACGGTTCTGTGAAGTAATCGGGATCATTTTGATCTGCAGATCAGGTTTATTCAGCTTCGCTTTAATGGCATCAGCAATCGCATTTGAATAAGCCTGTGAATAGCCAACGACTTTCTGTTGGTTGTCGTAATATGAAAAGGGAACTGACGATTCGCGATGCCCGATAACAATGACGCCACTGTCATTAATTTTTTTCAGGGTACCGCTGAGATCTTCCGCCTGGGCCGCTCCCGCTGCTGCGCTCAACAGCAAAAGAGATAATGCCACTTTGCGTAATTGCATGTTCCAACTCCTTCGTGTGGAAATTGCACAGGATCAACCCTGTACTGAGTGTGATGTTGTGTGTATTTTGCACTGCTTTTCTTATTATTCCCTCGCGCGTCTGCACTTAAGAATATTCACTAACATAGCGGATTGTTAACCTAATGAAACAAAAAAGTTTCTTTTTTGCGATGGCATTCGCACCAAAAAAAGGCAATCGCGCGTCCATGCACGCGGAAGGTGCGCAGATTGAGCGTTAATGGTGCATTACGCCCATGCCATCGTGGGTAACAAGCCCCGCGTTGCAGGAATACAGAAACATTTAGCAATCATCGTGCCAGAATAAAATGACAGTGGGGTGAACGGGCGGTTTGACTGAAGAAGCAGAAGCAGAAGCAGAAGCAGAAGCAGAAGCAGAAGCAGAAGCAGAAGCAGAAGCAGAAGCAGAAGCAGAAGCAGAAGCAGAAGCAGAAGCAGAAACAAAAGCAGTAAAAGGGGGAAGGGAAACAGCGTGCGGATTAAGACACCGCGAAAGGCTGTGGCGAAGCAGCGCTTCACCACAGCGTGTCAGCGCTGACGTCGGATGAAGGCCAGTAACCCGGCCAGCACTGTCGCTATCCATACCGGCCAGAGCCCGGCTTTCGAGTATGGCGTTTCGCCGCGGGTAGGCGTTACCTTATCCACGAGTACGCCGCGCGTGAACTGCGGCAGAACCTTTTCCACATCGCCATTGGCATTCACCACGGCGGTTACGCCATTGTTGGTGCCGCGCAGCAGCGGTCTGCCCAGCTCAAGTGCGCGCATACGCGCCATCTGGAAGTGTTGCCAGGGACCAATCGAGTGACCAAACCAGGCATCATTAGAGACGGTCAGCAGAAAGTCGGTGTCCGGACGGAAGTTCGCCCGCACCTGCTCACCCAACACGATCTCGTAGCAAATCGCCGTCGTAAGGTGATAATTCGCCACATTGAGCTGAGGCTGCAAATAGGCACCGCGGCTGAAGGCAGACATCGGCAAATCGAAGAAGGGGGCAAGCGGGCGCAGCAAATCCGCCATGGGAACAAACTCACCAAATGGCACCAGATGGTTTTTCTGATAGCGGTTAGTGCTGAAGTAGTTGTAGGGCTTCGGCCCGCCCAGCACAATAACCGTGTTGTAATCATGATAACGATTCTGCTCCAGGCGCGAATCCACGATACCGGTCACCAGTGCGCTACCGCGCGCGCGGAGTTCGGCATCCAGCGAACGCAGGAACGGTTGCTGGTTACTTTCCAGATCGGTAATTGCCGACTCCGGCCAGATAATAATGGGGGCTTTCCCCATCAGCGGCTGGCTTAAATCATTATAAATGCGCAGCGTGTTCAGCAACTGCTGCGGGTCCCACTTCATCGACTGGGGAATATCGCCCTGCACCAGCGCGACATCGACCGCCTGCTGGGGTAAAGGTTGATACCAGTGCAGATAACGCAACGGCCAGCATATTGCCAGTACCGCGAGCGCGCCCACCAGGCTTTTCACCTGACGTCGCTGCTGCGCATAAACCAGCAAACCCGCAATGACCATCAGCAGGAAGGTAATACTTTCCACGCCAGCCAGCGGCGCAATCCCCTTTAGCGGGCCATCAATCTGACTGTAGCCAAACTGCAACCACGGAAAGCCGGTTAAAATCCAGCCGCGCAAAAACTCCGTCACCTGCCATAACGCGGGAGCGGCCAGCGCCAGTCGCCACAGTGTGGGACGTGGCCAAATCCGGTTCAGGATGCCGGTAAACAGCGCCGGATAAACCGCCAGGTAAGCCGCCAGCAGGACCACCAGAAAAACGTTCACCGGGCCAGGCATGCCGCCAAAAGTGGCAATGCTGACATAAACCCAGTTAATACCGCTGCCAAACAGGCCAAACCCCCAACTGAAACCAATGGCGCTGGCCTGAGGACTGGTGCGGTTCAACGTCAGAAGTTGCAGGCCGAACAGCGAAAGCAGGGCGGCAGGCCAGAAATCGTAAGGGGAAAAGGCGAGCGTGCCACAAGCGCCGCTCAGTAAAGCCAGCAGCAGACGGACCCGCTGCTGCTGGTAAAAGGAGGCTAATGCCATAGCGTTATTCGTCATCCAGTTGAGGTAGCGCCGAATTTTCCGGGATTTTTACGTGGACCTGAATGATACGGCGGCTGTCGGCCATGGCAACTTTGAACTGGTAACCATCAATGTCGATGCTTTCACCGCGCGCCGGCAGATGACCAAAGCCCTGCATTACCAGTCCACCAATGGTATCCACTTCGTCATCGCTGAACTGGGTGCCGAACACCTCATTGAAATCCTCAATGGGGGTTAACGCACGCACCGTGTAGGTCTGGCGGTTGAGCTGGCGGATATCCCGATCTTCCTCATCGTCATATTCGTCTTCAATTTCGCCAACAATCAGTTCGAGAATATCTTCAATCGTGACCAGTCCGGACACGCCACCAAACTCATCGATCACAATCGCCATATGATAGCGCTGGGAACGAAACTCTTTCAGCATACGGTCAACGCGCTTGCTCTCAGGCACAACCACCGCAGGACGCAGCACTTTTTCGACGCTGAAGGCTTCTGATTCGCTGCTCATAAACGGCAGCAGATCTTTCGCCATCAGGATGCCTTCAACATGGTCCTTGTCTTCGCTGATCACCGGAAAGCGGGAGTGTGCGGAGTCAATGATCACATCCAGGCACTCTTCGAGGTTCTGGTTGCGTTTCAGGGTGATCATCTGAGAGCGCGGAATCATGATGTCGCGTACGCGCTGTTCTGCAATATCCAGCACGCCTTCCAGCATGTCGCGGGTATCCTGATCAATCAGGTCCTTTTGATTGGAATCACGGATAAGGCTCAGGAGCTCGTCACGGTTTTTGGGTTCACCGTGAAACAGTTGGTTGAGCAGTAGGGAAAAAAATCCCTTTTTACTACTGGGTGCATCGCTGTTTTGAGAATGGTCGTCGCTCATGGCGGTTTTTAAAGATCTCTCTGGTCAGTAAGTGATGCTGCCGGTCGGGTTACCGGCAGCAGGATGGCCTGAGTCCACAACTCAGGCGTTTTCTTTCTCCGAAATGTACGGATCAGGATAACCAAGAGCAAGCATTATCTCGGTCTCCAGACCTTCCATCTCTTCGGCTTCGCTGTCTTCAATGTGATCATAACCCAACAGATGCAGCGTACCGTGAACCACCATGTGCGCCCAGTGGGCTTCAACGCTTTTCCCTTGTTCCTGCGCTTCCTGTTCCACGACCTGACGACAGATGATCAAATCGCCCAGCAGGGGCAATTCAATACCGGGTGGCGCTTCAAAAGGAAATGACAACACATTGGTGGGTTTATCTTTGCCACGATAGGTCAGGTTAAGCTCATGGCTTTCCTGTTCATCCACCAGACGAATAGTCACTTCGCTTTCCGGCTGAAACGGCGTCACCGCAGCTTCCAGCCAGCGCTGAAACTGGCTTTCCGTGGGGAGATTTTCTGTTTGTTCACAGGCCAGCTGCAGGTCGAGAATCACGTCGCTCATGGTTTCTCCTGAACGCTATGTTGGGCGGCAAGGGCTTCACGCTTACGCTCTTCAGCCTGCTGATCGCGACGTTTCTGATCGGCTTCTTCCCAGGCTTCATAAGCGGTCACGATGCGTGCCACGACCGGATGACGCACAACGTCTTCACTGTGAAAGAAGTTAAAGCTGATTTCTTCCACTTCAGACAGGACCTCAATCGCGTGACGTAAACCCGATTTTGTGTGGCGGGGCAGGTCAATCTGCGTGACGTCGCCGGTGATGACCGCTTTCGAGTTAAAGCCGATACGGGTCAGAAACATCTTCATCTGCTCGATAGTGGTGTTCTGGCTTTCATCAAGAATGATAAACGCGTCATTCAGCGTACGGCCGCGCATATAGGCCAGCGGCGCGACTTCGATAACGTTGCGTTCCATCAGCTTCTCGACTTTTTCAAAGCCCAGCATCTCAAACAGGGCGTCGTAAAGCGGACGCAGGTAGGGGTCCACTTTCTGGCTCAAATCGCCCGGCAGGAAGCCCAGTTTTTCACCGGCCTCGACGGCGGGGCGCGTGAGCAGGATGCGACGAATCTCCTGGCGTTCGAGCGCATCGACCGCGGCAGCGACAGCCAGGTAGGTTTTACCGGTACCCGCCGGGCCCACGCCAAAGGTGATGTCGTGGTCGAGGATATTGGCAATATACTGTGCCTGATTTGGGGTGCGCGGCTTGATGACGCCACGCTTGGTCTTGATATTGACCGCTTTACCGTAGTCGGGCACGCTTTCTGCCGTTTGTTCCAGCACCCGGCTTTCTTTGATCGCCAGATGAATCTGCTCGGGTTCGATATCCGGAATTTCGCCGCGCACGGGCGCGGTATCGACATAAAGTGTTTTCAGGATCTCGACCGCGGCATTCACGCACAGCACCCGACCAACCAGTTTAAACTGATTGTCCCGGCGGTTTATCTCAATGCCAAGACGACGTTCCAGCTGTTTTACATTGTCATCAAATGGACCGCACAGGCTCATCAGACGGCGGTTATCAGCCGGTTCAAGGGCGATTTCACGGGTTTCAATATTCAAACGAATCCTTTGGGTCACTCAGGGCCAGTTGAAAGGGATTGCGGGTGCATCAGATGTGTTAAGCGGATGCATCATAACGAAATTATTTATGCGGTCACGCCGGGGCGCAAGCTTACGAGGTGATATTTGGGCGGCACCGGCAGAAACCAAGTGCAAAACAGCAGAATGTGCGGCAGCCGACGGTTAGCTGCCGCACATAACGGAAGATCAGGGCTGGAAGACGCCAACGCCGATATCATTTTCTTTGCGGGTACGGGCGATAACGGAGGCCGGGCTTTCAACCACACGTAAGCCCATTTCCTCTTCAGTCCGCACCAGCTTGCCGCGCAAGGAGTTGGTATACACATCGACAATTTCAACGTCGACAAACTTACCGATCATCTCTACCGGACCTTCGAAATTCACCACTCGGTTGTTTTCGGTCCGGCCGGTCAGCTCCATCACATTTTTACGTGAAATGCCTTCTACCAGAATCCGCTGCACGCTGCCCAGCATACGGCGGCTGATCGCCATGGCCTGCTGGTTGATGCGATCCTGCAGAATATACAGACGCTGTTTTTTCTCTTCGTCGCTGACGTCGTCAGGCAAGTCTGCCGCAGGTGTGCCCGGCCGCGCTGAGTAGATAAAGCTGTAGCTCATATCAAAGTTAATATCACCAATCAGCTTCATCGTTTGCTCAAAGTCCTGCTGTGTTTCACCCGGGAAACCTACGATAAAGTCAGAACTGATCTCAATGTCAGGGCGTGCAGCGCGCAGTTTGCGAATGATAGCCTTGTACTCCAGCGCAGTGTGCGCACGCTTCATCAGTGTCAGAATCCGGTCGGCGCCGCTCTGCACAGGCAGGTGGAGGAAGCTTACCAGCTCTGGCGTATCGCGATAGACATCAATGATGTCATCGGTGAACTCAATCGGATGGCTGGTGGTGAAGCGAATACGGTCAATGCCGTCAATCGCCGCCACCAGACGCAGCAGTTCAGCAAAGGTGCACACGTCGCCGTCAAAGGTTTCGCCGCGATAAGCGTTCACGTTCTGCCCTAACAGGTTCACTTCGCGTACGCCCTGCGCAGCCAACTGCGCGATCTCCAGCAGAATATCGTCTGACGGACGGCTGACTTCTTCACCGCGCGTATAAGGCACCACGCAGAACGTACAATATTTGTTGCAGCCTTCCATGATGGAGACAAACGCGGTGGGGCCTTCGGCCCGCGGTTCTGGCAGGCGGTCGAATTTTTCAATTTCCGGGAAGCTGATGTCCACAACCGGACTTTTGCTGCCGCGCACGGTATTAATCATTTCAGGCAGGCGATGCAGGGTTTGCGGACCAAAGACAATGTCCACGCAAGGCGCACGCTGGCGAATATGATCCCCTTCCTGCGACGCGACGCAGCCGCCAACACCGATGATCAAATCCGGGTTGCGCTCTTTGAGTTTTTTCCAGCGCCCCAACTGGTGGAAAACCTTCTCCTGCGCTTTCTCGCGGATTGAGCAGGTGTTGAGCAGCAGAATATCCGCCTCTTCGGCTTCCTCTGTCAGGGTATAGCCGTGCGTGCTGTTCAGCAGGTCAGACATCTTAGATGAATCGTACTCATTCATCTGACATCCCCAGGTTTTGATATGCAGTTTTTTTGTCATCGAGCTAGCCATTAAATCAGTGCAGTGAAGTGCTGGGCGCGTATTGTAATGCTTTGCTGCGGATGTGACCAGCCTGAGGGCTTTTCTGATCGTGCCTCATTTTTCCGGTACACTTTGCAGGAATACCACCGCGCTGAAAAGTGGCGGCCTAAGAGAGGGATACAAGTGATGCAGGATAACCAGTTTGATGTGGTGATTGTCGGCGGCGGCATGGTCGGAGCGGCGCTGGCCTGTGGTTTAGCGCAGCACCGCTTCCGGGTGGCGGTGATTGAGCGGGCAACCCCGCCACCTTTCGATCCCGACAGCCTGCCGGACGTGCGCATTTCCGCTGTCGGCGCCTCGTCGGTGGCGCTCCTGAAACAACTGAACGTCTGGCAACGCGTAGAGGCGATGCGCTGTGCGCCTTACCGCAAACTGGAAACCTGGGAGTGGCAGACGGCGCAGGTCAGTTTCGATGCGGAGTCGCTGGGTTTGCCTGAACTGGGTTATATGGTGGAGAACACGGTGCTGCAACGTGCGCTGTGGGAAGATATGACGCAGCGAGGGATCACCTTGCTGTGCCCGGCGACGATGGAGGCTCTTCAGCCCTGTAATGCGGGCTGGACGCTGTCATTAAGCAATGGCACGACCGTAACCGCAAAATTAGTGGTGGGGGCAGATGGCGCAAGTTCACAGGTGCGACAGATGGCGGGTATTGGGATTCACGGCTGGAGTTACGCACAGTCCTGCTTACTGATCAGCGTCACCTGCGAGCATCCGGCTGGCGATGCGACCTGGCAGCACTTTACGCCCGACGGTCCACGCGCTTTCCTGCCGCTGTTCGGTCATCATGCCTCGCTGGTATGGTATGACGCCGCCGCCCGTATCCGACAGTTACAGGCCATGCCCGTTGCACAGCTGGAGAAAGAGATCGCCCATCACTTTCCGGCCCGACTGGGCCGTTTTCATGTGCATGCAGCCGGTGGCTTTCCCCTGGTGCGTCGACATGCCGCGCGTTATGTCCTGCCGGGGCTGGCGCTGGTCGGCGATGCGGCGCACACCATTAATCCTCTGGCAGGGCAGGGCGTGAATCTGGGATATCGTGACATTGATGCGTTGATGGATGTATTAATTGCTGCGCGTGACAATGCTGAAACCTGGTCGTCGGAACGGGTGCTGTTACGTTATCAGCGCCAGCGCCGCCACGATAATCTGCTGATGCAGAGCGGGATGGATCTGTTCTATTTTACGTTTAGCAACCGCGTCGGCCCGTTAAAGCTGGTACGCAATCTGGGATTGATCGCCGCTGAGCATTCCGGCGTGCTGAAACGTCAGGTCTTGCGCTATGCGTTAGGCTTGTAAGCCTCAGCCACGCGTCGCATGGATCTGACGCGTGGTCATGAGCCGGAAGCCAGAAACAAAAAAGCCCGCTATTGCGGGCTTTTTTGCTTAATTTGGCTGGGGTGCAGGGATTCGAACCCCGGAATGCTGGTATCAGAAACCAGTGCCTTACCGCTTGGCGACACCCCAATGGTGTCAAATCAAATTGTCTAAAATGGCTGGGGTGCAGGGATTCGAACCCCGGAATGCTGGTATCAGAAACCAGTGCCTTACCGCTTGGCGACACCCCAAGAAAATGGTGGCTACGACGGGAATCGAACCTGTGACCCCAGCATTATGAGTGCTGTGCTCTAACCAGCTGAGCTACGTAGCCAAATTGTATTACCTTTCGATGATGGCTGGGATACCTGGATTCGAACCAGGGAATGCCGGTATCAAAAACCGGTGCCTTACCGCTTGGCGATATCCCATTCGTCCACTCGCAGCCGCGAGATACATCGAAATTGGCTGGGGTACCTGGATTCGAACCAGGGAATGCCGGTATCAAAAACCGGTGCCTTACCGCTTGGCGATACCCCATCCATGCTGCCGACTCGTGAAATGGTGCGGGAGGCGAGACTTGAACTCGCACACCTTGCGGCGCCAGAACCTAAATCTGGTGCGTCTACCAATTTCGCCACTCCCGCAAAAAAAAGATGGTGGCTACGACGGGAATCGAACCTGTGACCCCAGCATTATGAGTGCTGTGCTCTAACCAGCTGAGCTACGTAGCCATCTTTTTTCGCGCAACCTTCATCGGCGTTGCGGGGCGCATTATGCGGAGTTGACTACACAGCGTCAACAAGTTTTTTGCCGTTTTTTGCCTTCAAACGCCTGTTTGTCTGGCTTATAACCAGGGTGGTGCTTTATTCGGCAATTTTTCAGTGAATACAACGGCAACTCCACAAAAAATGGGCCATTACTGGCCCATCTGTTCACTCAGTATAGCACTTATTTGTAAGCGGACTGGTGCACGCCCACGGCACGTCCTGAAGGATCGTCCATGTTTTTGAAGGCTTCATCCCACTCAATCGCTTTTGCCGACGAACAGGCAACAGACGGCCCACCTGGCACGCACTCGGCAGCACTTGGCAGTGGGAACAGTTCTTCGAAAATTTCGCGATAGAGATACGCTTCTTTCGAACCCGGCGTGTTATACGGGAAGCGGAAATGCGCCGTCGCCAGTTGCTGATCGCTAATCTGCTTAGCCGCCACTTCTTTCAGCGTGTCAATCCAGCTGTAACCTACGCCGTCAGAGAACTGCTCTTTCTGACGCCAGGCAACGCTTTCAGGCAGATAGGAAGAGAAACATTCGCGCAGAATGTGTTTTTCCATTTTACCGTTGCTGCCGCACATCTTGTCCTGTGGGTTGATACGCATGGCGACATCCAGGAATTTCTTATCCAGGAACGGCACGCGCGCTTCTACGCCCCAGGCGGACATCGCTTTGTTGGCGCGAGCACAGTCAAACATGTGCAGAGCCAGCAGCTTACGCACGTTCTCTTCATGGAATTCTTTGGCATCAGGCGCTTTATGGAAATAGAGGTAGCCACCGAAGACTTCATCTGCGCCTTCGCCTGACAGCACCATTTTAATGCCCATCGCTTTGATCTTACGCGACATCAGGTACATCGGCGTGGAGGCACGAATGGTGGTCACATCGTAGGTCTCAATGTGGTAGATCACGTCACGAATAGCATCCAGACCTTCCTGCACCGTGAAGTGGATTTCATGGTGAACCGTACCCAGGTGCTCGGCAACCAGTTTGGCTGCTTTCAGATCCGGTGAGCCTTCCAGACCGACGGCAAAAGAGTGCAGCTGTGGCCACCAGGCATCGCTTTTGTCCTGATCTTCAACGCGCTTAGCGGCAAAACGCTTGGTCACGGCTGAAATAATAGAAGAATCCAGACCGCCAGACAGCAGCACGCCATAAGGAACGTCTGACATCAGATGACTTTTTACCGACTCTTCCAGCGCATGTTTCAGGCCAGCCGCGTCAGTCACGTTGTTTTCAACGTTTTTGTATTCCATCCAGTCACGCTGCCAGTAACGACGAATTTCACCGTCAGTACTGGAAAGGTAGCTTCCCGGTGGGAATTCTTTAATGGTGCGGCAAACCGGCACCAGCGCCTTCATTTCAGACGCCACAAACAGGTTGCCGTGCTCATCGTTGCCCATATACAGCGGAATGATACCGATATGGTCGCGACCAATCAGATACGTTTGCTTCACGGTGTCGTACAGGATAAAGGCAAACATGCCCTGCAACTCGTCCAGGAAATCGACGCCTTTTTCCTGATACAGCGCCAGAATGACTTCGCAGTCCGAACCGGTCTGGAAACTATAACGATCGCTTAACTCTGCGCGCAGGGCCTGATGGTTGTATATTTCACCGTTGACGGCCAGAACGTGAGTGTGATCGGCGTTATACAGTGGCTGTGCACCGTTGTTGACGTCGACAATTGAGAGACGTTCGTGAGCAAGGATCGCGTGGTCGTCAGCATACACACCTGACCAGTCCGGCCCACGGTGACGCATTAAGCGTGAGCTTTCCAATGCTTTTTTACGTAACTCAACGGGATCGCTTTTCAGATCCAGCACACCAAAAATAGAACACATATCTGACTCCTGAACTCACCTGCGGCGATGTAATTTTACGTTTGTCCGGCAGCCGTTCGCTGCGTGATGTATAAGAAAATGCGTTATTTCAGGTACACAATGCAAGAGGAATCGTGTTTCACTGATAAAAAGGTTATTGAATAACCCTGGATATTGAGTTTTATCTAATGAAAATGTCTTTTTATTGATGAATCGGCAATGAAAGGTGATTTTGGGGTGTTTTTTGAACGATCTCAAGCCAGCAGAGAGGGGCAACGAAGGGGGATGCACTGCCTGAGGCGGCAGTGCATCATAAGCTGAACGTTTAGAAGAGATCGATATCGGCCACGGAAGGGAAAATCCAGTCAGGACGGAAAGGCATCGCGTCAATATCGCTCAGGGTTGACACCCCAGACAGGACAAGAATGGTTTCCAGTCCGGCCTGAAAACCGGCCAGAATATCGGTGCGAAGGTTGTCACCCACGATCACCGTGTCCTCTGAGTGCGCCTGCATTTTATTCAGCGCGGCACGCATGATATACGGGCTGGGTTTGCCGACATAAAACGGCCTGCGACCTGAGATCTTTTCAATACCGGCACACAAGGCACCGCAGGCGGGCACGAATCCCCTGGCGTGCGTGTCGGGGTTGGTGGCAATGAAACGCGCCCCGTTTGCCACAAAGAAAGCCGCCTTATGCATCATGTCCCAGTTAAACGACCGGGTTTCGCCCACGATGACAAAGTCCGGGTTAACGTCAGTGATGGTAAAGCCCGCTTTGTAGAGTTCGTGCACCAGCGCACCCTCACCAATGACATAGGCTTTTTTGCCTTCCTGACGACGCAGAAAGTCAGCGGTCGCCATGGCTGAGGTGTAAAACACCGAATCCGGTATGTCGATGCCCGCGGAGGAGAAGCGATTGGCTAAGTCCCGCGCCGTCTGGGAAGGGTAGTTGGTCAGCACCACTAATGGCATATCTTTAGCCAGAATGCGCTGCAAAAACTCTTTTGCACCGGGCACCGCGGTATTGTCGTGCATCAGCACGCCATCAATGTCACAAATTACATTTTTAATCGTCATAAATGTGTTCCGATGCGCGCTGTCAGAAAACAGGCTGCGCTTAGTCTTCCAAAAGATGTTGCAGCAGGATGCCGTTTAACATCGCTCGTTTCGCCAGCGCAAAGGCGCCGATCGCCGAGCGATGATCGAGTTGTGAACGCACCACAGGCAGATTTTTACGAAAGGCCGCCAGTGTCTGCGTATTAATGCAACTTTCAATCGCGGGTAGCAAGACACGTTCTGCTTCGGTGATCTCGCCTGCCAGCACGATTTTTTGCGGGTTAAACAGGTTGATCGCAATCGCAATCGCCTTACCCAGATAACGCCCCACATGCTCGACAACTTCGCAGGCTAACGCATCGCCCTGATTGGCGGCCTGGCAGATATGCTGCATCTGGCACGCCGCCTGAGTCAGGATGCTCGGGTAGCCTTTATTCAGTAGCTCGCTTACACGATGTTCAATGGCGCTGTTTGCCGCAATGGTTTCAAGACAGCCAAAGTTGCCACAGTGGCAGCGTTCCCCCAGGGGATCGACCTGAATATGACCGATTTCACCGACATTGCCATTACTGCCCAAAAAAATCTGCCCGTTGGCGATAATGCCTGCGCCGGTTCCCCGATGCAGGCGCACTAATATCGAGTCGGCACAATCGCGCGTTGCGCCAAAATAGTGCTCAGCCAGCGCCAGGCTGCGAATATCATGGCCCACAAAACTGGTGACGTTAAACCGGTGCTTTAGATTAGCAACCAGCGGCCACTGATTCACATGAATATGCGGCATGTAGCGGATAACGCCATTAAGCGGATCAACGAGGCCGGGCAAAATCACGGAAATCGCGATTAGCTCGCGAATTTTCGCTTCACTCTGCTGGATAAAATGCGCAATGGCATCGAACAACGCCTGTTCGAGTGCTTCCTGCGTGCGCTGGGGCAGGGGATAATCCTGCTGAGCCAGGGATTTACCGCTTAAATCGAACAGGGTTAGCGTGGCATCATTGCGGCCAAGGCGCACACCGATGGTGTGAAAGTGGCGGGTTTCCGTCACGATAGAAATGGCGCGGCGACCGCCAGTGGACGCCTGCTGGTCCACTTCTTTAATCAAACCGCGCTCAATAAGCTGACGTGTAATTTTGGTGACACTGGCGGGGGCAAGTTGGCTTAAATCCGCAATCTGAATACGTGAAATCGGCCCTTGCTGGTCGATTAACCGGTAGACGGCCGCGCTATTCAGTTGTTTGACAAGATCGACATTTCCAATTTGAGTCTGGCCGCCAGTGGTCATTCAGTGCTTACTCGCTCAGGACGTTATCTCCATTGACTAACGTCTTAATAATTTTAAAGTCGCGTGTAAAAACTGTCAGGTTGGCGAGTTTCCCTGCCTGAATCGTACCTGACTGTTTTTCAACGCCCATTGCCTGTGCGGGATAAAGTGATGCCATGCGCAGGGCTTCATCCAACGCAATGCCCGCATGCTCAACGCAGTTTTGTACGGCTTCAATCATTGTCAGTGCTGAACCGCTTAGCGTGCCCTGCTCATCCACGCACAGCCCGTTACGATAATAGATTGTTTTACCAGCAAAAATAAACTTATCGATGGCAGCGCCTGCCGGTGCTGTCGCGTCGGTGACCAACACCAGTTTGTCACCTTTGATGCGTTTAGCATTGCGGACGTTAGCGTAATGGACATGTAAACCATCTGCAATAATGCCGCAGTATACATCAGGCGCATCAAACAGCGCACCGATGAGGCCGGGCTCACGTCCGGCAAAGGCAGGCATCGCATTATAGAGGTGCGTGGCGAACGTAATGCCCGCCGCAAACCCCGCTTTTGCCTCTTCATAAGTGGCACTGGAATGTCCGGCTGAGACCACGATACCCGCTTCGCTCAGTTGGCGAATCACCGCGCTGCCCACCACTTCGGGTGCCAGCGTAACTTTGCTGATCACGTCTGCGTTGTCGCAAAGGAATTGCACCATCTGCGCATCGGGCTCACGGATCAGGGCAGGGTTATGTGTGCCCTTTTTCGCCACACTCAGCCAGGGGCCTTCCAGATGTAAGCCCAGCATAACGTGAGGATACTTCTGCAAAAAGGCGCGCATTGTTTCCACCGCGCGCACCATCAGCGCGTCACTGCTGGTAATCAGCGTAGGCAGAAAGCTGGTGCAGCCCGATTTCACATTGGCGCGATGCATGGTTTCCAGCGTTTCCACGCTGATGGCGTCTATATCGTCATTAAACTGGACGCCGCCACAGCCGTTAAGCTGCAGGTCGATAAAGCCGGGCGCGATAATGGCGCCGCTTACGTCCTGCTGTTCAATGCCTGACGGCAAGGCAGTAACAGGGCAAACCCGTTCAATGCGTCCGTCAGCGATCACCACGGCATGGTGATCCAGAATTTCGTAGCCGCTGTAGATTCGGCCATTGACTAATGCGTACATCTTCTTCTCCCGGCTTACCTGCCGCTCGTGCATCTGACAGCAGGTGACGTAATAACGGTATTAAACGCCCTGCATATTTTCCGCTTCCATTTCACGGAAGTACTTCACCGTTTTAACTTTCAACTCCATGGTCGCGGGCTCGTCGCAGACCACCACGGATTTAGGATGGAGTTGCAGGCAACTGATTGTCCACATGTGGTTCACGTTTCCTTCCACGGCAGCCTGCAACGCCTGTGCTTTAACGTGACCAGTAACCAGAATCATCACTTCTTCAGCGTCCAGCAGCGTGCCCACGCCAACGGTCAGGGCATATTTCGGCACCTGATCAACATCACCGTTAAAAAAGCGGGAATTTGCCACACGTGTGTCGTGAGTCAGCGTTTTGATACGAGTGCGTGAAGATAATGACGACGCGGGTTCGTTAAAGGCGATATGGCCATCATTACCGACGCCGCCCATGAACAGGTGGATTTTGCCCAGAGACCGAATTTTATCTTCATAACGGCGACATTCTGCGTCAATATCGGGCGCATTACCATTCAGCAAATTGATGTTTTCGGGTTGAATATCAACGTGGTCAAAGAAATTACGATGCATAAAGCTGTGGTAGCTTTCCGGATGCTCTTTCGGCAGCCCGACATATTCATCCATGTTGAAGGTAATGACATGTCTGAAGCTAACCTGGCCCGCTTTGTGCATATCGATCAGGTGCTTGTACGCTTCCAGAGGCGTACCGCCCGTAGGCAGTCCCAGAATAAAGGGCTTGTCAGCGCTGGGATTAAACGCATTAATACGGTTCACAATATGGCGCGCTGCCCATTTGCCGACCTGAGTGGGAGTAGATAAAGGAATCAGTCTCATGTTGCACCTCAAATGTGAGTGAAGGATTCGACGCGCAGCAAAGCCATGTTGCCGGTGAGGACAGGCGAATGGGAAGGAAACGCGCGTCTTGATATTTCGCATCATAAAATAAGTGGGCGTTCATAGCCAGTCATGTCGATGTTAAAAATCAATTTTTGGTGATTTTTGTCACAAATGGCTGCTATTAATTTGTAGAGCGAATTAATTTGTTATTACACTCCTCAGCACTGAGTGTAATGCCGTCAGAAGCGGGCTGCTGACATAACAACATTAAGTGGCAGCCATGCAATAAGTCAGTTTCAATGGGGGAAAAGGTCAATGTTAAGTTACTTACAACGTGTGGGGCGGGCCCTGATGGTGCCGGTCGCTACGCTGCCCGCAGCAGCAATTTTAATGGGAATAGGGTACTGGATCGATCCTGACAGCTGGGGTGCAGGCAATGCCTTTGCCGCGTTGTTAATTAAATCCGGTGGCGCGATCATCGAAAATATGTCGGTGCTGTTCGCCATTGGCGTTGCATACGGCATGTCAAAAGATAAAGACGGTGCGGCTGCACTGACCGGCTTTGTGGGCTTCCTGGTCGTCACTACGCTGTGTTCACCGGCTGCTGTAGCCATGATCCAGAAAATCCCGGTGGCGGACGTGCCGGCGGCGTTTGGAAAAATCAGCAACCAGTTTGTCGGTATTCTGGTAGGCGTGCTGTCCGCAGAAGTCTATAACCGTTTTAGCCATGTAGAACTGCCCAAAGCGTTCTCATTCTTTAGCGGGCGTCGGCTGGTGCCTATTCTGGTGTCCTTCCTGATGATTCTGGTGGCATTTATCCTGATGTACATTTGGCCTGTCATCTTTAATGGTCTGGTGAGCTTCGGTGAGCATATACAAAAACTGGGATCGGTTGGTGCGGGTGTTTACGCCTTCTTTAACCGTTTGCTTATTCCGGTTGGCTTGCATCATGCGCTGAACTCCGTTTTCTGGTTCGACGTAGCAGGCATTAACGATATCCCTAAATTCCTCGGCGGTGCGCAGTCACTGGCAAATGGCACTGCTATCCCGGGCATCACTGGCCGCTATCAGGCGGGTTTCTTCCCAATTATGATGTTCGGTTTGCCGGGCGCGGCGCTGGCAATTTACCATTGCGCTCGCCCTGAAAACCGGGCAAAAGTGGGCGGTATCATGCTGGCGGCCGCTTTCGCAGCATTCTTTACCGGTATCACCGAACCGCTGGAATTCTCCTTTATGTTCGTGGCACCGGTACTGTATGTCATCCATGCTGTACTGACCGGCATCTCGGTCTTTATCGCTGCCAGCATGCACTGGATTGCCGGCTTTGGCTTCAGTGCGGGATTAGTGGATATGGTGCTCTCTACCCGTAATCCCCTGGCGACGCAATGGTACATGCTGATTCCGCAGGGCCTGGTGTTCTTCGTGATTTATTATCTGGTCTTCCGCTTTACCATCAAAAAATTCAACCTGATGACCCCAGGTCGTGAACTGGCGGTAGCGGGGGATGAAGCGGACGGTTATGACGTGAACGTTGATACCACTGATAATGGTGAAAGCGCCACGGAATCACTGGCACGCCGCTACATCGGCGCGGTGGGCGGTTCAGACAACCTTACCGCCATTGATGCCTGTATTACCCGTTTACGTCTGAACGTGAAAGATGCGGGCCAGGTTAACGAAGGTGTGGCAAAACGGCTGGGTGCGTCGGGTGTGATTCGCCTCAACAAGCAAAGTGTCCAGATTATCGTGGGTACCCAGGCGGAAAGTATCGCCACGGCCATGAAAAAAGTGCTGGTGAAAGGTCCGGTTGCTGGCGCAGCCAGCAGTGGCAGTGCGCCAGCCCCCGCTAACGAGGCCAAACCCCAGGCCGTCCTGAACAGTGAAAAACGCGTTATCGCAACGCTGGTGGCCCCGGTGAGCGGTGAGGTTATCGCACTGGATGCGGTGCCGGATGAGGCTTTCGCCAGTAAAGCCGTGGGTGATGGCGTGGCGATTAAGCCGAGCGACAAGCGCGTCGTTGCGCCTGTAGCCGGTACGGTGGTGAAAATTTTCAACACGAACCATGCTTTCTGTCTGGAAAGTGAAAACGGGGTAGAGATCGTCGTGCACATGGGGCTGGATACCGTGGCGCTGGACGGTCAGGGCTTTACCCGTTTAGTGGAAGAGGGTGCACAGGTCACAGCAGGCCAGCCGGTGCTGGAGATGGATCTGGACTATCTTAACGCCCATGCCCGCTCAATGATCAGTCCGGTGGTGGTGAGCAATATTGAAGACTTCGCCGGTTTAACGCTGCTGACGCAGGGCCAGGTCATCGCCGGTGAAACCCCGCTGTATGAAGTAAAAGGCTAATTCCCTGTATCCTCAACAAAAGGCAGGAAGCGATTCCTGCCTTTTTTATTTTAATCGCCCAACAAACGGTTGTTTCTCTGCAACGCTTTGTGGATCATACCCGGATATTACGTGGTATAAACCACCCATTCTATGCGTTGAGGATTTTGAGATGAGTGAGGCTGAAGCCCGCCCAACGAACTTTATTCGTCAGATTATTGACGAGGATTTGGCGAGCGGTAAGCACAGCAGTGTGCATACCCGTTTTCCGCCAGAGCCAAATGGTTATCTGCATATCGGCCATGCTAAATCAATCTGCCTGAATTTCGGTATTGCACAAGATTATCAGGGCGAGTGCAATCTGCGTTTTGACGATACCAATCCGGTCAAAGAAGATATGGAGTTCGTCGAATCCATTAAGCGTGACGTGCAGTGGCTGGGTTTTACCTGGAGCGGTGAGGTTCGTTATTCATCTGACTATTTCGACCAGCTTTATCACTATGCCGTTGAACTGATCAACAAAGGCCTGGCCTACGTTGATGAACTGACGCCAGACGAAATTCGTGAATACCGCGGTACCTTAACGGCACCGGGTAAAAACAGCCCTTACCGCGACCGCAGTGTGGAAGAGAACCTCGCGCTGTTTGAAAAAATGCGCAATGGCGAGTTCGCAGAGGGCAAAGCCTGTCTGCGCGCGAAAATCGACATGGCTTCCAGCTTTATCGTCATGCGCGATCCGGTGCTGTACCGCATCAAGTTTGCCGAGCATCATCAAACCGGCAATAAGTGGTGCATCTACCCGATGTACGATTTCACCCACTGCATTTCGGATGCGCTGGAAGGCATTACGCACTCCCTTTGCACGCTGGAATTCCAGGACAACCGCCGCCTGTATGACTGGGTGCTGGATAACATTACTATTCCTGTTCATCCGCGTCAGTATGAGTTTTCGCGCCTGAATCTGGAGTATGCGGTGATGTCAAAACGCAAACTGACGCAGTTGGTCAGCGAGAAGCATGTTGAAGGCTGGGACGATCCGCGCATGTTAACCGTGTCGGGTTTGCGTCGTCGTGGTTACACCGCGGCCTCCATTCGTGAGTTCTGCCGCCGCATTGGTATCACGAAGCAGGACAACATCGTTGAAATGGCTTCGCTGGAATCCTGTATCCGCGACGATCTCAACGAAAATGCGCCGCGGGCGATGGCGGTGCTGGATCCGGTGAAAATTGTGCTGGAAAACCTGCCTGCCGGGCACAATGAAGTGCTCAGCATGCCAAATCATCCTAACAAACCGGAAATGGGCACACGCGATGTTCCCTTTAGCCGCGAGATCTGGATCGATCGTGCCGACTTCCGCGAAGAGGCGAATAAGCAATATAAGCGCCTGGTGCTGGGTAAAGAAGTGCGTCTGCGTAATGCCTATGTCATCCGTGCGGAACGGACCGCGAAAGATGAAGAAGGCAATATCACCTGCATCTACTGCACCTGTGACGTCGATACGCTGAGCAAAGATCCTGCTGATGGCCGTAAAGTCAAAGGGGTTATCCACTGGGTCTCAGCTGAACATGCACTACCGGCAGAATTCCGTCTGTATGACCGTCTGTTCAGCGTCCCGAATCCGGGTGCGGCGGATGATTTTCTGACGACAATCAATCCGGATTCGCTGGCGATTAAACACGGCTTCGTTGAACCCGGTCTGCGTGACGCAGAAGCCAGTGCGCCTTATCAGTTCGAACGTGAAGGCTATTTCTGCGCTGACAGTGTGTATTCAACACCGTCGCAGTTAGTGTTTAACCGTACTGTTGGTCTGCGCGATACCTGGGCGAAAAACGGCGAATAATTTACGCCGCATGGTCATCAGATGATCGGTAAAGGGCGAGCAATCGCCCTTTTTTATTGGGTGGATTTTTTTTAGCGCCGACATTTGTCCTGAACCCGTTTAATTCGATTAATTTTACTTCTGTGGAATCGCTCTCAGTTTAATTTTTTTAATAACTTTCCCGGTGTGAATTATTTTTTTTCAGGTACGCTAACCCTCTGTAGTCTTTGTTTGCGGGTTAAAAAGGAAAAAAATGACAGTTTTCGCACAGGAAGCCAAACACAGCGTTGTCGTCTTACATCAACTCATTGAACATATTTTTAACCACAGCCGTGACAGTGGTGACAGCTTTCATCTGCTGCTTTCTCATTTTCATCCTGACTTCCAGATGGTCACGCCACAGGGCAAGATGCTGAACCTCAATGAGGTTGAAGAACTCTTTCGCCGCTTACAGGGCGCACGGGAAGGGATGCGCATCGCGACCAGCGAACATGTGATCCTGTCAGAGCACGCTAACGAGGTTACCATTCAGTATCGGGAAGTGCAGATGATGAATGGGGAAAACAAAAGCCGCATTTCCGTTGCGATTCTGGACTGCTCCACCTCGGTGCCCCGCTGGCGCTACCTGCAGGAAACGCTGGTGGCGTGACTGACAGGCACAAAAAAGCCGATGCAGGCATCGGCTTTTTCTTTACCGTCTGACAAACGTTACTTGTCGTGCAGTGTTTCGTCTTCGCGGCAATCGCCCAGGGCACAGTGACCATACAGGTACAGGCTGTGGTTGGTGAGCTTAATACCGTGACGGGTCGCGATATCACGCTGACGCGTTTCAATAGACTCATCACTAAATTCAATGACTTTACCGCAATCCAGACAGATCAGGTGATCGTGATGGTGCTGCTGCGTCAGCTCAAACACCGATTTACCGCCTTCAAAGTTGTGGCGGGTCACAATGCCGGCATCGTCGAACTGGTTCAGTACACGGTAAACCGTGGCCAGTCCAATCTCTTCGCCCATATCAATCAGGCGTTTATACAGATCTTCCGCGCTGACGTGATGGCATGCAGGTTCCTGAAGCACTTCCAGAATTTTGAGTCTGGGCAGGGTGACTTTCAGGCCAGCCTTCTTTAATGCGGTGTTGTTGTCAGTCATGCGGATATTGTCCTGTTACTTTGGTCACTCTTGTGGCATGTAGCCTGTATGTCGATCGACCGCCATTCTCATTTGCGTCTCATTATAGAACTGATGCGCTGAAATGAAAACCGATGCTGCCTGCGATGAAACCGTGGCGATGTTCGCGGTACAAAGCATGGAGGGCGGGCTGGCTACCATTTCGCGTTGTGTCATCTCAATTCCAGGGAAATAAGCAGATGATCGATGCGGGTATTCTACAGACTAAATGCGGAAAGTTACAAAAATGTAGCTATTATTTTTATAGGAAAAGCCATTGATGCAGTGTGGACCAGCGCCCACACTGCGCTCACGGCTATCAGGCTTCGATAATTTCTTTGAGTTGCAGTTCATCGAAGATCTGCTTAACCCACTTGTCGACGCGTTCGTTCGTCAGTTCTGGCTGGCGATCTTCATCAATCGCCAGGCCCAGGAAGTGGTTATCGTCTGCCAGACCTTTTGAGGCCTCGAAGTGGTAACCCTCGGTTGGCCAGTGGCCCACGATAATGGCACCGTTAGGTTCGATGATGTCACGAATGGTGCCCATCGCGTCACAGAAGTACTCGGCGTAGTCTTCCTGATCGCCACAACCGAACAGCGCCACCAGCTTACCGTTGAAGTCGATCTCTTCCAGCGTCGGGAAAAAGTCATCCCAGTCGCACTGTGCTTCACCATAGTACCAGGTCGGAATACCCAGCAGCAGGATGTCAAAGGCTTCCAGATCTTCTTTAGTGCTTTTCGCGATGTCGTGAACCTCTGCAACGTCTTTGCCCAGTTGTTTCTGGATCATTTTTGCAATGTTTTCGGTGTTACCGGTATCGCTGCCAAAGAAGATGCCTACGATTGCCATGGGTAAAATAACCTCTTAAATCCTGATGATAGAATGAATGCCTGAGCATATTCAGCAAATGATAGCAGACCACGCAAAAGGGCGGAACTTGTAAAGCCGCGACATTTGTTTCTGTGTGCGGTTTGCGTGCGTTAGTCCAGTTTGAGTTGCGCCAGCAGCATTTGTTCAATTAATTCACTGCGGCTGAGATTACGCTGTTCAGCCAGCGTATTAAGCGCTTCTACCGCCTGGCTGTTCATTTTGAGTTCGACACGGCGAAGCCCGCGCCCTTTGTCACGTTTCAGTTGATTGCGTTTATTGATACGCAGTTGTTCATCACGCGTAAGCGGACTGGTTTTAGGGCGACCAGGGCGACGCTCGTTAGCGAACAGATCGAGCGTCGTGCGGTCAGTGTTTTCTTTTGCCATGGCTTAGTACAACTGAATGGGCGCAAACGGATCGTGCCGCTGCGCAGATTAAATTACTGGCTTTTACCGTGGATACGCGCCCACGGCAAAAATTTAGCGCGCCATCATACTCCAGGCTAACCATGGACGCCAATCCTAAACTTTTACAGCCAGTTAAGCGGGTTTATCGTGCAAAAAACCGGCGAATGCTGCGTAAAACAGCATCAGGTTTTTCGGCGTGGACCCAGTGACCTGCACCGCCAATCACGTGCGCCTGCGCGGCGGGAAACTGTTGCAGTATCGCGTCACGGTACTGATTGTCCAGATAAGGGGAGTCACCACCGCGAATGAACAACGCCGGGTGCGGCCACGCGGGCACCGTTTCCCAGCCGGTGATATGCGCATAGTTGTCCCAGAGCGCTGGAACGTTAAAGCGCCATTCACCGCTACTGAACGATTTCAGGATGAACTGAATCACACCTTCTTCATTAAGATGCTGACGCATAATTTCGGCCGCCTCACTGCGCAGCGTCACGCCCGCGTCGGTGACGGCTCGGATCGCGGCAAAAATTTCGTCGTGGCGGCGCGTCTGATAGTCGACGGGCGCAATGTCGATCATCACCATCTGTTCTATCCGCTCAGGGGCCAGGGCGCTCATCGTCATGGCAATTTTACCGCCCATGGAGTGACCAATGACGGAAAGGCGCTCAATGCCCTGCGCATCAAGCGTGTCCAGCATATCCTGGGCCATAACCTGATAGGTCATCTCGTCAGCGCGCGGAGATAAGCCATGATTACGCACATCAACCTGGATAAGCGGATGGTCATCTTTCAGACCGCGCGCCAGAACGCCGAGGTTATCAAGACTGCCAAACAAACCGTGAATGAGCAGAACGGGTGTGGAATCAGCAGAAGATTGTTCAGTTTGCAGACGGGCATTCAAAATCATAGCAAAGTTCTTAAGTGTGAGACCTGCGCTTAGGTTATCATGGTTTCACCTTTTCAGGTGCGCTGCTTCCGGTGGCATTAGGACATATTCTGACTTTTGCCCCTAAACCGTTTGAATGCTATCAGCCTGTCTGAATTTAACTTTATAATCTTCATGTTAGAACCTGCACACGGCCTGAAACCCCGGTGTTTACCTCTGGATTTTCAGAAAATCGCGGGTTCTGTCGTGAGTCAAAACCGTACGGAATAAGATGAAAACGATCGAAGTTGACGAAGAGCTCTACCGTTATATTGCCAGCCACACGCAACATATTGGCGAAAGCGCATCCGATATTCTGCGCCGTATGCTGAAGTTTACTGCGGGTCAGACAGCCACCGCGACCGAAACACAGCCTGTTGCCGCCTCGCAGCCGTCTAAAACGGCACAGTCGGCAGGGAATGAGTCACGCCCTCAGGATCGTGTTCGTGCGGTGCGCGAGTTGCTGCTTTCTGATGAATATGCAGAGCAGAAGCGGGCGGTAAATCGCTTTATGCTAATCTTGTCAACGCTCTATCGTCTGGATACGGCCGCGTTTGCTGAGGCGACCACCTCCATGCAGGGCCGTACGCGCATCTATTTTGCAGGCGATGAGCACACGCTGCTGCAAAGCGGCACCCATACCAAGCCGAAGCATGTGCCCGGCACGCCGTACTGGGTCATTACGAATACCAATACCGGTCGTAAACGCAGCATGATCGAACACATTATGCTGTCGATGCAGTTCCCATCGGAACTGGCTGAGAAAGTTTGCGGCACCATTTAAACTGAAGCGTCAGGGAGAAGCGCCAATGGCCAATCACCCCCGTGCCGGGCAGCCTGCCCAGCAGAGCGATTTGATTAACGTTGCACAATTAACTTCACAATATTATGTCCTGCAGCCCGATGTGGCGAATCCAGAACATGCGGTGAAATTTGGCACATCAGGCCATCGCGGTAGCGCAGGACGTCACAGCTTTAACGAAAAGCACATTCTGGCGATTGCGCAGGCGATTGCGGAAGAGCGTAAAAAGAACGGTATTACCGGCCCGTGCTATGTGGGTAAAGATACGCACGCGCTGTCTGAGCCCGCGCTGCTGTCCGTGCTGTCCGTGCTGACCGCAAACGGGGTTGATGTGATCGTTCAGCAGGATAACGGTTATACGCCAACGCCTGCGATTTCGAACGCTATCCTTGAACACAACAAATCCGGCGGCCCACTGGCAGATGGCATTGTGATTACGCCGTCGCACAATCCCCCGGAAGATGGCGGCATTAAATACAATCCGCCAAACGGTGGGCCGGCAGATACCAACGTCACCAAAGTGGTGGAAGACCGCGCGAATCAGCTGTTGAAAGACGGCCTTAAAGACGTTAAACGTCTGTCACTGGATCAGGCCTGGGCCAGCGGCCACATCCATGAAAAAGATCTGATTCAGCCTTACGTGGAAGGTCTGTCACAGATCATCGACATTCCTGCGATTCAGAAAGCGGGCCTGAAGATTGGTGTCGATCCGCTTGGCGGTTCCGGGATCGCTTACTGGCAGCGTATCGCTGAGCACTACAAGCTGGATCTGACGCTGGTGAATGACGCTGTCGACCAGACTTTCCGCTTTATGCACCTGGATAAAGATGGTGTGGTGCGCATGGACTGTTCGTCCGAATGCGCCATGGCGGGGCTGCTGGCCTACAAAGACAAATTCGATCTGGCCTTCGGAAACGATCCAGATTATGACCGTCACGGCATTGTTACCCCTGCCGGGCTCATGAATCCAAACCATTATCTGGCCGTTGCGATCAACTATTTGTTCCAGCACCGTCCGCAGTGGGGTCAGGACGTTGCCGTGGGTAAAACCCTCGTGTCCAGTGCGATGATTGACCGGGTCGTAGACGATATTGGCCGCAAGCTGGTAGAAGTTCCGGTGGGCTTTAAATGGTTCGTGGATGGCCTGTTTGATGGCAGCTTTGGTTTTGGCGGCGAAGAAAGTGCGGGCGCGTCATTCCTGCGCTTCGACGGCACACCCTGGTCAACCGACAAAGACGGGATCATCCTGTGTCTGCTGGCGGCAGAAATTACGGCCGTAACGGGCAAGAACCCGCAGCAGCACTATGATGAACTGGCTGCACGCTTCGGTGCGCCAAGCTACAACCGCCTGCAGGCACCGGCAACATCAGCGCAGAAAGCCGCATTGTCGAAGCTGTCACCTGAAATGGTCAGTGCAGATACGCTGGCGGGCGATCCGATTACCGCGCGCTTAACGGCCGCTCCCGGTAATGGCGCGTCTATCGGTGGACTGAAAGTCATGACGGAAAACGGCTGGTTCGCCGCGCGTCCATCGGGCACCGAAGACGCGTATAAGATCTACTGTGAAAGCTTCCTGGGCGCAGAGCACCGTGCGCAGATCGAGAAAGAAGCCGTCGAGATTGTCAGCGAAGTGCTGAAAAACGCCTGATAAATCTGCTAAATAAAAAAAGCGCCGCTGGCGCTTTTTTTTATGGCATGAACCGGTAGCCGATACCGGTTTCCGTCAGCAGGTGAACGGGTTGTGTCGGATTGGCTTCAAGCTTTTGCCGCAGATGGCCCATATAAATGCGCAGGTAATGGCTGTGTTCGACAGCATTTGGCCCCCAGACCTGATTCAGCAACTGACGCTGCGTCAGAACTTTCCCCGCATTATTCAGTAATGTGGTCAGCAAACGAAACTCGATGGGCGTAAGGTGAACTTCTTCGCCCGCGCGCAGCACACGGCGTGCGGCAATATCGACGACCACGTCGGCGAAGCTGACCTTCGGATCGGGGTGCTTCCCGGCATGACGCCGCAGGGCGACCCGAACACGCGCCAGCAGTTCACCAATCCCAAAAGGTTTAGTCAGGTAATCATCGGCACCAGCATCCAGTGCGTCAATTTTGTCCTGCTCGTCAGTACGGGCAGAGAGAACAATAACCGGCAGCGTGCTCCACTGGCGGAGTTCACCAATAAACGTCTTGCCGTCGCCATCAGGTAAACCCAGATCAAGGATGACTAAATCGGGCTTTCGCGTGGCGGCTTCGATCAGCCCACGTTGCAGCGTCTCAGCATCGAAAACCTTCAGGCCTTCACTTTCCAGCGCGAGGCGCACGAAGCGGCGAATTTCTTTCTCATCTTCAATGATTAAAACCGTGGTCACACCAATCCTGCCATTGCCTGAAAAGGGAAAACACACTGTATCAACTTTTCTGGCGTTCGTCCGTGTTGCCATGAAATCCGTTGAAGGATCACCTCTGTAACTCATAATTAACCTGGGTATAACGGCCAGGTAAACTTACCCGTGCAGAACAAAAAAGACGCAAATTTAGTGGTCAGATGAGTAGTAAAATCATCCAACCCGGCGTAATATTAGACACAGATCACATTTATGACGTTTTTTTACTCAGGAGGCTGCTATGTACCGCACCTATCCACTTCACAAAATTATTTTGCGCCGAACGCTGGTCATCCTCTCAGGTCTGCTCGCTCTGCCAGTTATGCTGTTTCGCCAGGATCGGGCGCGCTTCTACAGCTACCTGCATCGGATGTGGTGCAAAACCAGCGCCAAACCGGTCTGGCTGGCGCAGTCTGAAGCAGCGGCGGGTATTTTCTGGTAAGTCCCTGCTGTGCGCTTGATTTTACGCCGCACAGGCCTGGGGACACATCCCGACAGCGGGGATTGCCAGCGTTTTCAGACGTGCTTATCTGTTTTTCACCTGCAGTGTGCTGTGGCCCGGTGTTAAGGTCGACACAGCGCCTCTTTTTTCCCTGTTCATTCCGTCACGCAGCTTAGTTGCGCCTTAGCTTTGCGCCAGTGACGCAGGAAATCTTCTCAGTGTCCGGGCAAGCCGCCCCGTCTGCCAGTGCCCGTTCACGGGCAGCCCTTCCTTATTATCTGACCGGTAGCCCCCACATCGCGGCCCGACGGGCACCGCACTTTACGCGCTTCAGAACCCGCTGCAATATCGCCCACAGGCAGAAGCACTGACGGCAGACCGCTAGCGTTTAGGCACCGGCGGGGCAAACTGCAGCGCGCCTGCGATACGGTTCCAGGCATTGATCGCGGCAACAGCCGAGGTAAGAAACGCGATCTCCTGTTTATCGAAGACGCGGCTGACCTCAGCATAAACCGCATCAGAAACCGGCTGCTGCGCCATTAAGGTCAGGGCCTCTGTCCAGGCCAGCGCCGCACATTCCCGCTCCGAATAGATACCGGCTTCGCGCCATACGGCGACCAGATCCATTTTTACCGGGCTCAAATCGGTCTTACGCGCCAGATTGAGATGGTACTGGAGGCAAAAAGCGCACGCATTCAGCTGTGAAGCGCGCAGTTTGATCAGCTCAGTGAGCGATTTTTCCAGCCCGGAATCGTCAACGGCTTTGCCCAGCATCGCTAAGGCTGCCACCACATCGGGTGCGGTATGTTCGAACGAAGACCAGTCGCTGCGACGGTGATTAAGTGATGTCACGATATACCTCATCTGTTAATATAAGAATTCGAACAACAATATACGAACTCTTATATTATGCGCAAGTCAGATCTGCAGAGCACCACCATCCCCGAACCCGGTGAAGGAAAACGCGGTGAGTCAGGCCATATTGGTTATCTGCTGCGTCAGGCCCATGCGGCTCATAAAATCAGAATGGAAAATGCGCTGAAGGATAAAGGCGTCACGTTGCCGCAATTTTCGGTGCTGACCATGCTTGCGGCCTATCCCGGCGCATCGGGTGCCGACCTTGCGCGTCTGTCGCTGCTGACGCCACAGACGATGAGCGTCATTGTGGCGAATCTGGAGCGGGCCGGAATGATTCGTCGTCGTCCGCACGCGGTGCACGGCAGAATTCAGGTGATTGAGATTGCTGACGCCGGGCGTGACGTTCTCGCGCAGTGCAAAGTAGCGGTTCAGTCGGTTGAGGCCAGCCTGCTTTCGGGTGTCACGCCTGAGGATGAAAAGGTGATTCGGCGCTGGCTGGTCAGCGTGGCAGTGGGAGAATAAACCGTTAAAAAAGACCACGGGCTGGTCATCTGAAAGGCTTCGCGGCGTTCACTTTTGCTACACAGAATCTGTACCATCCCGGTCGTTTTACGCTACACTTAAACCTCTACAAGTTTTCGGAGGTTGTACAAGTATGAGCGAAAAAATTCCCGTTGGGATCAGCGCTTGCCTGCTTGGTGAGAGCGTCAGATTTGATGGCGGCCACAAGCGGCTCGCGTTCGCCACTGAGCAACTGACGCCTTTTGTTCGCTTCGAACCCGTTTGCCCTGAAATGGCGATTGGGCTGCCCACGCCGCGCCCGGCGCTGCGCTTAGTTAAGCAGAGCGACGACGATGAACTGCATCTTTGCTTCAGCAAAGAGGGCGGCGATGACATCACCGATAAGATGCGCGACTGGTCCGAAAAACGCGTGAAATCGCTGCATCACCTGTGCGGCTACATACTGTGTGCAAAATCACCCAGTTGTGGGATGGAGCGCGTGCGTATCTACGAGCCCGCCACCAATAATAACCGTAAAGCGGGAACCGGTATATTTACCCGTTTTCTGCAACGTGAAATGCCCTGGTTACCGCTCGAAGAAGACGGGCGTCTGAACGATCCGACATTACGTGAAAACTTTATCGGCCGGATTTGCGCGCTGCACGAGTTTCATGAAATGTGGAAAAAGGGGCTGACCCGTCATGGCCTGATTGCCTTCCACAGCCAGTATAAATTGTTACTGCTGGCGCATTCGCAAAAAAAATACCGTGAACTGGGCCCCTTTGTTGCCTCGATGAACCAGTGGGAGTCACTGGAGGCGTTTGCCTTCGAGTACCGCAACCGCCTTATGGATCTGATGTCACAACCGGCCTCGCGCACTAACCACACCAATGTGTTGATGCATGTTCAGGGTTATTTCCGCAGTCAACTGAGTTCGCCGCAACGCAGAGAACTGACGTCACTGATTGATTGTTACCGTCAGGGCACGCAACCGTTACTGGCGCCGATTACGATTCTTAAGCACTACATGGCTGAATATCCTCATCCGTGGCTGACGCAGCAGCGCTACTTCGATCCTTACCCGGAAGCGCTGCGCCTGCGCTACGGACAATGAGTCGGGAGCATGATGACGACCCATCTTGTCTGGTTCCGTAATGACCTGCGCATCAATGATAACCTTGCGCTGCATGCCGCCTGCAGCAAGTCAGATGCCCGTGTCATAGCACTGTTTATTGCCACGCTGGGACAGTGGCAGCAACACGATATGGCCCCCCGGCAGGCCGCGTTTATTCACCAGAATCTCTGCAGCCTGCAGGCATCACTGGCCGAAAAAGGCATCCCGCTGCATGTTTATCAGTGTGATGATTTCGCTGCCAGCGTGGATTTTCTCGTCACGTTTTGTGAACAGCAAAACGTTGATCAACTGTTTTATAACTACCAGTACGAATTTAACGAACGTCAGCGCGATGCGCAGGCGGAAAAGCGGTTAGATGAAGCGGACGTGATCTGTCAGGGGTTTGATGACAGCGTACTTTTGTCGCCCGGCAGTATCCAGACCGGCGATGGTGAGATGTACAAAGTGTTTACCCCGTTCAGCAAAGCCTTTATTCGTCGCCTGCAGCAGGGGTTGCCTGAGTGTGTCCCGGCGCCTAAAGCCCGGGATGGCGCGCCCCTGAACACACCAGAAGCGATTTCGCCATTTGATTACGACCATGCTGAGGTTGATGATGCGCTGTTTCCGGCCGGTGAACAGGCGGCGATTAAGCGGCTACGTGCGTTTGCGCAGCATGCCGTGCTGGATTATCCAAAGCAGCGTGACCTGCCTGCGCGCGACAGCACCAGCCGGTTATCGGCTTACCTGACCATCGGCGTGCTTTCACCGCGCCAGTGTCTGCATCGGGTGTTGCATGAACATCCCGGGGCGCTGGAAGGCAGCCCGGCGGCTGTCTGGATCAATGAACTCATCTGGCGTGAGTTCTATCGCCATCTCATCGTTGCGTTTCCCCGACTGTGTAAGCATCAGCCTTTTGTCCACTGGACGCGTCATGTCGCGTGGCAACGAAACGAGGCGCATTTTGACGCCTGGAAAGCCGGGAAAACC
This sequence comes from Pantoea sp. PNA 03-3, assembly GCF_003201175.1. Lineage (NCBI taxonomy): Bacteria > Pseudomonadati > Pseudomonadota > Gammaproteobacteria > Enterobacterales > Erwiniaceae > Pantoea > Pantoea sp. PNA 03-3. The sequence continues at coordinate 1,260,568 of NZ_QICO01000001.1, read as the reverse complement.
GGTTATCCCATCGTCGATGCGGCCATGCGACAGATGTTGCAGACCGGCTGGATGCATAACCGGCTTCGCATGATCACGGCCAGTTTTCTGGTAAAGGATCTGTTAATCGACTGGCGCCAAGGCGAGCGCTATTTCATGCAGCAGCTTATCGATGGCGACCTGGCCGCCAATAACGGCGGCTGGCAGTGGGCGGCGTCCACGGGGACCGATGCCGCGCCGTATTTCCGCATTTTTAACCCTACGACGCAAAGTGAGCGTTTCGATGAACAGGGTGATTTTATTCGTCACTACCTGCCCGAACTGAAAGACGTGCCGGACAGTGCGATTCATCAGCCGCACGAATGGGCGCGGAAAAACAACAAGACACTCGATTATCCAACACCGATCGTGGAACATAAGGATGCACGTAAAAAGACACTCGACGCCTTCGAGCGCGCAAAAAATGCGGCCTGAGGTGGCAAGGAGCAGAAATGAATCACTATGCGTTAGAAAAAATCGTTAACGATCAGCTGGCAACCCATACCTTCAGCGATTATGCGCCAAACGGGCTACAGGTCGAAGGCCGACCTGAAGTGAAAACGATCGTTACCGGCGTGACCGCCTGCCAGGCGCTGCTGGATGAAGCGGTGGCGCGCAAAGCCGATGCGGTGCTGGTACATCACGGTTATTTCTGGAAAAGTGAACCGGCGGTGATTAAAGGCATGAAACGCCAGCGTCTGCGCACGCTACTGGCAAACGATATTAACCTCTACGGCTGGCACCTGCCGCTGGATGCGCACCCTGAGCTGGGCAATAACGCGCAGTTGGCTAAGCTGCTGGGTATTAATGTGATGGGCGAGATTATGCCGCTGGTGCCCTGGGGCGAACTGACTCAGCCTGTGAGCGGCCATGCGTTGGCACAGCGTATTACTGAGGTGCTGGGACGGGAGCCGCTTCACTGTGGTGATAATGCGCCAGCAGCGATCCGTCGTGTTGCCTGGTGCAGTGGCGGCGGTCAGGGATTTATTGATAATGCGGCCGCCTTTGGCGTAGATGCCTTTATTACGGGCGAGGTCTCTGAGCAAACCATTCACAGCGCCCGTGAACAAGGCCTGCACTTTTTCGCCGCAGGCCACCATGCCACCGAACGCGCGGGTATTCGGGCGTTGGGTGAATGGCTGGCGGAGCATCATGGCCTGGATGTCACGTTTATTGATATTCCCAATCCCGCCTGATCCCCCTGGGTTCTGCCATCTGCGCAGAACCCAAACCTGTTGACACATTACCGTCACTTTCGCATAACTACCTTCCTGGGTTGTAAAACACATTTGGCTTTTGCGCGCCAGAATCCTGTCTGAGTGCCGCAAAGCTGTTTACCAGGAGGTACGTGTTGCAAAAAACACGATGCTATATGCTCGGCGAGCGCGCGGTGGTACTGGAGTTGTCTCCGCCCGTTTCGCTGGCCAGTCAGCAGCGAATCTGGCATCTGTGCCAGCGTTTGCAGTCACACGACGCGACCCGGGAAGTGATTCCCGGCATGAACAACCTGACGCTGCTGTTACGGGAGCCGCCCAGAGATGCCCGACAGGCGACGGCGCAACTTGAACAGTGGTGGCAGGAAAGTGAGGCGCAGAACACAGAGTCGCGCCTTGTGACCTTACCGGTCATCTATGGCGGCGAGGCGGGGCCGGACTTGCGTCAGGTGGCCGACCACGCCGGCATGACGGAAAAGCAGGTCGTCGCGTTACACAGCAGCACGGATTACGCGGTTTTCTTTATTGGTTTTCAGCCCGGCTTTCCTTACCTGGCCGGCCTGGATGCGCGCCTGCATATGCCGCGCCGCGCCGAACCGCGCGTTGCGGTTCCGGCTGGATCGGTGGGCATCGGCGGCAGCCAGACCGGTGTTTATCCGCTGGTCTCACCAGGCGGCTGGCAGTTGATTGGCAGGACGCAGGTCGCGCTTTTCACACCCAGCCAGCAGTCGCCAACCTTACTTCGTCCGGGTGACAATGTCCGGTTTGTGCCGCAAAAGGAAGGGATATGTTAAACATTCTTCGCGCGGGTCTGGCAACCAGCATTCAGGATTTCGGACGCTATCACTGGCGACAGTATGGCATCGGCGTCAGTGGTGTCCTGGATCAGCCCGCCATGATCACAGCCAATCTGCTGGCAGGCAATCCGCCGGGCAGCGCCGTGCTGGAGATTGTCCTCGGACAGTTTAAAGCGGAATTCCGTCGGGATGGGTGGTTTGCACTAACGGGAGCGGGTTGTCAGGCCGAACTGGATGGCAAGCCTGTCTGGACAGGCTGGCGTTTACCGGTAAAAAAAGGGCAGGTCCTGGTGTTGAAGAAACCGATTCACGGCATGCGCAGCTACCTGGCTGTACACGGTGGATTCGCTATTCCGCCAGTGCTGGGCTCATGCAGCACCGACATTAAGGCCGGTTTTGGCGGCTTTGAGGGGCGGACGCTGCAGGACGGCGACGTCATTCCGCTGGGCAAACCGCAACAGCACTTCACGAGCAAAAAAGGCGTGCGCCAGTTGCTCTGGGGTAACCGTATTCGGGCGTTACCCGGACCGGAATACCACGAATTCAGCGAAGCGTCACAACAGGCGTTCTGGCGAGCAGCCTGGAAGCTGAACCCTCAAAGTAATCGCATGGGCTACCGTTTGCAGGGGCCTGCTTTGCAACGCGACGTGCCGCGCGAGTTGTTATCGCATGGTCTGGTGCCCGGCGTCATTCAGGTGCCTGGAAACGGTCAGCCTATCGTCCTGCTGGCGGATGCACAGACCACCGGCGGCTATCCACGTATCGCCTGCGTCATTGAATGCGATCTTTATCATCTGGCGCAGATTCGTCTGGGCGAGCCGATTCATTTTATGCCCTGTACGCCCGAAGAGGCGCTGGCGGCAACGCGACAGCAGCAGCACGTATTGGGGCAAATGGCCTGGGGACTGGCAAATGAAAATTGATTTAAACGCCGATCTGGGCGAGGGGAGCAGCAGCGATCGTGCGCTGTTGCAGCTGGTGAGTTCCGCCAACATCGCCTGCGGCTTTCACGCAGGCGACGCGCAGATGATGTTGCAGGCCATTCGCTGGGCCAGCGAATTTGGCGTGGCGATTGGCGCGCATCCCAGCTTTCCCGATCGTGAAAACTTTGGCCGCAGTGCGATGCAACTGCCGCCGGAAACCGTCTATGCGCAAATCATCTATCAGGTTGGTGCGCTCAAAAGTCTGGCGGAAAGCGAAGGGCAGTCGCTTGTTCACGTTAAACCTCACGGTATGTTGTATAACCAGGCGGCGGCGGATGTCACGCTGGCCGAGGCGATTGTGCGAGCCGTCAAAGCCGTCGATGCCCGGCTGATCATGGTGGGGCTGGCTAACAGTGAGTTGATTCGCGCGGCGGCCCATCACGGCCTGAAAACCCGGGAGGAGGTGTTTGCCGATCGCGGCTATCTCAGCAGCGGCGCGCTGGTGCCCCGTGGCCAGCCCGGCGCATTGATTGAAGAGGAAGACCAGGCGATTCAGCAAACCCTGATGATGGTGCGACAGGGGCAGGTCATCAGTGTGACCGGTGAGGCGGTTCAGGTGAACGCAGAAACCGTCTGCCTGCATGGTGACGGGGCGCATGCACTGACGTTTGCACAACGTCTGCGTGCCAGCTTTGCCAGCCATGCTATCACCGTCACCAGTCAATAAAAAAACGGCATAACCAGCCTGAACGTCTCGGGCTGACTATTTCACGAGGGGAAAAGTATGGACAGCGTAGTAAATCTCTGGCCGCTGCTGGGCATTGCTGCCATCGTCGTTGGCTTCGTTTTGCGTTTTAATCCGGTGCTGGTGGTCATTGTTTCAGGCTTCGTCACCGGGATCGCTGCCCTGATGCCGCTGGGCGATATTTTACAAAAGCTGGGTGAGGGATTTCTGAATACCCGTAACCTGCCGTTGATCCTGCTGCTGCCGCTGGCGGTTATTGGCTTACTGGAACGTCATGGTCTGAAACAGCGTGCGCAGGCGTGGATTGCCCAGATCAAAACGGCGACGGCGGGACGGTTGCTCATTGTCTATCTGTTTGTGCGTGAGGTGACTGCGGCCCTCGGGCTGACCAGTCTCGGCGGTCATCCGCAAATGGTGCGCCCGCTACTTGCGCCGATGGCCGAGGGGGCCAGCGAAAACCGCTACGGGGCCCTACCGCCCGAGGTCCGTCATCGCCTGCGTGCCATGTCCGCTGCCACCGACAACGTTGGGCTGTTCTTTGGTGAGGATATCTTTGTCGCCTTTGGCGCCATTATTTTTATGCATAATTTTATGCAGGAGTCCGCCGGTATCCAGACTGAGCCACTGCATATTGCCCTGTGGGGCATTCCCACGGCGCTCTCAGCCTTTCTGATTCATTCCGCCCGCCTGATCAGGCTGGACCGCCAGCTGGCACGAGAACTGCGCGTCATCAACAGCGAGGCCATGAAAGCCAAAGGAGAGCCGTCATGATTCAGCAACAGTATCTGATGTGGCTGGCTGGCCTGATTCTGCTGGTTGTCGCGGTTTTATCCTGGCGCGACAGCGCAAATCCGCGCCGTTTCACCACTGGCTTATTTTGGGGACTCTATGGCCTGATTTTTCTGGTGGGTGACTGGACAACCGCTCTGATGACCCAACTGATGGGCTCTGCCGAAAGCGGCACACGTACGTTGCAAATTAGCGTGGGCGTAGCGGTGGTTATCATGGGGATCCTTGCCGGTTGTGGTGGGGTAAAAATGGGCCGCTATCACCAGCGCAGTGAGGCGGAAAAACAGGCCAGTGCCCAGCGTCTGGGCAACAAACTTTTCCTGCCAGCCCTGGCGATCCCCGTCGTGACAGTGATCGGTGTGTTAGCGTTTAATAACCTTCCCGGTCTGCAAACGTGGGTGTTCGGCGCGGGCAACCATTCCACCCTGATTACGCTGTTCTCCATGGCCACAGGCTGTCTGCTGGGCTGGCTGATCGCCATGAAAATGACGCATGAAACCCCAGTGCAGTCGATGCAGGAAACCCGACGTTTGCTGGACTGCATCGGCTGGGCGTTTCTCCTGCCGCAAATCCTGGCAACCCTGGGGCTACTGTTTACGGCCGCGGGCGTCGGTGGCGCGATCTCCCATCTCACCGAACATTATCTTGCCGTGGATAACCGCTTCATTGCGGTCACGGTTTACGCGGCAGGGATGGCACTGCTCACCATGGTGATGGGGAATGCGTTCGCGGCGTTCCCGATTATTACCGCGGGCATCGGCATTCCCATTCTGGTGTTACAGCATGGCGGTAACCCGGCGGTCATGGCGGCAATCGGGATGTTTTCCGGCTACTGCGGTACGTTAATGACGCCGATGGCAGCAAACTTCAACATTGTGCCTGCTGCCTTGCTGGAGTTACCGGATCGCAACGCGGTCATCAAAGCTCAGGTGCCAACCGGTGTGCTACTGTTAATTGTTAACATTTTCTTACTCTACTTCCTGATGTTTTTGTGAGGCAGCATGAAAACGGTATTAATGACGGCATTTGAGCCCTTTGGCGGCGAATCCATTAATCCCTCCTGGCAGGCGGTCAGTGCCCTTGAAGGCCAGACTATTGCCGGCGCACGCATCGTGACGCGCCAGTTGCCCGTCGTATTCAGCGAGGTGCTGGATGTGCTGTATCAGGCGCTGGAAACGATCAGGCCCGATGCCGTTATCGCTGTCGGGCAGGCAGGCGGTCGCAGCGATATCACGGTAGAGCGAATTGGTATTAATGTGGATGATGCGCGCATCCCGGATAATGCGGGCAGGCAACCCGTGGACGAACCCATCGTTCAGGATGGCCCGGCCGGATATTTTTCACGCCTGCCGATCAAAGCCATTGTGGCCGCGGTCCGGGAAGCGGGCATTCCGGCATCGGTGTCGCAAACCGCAGGAACCTTTACCTGTAACCGGGTGATGTATGGTCTGTTGCACTGGCTTGAAAGCAACGGCAGCCCGGCACGGGGCGGTTTCATTCATATTCCCTACCTGCCTGAACAGGCGGTGCATCACCCGGGTGCACCCAGTATGCCCGCCGCAACCGTTATTGAGGCGCTGAAAATTGCCGTACAAACGACCCTGACCACCGCTCAGGATGTGAAGGAAGTGGGTGGCGCAACGCATTAAGAGGACGAGTGATGCCTGAAGGACCGGAGATTCGCCGCGTGGCGGATCAGCTTGAAGTGGCCATCGTCGGCCAGCCCCTGACCGACGTCTGGTTTGCGTTTCCCGAATTAAAAACCTATGAGCCCGCATTGCTGGGAGAACAGGTGGCGTCGATAGAGACGCGCGGTAAAGCGTTGCTGACCCATTTCAGTAACGGCCTGACGCTGTATTCGCACAATCAGCTGTACGGCGTCTGGCGCATCGTCCCGCCAGACATGCAGCCCGAGACAAAACGGCAGTTACGTGTGCGTCTCGCGACGGCCAATCAGGCGATATTGCTTTACAGCGCGTCGGATATTGAACTCCTGAATGCGGAAACGCTTGCCCGTCATCCGTTTCTCAACCGCATCGGGCCGGATGTACTGAATGCGGAGTTGACCGTAGAGGCGGTCAGGGAACGGCTGTGCTCGCCGCGTTTCTGTCGCCGCCGGTTCAGCGGACTGTTACTGGATCAGGCTTTTCTGGCCGGACTGGGCAACTATTTACGTGCTGAGATCCTCTGGCTGGCCCAGTTGCTTCCCCGGCATAACGCACAGTCGCTGAGTGAGGCGCAACTGACGGCTTTCTGCGAAGCGCTGTTGTCCGTGCCGCGTCATGCCTATCGCATGCGCGGCACCATGAAAAAATACCACAGCGAAGCGGCATTTCGGTTTGAAGTGTTTCACCGCCAGGGCAAGACATGTCGCCGCTGCGGCGAAGTGATCGAAAAGGGCGTCCTGTCCGCCCGACCGTTTTACTGGTGCCCTGGCTGTCAGAGATAAAAACGCTGGCCTGTCCCGCCGTTGCACGCGGGCAATGTCACTCGTCAGCGAAGGATATCGTCACCCGGTTTTCTTCACAGCATAAGGAATCATCATGACACCTGAGATTGTGACGGAAAGGCTGCGCTTAAAACCCCTGTCGCTGGAGGATGCCGATGCCATGCAGATCGCGTTTCCGCGCTGGGAAATTGTACGCTACCTGATCGATTCGGTGCCCTGGCCTTATCCCGAGGGCGGGGCACGAGACTATATTGCTAATGTCGCCTTACCGGCGGTCGCGGCCGGGACGGGCTGGTACTGGACATTGCGGCCTAAAACGGCGGAACAGCAACTGATTGGCGTTATTTGCCTGATGGAGACGCCGGATAATAACCGGGGCTTCTGGTTGGTACCGGAGTGGCAGGGGCAGGGCTATATGACAGAAGCCTGCCTGGCCGTGACGGATTACTGGTTTACCGATCTGAAAAAACCGCTGCTGAGAACGCCAAAAGCGGCACTGAATCAGCGATCTGTGAACATTTCAGTCAACAGTGGGATGCGCTGTATCCGCACAGAGAAAAAACAGTACGTTTCAGGCACACATGACTCGCAATTATGGGAAGTGACGCGAGAAGAATGGCAGGCCTTTCGGGCATCTCAAACGTCCGCCGTTCATCCTCTCACTAAGATTCGCTCACGCTGACCGGCGGCGTCAGTAAAAAAAAGCGGCGGTGCCCGTAAGGACACCACCGCTTTTCGCCTTACCGCCCGTTGCCGGACAGCTTATTTATCCAGCTTCGAGCTGAACTCGCGTTCGGTGTAACCGGTATACAGCTGACGCGGACGGGCAATTTTCATGCCTTCGTCGTGCATTTCTTTCCAGTGCGCGATCCAGCCAACGGTACGCGCCATGGCGAAAATCACGGTAAACATGGACGAAGGGATGCCCATGGCTTTCAGGATGATACCGGAGTAGAAATCCACATTTGGATAGAGTTTGCGCTCGATGAAGTACGGGTCGTTCAGCGCAATGTGTTCCAGTTCCAGCGCCACTTCCAGCAGATCGTCTTTCATGCCCAGTTCGTTCAGCACTTCATGGCAGGTTTCACGCATAACGGTCGCGCGCGGGTCATAGTTTTTATAAACACGGTGACCAAAGCCCATCAGGCGGAAAGAGTCATTTTTGTCTTTAGCACGGCGCACAAACTCAGGAATGTGCTCGACGGTGCTGATCTCTTCCAGCATACGCAGACAGGCTTCGTTCGCGCCGCCGTGTGCGGGTCCCCACAGGGAGGCAATACCGGCCGCGATACAGGCAAACGGGTTAGCGCCTGACGAGCCAGCGGTACGTACGGTAGAGGTCGAGGCGTTCTGTTCATGATCGGCGTGCAGAATCAGAATGCGATCCATGGCGCGTTCAAGCACAGGGTTAACCTTGTATTCTTCACACGGTGTTGCAAACATCATGTGCAGGAAGTTACCGGCATAGGAGAGGTCGTTACGGGGATAGACGAACGGCTGACCGATTGAATACTTGTAACACATCGCTGCCATGGTAGGCATTTTCGACAGCAGACGGAAAGCGGCGATTTCACGGTGGCGCTCGATGTTTACATCCAGCGAATCGTGATAAAACGCAGCCAGTGCGCCGGTCACGCCGCACATCACCGCCATCGGGTGTGAATCACGACGGAAACCGTGGAACAGACGGGTAATCTGCTCGTGAATCATCGTGTGGCGCGTAACCGTTTGTTTAAACTCTTCAAACTGGGCTTTCGTGGGGGCTTCACCATTTAACAGGATGTAGCACACTTCCAGGTAGTTAGAGTGGGTAGCCAGTTGGTCAATAGGGAAGCCGCGGTGAAGCAGAATGCCTTCATCACCATCGATAAAGGTGATTTTTGATTCGCAGGACGCTGTAGACGTGAAACCAGGATCGAAGGTAAACAGGCCGTTGGAACCCAGTTGACGGACATCGACGACATCCTGGCCCAGCGTGCCTTGCAGTACACCCAGTTCAATGGACGTTTCATCTGATAGGGTTAGCGTCACTTTTTTATCTGTCATTTTCGTCTCCATAGCGCCTTAGGCAGGTAAGGATCTTTCGACACCTGAAACGCGTGCATGTTGCAATTTGGCAGTACTTCACGGTGTCACTCTGCATTATAAGCAGCGAAGGGTACAGAGTGAGAGGCGCGTTCCACTGGAAATGTAAAGCCGTGACATGTGCATATCGCGGTTGTTAAAGATCCGGTCAGGACATAACTTCTTTGTAACCAATAACCTGATGGTATTTAAAGCGGTTACCGACAATGTTACATAACTTCAGCTTAGGAGAAAGTGTATCCCCATAACTTTTGTGCATCATAGGATTTTATCGGACTAGTTTGTAACTGAATTGTTGAACTATTGTCAAATCAGATAATTAAATTTGTATGAATTGTGAAAAACGTGAGTGGGATCACTGTTCCATCGAAAATTCTCCAAAGAGTTTGTAGGGGAATTGTAATCAGAATGTGATCGTCCTATACTTCCGGCCAGGTCTCCGGAACACCCTGACACCAGGAGCCACCCAGCGTTTGTACCACGTCATTTAACACTGGATGTTGCTATTTTGGTGACGGATTAAGACTGAACCTTTTTTTCGGGTTTGGGCCTGTCTTCCGGAGGAAGCAAAATAAAAAAGAGCTGTGTGGGCAAAACCGTGAAAAAACAAAGACCTGTCAACTTGGATCTCTCGACGATCCGGTTTCCCGTTACTGCAATATCGTCCATTCTCCACCGTGTCTCCGGCGTCATCACTCTGGTTGCTCTCGGCATCCTGTTGTGGCTTCTCGGTCTTTCTCTCTCCTCTCCTGAAGGTTTTCAGCACGCGGCATCTATCATGAGCGGCTTCTTTGTGAAGTTTATCATGTGGGGCATTCTGACCGCGTTGGCCTATCATACGGTGGGCGGGATACGTCATATGTTAATGGATTTTGGTTATCTGGCGGAAACGCTCGAAGCAGGTAAGCGTTCTGCGCAGGTGACATTTGGTATTACTGTCGTGCTTTCAATCTTAGCAGGAGTCCTCGTATGGTAAGCAATGCATCCGCGTTGGGTCGCAATGGCATTCAGGACTGGCTGTTGCTGCGCGCGTCGGCAATCCTTATTACGCTTTACATCATCTACATGCTCGGTTTCGTGGTGATGACAGACACGCTGACGTATGACATCTGGCGTGGCTTCTTTGCCTCAGCATTTACAAAAGTGTTCACGCTCCTGACGCTGTTTTCCATCCTGATCCACGGCTGGATTGGTATGTGGCAGGTCTTAACGGACTACGTGAAATCGCTGGCGGCGCGTTTGCTGTTACAGCTGGTTATCGTGGTGGCACTGTTGTCATATGCAATTTATGGGTTTGTTGTGGTGTGGGGTGTGTAAATGAAGTTACCAGTCAGAGAATTTGATGCCGTGGTGATCGGCGCAGGTGGCGCGGGTATGCGCGCGGCACTGCAAATCTCCCAGTCGGGCCAGACGTGCGCCCTGCTGTCCAAAGTGTTCCCAACCCGTTCTCATACGGTATCCGCGCAGGGCGGTATTACCGTTGCGCTGGGCAATACCCATGACGATAACTGGGAATGGCATATGTATGACACCGTCAAAGGCTCCGACTATATCGGCGACCAGGACGCGATTGAATACATGTGCCACGTCGGTCCGGAAGCGATTCTGGAACTGGAACACATGGGCTTACCTTTCTCCCGTCTTGATGACGGCCGCGTTTATCAGCGTCCGTTTGGTGGTCAGTCAAAAAACTTCGGTGGTGAGCAGGCGGCGCGTACTGCCGCGGCAGCTGACCGTACTGGCCACGCCCTGCTGCATACGCTGTATCAGCAGAACCTGAAAAACAAAACCACCATCTTCTCCGAATGGTATGCACTGGATCTGGTCAAGAATGACGACGATGCGATTGTGGGTTGTACCGCTATCTGCATGGAAACCGGTGAAACCGTCTACTTCAAAGCCAAGGCGACCATTCTGGCGACCGGTGGTGCAGGACGTATCTATCAGTCGACGACCAATGCCCACATTAACACTGGCGACGGTGTTGGCATGGCGCTGCGCGCAGGTGTACCGGTGCAGGACATGGAAATGTGGCAGTTCCACCCAACCGGTATCGCAGGTGCGGGTGTGCTGGTCACCGAGGGCTGCCGCGGTGAAGGCGGCTATCTGCTGAACAAACACGGTGAACGCTTCATGGAGCGCTATGCGCCAAACGCCAAAGACCTGGCAGGTCGTGACGTGGTGGCCCGTTCTATGATGGTGGAAATTCGTGAAGGCCGGGGCTGTGATGGTCCATGGGGCCCGCACATCAAGTTGAAACTTGACCATCTGGGTGCCGAAGTGCTGGAGTCACGTCTGCCGGGAATCCTGGAACTGTCCCGTACCTTTGCGCACGTTGACCCGATTAAAGAGCCGATTCCTGTTATCCCAACCTGTCACTACATGATGGGCGGCGTACCGACCAAAGTGACCGGCCAGGCGCTGCGCGTCAATGCGCAGGGCGAAGATGAAGTGATTCCGGGCCTGTTCGCTGTGGGTGAAATCGCCTGCGTATCTGTTCACGGCGCGAACCGTCTGGGCGGAAACTCACTGCTGGACCTGGTGGTCTTTGGTCGCGCGGCGGGTGTTCATCTGCTTGAATGTCTGGAAGAGCAGGGTGAACTGCGCGAAGCCAGTCAGGAAAACATCGATGCTGCCATGGCGCGCTTCAATCGCTGGGAGAACAACACCACGGGTGAAGATCCGGTTGAAATTCGTAAAGCGTTGCAACGCTGCATGCAGAACAACTTCTCGGTCTTCCGCGAAGGTGATGCCATGCGTGAAGGTCTTGAAGAGCTGAAAGTGATTCGTGAGCGCCTGAAGTCTGCGCGTCTGGATGACCGTTCACCCGACTTCAATACACAGCGTATCGAGTGCCTTGAGCTGGATAACCTGATGGAAACCGCCTATGCCACAGCGGTTGCGGCTAACTTCCGTACAGAAAGCCGTGGTGCACACAGCCGCTTCGACTATCCGGAACGTGATGATGCGAACTGGCTGTGCCATAGCCTCTATGTTCCGCAAACGGAAAGCATGACGCGCCGTGAGGTGAACATGCAACCGAAACTGCGTGCGGCCTTCCCGCCAAAAGCGCGTACCTATTAATTGCGGAGATCATCATGAGACTAGAATTTTCGATCTATCGTTATAACCCGGACGTCGATGATAAACCGCGCATGCAGGATTACAGCCTGGAAGCGGAAGATGGCCGTGACATGATGCTGCTGGACGCGCTGATCCGTTTAAAAGAAAAGGATCCTACGCTGGCTTTCCGTCGCTCGTGCCGTGAAGGCGTGTGCGGATCAGATGGCCTGAACATGAACGGTAAAAACGGCCTGGCCTGCATTACGCCGGTTTCCGCTTTAGGCAACGGTAAGCAGAAGATTGTGATTCGTCCTCTGCCTGGCCTGCCTGTGGTGCGCGACCTCGTGGTAGACATGAGCCAGTTTTATACTCAGTATGAGAAAATTAAGCCTTTCTTGTTAAACAACGGTGAAAACCCACCTGCGCGTGAGCATCTGCAGACGCCGGGCGAGCGTGAGCATCTGGACGGCCTGTATGAGTGTATTCTCTGCGCCTGTTGCTCAACCTCATGCCCGTCGTTCTGGTGGAATCCCGATAAGTTCATCGGGCCTGCGGGTCTGCTGGCGGCATACCGCTTCATTATTGACAGTCGCGACACCGAAACCGATGCGCGTCTGGATAATCTGAGCGATGCATTCAGCGTGTTCCGCTGCCACAGCATCATGAACTGTGTCAGCGTGTGTCCTAAAGGTCTTAACCCCACGCGCGCCATCGGCCATATCAAGTCGATGCTGCTGCAACGCGGGGCATAGTGATACAGCCGGGAACCTCAGGTTCCCGGTGTTTTACGGAAGCCTCTTTAAACGCGGTCCCGACCACGTTTACAAAGGTTCCCTTACGGGCCGGGCGCGCGCTGCGCACAGTGCTCGTATCGCTGAACTCACTACGGCAAACCGCGAAAGCGGCAACAAATGAAACCTCAATAAAGCATAACATTGCTTAAGGGATCACAATGCAGAACAGCGCGATGAAGCCCTGGCTGGACTCCTCCTGGCTGGCCGGCGCGAATCAGTCTTACATAGAGCAACTCTATGAGGATTTCCTGACCGATCCTGACTCTGTGGATGCAGTGTGGCGCTCGATGTTCCAACAGTTACCAGGCACGGGAGTGAAACCCGAGCAGTTCCACTCCGCGACCCGCGAATATTTCCGTCGCCTGGCGAAAGACGCATCTCGTTACACCTCCTCAGTCACCGATCCGGCAACCAACTCCAAGCAAGTGAAAGTGCTGCAACTGATCAACGCGTTTCGTTTTCGCGGCCATCAGGAAGCAAACCTGGATCCGCTTGGCCTGTGGAAACAGGACCGTGTTGCCGATCTCGACCCTGCTTTTCACGATCTGACCGACGCCGATTTTCAGGAAAGCTTTAACGTAGGTTCTTTTGCTATTGGCAAAGAAACCATGAAGCTGGCCGATCTGTTCGAGGCGCTGAAGCAGACTTACTGTGGTTCGATTGGTGCAGAGTACATGCACATCAACAACACCGAAGAGAAACGCTGGATTCAGCAGCGTCTCGAATCCGGTGCTGGCCACTGTTCGTTCAGCGGTGAAGAGAAAAAAGGTTTCCTGAAAGAGCTGACTGCGGCAGAAGGCCTTGAAAAATATCTGGGCGCAAAATTCCCGGGTGCCAAACGCTTCTCGCTGGAAGGCGGTGATGCACTGGTGCCTATGCTGCGTGAGATGATTCGTCATGCAGGTAAAAGCGGCACCCGCGAAGTGGTGCTGGGGATGGCGCACCGTGGCCGTCTCAACGTCCTGATTAACGTGCTGGGTAAAAAGCCACAGGATCTGTTCGACGAGTTCTCAGGCAAACATAAAGAACACCTGGGCACCGGTGATGTGAAATATCACATGGGCTTCTCATCGGATATCGAAACCGAAGGCGGTCTGGTACACCTGGCGCTGGCCTTTAACCCGTCTCACCTGGAAATTGTCAGCCCGGTGGTCATGGGGTCGGTGCGTGCCCGTCTGGATCGTCTGGCTGAGCCGGTCAGCAATAAAGTGCTGCCCATCACTATTCACGGTGATGCGGCGGTCATTGGTCAGGGCGTGGTGCAGGAAACCCTGAACATGTCTCAGGCCCGCGGCTATGAAGTCGGTGGCACCGTGCGTATCGTGATCAACAACCAGGTGGGTTTCACCACCTCGAATCCGAAAGATGCGCGTTCTACACCGTACTGTACTGACATTGGTAAAATGGTGCTGGCACCGATTTTCCACGTCAATGCGGACGATCCGGAAGCGGTGGCCTTTGTGACCCGACTGGCGCTGGACTATCGCAATACCTTTAAACGCGATGTGTTTATCGATTTGGTGTGCTATCGCCGCCATGGTCACAACGAAGCGGATGAGCCAAGCGCCACGCAGCCGTTGATGTACCAGAAAATCAAAAAGCATCCCACACCGCGTAAAATCTACGCCGATCGTCTGGAAAGCGAAGGTGTCGCGTCGCAGGAAGATGCCACCGAAATGGTCAATCTGTACCGTGATGCGCTTGATGCCGGCGAATGCGTGGTGCCAGAATGGCGTCCGATGAGCCTGCACTCCTTCACGTGGTCACCGTATCTGAATCACGAGTGGGATGAACCCTATCCGGCTCAGGTGGACATGAAGCGTCTGAAGGAGCTGGCGCTGCGTATCAGCCAGATCCCTGAAGAGATTGAAGTCCAGTCTCGCGTCGCCAAGATCTATAACGATCGTAAGCTGATGGCCGAAGGCGAGAAAGCGTTTGACTGGGGCGGGGCTGAAAATCTGGCGTACGCCACGCTGGTCGATGAAGGCATTCCGGTACGTTTGTCGGGTGAAGACTCCGGCCGTGGCACCTTCTTCCACCGTCATGCCGTGATCCACAATCAGACCAACGGTTCAACCTACACGCCACTACACCATATTCATAACAGTCAGGGTGAATTCAAAGTCTGGGACTCCGTCCTGTCTGAAGAAGCCGTGCTGGCCTTTGAATACGGTTATGCCACCGCAGAGCCGCGCGTGCTGACCATTTGGGAAGCGCAGTTCGGCGATTTTGCTAACGGTGCGCAGGTGGTGATTGATCAGTTCATCAGCTCCGGCGAGCAAAAATGGGGCCGTATGTGTGGCCTGGTGATGCTGCTGCCACACGGCTATGAAGGTCAGGGCCCTGAGCACTCCTCCGCCCGTCTGGAACGTTATCTGCAGCTCTGCGCTGAGCAGAACATGCAGGTCTGCGTACCCTCAACACCGGCTCAGGTTTACCACATGCTGCGTCGTCAGGCGCTGCGCGGTATGCGCCGTCCGCTGGTGGTGATGTCACCGAAGTCGCTGTTGCGTCATCCTCTGGCGATTTCCTCGCTGGATGAACTGGCAAACGGCAGCTTCCAGCCAGCGATTGGCGAAATTGACGATCTGGATCCGCAAGGCATCAAGCGCGTCGTGCTGTGCTCCGGTAAGGTCTACTACGATCTGCTGGAACAGCGCCGTAAAGACGAAAAAACCGATGTCGCTATCGTGCGTATCGAACAACTTTACCCGTTCCCGCATCAGGCGGTACAGGAAGCGTTAAAAGCGTATTCCCACGTACAGGATTTTGTCTGGTGTCAGGAAGAGCCACTGAACCAGGGTGCCTGGTACTGTAGCCAGCACCATTTCCGTGATGTGGTACCGTTTGGTGCAACGCTGCGTTATGCAGGTCGCCCGGCATCGGCTTCACCGGCCGTGGGTTATATGTCCGTACATCAACAACAGCAGCAAGACCTGGTTAATGACGCACTGAACGTCAATTAATTAAAAGGAAAGATAATGAGTAGCGTAGATATTCTCGTTCCCGACCTGCCTGAATCGGTTGCAGATGCCACAGTAGCAACCTGGCACAAGAAACCAGGCGATGCAGTCAGTCGCGATGAAGTCATCGTCGAAATTGAAACCGACAAAGTGGTTCTGGAAGTGCCGGCGTCTGCGGACGGCGTGCTGGAAGCCGTACTGGAAGAGGAAGGGGCAACCGTTACCTCTCGTCAGATTCTCGGCCGCCTGAAAGAAGGCAACAGCGCTGGCAAAGAAAGCAGTGCGAAAGTCGACAGCAACGAATCCACACCAGCCCAGCGTCAGACCGCTTCTCTGGAAGAAGAGAGCAACGATGCGCTGAGCCCGGCGATTCGTCGTCTGATTGCCGAACACAACCTTGATGCCTCACAGATCAAAGGCACCGGCGTGGGTGGACGTTTAACGCGCGAAGATGTTGAAAAACATCTGGCGAACAAACCGCAGGCAGACAAAGCCGCGGCACCGGCATCTGACGCGCAGCCTGCCCAGCAGCCTGTGGCTAACCGCAGCGAAAAACGTGTGCCAATGACGCGCCTGCGTAAGCGCGTGGCGGAACGTCTGCTGGAAGCCAAGAACAGCACCGCCATGTTGACAACCTTCAACGAAATCAACATGAAGCCGATTATGGATCTGCGTAAGCAGTACGGCGAAGCGTTCGAGAAGCGTCACGGTGTGCGTCTGGGCTTTATGTCGTTCTACATTAAAGCCGTGGTGGAAGCGCTGAAGCGTTACCCTGAAGTCAACGCCTCAATTGATGGCGAAGACGTGGTTTACCACAACTACTTTGATGTCAGCATCGCCGTTTCTACCCCACGCGGCCTGGTGACCCCTGTTCTGCGTGATGTGGATGCGCTGAGCATGGCTGACATCGAGAAGAAAATTAAAGAACTGGCAGTAAAAGGCCGTGACGGCAAGCTGACGGTTGACGATCTGACGGGTGGTAACTTCACCATCACCAACGGTGGTGTGTTTGGTTCACTGATGTCAACGCCAATCATCAACCCGCCACAGAGCGCAATCCTGGGCATGCATGCCATTAAAGATCGTCCTATGGCGGTGAATGGTCAGGTTGTGATCCTGCCAATGATGTACCTGGCGCTCTCTTATGATCACCGTTTGATCGATGGTCGTGAATCTGTCGGCTATCTGGTCGCAGTGAAAGAGATGCTGGAAGATCCGGCGCGTCTGCTGCTGGATGTCTGATTCATCACTGGGCACGCGTTGCGTGCCCAACCTCAATACTCTTTTCAGATCTGAATGGATAGAACATCATGAACTTACACGAATACCAGGCTAAACAGCTGTTTGCACGGTATGGCATGCCAGCACCGACCGGCTACGCCTGTACTACACCACGTGAAGCAGAAGAAGCGGCATCGAAAATCGGTGCAGGCCCGTGGGTAGTTAAATGTCAGGTTCATGCCGGTGGCCGCGGTAAAGCGGGCGGTGTGAAGGTGGTTAACAGTAAAGAAGACATCCGTGCTTTCGCTGAAAACTGGCTGGGTAAACGTCTGGTGACCTACCAAACTGATGCCAATGGCCAGCCGGTAAACCAGATTCTGGTTGAAGCGGCGACCGACATCGATCAGGAGCTGTATCTGGGTGCCGTGGTCGACCGTGCAACGCGTCGCGTGATCTTCATGGCGTCAACCGAAGGCGGCGTGGAAATCGAGAAAGTGGCGGAAGAAACCCCGCACCTGATCCACAAAATGGCGCTCGATCCGCTGACCGGTCCTCAGCCTTATCAGGGCCGTGAGTTGGCGTTCAAACTGGGCCTGACCGGCAAGCAAGTCAGCCAGTTCACCAAAATTTTCATGGGTCTGGCGACCATGTTCCTGGAACGTGACCTGGCGATGGTTGAGATCAACCCGCTGGTCATCACCAAACAGGGCGATCTGATCTGTCTGGATGGCAAACTGGGTGCCGATGGCAATGCCCTGTTCCGTCAGCCAGAGCTGCGTGAAATGCGCGATCCAAGCCAGGAAGACCCACGTGAAGCACACGCAACGCAGTGGGAACTGAACTATGTTGCGCTGGAAGGCAACATCGGTTGTATGGTTAACGGCGCAGGCCTGGCGATGGGCACCATGGACATCGTTAAGCACCACGGCGGTCAGCCAGCAAACTTCCTGGATGTCGGCGGTGGCGCGACCAAAGAGCGCGTAACGGAAGCCTTCAAAATCATCCTGTCTGACGACGCCGTGAAAGCGGTTTTCGTTAACATCTTCGGCGGCATCGTGCGTTGCGACCTGATCGCAGACGGCATCATCGGTGCAGTGGCAGAAGTGGGTGTGAACGTACCGGTTGTGGTACGTCTGGAAGGTAACAACGCTGAGCTGGGCGCTAAGAAACTGGCGGACAGTGGTCTGAACATCATTGCAGCAACCAGTCTGACAGACGCGGCACAGCGTGTTGTTGCTGCTGCGGAGGGTAAATAATGTCCATTTTGATCGACAAAAACACCAAAGTCATTTGCCAGGGTTTCACCGGCGGACAAGGGACGTTCCACTCTGAGCAGGCGCTGGCTTACGGCACGCAGCTGGTCGGCGGTGTGACGCCAGGCAAAGGCGGCACCACTCATCTGGGGCTGCCGGTGTTTAACACCGTGCGTGAAGCGGTTGAAGCCACTGGCGCAACGGCTACCGTCATCTACGTTCCGGCTCCGTTCTGTAAAGACGGTATCCTGGAAGCGATCGATGCCGGCATCAAGCTGATCATCACCATCACCGAAGGCATCCCGACGCTGGATATGCTGACCGTGAAAATGAAGCTGGATGAAGCGGGCGTTCGCATGATCGGGCCAAACTGCCCGGGTGTGATCACCCCAGGCGAATGTAAGATCGGTATCATGCCGGGCCACATTCATCAGCCAGGCCGCGTCGGTATCGTATCGCGTTCAGGTACGCTGACGTATGAAGCCGTTAAGCAGACTACCGATATCGGTTACGGCCAGTCTACCTGTGTTGGTATTGGTGGTGACCCGATCCCGGGTTCTAACTTCATCGACATCCTGAAAATGTTCCAGGACGATCCACAGACTGAAGCGATCGTCATGATCGGTGAAATCGGGGGCAGCGCGGAAGAAGATGCGGCTGCCTTTATCAAAGATCACGTGACCAAGCCGGTTGTGGGCTACATCGCAGGCGTGACCGCGCCGAAAGGCAAACGTATGGGCCATGCAGGCGCCATCATCGCCGGCGGTAAAGGTACGGCAGACGAGAAGTTTGCTGCACTGGAAGCGGCGGGCGTGAAAACCGTACGCAGCCTGGCTGACATCGGTGATGCTGTTAAAGCCGTTCTGCCAGCGAAGTAATCGCATCCACTGAAAAAGCCACCTTCGGGTGGTTTTTTTTATGGCTGGCAAAACATTGCCGCACAGCCACAAGGCCGGTCACGAACGTGGGTAGTGAAAAAAGGGCGCTGGCCGGACGGGCAGGGCGGATTGCAGGCAGGATGATTGCCTGTCACTCACTTAAAAAATACGCTGCCCTCAGGCCCGTTTTTAGATATTGAATAAGAACGTGAAATAACCATTAAATTAATTTAAGTATTGCCCCGTTTATTTGCTATGATGAATTCAGCCCACCGCATCGTCGTCGCGGATCGTTAAGTTATTAAAAAGGGATCAAAGTTAAATTTCTTTATAATTAAAAATTAATAAGAGACAATTTTTTAACAAAGAACGCTTAAGAACATATTTCTATCTTTGCTTCATTATTCCAGATCAACTTCCCCTTATATATAACAAACTTTACCGCTAGCAAAGCCTACCGTTAAGCGCTTAAATTGCGCTGCATCAATCCAGCCTTTTAAAAAAATAAACAAACGTTTGTTCAAATACGGGAAAGCATCAATTTTTATTTATCCCCCGTTAAGCGTTTGAACCACGCCGCTGCGTTGATGTTTAACCAGGTTAGATTAACCGCTACTCCCTCATCTCAGGCCGCACAGCGTTATGACCTGCCGATGATAAAACTGGAATCAATAATCAGTCGTTCCTGACGCTTATTCGGCCCACACGGCTCAGGCGTTCATGCGAGGAGCAAGGAGTTTTTATGCTAGATATCGTCGAACTGTCGCGTTTACAGTTTGCCTTGACGGCGATGTACCATTTTCTGTTTGTGCCATTAACGCTCGGTATGGCGTTTTTACTGGCCATCATGGAAACGGTATACGTCCTGAGTGGTAAACAAATCTATAAAGATATGACCAAGTTCTGGGGTAAGTTGTTTGGTATTAACTTTGCCCTGGGCGTGGCCACCGGACTGACAATGGAATTTCAGTTCGGCACCAACTGGTCTTATTATTCTCATTATGTTGGCGATATTTTTGGTGCGCCGCTCGCGATTGAAGGCTTAATGGCTTTCTTCCTGGAATCCACCTTTGTGGGCCTGTTCTTTTTCGGCTGGGATCGCCTGGGTAAAGTGCAGCATCTGGCGGTGACCTGGCTGGTCGCAATCGGTTCGAATATGTCGGCACTGTGGATTCTGGTAGCGAATGGCTGGATGCAAAACCCCATCGCCTCTGAGTTTAACTTTGAAACCATGCGCATGGAGATGGTGAGCTTCTCTGAGCTGGTATTAAACCCGGTTGCGCAGGTGAAATTCGTGCATACCGTGGCGGCAGGCTATACCACAGGAGCCATGTTTATTTTAGGCATCAGCGCCTGGTATTTACTGAAAGGCCGTGACATGGCGTTTGCAAAACGCTCTTTTGCCATCGCGGCCAGTTTCGGCATGGCGGCGGTGCTGTCGGTGATTGTGCTGGGTGACGAATCCGGTTACGAGATGGGCGACGTACAGAAAACCAAGCTGGCCGCTATTGAAGCGGAATGGGAAACCCAACCGGCACCGGCCGCCTTTACGCTCTTTGGCGTGCCCGATCAGTCAGCACAGCACAACAAGTATGCGATCCAGATCCCTTATCTCCTAGGGCTCATTGCCACGCGGTCGACCGATACGCCGGTGACCGGACTAAAAGAACTGCTGGCGCAACACGAAGTGCGAATTCGTAACGGTATGAAGGCTTACGCGCTGCTGGATGAACTGCGACAGGGCAATACCGATCCGGCCGTCCGCGATGCCTTTAACCACAGCAAAAAAGACCTGGGTTATGGCCTGCTGTTAAAACGCTATACCGCGAACGTGTCGGATGCCAGTGAAGCGCAGATTAAACAGGCCACGCAGGATTCGATTCCTCGCGTCGCACCGCTCTACTTTGCGTTCCGTATCATGGTGCTTTGCGGCGTGCTGCTGCTCGGCGTCATTGCACTGTCATTCTGGAGTGTGATTCGAAATCGCATTGGTCAACAGCGCTGGTTACTCAAAGCCGCACTGTACGGCATTCCGCTGCCGTGGATTGCGGTAGAAGCGGGCTGGTTTGTGGCGGAGTACGGTCGTCAGCCCTGGGCGATTGGGGAAGTCCTGCCCACCGCGATTGCGAACTCCACGCTGACCGTGGGCGATGTCCTGTTCTCAATGATACTGATCTGCGGACTGTATACCCTGTTTCTGGTGGCCGAGATGTACCTGATGTTTAAGTTCGCGCGTCTGGGGCCCAGCAGCCTGAAAACAGGGCGCTATCACCATGAACAGATCGTTAAAAACGCTCAGCCGGTGCGTGGATAAGGAGAAGCCCCATGTTTGATTATGAAGTTCTGCGCTTTGTCTGGTGGCTGCTAATCGGCATTCTGCTGGTGGGCTTTGCCGTCACCGATGGTTTCGATATGGGCGTCGGGATGCTGACGCGCGTATTAGGCCGGACCGATACCGAGCGTCGTGTGATGATCAATTCTATCGCGCCGCACTGGGACGGCAATCAGGTCTGGTTGATCACCGCCGGTGGCGCACTGTTTGCCGCCTGGCCGATGGTGTACGCCGCCGCGTTTTCCGGCTTCTACGTGGCGATGATTCTGGTGCTGGCCTCGTTGTACTTCCGTCCGGTAGGCTTTGACTATCGCTCAAAAATCGAAGATACACGCTGGCGCGGTGCCTGGGACTGGGGCATTTTTATCGGCAGCTTTGTCCCGCCACTGGTGATCGGCGTCGCCTTTGGCAATCTGCTGCAGGGCGTGCCTTTTCATGCCGACGAGTACATGCGGCTGTATTACACCGGAAACTTTTTCCAGTTGCTGAACCCCTTTGCGCTACTGGCCGGTGTGGTGAGCGTTGCCATGATACTGACGCAGGGTGCGACCTATCTGCAAATGCGCACCACGGGCGAACTGCACCTGCGTTCACGCATCACGGCGCAGATTGCCGCGCTGGTGATGATGGCGTGTTTCGCGCTGGCTGGCGTCTGGGTAAGGTACGGTATTGACGGCTATGTGGTGACCAGCACGCTTGATCACTTCGCTGCTTCTAATCCCCTGGGGAAAACCGTGGTGCGCGAAGCGGGGGCCTGGATGGTGAATTTCCAGCAGCATCCTGTGTTGTGGTTATTCCCGCTTCTGGGCGTGGTGTTGCCCTTACTGACCGTAATGTGTTCGCGCGGAGAGAAGGGCGGCTGGGCGTTTCTCTGCTCATCGCTGACGCTGGCCTGCGTCATCATGACCGCCGGCATCGCGATGTTTCCGTTCATTATGCCGTCCAGTACCGTTCCCGGCACCAGCCTGACCATGTGGGACGCCACCTCCAGTTTGCTGACGCTGGAAATAATGACCTTCGCAGCGATAATTTTTGTGCCGGTTATTCTGCTCTATACCAGTTGGTGTTACTGGAAAATGTTTGGTCGTATCACTAAAGAACATGTTGAGCGCAACAGTAACGCACTCTATTAATAAAGGAGACGACATATGTGGTATTTTGCCTGGATTCTCGGCACCCTGCTGGCCTGTGCCTTTGGCATCATCACCGCGCTGGCGATAGAACATATCGAAGACAGCGCCGACGCGGAACGCCAGTCGTAATGCGCACAGGCATTCAGACAGGTTATCGCCTGATGGATAAGGGCCCGCTCCGGGCCCTTTCTCTGATACTCGCCTTATGGCTGGCCGGCTGCCTGTTATGGGACCCCGCGCGCTATGCAACCCGCCCGGAAGGCATCCTGCTATGGCAGGGCATCGTACTGATTTGGGCGGTCTGCACGGGGGTTATTCACGGCAGCGGATTCCGTCCGCGCCGTTTACGCTGGCGTGCGTTCTTTGCGCCATTGCCCGCCTTACTGGTACTCTTCTGGGCGCTGAGTCATTTTTATCGCTGACGACCTGTCACCCTTCACCCCAGGCGCGTGAGTTTACTTCAGCGTCTGGTCAAGAAACCTCCATTAATGACGTCCGGTTGTAACCAACTGATAATTATTTTCTCCTGGCTCTGACAGCCCATTCCCAACCCTAATTGTCTTGCGTATAGTAGCAACGTTTAAAACGAGGCCGGGATGTAGAGTGAGTACAACGCTGTTTCGCTGGCCGGTTCGGGTCTACTATGAAGATACCGATGCCGGTGGTGTGGTTTATCACGCCAGCTATATCGCTTTTTATGAACGAGCACGTACCGAAATGCTGCGTCAGCACCATTTCAATCAGCAGGCGCTGTTAGAACAGCAGGTTGCTTTTGTGGTACGGCGCATGACGGTGGACTATCTTTCGGCGGCACGTCTTGATGACCTTCTGGAGATCCAGAGCGAAGTGACATCAATGACGCGGGCGACGATGACATTCTCCCAGCGTATCGTGAACGCAGAAGGCAAAGTGCTCAATGAGGCAGAGGTCCTGATTGCCTGCATCAACCCACACCTAATGAAGCCGATTGCGCTTCCCAAGTCTATTGTCGCGGAGTTCAAGCAGTGACTGACATGAACGTTCTTGATTTGTTCCTGAAGGCGAGCCTTCTGGTCAAACTTATCATGTTGATTTTGATCGGCTTTTCGATTGCCTCCTGGGCAATCATCATCCAGCGCACGCGAATTCTGAATGCGGCGGGAAGGGAAGCTGAAGCCTTTGAAGACAAATTCTGGTCCGGCGTTGAACTGTCTCGCCTCTATCAGGAAAGTCAGGGACGTCGTGAAGAGCTGGCGGGTGCCGAGCAAATCTTCTACGCCGGCTTCAAAGAGTTTGCCCGTTTACATCGCGCGAATAATCATGCGCCTGAAGCGGCTGTTGAAGGCGCGAGCAGGGCCATGCGCATTTCCATGAATCGCGAACTCGAAGCGCTGGAAACCCACATTCCTTTCCTGGGCACGGTTGGCTCAATCAGTCCTTATATCGGTCTGTTTGGTACGGTCTGGGGGATTATGCATGCGTTTATTGCCCTGGGGGCGGTCAAACAGGCCACCCTGCAGATGGTGGCACCGGGGATTGCAGAAGCATTGATCGCCACCGCGATCGGTCTGTTTGCTGCGATTCCTGCCGTAATGGCGTACAACCGACTGAACCAGCGCGTCAATAAACTGGAGCAGGGCTACGACAACTTTATGGAAGAGTTTACGGCTATCCTGCATCGTCAGGCTTTCTCCAGCGACAGCGCTAAGTAAACAGAGGTAAATGATGGCCCGAGTGCGTGGTCGCGGTCGCCGCGAGCTAAAGTCGGAAATTAACATCGTTCCACTGCTGGACGTTTTGCTGGTGCTGCTGCTGATCTTTATGGCAACGGCCCCCATCATCACGCAAAGCGTGGAAGTGGATTTGCCCGATGCAACAGATTCTAAGACGGTTTCCAGTGATGATAACCCACCCGTGATTGTTGAAGTGTCCGGCGTGGGACAATACAGCATGGTCGTCGATCACGATCGTTTGCCGCAGTTGCCGCCAGAACAGGTGATTAGCGAAGCGCAACGTCGTCTGGAAGCCAATCCGAAAACCGTCTTTTTGATCGGTGGTGCCAAAGAGGTACCTTATGATGAAATCATCAAGGCGCTGAACCTGCTGCATCAGGCAGGGGTTAAATCTGTCGGTTTGATGACGCAGCCGATTTAAAGTCGAACCGTTTTTGGGAACCGAGTGTGTCGAAGGCAACCGAGCAAAACGAAAAGTTAAAGCGCGCGATAATCATTTCGGTGATTCTGCATATCGTGCTGATCGCCCTGCTGATATGGAGCTCGTTTAATGAGCACATTGAGGCCAGCGGCGGCGGCGGCGGTAGCGATATAGAAGCGGTCATGGTCGATCCCGGTGCGGTGGTTGAACAGTATAACCGTCAGCAGAATCAGCAAAGCGACAGTCAGCGTGCGGAGCAGCAGCGCCAGAAACAGGCCCAGCAGCAGGCCGAAGAGCTTCAGCAGAAACAAGCGGCTGAACAGCAGCGGCTGAAAGAGTTGGAAAAAGAGCGACTGCAGGCACAGGAAGACGCGAAACAGCAGGCGAAAGCGCAGGCTGAACAGCAGAAGGCCGCCGAAGCCGCAGCGAAACAGGCCGAGGCGCAACAGAAAGCCGCCGAAGCGGCCGCGGCGAAAGCGAAAGCCGATGCAAAAGCGGAAGCGGATGCACAGGCGAAAGCCGCGGCAGACGCAAAGATGAAGGCGCAGGAAGAGGCGAAGAAGGCCGCAGCAGAGGCGAAGAAGCAGGCTGAGCAAGAGGCGAAAGCCGCAGCCGCAGAAGCGAAGAAGCAGGCCGAGCAGCAGGCGAAAGCTGAGGCTGCCGAAGCCGCAAAACAAGCTAAGGCCGAAGCGGCGAAACAGGCTAAAGCGGAAGCCGCGAAAGAAGCGAAAGCGGCTGAAGCCAAAGCCGCAGCGGAAGCGAAAGCCGCAGCCGCCCAGGAAGCGAAAGAGAAAGCGGCCGCCGCAGCGAAAGAAAAGGCCGCCAAAGAAAAAGCGGACGCCGCCGCCAAAGCGAAAGCGGAGGCTGCTGCCAAAGCAAAAGCGGATGCGAAGGCAAAAGCCGAGGCGAAAGCGAAAGCGGCCGCTGATGCCGCCAATGACAGCGACGTCGATGACCTGCTGGGCGGCTTAGCGTCCGGTAAGAATGCACCGAAAAGCGGCGCGTCGGGTGGAGCAGCAGGGCAGGGTAATCAGAAGAAGGCGGGTGCTTCTGGCGCAGATGTGAATGCGTATCTTGGGCAGATCACCAGCGCAATTCAGAGCCGTTTCTACGATGCGGACCTGTATAGCGGCAAAAGCTGTGACTTACGTATTAAACTTGCTCCTGATGGCATGCTGATTGATGTTAAATCAGAAGGCGGCGATCCGGCGCTGTGCCAGGCCGCCATTGCGGCGGCGAAGCAGGCACATATTCCGAAACCGCCTTCACAAGCGGTGTACGAAGTGTTTAAAAACGCCCCGATGCGTTTCAGACCGCAATAATGCAGTAACCTGCGGCAGGTTGATCTATGGTTAGCTTGCCGTACTCTAGTTGTACTCGTGGTTTTCAGGAACAGTGCCAATTATCGCGGACTCAGGTTCAGATAAGGGAGATAAAATGAAGCAAGCTCTTCGCGTAACGTTAGGCTTTTTTATCCTGCTGTGGGCAGCGGTGCTGCATGCAGAGGTTCGCATTGAAATCACCCAGGGCGTCAACAGCGCGCGCCCTATCGGTGTGGTTCCGTTTAAATGGTCTGGCCCAGGCGCGGCACCGGAAGATATCGGTGGTATCGTCGCAGCTGACCTGCGTAACAGCGGTAAATTTAACCCGCTTGATCGTTCACGTCTGCCGCAGCAGCCGACCAGTGCTCAGGAAGTGCAGCCTGCTGCATGGAGCGCACTGGGTATTGATGCCGTGGTTGTTGGACAGATTCAGCCGAATGCTGATGGTAGCTATCAGGTGTCCTACCAGCTGGTAGATACCGCAGGTGCGCCAGGTACCGTGCTGGCGCAAAACTCCTATAAAATTACGAAACAGTGGCTGCGCTATGCGGCGCACACCGTCAGTGATGAGGCGTTCCAGAAACTGACCGGCATTAAAGGGGCGTTCCGTACCCGTATCGCCTATGTGGTACAGACCAACGGCGGTCAGTTCCCGTATGAACTGCGCGTTGCCGATTACGACGGTTACAACCAGTTTGTCGTGCACCGTTCACCGCAACCGCTGATGTCGCCTGCCTGGTCGCCCGATGGCAGCAAACTGGCGTATGTAACCTTTGAAAGCGGCAAGTCAGCGCTGGTGATTCAGACCTTGTCTAACGGCTCTGTCCGTCAGGTCGCTTCATTCCCGCGTCACAATGGTGCGCCAGCTTTCTCACCGGACGGCACCAAGCTGGCCTTCGCCCTGTCTAAAACCGGTAGTCTGAATCTCTATGTTATGGACCTGGCCTCCGGGCAGATTCGTCAGATTACAGATGGTCGTTATAACAGCACTGAACCAACCTGGTTCCCGGACAGCCAGACGCTGGCGTATACCTCTGACCAGGCCGGTGCGCCGCAGATCTACAAAATCAGCATCAATGGTGGTGCATCACAGCGCATTACCTGGGAAGGCGCTCAGAACCAGGATGCGGATGTAGCCAGTGATGGAAAATCAATGGTGATGATTAGCACCAGTGGCGGTGCTCAACACGTCGCCAAACAGGATCTGGTAACGGGAGCCGTTCAAACGTTAACGGACACGTTCCTGGATGAAACGCCGAGCCTGGCTCCAAACGGCACCATGGTAATCTACAGCTCGACTCAGGGCATGGGTTCTGTGTTGCAGTTGGTTTCAACCGACGGTCGTTTCAAAGCGCGTCTTCCGGCAACTGATGGACAGGTCAAATTTCCTGCCTGGTCGCCGTACCTGTAATGTCTGAGCTTTCTGACATTACAAAAAAATAAACAATAATGGGAATTTTCAAATGCAACTGAACAAAGTACTGAAGGGTTTAATGCTGGCTCTGCCAATCATGGCAGTTGCGGCGTGTAGCTCACACAAAAATAACAACAACGACCAGTCTGGCGCAGGTGCTGACGGCGCTTACGGTGCTAACTCTGGTATGAACAACGGCAACATGTCTTCTGATGAGCAGGCGCGTCTGCAGATGCAACAGCTGCAACAGAACAACATCGTTTACTTCGGTCTGGACAAATACGATGTTCAGCCTGACTACGCTCAGATGCTGGATCAGCACGCTAACTTCCTGCGTAGCAACCCGTCTTACAAAGTGACCATTGAAGGTCATGCGGATGAGCGCGGTACGCCAGAGTACAACATCGCCCTGGGCGAGCGTCGTGCTAACGCCGTTAAGATGTACCTGCAAGGTAAAGGCGTGTCTGCGGATCAGATGTCTATCGTATCTTACGGTAAAGAGAAACCAGCTGTTCTGGGCCACGACGAAGCGGCTTACGCTAAAAACCGTCGTGCCGTACTGGTCTACTAAGAGAATCACATGGTTAGTAACTTCAGACATCACCTGTTGAGTCTGTCGTTACTGATTGGCGTAGCGGCCCCCTGGGCCGCTCATGCCCAAGCGTCAATCAGTAGCGTTGGCTCCGGCTCGGTCGAAGACCGTGTCACCAGTCTCGAAAGAATCTCCAATGCCCAGGCACAGCTGATGCAGCAACTGCAGCAGCAGATGAGTGATAACCAGCGGGATATCGACTCATTGCGTGGGGAAATCCAGCAAAATACCTATCAGCTGAATCAGGTTATTGAGCGCCAGAAGCAGATCTATCAACAGATCGACAGTCTGAGCAGCAATAACAGCAGCAATGCCAGTCAGTCTGCCGCGGGTGCCGGTGACAATGCGGCTGCGGGCGCTGCGACAGCGGGCAACGATGCAGGTGCGGCCGCGGCCGGCAGCAGTGCGCCTGTTCAGAGTGGCGATGCTAACAGCGATTACAATGCTGCTGTTGCGCTCATTCTGGAGAAAAAACAGTACGATCAGGCCATCACTGCGCTGCAGGCGTGGGTGAAGCGTTACCCGGACTCGACGTATCAGCCGAATGCCAATTACTGGCTGGGGCAGCTGTTTTATAACAAAGGTAAAAAAGACGACGCAGCGTATTATTACGCCACGGTGGTGAAGCAGTATCCAAAATCCCCCAAGGCGGCTGAAGCGTTGTTTAAGGTTGGCGTGATCATGCAAGAGAAAAACGACACGGCAAAAGCCAAAGCCGTTTATCAGCAGGTGATCAAACTTTACCCGAACACCGAATCAGCTAAGCAGGCACAAAAACGCTTGTCTGGTATGTAATTTGTGCAGGTTTGACCGGATATCGATGGATTTCTGGTCTTGCCGCATGAAAGGTAGGCAATTGAACCCCTTAACAGAAAATAAGGGTTGCGCTACCTCGGTAAATCAGTAATATATGCCGCCGTTGCCGGGACACATTGCAAATGTGTCTGGCAAGCCTGAAGATGGGTCGTTAGCTCAGTTGGTAGAGCAGTTGACTTTTAATCAATTGGTCGCAGGTTCGAATCCTGCACGACCCACCATCTCCCGCAGGACGCTGTTCCCCAAGAGAACCTTCAGTATTGCTTCACAACCATTAAGATGGGTCGTTAGCTCAGTTGGTAGAGCAGTTGACTTTTAATCAATTGGTCGCAGGTTCGAATCCTGCACGACCCACCATCTTATTCTCAGGCAGCATGCAGACATGTGTTTGAGCGGTTGTAAGCCCCGAGCGGGTCGTTAGCTCAGTTGGTAGAGCAGTTGACTTTTAATCAATTGGTCGCAGGTTCGAATCCTGCACGACCCACCAATACAGAAAAGCGCGCCCAACGGGCGCGCTTTTCGTTTATGGAGCAGTACAGTCAAGCGTGCATGATGAGAACCTGCAGCAGGTTCGACTGAATCGCGGTGCGATTCAGGCTGATGCGTCAGCATCACCCGCAGGGCGAGGCCCACGGGGCCGAAGGCCATCCTGCACGACCCACCAATACAGAAAAGCGCGCCCACGGGCGCGCTTTTCGTTTATGGGGCATTACAGCCAAACGTGCATGATGAGAACCTGCAGCAGGTTCGACTGAATCGCGGTGCGATTCAGGCTGATGCGTCAGCACCACCCGCAGGGCGAGGCCTACGGGCCCGCAAAATCTGTCGTACTCCCGTCAGGGCCCAACAACCTGCGTCCGCACTGTTCCTGTCCGGCAGCGTGCCGTTGAACGGGATCTAATCATCTGCCATAAAAAAAGCGCCCGACAGGCGCTTATAGGGCGTAATACGTCAGCCGGATTAGCGTGCGGCTGTCTGACCGGGTTCCAGGCTAAACTGTTTGACCAGCGTTTCAAGTCGGCGCGCCTGATCTTCCAGTGCGGTGGCTGAAAGGGCAGAGGCAGAGACCAGCGAGGCGTTTTGCTGGGTGGTGCTGTCCAGTTCTGAGACCGCACGCGCAATCTGCTCAATGCCACGGCTTTGCTCATCCGAGGCGGAAGAGATCTCACCCACGATGTCATTCACACGGGAAATCGCCTGAACCACCTGTCCCATTCTCTCGCCCGCGCGCGCAACGCGGTTATTGCCTTCCGCGATTTGACTGACCGATGCGCTGATCAGCTGATCGATATCCTTCGCCGCCTGCGCACTGCGCTGCGAAAGGTTACGTACTTCGCTGGCGACGACCGCAAACCCCCGGCCATGCTCGCCAGCGCGTGCCGCTTCCACGGCGGCATTCAGAGCCAGGATATTGGTCTGGAAAGCAATACTGTCGATAACGGCCGTGATCTCGGCGATTTTCTTCGAGCTGGCAGAAATATCGCCCATGGTTTGCACGACTTCCGTGACGGCGGCACCGCCTTGCTCCGCCGTTTTAGACGCTTCAGCAGCAATCTGGCTGGCGTGGCGCGCGTTATCTGCGTTGTGCTTCACCGTAACGGTTAACTGTTCCATGCTGGCAGCCGTCTGCACCACGGCGGCGGACTGCTGTTCTGTGCGTGACGAGAGCGTGTGGTTGTCGCTGTTAATACTGCTCGCCGCCTGCGACAGCGTGAGCACGCTGTCGCGGACCTCCAGAATCATTGTCCGCAGACGCTGATTCATCGCGCCCATCGCGCCAGCCAGTTTGCCCAGCTCATCACGGCCCGCCGGTTTGATATCGGCGCTTAAATCGCCCTTAGCAATGCGCTCCGCCAGCCATAAATTCTTTCTGACGGGATGAGTAATCTGTCGGCCAATCAGCCAGGCAATCAACATGCCCAGCAGCACAGCAAGGCCAACCGTCAACAGCGTCAGGTTAACAGAACTCCTGGTCAGGTCGCTGTTTTCTACCTTCATCTGCTGCAGAAGCGTTTTGAGGATAGCACTGCTCTTATCGCCATCGACCTTCACCGCGTTCTCCGCCTGACTGAGGGCCAGAAAGCCTGCCGCGTAACGTTCACTGAGTTGCTTAACCTCAAGGGTTGCATTCCACAGCGCGTTGAGCTGCGTCTGAGCATCGGGAGGTAATTGCGGTAGCAGGGTGGTGAGGGCGGTCTGGATGGCGTTGACCTGCGGGGTGAGCTGAGACTGAATCGCGCTGGCATGAGCGGGATCATAACGGAGTAACTGAAGCTGATCGCGCAACTGGCTGATTGCAAGCAGTTGCTGAAACAGTGCACTGGCATCGGTCATCTGGGTTTTAATCAACGCTTCGTACAGCGTTGACTGGCTCTGCATGTTGCGCTGATCGAGCTGCTTACCCGTTTCTGCCAGAGACTGCATGGCCTGGGTCATTGCGCTGATGCTGGCCTGAAAGTGGCTGAGCTGGCTGGCGATATCCTGGAGCTGTGTTTCCTCCTCGGGCAGCCATCGGTACTGTTGGGCATCATGTGTCAGCTGAGCGGCATGGGCGATATAATCCGCCATCACTTTCCCCGCTTTCTCATCGCCATACAGCAGTTTCAGCCGGTTAACCTTAGCCTGAAACACGTCAATATTAATGTCGTAAATCAGGTTGCTCTGTTCATAAACGTCATGGATAGTTTTAAAACGCGCGATGCTTACCGCGCCCGATCCCACCACCAACAGCAAAACGAGTCCAAATCCTAAACTGAGTTTGTGCGAAATTTTTGTATTTTCTAACCGCAACCCCATGACCTCTGCCTCCTGCCCATGTCAACGATGTTAAGCCAAATTGGTTATCGGTTGAGCAGGCCAGGAGTTTAGAGGCGAGGCGTGATATTTCTTTTCAGGACAACGGGCTGCTTACTTCGCACTGGCCGGTGACAGGCTTTTCCAGATATGCATCACGGCGTAGCTGCGCCAGGGACGCCATACCTGTGAGCGCGCGTCTGCCGCTTTGGGTGTTAATCCCCCCAGATTATTGCGCACGGCGATATCCTCTTTCGGGAAGGCGTCCGGCCAGCGCAGCGCCCGCATGGCAATGTAGTGGGCGGTCCAGGGGCCAATGCCCGGTAAGGCCACCAGGCGCGCCATGATGTCGTCAGGCGAAAGCGTCGCATTGAAACGCAGGCTGCCCTCGTTACAGGCGGTCGCAAAGGCCAGAATTGCTCTGGCGCGCGCACTGACAATGCCCAGGCGGGCAATCTCATCGACCGTAGCCTGGGCAATGCGCTGGGGTTGCGCAGAATAGCGCGACAGATCAGGGAACGGCGTGGTGCAGGGTTCACCAAATGCCTGAGCAAAGCGGCTGCTGAGCGTCGTGGCGGCTTTAACGGTGACCTGCTGGCCCAGGATGGCGCGTACGCCCATTTCGACACTGTCAAATGCTCCGGGGACACGCAGGCCGGGGTAATCCTGAATACTTTGCGCCAGCAGGGGATCCTGTTGCAGGTGTTCGGCAATGCGCTGTGGCTGAGCATTCAGGTCAAACAGGTCACGCAGCCGACGCAGCAGGGCAGGCAGCACAGGCGTGAGAGAGCGGGTGAATTCCACCTGGAGCGCCTGCTTTGCCGGAAGATGCGAAATGCTGACCCAACCCCGGTATTCGCCCAGCGCCACCGTCCGGCGGTAGGTTTCACCATCAACGGCTTCAATGTCGTTCATTAACCGCAGGCGTAAAAAGTCCAGCATCGCCTGCCAGTCGTAAGGCGGACGATAGCTGAGGCGTAACCGCATTGTGTCCGTTGCAGGTTGCGGCGACAGGTTGCCGCTTTTGCGCAGTGCGCCCGGCGTCATGCGATAGCGCGCCTGAAACACGTCATTGAAGCGCCGTAAGCTGCCAAATCCACTGGCGTAAGCGATCTCGGTTACCGGCAGCGTGGTTTCGGTCAGAAGCTGCTTAGCCAGCAACATACGACGTGTCTGTTTAAGCTCCAGTGGCGTGACGCCCAGCTCCTGCTGCACAATGCGCCGCAGCTGACGGGCGCTGATGCCAAACTCTGCAGCAATCGCATCCAGGCCGCTGTGGGCTTCCAGCAAGCCCTCTTCAATGCGCTGCACCAGTCGGTCGGCCACGCGGTGGGCGTTGTCCACGGGGGCGTTGCCGGGTGCCAGCTCCGGACGACAGCGCAGACAAGGGCGAAAATGCGCTTTCTCTGCCGCCTCAGCGCTGTTGAAGAACAGACAGTTTTTCTGCATTGGCGCTTTCACCGGGCAAATCGGGCGACAGTAAATGCCGGTTGAGGTCACGCCGACAAAAAACACGCCATCGAAGCGCGTATCACGCGAGGTCAGTGCCTGGTAAGCGGTATCTGAATCAAACATGGTTTTTCTCCGGCAAAGAGCGACAGCGTAGCGCGGGCATTGGATATTGACTGGCTGTTTTCGGACAGCACAACAGTTTATTGTAATGACCGAAAACAGCCAGTTTCGCGTGGCGAAAATGCGATAATGCCAGACAGCAATGTGATGGAGGGAACAGCATGTATTACTGCAAACCTGTGATAACGCCGGTGGGCGAACTGACCCTGATCGCCAGCGATCGCGGTCTGGCGGCCATTTTATGGCAGGACGAAGTGCGCAGACATCCCCGGTTGTCGCCGCGTGAGCGCGACGATAATCATCCTGTTTTACGCGAAACCGAAACGCAGTTACGTGAGTACTTTGCCGGCACTCGCCGCGTTTTTGACTTACCGCTGGATATGGACGGCACAGCATTTCAGAAAAAAGTCTGGCAGGCGCTACTTTCTATTCCGTTTGGCGAAACCCGCAGTTACCGCCAGATCGCCGAGCAGATTGGGCATCCGGCAGCGGTACGTGCCGTCGGTGCTGCTAACGGCAAAAATCCGTTGTCCATTGTGGCACCGTGTCATCGGGTCATTGGGGCCAATGGAAAACTGACGGGATTTGCCGGTGGCCTGACGGTCAAAGCCTTTTTGCTTCAACTGGAAGCCCCTCAGCCCGGTCTGGTGGGGCTTTCTGCATCGTCATGACCAAATAAAACGCGACAGGCTGCTGCTTTTTCGCTATCGTGTTTAGCATATAAAACACGATGGCGGTATTTACGTCCTGTTAAGCCAGAAACGGCTATTTTCGTTAATTTTACAGAACGAGAGCGGTGTCATGAGCGCAATCTTTGATCCTGAACATGCGGTGTATCCTTTTCCTCCTAAACCCGCCCGGCTGAGTGACGAGCAAAAAACGCTTTACCGGGAAAAAATTAAAGCCCTGCTGAAAGCCCGTAACGCCGTGATGGTGGCGCACTATTACACGGATCCGGACATCCAGGCCTTAGCCGAAGAAACCGGCGGTTGCGTCTCTGACTCGCTCGAAATGGCGCGTTTTGGCAGCCAGCATCCCGCCACTACGCTGCTGGTGGCCGGCGTGCGCTTTATGGGCGAAACCGCCAAAATTCTCAGCCCGGAGAAAACCGTGTTGATGCCGACGCTGGAGGCCGAATGCTCGCTGGATCTGGGCTGCCCGATTGAGGCGTTTACGGCCTTCTGTGATGCGCATCCTGACCGGACGGTAGTGGTATACGCCAATACTTCTGCGGCGGTAAAAGCGCGCGCCGACTGGGTTGTCACCTCCAGCATTGCCGTCGAACTGATTGAACATCTGGACAGCCTGGGGGAAAAAATCATCTGGGCACCGGATCGGCATCTCGGGCGCTATGTTACGCAAAAAAGCGGGGCCGACGTGTTATGCTGGCAGGGCGCCTGCATCGTCCACGACGAATTCAAAACTCAGGCGCTGCAGCGGATGAAAGCGCTGTATCCGGATGCGGCAGTGCTGGTTCATCCCGAGTCGCCGCAGGCGATTGTGGATCTGGCCGATGCGGTAGGTTCAACCAGCCAGCTAATTCAGGCGGCAAAAACCTTGCCACATCCGCAGATGATCGTTGCCACCGATCGCGGCATCTTTTACAAGATGCAGCAGGCGGTTCCTGACAAAATATTGCTGGAAGCGCCTACCGCCGGTGAGGGCGCAACCTGCCGAAGCTGTGCGCACTGTCCCTGGATGGCGATGAACGGACTGCAGGCCATTGCCGAGGCGCTGACGTCGGGTGGGCGGGCTCATGAGATCCACGTAGACGCGGCGCTGCGCGAGGCCGCGCTGGTGCCGCTAAACCGTATGCTATCCTTTGCAGCAGACCTCAAACATAACGTGAAAGGAAACGCGTAATCCGCGTCGTTGACAGGTGCCTGATATGGATTTTTTTAGCACGCAAAACATTTTAGTTCACATCCCGTTGGGCGCGACCGGGTACGATCTGTCCTGGATTGAAGCCGTTGGCACCCTGGCGGGCCTGTTATGTATCTGGCTGGCCAGCCTGGAGAAAATCGCTAACTACGCGTTCGGCCTGATAAACGTGACGCTGTTTGCGGTGATATTTTTTCAGATTCAGCTCTATGCCAGCCTGCTGTTACAGCTGTTCTTTTTTGTGGCCAACGTTTATGGCTGGTACGCCTGGAGCCGACAAACCATTGATAACCAGGCGGCGTTAACGATTCGCTGGCTCCCGCTGCCCAAGGCCATTGGCTGGGCGGCGGTTTGCGTTATAGCGGTGGGGCTGATGACGATCTACATCGATCCGGTGTTTGCCTTTCTCACCCGTACCGCGGTGGCCCTGATGAATGCACTGGGTTTTACGGTGGCGATGCCGACGTTGCAGCCGGACGCCTTCCCTTTCTGGGATGCCTGCCTGATGGTGCTGTCGATTGTGGCAATGGTGCTGATGACGCGGAAGTATGTTGAAAACTGGCTTTTGTGGGTGGCCATCAACGTGATCAGTGTGATGGTGTTTGCCCGTCAGGGGGTGTATGCGATGTCGCTGGAGTACGCCATTCTGACGTTAATTGCGCTGAACGGCTCACGCATGTGGATCATCAGCGCACGCAAACAGGGTTCGCGTGCGCTCTCGGCTCAGTGATGATGGCTGTGATGATGAACGTGGTCACTGTGGTGAGGTGAATGATCACTGTGCTGATGGGACGTTTCAGCAGCATGATCCGAATGCCCGCCATGATGATGGCCCTCTTCAATGACCTGTCCGTTCAGCTCACAGTCAGGGCCCACGCAGGGCTGAAACTCCATCTGTACCGTAGCATGCTCAATCTGATAATGGTCATGCAGGTACGTGTGGATGCGGCGCAGCAGGCCATCATGATCGCGCGGTGGAATGACCTGGACGTGCAGCGTTAAGATCGGTTGCTCGCCCACCTGCCAGACATGTACATGATGGACATCGCGCACCTCGGGAATGTTCCGCTTCAGATCGCGCCGCAGTTTCTTCACATCCAGCGACGCAGGCGCGCCTTCCAGCAACTCATGTAAACTTTCCCGCAGCAGCGACCAGGCGCTACGCAGCACCAGCATCGACACGACGATGGATAAGATGGGGTCAATGGGCGTCCAGTTGGTAAACAGAATAATCACCGCGGCGACAATCGCGCCCACCGAACCAAGCAAATCCCCCATGACGTGCAGCGCAGCCGCCCGCACATTCAGGTTCTTTTCTTCACTGCCGTGATGCAGCAACCAGAAAGACAGAATATTCGCCAGCAAGCCGGCAATCGCAATGCCGAGCATCAGGCCGCCTGTGACAGGTTGCGGATGGGTAAACCGTTCCACCGCTTCCCAGACAATCAAAATGGTGATGCCGATTAAGGCGAGGGCGTTTACAAACGCGGCCAGCGTGGTCAGACGTAGCAGGCCAAAGGTATGACGTTCATTGGGTTTGCGTTTGGCAAACTGAACCGCCAGTAAGGCCATTAACAGGGCGGCGGTATCGGTCAGCATGTGACCGGCATCGGCCAGCAGCGCCAGCGAGCCCGACAGCCAGCCGCCAATCACTTCTGCCACCATAAAGAGTGCCGTCACGGCAAACGCGGCCATCAGCCGCGTACGGTTAGTGTCCTGACCGCTATGAGAGTGGGTGTGTGCCATACGTGTCCAGTTTA
Source organism: Pantoea sp. PNA 03-3 (assembly GCF_003201175.1). Lineage (NCBI taxonomy): Bacteria > Pseudomonadati > Pseudomonadota > Gammaproteobacteria > Enterobacterales > Erwiniaceae > Pantoea > Pantoea sp. PNA 03-3. The sequence continues at coordinate 1,223,628 of NZ_QICO01000001.1, read as the reverse complement.
TGTAGTAATCTTTCGGTCAATGATATCAGCAATTGCCACTCTGCTGAGATGTTGTGATGCTGTCTGGCGCGATCGGTCAACTTCTGACAAAGCGCTACGCCCTCATCAATGCCAATCAGCAGCCAGCTTCCTTTCAGGCGATGCGCGGACTCGGCTAACTGTCTTTCGTCACCGCTGGCAATGGCCGCGCGCAGTTGTGCCATGTCTTTCTCCACGGTATCACGTAAGGTTTTGCCCAGTCGGCTAAGATAGTTCTCGTTTTGCTGCGCCAGTGTCCACAGGTTGTTATCCAGCGCGGCCAGCGGATCGTCATGGAAGGCGGTCAGCAGGTCGCTGATATCCTGTAGCTGTACCGGTTTAATCAGCACACGTTCATGCGGCTCAGTCTGTACATTCAGTAACTGCGCATCAGCAGAGCACAGCACCCGCAACGGTCTTCCGCCTCGCTGACGCTGGCGACGACGCAACACGCGCAGCAGGAGCATACCGTCCGGGCGCGGCATCATCTGATCGATAAACAGCAGGTCGTAAGGGCGCCGGGCATCGGCCAGCAACAGGTCTCGGCCCTGCTCAAAACAGTCCGCCTGAATCGCAAAGCGCGCCAGCTGCTGCTGCATCACGATCAGGTTTGTCGGATGATCATCCACTACGGCCACGCGCAGTTGCGGAAAACCTGGCAGCGTGGCCGGATCGCCCTCAGGGACGCTATCGCAGGGAATCAGCGGCAGGATAAGTGTGACCTCGGTGCCTTTGCCGGGCTGAGAATGCAGGTGAATCTCACCGCCCATGCGCTGCACCATTTCCCGACAAATAAACAGCCCCAGTCCACTGCCCTGAACGGAAAACGCTTTGCCCGACGGGGCCTGGTACCAGGGATCGAACAGTCTGGGCTGTTCTTCAGGGGGAATCCCGCTGCCGTTGTCGCTGACGGTTAACTGCAATTTGTCTGTAGCCGACAGCGTCAGGCGGATCAGGCCGTGCCGGGTGAATTTAAAGGCATTGGTCACTAAGTTGTTGACGATCTGCTGCAGGCGGTCCGCATCCAGCATCACTGCGTCAGGCAGCGGCGTCAGGGCCTCTACCTGTAAATGCGGGCCATCCGGCCGCATCAGCGGATGATAGAAATGGCGCTGCTGCGCCAGCCAGGGTGCCAGTGCCAGCGGGCGGGGCGACAGGGTGAAACTGTTGTTTTCAATGCGCGCGTGATCCTGCAAATCATTCAGCAACGTCATCAGGGACTGCGCGCTCTGGTACAGAAGCTGCAGGTTTTCACGGCTGCTTTGCTGTTTTTCCAGCTCCAGTAGCCCCAGGATCGCCTGCATCGGCGTTCGCAGCTCATGGCTGACCGTCGCTAAAAACTGGCTCTTCATGGCATTCGCGTGTTCCGCCTGTTCGCGCTGTTGGCGATCCCGCCGTTGCTGCCAGTAACGCCGGGCCAGTAACAGCAGTAACACGACAATAGCAACGCCTGCCGCCGCCAACACCGCGACGGGCAGCACGCGCATCGCGCCCACGCTGCCGGGCTGGGGCGGCATTGACCAGCGATCGCGCATCTGGTTTTGCGTATCGACGGGAATCTGCTGTAACGCGCGATCCAGCAGCCCACGCAGAACAGGCTCATCAGGTGCCACTCCGATGGCCACAGGCCAGGCGATATCGCTGGCCGCGAAAGCCAGATGAATGAGAGGATCGTTACGGCTGGCAATGCGCCAGCGCGCAGACAGGACGTTATCGACCAGCGCGTCAATCTGACCGGTAGCCAGCGCGTCGTACAGGCTGTTGCGATCCGCAAAGCGTTGAACCGGGATGGTGTCAGGGACGAGGCGCTGGGCCAGATCATCCTGCAGGATACCAATACGTTTGCCTGCCAGATCGCTCCAGTGAGAGCCGGCTGCGGGCTGGCGGCTGTAAATACCCCAGAGTGCCCGCCAGACGGGCAGGCTGGTGCTTTGAGTTTCACCGTTGAGCGGTTGCATCAGCTGTAACATCACCTGATGCTGTGCCAGCAGCGTGGCCGCCTGTTGCGGATTACTGACCCAGTGCGGCGTAAAACGTAAACCGGTGCTCTGTGCGACCGCATTGAGCAGATCGATACCGTAACCGCGGGGCGTGCCGTTGCTGTCGCGATAGCTCCAGGGATAGTTATCGGCTTCAGCGGCGTAGGTAACCTGGGGATGGGCTGCTATCCATTGCCGCTCGCTGGCGCTCAGCATCAGCGTTTGTGTGTCCTGATACCGCGGCAGGCTGCTGCTCCAGCGCGCCTGTAACGTGCTCATCAACTCTGCGGGTAACTGGCGCAGGCTCTGATTCAGCCACGCAATCAGCGCGGGATCGCGGGAAACCGCGCGCAGAGTCAGTTGCCCGGCATCAATCCCCGACGCGATTTGGTAAATTTGTCCCTGCTGTAGCTGACTCAGCAAAAATCCCGCGCTGGTTTCATCGGCGACCACATAGTCGTTTTGCTGATTGAGCAGCGTGTAGAGCGCCTGAAGATCGCTGCCGTAGGTGCGCCAGTGATGGCGGGCAGCCAGTGCAGGCGGAAGCTGTGCCAGGGTTTGCTCGCTGATCGCCAGTTGTGCATTATCACTGTTAAACATGACGGCACGCTGGTTCTGCTGATTACGGTAAATACGTAACGGGCTGCTAAACCAGCTGTCGCTGGCAACGGCGCCCGCAGGAAAGGGCGGGGCCAGCATGCCTAACGCAAAATCAATCTGCCCCGCCTGCAGGGCGCTCAGCAGAGCCGGCTGGGTGGCATAGAGGTGAAGGGAGAACTGCGCCCCGGTTAACTGGTGCAGCGCCGCCAGATAATCGGCGTCAATCCCGTACAGATCGTTGCCCACATGCATGGCCCAGGGCGCCGTATTCTCATCCAGCAGGCCCACACGCACCACTTTGCCCTGCATCAGCTCTGCACCTTTTACCGGCATCATCATAGGCAGATTGATACTGCTGACCGGACGCACGTCGGCCTGGGCCAGCGGCGCCAGCAGGAGCAGGAGAAGTAACCAGCGTATCACTGCTGTGCTTTCCACAGATCGGCCAGCTCGACAACAGAACGCGCGCCGGTTTTTTCCAGAATATTCTTTTTATGCGTACTGACGGTTTTATTACTGATATGCAACTGTTCGGCAATTTGCAGGTTGGACAGGCCGCTGGCCAGCAACGCCAGCACCTGGCGCTCTTTACTGGTTAACGGTAATTCGGGTTCGCTGCTGTGGCCTTCAGGAAAGGCTGACTGGCCGCCCAGTACGGCAAGAATGGCACTGAGTAAATGCGCCATCCGCTGGCTTTTCACCACATAACCCGCCGCCCCCAGCGCCTGCGCACGCCGGATATAGTGGCTGCTTTGCTGGGCAGAATAGATCAGTACAGGACAATCGGGTAAGTGCACTTTCAGGCGGCGCAGAATCTCCAGTCCGTCGCCATCGGGCAGGCCGATATCCAGCACAATGATATCCGGAGGAAGCTGGAAATAAGGGCGAGCGGCGTGCTCGCTGCTGGCCGAAATAAGCTGAATGGGGACAGGCGATTGCGAGAGTGCCGCGTCCAGCGCCACTTCAACCAGTGGATGATCGTCAATCAGAAGCAGTGAGGCCATGAACATTTCCCTGTAAATTTCACAGGCTCAGCATAGCGGAAGTCGCAGCGGGATAAAATAAAGGAGAGCCGCGGCTCTCCTCATAATGCACACAGTATACTTTACTGCGTCGTGCCGTCAGTTTTGGTATTGACGTGGCCGCCACCTTTTTTGGTGTGCACTTTTTTGTTGATATCAGGACATTTGCCATCTTTACACTGGCTGTTCTGATCAATTTCGTTCGCGGTCATATGCTTGCTGCTGGAGGTGCTGTCTCGGGTTGGAGACGACATCTCAGTACCGGTATTGTTAATTTTGCTGTTATCGACTTTATTCGGTGGCAGGTTCTCATTCGCCCCGCCCGCAACGGCACCTGCTGCTGCAGCCTGGTTAGAGTTTCCGTTGGCAGCCATTGCTGCGCCGCTGCCCAGAGTCATCGCTGCCGTCAGAAAAATTAGTGCAAACTTATTCATCATTATGCTCCCGTTAATCAATGATATTTGCTGTCTCTAACCCGCTGTCAGGTTTCAGACAAAAAGCGACCTGAGCGAAATAAAATTTCGCTGGTTAGCTTAAAGACAGGTATTAATAAACGTAAGCCACCGATCCTCAGTAGTTACCCTTAAAAGTCTAGACGCATAACCCATTTATGCAAATTTTACACATGCATTTTACATGGATTCAGAATTTACACCCTGTGCGCTTCCGGCTACATTGGCTGGGTTGAGCCCGGCGCGCGCCGGGCCAGAAATTATATGGAATCAGTATGAATTACCAGAATGATGATTTACGCATTAAAGAGATAAAAGAGCTGTTGCCCCCCGTTGCCCTGCTGGAAAAATTTCCTGCAACCGAACGTGCCGCGCAAACCGTTTCTCAGGCGCGTCAGGCCATTCACCAGATCCTGAACGGGGCCGATGATCGGCTGCTGGTGGTAATTGGACCCTGCTCTATCCACGATACCGAGGCCGCAAAAGAGTATGCCGCACGTCTGTTAAACCTGCGTGAGCAGCTGAAAGGCGAGCTGGAAGTGGTAATGCGCGTTTACTTTGAAAAACCGCGTACCACCGTTGGCTGGAAAGGGCTGATAAACGATCCCTATATGGATGGCACCTTCCAGTTAAATGATGGCCTGCGCCTGGCGCGTAAGCTGCTGCTGGAGATTAACGATTCTGGCCTGCCTGCGGCGGGTGAGTTTCTGGACATGATTACGCCGCAGTATGTCGCTGACCTGATGAGCTGGGGCGCCATTGGTGCCAGGACGACAGAGTCGCAGGTGCACCGTGAACTGGCTTCCGGTCTTTCCTGCCCGGTCGGTTTTAAAAACGGGACCGATGGCACCATTAAAGTGGCGATTGATGCGATCAACGCAGCCGGTTCACCGCACTGTTTCTTGTCCGTGACCAAATATGGCCACTCTGCAATTGTGGAAACGCGCGGCAACAGCGACTGTCATATCATCCTGCGCGGCGGAAAAGAACCTAACTACAGCGCCAGCCACGTCAGTGCCGTGAAGGCCGGACTGGAGAAGGCTGGCTTACCGCAGCAGGTGATGATCGATTTCAGTCACGCAAACAGCAGCAAGCAGTTCCAGAAGCAGATGCAGGTGGCTGATGATGTGGCACAGCAGATGATCAATGGCGAGCGCGGCATCATTGGCGTGATGATTGAAAGCCATCTGGTGGAAGGCAATCAGAGCCTGGAAAGCGGTGAACCGCTGGTTTACGGTAAGAGCGTGACCGATGCCTGTATCGGCTGGGAAGATACCGAAAAGGTATTACGTCAGCTGGCCGATGCGGTCAAACAGCGTCGCGGTTAACCGTGAGGCCATAAAAAAGGGCCAGACATCGCAGTCTGGCCCTTTTTACAGGTCAATTACTTCGCTTTACCCTGATTTGCCACGGCCGCCGCTTTCGCTGCGATCTCATCGGCATCACCCAGGTAGTAGTGTTTGACGGGCTTGAAGTTCTCGTCGAATTCGTAAACCAGCGGAACGCCGGTTGGGATATTCAGCTCAAGAATTTCGTCTTCGCTCATGTTATCCAGGTATTTCACCAGCGCGCGCAGTGAGTTGCCGTGTGCGGCGATAATCACTTTCTCACCACTTTTAATGCGTGGCAGGATGCTTTCGTTCCAGTAAGGAATAACGCGATCGATGGTCAGTGCCAGACTTTCCGTGGTGGGCAGTTGCTCAGGGGACAATGACGCATAGCGCGGATCGTGTCCCGGGAAACGCTCATCACTGCGATCCAGCTCCGGCGGGGTCACGGCGAAGCCACGACGCCACTGTTTGACCTGCTCGTCACCATATTTAGCGGCGGTTTCAGCTTTATCCAGCCCCTGTAACGCACCATAGTGACGCTCGTTCAGACGCCAGGATTTTTCAACGGGCAGCCAGGCCTGATCCAGCTCATCCAGAATATTCCACAGGGTATGGATGGCGCGTTTCAGCACGGAGGTGTAGGCGAAATCGAACACGAAACCTTCTTTCTTCAGCAGCTGTCCGGCTGCTTTAGCTTCGGTACGGCCTTTGTCAGAAAGGTCTACATCATACCATCCGGTGAAGCGGTTTTCGTTGTTCCACTGGCTTTCGCCGTGTCGCACCAGAACCAGCTTAGTTACAGCCATAGCTTAACTCCTTAATACTTGATGTTTCTGAGATAATGGAAACCTGTTGTCGCCAGCCCGCTGGCCGACCATTGCGCTCTACCATAGCGGAAAACAGCGCACTGCGTAAGTCTGTCTGTGACGCACTGCGCGTTTTTCACCCGGCGGCTCAGTGTGAGGTAAAACGATAGCGCGTAACGGATTCCCAACGATCCCCCGGCTGCAGCCAGCAATCATCCTGTGGCCACTCGGGATGATTGGGCGAATCCGGTAAAAACTCACTCTCCAGCGCAATCCCCTGGTAAGCAGTATAGCTTTCCTGCTCCCGGGCGCGCGTGCCAGCCAGATAGTTGCCGCTGTACAGCTGCAGGGCAGGGGCCGACGTCGTTACACTTAACTGCAGCTTGCCGTCCTGCGACCATAACGCTGCTGCGGGCTGGCTTGCATCGCCCGCGCTGTTAAGTAGAAAGGCATGATCGTAGCCTTTAACCGCCTGTTGATCGGCATCGGCAAGGAAATCCTGTGCCAGGCTTTTGGCCTGACGGAAGTCAAAGCTGGTGCCGTCCACGGCTTTCAGCGGGCCGTTGGGAATACCCTCGCTATCGACGGGCAGATAACGATCGGCGTGCAGTTGTAAGCGATGCTGGCGCGCATCGCCATGATGCGCATCAAGATTAAAGTAAGCATGGTTAGTGAGATTCACCGGACAGGGTTGATCGCACCGGGCTTCATAGTGGATGGACAGGCAGTTATCGTCATCCAGCACATAGCGCAAATCCGCGATCAGATTTCCCGGATAGCCCTGATCGCCGTCAGGCGAATCCAGACGATAATGCACTTCGTTTTCTGACTGGCTGATAATCTGCCAGCGGCGTTTATCGAACCCGTCCGGACCACCGTGTAACTGATGCTCACCCTGGTTGGCGAGCAGTTGTCGGTTGAGGGTATTGAGTTTTGCCCCGGCGATACGGTTAGCATAACGGCCAACGGTCGCCCCCAGATAGGCGTCCTGATGCAGATAATCGGACGGCGTGGCACAGCCTAAGAGGGCCTCGCGCACGCTGCCGTCCTGAAGTGGCACGCGCGCCGACAGCCAGGTTGCTCCCCAGTCCATAAAGGTGGCCACCATTCCGTGCGCATTACGCAGCACGGTGATGCGCCATGGTTGACCATCCGGCGCATGGGAATTGACATCGCTTAACATTGACCTGCTCCTTCTGAAGCTTTACACACGTAGAAGGTCTCCTTGATGCCCGTTTTAGCTTCGTACTGGCTGGCGACGGCGGCCTGCACCTGATCAACCAGCTCAAGCGGCATCAGCGCAACGATACAGCCCCCGAAGCCGCCACCGGTCATACGGACACCACCACGATTGCCGATCTCGGCTTTAACAATTTCAACCAGCGTGTCGACAGGCGGCACGGTGATTTCAAAGTCATCACGCATTGAGGCATGCGATTCCGCCATCAGTTCCCCCATGCGCGTTAAATCGCCACGCGAAAGCACCTCTGCGGCTTCCAGCGTACGGGCATTTTCGGTAATGACATGGCGCACGCGCTTCGCGACGTCAGGATCTAACTGCGCGACCGCCGCCTCAAATTCCGCCAGGCCGACATCGCGTAGTGCTTTCTTATTAAAAAAGCGCGCACCGGTTTCACACTGCTGGCGGCGGGTATTGTATTCGCTGCCCACCAGGTTTCGGCGGAAATTAGAGTTAATGATCACCACGGCCACGTCTTCCGGCAGGGAAACCGGTTTGGTGCCGAGTGAGCGGCAATCCAGCAGCATGGCATGATCTTTTTGCCCCAGCGCGGAAATCAGCTGATCCATAATGCCGCAGTTACAGCCCACGAACTGGTTCTCCGCCTCCTGACCGTTTACCGCAATGGCGGCGCCATCCAGCGGCAGGTTGAACAACTGCTGAAAAACGGTCCCGACGGCCACTTCCAGCGAGGCAGAGGAGCTGAGGCCCGCGCCCTGAGGCACGTTACCGCTAATCACCATATCCACGCCGTTAAAATCAGGCGCGCGCTTCTGTAAATGCTTCACCACGCCGCGCACATAGTTTGCCCACATCGGCTCGCTCACGCTGGTAATGGGATCGTCCAGTGAGAAGCTGTCCTGAGCCTGATCGTAATCCACGGCCACAACGCGTACCTGACGATCGTCGCGTCTGGCACAGGCGATAACGGTTTGGTAGTCAATGGCACAAGGCAAAACGAAACCATCGTTATAATCCGTATGCTCGCCAATCAGGTTGACGCGGCCGGGTGCCTGAATCGTGTGAGTGGGCGCATAGCCAAAGGTGTCGGTAAAGACCTGCTGCGTGATGGTTTTTAAGCTCATTGTTGTGCCTCACGGAAATGAATGTCACTCACGGCGCGCAGACGTTCTGCTGCCTGCTCCGCGGTTAAATCGCGTTGGGTTTCAGCCAGCATCTCGTAGCCGACCATAAATTTGCGCACCGTGGCTGAACGCAGCAGCGGCGGATAAAAATGGGCATGAAGTTGCCAGTGGGCGTTTTCCTCGCCGTTAAACGGCGCACCGTGCCAGCCCATGGAGTAGGGGAAAGCGCACTGGAACAGGTTGTCATAGCGGCTGGTCAGCAGCTTAAGGGCTTTCGCCAGATCGTTGCGTTGCGCCTCGCTCAAATCAGTCATGCGTTTCACGTGCGCTTTGGGCAGTAGCAGGGTTTCAAAGGGCCAGGCGGCCCACCACGGCACCACGGCGATCCAGTGCTCGGTTTCCACTACGGTGCGGCTGCCGTCTTGTTGTTCACGCGCACAGTAATCCACCAGCAGCGGCGAGCCGGTTTTTGCAAAGTACTGACGTTGATGGTCATCTTCGCGCTGGGCCTCGTTAGGCAGGAAGCTGTTGGCCCAGACCTGGCCATGCGGATGCGGATTCGAACAGCCCATGGCAGCGCCTTTGTTCTCAAACACCTGCACCCACGGATAATGCTGGCCCAGCTCTGCGGTCTGCTCCTGCCAGGTGCGCACGACCTCTTCCAGCGCGCTCAGGGACATTTCAGGCAACGTTTTACTGTGATCGGGCGAAAAGCAAATCACGCGGCTGGTGCCGCGCGCGCTTTCGCAACGCATCAGGAGATCATCGCTTTCGGGCGCATCCGGCGTATCCGTCATCAGCGCAGCAAAGTCATTGGTGAAAACGTACGTACCTTTGTAATCCGGGTTCACATCGCCGGTAATGCGCGTATTTCCTGCACACAGAAAACAGTCTGGATCGTGTGACGGCAGGGCATTTACCGCGGGCGTTTCCTGCGCACCCTGCCAGGGACGTTTGGCCCGGTGAGGTGAAACCAGAATCCATTGGTCGGTCAGGGGATTGTAACGGCGATGGGGATGATCGGCCGGGTTAAATTTTTGCATGTCGCATCCTGGTCAGCGTCAAAATAAAAAATCATCGCTAAAAAATAGCACATCAAACGGCATGAAAGCGTGATCGAGTCTGAATAAATGGTATCGTTTACACAAGATGACTATTCTTATTTAAAGGCGAAAAGGCACATTATGGTCATGGAATGGGGTTTTAAATGGTAACGTTTACATTGCAGGTAATATCCCCGCCGTTTGCACGGCAGGGTTGTGTCAGATCACATCTTGCTGATAACGGTAGCCGCCTGTGCCATCAGGGAGAAAATGCAGGCGATGCGTAATACAGTGCGGGGCATCTTCGGCATGATGCGAAACAAACAGCAGCTGGGTCCGGCCTTCCCCAATCAGAATATCCACAAAGCGGCGCACCAGTTGCCGGTTAAGCGGATCCAGCCCCTGCAAGGGCTCGTCAAGGATCAATAACGTGGGATGCTTAACCAGCGCGCGGGCGATTAAGACCAGCCGTTGTTGCCCCCAGGACAAACTGTGGAACGGCGCATTCGCCATCGCATTATCCATCCCTGTCAGCGCCAGCCACTGTTGCGCCAGCGCCATCTGGCGGTCAGATACAGCCTGATAGAGACCAATCGAATCGAAAAAGCCCGATAAAATCACGGTGCGCACATTCACGCTGACCCGGTAGTCCAGATGCAGGCTGCTGCTGACATAGCCGATATGTTGCTTGATGTCCCAGATGGTCTCGCCGCTGCCGCGGCGAATGCCGAACAGGGTCAAATCATTGCTGTAACCCTGCGGATGATCACCCGTCACAAGGCTCAGTAAGGTGGATTTACCCGCGCCATTGGGGCCAATGACGTGCCAGTGCTCACCGGGATTCACCTGCCAGTTCAGGCCGTTGATCACGGGCTGATCGTTATAAGACACCACCGCGTTGCGCAGGATCACGCGCGGCGCATCATCCGCCAATGCGGGCAACTGATCGGGCACATCGGCCTCCGGCAACGCCATACCGTCCAGCTGTTCACTGCGAGCCAGCTGGGCGACCAGCGTCTGGGCCAGAATGGTCTCGCGTGGCCCGACCTGCGTCAGGCTGCATTCGGCCAGAACGCCCACCTGATCGACATAATCCGGAATATCGTCAAAGCGGTTCAGCACCAGCACCAGCGTGACGTCAGCCTCATGCAGCGTTGCTAAGGTGGCCGTCAGATTCACGCGGGAATCCACATCCAGGCCGTCAAAAGGTTCATCCAGAATCAGCAGATCAGGCTGTGCCATCAGCGCCTGGCACAGCAGCGTTTTTCGCGTCTCGCCTGTCGACAGGTATTTAAAGCGGCGACTGAGCAGACTACTGATGCCAAACTGCGCCGCCAGACGTTCACAGCGTGCGGCATCTTTCACCGCATCCTGAATAATTTCCGCCGTGGTGCGGCCGCTGTCGTCCTCACCTTCGCTGAGTAAATCGGTATTGTTACGTTGCCATTCCTCGGCGACCAGCTTCTGTAGCTGCTCCAGCGACAGGCGCCACGGGCGCTGAAAATCGTGCGTCACCTTACCCGATAACGGGTGAAGCTCGCCAGAAAGCGCGCGTGCCAGCGAGGACTTGCCGCTGCCGTTTGCGCCAACAAACGCCCAGCGCTCACCCCGGCGAAGATGCACATCGGCCAGGGACAGCACCCGGGTATCATTAAGGTGAAATATGCCTTGCGAAATTTGCAATGAAGCCATGATTTGTTCCATTTTATGCAGCGTTAACTGACGTTTTAGCGACTGCAAACAGGGATGTCAAACCGGCCGGTGAAAATCACCGCAGTGAGGCAACAATCGCATGACTGGCGCTGAAGCTGGCGATAACATTCATGCCGATGTGAAGCTGACGCTGTTCCGTTTCACGGTTATCCAGCGTGGCACACAACGTTTCGCCACTGGGTAAGGTCATCAGCACTTCACTCACCTGCTGGCCTTTTTCGATAGCGGTCAGCGTTGCGGCAAGCTGATTCTCGGCATCAGTGGGCGCGGTATGCACACTGACCCACGGGGCCTTGATTAATACCAGCACCTCTTTTCCGGCGTGCAAATTCAGCCGTTCTGCGCTGCGCTCGGTTAGGGCAATGTTGAGCCGCGTCACGCCATCGGCAAGCAGAATCGTCAGATGCTGTATCACCTGCTGAGCATCATTGTGCACGACGGTACCAAACAGTTGATTACGTGCACTGGTTTGCAGGGAGGAACGGGCGATAGCCGCGAGTAAGCTGTCGAGCGGCAGGGTATCCTGCTGCAGCGCATCGAAGGCATGTTGCTGAATCTTTTCCATCAGGCCAAACAGCTGTACCAGTCGTTCGCCGTAGCGGGTTAACTGCGCGCCGCCACCGCCTTTGCCCCCGGTCGCGCGTGCCACGACTTCCTGCCCGGCCAGGTGGTTCATGTCGCTGATGGCATCCCAGGCGCTTTTGTAACTGATGCCCGCCAGTTTAGCGCCCTGACTGATGGAGCCGGTTTGCTGCACGCGTTGCAGCAAGGCAATGCGGCGGGGATCGGCAAACAGTTTCTGCTGCAGGCGAATATGAAGGGTGAGGTCGGCTTGCATGGTGGCTCCTGCAAAGGGTAAGTCGCGTGATCGGGCTGATGATAACGAGCTTTGCGCCTCAAAGTAAAAGCACGAAAAGGTCTGCGCAAATTTTTACTGAGCCGTTACAATCTCTTTTTTATCCGCAAAGTGGGACTTTCCATGCTGGAACTCATTAAAAGCCTCGCCGTGGCAGTGATTATGGTACCTGTGGTTATGGCGATTATGTTAGGCCTGATTTACGGTCTGGGTGAAGTGTTTAACCTCATCTCTAAAACGGGTCGCCGCGACAACACTAACGCCCGCTCTCAGCATTAATCCTCCTGCAACGTCCGTCTCAGCACGGACGTTGCTGTTTTACGTCCACGCTTTTCTTCCTCTTTTAATCATTTTGTCTGGCTGTCAGGCCGTTCGCTGTATTATTTTATATATAACGATCACTGGAGAAAAATCATGCGTTTAACCTTACTACGTTCCGCAACTGCCGCCGTAATGGCCCTGTCACTGGCCGTTCCGGCGCTGGCAGCCGATAAAATCACCATCTTTGCGGCGGCCTCACTGACCAATGCGCTTAACGAGATTGCGGCACACTATAAGAAAACACATGGGACAGAGGTGGTGTCGTCATTTGCCTCGTCGTCAGTCCTGGCCCGTCAGATTGAGCAGGGCGCGCCCGCCGATCTGTTTATCTCAGCCGATCAGCAGTGGATGGATGATGCGGTCGCGAAAAAAAGCATGATCGACACAACCCGCTATACCCTGTTGGGCAACGATCTGGTTCTGATAGCGCCACGCAGTGAGAACGCCAGGCCGGTAACGATTAACGATAAAACCGACTGGAAACGTCTGTTGAAAGGCGAACGTCTGGCGGTCGGCGATCCCGATCATGTGCCGGCGGGCATCTATGCCAAAGAGGCACTTGAGAAGCTGGGTGCCTGGTCTTCACTGTCACCTGTGCTGGCGCGCGCCAACAATGTCCGTGCCGCCCTGGCGCTGGTGGAACGTAATGAAACGCCTTACGGCATTGTGTACGGCTCTGATGCGGTCGCCAGCCAAAAAGTCCAGGTGGTCGGCACCTTTCCGGAAGACAGCCATAAACCGGTCGAATATCCTGTCGCGATTGTTAAAGATCACGACAACGCGGCCGTTAAGGCTTTTTATAACTACCTGAAAGGGCCGGAAGCGGCCGCAGTGTTTACCCAATACGGATTCACGCCTAAAAAATGATACTCAGTGATGTTGAATGGCAGGCCGTGATGCTCAGCCTGCAGGTCTCCGGCATTGCCGTCCTGTGCAGTCTGCCCTTCGGCATCCTTATGGCATGGGTTCTGGTCCGCTGCCAGTTTCCGGGTAAAGCGCTTCTGGACGGTGTGATTCACCTGCCGCTGGTGCTGCCGCCGGTGGTGGTCGGTTATCTGTTACTGATTGGCTTGGGCCGACGCGGCTTTATTGGTGAAAAGCTGTATGAATGGTTCGGCTTTAGCTTCGCGTTTAGCTGGCGCGGTGCGGCACTGGCGTCGGCGGTGATTGCCTTTCCGCTCATGGTGCGGGCCATTCGCCTGGCGCTGGACGCCGTGGATATCCGGCTGGAACAGGCGGCCCGGACGCTGGGCGCGGGCCGCTGGCGGGTCTTTTTTACCATTACGCTGCCGTTAACGCTGCCCGGTATTATCGTCGGTACGGTGCTGGCCTTTGCCCGCTCGCTGGGGGAATTCGGTGCCACTATTACATTTGTTTCCAACATTCCTGGCGAAACGCGCACGCTGCCGCTGGCGATGTATACGCTGATTGAAACGCCCGGGGCAGAAGGGGCCGCTGCGCGTCTGTGCGTTATCGCGGTGGTGCTGGCACTGGCCTCCTTGCTGGTGTCTGAATGGCTGGCGCAATGGGGCCGGAAACGGATGGGGGCCGGATGCTGACGCTCGATTTCACACAACGACTGGGCGAACACGAGCTGGAAATCAACGTGACGGTTCCCGCCAACGGCATCACGGCAATATTTGGCGTGTCGGGTGCGGGTAAAACCTCGTTAATCAACGCGATTGGTGGGCTGACCCGGCCGCAGCGCGGGCGCATTCAGCTGCATGACCGTGTGTTGTTTGACGCCGAACAGCAGATTGCCTTGCCGCCTGAAAAGCGCAACGTGGGTTACGTTTTCCAGGAGGCGCGACTGTTTCCGCACTATCGTGTCCGGGGTAACTTACGCTATGGCCTGGCAGCCAGTATGAAAGGGCAGTTTGACACGCTGGTGGACTTACTGGGACTCGAACCCTTACTGGACCGTTTTCCGCTCTCGCTCTCGGGCGGCGAAAAGCAGCGGGTGGCCATCGGGCGGGCGTTGCTCAGCGCCCCTGATATCCTGTTAATGGATGAACCACTGGCCTCGCTGGATTTGCCGCGCAAGCGTGAGCTGATGCCATATCTGCAAAAACTGGCAAAGCAGGTGGATATCCCGGTGCTGTACGTTTCTCACAGCCTCGACGAAATTCTGCAACTGGCCGAGACGGTGCTGGTTCTGGATCACGGCAAGGTGAAGGCCTTTGGCCCGCTGGAGCGGGTCTGGAGCAGCAGTGCGATGCGCCCCTGGCTGCCGGTCAGCGACCTGACCAGCGTACTGCGCGTTCAGGTGCTAGAGCATCATCCAGATTACCCGATGACGGCGTTATCGTTGGGCGATCAGCATATCTGGGTCAGTCGGGTAAATCAGCCGGTCAAAACGCCGTTACGGATACGGATTGCGTCGGCCGATGTTTCGCTGACGCTGCAACCGGCAAAACACAGCTCTGTTCGCAATGTGCTGCCGGCACAGGTGGTGGAGTTAATTGAGGTGGGCGATCAGGTGGAGGTTAAGCTGCGCATCGGTATCAGCGAACTCTGGGCGCGCATCTCTCCCTGGGCCCGGGACGAACTTAACATTCGCCCGGAGCAGTGGCTGTACGCGCAGATTAAAAGCGTCTCTGTCACACCGGAATGACCCGCTGAAACCGTGCTCACCGGGTCAGTGAAACTTACAGAACGAGCTGATAAAGCGTCTCGGCAATGCCGGTTTCCAGATTCGTACCGATGACCCTCTTCGCCCGGGCTTTAATGGCGTCATCCGCATTGCCCATGGCCACGCCCAGCCCCACCGTTTCCAGCATGCTCAGATCGTTGTAGTTGTCGCCAAAGGCAATGACGTCCTGCATTGTCAGCCCGATGGATTCTACCCACTGCGCCAGGCGCTTGCCTTTACTGTTACCGCCGCGGGCAACGTCGACCTGATCGTGCCAGGACCATTCGCAGGCCAGACCCAGCTCGTCTTGCGCACGCTGCGCAAACTGCTGCAACGCTGCTGTATTGTCGTGAGACAGGGCAAACTTCCAGATCGACTGCGCCTCTCTGGCGGCCTGCGCCAGGCTGTCCACCTGTCTGAACACCGGACGCTGATGTGGAGGTAATGACTCACTCCATTTCAGCGTACGAATCACATGGCCGGTCGGCGTTTGATAGAGCATCGCATCGTCCACATACAGCAGACCGTGAATATGATGTTCATCCAGCATCTCGATCACACGTACCGCAACGTCGGTATCGAGCGGATCGGCAGCCAGGACTTTTTTCGCCGGATAATCGTACAGGTAGGTCCCGTTACAGCAGATGGCGGGCGTATCCAGATTGAGCGTCTGGTAGAAAGGATGAATGGCACAGTGATGGCGTCCGGTCACGATAATCACCTTGATGCCCGCTTTGCGCGCCTGGGTAATCGCTTCTGTGGATTGGGGCAGAATGGTTTTCGTCGGGGTCAACAGCGTGCCGTCAAGGTCGAGGGCGATTACACGATAGCTCATTAATCCTCTCATCTGGATAGGTTAGCGAAACAGCAAGTCTACACCTGACTGTGGCCCGGAAACAAAAATCAGGGCACAAATCATTCCAGCGAGACAGAAAAAAACGCGCTACAGTGACCTGCAGAACAACATGAGTCAGCGAAAAAGGAGAATACATGAAGCAGGTTGTCTACACCGCCAGTCCCGAGAGTCAACAAATCCATGTCTGGCAGTTGAACGATGAGGCCACCTTGACGCTACTGCAGGTAACGGATATCGCCGGTCAGGTTCAGCCTATGGTGGTCAGTCCGAAAAAAGATTTCTTGTATGTGGGCGTGCGTCCGGATTTCCGCGTGCTGGCCTTTCGTATTGCGCAGGATGGCACCTTAACGGAAGCGGGGCAGGCGCCGTTGCCGGGCAGCCCCACCCACATCTCCACCGATCACGCTGGCCGTTTCCTGTTTTGTGGCTCCTACAATGATGCCTGCGTCAGCATCAGCCCCATCGGCGCTGACGGTGTGCCCCAGGCTCCGAGCCAGGTGATCGACGGTCTGGCAGGTTGTCACTCGGCGAACATCGATAATGCCGACAGCACGTTATATGTGCCCGCGCTCAAACAGGATCGCATCTGCCTGTTTAACCTCGGGGCGGACGGTCAGTTAACGCCGCATTCCCAGCAACAGGTCACTACGGCAGAGGGCGCGGGCCCGCGTCATATGGCGTTTCATGCCAACGGCCAGTACGCCTACAGCGTTAATGAACTTAACAGCACGGTCGAAGTCTGGTCACTGAAGAATGCACACGGCAAAATGGAATCGGTGCAAACGCTCGATATGATGCCGCCTGATTTTACCGGCACGCGCTGGGCCGCCGATATTCACCTGACGCCGGACGGACGTTTCCTGTACGCCTGCGATCGCACCAGCAGCACCATTACGGTGTTCAGCGTGAGTGAAGATGGCGCGCTACTGACGGTGGAGGGCTTCCAGCCGACCGAAACGCAGCCGCGGGGCTTCAATATCGACCACACGGGCCAGTATCTGGTGGCGGCAGGACAGAAGTCGCATCACATTGAGGTATACCGCATTACTCAGCCGCAAGGGCAACTTGAACCTGTCGGCCGTTATGCCGTTGGACAGGGTCCAATGTGGGTTGTGGTACATCAGCTGGCTTAACGTTCAGCGTTGCCGCTCCCGGGCGGGAGCGGCAGAAGAGCACGCGCAATCAGACGTAATGAACGGTCAATGACGCGCTGGCTAACACGTGAAAATGCACGTTGAAGCCCACCATCGCGCCGCTGGCACCTGCATCGACCTCAATGCTCTCCACATCCAGCGCATGGACGCTAAAAATGTAGCGGTGCGTTTCACCCGCCGGTGGCGCGGCCCCGCCGTACCCGGCCTGGCCGAAATCTGTGCGGGTTTGCACGGCACCTGCAGGTAAGGCGGCTTTACCGGAACCCGCACCCTGCGGCAGCGATGTGGTATCGGCCGGAAGATTGGCGACCACCCAGTGCCACCAGCCTGAGCCGGTCGGGGCATCAGGATCGAAACAGGTCACGACAAAACTTTTTGTGCCTTCCGGCGCGTCTTCCCAGGCAAGATGCGGTGACACATTTTCGCCCTGATAGCCCATCCCGTTGAAAACATGCTTTTCCGGCATTTTGTCGCCGTCGTGTAAATCCTGACTATAAACTCGCATCACATCTCCTTGGGTTTATGGTGACTGCGTCTTCATCTTAACCAAAACCGCCTGGACGTCCAGCCTTCAGGGCTCAACGCAGAAAATGGCCGGGGTTCGCCAGGGCTGAGGCCATGGCCTGGATCAGCGTATCCAGTGCTTCAGGCGCGATGATATAGGGCGGCATCAGGTAGATCAGACGACCAAAGGGCCGAATCCAGACGCCCTGACTGACGAAAAACTGCTGCAGGGCGGCCATATTCACTGGACGGTGAGTTTCTACCACGCCAATCGCGCCCAGCACACGAACATCGGCTACCGCTGGCGACTGGCGCAGTGGCGTCAGTCCCGCCTGAAGCTGACGCTCGATAGCGCTGACCTGCCCGCGCCAGTGGCCTTCCTGGACCATTTTCAGGCTCTCCGCCGCCACGGCGCACGCCAGCGGATTGCCCATAAAGGTTGGGCCATGCATAAAGCAGCCCGCCGGACTGCGGCTGATGGTATCGGCGACATCACGTGTGGTCAGCGTGGCGGCCAGGCTCATCGTGCCGCCGGTCAGGGCTTTGCCGACGCACAGGATGTCCGGTGTGATCGCCGCATGTTCGCAGGCAAACAGCGTGCCGGTGCGGCCAAAGCCCGTGGCGATTTCATCAGCGATCAGCAGGATGCCGTAACGATCGCACCACTCGCGCACCTTCTGCAGGTAGCGCGGATGGTAAAAACGCATGCCGCCCGCGCCCTGTACGATGGGCTCCAGAATCACCGCGGCCAACTGATGCTGATGCTGTTCGATCAGCCGGGCGAAATCCTGAAAATCTTCTTCATTCCAGGCCGCGTCAAAACCACATTGCGGCGCCTCGGCAAAGTGGTGCTCGGGCAGGTAGCCGCGCCACAGGCTATGCATGGAATTATCCGGATCGCACACCGACATCGCCGCAAATGTATCACCGTGATAGCCACGCTTGAGGGTTAAGAACTGCTGACGCGTTTCTCCCCGACCCAGCCAGTACTGCAACGCCATCTTCATTGCCACTTCGACGGCAACGGAGCCGGAGTCTGCAAGGAATACGCACGCCAGCGCGTCAGGTGTCATCGCCACTAACTGACGACACAACGCCACCGCGGCGGGATGCGTAATCCCGCCGAACATCACGTGGGACATCTGGGCCATCTGCTGCTGCAGGGCCTGGTTCAGGCGTGGATGGTTGTAACCATGAATCGCCGCCCACCAGGAGGACATCCCGTCTACCAGTGTGCGCCCATCCGCTAGCTGCAGCGTGTAACCCTGTGCCGCCACGACCGGGTAACAGGGCAACGGTTGCTGCATGGAGGTGTAAGGATGCCAGATATGCTGGCGATCGAATTCGGCGTCCTGAAGCGTAAACATCGTAGTTGTAAACCAAAATAAAAAGATTTAGTTTACAAGTATAACCACGTTAACTGTCGGGATGACACCTTTTTTGGAGTACGTAATGTCACAACGTTGGACGCTAGCCCAGGCACAGGCCCTGTTTGAACGCCCGTTTCTTGAACTGATGTTTGAAGCACAGCAGGTACATCGCCAGCATTTCGATCCGCGCCAGGTTCAGGTCAGCACGCTGCTGTCGATTAAAACGGGTGCCTGCCCGGAAGACTGCAAATACTGTCCGCAAAGTGCCCGCTACAAGACCGGGCTGGAATCAGAGCGCCTGATGGAGGTGGATGAGGTCCTGCGTTCGGCGCAAAAAGCGAAAGCGGCCGGATCCAGCCGCTTCTGCATGGGCGCGGCGTGGAAAAACCCCAGCGATCGCGATATGCCTTATCTGGAAAAAATGGTCGAAGGCGTGAAAGCAATGGGCATGGAAACCTGCATGACGCTGGGAACGCTGAGCGACAGCCAGGCCCAGCGTTTAGGTCGCGCCGGGCTGGACTTTTATAACCACAATCTGGATACCTCGCCCGAGTTTTACGGCAACATCATTACCACGCGCAGCTATCAGGAACGACTGGATACGCTGGGCAAGGTGCGCGAGGCTGGTATCAAGGTCTGCTCGGGCGGGATTGTTGGCCTGGGCGAAACGGTTAATGATCGCGCCGGGTTGCTGGTGCAGCTGGCCAACTTACCGACGCCGCCGGAAAGCGTGCCGATCAACATGCTGGTCAAGGTGAAAGGCACCCCGCTGGCAGACAATGACGATGTCGAACCTTTCGATTTTATCCGCACGATCGCCGTCGCCCGCATCATGATGCCTGCCTCGCACGTACGTCTGTCGGCGGGCCGCGAACAGATGAATGAACAAACCCAGGCGATGTGCTTTATGGCCGGGGCTAACTCGATTTTTTACGGTTGCAAGCTGCTGACCACGCCAAACCCGGAAGAAGACAAAGATATGCTGCTGTTCCGCAAGCTCGGACTGAATCCGGAACATACCCAGACCGCCCATGGCGATAATGCGCAACAGCAGCAGCTCAGTGAGCAACTGCTCAATGCCGACACAGAAAAATTCTATAACGCGGCGCTGTAATGGGCTGGCCGCAACGCATACAGCAGGCGCTCGCGCAGCGCCGTGCTGAAGAGGGCTGGCGCGAACGGCGCGTAGTTGACGCCAGTCAGACGCGCCTGATCCGCTATGCAGGCCGGGATTATCGTCACTTTTCCAGTAATGATTATCTTGGGTTAAGCCAGCATCCGGCGGTGATTGCCGGATGGCAACAGGGCGCGGCACTGGCCGGGGCGGGGGCAGGCGCATCCAGCCATGTCACCGGTTTCCAGGCTCTTCATGCCACCCTGGAAGCGCAACTGGCCGGGTGGCTGGGTTATCCCCGGGCATTACTGTTTATTTCCGGCTTTGCCGCCAACCAGGCGGTCATTCACCTGCTCGCCGGGAAAAACGATCGCATTCTTGCTGACAAGCTGAGCCATGCCTCGTTGCTGGATGCTGCAAGTCACAGCCCTGCGCAACTGCGTCGTTTCGCCCATAACGATCCGGACAGTCTGGCTGTGCGGCTGAGTGCGCCCTGTGAAGGGCAAACGCTGGTGGTCACGGAAGGGATCTTCAGCATGGATGGTGACAGCGCGCCGTTACAGACGCTGGCGGCGCAGTCGCGTGAGGCCGGGGCCTGGTTACTGGTTGACGATGCGCACGGCATTGGCGTCACAGGTGAGCAGGGGCGCGGCAGCTGTTGGCAACAGGGCATTAAGCCCGAACTGCTGGTGGTCACCTTCGGTAAAGCCTTTGGCGTCAGCGGCGCGGCATTGCTGTGTGATGACGCGACGGCCGACTATTTTGTGCAGTTTTCGCGTCACCTCATCTACTCAACCGCCATGCCGCCAGCACAGGCCAGCGCGTTACTGGCCGCCCTGAAACAGGTGCAGGCAGGCGATGGACTGCGCCAGCGCCTGAGCCGCAACATTGCTCATTTCCGCCGGGGCGCCTCCTCCTTGCCCTGGTCGCTTATGCCGTCATCCAGCGCCATCCAACCGTTACTTGTTGGCGATAACGCCCAGGCGATGGCCTTGTCGGCCCGTTTAGCCGAAGCCGGTTGCTGGGTCAGCGCGATTCGTCCGCCTACCGTACCGCCGGGCACGGCACGTTTGCGCATCACGCTGACCGCCGCACATCAGCCAGACGATATTGATGTCCTGCTGGAGGCACTTCATGACGCTGCACATTGATAAACGTGCCGTAGCCAGAGCCTTTGGGCGCGCGGCGTCGTGTTACGACAGGCATGCCGAACTGCAACGGATCAGCGGGGATGCGCTGCTGGCATGGGTGCCTGCTCAAACCGGTCCACAGGTGCTGGATGCGGGCTGTGGCACCGGCTGGTACAGCCGGCTATGGCGCGACCGGGGGAAACAGGTCATGGCGCTGGATCTGTCGCCGCAGATGTTGCATCAGGCCCGGCAAAACGCGGTGGCGCATCATTATCTGGCGGGCGACATCGACGCACTGCCGTTAGCCGATCAGAGCATTGACCTGTTATGGAGCAATCTGGTGGTGCAATGGAGCGACGATTTGCCGGCCGCGCTCAGACAGTTTACGCGGGTACTAAAACCCGGCGGCTGTATGCTGTTTTCAACGCTGAGCGCGGGATCGCTGCATGAGGTTCACGAGGCCTGGTCGCATCTTGACGCGCATGTGCACGCTAACCGCTTTCTGCCGGCGCAGGCGATCGCCGCGGCCTGTGCTACACAACGGCTGCGCTGTCACGCGCAAACCGTCACCCTGCATTTTCCCGATGCGCTCAGCGCCATGCGCTCTCTGAAGGGCATTGGCGCAACGCATCTGCATGTCGGACGGGCCGATTATGTGCTGACGCGTCGCCGTCTGGCACAGCTTGAAGCTCACTGGCCACGGGACGAACAGGGTTTCCGCCTCAGTTATCATTTGATGTATGGAGTAAGTGAATCATGACACGCTGGTTTATCACCGGTACCGATACTGAAGTCGGTAAAACCGTTGCCAGTAGCGCCCTGCTGCAGGCGGCGAGCGCAGCAGGCTACCGCTGTGCGGGCTACAAACCGGTGGCCTCGGGCTGTACGTTAACCGCAGAAGGCATCCGTAACAGCGATGCGCTGGCGCTGCAACGTTACAGCAGTGTGCCGCTCTGCTATGAGCAGGTGAATCCGCTGGCCTTTATGGAGCCGACATCGCCGCATATCGTCAGCGCAGAGGAAGGCAGGCCAATTACCTTTTCAACGCTATCGGCAGGGCTTCGCGAGCTGGAGCCGCTGGCTGACTGGATTCTGATTGAAGGCGCGGGCGGCTGGTATACGCCGCTGTCTGAGACGCAAACCTATGCCGACTGGGTTGAGGCTGAACGGCTACCGGTGATTTTGGTGGTGGGTGTAAAACTGGGCTGTATTAATCATGCCATGCTGACCGCCGAGGCGGTAAGGGCGCGTGGACTGCGACTGGCTGGCTGGATTGCCAACACGGTTCAGCCGCCCGGCCAGCGCTATCAGGCATACCTCACGGCCCTGAAGGAGCGCCTGCCCGCGCCTTGTCTGGGTGTCATTCCCTGGTTAGCGGATGACAGCCAGCAGGCGGACTGTGGTCACTATCTGACGCTACCGGATTAATCACGCCATCGTCAGCCATTTATCGAGCGTACCGTCATCCAGCAGGGTGACGTTACCCTGCGCCACATTACGCCCGCGATGCAACAGCAAAAAGCTGTCAGCGACGCGCCGAATCAGGGAAACCCGCTGCTCCAGCAGCAGAATCGTCAGGCCGTAATCCCGGTTAAGACGCCGAATCAGGTTACCCATCTCTTCTTCCAGCCAGGGCGCCATGCCATCGGCGGGCTCATCCAGAATCAGCAGGCGTGGCTGTAATACCAGCGCGCGGGCAAGGGCCAGTTGCTGCTGCTGGTAAACCGGCAAATCCCCGCTGCGCTGTTGACGCAGTGAATAGAGAGCCGGCAGAAGATCAAAAATCATTTCCGGGATAGGCCGGTGATTTTCGCGCGATTCAGCGCCTGCCAGCAGGGCAATCAGTAAGTTATCTTCTACGCTCATCTGCGTGAAAATATGTCGTCCCTGTGGCACGTAACCAATGCCCTGACGTGCACGTTGATCGGCAGGCTGCGACAGCAGGTCCTCTGGCGGCGAGCCATCCTGCTGCCAGCTAATCGTGCCGCTGTTGATGGGAAGCTTACCCATGATGCAGTTCACCAGCGTGGTTTTTCCCATGCCGGGACGTCCCAGTATGCCGGTACAGGTGCCGGGGGGCAGGTCAAGGTCCACATTCCAGAGAATATGATTTTTTCCGTAAAACTGATTCACCGACCGTAAACTTAGCATCTGACGCGCTCCTTCCAGATAATTAACCTGAATGTTTTGCTGCTCATAACGGGTAAATCGCACTAACAGAATAGCAGGGCTATGACTGCTGCTGTGGCGCATGACATCCTGATCACAGAGCATGCAATTACCGGGCCAGAGTCGGAGTGAACGAAGTTTGCGCGCTTAACATGCGGAATTTTGACGGTTTAAATATAAGTAAAAGTGAACAATTGACGGGCGGGACGACTGCGTAGCGCGATGAGGGTGCAGGAAAAATGAGCGTCAGGTGCAGTTGCCCATAAATGGCGCAGGCAGTCTGCTGTAAAAAACAGCAACCTGAAAAGCCAGACGATCAACGTTGAATGCGCGCCATGCATCGCGCTAAAACAACGCTATTGGCGTTAAAAATTTCGCTAAAAAAAATTTTTTTTCATCAAAACGCGGCGGCAGAAAAAATTATGCACAGCCGATATTCCAAGGCCTCTCATCAGTTATCCACTATTCCTGTGGATAACCTTGTGCATTAGATAATGAAAACAGGTTAGAAGCGAGGAAATACGCGGCCTGGTCACGTAATGATGACAATCTGGGCTTTTTTTGCTTCCTATTAAAAATCAGTGTGTTAGTAAAAAACAAGCCTGCCGGATTGGACGCGATTCATCAAACTGCAATTTTATGACACAGGCTTGACAAATGTTAAATCAATACGTGGCTTGGGGATAACCTTGCGCAACAAAAACGGGTGTTTGCCTGGGCAAAAGTGCCAGAGTCAAGTAAAACCTGACGACAATACTGTGCATCATCACTGGTATTATATCCAGTATTTTTTTCTGGCAAAATTGCCATAGCAGAGTAAAATAATGGGCTGCCCGCCGTCTTTCTTCTGCAGGAACCGCATTCATGAGTAAAGATTTTAAACTGAACTCCGCTTTCAAGCCTTCTGGCGATCAGCCGGAAGCGATCCGCCGTCTGGAAGCCGGACTGGAAGACGGCCTGGCGCATCAGACGCTGTTAGGCGTAACCGGATCGGGTAAAACCTTTACCGTTGCTAACGTTATTGCCGACCTGAATCGTCCTACCATGGTGCTGGCTCCTAATAAGACGCTGGCGGCGCAACTGTATGGCGAGATGAAGGAGTTCTTTCCCGAAAACGCCGTAGAGTTTTTTGTCTCGTACTATGACTACTACCAGCCCGAAGCTTACGTGCCCAGTTCGGATACCTTTATCGAAAAGGATGCGTCGGTGAACGAACATATCGAGCAAATGCGCCTCTCCGCGACGAAAGCGTTGCTGGAACGGCGCGACGTGATTGTCGTGGCCTCCGTGTCTGCCATCTACGGCCTGGGCGATCCCGATCTGTATCTGAAAATGATGCTGCACTTAACGCGCGGCATGATTATCGATCAGCGCAGCATCCTGCGTCGCCTGTCGGAGTTGCAGTACACGCGTAACGATCAGGCGTTTCAGCGCGGGACGTTCCGGGTCCGGGGCGAAGTCATTGATATCTTCCCGGCCGAATCTGACGATATGGCCCTGCGGGTTGAATTATTCGATGAAGAGGTGGAGCGGCTGTCCCTGTTTGACCCGCTTACCGGTCAGGTCGAATCGGTGGTGCCGCGCTTTACCATTTACCCTAAAACGCACTACGTCACGCCGCGTGAGCGTATCCTGCAGGCCATGGAAGACATCAAGGTTGAACTGGCCGAACGGCGCAAGATCCTGCTGGAAAACAACAAACTGCTGGAAGAGCAGCGTATTACCCAACGGACGCAGTTTGACCTCGAAATGATGGGGGAGCTGGGATACTGCTCTGGTATCGAAAACTACTCCCGCTATCTGTCTGGCCGCGGACCGGGGGAAGCGCCGCCGACCTTATTTGACTATCTGCCGGCGGATGGCCTGCTGGTCGTCGATGAGTCGCACGTAACCATTCCGCAGATTGGCGGCATGTACCGCGGGGACAGGGCGCGTAAAGAGACGTTAGTCGAATATGGCTTCCGCCTGCCTTCGGCGCTGGACAACCGCCCCATGAAGTTTGAAGAGTTCGAGGCGCTGGCCCCTCAGACCATTTATGTCTCCGCCACGCCAGGCAAATACGAGCTGGAAAAATCGGGCGATGAGGTGATCGATCAGGTGGTGCGTCCGACGGGGCTGCTGGATCCGATCCTTGAGGTGCGGCCCGTGGCGACTCAGGTGGACGATTTGCTGTCAGAGATCCGCCAGCGCGTTAACGTCAATGAACGCGTACTGGTCACGGTGCTCACCAAACGTATGGCCGAAGACCTGACGGAGTACCTGGAAGAACACGGTGAAAAGGTGCGCTATCTGCACTCTGACATCGATACCGTCGAGCGCATGGAAATTATTCGCGACCTGCGCCTGGGCAAATTTGATGTGCTGGTGGGCATCAACCTGCTGCGAGAAGGGCTGGATATGCCGGAAGTCTCGCTGGTGGCCATTCTGGATGCCGATAAAGAGGGCTTCCTGCGTTCCGAGCGCTCCCTGATCCAGACCATCGGGCGCGCTGCACGTAACATCAATGGTAAAGCGATCCTCTACGGCGATAAGATCACGCCTTCCATGGCGCGCGCCATTGAAGAAACCGAGCGCCGTCGTGAGAAGCAGCAGCGCTACAACGAAGAGAATGGCATCGTACCGCAGGGCCTGAATAAGAAAATCACCGATATTCTGGAACTGGGCAATAACGTGGTGAAAACGCGGGGTAAAGCCAAACCCGGCAAGCGCAACGCCGCCGAGACAGAGACGGATTACCTGGCGTTGTCACCGCAGGCGTTGCAGAAAAAGATTCACGAACTGGAAGGGCAGATGCAGCAGCATGCGCAAAACCTGGAGTTCGAACAGGCTGCTGGCCTGCGCGATCAGCTCCAGGAACTGCGCACCTTGTTTATCGCGGTGTCCTGAGTCAGTTAAACCGCTGGATGGCGTGCTCCAGCGCGCCGCGCAGCAGCTGGCGGTCGTGACGATATTTAATATCTGCGGCCTCCAGCGGCTCCTGGATGATCAGGCGGTTGTCGATCAGACTGACGTCCGTGGCCGGTCCGACAACCACGGCGTCGATGACCCGTTTACCAATCGCCTCTTCCATTATTCGCAGCTTATCCGCCACGGTCAGCGCCGCCGCCGCCGGACTGAGTTCACGGCCCAGGTTGCCGATAAACACCATGTTCGCGGGCGTGCGGCGCAGCGCCTGCGCCATCTCTTTCATTAACAGAATGGGCATCAGGCTGGTGTAGAAACTGCCTGGCCCAATCAGAATCAAATCGGCTTCTGCAACGGCATCGAGCGCTTCGCGCGTCGGTTGCACCACAGGATGCAGCATTAACGCCTGTGGTGGTGCGCGCATCTCATCAATGGCGGTTTCACCATAAACGGCATTGCCTTCGTCATCCGTTGCCATCAAATCCACCGGATGTTCGGACATCGGGATTAAAAACGCGTCAACTTTTAGCAGATTTCGGATGATATTGACCACTTCCAGCGGACGCACGCTCAGATGATCCAGCGCTTTCAGTATTAAATTGCCCAGATTGTGCCCGGCCAGTTCGCCATTGCCGGTAAAGCGGTATTCGAACATCGCGGACGCGACGCTGGGCTCGGTAATCAACTGGTTAATGCAGTTGCGCAAATCGCCCCAGGCGATACCGCCTTCAGCCCGACGGATGCGGCCGGTGGAGCCACCGTTATCAGTGGTGGTAACGATGCCGGTCAGGCGCGAACCCAGTGGTGACAAGGCCGACATCACGCGACCTAATCCATGTCCGCCGCCCAGTGCCACGACGCGATCCAGGTCCGCCAGTGTTCGATTCATATTTCTCCTTTTTCGCGTCTGCAGAGGCGTGAAACGCGCAGGGTGCAGACGAGGATGATGTGTGTCAGTTTATGACCGGCAGTTTACCGTATCCCGGGCGCGAAATACGGTGAAAGTTAACGTTACTGCGCACACAGAGTAAAAGCCGTGGATGGCGCATTTACCCTAATCGCGCTACCATCTGTATACCGCGTTAATCAGCCGGTTAACGTACACTCAAGCCTGAATGCCTACGTCTGCGGATAGGGGATTCAGGCCGTAGCCTCCGCGCTGCCAGGGTGCAGGAAGAAATGACTGCATCTCCCGAACTGGAAAGGTGTTCTCTGGTGTCACAATTTACTGATGCATTTGCGCGTAAGTTTTATTACTTGCGCCTCTCGGTCACGGATGTCTGTAATTTCCGTTGTACCTATTGCCTGCCGGAGGGTTATCAGCCAAACGGTATCCGCAATAAAAGCTTTCTCTCACTGGATGAAATTCGCCGTGTCACGCGCGCCTTTGCGGCGGCGGGCACTGAAAAAGTGCGTCTGACCGGCGGTGAGCCCTCTTTACGTCGTGATTTCACCGACATTATCGCCGCGGTTAACGAAAATGCTGCGATTCGCCAGATTGCGGTCACCACCAACGGCTACCGACTGGCGCGCGATGTTAAGCAGTGGCGCGACGCGGGACTGACCGCGTTGAACGTCAGCGTGGACAGCCTTGATGCACGTCAGTTTCATGCGATTACCGGTCAGGACAAGTTCCACCAGGTGATGGCCGGGATTGACGCGGCTTTTGAGGCGGGTTTTAGCCAGGTCAAAGTCAACAGCGTGCTGATGCGCGATGTCAACAGCCACCATCTGGCGACCTTTCTTGACTGGATCCGTACGCGTCCCATCCAGCTGCGTTTTATCGAACTGATGGAAACCGGCGAGGGCGGTGCGCTGTTTCGCCAGCAGCATGTCTCGGGCGAAGTTATCCGCGATCAGCTGATTGCTCAGGGCTGGCAGCGTCGTATCAGCGGCCGCAGTGATGGCCCGGCCCAGGTGTTTTATCATCCGGATTACGTGGGTGAAATCGGGCTGATCATGCCTTATTCCAAAGATTTCTGCGCCAGCTGCAACCGTCTGCGGGTTTCCGCACAGGGAAATTTGCATCTCTGCCTGTTTGGCGATGGCGGGATTCCTTTACGCGATCTGCTGGCCTCTGATGACCAGCAAGATGAACTTCAGGCACGCATTGCCAGCAGCCTGGGCCAGAAGAAGCAGACGCATTTCCTGTTACAGGGAAATACCGGTATTACACAAAATCTTTCTTATATTGGCGGTTAACTGCAGGAGCAGACATGGGCAAATCAGCCAGCACGTTTCAACCGTTACAGCTCGCTATGCTGACGGTCTCTGACAGCCGTGATGCCAGCAGCGATACCTCCGGCGATTATCTGCGTGAAGCGGCAGCCGAGGCGGGCCACAGCGTGATCGATCACGCCATTGTTCCCGACAATGTTTACCGTATTCGCGCGATTGTGTCGCGCTGGATCGCCAGTGAAGATGTCCAGGTGGTCATTATTAATGGCGGCACCGGCTTCAATGCGAAAAACAGCACGCCTGAGGCGCTGCTGCCGTTGTTCGATCGGGAGATTGACGGCTTTGGCGAGCTGTTCCGCATGGTGTCTTACGAAGACATTGGCGGCTCGACATTGCAGTCCCGTGCGGTGGCCGGTCTGGCTAACCAGACGTTGATCTTTGCGGTCCCGGGCTCAACGTCAGCCTGTACCACCGCGTGGGAACGCATCATCGCTGACCAACTGGATGCGCGTACGCGTCCCTGCAATTTTGTCACTCATTTAAAGAAGCTTTAAGCATGTCACAACTTACCCACATCAACGCCGCGGGCGAAGCCCACATGGTGGATGTTTCCACCAAAGACGATACGGTACGCGAAGCGCAGGCCGACGTGCTGGTACTGATGAAGCCAGAAACGTTACAGATGATCATGGAAGGCCGTCACCACAAGGGTGATGTGTTCGCCACAGCGCGCATTGCCGGTATTCAGGCGGCAAAACGCACCTGGGAACTGATCCCACTCTGTCATCCGCTTATGCTGAGCAAAGTGGAGATCAACCTGGTCGCGGAACCCGAATTGAACCGGGTTCGCATCACCTCGCTGTGTCGGCTGACGGGGAAAACCGGGGTAGAAATGGAAGCCCTGACGGCGGCTTCCGTGGCGGCGCTGACCATCTATGACATGTGCAAAGCCGTCCAGAAAGATATCGTGATTGATCGGCTGCGCCTGCTGCATAAAAGCGGCGGCAAAAGCGGCGATTTTCAGGCGGCAGCCCATGATTAAGGTACTGTTTTTTGCGCAGGTGCGGGAGCTGGTGGGCACGGACTCGCTGACGCTGGCCGCCGACTATCCCGACGTCGCGGCGCTGCGGACAGCGTTGTCTCAGCAGGGCGAACGCTGGGCGCTGGCGCTCGACAGCGAACGATTACTGGCGGCGGTTAACCAGACGCTACGCCCCATGACGCACCCTTTACAGGACGGCGATGAAGTCGCCTTTTTCCCACCCGTTACCGGAGGATAAATGGACACGCAAATTCGGGTCGGTCCCGCGCCCTTTGCGATGGCGCAGGAATACCAGTGGCTGGCAGGGTGCGACGCAGACGGCGCGGTTGTCACGTTCACGGGCAAAGTGCGCAATCACAACCTGGGCGATGATGTTGCGGCCCTGACGCTGGAACATTATCCCGGTATGACCGAGAAGGCACTGCAGGAAATTACTGACGAGGCGCGCCAGCGCTGGCCGCTTCAGCGCGTCTCTGTCATCCACCGCATTGGTGAACTGTTTCCCGGCGATGAGATTGTCTTTGTCGGCGTCACCAGTGCGCACCGCAGCAGCGCCTTTGCCGCTGCGGAATTCATCATGGATTACCTGAAAACCCGCGCCCCGTTCTGGAAACGGGAAACCACCGGGCAGGGCGATCGCTGGGTCGATGCACGCAGCAGCGATCACGAGGCTGCGCAGCGCTGGGATTAAGGCGTACCACGCTGTTCGGCGGGAGCAAACTGCGTGTTGCCGTGCGCGTGTTCACCGCCGCCTTGTCCTCGCCGAAGCTGAATAACGTCACCGTCCTGCCAGGCATTGGCGCCGGGCACCACGGGATGTGCGACGATATCCGCCCGTTCAGCACGAATTTTTTGACTGTCGATGTCAAAACGGCGGTCGCGATCGGCCAGCAAGCGCGCATCCATTTGCCCGTCGGCGGTAAAGCCCATCATCAGCGCCGGAATGCCAATGGGCAGTTGCTTGTCGCGGTCGGTGTGCCAGGTATGCCAGGTTTTCCCGTACGTGTTGACGATGCGCGTCATCAGCGCTTTTTCTGCGACGGCCGGCAGGCCGGGCGCGACCAGTGAACCGGATTTCACCTCGTACTGATGACTGTGCCACAGTTTTTTCTCTTCGGCGGGCAGGGTGCGGTACAGGCGCTCACTGATAATATATTCCACGCCCATCAGGCGCGCATCGCGCGTATTACCGTCATAAATCACCGCCTGCATCACATCATCATTCAGGACCGTCACATAGTGATGGGCTTCCATCTGGCCGTTCTTGTCGCCGTTATAGAAATGAAAACCATCCAGATAGGCATTGATCGCATCAATGGGCGGGCGGGACTGCAGCACGGCCGCGCCGCTGTCCAGCGCTTTTAGCGTCGGTGAAGTGGGGGCGCCCGGCGAACTGACCTGAGCCGGTGTGTTATTGCCGCCGCAGCCGGCCAGCAGCAGGCTCAGTGCGATAAGTGTCCAGCGTTTTGACATAAAACATCCCTTTTTCGTGAAAAGAGATAACCTTAGTTCATATCATCGCATCTGCCCTGCGAAGCGGCGCAGTGTTAAGCTACTCTTTTTGCCTCAGAGGACAGGTATGTCATTCATTTCATTCCCCAAACGCCTGACGTTGCTCGCTATCCTGATACTGGCGGGCTGTAGCAGCAAAAAAACACCAGAAGCGCCCGCCAGGCAACCTGAGGATGTCAAAGCGCAGATTCAGCGCCTGCTGCCCGCCGGTGTCAGCGATAAATCAGGCTGGGCTGACGATATCTATACGTCGTTCCGTACCCAGGGGCTGGCCGCCAGCGACAGTAATTTGTGCGCGGTTATTGCGGTGGCGGGTCAGGAGTCAGGATTTGACGCCAACGGCACCGTACCCGGTATGGCAAAAATCGCCTGGGAGGAGATCGACCGCCGGGCGGCGAAGGTGCATGTTCCGGCGTTTTTAGTGCGCACCGCGCTGTTAATCAAGTCCAGTAATGGCGAAAGCTACGCTGCGCGGCTGGATAAGGCGAAAAGTGAAAAAGATCTGAGCGCCATTTTCGACGACTTTATTGAGATGGTGCCCATGGGGCAGAAGCTGTTTGGCAACCTCAACCCTGTTCATACCGGCGGACCGATGCAGGTGAGTATTGCGTTTGCAGAAGCCCATGCCAAAGGCTATCCATGGCCGGTTGACGGTTCCATTCGCCGTGAAGTTTTCACGCGTCATGGCGGCGTCTATTTCGGCACAATGCACCTGCTGGGCTATCCGGCTGACTACAGCAAGCCGCTTTACCGGTTCGCGGACTACAATGCGGGCTGGTACGCCAGCCGCAATGCGGCGTTCCAGGCGGCGGTAGCCCGCGCGACAGGGATGAAGCTGGCGCTGGATGGCGATCTGATTCAGTATGGTTCGGACACGCCAGGATCGACGGAGCTGGCGGTGCGGACGCTGGCGAAACGCATTGATATGAGCAACCGCGAAATCCGCCACGATCTGGAGCGGGGCGAAAAGGCGGACTTCAGCGACAGCGATCTGTGGAAGCAGGTTTTTACGCTGGCAGACAAGATGGCCGGAAAGCCTTTGCCACGGGAAATGTTGCCGGGCATCAGACTTGAAAGTCCTAAAATTACCCGCAATTTAACCACGGCGTGGTTTGCTCAACGCGTCGACAGTCGTTATCAGCAGTGCCTGTCACGTCGATAAGTACGGCGTTGTGGCACAGTTGAACAGAGCTGTGCCACACTTACTCAGACAGCCCGTTTTGGGGCACAACACATTTGTTTAACAAGAGGTGCATCATGGACCGATATCCACAGAATGATTCAATAGTTCAGCCTGCATCTCGTGGGTTGCAGGCTTATATGGCACAGGTTTATGGCTGGATGACCTGTGGTTTGTTACTCACTGCCTTCGTCTCCTGGTTTGCCGCGCGCACACCGGCGGTGATGGAGCTGGTGTTTGCAAATCGCATCACCTTCTTCGGCCTGATCATTGTGCAACTGGCGCTGGTGTTCTTCCTCTCAGGTATGGTGCATCGCCTGAGCGGGGCCGTGGCGACGGGGTTATTCATGCTCTATTCGGCCCTGACCGGGCTGACCATGGCCAGTATCTTTCTGGTGTACACTTATTCGTCCATTGCCAGCACGTTCTTCGTCACGGCCGGGATGTTTGGTGCCATGACGTTCTACGGCTACACCACAAAACGTGATTTAAGCCGCCTGGGCAGTCTGCTGTTTATGGCGCTGATTGGTATTCTGCTGGCCTCGCTGGTGAACTTCTGGCTGAAAAGCCCGGCATTGATGTGGGCCATTACCTACATCGGTGTGGTGGTGTTTGTCGGTCTGACCGCGTATGACACGCAGAAACTGAAAAATATCGGTGAGCAGATTGATGCGCGTGACACGGAAAACCTGCGCCGCTACTCAATTATGGGCGCGCTGACGCTCTATCTTGATTTCATCAACCTGTTCCTGATGCTGCTGCGTATTTTTGGCAACCGCCGTTAAAAAACAGGCTGCTCTGGTGAACCAGAGCAGCCGTTTACTACGATTTTTGTAGCTTCTGCTCATTCTTATGGCGCATATGTTTCGCGCGGCTCTCCAGCCCCAGATACAGCACCAGTGCCAGGAGCAACGGCAAAATGAAGTACAGCACGCGGTAAGCCAGCAGCGCGGCGATGATGGTCCCGTGTGAAAGGTTCTCGCCGCTCAGCAGCGCCACGAATACCGCTTCTAGCACCCCAATCCCCGCCGGAATATGAATAATTACGCCTGCGATACTACTGATTAACAGTACGCCCAGCACCATGGGATAACCGGCATCCCGGCCCAGCAACAGCCAGATAATCGTGCCCATAACCAGCCAGTTGGCGCAGGAGACGGCAAACTGAAACAGCGCCATGCGCAGGGAAGGCAACTGCAGGGTTTGCCCTTTCACTTTCCAGCGACGACGTTTAGAAAACGCGCAGGCCCAGAGATAAAACACAACGAGCACCAGCAGCGCGGCACCAATAAGCCGTAGTGTGGTTTCGCCGATAAACCAGCCGCCGGGAATCGGAACCAGGCCTGCACTGAAGATCACGCCCGCCAGCAGGATGTAGCCCAGCCAGTTAGTGGCGATGCTGAGGGAGAAAATGCGCGTAATCGTCGCACTGTCCAGGCCGAGCCGCGAATAGAGCCGGTAGCGCATAGCGACACCGCCAACCCAGGTACTCAGCGTCAGATTAAAGGCGTAGCAGATAAATGACACCAGCATCACCTGACGTTTGGCCAGCTTATGACCACAGTAGGCCCGACCAATCAGGTCGTAGCAGCCGTAAACCAGATAACTGACGATAACCAGTGCCGCCGCGGTCAGCACCACAAAGCGGTTGTAGTTAACAATGACCTTATAGACGTCATCCCAGTTCACTTTGCGTGCATAGATCACCAGCAGCACAATGACGGCGACGAAGAAGAGCCCGGTCAGGATTTTTTTTGCCAGTTTCCAGCGTGGGTGCGTGTTTGCCATCAGGAATTGGCTCCTTCATTGTTGGCTTCGACGCGATCTTGCGTCTCCATTTCGGGCTGAACCGGCGGATCCACCTGAGCCAGCTTTGGCGTATGCGCCGGTAACCAGCCGGCGATAGCCGGGAAGTGACGCAGAAAGTGGAACACGACAACGCCTTTCGTCAGCTGCCACCAGGTGCGTGGTGGCAATTTATCCTCTTCCACGCGCTGACAGTCTTCAGCCAGTAAATGCTCAAGATTATCGCGTAATGTCTGGTTAAAGTTGCGATCGTGAATGATCAGGTTGGCTTCAAGATTGAGGGACAAACTCAAGGGGTCGAGATTGCTTGAGCCAACGGTAGCCCACTGCTGATCTTTCACCGCCACTTTGCCATGCAGCGGTCGGCGGCAATATTCATAGACTTCCACGCCCGCATCCACCAGATAGTTATAAAGCAGCTCAGCGCCCACTTTCACAATCGGCATATCCGGCTCACCCTGCACAATCAGTCGCACACGTACGCCGCGCTGTGCCGCATTGCGCATCTCCTTAAGCAAACGGTAGCCAGGGAAAAAGTAGGCATTGGCGATAATGACGTCCTGTTTGGCGTTGCGCAGCATGTCCAGATAATGCTGCTCAATATCATCCCGGTGCTGATCGTTGTCGCGATAGACAAACAGGACCTGCGCATCGCCGGGCAGAGTGTTTTTGGCCGGACGATGTGAACGCTGTCCCCACCAGCGGCGAGTGGTGGCCTGACTGCCAATCGCCTCTTGCAGGTAGCGGGTAATGTCGGCGACCACCGGACCTTTGACCTCCACGGTATAATCCTGTTTGGCTTCCGGGCCAAAATCCGTGTAGTGCTCGGCGGAAAAGTTGATGCCGCCGACAAAGGCAATAACGCCGTCCACGACCACAGTTTTACGGTGCAGACGGCGAAAGACGTTAGTTCGCATGCCCATGATCAGCGGACGCGGATCGTAATAGATAAAGCGCACGCCCGCCTGCGTCAGACTATTGACATAACTCTGGGACAGCTCGGAGGAGCCGTAGCCATCGACCATCATTTCGACCTTGACGCCGCGCTGCGCCGCCGCCAGCAACACCTTGTGCAGGGCGTTGCCCACATCGTCTTCGAACAGGATAAAGGTTTCCAGCAGTACGCTGTGTTCGGCACGTGCAATCGCGCCAAATACCCGGGGGAAAAATGCGTCCCCGTTTTCCAGCAGGCGCAGTTTGTTGCCGTCTTGCCACTCAAAATTCATAGATGGATCTCCACCGCCAGCGGCGCGTGATCGGAAAGGTGTGACCAGGGTTTACGCGGCAATGCCCAGGGTTGACTGATCGTCGCATTGCGCACGTAAATACGATCCAGTCGCAGAAGGGGAAAGCGTGCCGGAAACGTCCGCGCAGGTCGTCCGCTTTTCAGGCTAAAGACCTCTTTTAGTCCCGCCCCTTTTTGCAGTATGTTGTTGGCTCGCCCCTGCCAGTCGTTAAAGTCACCGGCGACGACGACAGGTGCGTCAGCGGGTAACGCCATCACCATGTCGTTTAACATCGCCAACTGGGCACGACGGTGCGCCTCTTTCAGCCCCAGGTGCACACAGATGACATGCAGCGTGCCCCGGCCATCGGGCAGGGTAAGCTGGCAATGCAACATGCCGCGATTTTCGCTCCCGGCAATTGAAACATCGCGATTGTCGTACTCAGCAATGGGAAAACGCGACAGCACGGCATTGCCATGATGTCCCTCCGGGTAAACCGCATTGCGCCCATAGGCAAAATCGTTCCACATCGTGTCGGCCAGAAACTCGTAGTGGGAGGTATCAGGCCAGTTTTCATGTTGCAGAGGGTGAATGTCATGGGTTCCCATCACCTCCTGCAAAAAGACGATATCTGCTGACGTTGCGCGCACCGCTTCACGCAATTCGGGCAAGATGAAGCGTCGGTTAAACGGGGCAAAACCTTTATGGGTATTAATCGTCAGGACTTTAAATGAAAATCCTTGCTTGATTTGTGGCATACTCGCGACGCGCTCCTTTTCATCTTCATCAACAACAAAGTGTAGTCTTTGTCACAAATGGAGGGTGAAGAAGAGGAATAATTAGGGCGTTATCTGAAATTTGCTTTACATTGAGAAACCGTCCCTGGCCGGTTACGGTTGCATTTGTGCAACGTGCCAGGTCTGCAGGAGAGAGAAATGAAATTGTCGAATCGCTTTCAAATTATTACCGGTCAAACCTGGGCCCACATCGCGATGCACCTGCTGGTGATTGCCGCACTGGTCTGGGGCTGGAAACATAAAGCACTGGTCGAAGTGTGCAGTACCCTGGTGGTGGCCTATGCAGCGGTGTTTATCGCCATGCTGATCACGCAGCGTAGTGCCCGTTTACGTACCCTGGGTGATTACCTGGAAGAAGCGACCACCACGTACTATTTCGGTGCCGCGATGATGACGCTGTTCCTGGTGTCGCGCATTTTCCACAACAACTTACTGTTAGCCAGCCTTGGCGTGGTGATGTTGTTGGGGCCCGCGCTGGTGTCGTTGCTGGCGAAAGAGCCGGCAGGACGCATTGAGAAAAAACGCAGCTGAATCAGGCTGTCGCGCTAAAAAAGCCACCGCAAGGTGGCTTTTGTCGTTGGGAGATATGTAATCAATTGTGAGCTATCTCGCACAGGGGCGGTAAAGCTGTTACACTCCGCCGCTTATGCATCGTAGTTTGCACCCTTTTCACGCGTCAGCCTCAGCTGGCGTCACTATCCCTCTGAAAACTACACCGCCAAACGCGGTCAGAGTGGACCGGAGTAATACTCGTCATGTCTTTTGACTCTCTCGGCCTGAGTGCCGATATTCTGCGTGCGGTAGCTGAGCAGGGCTACAGCGAACCGACGCCTGTTCAGCGCCAGGCGATTCCTGTTGTGCTGTCCGGCCGCGATCTGCTGGCAAGCGCCCAGACCGGCACCGGCAAAACCGCCGGGTTTACCTTACCTTTATTACAGAAACTGTCCGAGAATACCGGAACAGTGCGCGGCCGTCGTCCGGTGCGCGCGCTAATTCTGACACCGACCCGTGAACTGGCCGCTCAGGTCGGTGAAAACGTCAGCGACTACAGCAAATATCTTCCGCTGCGTTCGCTGGTGGTGTTTGGCGGCGTCAGCATCAACCCGCAGATGATGAAGCTGCGCGGCGGCGTCGATATTCTGGTGGCCACGCCGGGCCGTTTACTGGATCTGGCTCATCAAAACGCCGTTGACCTGTCTCAGGTTGAAGTGCTGGTACTGGATGAAGCGGATCGCATGCTTGATATGGGCTTTATCCACGATATCCGCCGCGTACTGGCCAAACTGCCAGCTAAACGTCAGAACCTGCTGTTCTCGGCGACGTTCTCAGATGAGATCAAAACCCTGGCAGAAAAACTGCTGCACAACCCGGAGCAGGTTGAAGTCGCGCGCCGCAATACCGCGTCTGAGCAGGTTTCTCAGCAGGTGCATTTTGTTGACAAAAAGCGCAAGCGGGAACTGCTGTCTCAGCTGATTGGCGAAGGTAACTGGCAGCAGGTGCTGGTCTTTACCCGCACCAAGCACGGTGCCAATCACCTTGCCGAACAGCTGGGTAAAGACGGCATTACGGCCGCCGCCATCCACGGTAACAAGAGTCAGGGCGCACGTACCCGTGCACTGGCCGACTTCAAATCCGGCGCGATTCGTGTGCTGGTTGCGACGGATATCGCGGCCCGCGGTCTGGATATTGAAGAACTGCCGCACGTCGTGAACTATGAATTGCCAAACGTGCCTGAAGACTACGTACACCGCATTGGGCGTACCGGTCGTGCCGCCGCAACGGGTGCAGCGCTGTCGCTGGTTTGCGTCGACGAACACAAACTGTTGCGTGATATTGAGCGCTTGCTGAAGCGTGAAATTCCACGACTGGCTGTGCCGGGCTATGAGCCGGATCCCAGCATCAAAGCGGAACCGATTGTGAACGGCCGCCAGTCACCGTCTTCACGCGGCCGTGGTCGGGGGCAGGGCGGACAAGGTGCCGGCGCGGCGCGTCCTCAAGGGGACAAGCGTGCGCAGCCGCGTCGTCAGGGACCCGCAGCGGGCCAGTCTGACAAGCCTGCGTCTCGTCCACGTCGGCCCGCGCCGAAACGCAGCGGAAACGTCTGATCATGCGGGTTTTACTGGCACCCATGGAGGGCGTACTGGATTCTCTGGTGCGCCAGCTGTTGACGGACGTCAACGACTACGATTTGTGCATCACGGAATTTTTGCGCGTCGTCGACCAACTGCTGCCGGTAAAATCCTTCTATCGCCTTTGTCCCGAACTGCATCATGCCAGCCGGACGCCGTCGGGTACGCTGGTTCGTCTGCAACTGCTGGGGCAGCATCCCGAGTGGCTGGCGGAAAACGCGGCCCGCGCGGTTGAGCTGGGCTCGTGGGGCGTGGATCTGAACTGCGGTTGCCCGTCGAAGCTGGTCAACGGCAGCGGCGGCGGGGCGACGCTGTTAAAAGATCCCGACTTAATCTACCGCGCGGCCAAAGCCATGCGGGCAGCTGTACCTGACTCCTTGCCCGTTACGGTTAAGGTGCGCCTGGGCTGGGATTCCAGCGCCCGCAGCATGGAAATTGCGGATGCGGTAGCGCAGGCAGGTGCCAGCGAACTGGTCGTCCACGGCCGTACCAAAGAAGACGGCTACCGTGCTGAGGCTATTAACTGGCAGGCGATTGGCGAGATTCGTCGGCGACTGTCTATTCCGGTTATCGCGAATGGCGAAATCTGGGACTGGCAAAGCGCCCAGGATTGTCTGCGAATCACAGGCTGTGATGCGGTGATGATTGGGCGTGGTGCGCTTAACGTGCCTAACCTGAGCCGGGTCGTCAAATACAATGATGCGCCCATGGCCTGGCCGGAGGTGGTGGTGCTCCTGCAACAATATACCCGGCTTGAAAAACAGGGTGATACGGGCATGTACCATGTCGCACGTATCAAACAGTGGCTGGGCTATTTGCGTAAAGCCTACGTCGAAGCGGGTGAGCTGTTCGCTGAGATTCGCGCCTTAAAAACCTCAGCCGATATTGCTACGGCGATTGACCGCTATGCGGCATTACAGCGGCAGACCTGTCAGTTCTCTTCAGCCTCACCGGAAGTGAGAGCGGGACAGCGCGGCGCTTAGCCGCGCACGCGATCAATACTTTTCTGGCACGATCATATTTTCCGGCACCTCGTTGCGGTGGTAGTCCTGTGAGCGTTCACGCGGCGGCAGAATGATTTCGTCGTGTGGGGCGGCTTCATAAGGCACCTGCTGCAAAAGGTGGCTGATGCAGTTAAGGCGCGCCCGTTTCTTGTCTACGCCCTGAACAACCCACCAGGGGGCTTCCTGAATATGGGTGCGGCTCAGCATCTCTTCTTTTGCTTCCGTGTAATCTTCCCAACGGCGGCGGCTTTCCAGATCCATTGGGCTGAGCTTCCACTGCTTGAGGGGATCGTGGATACGGCTCATGAAGCGCAGCTCCTGCTCCTCGTCCGTGATCGAAAACCAGTACTTAATGATTTGAATCCCGCTGCGGGTCAGCATTTTTTCAAACTCGGGCACGCTGCGATAAAACTCCGCCACGTCGGCATCACTGCAAAATCCCATGACGCGCTCCACGCCTGCCCGGTTGTACCAGCTGCGGTCGAACAGCACCATCTCGCCCGCGGCGGGCAGATGCGCGATATAACGCTGAAAGTACCACTGGGTTTTTTCACGATCGTTGGGCGCGGGCAGCGCAGCCACCCGGCAGGTGCGCGGATTAAGGCGTTGCGTAATGCGCTTAATCACGCCTCCTTTACCGGCCGCATCGCGGCCCTCAAACAGAATGACCAGCCGATGGCCGGTGCGCATTACCCAGTCCTGTAGCTTCACCAGCTCGCCCTGCAACTGCAGCAGCTCGCGAAAATAACGACGGCGCCAGGCTTTTTCATCGCTGCCCGTGGGCGCGGCCTCGCTAAAGCGCAGATCGTCGAGCTCCAGCTCCAGCTCTTCGTCGTAGCTGTCATAGAACTCCTGCATTAAACGCTGATTAAAAGCGTCGCGATTGAAACTGTTGTCGTGTGTTGCCATGACAATTCACCTGGTCAGATATGAATGAACAGCCCGTAGAGCAGGGCAGAAAGTAAAATCGAGACCGGCAGCGTCAATATCCAGGCGACGGCAAGATTGCGCAGGGTGGACATCTGCAGGCCAGAGCGGTTCGCCGCCATGGTGCCCGCCACGCCTGATGAGAGCACATGCGTCGTGGAGACCGGCAGACCAAAGGCATCGGCCGCGCCGATGGTCGCCATCGCCACCAGTTCGGCGCTGGCCCCTTGCGCATAGGTCAGATGGGTTTTGCCGATGCGCTCACCCACGGTGACCACAATACGTCGCCAGCCCACCATGGTGCCCAGCCCCAACGCGATTGCCACCACCACCTTCACCCACATCGGAATAAAGCGTGTGGCGCTGTCCAGCTCTGTTTTCACCGCCTTCAGGTTACGTGCCGTCTCATCGGGGAGCGAGACATGGGCGGTTTGCAGGTGCTTGATCGATTCTGCGGCCAGGTACATTTGATTGCGGGTATTGGTCACGGACTGGGCCGGAATATTGTCCATCGAGCCGTAGCGGCGAATCTGGTCGCTGATATCCCGTAACGTCATGCCAAGCGCGGGCAAGACGTTCGGATTGACCGTGTCAGTGCTGACAAAGGCCGTCAACACATTGCGTGAATCCGGGGCGGGCGTGGCGGCCGGTTGAATATGCAGTAACTGGCGCGCCGTCACGTCACTCAGTGCGGCAACGCGCGGGATTTGCTCGGGCGGAAGTGAACGGTTCAGTGCATAGGCGATGGGCATGGTGCCGACCAGGATCAGCATGATGAGTCCCATCCCTTTCTGCCCGTCATTCGACCCGTGAGCAAAGGAGACGCCGGTGCAGGTCAGAATCAGCAGGCCACGAATCCAGACCGGCGGCGGCTCGTTGCTGTGCGGGGCTTCGTACAACTGGCGGTTACGAATCAACAGCTTCATGGCCCACAGCAGCAGGGCGGCGCAGACGAAGCCCACGACGGGCGAGAGCAGTAAGGCATAGCCGACCTTCAGCGCCTGATCCCAGTCAACGCCACTCAGGCCACTGCGACCATGCAACATCGCATTCGCCACACCCACGCCAATAATCGAGCCAATTAAAGTATGTGACGACGACGAGGGCAGGCCAAAGTACCAGGTGCCCAGATTCCAGATAATCGCCGAGAACAGCAGGGCGTAAATCATGGCAAAGCCGTTGCCGCTGCTGGCCTGCAGGATGAGTTCGACGGGCAGAAGCGAAATAATGCCAAACGCGACCACGCCGCTGGAAAGCATCACGCCAAGAAAGTTGCACAGCCCTGACCAGACGACGGCCGCACCGGGCGTCAGCGAATGCGTGTAGATCACCGTAGCGACCGCGTTGGCGGTATCGTGAAACCCGTTAACGAATTCAAAGCCCAGCGCAATCAGCAGCGCCAGGCCGAGCAGAAAGAAAGGCACATAACTGGTGACGGGCGTGTTAGTTTTTTCCACATCGTGAAACAGATTAAATCCGGCAAAGGCCAGACCGGCTATTAACAGTACATAAAAAGCCGTTTTGGTTGCGCGGCTGCCTTTGCCGTTGAAATCGGGACGTCCCTGCGTCGTGCCTGAAGAGGATAAACTGTTTTCGCTCATGCCGTACCTCTTAGCGGATGCAGATGCGGAGTTACATCTGGTTAACGCTGTGTGATACCCGCTTTTTATGACAAAAAAATGATCCAGGCGGCACAGGTCATTTTGCTGTAACAAAACTTCAGCAGGCTGTGGATCTTAATTGATGATGCTGACAGGATTGCCATGGCGACAGACGTTGTTCTCACCCCACAAAAACGTGATTTTGATGATGATGTGGCCGGACTCATCCATGGTTATCGCTTTTCTCCTGATGCCCTCCCT
Source organism: Pantoea sp. PNA 03-3 (assembly GCF_003201175.1). Classification (NCBI taxonomy): domain Bacteria; kingdom Pseudomonadati; phylum Pseudomonadota; class Gammaproteobacteria; order Enterobacterales; family Erwiniaceae; genus Pantoea; species Pantoea sp. PNA 03-3. Next base: position 1,181,666 of record NZ_QICO01000001.1, on the reverse strand, counting down.
CAACGCCTGAATGCCCGTGAAGCGGTAAAACTCGGTGAACACCCTCCTGAAGAAGGCTTTCTCTGGTTACATATCAATCTGAATCACGCGCGGGCACAGCACTGGGTGCAGGGCCACTTTCAGGTTGATGATGATTTTTTTGACGAGATTCATTCCGCCTCGCCGCGCACCCGGTTAGCGGAACAAAGCAATGCCCTGCTGGCGGTACTGAACGACGTCACGCTGAGCCAGGAAAATCGCAGTACGCAAAATGCGACCCTGTGGATCTGGTGCCGTCATAATCTGGTCGTGAGCGCACGTTATCGCTCGTCAGTGATGATCGAAAAGATGCAGCAGGGGCTGGCGAAGCATAATTTTCCCAGTGCGGAGGCCCTGTTACTTTACCTGCTCGGTGAACAGGAGTTGCAGCTGGAAATGGTGGTGCGTCGCATCAGCCAGGTAGTCGATAACATTGAAGAGCGTTTATTAAGTCCGGCAATCAAGGCCAATCGCAGTGAGCTGGGGCATTACCGGCGCATGCTGCTGCGCATTCAGCGCCTGCTGGCACCCGAACCGGCGGCGCTGTTCCGGTTGCTTAACCGCCCACCCGCCTGGCTCAACCGCGACACGCTCCGCGAGCTGCGGGCGTTCACGGAAGAATTTAGCGTGGTGCTGAACGACCTGGCCAGCCTGATGGAGCGCATCCGTCTGCTGCAGGAGGAAATTGCAGCACGGTTGATGGAGCAGAGTAACCGGACACTTTATCTGCTGACCGTGATTACGGTGCTTGCACTGCCGATTAACATTGTGGCGGGATTTTTTGGTATGAACGTGGGCGGCATTCCGCTGGCGTCGAACCCGCACGGGTTTTTACTGCTGGTTCTGATCGTCCTGGCCTTCACGCTGCTGGCCGGCTGGCTGAGTTTTCGCCGTCCGTCCAGATAGTGGTGTTGACAGTGGAGCCCGTGACCAATAAAAAAGCCAGCGTGGCTATCGCCAACGCTGGCTTTTCACTGACCTGACGACCGGGCCTGAATGGCTGGCCCGTAACAGGCGAATGTTACTGCGCCGGCTGTGGCTGGGCAGGTTGCGACTGCTGTGGTTGCTCTGGCTGCGGCTGCGAAGGCTGCACAGGTTGAGCCTGTTGCGGCGCGGGCTCTGACTGGACCGCGACCGGGTTAGCAGGCTGCGACATCACTGGCGTCATGGGCTCTTCTTTCGGCTCAGCATCTTCACCTTCGTTGAAGGGAACAGGCGCAGGGGCCACGCTGTTTTCTGGCGCATTAACCTGTACAGGCATACCAGAGCGGTTCTGGATGGCCTTATCAACCTGAGACTGATTCACGCTACCGTCTACCAGTACTTTGCCAACCGCCTGAGTCAGCGTAATCGGCACCAGTTCACGAGAGTTAAACTGCTCTTCCGTGGTCGACAGCGGATTATGCACTTCCATCCAGCGTGAACCGTCTGGCTCAACAGACGCTTTCACCGGCTGGTTGATAAACTGCACGCGCGTGCCAACTGGCACGTGATCGAACAGCCATTTGATATCATCGGCACGCAGGCGGACACAGCCGTGGCTGACGCGCAGGCCGATACCAAAGTTGGCGTTGGTGCCGTGAATGGCGTACAGACGCCCGATGTAGAGTGCATACAGCCCCATTGGGTTATCCGGGCCTGCCGGGAACACGGCCGGCAGATTTTCGCCACGTGAGGCATATTCAGCGTGCATCGCTTTGGTAGGCGTCCAGGTCGGGCCATCTTTTTTACGTTGAACGGTTGTGGTCCAGTTCAGCGGCGTATCTTTACCCAGCTCACCAATACCGATAGGCAGAACGACCACGGTTTTCGAGCCTTTCGGGTAGTAATAAAGACGCATTTCAGCACTGTTAATCACGATGCCTTCACGCGGGGCGTCAGGCAGGAGTAACTGCTGAGGAATAATCAGTTTGCTGCCAGGCTTAGGCAGATAAACGTCAACACCCGGATTGGCTTCCAGCATATTGCTGAGGCCCATCTGGAACTGTGCTGCAAAAGCTTCCAGAGGCAGTTTACTGTCCTGAGGAATCGTAATCTCAATGTTTTGCCCGGTCAGACGGCTGTTCGCCGGCGGTAAGGGATAAACAACCGCAAGGGCTGACTGACTGAATGCCGCCAAAGCCAATGCAAGTGAAGCGAACGCGCGAATGCTTTTTTTCATATTTTACAAGTCTTTATCGCCATGTTTCAGGCTTGTCAATGTATCGAACCCATGCTGGTCACTATGACCTGCTGCGCATTATATGTTCATTAAACTGATGTTGTGAATCAGGATTTTTACCGCATCGAAATACTTTACCTGACTTACCTGCGTTATCCGCCTTTGTTCATTAACATTTTGGGCGAAAAACGCCCTTTACGGCTGCCATAACGTGACATCTCCGTTTAGCTTGCGGTTCAGGAAAAAGGCGGCGCTAATCAGGGCGAGATGCGTCAGCGCCTGCGGCATATTGCCTAGTGCCTGGCCGTGGCTGTCGAACTCTTCGGCATATAACCCCAATGGATTAGCGTAGCTCAGTAATTTCTCGAACTCAAAATGGGCTTCGCGTACGCGTCCGGCACGTGCCAGACATTCGACGTACCAGAACGAGCAGGCACCAAATGAACCTTCTCCGCCGGTGAGCCCGTCCGCCGGGGTTTCATGGATGTTATAGCGGCGCACCATCCCATCGCTGACCAGATTCGCCTTGATGGCATCCAGCGTGGCAATCCAGTCAGGATCAGTTGCGCCGACAAAACGCACCAGCGGCATCAGCAGCATGGAGGCATCCAGGTAATCGCCATGGCGGGTCGAAACAAAATGGCCGCGTTCGCTGTTCCAGAAGTTTTTCCAGATATCGTCGCGAATCTCGCGCCGGGTACGGTCCCACCGCTCATAAGGCATCGGCAGGGAACGTTTCATGCCAAGACGCAGCCCGCGATCCATGGCCACCCAGCACATCAAACGGGAATGCAGGAAGTGCTCCGGTTCACCGCGCATTTCCCAGATGCCCGCATCCGGCTGATGCCAGTTATCACAGAGCCAGTCCAGCATCTCTGAGACATGGTTCCAGCCCCGTTGAGAGATGGCTTCACCATATTTATTGGCAAGGTAAATGGCGTCCATCAGTTCGCCATAGATATCCAGTTGTTTCTGTTGCCAGGCATCGTTGCCTATCCTGACCGGGCAGGAATCGGCATAGCCGGACAGGTTGAGCAGCGACATTTCCTGCAGTTCCGTGCTGCTGTCCAGGCGATACATCACCTGTAAACGCATCTCGTCATGATGGCTGTTTTCCACACAGCGACCAACCCATTCGGTGAAGTGCTTGGCCTCATCCACGTAGCCCAGGCGCATCAGCGCGTACATGCTGAAGGACGCATCGCGTATCCAGGAGGCACGGTAATCCCAGTTACGTTCGCCCCCCAGCTCCTCCGGCAGGCCAAAGGTTGCGGCGGCGGCAATGGAGCCGTGCTGCCAGGAAGTCAGCAGCTTCAGCACCAACGCTGAGCGCTGGACCATTTCCTGCCAGCGGCCACGATAGGTGCTGTGGCAACTCCACTCACGCCAGTAGCTCAGCGTCTCTTCGAAACAGTTCGCGGTCGCCAGTTTTTCAACGTGTGCGTCATTTACGCTGCCGAATTCAAATTCGGCGTGTTCGCCCGCTTTTAACTCGAAACTGGCGGTGGCGCTATTACCTTCCAGGGTCATCACGACCGTGGCGGCCAGCCGAAGCGAGGGCTGATCCGTCGCATGAAAATCGATACAACCGCGCTGAATCTCGGCGCGGGTTTCCGCGCGGGCGTAATCATGGCGAGGCGAACAGACCATGTTAAACCGGGCCTGACCCCGCACCATTTTCACCCGGCGGATAATGCGTGGCAGTTTGTCCTGACGATCGCAGATGGGCATGTAGTCAGTAATTTCGGCCACGCCTTCTTCGGCCAGCCAGCGCGTTTGCAGAATATTGGTATCCGGCAGGTAAATTTGTTGCCGACGGGCGTTTTGCCAGTCGGGTGCGATTGAAAACAGGCCCGCTTCGTCACTGTCCAGTAAGGCCGAAAACACCGACGGGCTGTCCAGCTCCGGCCAGCAGAGATAGTCGATCGTGCCATCGTTTGCGACCAGTGCACAGGTGCGGAGATCACCTATGACACCATGATCGTCAATCTTGCGTTTAACCTTACTCATCGCGTTCTCCCTGTCAGTGTCTGACTTAACTATAGCCAGGTACCTGCATACCGCTTCGTTCGGGCACAGATCGTTAACCTGGCGAGCCCGTTGTCCGCGTCCGGCACAATTTTCAGCCCGGTATATACTTTTCATACACTTCCAGAGGAGACCGTTATGACAGCACCCCAACGAAAAGTGGCCATTGTGACCGCATCGGATTCGGGCATCGGCAGCCGTTGTGCTGAGATGTTAGCCGAACAGGGCTTTGATATTGGCATCACCTGGCGTTCTGACGAGGAAGGCGCACAGCGGACCGCCCGTCGGGTAGAAGAGACCGGACAACGGGCAGAGACGATTCAGCTTGATCTGGCCGATCCGCCAGAAGGCGGCAAGGTGTTGCAGCAGTTGATCGACAAACTGGGCCGTATCGATGTGCTGGTCAACAATGCCGGGGCAAATTTTAAAGCCGACTTTATGGACGTGACCTGGGAAGACTGGCGTAAAACCTTCAGCGTGGATGTCGATGGCGTCTTTATCTGTGGGCAGGTGGCGGCACGTAACATGATCAAACAAGGGCAGGGCGGACGCATCATCAACATCACCTCTGTGCACGAGCATACGCCCCTGCCGGGCTCAGTGGCCTATACCGCGGCAAAACATGCGGCAGGCGGCCTGACCAAATCGATGGCGCTGAGTCTGCTGCCCCACAATATTCTGGTCAATGCGGTCGCCCCGGGGGCGATTGCGACGCCGATGAACAAGATGTCCGACGCGGATGCGCACAACGTAAAGATGCCGGAAATTCCTGCCGGCCGCCCTGGCGATACGCACGAAATTGCCAGTATGGTAGCCTGGCTGAGTTCCGAGTGGGCGACCTATACCACCGGTCAGTCGTTTATTATCGATGGCGGCTTTATGCTGGCCAACCCACAGTTTAAAGGCTACTGATCGGCCCGGTGATGATTCCAGCGGCGAATCGCCCAGCGCAGCACAAACGCAAAGACCACCGCCGCGCCCAGCCATAGCAGGTGTTTAAAGTGTTGGTCGAGTTTGTGCAGCCAGGGGGCGATAATGCCGCCTGCAAAATAGCCGAGCGTAACAAACAGCAGTGCCCAGACAGCCGCCCCGGTGACGTTGAGGAGAAAAAACTTCAGCGGCTTCAGGCGGCTTGCGCCAATAATGATCGGCCCAATAATACGAAAGCCATACATAAAACGTGCGCCAATCACGAACAGGCTGGGACGACGCTTAATCAGGCGGTTCGCCTTCACCACTTTATCCTGATGTTTTTTAAAGCGTCGCAAAATGCGGGTACCAAAACGCCGGCCAATCCAGTAGAGCATCTGATCGCCCACCACGCCGCCCGCCATCGCCGCCAGTACGACGCCACTGTAGTGCAGTAGCCCTTCGTGAGCGGCAACCCCGCCCAGCAGCAAAAACGTTTCGCCCTCGGCAATACAGCCAATAAACAGCGCAAGATAGCCGTACTGCGTAATTAACCCATTGATATCCAAATGCAAGGCTGAACTCCCTGTGTGAAGATTTTTCTTTCAGTCTATACCCGATTTGCCAGGACAGCGGATTAAGACCCCGTAAGCGATCTTTTTCGCCGTTTTTTTGCGCAGAGGCCCCAGAAATTATCCTGCCGATTATACTCAAATGACTGCTGCCCCCTTGTGGAAATGTTAACAGATCGGGTGGCCCAATCGGTCAGAGGAGTAAGCGTATGAACCATGTCTGGGGTTTGTTAGCGCATCCGAACCAGGAAATGCGCACTATCAAGCAAGAGAACGAAACGGTTTCGCACCATTACACTCACCACGTGCTGCTGATGGCCGCTGTGCCGGTGATCTGCGCCATGATTGGCACCACTCAGTCAGGCTGGAACCTGGGAGAAGGGCAATATGTGCAGCTTAATTTGCTGACGGCGTTGGGCCTGGGGATTCTGTTCTATCTGGTGATCCTGGGCGGCGTCGCCGTTATGGGGCGGGTGATTCACTGGATGGCGCGTGACTATCCCCATCGTCCCAGCATGGGGCGCTGCACCGTATTTGCGGGCTATGTCGCTACGCCCCTGTTTTTGAGCGGCCTTGTCGCGCTTTATCCGCTGGTCTGGCTATGTGTGCTGGCGGCAGCGCTGGCGCTCCTGTATACCGGGTATCTGCTGTATGTCGGCATTCCGCTGTTTCTGAATATCGACCGTGACGAAAGTCTGCGTTTTTCCAGTTCAACACTGGCTATTGGTGTGCTGGTCTTCGAAGTGCTACTGGCTCTGACCGTGGTGTTATGGGGCTATGGCCCGCGTCTGTTTTAACCTGCCGTTGCCGCCTACAGGGCGGCAACCTTTTTTTAACGCTCAGAAACAATCTCACCAGGAAAATTCCCTGACTTCAGCGTATGATGCTGCGGCCAGCCCGCGCTCTGCCTGTTCAGGCGTTGGCGGCCTGTGTTTACACAGCGCACAATCTTAACCGGGTCTTTTTTCCACGATGCCTGCAAAAATTCGCTTTTCACTGTTGTCGCTGGCGCTGCTCGTTTCCGGGCAGGTTTTTACCCTTCCAGCACAGGCGACCACCACGTTGTCGCAGATGGCCCCGATTGCTCAGCCGCAAATCGCCTCAGGGAGCGCCCTGATTGTCGATCTGACCAATGGTAAAGTCCTGTTCTCCAGTCACCCGGATCGGGTGCGCCCCATCGCGTCCATCACGAAGTTAATGACGGCCATGGTGGTACTGGATGCGCACCAGCCGATGAACGAGATGGTGAAGGTCGATATCAGCCAGACCCCCGAGATGCGTGGTGTGTTTTCGCGCGTCAAACTGAACAGCGAAATTAGTCGCCGCAGTATGCTGATGCTGGCGCTGATGTCCTCGGAAAACCGCGCGGCAGCCAGTCTGGCTCACGCTTATCCGGGCGGGTACGATGCTTTTATCCGGGCAATGAATGCCAAGGCGCGCGCGCTCGGCATGATGCACACGCATTACGTTGAACCCACGGGCCTCTCTATCAAAAACGTGTCCAGCGCCCAGGATCTGGTGAAGCTGCTGAAAGCGACGCGTGAATATCCGCTTCTGGGTGAGCTCAGCACGACCAAAGAAGAAACCGCCGTGTTTGCCCATCCGAGTTATGCGCTGCCGTTCCGCAATACCAATCACCTGGTGTATAAAAATGGCTGGCATATCCAGTTAACGAAAACGGGTTACACCGATCAGGCGGGGCACTGTCTGGTCATGCGGACGATGATTAAGAACCGCCCGGTCGCGCTGGTGGTACTCGATGCGTTTGGCAAATATACCCATTTCGCCGATGCGAATCGTCTGCGCGACTGGCTGGAAACCGGCAAGGCTGCGCCGGTTCCGGCGGCTGCGCTGGCCTATAAAAAACAAAAAGCGGATGAGGTTGCCAGCAACGCAGCCAGTGGGGCCGCTGTAGAGTAATCCTCTGCCGGGGCGCTACGTTTCCCCGGCTGAGATTGACCTGTATTCCTATAGTTTCATGGCAGACGAAAATCTAAACTACCCGCAAATGGCGAGGGTGATTCGCCTGATTACTGTGCCGGAATCTCATTGATATGCTCAAGTTACGTTCATTTAGTGTTCTGATTTTTTTCGCGTTGATGACGCTCGCACCCGCGCTGAGTTTTGCCGACGATGCGACGCAAGCCACGCAGCAAACCGACGACAAACCCAAGGTGGATGCCTCTGTCGAGCTGCCGAAAATGCAGAAGATCCTCGATAAAATTAAAAGCCAGGTCTCCGTTGAAAGCGACGAAAATAAGCTCAGTCGTCTGAATGAGATGGCGCTGGAGCTATCAGGCAATACGGATACGCTTGCGCAGGCGTTACAGCCCGATCGTCAACAACTGGAAGCGCAGCTGGCCGTGCTCGGTCCGGCACCTAAACCGGAAAGCGGCGTCAAAGAGACACCAGACGTGACGCGCAAACGCAGCGCGCTGGAAAGTCAGAAGAGCAAGCTTGACGATCAAATCAAGCAGGCGGAAGGCATTAAAAACAGTGCACTGATGCTCTCCTCACAAATCGTCAATCTGCGCCGCGACCAGCTAAAAAATAAACTCGCCCTGAATTCAGGCAGTATTCTGGGGCCGCGCTTCTGGGCGCCCGTGTTAAGTAGTCAGGATCTGGATGCGGAAAAAATTGGCGATTTTCTCAATGAGCTGAAAGACACGGCCGCACTCTCCTGGGAGCCGGGCTGGCGCATTGGCACGGTTGGCTGGTTGCTGGCCGCGGTGCTGGTGATGACGCTCGGCCGTCGCTATGGTGAAGAGTTCCTGGCCTGGGTCAGTATCAATAAATTGCCTGAAGGGCGTTTGCGCCGTAGTTTTCTGGCGACTGCCGTGGCGCTGACCAGCCTGGCGGCCGTTGTCCTGACCTTCGTCTTTATTTCGCAGGCCTTTACGCGCCGCGATGAAGTCTCCAGCGATGTGCAGGACTTTATTTACCGTCTGGTCGAACTCAGCGTCTACTGTGGCCTGATTGCCGGGCTGGGCCGTGCCTTTTTATCTACGCGTCGCCCCAGCTGGCGTCTGCCGACGATTTCGAACGAAGTCGCCATCGCGCTTAAACCGTTCCCGCCGATTACGGCCCTGCTGGTGTTTATCTTTCAGATGGTCGAGTCCTTTAACTACACCGTCGGCACCAGCCTGAATACCAGTATTTTTGCCAACGGCCTGACGGCATTACTTATCGGCACTACGGCACTGGCGATCAGCATGCGCACCAAGCGCGTTCGTCGTCGCCTGGCGCAGTCGGGTACGCCGCCGGAAGCGCGTTCTACCCTGGTTGGATTGATTCAGATGGCGCTGACGATCACCGCGCTGACCATCCTGGCCTCGCTGGTGATCGGCTACGTCACGCTGGCGCGTTTTCTCAGCTATGAGCTGGTGTGGTGCGGCATTTTGTTTGGCTCATTTTATATTCTCAGTCATCTGGTCAACGACGGCTGTGAGAGTCTGTTCTCAATCAGTAACACGACAGGTAAACGCATCCAGAGTTCACTGAACATTGATGAACGTCATCTGCAGCAGGTGGCGACCATTCTGGCGGCGATAGGTAAAACGTTCCTGGTGCTGTTTGTGGCGCTGGCGCTGCTCAACGGCACCTTTGCCTCGTCCACGCCGATTGAGTTGTTGCAGAAGGCCATCGAATTCTGGGGCGGTAAAGGCCTGGAGTCGCTGAATATCGTTCCGGCGCACCTGGTAAATGCATTGCTGTGCCTGATTGTCGGGATTTACGTCTTGCGTTCAGTGCGGCGCTGGCTGGACAACGACTTCCTGCCCAAAACCACCATGGACAGCGGGATGCGGGTGTCCCTGGTGACGCTGTTCAGTAACGTGGGCTATGTGCTGATTATCCTGCTGACCCTGTCGATTATGGGGCTGCAATGGAACAAGCTGGCCTGGATCGTCAGTGCATTATCTGTCGGTATCGGTTTCGGCTTACAGGAGATCGTTAAGAACTTTATTTCGGGTCTGATTCTGCTGACTGAGCGCCCGGTGAAAGTGGGCGATCTGGTAACGATCAGCGGCGTGGAAGGGGATATTCGTCGCATCAACGTGCGTGCGACGGAAATTCAGCTGGGCGATAAATCTACGGTGATCGTGCCTAACTCGCAGTTTATTTCTCAGAACGTCCGTAACGCGACCATGGGTAACGCGCAGGGCGTGGTGACGATTACCCTGACGTTCCCGCTCAATATTGACCCCGTGCAGGTACGTGAAATTCTGCTTAAGGTGTATGAAGAGAATGAGCGCATTCTGGAGACGCCGGAACCGTCAGTGTCGTTTAAAGATCTTACCGCGCAGGGCATTGTACTCAGCGTAACCGGTAACGTGGCCAGCCAGCGCCAGATTGCAGGCGCAAAAAGCGATCTGCTGTTTGATATTCTGACGCGATTACGTAAAGAAGGGATCGTCCTGTCGACGCCGCAGACCATGATTATCGAACGTCGCCAGCTGCTGGCCTCGGATGTCAGCGATGACGTAACGGTCACAGAGCAACCGCGTTAATGAAACAGGCAGCCCTATGGCTGCCTGTTTTTTCATGGCCTTTTGAGGCGTCAGGGCTGCCTGACCGCCCAGCCTTTCAGCTTACTGGTTTTGCCAATACCGGGGTTAAAGCTGTTGGTCGGATCGAGCTGACGATAGAACGCGGCCAGCTGCGGCTGGGCCTGATAGAGATGGCCGACGTTATGCTCTGCCGGATACTCCGCGCCGCGCGTCTTCAGAATCGCCAGCATTTGCGCTTTCAGGGCATGGACATCCACCCCTTTTTTAACGATGTAGTCCTGATGGAAGACATGGCAGAAAAAATGGCCGTAATACAGCTGATGACTGAGTGACTGCGTTATCCCGGCAGGCAGGGTTTCGAACCAGTCTCTGTCATTGCGGCGCAGCGCAATATCCAGCGCCAGAATATCTTCCACCTCTGTGGCGTGAACGGCGTGATAACGCACTGCCGCACCGGCAGCGGCAAAGCGGTGCAGGAAAGCGTGCGCGCCTTCTTTGCCTTCGCACTCAAAAAACTCTCCGCCACCTTCACGGAAAAACTCCCGCAGGTAGTTGCGCGCCTCTTCGACGCCGTCACCCGACATTTTCAGCATTAAATGATGCTGGTATTTATCGCGATACTGCTTCATGCGTTTCGGCAGATGCGCCGGAAACAGGCGACTCAGCCGTTGCAGCAGCCGGTCAGTCAGATGCGGTTTTATGAAAGACAGTTTATTAAGCCAGCCGTCAACCCGACCTTTAAGCGTAAAAAACAGGGGCATCTTGTCGGTGCCCAGCTTGTCAATCATCAGGAATGTATCTTTGCCGTACACTTCGGCGATATCGTAGATATCCCGGTGCATATATTCCGCGGCAACGGGCAGGTTTTTAAAATGGGCCAGCATATGGCAGCGCAGGTCGCTGAGCACGGCGGCATCGTTAGTGCCGATATAGAACACCTGCTGCTGCGGTTCCTGCTCAAATGTGTCCAGGCGTACCGCGAAAACCGCCAGCTTGCCTGCGCAGCCGGACGCTTCAAACAGACGACGGGCATCCGCGTTAAAACGGGCGGGCGTATCGGCATTCACATCGCGCACGCGGTCAGCATAATCATGATCGGACGCGTGACGGCCATCATGCAGGACATCGTCCGGCTGCCAGCGATCGTCATCCAGGCGTCCCAGAATCTCTTCCGGCGAGGTGCCCAGGTCAATGCCCAGATGATTGACCAGCTTCAGTCGCCCCTGGGCATCAATCTGAGCAAACAGCGCCATTTCACTGTAGGCCGGGCCGCGTTTGATCAGCGAGCCGCCAGAGTTATTACAGATGCCACCCAGCACCGACGCACCAATACAGGAAGATCCAATCACCGAGTGCGGCTCACGGCCCAGCGGCTTCAGGATCTTTTCCAGTTGATACAGGGTACTGCCCGGAAAGGACAGGACCTGTCGGCCCTTATCGATGAGCTGTAGCTTATCCAGCTTCAGTGTGCTGATAATCACCAACGGACGATCGTAGTCGTCGCCCTGCGGCGTCGAGCCTTCGGTCAGGCCGGTATTGGCCGCCTGCATCAAAATGATTGCATCCGCAGCGACCAGCGTTTGCAGTACGCGCCACAGCTCCAGCAGCGTAGCCGGAAACACCACGGCCAGCGCCTCGCCTTCACCAGAACGAAAGCCTTTACGATAGCGAGCCGTGTGCGCGGCCTCAGTCAGAACGTTACTTGTGCCAACCAGACGGCGCAGATCGGCAATCAGGACAGACGATGTCATCATGGGCAATTCCCTTGTCGTATGCATGCGTCCTTACTGTAGCACGTCAGTTGCGTCGGGCGCAGTGTGATAGCCGCAGGCGACATGCTATGCTCTGATGATGCCATCCTGCATTTAGTCGATATTGCGCAGTTACTTAAGAGAACCCAACCCGATGAAATGGATTTGCGCTGTTAGCCTCGCTGTTTCCCTTGCGCTGCAACCTGCACTGGCCGGGGAGCCCACCGTTCAGCATCCGATGACCGAAAAGGCGCGTGATGCCTACGTCAATAATCTGCTTAAAAAAATGACGCTGGATGAGAAAATTGGCCAGTTGCGTTTAATTAGCGTGGGACCGGATACGCCAAAAGAAGCCGTGCGTGAGATGATCCACAAGGGGCAGGTGGGCGCGATTTTTAATACGGTTACGCGCCCGGATATCCGGGCGATGCAGGATCAGGTGATGCAGCTCAGCCGGCTGAAAATTCCGCTGTTTTTCGCCTATGACGTCGTGCACGGTCAGCGGACGATTTTCCCGATTCCGCTGGCGTTAGCCTCCAGCTGGGATCTGGATGCCGTTAAAGAGGTTGGGCGCATTTCAGCTTATGAAGCGGCAGACGATGGGTTAAATATGACCTGGGCGCCGATGGTTGACGTCAGCCGGGAGCCGCGCTGGGGACGCGTGTCCGAAGGCTTCGGCGAGGACACCTATTTAACGTCCGAAATGGGACGCACCATGGTGAAGGCGATGCAGGGCAAAAGCCCGGCAGACCGCTACAACATTATGACCAGCGTAAAGCACTTTGCGCTGTACGGCGCGGTTGAAGGCGGACGGGATTACAACACCGTGGACATGAGTCCGCAACGCATGTTCCAGGACTATCTGCCGCCGTATAAAGCCTCTCTGGATGCCGGCAGCGGCGGCGTCATGGTGGCACTCAACTCCATTAATGGTGTGCCCGCCACGGCCGACAGCTGGCTGCTGAAAGATCTGCTGCGTCGTGACTGGAAATTTAAAGGGATCACCATCAGCGACCACGGTGCGATCAAAGAGTTGATTAAACATGGCGTGGCGAGCGATCCTCAGGATGCGGTGCGTATTGCCCTCAAATCCGGTGTCGATATGAGTATGAGCGATGAATATTACAGCAAATACTTACCGGACCTGGTGAAACGCGGCATCGTCAGTCGGGCGGAAATCGACGATGCGGCGCGCCACGTGCTTAACGTGAAATACGACATGGGGCTGTTTAACGATCCCTATAGTCATCTGGGGCCGAAAGAGAGCGATCCCCAGGACACCAATGCGGAAAGCCGCCTGCATCGTCCCGAAGCCCGGGATGTGGCACGCAAAAGTATGGTGCTGCTGAAAAACCGCCTGAATACGTTACCGCTGAAAAAATCCGGCACCATTGCCTTGATCGGGCCGCTGGCAGACAGCCAGCGCGATATCATGGGCAGCTGGTCAGCGGCAGGTGTCGCGAAACAGTCTGTTTCGCTGTTGCAGGGGATGCAAAATGCGACGCAGGGTAAAGCGACGCTGCTGTATGCCAAAGGATCCAACGTGTCAGACAACAAAGGTATTCAGGACTTCCTGAATATGTATGAACCTGCCATCGTCGTCGATCCGCGCTCCGCACAGGCCATGATCGATGAGGCGGTAGAGAAGGCAAAACAGGCAGATGTCGTCGTGGCCGCCGTGGGGGAAGCGCAGGGCATGGCGCACGAAGCGTCCAGCCGTAGCGATCTGATGATTCCACCTGCGCAGCAAAAATTACTGGCTGCGCTGAAGGCAACAGGCAAGCCGCTGGTCATCGTACTGATGAACGGTCGTCCATTGGCGCTGGTCAACGAAGATCGTATGGCCGATGCCATGCTGGAAACCTGGTTCAGCGGGACAGAAGGGGGCAATGCCATTGCGGATGTGCTGTTTGGCGATTACAACCCGTCCGGCAAGCTGCCGATGTCCTTCCCGCGTTCCGTGGGACAAATTCCCATCTATTACAACCATCTGCCGACCGGCCGGCCTTATAACTTTGCCAAGCCAAACAAGTACACGTCCCATTATTACGATGCGGAAAATGGCCCGCTCTATCCGTTTGGTTACGGCCTGAGCTATACCACGTTTACCGTGTCGCCGGTGACGCTGTCCGCTGAAACCATGCCGCACAACGGCAGTGTTGAAGCCAGCGTGACCGTAACAAACAGCGGTAAAGTTGACGGGGCCACGGTCGTCCAGCTGTACCTGAACGATCCGGTAGCCAGCATGAGCCGGCCGGTAAAAGAGCTGCACGGGTTCAAACGGATCATGCTTAAAGCCGGGGAGTCGCAGAAAGTGACCTTCAGGATTGACGTTGATGCACTGAAATTCTGGAATCAGCAGATGAAACACGTTGCTGAACCGGGCAAATTTAACGTCATGATTGGTCTGGACTCAGTACGCACCCAGAACGCCCAGTTTACCTATCAGTAAGCCCCGGCACGAACCGCGCGTCCGGTTCGTGCTGATTAACGCTTCCCCGTTCCGGGGAAGCGCATCCCGTTTCTGCTTCCGCCATCCTGCCCGGACCTCCCCATTTTGAGAGTTTTACCCTTGTCTGACATGGCGACAGGCATGATCCTGCTCTATCCTCGGGGAAAATGGATTCCTCAAGCACGAATGAGGCGCTATGACGTACCAAACACTGATTGCCGAAGCCCACAATCAGCAGCGCACCCTGACGGCCATTGTCGAACAGGATGCGCGTACTGCTTATTTCTATATCTGGCCCACTGACCTGTTTCGTAGCCAGTTTGCGGTGCGGGGCTGCTGGTTACGTAACCTCCTGCCCGCGCCGGTTGAGGACGATCACCAGGCGATGGCGCAGGGCATTGCCCCCCTGTTAAGTGCCGAATACTGTCGTAACCTGGAAGCGGAGCCGCCGCTGGATCCGGCCGGGCTGCAAATACTCTGGGAACCGGGCGACGCGGGCGCAGCACTCTGGTACTACGGTCAGCTTCTTGCCGTGATCCCGGGCTGGAGTCTTTATCAGGATAAGCAGGTCAGTTTTTCTGCAGGCTGTATTAAAAAGAACCGGCTGACCGCACCCCTGGGTTCGGCGTCCACTAACCATTATTACGCCCTGGCCGAACAGCAACGGCAGTTCTGGCGTGAATGGCATGACGGCAGCGAATGGGACAAGGTACAGCAGGATCTGATGACCTGTTATCAGGCACAGTTTGGCGAGTCGGTAAAATACTACGCGATCGATCAAGGCAACTGGCCGCCAATGGCGCTGTCGCAGCATTATCACAACGGCATCTGGTATTTTCTGACGCTGGGGATGAGTATTCGTCCCATGCCGCAGGTGGATTTTCTGTTTGATGAACTGGCACCGCACTATCGCCGGGCAGAGCTGGGGATGGCTGTTGATGGCGAGGTGATGACGGAGAGCAATGCGGTGCAAATGGCCAGTGCGCTGGCAGAATTTGTGCATTTACCATGGGCGCGCCTCACCTGGCTCGGCGAAGGCCATACGCTGGCTTCGGAAGTGGCTCCTGTGGGATTTGAAAGCTATCTGTTAGCCAACGAGCTGGCACCGGAAAGCGCGCAGTTTGTCCTGCCGAGGCGCGATGGCGACAGGCCAACGTTACTGTGGGCCACGCCGGTAACCGAAGCGGAGCGTCAGTTTGCTCAGGCTGAACCCCAGGGCGGGCAACAACTGCGTGAACGCCTTTCCGCTGGCGGAAATACCCATATTTTCCGGCCACGCGAGCAGGTCGTCGAGGCGGGATAAGCCGCGCAATCGGGTGCGCCTGCCGCCAGGGGTAAGAAAGTTACGCACCTGGCGCAATTAAATATCTTTGTTGTTAAATGACTTGTTAAATTTGTGATCTAGTCTACTCAAGTTCCCCTTTGCTGTGCCGTTAACCCGGATCAGGCAATGGCGCCGCAAAAGGTCAGGGGAACAATGATGTTAAAGACCACGCAATCCCGCTTCACCGCAACACTTATCGGCTTCTTTGTTGCGTTAATGTTGGTCACTATCTGGGTAATTAATCAGTTTGTTGCGCCTCAACTGGTGGAAAATGAAAGCCGCCTGATTCGTTATCAGGTGGATTCACTGGCTACCGGCATTGTTGAGCAAATGAACCGTGTGCAGGCGCAGCAACGCGCCATCACCGAGGCTGCGGCCGTCATCGACAGCGCGGCGATCGACACCTTATTACCGGCGCTGGTCAACCAGTATCAGGACAGCAACGTCTTTGGCGGCGGTATCTGGCCCTTACCTAATCGTCGCGAAGCCGGAAAAGAGAAAGACAGCAGCTTTTTCGCGCGCGATGCCAGCAATAAGCTGCAGGTGAATACCTACTGGAACTCTGAGGCGGCTGACAAATACTGGGAGCAGCCCTGGTACAAAGACGGGATGGCTGCACCAAAAGGGCAGTGCGCCTGGGCTAAGGCTTATCAGGATGCCGCCAGCCCACAGCCGCGTACCAACTGTGCGATGGCCATCTACCGCGACGGTTCCGTCTGGGGCGTCTCAACCATCGACGTTACGTTGGGTTTTTTCAACCAACTGGCTAAAAAAATGGGCGAGGCGATTCATGGAGACGTACTGATCGTTGAGTCTGACGGCAAAGTGGTCGGCAACGCAGCGCTGGCGAACGGTACGCCAAAACTTGAGAACCTGAGTGACCTGCAGAATCCAATGGCTGGACCATTGAAAACCCTGCTGGCTCACGCAGGCACCCAGCCGACAGAAACCACTTACAATAGTCATGACGGTGAACAGACGCTGTTTTTACAGGCTATTCCGGGCAGCCCGTGGTATCTGGCCAGTAGCGTTCCGAGCAGCCTCCTGAAAGCACAGTCCCACAACATGCTGATGCGTCTGGGCCTGGTACAGATCCCGCTGGCAGTTATTCTGTTACTGGTGCTGTTAGGCTTTGTCCGCGCGATGATGAAGCGCCTGAGAATGCTGAATCAAAATATTGAAGCCTTGTCGACAGGCGGTGCGGATTTGACCCAGCGCCTGCCGGCCAGCAACAGCCCGGAATTCAACGCGGTGGCACAGAGCTTCAATAATTTTATCAGCTACCTGCAAGGGTTAATGCAGCAGGTTGGCAGCAGCGCACTGGCCATTTCAGCCGCATCACGTGAAATTGCCAGCGGTAATACGAATCTGTCGTCACGGACGGAAGATCAGGCCAGCTCGATTGTTGAGACCGCGGCCTCAATGGAACAGCTGACCGGCACCGTGCGTCAGAACGCCGATAACGCCACACATGCGAACCAGCTGGCCGGTGAGGCGTCACAGGTGGCGGCACGTGGCACAGAGGTGGTTCGGCAGGTCGTCAGCACCATGGGTGAAATCCATCACTCTTCACGTAAAGTCGTGGATATCATTAGCGTGATCGACAGCATTGCCTTCCAGACCAATATCCTGGCGCTGAACGCCGCCGTTGAAGCGGCGCGTGCCGGAGAACAGGGCCGGGGCTTTGCCGTGGTGGCATCAGAAGTCCGTAACCTGGCGCAACGTTCCGCTAACTCCGCCCGTGAGATCAAAAAACTCATCGAAGAGTCCGTAGCCAATATCGATGCGGGTAGCCAGTTGGTCGAGCAGGCCGGGCAGACGATGGACGAACTGGTGCAGGGCGTCAGCAGCGTGACCACGCTGATGAGCGAGATTATGGCGGCCAGCCGTGAGCAGAGCATGGGCATTGAGCAGGTCAACGTGGCCATCAACCAGCTAGACAGCACCACGCAGCAAAACGCCGTGCTGGTTGAAGAAGTCTCCTCAGCCGCCCAGGCGATGGAAGCGCAAAGTCTGCAACTGGAACAGGTTGTGAAAAGCTTTAAACTGTAACGCCCATCGGGCCAGCCTCCGCTGGCCCGACATTTTTGCCGATCGGCTTCACCGTCTGACAGATTTGTGCATAAACAGCACAATTTTATCCCCTCAACCTCGCCGATCTTGTGCCAGAATGATGAGGAACACATTCAAGGAATCCTCATGTCTGCTATTGAAGTCATCCTCGTCGACCATCTTGATCGCCCCACTGGCAAAATGGAAAAGCTGGAAGTACATGAAAAAGGATTACTGCACCGTGCCGTGACGGTGTATGTTTTTAACGCCCGTCAGGAATTGCTGCTTCAGCGTCGCGCCAGCGATAAATACCATTGCGGCGGCCTCTGGAGTAATACCTGCTGCGGCCATCCTTATCCTCATGAGTCGACTAAAGACGCGGCTGAACGTCGGTTACGTGAAGAAATGGGCATGACCTTGTCGCTGACGCCGATCTTCGAACTGAGCTACAACCTGCCCCTGAGTAATGGTCTGACAGAGCATGAATACGGCCATGTGTTTTTTGCGCTCAGCGATGAGCTGCCCCAGCTTAATCCGCAGGAGGCCGACGCTTTCGACTACCGTTCGATGCAGGATATCGCCCGGCAAATGCAGCAGCAGCCGCAGCAGTTTACGCCCTGGTTTCTTCATACGTTCCCGCGTATTCCTGCCTACCTTGAGCATTTCACTTTCCCGGCATAACGATCTCGCCCTGGCTGATGTGGTCAGGGCCGGTTTCGTCACAAAACCCATCGCGCAACGCTGTTGCCAGGCTACGCTTTTATTGCAATGAATAAAAACGGTGGGGTGCCCGTGCGCGTTTCGCAGTGCTGACAACCAACGGCGACTCCAGGTGAATAACGTGATAAGGAAAGCAACATGGCAACTATTCGCGGTTGGGCGGGCATCGGTGCAGTAGTGTTTAGTCTCGGGATGGCGCATGCGGCCGAACCGGTTCGTGTCGGTTCCAAGATTGATACCGAAGGCTCACTGTTGGGAAATGTGATTCTGCTGGTGCTGGAAAAGCATGGTGTCAAAACCGTGAATAAAATTCAGTTGGGCGCCACCCAGGTGGTACGCGGTGCCATTACGGCGGGGGAACTGGATATCTACCCGGAATACACCGGTAATGGCGCGTTCTTTTTTAACGACGAAAAAGACAGTGCCTGGAAGAATGCCCGTCAGGGTTATGAGAAGGTCAAAAAGCTGGATGCAGAGAAAAATCACCTGATCTGGCTGACGCCCGCGCCCGCCAATAACACCTGGACCATTGCGGTGCGCAATGATGTGGCCGAAAAAAATCAGCTTAATTCACTACAGGACCTGAGCGCTTATCTCAAAAAAGGCGGTACGTTTAAGCTGGCTGCCTCGGCGGAATTTATTGAACGCAGCGATGCATTGCCGGCCTTTGAAAAAGCCTATGACTTTACGCTTAAGCAGGATCAACTGTTATCGCTGGCAGGCGGCGATACGGCGGTGACTATCGGTGCGGCCGCCCAGCAAACCTCCGGGGTAAATGCGGCCATGGCCTACGGCACGGATGGCCCGGTTGCCGCGCTGGGCCTGAAAACCCTGAGCGATCCCAAAGGCGTGCAGCCCATCTATGCGCCCACACCCGTTGTACGTGAAGCGGTGCTCAAAGCCTATCCGCAAATGGATGCCTGGCTAAAACCGGCGTTCAGTGCACTTGACGAAAAGACATTGCAACAGCTCAACGCCAAAATTGCTGTGGAAGGGCAGGATGCCAGCAGTGTGGCAAAAGCGTGGCTGCAACAGCAAAAGCTGCTGTAACGGTGTCGCTTACGCGGTCGGTCATCAGCTGGCCCTGGCGACAGCCTGTGGCTCTGGTCCTTGTTTTGCTCCTGAGTCTGGTGCTGGGCGGGCTGCCGTTTGTCATTGTGGCGGCCAACCGGCTGGTCAGCGGCCAGTCCCTGATGCTCTGGCAAACCGCACACGGCAGCCTGGTGCTCCCGCTGTGGCTGATGCTGGTGGCACTGTTATGGATACGATCGTCTTCCCTGCGCAGCGCCCTGCAATTCCTCACCGCCGCCCTGCTGTTGGCGGCGCTGACTGGCGTGTGCGGCGATCAGGCAACATGGGTGGCGGAGCAGGGTAGCCGGCTCGCGCGTACCCGGTTTGCCAGCGGCATGTGGTGTGCAAGTGCCATTACGCTACTGCTCATCACGGATACGGTGCGTCAGTTAACCAAACATAAGCGCTGGCAGCTCGTGCTGAATCTGTCGGTCTGGATCATCCCTCTGTTTCTGCTGTTCAGCGGTCAACTTTCACAGCTGTCTCTGCTTAAAGAATATGCCAGTCGTGAGGCGGTGTTCGATGCCGCTTTACTGCGCCATCTGACGTTATTAGTCGGCACCGTTCTGCCTGCCTTACTCATCGCGTTGCCGCTTGGCATAGCGCTCTACCGACGGCCTGGCTGGCAAAGCAGTGTGTTTGGCGTACTGAATGTCGTTCAGACAGTGCCCTCAGTGGCGTTGTTTGGTTTACTGATTGCCCCGCTGGCGGCGCTGGCAAAACGTGTTCCCCTGGCAGGTGAATGGGGCATCAGCGGCATTGGGATGGCGCCCGCGATCATCGCCCTGGTGCTCTATGCGCTGTTGCCGCTTGTGCGCAATGTGGTGACCGGTCTGCAACAGGTGCCTCCGGACGTGCGCGAAACTGCGCGCGGCATGGGACTGAATCGCCGCCAGCAGTTCCTTACCGTTGACGTCCCCCTGGCGTTGCCAGTGTGGCTGGCAGGATTACGTGTGGTGGTGGTGCAGACGCTGGGCATGGCGGTGATCGCGGCGCTGATTGGCGCAGGCGGATTCGGCGCCATTATTTTCCAGGGATTGCTGAGCAATGCGCTGGATCTGGTGCTGTTAGGCGTGATCCCGGTCATTGCGCTGGCGGTCGTGCTGGATGCGTTATTTCGGGTAGTGATAGCCCTGCTGGAGCGAAGCGATGATTGAGTTTGAGCGCGTCACAAAATACTTTGCGGGCCAGGCGGCGGTGAAAAATATTTCTCTGACGCTTGCCGAGGGAAGCTTTAGCGTTCTGTTGGGTACGTCGGGTTCCGGCAAGTCGACCACGCTGAAAATGATTAACCGCCTGGTGGAGTACGATCAGGGCGATATTCGCTTTCGGGGGACGTCGATTCGTCAGCTGGATGCGCAGGCCCTGCGCCGACAAATGGGCTATGCGATTCAGTCGACGGGGTTATTTCCCCACTGGACGATCGAAAAGAATATTGCCACCGTGCCCGCCTTGCTTGGCTGGCCGAATGCACGCCGCCAGGCACGAATTGCGGAACTCATGACGCTACTGAATCTGGATCCGGCCTTATTGCGTCGCTATCCGCATCAGCTTTCCGGCGGGCAGCAGCAGCGCGTCGGGGTTGCCCGGGCGCTGGCAGCCGATCCCCAGGTGTTACTGATGGATGAACCGTTTGGTGCACTGGATCCGGTAACGCGCAGCGCGCTACAACAGGAAATGTTACGTATCCATCAGGTCTCCGGCTGCACGATTGTGTTGGTGACGCATGATATTGATGAAGCCCTGACGCTGGCCGACAACATCGTGCTGCTCCATGACGGTGAGATCGTTCAGCAGGGGAAACCGCTGACGTTGCTGACCCGGCCAGGCAACGATTTTGTCCGGGATTTTTTTGGCCGCAGTGAAAGAGGACTGCGGCTACTGGCGCTCGGACAGGTCGGCAGCGTGGTGCGTCATGGCGAATGGCTGGAAGCAGAACCGCTCAGGGCAGATCTGACGTTACGTGAGGCGCTGTCGCAGTTTATCAGTCGCGGCACCGATAAATTGCCGGTAGTCGATGGCGATCACCGCCCGCTTGGTGTGCTTCACTTCGCTGACCTGCTGCATCATGCGGAGACGGGCCGATGCGACGGTTAGCCGATCCGCTACTGTGGCTGGTGCTGCTCTATCTGGGACTGCTCTGGGCGATGCCCTACAGTGGGCCGCTGTTTGCCGCCTGGTTCCCTGAACTTGCGCGCCCACTCTACCAGCAGGACAGTTTCTGGCAACTCACCCTGGCGCACCTGTTTTTAGTGGTCGTAGCCAGTCTGCTGGCAACCGTTATCGGCGTCGGCTGTGGCGTGCTGGCGACGCGTCGCAGTGGTCGCGCTTTCCGCCCTCTGCTGGAAACCATTGCGGCAGCCGGTCAGACCATCCCGCCTGTGGCCGTGCTGGCCATTGCGATCCCGGTGATGGGATTTGGCGCCTGGCCCGCGATCGTGGCATTACTGCTCTATGGTTTGCTGCCCATCCTTCAGGGCACCTTAGCGGGGCTGGACAACGTACCTGCCAGCAGCCGGGAGATTGCCGTAGGGGTGGGAATGAGCCGTTGGCAGCGCTTATGGCAGGTGGAGCTCGCCCTGGCCGCGCCGGTGATTATTGCGGGAATGCGCACGTCGGTGATTATCAATATCGGTACGGCAGCCATCGCCTCTACCGTAGGGGCAAAAAGCCTGGGATCGCCCATCATTATTGGATTAAGCGGCTTTAATACCGCCTATGTGCTGCAGGGCGCTTTACTGGTCGCACTGTTGGCGATTGTCTGCGATCGCCTGTTTGAACGGCTACAGCGCAGATTTAGCGTGAATGGACGATGAGCGAATAGCCAACCAGCATCAGCCCACTGGTTCCGCCAAGCGCCAGAATAGCAAACAGCGTGGCGAAAAAGGTTTTTTTCCAGTTCATAAATAACCTGAAGGTGTTGATGGGAAGGCGGGGATGATAGCGCGCGCAAGGCAGCCGTCATAGTGCCGAGCGTGCGTTTTTGTGTCAGTGAGCCTCATGCAAAAGAACAGAGAATCCCTGCTCCTGCCAGTGCGACAGTTGTTCCTGCTGACGACGCGTCAGTTTTTTCCCCGTAAAAACAAACATATTCAGCCCGGGAAACAGCTCCGGTCGCGGAACATCCAGCGGTTCTGACAGCACATCAATCCGCCAGCCATGCTGGGATAACCGCCAGCCTTCCAGCCAGATGCGGGTTCGATCCTCAATGCCCCAGCCAATGATCAGCGCTTCCTTGCCTGCCTTTTTGCGATTACTGGCAAGACAGAACGCCACATAGTCGATCAGAATGCCGTCCAGCAGGCTGCACATCGTGCGGGCCGTATTCTGATCAAGGCTGAGTTTTTGCCTTACGGGCATAAAAACATGATCGATCAACGAATCGACTGCATATTCGCGGCCAATTAAGGCGATTTTATTGCGTAGCTTTGCCGGTCTTACATGGCGCAGTATGCTGATAAGCTCGTCCTGCATAGCCGTCCAGCCATCATGCGTATCAACATCGCCGCCTTCCAGTAGGGCTTTTACCTTGCCTACCGGGACTCCACTCTCAATCCAGCGCATAATTTCCTGGATGCGCTGAACATCTTCTTCATCGAACTGTCGATGACCGCCTTCAGTACGTTGTGGTTTCAATAATCCATAACGTCGTTGCCAGGCGCGTAAGGTAACCGGATTTATGCCACAGCGCTCGGCGACGTCGCCGATACTGTATAAGGTCATATTTACCTCTTTCACTGACCTGAATGAAACCACCATAGCGAAGCCTGTTAAGTTGTACAACCAATTTTTAAATGTACAACTTGACGGCTGCGCTTAAATGGTGTCCTATCTCAATTGTGAGAATTAAATTTCATAATAGAGATAAAAATGGCTGCTGATAATACTGAACAACGCCTCGCGGCTCGCCTGGCAGAACTGCGCATAAAACAGGGCTGGTCACTGGATGAGTTATCCACCGCAACAGGCATTAGCCGGGCAACATTATCGCGTATTGAGCGCGCTGAAACCAGTCCAACGGCTGCTCTCCTGAACCGCTTATGCGTCGCTTACAGTTTAACAATGTCACGCCTGTTGAGCGAAGTTGAAGAAGGTAACGATCTGCTGATTCCGCGCGATCGCCAACCGGTCTGGCAGGACGAAGCCAGCGGTTTTATTCGCCGTAACGTATCGCCGCCTGCGGCCACCTTCCGATGTGAGCTTATTGAGGGAACGCTGCGACCGGGTGCCCGTATTGATTACAATGCGCCGCCCGTGCAGGGCATGGAGCAGCATATCTGGCTGCGACAAGGGCAACTGACGGTAACGATGGGCGCGCAGAGCTGGACACTCGGTCCGGGCGACAGCCTGCGTTTCCATCTTACGGGCGCATCCGGCTTTCAGGCGCATCTGACTGAAGGTGCGCGTTACCTGCTGGTGGTATGTAAACCATGACACTCTATGAATCACTCAGTGCCGGTGCGGCGCACCAGGCGTTAAGCGAGCTGGTCGAGGTTTTACAGGCCTGTGTCGCCGACGGGGCCAGCGTCGGGTTTATCGAGCCCGATGACCGGGCGGCCATTCATCAGTTCTGGCAACGTCAGCTTGCCGGACTGGAACAGGGCCAAAGTGAGCTGCTGGTCGCCCGTCAGCATGGCGCGGTTGTCGCGACGGTTATGCTGAACGCGAGCGCAATGCCGAATGGCCGACACCGGGCCGAGATCAGTAAATTATTAGTGCATCCCCGCGCGCGGCGGCAGGGCATTGCACGCCAGTTAATGCAGCAGGCAGAGCAGCGGGCACGCCAGCAGGGGAAACGCTTACTGGTGCTGGACACGCGGCGTGGCGATGTCGCCAGCGAGCTTTACCTGGCGCTGAACTGGCAGGTGGCCGGATTTATTCCTCTCTATGCGGAATCCATTCACGGTGAGATGGACGCGACCACGGTGATGTTTAAGCTGCTGACGTAGCGGATGTGCTGCGAGAGTGCGCCGGGTCAACGGGATCGGCAATCAAACATGCACTGCGCCGCGCGGTTTGTCCGGTGCTCAGCCCGCTCGCCTCGCCGCCCGTTTCTGAAGCGGGCACGAAAAAACAGACCTGAAAGCTGACGACACCGCAATACTGTGTAAAAATACAGGCCAATGAGTAACACGGTAATCTGAACATGGCCCTGACAGCAGCAATAAAAAGCCAGATAGCACAGTGGTACAAAGCGCTGCAGCAACAGGTGCCCGATTTTATTCCTCGCCCGGCCCAGCGTCAGATGATTGCTGAGGTGGCAAAATGCCTGTCGGGTGATGACGGTCGTCACCTGGCCGTGGAAGCGCCTACGGGCGTGGGCAAAACCCTTTCTTATCTGATCCCCGGTATCGCCGTCAGCCGTGCCGAAGAGAAACGGCTGGTGATCAGCACGGCCAACGTGGCCTTGCAGGATCAAATCTTCAGCAAAGACTTGCCGTTGCTGAAAAAAATCATTCCGGATTTAACCTTTACAGCGGCCTTTGGGCGGGGACGTTACGTCTGCCCGCGTAACCTGGCTGCGCTGGTGGCGGATGATCATCAGCAGGCTGATTTGCTGTTCTACCTGGATGATGACGCGGTCAGCAGCACCAAAGACGAGCAGATCCTGTGCGGACGGCTGCAAAAGTCACTCGATCGCCATCAGTGGGATGGCCTGCGCGATCACAGCGATGAAAACGTCAGCGACAGCCTGTGGCAGCGCCTGTCGACGGATAAAGCCAGTTGTCTGGGCGTGCATTGTCGCTGGTATCGGGAGTGTCCGTTTTTTATCGCGCGACGTGAAATCGAGCAGGTCGATGTGGTGGTCGCCAACCACGCGCTGGTGATGGCGGCAATGGAAAATGAATCGGTATTGCCGCCCGCCAAAAACCTGATGCTGGTGGTGGATGAAGGCCACCATCTGCCTGACGTGGCGCGGGATGCGCTGGAGATGAGCGCGGATATTACGCCGGGCTGGACCAGCCTGCAGCTCGATCTGTTTGTCAAACTGGTCGAGGCGATAATGAGTCAGATGCGGCCCAAGTCGCCGCCTCCGCTGGCCAGTTCTGAACGCCTGAAAGCGCACTGTGATGAACTGCGCGAGTTACTGACCGTGATAAGCGATGCATTAAGTCCGCTGTTACCCGCGCATAATCAGCCCGGCGAGTTTCGCTTTGTACTGGGCGCGTTGCCGGAGGATGTGCTGGCGCTGTGCGCGCGTCTGTTTAAGCTGAGCGATGCGCTGCGCGGGCTGGCAGAGGGACTGATCAACGCGCTGAGTGAACAAACCGGCAGCGTTGATCTGGTCCGTCTGCATCGCAATTTATTGCAGCTTAACCGCCACTTTGGCTGGTTTGAATCGGTCAGCAAACTGTGGCGGCTGGCCGCGATGGAGAAAGCCTCTGGCGCACCCGTCTCCAAATGGATTACCCGCGAGCTGCGTGAGGGGCAGGCACATCTCTTGTTTCACTGCGCAGGCATTCGCGTCTGCGATCAACTGGAAAAAATGTTGTGGCGAAAGATCCCGCATGTGGTGGTGACCTCTGCGACGCTGCGCTCATTAAACAGTTTTACCCGCCTGCAGGAGATGTCCGGGCTGAATGAAAAGGCCGGGGACCGCTTCGTGGCGCTGGACTCGCCGTTCAGCCACGTCGACCAGGGTAAGCTCGTTATCCCGCAGATGCGCTACGAGCCGCTGATGGCGAATGAAGCAGCCCATATCGCCGAGATGGCGGCCTTTTTTCGTCAGCAAATGCAGACCGATAAACACAAAGGCATTCTGGTCCTCTTTGCCAGCGGTCGGGCCATGCAGCAATTTGTCGAGGCGTTGCCCGAGTTGCGCCTGATGATGCTGGTGCAGGGCGATCAACCGCGTAGCCGGCTGATCGCCCTGCACCGTAAGCGGATAGAACAGGGCGAAACCAGCATTCTGATTGGTTTGCAGTCCTTTGCCGAGGGGCTGGATTTAAAAGGCGAGCTGCTCAGCCAGGTGCACATTCATAAAATCGCTTTCCCGCCCATAGACAGTCCGGTAATTTTAACCGAGGGAGAGTGGCTAAAAAGTCTCAAACGCTATCCGTTTGAAGTGCAAAGCCTGCCCAGCGCCTCCTTTACGTTAATTCAGCAGGTCGGGCGCTTAATTCGCAGCCATCAGTGCTATGGCGAAATCGTGATTTACGATCGCCGTCTGCTGAGCAAAGCTTACGGTGCCCGGCTGTTAGCCGCGTTGCCCGTGTTCGCCATTGAACAACCGGTGACGCCTGAGCCTGAAGCCCTGAAGGCCCGATCCAAACCTGGCGCGCGCAAACCGCGTGCGACGCGGCGTTAAGTCGGTACCACTGAACGGAAACGAGTGATGGAACTGAATAAAATTATCAAAGAAGTCGGGCGTGGTAAGAACCATGCACGTGATATTGATTTCGACAGTGCCGTTGCACTTTACGGCGCTATGCTGGACGGCAGCGTACCGGATCTTGAAATGGGCAGTATTTTAATTGCCCTGCGTATCAAGGGCGAGGGCGAGGCGGAGATGCGCGGATTTTATCAGGCTATGCAGGCGCGTATGCTGCGCCTGCAGGCACCCGCAGGCCGTCCGATGCCCGTGGTCATTCCCAGCTATAACGGTGCGCGTCGTCAGGGCAATCTGACGCCACTGCTGGCGCTGGTGCTGAACCGGCTGGGTTTGCCGGTGCTGGTTCACGGCGTCAGCGACGATGCGACGCGCATAACCAGCGAAGCGGTGTTTGCGGCGCTGGGCATCATGCCGGTCACCACTGCAGAGCAGGCGCAGACGTTGCTCGACAAGGGCGAACTGGTGTTTATCACCATCGATCACCTCTGTCCGCCAATGGCAAAACAGCTGTCGCTGCGCTGGCGCATGGGCGTCCGCAACAGCGCCCATACGCTGGCAAAACTGGCCACCCCGTTTGGCGAACGCGAGGCGCTACGCCTGTCGAGCGTCTCGCATCCCGAATATGTGCCGCGGGTGGCAACGTTTTTTAATGATATCGATGCCCCGGCTATTTTGCTGAATGGTACAGAGGGCGAGGTTTACGCCAATCCGCAGCGCTGCCCGTCCATCAGCTACGTGGGCGGTGCTGGACAGCAGGCCGAGGTCTGGGTGGAGAGGCAGCCGGAAATCAGTGTAGCGCTGCCCGCGGACAAATCGGCAGAGGAGACCGCGCGCTGGACGCAGGAGGTGCTGAATCAGCAACGTCCACTGCCCGCCTCGCTGCGTCTGCAGATTGCATGCTGCCTGCGTGCCAGCGGTGAGGCGGCGACGCTGCAGGCCGGTCTGGACAGGCTCGCGGCAGCGGGTTTTTAAGCGCGCGTCTGTGGCAGAGCCTGTTCCACCAGGTTCTGCCAGAACTGGATTCCGGTCGGAATCAGCGCATCATTGAAGTCATAATGGGCATTGTGCAGCGGTGCGGAGGGCGTTGCGCCATCGGCACCCAGCCAGAAGTAGGCGCCAGGGCAGGCTTCCAGCATACAGGCAAAGTCTTCCGAGGCCATGGACGGATTCACCTGCCAGCGCACCTGGCCTTCGCCGAAGGTACTAACGGCAACGTCATGCACCTGCTGAGCCGGGCCAGCATGATTCGCCGTTACCGGATAGCCGGGCAGCCAGTGAATGGCCCCACATACGCCAAAAGGTTTCGGCAGCGTCGTCACAAAATCATCAACAAGGGCATGAACCCGTTTGCGCACGTCGTCCTGCAGACAGCGCACCGTTCCGCGCAGAACAATCTGTTCCGGAATCACGTTAATCGCCTCACCGCCCTGAATCTGGGTGACGCTGACAACCGCAGATGACAGCGGCGACAGGCGACGTGAGGGAATAGTTTGCAGCGCCAGGATCAGTTCGGCGGCGACCACCATCGGATCGGCACCGCTCTCCGGCATGGCCGCATGGCAACTCTTACCGCTCAGGGTGATTTCAAAGGCGTCCAGCGAGGCCATCATTGCGCCGGGATTGACGGCCAGCGATCCCAGCGGTAAGCCCGGCCAGTTATGCATCGCGTAAACGGCATCCATCGGGAAGCGCGTAAATAAGCCCTCTTCGACCATTTTGCGTGCACCGCCCAGATTCTCTTCCGCCGGCTGAAAAATGAAATGCACAGTGCCGCTGAAGCGACGCGTAGCCGCCAGATGTTTTGCTGCCGCCAGCAAAATTGCCGTGTGACCATCATGGCCGCAGGCATGCATCACGCCGGGCCTGGCAGAGCGCCAGGCCGCATCACCTTTCTCGTTGATCGGCAGCGCATCCATATCCGCGCGCAGGCCGATAACCGGTCCGGCGCCATTTTCCAGCGTGCCCACCACGCCGGTGCCAGCCAGACCGCGAAACACATGCAGGCCTGCAAGTTCCAGCTCCTGAGCGACCTTATCGCTGGTCTGATGTTCCTGATAACCCAGTTCAGGTTCGCGATGAAACTGATGGCGCCAGCGCAGCGCTTCGTCAAGCAGGGCAGGGGAAAGAGTCATGCAGTATCGCGCTCCATATCATTCAGGAAGCTTCACTTTAGAGATCTGACAGCGGTACGTCTATTACCGAAAAGGCGAAATGGGATGACAGGCTAAATCAAAATGGAATAAGTAATAAGCAAGTGTACAAAAATGCAGTCGTTTATGCCGGTTCTCGTTTCACGCACAGAAAGCCAATACCGATAAGGCTGTCTTAGCAGGACGGATCGGCCAGCAGGGGCACGGCACAGGCTCCCGGTAAGATCCATCGTACTCTGGCATTCGATGACGCCGTGGGTTCAACACGGTTTATGGGCGTATCATCCGGATTGTCGTAGGTTCATTACCGTCTGACGTGGCTCGATGTGACAGCAGGCTGGGGCTGTGCGGTTCCGGCATGGTGCTCGCCGGAACCGCGCGTTTTGATACCGTTATTGCATCGGTAAGTTCAGTCCGTGCTTTTGGGCACAGGTCTGCGCCAGTTCATAGCCGGCATCGGCATGGCGCATCACGCCAGTGGCGGGATCGTTCCACAGCACGCGGCCCAGACGCGCATCTGCCGCTTCACTGCCGTCACACACAATCACCACGCCGGCGTGCTGAGAGAAGCCCATGCCCACACCGCCGCCGTGGTGCAGACTGACCCAGGTCGCACCGCCCGCCGTGTTAAGCAGGGCGTTCAGTAATGGCCAGTCAGAGACCGCGTCCGAACCGTCTTTCATCGCTTCGGTTTCACGGTTGGGCGAAGCGACGGAACCGCAGTCGAGATGATCGCGGCCAATGACTATCGGCGCTTTCAACTCGCCGGTGCGCACCATGTCATTAAAGGCCAGCGCCGCAAGATGGCGTTCGCCCAGCCCCAGCCAGCAGATACGTGCCGGTAACCCCTGGAAAGCGATGCGTTCCTGCGCCATATCCAGCCAGCGATGCAGCGTTTTATGTTCAGGGAAGAGCGCTTTGAGTTTAGCGTCCGTTTTATAGATATCCTCCGGATCGCCAGACAGTGCCACCCAGCGAAACGGTCCTTTGCCCTCGCAAAACAGGGGACGGATATAGGCGGGCACAAAACCGGGGAAATCAAACGCGTTGCTGACACCTTCATCCAGCGCGACCTGGCGGATATTGTTGCCATAATCCACAGTAGGGATGCCCATGTGACAAAAGTCGAGCATCGCCTGCACATGCACCGCCATGGAGGCGCGGGCGGCTTTTTCTACGGCTTTAGGATTCGCCTTACGTTCCTGCTCCCAGCGCGACACATCCCAGTCAATCGGCAGATAGCCGTTGACGGGATCGTGCGCCGAGGTTTGATCGGTCACGATGTCCGGCTTCGGCCCACCGGCTTTGGCGCGTTTCACCAGCTCCGGCAGGATTTCTGCCGCGTTGCCTAACAGACCCACGGAGATTGCCTTTTTCGCCTGCGTGGCCGCGTGGATTAACGTCAGGGCTTCATCCAGCGAGGTGGCTTTGTGATCGACATAGCGGGTGCGTAAACGGAAATCGATACGCGATTCCTGACATTCAATGGCCAGCACGCAGGCCCCGGCCAGCACGCCGGCCAGCGGTTGGGCACCGCCCATGCCGCCTAATCCGGCCGTCAGGATCCAGCGTCCACTTAAATCATTGTTGTAATGCTGACGTCCGGCCTCGACAAATGTCTCGTAGGTGCCCTGTACAATCCCCTGCGCACCGATGTAAATCCAGGAACCGGCGGTCATCTGGCCGTACATCATCAGCCCGGCCTTATCGAGTTCATGGAAGTGATCCCAGTTGGCCCAGTGCGGCACCAGATTGGAATTAGCCAGCAGTACGCGTGGCGCATCCGCATGGGTGCGAAACACGCCAACCGGCTTGCCCGACTGGATCAGCAGGGTTTCGTCGGGTTGCAGCACCTGTAGCGAACGTAAAATTTGCTCAAAGCATGCCCAGTTACGCGCGGCTTTACCAATCCCGCCATAGACCACCAGATCCTCCGGGCGCTCTGCCACATCAGGATCGAGGTTGTTCTGAATCATGCGGTAGGCCGCTTCAATCAACCAGTTTGCGCAGTGCAGTGTATTTCCACGCGGCGCACGAATCTCGCGTGCTACCACTTTTGCCAGGGTTTCGCTCATGACGGATTCCTTATTCAACTGAATGGGTGCCCATGCTGGGTAACAATGCGGTGAGTGCCTGCGGCCAGTCGCAGCGGCTTGCCCACTGGCGCATCGCTTCGATGTCCGGTGCCAGCAGGCGGTCTTCCTCAAGGAAGGCGACGCGTTCGCGGATCGTGCCAATGGCCTGTTCTATCAGTGCAGAACTTTGCAGGGGACGATGAAACTCAATGCCCTGGGCCGCTGCCATGGCTTCAATGCCGACTACCGCCGCGCTGTTAAAGCACATGTCGCCCAGTCGGCGGGCGGCATAGGTGGCCATCGACACGTGATCTTCCTGGTTAGCCGAGGTAGGCAAACTGTCGACGCTGCCGGGATGCGCCAGCGATTTATTTTCGGAGGCGAGCGCCGCCGCGGTGACCTGAGCAATCATAAAACCGGAGTTCACGCCGCCGTCGCGGACCAGGAAAGGGGGCAGACCGGACAAACCGGTATCCAGCAGCAGGGCCAGTCGACGTTCAGAGATGGCGCCCACTTCGGCGACGGCCAGGGCAATAATGTCTGCGGCAAAAGCCACGGGTTCAGCATGGAAGTTGCCACCGGAGATCACATCACCGGTTTCGGTGAACACCAGCGGGTTATCGGACGCGGCGTTGGCTTCAATCTGCAGGATGCGGGCGGCATGGCTGAGGTTATCCAGGCACGCTCCCATGACCTGGGGGACGCAGCGGACAGAGTAGGGATCCTGCACGCGCCCACAATGGGTATGAGAACCCAGGATCTCGCTGCCTTCAATCAGGGCGGTGACGGCGGCCGCCACGGCAATCTGGCCATGCTGGCCACGCGCCTGATGAATACGCGCGTCGAACGGTTTTAATGAGCCTTTAATCGCTTCCAGCGACAGCGCGCCCGCCATTAAGCCTGCGGCAAACAGATTTTCCGCTTCGAACAGGCCGCGCAGTGCCAGCGCAGTCGATACCTGGGTACCGTTGAGTAAGGCCAGCCCTTCTTTGGGACCCAGCACAAACGGCGTCAGGCCCACTTTTGCCAGACCTTCCGTCGCCGGAATGCGTTCACCGTTGACCCGTACTTCACCTTCACCCAGCAGCATCAGCGACATGTGCGCCAGTGGGGCCAGATCGCCGGAGGCTCCCACCGATCCTTTGGCGGGAATGCACGGCATTACGCCCGCATTGAACAGGGCCAGCAACGCCTCCACCAGTTCAATCCGCACGCCAGAATGACCACGGGAAAGGCTGATGATTTTGCTGGCGACCACCAGGCGCGTCACGTTATCGGGCAGAAGTTCCCCCAGGCCGACGCTGTGAGACAGCACCAGGTTTCGCTGCAGATCGGCAAGACGGCTGGCGGGGATTTGAGTCTGCGCCAGTTTACCGAAACCGGTATTGATGCCGTACACCACGCTACCGGAGGCCACAATCGCTTCAACGGTTTGTTGCGCTTCAGTGATGGCGCGGCGAGCGCCGTCATCAAGGCTGAGTGTGACGTTACCTTGATATATTGCGCGCAACATCGCGAGATCGACCTTGCCTGGCACCAGACGTAATCCCTGAGACGAACCTGACATACTTTGCTCCTGTCTATACAAGGGTTGGCTTATTCGCTGGCCGTTCTGTTGACCCGAATAGCGGAATAACGCGAGTGAAACATAACTGTCTATTCTTGTCTATACAAGTTGCAATCGGCATGCCAGACCGATCACAAAATTGATCAGGCATTAACAGAGGGCTAACGTGGGCAGCAGGCGGGTTTCCTGCACCGCTGTAAGGCAACAGGTGCACGGTTTACGTGCCGATCTCGGGCTGGAATGTATATACATCCAGCCCGTCAGGCAGTAAACTTTGGGCATTATCAGCTTAAGG
Organism: Pantoea sp. PNA 03-3; assembly: GCF_003201175.1. Lineage (NCBI taxonomy): Bacteria > Pseudomonadati > Pseudomonadota > Gammaproteobacteria > Enterobacterales > Erwiniaceae > Pantoea > Pantoea sp. PNA 03-3. Next base: position 1,148,680 of record NZ_QICO01000001.1, on the reverse strand, counting down.
AATACGATATGGCCGAGCACACGGCAATTGCACAACTGGCAGCGGCCATGAGTGACGAACCCGCACCCATCTATCAACGGGTTAAACAGGCAATCATCAGCCAGATTCGTGAAGGCCACTGGAAAGCTAACCAACGGGTGCCTTCAGAAAGCGAGCTGGTGAATGAGCTTGGCGTAAGTCGTATGACGATTAACCGGGCATTGCGGGAATTAACCAGCGAAGGATTTCTGGTACGTATGCAAGGCGTTGGTACGTTTGTCGCGGAGATGAAAGGCTACACAGCCATGCTTGAGGTGCACAACATCGCGGATGAAATTGCGCAGCGGGGTCATCAGCACAGCTGCAAAATTCTCACGATTGGTCAGAATAAAGCCGATCCGGAGCAGGCTTCCGTTCTGGGCCTGACAACCGGACAAACGCTGTTTCATTCTCTGATTGTGCATTATGAAAATGACATGCCGGTGCAGCTGGAAGATCGGCTAGTGAATCCACAACTGGCCCCGGATTACCTGGCCCAGGATTACCACACGCTCACGCCTTATACGTACCTGATGCGCGCGGCACCGTTGACGGCGGGTGAACATATCGTTGAGGCGGTGATGCCGGATGCGCGACAGCGTAAATATCTGGCGATTGATGAGCACGAGCCTTGCCTGCTTATCCGTCGCCAGACCTGGAGCGATAACAAGATTGTGACCTATGCGCGTTTACTCTATCCCGGCTCGCGTTACAAGCTGCTGGGGCGCTTTAAAGGGCACGGGTAAGACGAATAAACAGTAACCTCGCATCCTGGCTGTCCGGCTGCAGTCGGGTGGGATGATCGACCCACCAGACGCCCTGCTGCTCCGCTAATGGCGCATCGTGAACGATGCGCCATTCTCCTGCCAGCACCCATGCCACACCGTGCTCGCTGCTGACGGCGTCGGTGACGACGTCAGCCTGTGCCCGCCATTCGCCTCGTCGTGTCATGATGTTAAAATCCTGACTGGGCGCTTTACCCTGCAACTGAGCCTCAAGTGCCTGCTCCCCCGCAAAAGCCCAGGGCTTTTCCGGCAACAGGCGATGCGCGACGTTCTCGCCACGCAGCAGAACAGGGCTGCCGTTTAGCAGAGTGATAATGCGATCGACACCGGTAAACGCCGAGAAGGGGCCGTCGCTGGCGATGGTGGCAATACTGGCGCGCCAGGCGAAGTCGTTTGCCCCGGGCGGATAGCCGATAATTACACGTGTTTCGCCACCGCCGTTGCGCCAGCGACTGACGGGTAAGCTGTCTAAAGAAAAAACGCTTCTCATCGCAACGCTGCCATTGCCTGCGCGAAACGGGCTGCACAGGCTTCTTCTTCTGCATGATGGCCATCGCTGATCACCCGGTTACCCGCCACATACACGTCGCGAATCTGCTCGCGCTGGCCAGCAAACAGCCAGCGATTGAGCAGGGCAGACTCATCCACACTGCCCAGCCAGGCGTCATCGCGTAATACCAGCCAGTCGGCGCGTTGCCCGACGGCCAGCGCCCCACTCTTTATTCCGCAGGCCTGGGCACCGCCCGCCGCGGCCTGTTGCCACAGCAGATCGCCGACTGAGGGCTGGTCGGGCAGCGTGATGCGATTGCGACGACGGTCGCGCAGGCGTTGGGCATATTCAAGCCAGCGCAACTCCTCCTGAACACTGAGCGAGACATGACTGTCAGAGCCAATGCCCCAGCGTCCGCCCTGGGCGATATAGTCCACGGCGGGAAAAATACCGTCACCGAGGTTGGCTTCCGTGGTCGGGCAGAGCCCGGCAACCGCACCGCTGGCGGCAAGGCGCGTCACTTCGCTGTCATCAAGATGCGTTGCATGAATCAGGCACCAGCGTGCATCGACATCGAAACGCGTCATCAGCCAGCTCACCGGACGCTCGCCGCTCCAGGCCAGACTGTCATTGACTTCCTTCTCCTGCTCGGCGATGTGAATATGGATGGGTAACGTGGTCTCGCTGGCGCTGAGCACGGCATGCATTTGCGCTTCACTGACGGCGCGCAGTGAGTGAAAGCAGAGGCCTGCGTTGTGCAGGGGTTTATCTTTTATCCATGTCTGAAGACGTACCTGCTGTTGCAGATAGCTGTCGGTCTGCTGAATAAAGCGCTTTTGTCCCGGCACCGGCGGCTGAGCGCCAAAACCGCTGTAGCTGTAAAGCACCGGTAGCAACGTCTGACCTATGCCTGCCGTCTCTGCCGCCGCAATAAGCTGGCGCAGCATGGCATCGTCCGCATAAGGTTTACCGTCAATATCGTGATGCAGATAATGAAATTCTGCGACCTGGCAATAGCCGCCTTTTAGCATATCGATATACAGCAGGGCGGCGATATCACCTACCTGCCCGGGCGTCAGACGCTGCACCATGCGATACATCCGATCGCGCCAGGTCCAGAAGCTGTCCTGCGGATCGCCCGCCACTTCAGCCAGACCGGCCATGGCACGTTGAAAAGCATGTGAATGCAAATTCGCAATAGCGGGAATCACGTTACCGGCTAAACGTGTCGCTTGCCTGTCATCACCGTCGGGCGTAATCGCATCAATCATGCCCGCCGCGTTGACGCTGATACGCACCTGTTTATGCCAGCCTCCGGCCAGCCATGCGCGTGGCGCAAAAAAAGTTGCCATGGTTGATCCTCAAAGGATGTAGTTGTATATACATATACATACTTTAAAGTTTGCTGTAAACGGCAAGCGCATTGTGAGGCGGGAATGGCAGAAAAACTCCAGGTAGACAGCGTGTGGAGCGGGGCAGATGTGGTAACCATGCAAAGCGGCCACTATCATCTTATCGAACAGGGTGCGCTGGCAGTAAAGGCGGGCAGGCTGGTATGGGTTGGGCCCGCCGCCGCGATGCCGGCTTTTGAGGCGCGTGAACATCATCGTCTGCCGGGCGGGATCATCACGCCGGGTTTAGTGGACTGCCACACGCATCTGGTTTTTGGTGGCGATCGCAGTCAGGAGTTTGAGCAGCGCCTCAACGGCGTGAGCTATGCCGATATTGCGGCCCAGGGCGGCGGCATCCTTTCTACCGTTCGGGCCACCCGTGATGCCAGTGAACAAACGTTAGTAGAGACAGCCCGCTGGCGGTTGAATCGCTTGCTGGCCGAGGGCGTGACCACCGTCGAGATTAAATCCGGCTACGGTCTGGATGAAGAAAGTGAATTACGTATGCTGCGTGCCATTCGACAGCTCAGTCAGGAGGTGGCTGCGGATGTGCAGGCCACCTGCCTGGCCGCTCATGCGGTTCCGCCCGAATTTAAACAGGATCCCGATGGCTGGATCACGATCATCTGTGACCGCCTGTTACCTCAGATCAGCGCCGAAGGCCTGGCGGATGCGGTGGATGCATTCTGCGAACATCTGGCGTTTACCCCGCAGCAGGTCGCCCGGGTATTTGACCGGGCAACGGCGCTGGGCATGCCGGTGAAACTGCATGCCGAGCAGCTTTCCTCTTTGGGCGGAGCGGCGCTGGCCGCCCGTTATGGCGCGCTGTCCGCCGATCATCTGGAATATGCAACGGAAACGGATGTTCAGGCAATGGCAGAACAGGGTACGGTAGCCGTGTTATTGCCCGGCGCGTTTTATCTGCTGCGGGAAACGCAGCGCCCGCCGGTAGCGTTGTTCCGACGCTATGGTGTGCCCATGGCACTGGCGAGTGATGCCAACCCCGGCACATCGCCCGCGCTGTCGCTGCGCCTGATGCTGAATATGGGCTGCACCCTGTTCGGCATGACACCGGAAGAAGCGCTGGCAGGCGTGACCCTGTGGGGGGCAAAGGCGCTGGGGCTGGAGGCAAGTCACGGTTCGCTGGAGGCGGGAAAAGTGGCCAGTTTTGTTCACTGGCCGCTGGCCCGCCCGGCGGAACTGGTTTACTGGCTGGGCGGTGAACTGCCCTGTACCGTTATCTACCGCGGAGAAGTACAATGACACCTTTTCATTTTACCCAAGGGACTATCCCGCTGCTGGTCAGTATTCCCCATGCCGGCACGATGTTAACACCGGAAGTTGAAGCCGGGCTCAGCGATGCCGCCCGTGACTTACCGGATACGGACTGGCACATTCCACACCTTTATGATTTTGTGCGTGATATGGGAGCCAGTCTGGTTATTGGCCGCTACTCACGCTTTGTTGTCGATCTCAATCGTCCCTCAGACAATCAACCGCTTTATACGACCGCCACCACCGGCCTGTTTCCGGAAACCCTGTTTGACGGCACGCCGACATTTGTTGCGGGCAAAGCCCCCACGGATGCACAGCGACAGGGATATATTCAGACAATCTGGCAGCCTTATCATCAGCAGATCCAGCAGACGCTGGCGCAGATGAAAGCGGAATTTGGCTATGCGCTGCTGTTTGACGCCCATTCGATTGCCAGTGAAATTCCACGACTGTTTGACGGTCGCCTGCCGGATCTCAATATTGGTACCAATGACGGGGCCAGTTGCAGCAATCGCGTCATCGACGGGCTGACATCGGTATGCAGCGCGCAGGATCGCTATAGCTGGGTTGTCAATGGCCGTTTCAAAGGCGGCTACATTACGCGCGCTTACGGTCAACCCGATCGGCAGATCCAGGCGGTGCAACTGGAGCTGTCGCAAATCAATTATATGGACGAGACACCGCCCTTTACCTGGCATGAAGCCCGCGCGGCAGAACTGAAAAAAGTCCTGAAGCCGCTTTTACACAGCTTTGTGGCGCAGGGCAAGGGCTGACGGCGACGTTCGTGATGCGTAGCGCCCGCCTGTCAGACGCAGGAATGCCACAGTAAAGCGCACTGGTCCGCGACGCGCCTGGCGGCAACGGCGCGAAGTCGTTACCCGCTGGCAGGACGATCGCTGGCTGGCACCTGAGATCGCCCGTGCGGTCAAAACGTTACGAACGCATTCGGCAGAACTGCTCTGACTTAGCTGCGGCGCGCATCGGGCCGCACCAGGTCAAAGCGCTGTGCTTCACTAATGCCGTAATACGCGCTGGGTCCACCGGCGCGTAAAATCGGTTCCGCTTTCGCCGTCTGATAAATACCGTTTTCCAGCAGGCTTTCGTCAATATGGATGGCAACGGCTTCGCCCAGCACCAGCCAGCTGTCGATGGCGCGCCCGCCGGCATCCTGTAACTGAATCAGTTGTGTCAGCCTGCATTCAAAATTCACCGGACTTTCCTGTACCAGACAGGCCTTGACCTGCGAGGCGGCCAGAGGGGTTAAGCCTGCCAGGGCAAACTCGTCCTGATCGGCTGGGGCAGAAATTGAGCTTTCATTCATGGCCTCCGCCAGCGGTCGGGTCGCCAGATTCCAGACAAATTCTTTTGTTTCAGCGATGTTTTGCGCACTGTCTTTCCAGCCGCTGCTGGCGAAGCCAATAATGGGCGGCTGGTAATTGAAACAGTTAAAAAAACTGTAGGGCGCAAGGTTGCGCACGCCTTTGGCGCTGGTGCTGCTGATCCAGCCTATTGGACGTGGGCCAATGATGGCATTCAGTGGATCGTGAGGCAAACCGTGTCCGGCGCGGGGCTGATAGGAATAGCGTTTATGCATCGTCATCTCCTGGATAAAAACAGAGTCTAGCCTGGCCTGTCCGCCATGCGTTAAAACGTCAGAGCCGCACCGCTTTTTTGCGCATTGTTAACCAGATTAGTCTGCTTCAGCGACAGGAGGGAATGTTCTGTACTACAGCGTTAATAACTTTAAATATCAATATCTTAATTATTTATTTGATGAGCAATCCGCGAAAAGATGTGTTTAAAAAGTAAACGAAAGTTAAACGGAATCATTTTATACATTTTGTGCTAATGAAAGTTTCGTATTTGTTTAACGAAACTGAGGCATTATGCAATCTCATCAATTGTTCTCGTGGTCGAATATGAAAAAAATTCTTGTTACAGGATCTTCTGGATTCGTTGGTGGTGCAGTCGTGGCAGAATTGCTGATGCGCCAGGATGTTGAGTTATTGCTGCTCGTCAGAGCCAGCGATGCTAACCAGGGACTGGAGAGGGTTAAAGATAATTTAACCAAGTTTTCATGTTCGGCGCAGGCGATTGCGCGCCTGACAGCAGATCAGATTCTGGTCGGCGATTTGCTGGCCCCGGAGCTTTTCCTGGATGATGCGCGCATCGATCAGATCAGCCACGTTATCAACTGCGCAGCGATTGCGTCATTTGGTGAGAATAACGATATCTGGCGCGTCAACGTGGAAGGGACGTTTAAACTGGCCGCCAGAATGGCAGCCTTGCCTGAGTTTGTTAAATTCGTCCACGTCGGCACGGCGATGTCGTCTGCCCCGGATCACGGTGAGATTGTAAAAGAAGATCTGGTGCTGTCTTCACGCGAAGATCACATTGTCGATTACACCTATTCCAAGTCGTATATCGAAAATAAGATCAAACAGGAATTGCCGCATCTGCCACTGGTCATCGCGCGTCCGTCCATTGTGGTGGGCCACTCTCAGGAAGGGTGCACGCCGTCAGGCAGCATCTTCTGGGTGTTTAAAATGGTCATGAAGCTGGAGAAATTCCTCTGCTCACTCGATGACCGTGTTGATGTCATCCCGGTAGACTACTGTGCCAAATCGCTGGTGTTCCTGATGGATCATGGCTGCACCGAGGAGATGGTTTATCACATCTCTGCCGGCGAGCGCAGCAGTAATACCTTCTCTGAAATTGATTCGGCTTTTGCCAGTGCAGAAAAAAGTGCCCCGTTGGCACCGAATTATCTGCAGGTTGATTTCAGCGAAATCGTTAAAGAGCGTAAGAACTTTAAAAAGATCTACGGACCCTGCAACGAACGTCTGATGTTGCGCGCAATGCGTCTTTACGGCGAGTTCGCCCGTCTGAATGTAGTGTTCTCTAACGACAAATTACTGCGTCTGGGCATGAGCTCACCGCCAGGATTCACCAGCTATATTGACCGCTGTGTTGAAACCACCCGGGGCATGCCGATTCAGGATTTAATGCGCGTCGATTTTAAATAATCCCGCAGACTTAACGCCCGGCCAGCATTGTTGCTGGCGGGGCGCATTTTGCTTTTTTGCTCACCTCGCTTTCCTGCAACGACGCCGTACCCTCGCGATTTCGCACGTCCGCAACGTCGGCCTGCTGGCCGCTCTGTCCGAGAATGCGGTTTATTTTCTGCCCGCCACAGCGTATTGTACGCGCGCCTGAAAATATGAGAGAACGTATGAAAAAGTCTGCCAGCCCGTCCCCTTTCCATGCCCGTAACCGCCACCAGGGTGAATATGATTTTGCCGCGCTGACGGCAGCGCACCCGCCGCTGGCAGAAAAAGTCCGGCCCAACGGCTATGGCGTCATGTCGGTGGACTTTGCCGATCCTGAAGCGGTCATGCTGTTGAATCAGGCGCTGCTTAAACGGTTCTACGGCCTTGACTGGCAACTGGCGCCTGGTTCGTTGTGCCCGCCCGTGCCGGGGCGCGCTGACTATCTTCACTACCTGGCCGATTTACTGGCACTGGACAACCAGGGCAGGATCCCGCCGGCGGACATCCTGGATATTGGCTGCGGGGCGAACTGTATTTATCCCCTGATCGGCGCGGCGGAATATGGCTGGCGTTTTACCGGCACGGATATTGATGACGCGGCACTAAAAACGGCGACAAAAATTGTCGCGGCGAACCCGGGCATGCAACGCCTGATCCGCCTGCGTCGGCAAAAAAATCCCGCCGTGGTGCTGAATGGCATGGTGAATAAGAATGAAAACTTCCATGCGGTCATCTGCAATCCGCCTTTTCACGCTTCTGCGGCAGAGGCGGCGGCCGGTTCACAGCGCAAAACGCGCAACCTGGGACTGGCACCGGCTGCACCGCTGAACTTTGGCGGCCAGCACAATGAATTGTGGTGCGAAGGGGGAGAAAAGGGCTTTGTCGGGAAAATGATCGCTGAAAGCGCCAGTCTGGCTCAGCAGGTCGTCTGGTTTACATCGCTGGTATCGCGCAAAGAGCATTTACCCGCGCTGGAGAAACAGCTGAAGGCGCTGGATACCCAGGTGGTACGTGTGGTCAATATGGCGCAGGGGCAGAAGCAGAGCCGGTTCCTGGCATGGAGCTTTATGTCCGCCGCCCAACGCGCGCAGCGATTGTCCCGCTAACGCAGGCGCTTACGTCAGTTCGCCGCATCATCGTGTGGCGTCGCCAAAGAAAAACGGGCCGCCTGACGGCCCGTTCGCACTCAGGAAACGTGCTGTAAAAATTCGCGCAGACGCTCGCTGGGCGGATCACTGATCAGACGGTCCGGATCGCCGTCTTCGGCAATACGGCCTTTATCAATAAAGATCAGGCGCGACGCCACTTTCCGGGCAAAACCCACTTCGTGTGTGACGATAACCATTGTCATACCTTCTTCAGCCAGATCCTGCATGACTTTCAGCACTTCGTGACGCAGTTCTGGGTCCAGCGCGGAGGTGGGCTCATCAAACAGCATCATTTTGGGTTTCACCGCCAGTGCCCGGGCAATCGCCACGCGCTGTTGCTGCCCACCCGAAAGCTCAGAAGGGAAATGGTTGGCGCGCTCGGCCAGGCCCACTTTCGCCAGCAGGCTATGGGCCAGTTTTCGTGCGTCTTCTTTGCTGGCACCGCGAACGCGAATCGGGCCAAAAGCCACGTTATCCAGCGCACTCATCTGCGGGAAAAGGTGGAACTGCTGAAACACCATGCCGGCTTCCTGACGAATAAGGCGATCGTCTACTTTGGGATCGTTAACGTTCAGGCCATCGACGATCAGTTCGCCGCTGGTGATCTCTTCCAGCTTGTTGATGCAACGCAGCAGCGTCGATTTACCCGAACCGGAGGGGCCGATAATCACGACGACTTCACCCTGATTAATCTTCAGGTCGATATTGTGCAGCACCTGGGTTTGGCCAAAATGCTTTGAGACGTTTTTAAATTCAATCACAGGATTTTCACCCTTTTCTCAATACGGCGCAGCACAAAGCTCAACACCAACGTAATCACAAGATAAATAACGGCCACTGCGCTCCAGATTTCCAGCGCGCGGAAGTTACCGGCAATAATTTCCTGTCCCTGGCGGGTCAGTTCGGCCACACCGATCACAATAAACAGCGAGGTGTCCTTAATGCTGACAATCCACTGATTGCCCAGCGGGGGCAGCATACGACGCAGCGCCAGCGGCATGATGACGTAGCGCAGGGTTTCGCGGCCTGACAGGCCCAAAGCCAGCCCGGCCTCGCGAAAGCCTTTGTTAATGGACAGGACCGCACCGCGGGTAATTTCCGCAATATAGGCACCCGAGTTAATCATAATGGTTACCACCGCGGCGGTGAACGGATCGATGCGTAAATCCGGGAACGCCATAGGCAGGGCAAAATAGATGAACATAACCTGCACGACGATGGGCGTACCGCGAATGATTTCAATAAAAACCAGGGCGATATTATTGCTCAGCCAGCCACCGTATGCGCGGGCAAAACCCGCGACCAGGCCGATGATCAATCCACCGACCAGGCCAATAATGGAAATAATTAAGGTCAGTTTTGCGCCTTCGAGTAGCGCGGGCATGGCTGGCCAGATGACGCTCCAGTCAAAATCCATGGTGAAACTCCGCTGTTGTTGCGATGGAAAAAAGCAGGGACAGGGTCCCTGCTGAAAAATAAAAAACGGGCTCAGTGATTATTTCGGTTCAGTTCCGAACCACTTTTTATAGAGTTGATTGTAGGTACCGTTCTCTTTAAGCGTTTTCAGCGCGCCGTTCACTTTTTCACGCAGTTCATCACTGCCTTTCGGGAACGCAATGCCGTACTGCTGGGCTTCAATAGAATCACCTACAGCTTTGAAACGGCCTTTACCTGCGGTGTTGATGAAATAGAGGATATTGGGCGTATCGTGCAGCACTGCGTCAGCGCGGTTGGTGCCCAGTTCCATGTAAGCGTTATCGATATTCGGGAACTGACGCAAATCTTTCGTTTTAATGTGCGCCTTCGCATAATCTACGGAACCTGTGCCGCTCTTCACCGCCACCACTTTGCCGTTCAGATCGTCAATGCCTTTGATGTCTTTCTCGTTGTTACGCACCATGACCAGCAGACCGCTTTTGTAGTAGCCATCAGAGAACTCAATGGCTTTCTTGCGCTCGTCAGTAATGGTAATGCCGGCCAGTGCCACATCAACGTTGTGCGTCTGAAGGGCAGGGATGATGCCGCTGAAGTCCATCGGCTTCAGGGTGTAATCCAGTTTCAGTTCCTTCGCAATGGCATCCCATAAATCCACGTCAAAGCCGACATATTTGTCACCTTGTTTGAATTCAAACGGGACAAAAGCCGTATCGGTGGCGACGATCAGTTTCTTTTCTGCTGCGGGAGTGGAGAGAGAGAAGGCCAGCGCCAACGCGGCCACAGAGATGTTAAATAGCGATTTCATCATTTTTCCTTATTGCGACCAGGCGCAGGGCCCGGGTTTGCGAGCTATCATTTGCGGGCTATCATATGAAAAAAGTATGCCAACTTTTCAAAATGTAAAAAATATAATGATCAGGAGAGCATCGCTGACACGATTCTGCAACCTGTCGCGCCGATGCACCATTATGGTGGTCCATCATGGTGCGAAGCGCTAAAGTGGTGCAGGAGTAGTGTGCATCAGAAGGCGAAAACGGGAAGGGCGCAGCGTCAGAAATGTTAACAAAGTCATAAATTATAGTAATACAGACGTAAAAAAGGCGGGTTTCCCCGCCTGGTAATAGCCTGTAAGACCGTTATTCGATATTGGACTCAATGAACCACAGGAATTTATCCAGGTCACGAGAAGCCGCAGTAAAGATATCGGCGGTATCTTCATCTTTCACTTCAGAAATCGCTTTGCGCGTATCGTTAGCCACCACAGCATAACGGTCGGCCAGCGCTTTCAGATGATCCTGTACGCTGTGGATGTTCAGCGGATAGCTTTTCAGTGGCGTTTTATCGTTGACGACCTGAGTGGTACCCAGTGCTACACCACCCAGTTGCACCACGCGTTCCGCGATGGTGTCCTGATGATCGGTGATGGTGGTACGGAAACCGTCCAGCATTTCGTGCACACCGATGAAGTTCGCGCCGCGCATGTTCCAGTGCGCTTGCTTAGTGATCAGGGACAGATCGATGAACTCAACGACCAGGCGATTGAGCACCTCAATGGTGGCGCGCTTTTCGTCATCTGCCACGTCATTACGGGTATAAAGTAGATCAGAAGATTTTGTTTTAACCAGTTTAGCGGTACTCATTGTTTCAGTCCTCTCTTTCAATGGTTGTCCTAATCAAGTACGAAACTAAGTATAGCAGCGTTTTGCCGCCTTGCAGGATTGGCTTAATCAATGGATGAAATAGCATTCACCTTAACGTGCGTGGGTGCGCGGGTGAAATAGTTAATAAATTGTTAAACTTGAAATTTCATAAAGCACTTTAAATACATAAGGTTAAATTAAAATTCAATCGAATGATTTTTACCTGTATTAAATATTAACTTTCTATTACACATTAACTGAAATAATTATCAGCATGAGAGTTATTGTTATTTAGCCTGCCTTTCAGCAGGCGGAAACCTGTTATTTCTTTTTATTATCAGATAATTCTATTGCATTTAACTGGCGCTTTCTGGGACGCATGGTCAGGGTAGCGCCGGACGAGGCCAGGATAATCGCCAGCAGCGCCAGACACTGCACGCCAGAAAGGCTCTCATTCAGATAAAGCATGCCAGACAGCGCCGCCACCGCAGGCTCAAGACTCATCAGCGTACCAAAAATGCGCGCAGGTAAACGGGTCAGTGCCATCATTTCCAGTGAATAGGGAAGCGCCGTTGAAAGAAAGGCCACTAAAATGGCAACCGGCACGACGCTCCATTGCCAGATGCCGCTTGCGGCAAACGTCAGCCCTACGGGAACAAAAATCAGCGAAGCGATCAGGGAGCCGATGGCGACCGTTGCCGCGCCGTGCTCTGCGCCCGCGCGCTGCCCTGACAGAATATACACTGCCCAACAGACACCAGCACCGAGCGCAAATAGTGCACCTATCGGATCGACGGAGGTAATACCGGTACTGAACGGCAGTAAAAACCACAGCCCAATGACCGCCAGTATGACCCAAAGAAAATCGAGTGGCCGACGTGAGCCGAGCAGCGCAAGCGTAAGCGGGCCAACAAACTCCAGCCCGACCGCGATGCCAAGCGGTACCGTCCGAATAGACAGGTAAAATAAAAAGTTCATCGTACCCAATGCTAAGCCGTAAATAATCAGCGGCATGCGCTGTTCAGGACGAAAACGCAGTCGCCAGGGCTTGAAGATGAGGCAAAGGATGACGGTGCCAAAGCCCAGGCGCAATGCGGTGATGCCGGTGGCACCCACGGTGGGAAAAAGTGTTTTTGCCAGTGAGGCGCCGCCCTGAAGCGACAACATGGAGATAAGTAACACGACGACAGGGAGTAAAGCTGGCGTGAGCGATTTGAGTGGCGAAACTGACATCCTGTTGATACTTCCCAATCAATGAGCTAACAAGATGACCAGTGTAAAGGAAATGTTGGTCAAAAAGGGGACGTAAACTGATTTTAATTTTGTCTGTTTGCCTGCTTTTTAAGCAGTTTTTCCGGCTGGAAAGTAAATTAATGTCAGGTTTTTTTAGGAATTTACTTAAAGAATGAAAATTTGTTTGGGGTCATTATTGCAAGGATATGACGGTTTTTATAAGAAAAATGAATGACATAGGAAACTCCATTAACTTTCTGTTACACCAAACACTGTGTTAGACAACAAAATGCGGGCAGAGTTTCTCGCTATTTTTTGTTATATTTTTAGCGTTGTCAGGAGAGAAGTACTTTCACATTTGAGGTGGTTATGAAAAAAATTGCATGTCTTTCAGCATTAGCCTGTGTGTTAGCAGTCGCAACAGGTTCCGCCATGGCACAGAGCACCGTAACCGGTGGCTACGCACAGAGCGACTACCAGGGCGTTGCTAACAAAGCAAACGGCTTCAACCTGAAATATCGCTATGAAGACGGTTCTAACCCACTGGGTTGGATCGGCTCATTCACTTACACCGAGAAAGATCGTACCGAAGACGGCATTTACAATAAAGGCCAGTACTACGGTATCACCGGTGGTCCAGCATTCCGTCTGAATGACTGGGCAAGCATCTATGGTGTGGTTGGTGTTGGCTACGGCAAATACCAGGCTAACGACACCACTTCACGCGACAAAGCTGACACCAGCGACTACGGTTTCTCTTACGGCGCAGGTATGCAGTTCAACCCAATGGAAAACGTTGCACTGGACGTTGGCTATGAGCAGAGCCGCATCCGTAGCGTTGACGTTGGCACCTGGATTGCTGGCGTAGGCTACAGCTTCTAAGCGAGCTTAGTCGAGATTAAAAAAACGGCCCTCTTCAGGGCCGTTTTTATTGGTAACAAAAACCCGCGCTAATAACCTGTCTTTGTCTTTGTCTTTGTCTTTGTCTTTGTCTTTGTCTTTGTCTTTGTCTTTGTCTTTGTCTTTGCCACCGCGACTGTCCCTGTATCTGTCTTCTCCGCGCCGCATTACGTTCTGACATTAACCCGCGCCCCGGACTTCCCTGGCAGGAAGCCTTTTTTCAGGCCCGGACAGAACAAAAGAAGTGCGCCTTACACAGCGGCTGTATTTTGACGCTTACCTTTACAGGAACAGCGCTAAGCGCAGGGCACAGGTGACCGGATCAGAAGCGTGGATCAATGCAGGCGCGCGGCGAGGAAAGGAAAACAGGCCGCGCGTGGGTAATGAATCTGAATGTGAAAACGGATTCAGCCGCGCCAGATCAGTTTTTGGCAGTAGCGCGTTTCCGGCTGCTGGCCCAGCAGACGCTCAATAAGCATGAGGCGCAGCGTAAAAGGGGAGCGCGTCAGCAGGCACCACCAGGATTTTCCTGATGTTGTTTTTTCGGCCTGGAAGCATTTGCTGCAGTCGATACAGCTTTTCAGAGTGCTCATAGCATCACCTCCCATAAAATTTAACGCAACGGTAAGCAGAGATCGTGCTTTAATGCATCACTCTGTTTACATTATCGACAAATATAGCACTGGCTATACCGTTTAGCCAAGGCTAACGACGAAAAATTTGAGCTTATTTGCGCCTGGTTTACAATGAGCGCAGCTAAATCCACACGGAAGGGCTGGTGTGGAAAAAATAAAGAGGAAGCTGAATGAGTCGTCGTGCCAAAAGCGTGGTTTCTGCCCCGCAAGGACCACTAAAAGATATTGAAGAGCATGTCGAAGGTTTTCGGCAGGTGCGCGAAGCGCATCGTCGTGAACTGATTGATGACTATGTTGAGCTAATCTCTGATTTGATTGGTGAGTTTGGCGAGGCGCGCCAGGTCGACATGGCCGCGCGTTTGGGGGTTTCGCAACCGACCGTCGCCAAAATGTTAAAGCGGTTAGGAACTGCCGGCCTGGTCGAGCAGGTGCCTTATCGCGGCGTCTTTTTGACGCGTGAAGGGGAAAAGCTGGCTGAAGAGAGCCGCGCCCGCCATCACATCGTTGAAACCTTCCTGTTAGCGCTTGGCATTAGTCCGGAAACGGCACGCCGCGATTCTGAAGGCATCGAACATCACGTCAGTGATGAAACCCTGGCCGTATTCCAGAAATTTTACCAAAACAATTAATCCTTAGTTAAGGCGCCGGACATCATGCCCATTGTGCTTCGCTCATTTCTGCATGACCATATATTGCACTTGTTAGTCGTTGTTGGGGTTGTTCTGCTGTTTCTTGCTCATTACCACTGGGCGGATCTGCCTGCCGCAGTGGACTGGCACACCATCATCACCCTGAGTGGGCTGCTTATCCTCACCAAGGGGTTAGAAACCAGTGGGTATTTTGATGTTCTGGGCGGTCGGTTAATTGCGGGGTTTAAGCATGAGCGCACGCTGGCCCTGTTTATGGTGCTGGCGGCGGCGGTGCTCTCGACCTTCTTAACCAACGATGTGGCCCTGTTTATTCTGGTGCCGCTGACGCTGACATTGCGCAAGTTTTCCCATTTACCGATTTCCCGCTTAATCATCTTCGAAGCGCTGGCCGTAAATGCCGGTTCGTTGCTGACGCCGGTGGGCAATCCGCAGAATATTTTGCTGTGGAGCCACGGCTCGCTGAGTGTAGTCGGTTTTATCTGGCAAATGACGCCGCTGGCCGTCTGGCTGCTGTTAAGCCTGCTGGTCGTCACCTGGTTTAGTTTTGCCAAACGCGCGATTGAAAAACATGAGAACGCAGAACAGCACAGCTGGCAGAAGCCACTGTTTGCCGTCAGTCTGGCGCTTTACGTCTTGTTTATCGCCGCGCTGGAGTGGCACCTGACCGGCTGGGCGCTACTGCTGATTCTTGTCTGCTTTTTTATTATGGCGCGCCAGGTATTGCTGAATATCGACTGGAGCCTGCTGGTGGTCTTCATCGTCATGTTCCTGGACGTGTTCTTGCTGACACGCTTGCCTGTTGTGCAGGCCCATTTTGATGCGATTGCCCATCTTGCCAAAGGGGAGCTTTATCTGTTGGCGATTGGCTTGTCACAGGTAATCAGTAATGTGCCTGCCACGATCCTGCTTTTGCAGAAAGTGCCGCCTTCAGACGTCCTTGCCTGGGCGGTCAATATCGGTGGGTTTGGCCTGCTACCGGGTTCGCTTGCCAACCTGATTGCGCTGCGCATGGCGAAAGATCGTGCCATCTGGTGGCGCTTCCATCTGTTCTCCGTTCCCTTACTCGCATGGTCGATGCTGACCGGCTGGCTGTTGCTCAAACTGGTTGCCTGACGCGAACCTGTCCTGCCCTCGTGGCAGGACGTGCGAACTTTCTCAAGTTAAGTAAAGTTGTACTGGATTTTGTCAGTTTTCGATCTAATGTTTAGTTGACTTTCTACGCCCAGGACTGAGGGCCTTAGCCAGCGACGGACACTATGAGCGAGAACAACAACAACCGCGACCCACACCAGAAAGACACAGAAAACGCGCCCGATAAAAACAGCCCAGCACACGATAGCCAAAGCGATAACGACGAGAAACCGCGTAAGCGTCCCGGCAAAAAGCCGTTAATTATTTTGGCGGTCGTCGTCGTGGTGATGTTGATCGTGGCGTTCTTCTTCTGGTTTACCACCCGTAATGAAGAAACGACTGACGATGCGTTTACCGAAGGCAACGCAGTGACTATCGCAGCGAAAGCCTCGGGTTACGTCGTAAAATTGCTGGTGAAAGACAACCAGCGCGTGAAGAAGGGCGATCTGCTGGTGGAAATCGATCCCAGCGATAACGAAGCCCAGCGCGCGCAGGCAAAAGCACAGCTTGGCCTGGCCATGGCACAGTTGCACCAGGCTCAGGCGCAACTGGCACTGTCGCGCGTTCAGTACCCGGCGCAACGCGACCAGGCGCTGGCCGATCAGGCCAAAGCCGAGGCCAACTACCTGAATGCGCAGGCGGATTACCGTCGTCAGCGCGGCGTCGATCCCCGCGCCACCAGTCAACGCAACATTGATTCAGCCTCGGCGCAGTTACGCTCCGCGCAGGCACAACTGCAAAGCGCCAAAGCTCAGGTGGAAGTCGCCTCGCAGGTGGCCCTGCAAATCCGTCAGCAGGAAACCAATGTTGAAGCGCGTCAGGAACAGGTCGAGCAGGCAAAAGCCCAACTGAATGTGGCCGAGCTGAATCTGTCTTACACTCAGGTTCGTGCTCCTTACGACGGGTTTGTGACTAAGCGAAATGTCCAGTTGGGAACGTTGGTTCAGGCGGGCAGCGCCTTGTTCTCACTGGTTTCCCCGGATATCTGGATCACCGCCAACTTTAAAGAGTCACAGCTGGAGCGAATGAATCCCGGCGACAAGGTAACCATCAGCGTGGATGCCTGGCCTGACATGAAACTTGAAGGCCACGTCGACAGCATCCAGATGGGCACCGGTTCGCGCTTTTCGACCTTCCCGGCGGAGAATGCCACGGGCAACTACGTGAAAATCGTTCAGCGCGTGCCGGTCAAGATTGTGATTGATAAAGGACTGGATCCTAACCTTCCACTGCCACTGGGCTTATCGGTTGAACCGAAGGTAACCGTGGAATGAGTGAATCGCAGAGCTGGAAACCCGCCAGTAATCCGTGGCTCGTGGCCATTACGGTAACGCTGGCGGTATTTATGGAAATCCTGGATACCACCATCGTGAACGTGGCCCTGCCACATATCGCCGGTTCGCTCTCATCCAGTTACGATGAATCCACCTGGGTGCTAACCTCGTACCTCGTGGCGAACGGCATTGTGCTGCCCATCTCTGCCTTCTTCAGTCGTTTATTTGGCCGTAAACAGTTTTTCTTAATCTGTATCGTCATGTTCACGATCTGCTCATTCCTGTGTGGTATTGCCACCGAACTCTGGCAGATCATTCTGTTCCGCGTCCTGCAAGGGTTTTTCGGCGGCGGCCTGCAGCCTGTGCAGCAGTCGGTGCTGCTCGACTACTTTAAACCTGAGGATCGGGGCAAAGCGTTTGGCCTTTCCTCGATTGCGATTATCGTGGCGCCTGTTATCGGCCCGACGCTGGGCGGCTGGATTACGGATAACTACAGCTGGCGCTGGGTGTTCTTTATTAATATCCCGGTCGGTATCCTGACGATCATGGCCATTTTGCCGCTGCTGGAAGATCCGCCATGGGAGCGCAAGTGGGCCAAGGGCAAACTGAAAATTGACTACATCGGTATCGGTTTAATCACGCTGGGCCTGGGCTGCCTGCAGGTGATGCTGGATCGGGGTGAAGATGAGGACTGGTTTGCGTCGCACTTTATTGTGTTATTCGCGGTACTGGCGCTGGTCGGCATTGTCGGAGCCGTCTACTGGCTAATGTATGCCCGCAAACCGGTAGTCGACATTCTGGTAATGAAAGACCGTAACTTCTGGGTTGCGGGCCTGCTCATGGCCGGGATGGCGATGATTCTGTATGGTAGTTCCGTCGTGCTGCCTCAACTGGCCCAGCAGGATCTGGGTTATACGGCGACCTGGTCAGGGCTGGTGCTTTCACCCGGAGCCGTGCTGATTGTGCTGACGATTCCGCTGGTGCTTAAGCTGATGCCGGTCGTGCAAACCCGCTATATCATCGCATTTGGTTTTAGCTGCCTGGCCCTGGCGTTTTTCTACTCGTCCACGTTAACGCCCAATGTCGATTTCTCCACGCTGGTCATGATGCGCAGTGCGCAGTCTATTGGCCTGGGCTTCCTGTTTGTGCCGCTGACCACCATTGCCTTCATTACCATCCCACAACGCCTGAACGCGGATGCATCAGCATTATTTACGATGTTCCGTAACGTTGCGGGTTCGATTGGCATCTCGTTATCCACGGCGGCAATTACGGAGCGGGAGCAGGCGCGTTCGGCCCACATGGTGCACAACATGACGCCGTTAAATGAACAATTTAACATTACCGTTCAGCACTGGGCGCAGGCGATTCGCGACTTTACGTCGGCGGTGGGCGATCCCGTGACGCTGGCAACCGGCCAGCTCTATAAAGAGATGATTGTCCAGTCACGCATCCTGGCTTATATCGACGTCTTTTCAGGCTTAAGTATTGTCGCCCTGATTTTGATTCCATTTTGTTGGCTGCTGTCGCCCGTCAAAAGCGAAGGCAGTGCAGGAGCACACTGACATGAAGGTTATGACTACGTATCGCCTGAATCCCTTTACCTTGTTGCTGACGTTATCGCTGGCAGGTTGCAGCGTGGGCCCGGACTACCAGGCGCCAAAACCTCAGCTGCCGGGCAGCTACCACGCGCTGGATTCTCAGGAGCGCTCGAAACCGCAGACGTCAGCAGTGGATACGCGCTGGTGGCGTAACTTCAACGATCCCCAACTGGACAGCCTGATTGCCCGCGCAATCGCGGGTAATCTGTCGTTGCAGCAGACCGTCCTGCGCATTGCGGGCGCGCGCGAGCAGTTATCTCAGGCGCAGGGCGGCTTGTTTCCCAGCCTGAACGGTTCGGCAAAAGTCACGCGTCAGCAACTGGGGCTGGAAGGTTTGCTGAAAGCGAATGGGGTCAATGACCAGGTGGACAGCACTGTCGCCAGCCAGTTGAACGGGCTGACGCAGCCCGTCACCTTATATCAGGGCAGCTTCGATGCCAGTTGGGAACTGGATCTGTGGGGCAAGGTACGACGTCAGATCGAATCAGCCAATGCACAGCAACAGGCGGCCATTGAGCAACGTAACGATGCGCTGGTGTCGCTGGAAGCGGAAGTTGTCCGTGCCTGGTTACAACTGCGTGGGGCGCAGGCAACCGTCAACACGCTGCAACAGCAAATCGCGGTGGCGGATCAGACCTGGCAACTGACACAAAGCCAGCAGCGCAATGGCCTGGCGCCGTTAACCGATGTGGAAAATGCCCGGGCGCAGTTGAGCAGTTTACAGGCGCAGCTACCGCAGTATCAGGCGCAAACGCGTCAGGCGATGAACGGTCTGGCTGTGCTTATCGGTAAAACCCCCGGCGCGCTGGATGCAGAACTGCAGACGCCGAAAGCGCTGCCAGCCTTGCCGAATGCGGTCGCGGTCGGCATTCCCTCAACCTTAGCGCGTCGACGCCCGGATATTCGCCAGGCAGAGGCGAAACTCCATGCGCAAACCGCCGGGATCGGCGTTTCTGTCGCACAGCTGTTCCCCAGCCTCTCTCTTACCGGACAGTTGGGCGTGCGCAATACCGATGCCAGTTATCTGGACGACTGGAGCAGCCACTTCTATAGCGTGGGGCCTTCGCTGTCGATTCCCCTTTTTCAGGGGGGCCGGCTGGTTTCCAGCGTGAAGCTTGCACGTGCTCAGCAGGCCAGCGCGGCGCTGGATTATCGCCAGACGGTGCTGACGGCTTTGCAGGATGTCGAAAACGCCCTTGTGAGTTACCGGGCCGATCAGCAGCGCGTCACGGCGCTGGACGAAACGACCGGTGCACTGCAACGGACCTTTGATTTGGCGAGCGACAGCTATCGTCAGGGATTATCGACCTTCCTTGAGGTGCTTGATGCGCAGCGCCAGCTCGCCCAGGCCGAGGAGCAGGCAACACAGGCGCGCATGCAAAGCGGGCTGGATCTGGTGGCGCTCTACAAAGCGCTGGGCGGCGGCTGGGAAACCTATCAAAACGTTCAGCTCCCTCAGTATGACGTGTTTGGACCTGCGACCCAGGTAAATTAATCCTTCAGGCCGTGGCCTTTCGGCAGACCACGGCCTGTTATCAGACAGTGTAATACCTGCGCTTTATTATTTATCTGTTATATCGTTCAGTAAACTCATTTAATCACCCTTAAAGCTGGTGGTTTAAAAGGGTTGCTGGCTATTTAGCCGGCGCACTTACTGTGAAGCATAAATTGTCTGTAAATGTATTCAACCTTATAACGGCTGTGAAACGCCGTCGCCTTGCCTGTGCCGATGCAGCATTTTTGTCGGGGAGTGAAGGGGGACAAAGGCAATATCCCCACATTTTATTCGCCATAAAGCCGATATTATTGTGGCGAAGCGCGATAAACCTCGTACCCGACGTCAGCTATTTTGTTCACAGACCGCGTGTTCCGGGCGGAGAACGTCTGACTCAGGACAGGCAAATTAATCCAAATTCTTCACCGGTGTTAAAAAATATTCAGCGTTAAAATTTAAAAGCGCATAGCGAATTCATACAGTAAGTGTAATCAATGAAATCGTTTACATTGTGCAAGGATAGCAGGCATTTAGTGTTAATTTGAGGTTAATTATCTCTCCACATAAGCATTCTGAATACTTCACTGACATTTAAAAAACCTATCGGAATTATCTGTAGTAATAAATTAATTTATTTTTTTATTTGAATTAGGTAATCTTGACGCTACAGTTTAATTAAACCCCTTAATCAAGGATATTGTGATGAGTGACGCATTTAAAGTTCTAAACAACATTCGCACATTACGTGCCCAGGCTCGTGAACTGCCACTGAGCGATCTGGAAGAAATTCTTGAGAAATTGACCGTTGTAGTAACGGAACGTCGTGAAGAAGCGCACGCTGAAGAACAACAGAATCGTGAAAAAGAAGAGAAGTTATCGAAATATCGCGAAATGCTGTTGGCTGATGGCATCGATCCTAATGAATTATTAGGTGCGCTGGAGCAGGGTAAAAAACGCACTAAGCGTGCGCCACGTCCGGCTAAATATTCTTACACCGACGAAAATGGCGAGAAAAAATCATGGACCGGCCAGGGCCGCACGCCAGCAGCAATTAAAAAAGCGCTGGACGAAGGTAAAAGCCTGGACAGCTTCCTGATCGATTAATCGACACAATCCTTGTAAGTGGTAGCCGGCGACATTTATGTCGCCGGCTTTTTTTATTTAAAAAACCCTGCTCTTTGCTTTATTACTCTCGCTGTCATGCACCCGGTGTGGCGTGCGCAGGTAGGGCTTCCCCTCTGCGCAGCGTCCGGTACGTTTAGCCAGCGGCTGGGTTAAGCGGCAAACGTACGGGCAGTGAAAATAAAAAGTCATGCGTTTTCAACAGACACTCATGCAAGGGTAGCCGGAGACTGGCGTGCGCTACGTCACATCTGGCATAATAGCCGCCGTTTTCCATCCACTCTCTTCACTAAGGTCAATGCCGTGTTAGTTAGCAGCAATATCACCATGCAGTTTGGCAGCAAGCCACTGTTCGAAAATATCTCCGTTAAATTTGGCGGCGGTAATCGGTACGGTTTAATCGGTGCGAACGGCAGCGGAAAATCCACCTTCATGAAGATTTTGGGTGGCGATTTGGTGCCGTCGGGCGGCAATGTTTCCTACGATCCCAATGAACGTATTGGTAAATTACGCCAGGACCAGTTCGCCTTTGAACAATATAGTGTGATTGATACGGTAATCATGGGGCACCATGAATTATGGGAAGTGAAACAGGAACGTGACCGTATTTATTCCCTGCCCGAAATGAGCGAAGAGGAAGGCTACAAAGTCGCAGACCTGGAAGTACAGTATGGCGAAATGGATGGTTACAGCGCGGAATCGCGCGCCGGTGAATTATTACTTGGCGTGGGTATCCCGGTTGAACAGCATTACGGGCCGATGAGCGAAATTGCGCCAGGCTTTAAATTACGCGTTCTTTTAGCCCAGGCCTTGTTTTCTAATCCGGATATTTTGCTGCTGGACGAACCGACCAACAACCTGGATATCGATACCATCCGTTGGCTGGAGCAGGTGTTAAACGAACGCGACAGCACCATGATTATCATTTCGCACGACCGTCACTTCCTCAATATGGTCTGCACGCACATGGCCGATCTGGACTATGGCGAGCTGCGCGTTTATTCCGGTAATTATGATGAATATATGACCGCGGCCACCCAGGCGCGTGAACGTCTGTTAGCGGATAACGCCAAGAAAAAAGCGCAAATTGCCGATCTGCAGTCGTTTGTCAGCCGCTTTAGTGCCAACGCTTCTAAATCGCGTCAGGCCACCTCGCGCGCTAAACAAATGGATAAAATAAAGCTGGAAGAAGTGAAAGCCTCCAGCCGTCAGAATCCATATATCCGTTTTGAACAGGATAAGAAACTGTTCCGTAATGCGCTGGAAGTGGAAGGCCTGACGAAAGGCTTTGATAACGGTCCTCTGTTCAAAAATCTTAATCTGCTGCTGGAAGTCGGTGAAAAACTGGCAATATTAGGGGCTAACGGTATTGGTAAATCCACGCTGTTAAAAACCCTGGTTGGCGAACTGACGCCAGAAAGCGGCAGCGTTAAATGGTCCGAGAATGCCAAAATTGGCTATTACGCGCAGGACCACGCAGACGATTTTGCTGACGATCTGACGGTTTTTGACTGGATGAGTCAGTGGAAGCAGCCGGGCGATGATGAGCAGGCCGTACGCGGTATTCTTGGCCGCCTGTTGTTCTCTCAGGACGACATTAAAAAGCCCGCCAAGGTGCTGTCGGGTGGTGAGAAAGGGCGCATGCTGTTCGGCAAGCTGATGATGCAGAAGCCTAACATTCTGATTATGGATGAACCCACCAACCACCTGGATATGGAATCCATCGAGTCATTAAACATGGCGCTGGAAATGTATGAAGGCACGCTGATTTTCGTTTCCCATGACCGTGAATTCGTCAGCTCACTGGCGACGCGTGTAATGGAAATCAAGGCGGATCGCATCGTCGATTTCACCGGGAATTACGAAGACTACCTGCGCAGTCAGGGCATCGTTTAAGGCCTGCGGGGTAGCGCTGGCTACCCCATTTTCTTTCGTGCATTGCCCCGCCTTTTGTAATCGCTCACGCTCAGCGTTCAATCAGACCGGCTTTTAGTCTCTGCACTCAGAATAGCCACAGACTTCACAATTCGGATCCTGTGCGACATGCATCGTGCGAAACTCTGCGCGCATGGCATCATACATGAGCAAACGTGAGCGCGCGGGCGTGCCAAACCGGGTCAGCAGTTTTATCGCTTCCATCGCCTGCATGGCACCGACAACGCCCACCAGCGGCGCCATTACACCGGCTTCCACGCAGCTGAGCACCTGAGCGCCAAACAAACGGCTGATACAGCGGTAGCAGGGCGCACCAGGCTGCCAGTCAAACACACTCAACTGACCTTCCATGCGAATCGCCGCGCCCGAAACCAGGGGCACCTTCAGTTCATAACAAAGCCGGTTAAGCTGTTCACGCACGCTGACATTATCCGTGCAGTCGACCACGACCTGCTGCCTGGCGATGAGCGCCCGCAGCGCGTCATCGTCCAACTGGCCGTGGACCGGATATAACTGACAGTGGGGATTGATCTCCGCCAGGCGTGCCCGGGCGGATTCGACCTTGGCCCGACCAATATCCGCATCATGATGCAGAATCTGTCGCTGCAGGTTTGAGAGCGAAACCGTATCAAAATCCAACAGAGACAGGTGACCGACGCCCGCTGCCGCCAGATAAGGTGCGGCTGCACAGCCTAAACCGCCCAGGCCCACGACCAACACATGGCTGGCCTTCAGGGCTTCCTGTCCGTCAAAGTCAAACCCCCGCAGGACAATTTGCCGGTTATAGCGCAGCATTTCCTCGTGGCTGAGTTCGGGCAGCATTTATCCCTCCAGTAGGGCGTTGAAGGGCTCAACATTCACCCATTCTCCCGCCTCGACATAGCCGCGCTCACGCTCCAGTACGATAAAGCAGTTAGCCTGTGAAAACGAGCTGTACACATGCGAACCCTGGGCACCCGTGCTGACGACTTCTGTTTCACCCTCAGCATTTCGCCGCAGCACACCGCGCTGAAAATCCAGACGGCCCGGCGATTTTTTCAGTGCGCTTGCTGTACGCACGCGCTGACGTGGCGGTAAAGCCGAAGCTGACTGTCCGGTCAGACGAGCCAGCAGGGGCTGCACCAGTTGATAAAAGGTCACGACGGCCGAGACCGGATTACCGGGCAGGCCGCAGAACCAGCTGTTTGCCAGGCGGCCAAAGGCGAAAGGTTTGCCCGGTTTAATGGCCAGCTTCCAGAAGCGAATGCTGCCCAGTTCCTCCAGCATCGCCTTAGTAAAGTCGGCTTCACCGACAGAGACACCGCCGGTGCTGATGACCACATCGGCCTGGCGATCGGAGTCCATAAAGGCAGCCCGCAGGGCGACCGGATCGTCGCGAACAATGCCAAGATCGATTACCTCGCAGCCCAGCTTATTCAGCATGAGGGAGATGGCAAACCGGTTGGTGTCATAGATTTGTCCGTCAGACAGCGGCTGGCCCACGGGTTGCAGCTCATCCCCGGTGGAGAAAATTGCCACGCGCAGTTTGCGCAGCACCTTCACCGTGGCGATGCCTAATGAGGCCAGCAACGGCAGTTCCGCAGCGCCCAGGCGCACGCCAGGCGCAAGGACCTGATGGCCTGCCCGGATATCATCGCCGAACAGGCGGATGTTTTGTCCGGCTTTTACGGGCGCATCAATAACAATCTGTTCGCCCTGCAGATGGGTTTGCTCCTGCATGACGACGGCATCACAGCCGTCCGGTACCGGCGCGCCCGTCATGATTCTGATGACACTGCCCGCAGGCCAGTCACCCGAAAACGGCGCACCGGCAAAGGCTTTACCGGCAACCGTTAAGGGCTGACCCTCTTGCATATCAGCAAGCCTGACGGCATAACCGTCCATGGCTGAGTTGTTAAAAGGCGGTACATCAATGGGGGAGGTCACGCTGCAGGCGGTGATGCGCCCGGCCGCGTCGGTCAGGGGCACATCCAGGGATTCGGTGATGGGCGTCAGTTGCGCCAGCATCTTCTGTTGCGCGTCTTCAAGGGAAATCAGTCCGGCAGTAAAGCTTTCCATTATTGTCTCAGTCTGTCTGTTGCAATTGCTGACTATTATGGTGGCTTTTATCCTCAGAGTCACATCGGTATAAGCCACAACGAAAGGTTATTAGCGCGGGACCAGTTTCCGCTTTACAAGCTATGGCGGGCTTTCTATATTCAAAAATACGCTAACAAGACGTAAAACCATTCAAAATCAGTGTTTTTCCTTCTGATGCAACCACAGGGTAACGCAGTATGGCTAAAGCAGTGATCGCCATTCATGGCGGCGCAGGCGCAATTACGCGTGCTGCCATGAGCGCAGAGAAAGAACAGGCTTATCGTCAGGCGCTTCACGATATTGTGACACATGGCCAAACCCTGCTGGCGCAGGGCGCATCCGCGCTGGATGTGGTGACTGAAGCGGTGCGCAGCCTGGAAGAGTGCCCGCTGTTTAATGCGGGTAAAGGGGCTGTGTTTACCCATCAGGGCACGCATGAGCTGGATGCCAGCATCATGGATGGCAGAACGCTGCAGGCTGGGGCAGTGGCGGGCGTCTCCCGGCTGCGCAACCCGGTACTGGCAGCGCGTGCGCTGTTAGACCACAGCCCGCATGTCCTGTTGATTGGGGAAGGGGCCGAAGCCTTTGCGTTTGCGCAGGGGCTTGAGCAGGTTGAACCGGATTTCTTTTCCACGCCTGAACGCCTGGAGCAACTGCAACGGGCGCTGCGCAGCGATGCCGCTGTGCTTGACCACGATGGCGCCGCCCAGGGCGGCGATCCTCTTGACCCGGATCGTAAGTTTGGCACGGTCGGTGCCGTGGCGCTGGATTTGGCGGGAAACCTGGCGGCGGCGACGTCGACCGGCGGCATGACCAATAAACAGCAGGGGCGCGTAGGCGACTCACCGTTGCCTGGCGCAGGCTGCTATGCCAGTAACGACAGCGCGGCGGTGTCCTGCACCGGCACTGGCGAAGTGTTTATCCGCACCCTGGCGGCCTACGATGTGGCGGCACAAATGCGTTACGCCGGGCGGACATTACAACAGGCCAGCGTCAATGTGATTCATGACAGCGTGCTGGAGCTGGGCGGCAGCGGTGGGCTGATTGCGGTTGATCGGGAGGGCAATGTGGCACTGCCGTTCAACAGCGAAGGCATGTACCGGGCTGTTGCCCGGGTGGATGACGTCGCAGAGGTCGCAATTTACCGTGAAAGCTAACAGCCAGCCTGACAGGCTCCCTCTGTCCCCCGAACAGGTGTTGGCGGTGCGCGACCTGAACGTACGTTTTCACCATGACGGCCAGGTGACCGAAGCCGTGCGTCATCTTTCACTTGATGTGTTTCGCGGCGAAACGCTGGCTTTAGTGGGCGAGTCCGGCTCGGGCAAATCCGTCACCTCACTGGCGATCATGCGCCTGTTGGCGCAGGACAGCGCAGAGGTCAGTGGCGAGATACGGCTGCGTCGACGCAGTGGTGAGGCACTGGATCTGATGCGGATGCCGCGCGGTCAGATGCGCAGGGTGCGCGGCGCGGATATGGCCATGATTTTCCAGGAACCGATGACCTCGCTGAATCCGGTGTTTACGGTAGGCGATCAGATCGCAGAATCCATTCGACTGCATCAGGGTAAAAGCCAGTCCGAAGCCCTGACGGAAGCGCGTCGTATGCTGGATCGGGTACGCATTCCTGACGCACAAAGTATGCTGCGCCGTTATCCTCACCAGCTTTCCGGCGGTATGCGGCAGCGCGTGATGATTGCGATGGCCCTGTCGTGTAAGCCTGCGCTGCTGATTGCCGACGAGCCGACCACTGCCCTGGACGTGACGATTCAGGCCCAGATCCTGCAACTGATCCGCGAGCTGCAGAAAGAGATGCAGATGGGCGTGATTTTTATCACTCACGATATGGGCGTGGTGGCGGAAATGGCGGACCGCGTCCAGGTGATGTATCGCGGTGAGGCGCTGGAAAACGCCCCTACCGCCGAGCTGTTCAGCGCACCGCAGCAGCCTTACACCCGGGCGTTGCTGGCCGCTGTCCCGACCCTGGGTGCGATGCAGGACCAGCCGCTGCCCGCGAAATTTCCTCTCCTGCTCAACGATGCGGCACCCGACGTACCGCAAAACACCGTACGTCACGATCGCCCGCCCATCCTGCAGGTGCGCAATCTGGTCACGCGCTTCGATATTCGCTCAGGATTACTGAATCGCGTAACAAGCCGGGTGCATGCGGTCGAGAACATCAGCTTTGATCTGTATGCAGGTGAAACGCTGGCGCTGGTGGGGGAGTCCGGGTGCGGTAAATCGACCACCGGACGTTCACTGCTAAAACTGGTCGCCAGTCAGGGAGGCAGCATTACCTTTGACGGGCAGCGTATTAACGATCTTTCGGGAGCGGCGCTGGCGCATCTGCGGCGCGATATTCAGTTTATCTTCCAGGACCCTTATGCATCGCTCGATCCGCGCCTGACGGTGGGATTTTCGATTATGGAGCCGCTGCTGGTTCACAAGGTGATGCCACGACGCGAAGCGGAACAGCGCGTGGCCTGGTTACTGGAAAAGGTTGGCTTACTGCCGGAACACGCAAAGCGTTATCCGCATGAGTTTTCGGGTGGCCAGCGTCAGCGTATCTGCATCGCGCGGGCACTGGCGCTGAACCCCAAAGTGGTGATTGCCGATGAGTCGGTGTCCGCGCTTGATGTCTCCATTCAGGCACAAATCATCAACCTGATGCTCGACCTTCAGCGTGAATTTGGTATCGCCTTTTTGTTTATTTCCCATGATATGGCGGTGGTTGAGCGCATCAGCCACCGCGTAGCGGTGATGTATCTTGGACAGATTGTGGAAATCGGCCCACGTCAGTCGGTATTCGGGCAGCCACATCATCCGTATACCCAAAAATTAATGGCCGCCGTGCCGGTTGCCGACCCGACACGTCGGCAACGCGAGCGCAGTCTGCTGGTCGATGAGATCCCCAGCCCGATTCGTGCACTGGGCGATGAACCCGAACGGGTTTCGCTGATGGAAGTGGCCCCCGGTCATTTTGTGGCTCGCTCTGCCACCAGCGCGATCTGAAATAATACGCTATCGCCACGGCGATAAATCAGACAGGGATTACAGGAGAAAACAATGCAGATAACGATGCGTAGAAGCTTACTGGCAGCAGGGATATTAAGTAGCGTCATGACGCTGCCCGCCTGGGCCGCGGGTGATGCGGTGATCGCCGTCGCCTCCAATTTCACCACGCTTGATCCCTATGACGCTAACGACACCTTGTCCCAGGCGGTCGCGAAATCATTTTATCAGGGGCTGTTTGGCTTTGATAAAGATATGAAACTGACCAATGTGCTGGCGGACAGTTACACGGTGAGCGGCGATGGCCTGACCTATACCATCAAGCTGCACTCAGGCGTGAAGTTTCAGGATGGCACCGACTTTAATGCCGAGGCGGTCAAGGTCAACCTGGATCGGGCCAGTAATCCCGACAACCATCTCAAACGTTATAACCTGTTTAAATACATCGCCAGCACGGAAGCGGTCGATCCCACGACGGTGAAAATTACGCTGAAGCAGCCGTTCTCGGCCTTTATTAATATTCTGGCGCACCCTGCGGCGGTGATGATTTCCCCTGCCGCCCTGAAAAAATACGGTAAGGACATCGGTTTTCATCCGGTGGGCACCGGGCCGTTCGAATTTGTGACCTGGAATCAGACCGATTTTGTGAAGGTGAAGAAATGGGACGGCTACTGGAAAAAAGGCTATCCCAAACTCGACAGCATTACGTGGCGCCCGGTCGTGGATAACAATACGCGTGCGGCCATGCTGCAGACCGGTGAAGCGAACTTTGCCTTCCCGGTGCCTTATGAGCAGGCCAAATTGCTGGAGAAGGACAGCAAGCTGGACGTGGTGGTATCGCCCTCCATCATGCAGCGCTACATCAGCCTGAATGTGACACAAAAACCGTTTGATAATCCGAAAGTGCGTGAGGCGCTGGAGTACGCGATCAATCGCCAGGCACTGGTTAAAGTTGCGTTCGCCGGTTATGCCACACCTGCTACCGGCGTAGTGCCTCCCTCTATTGCCTATGCGCAAACGTATCCGCCCATTCCTTACGATCCCGCTAAAGCAAAAGCGTTGCTGAAAGAAGCGGGTTATCCGAACGGTTTCGACACCACGCTCTGGTCGTCGCATAACCACAGCACGGCACAGAAAGTGTTGCAGTTTGTTCAGCAGCAACTGGCACAGGTCGGCGTGAAGGTGAAAGTGACCGCGATGGATGCGGGACAGCGCGCAGCGGAAGTGGAAGGCAAGGACCAGAAAGAGAGCGGCGTGCGCATGTTCTACACTGGCTGGTCAGCCTCAACGGGGGAAGCCGACTGGGCGCTGACGCCGTTGTTCGCAACCGCAGCCTGGCCACCGGCGATCTTCAACACGGCGTTTTACAGCAATCCGAAGGTGGATAAAGACCTGGCCGACGCGCTGAAAACGACCGATCAGGCGGAAAAAGCCAAACTGTATAAAGATGCGCAGGACACCATCTGGAACGATCATCCGTGGATCCCGCTGGTGGTGGAGCAACTGGTGTCCGCACACAGCAAAAACCTGAGCGGTTTTTACATGATGCCGGACACGTCATTCAGTTTTGATGACGCCGAGATGAAGTAAGTCGCCGGACCTGTTCTGTCCTGAACAGGATGTGTGATGCCCGGTGCCTCGTCAGCAATGAGGCACCGGGCAGGTCAGCTGCGCTGCTGACTGTTGTGTGGGATGTCACATGGTTAACTATTTTCTTAAACGCCTGCTGGGCCTGATTCCCACGCTGTTTATCGTGGCAGTGCTGGTGTTTCTGTTTGTCCATCTGCTGCCGGGCGATCCGGCGCGGCTGATTGCCGGACAGGAAGCCGATGCGTCTGTGGTGGCATTGGTCCGTCAGGAGCTGGGCCTGGATAAACCGCTGCCGGTGCAGTTCGTGCACTTTATCGTCAATGCGCTGCAGGGGGATTTTGGTCAGTCGCTGGTTTCCCGGCGTCCGGTTTCGGCGGAAATCGCTACGCGTTTTATGCCAACCCTGTGGCTGACGCTCACCAGCATGGTGTGGGCGGTGATCCTGGGCATGGCGATCGGCATTGTTTCGGCCGTATGGCGCAATCGCTGGCCGGATCGCCTCGGCATGACGCTCGCGGTTTCGGGTATCTCTTTTCCGGCTTTTGCCCTGGGCATGTTACTGATGGACGTGTTTTCCGTCCAGTTGGGCTGGTTGCCTACGGTGGGCGCAGACAGCTGGCAGCACTATATTTTGCCTTCCCTCACGCTGGGCGCGGCGGTAGCGGCTGTGATGGCCCGTTTCACCCGGGCATCCTTTGTGGAGGTGATGCAGGAAGATTACATGCGCACCGCGCGTGCCAAAGGCGTCAGTGAGTACCGCGTGGTGATTAAGCACGGTCTGCGGAATGCCATGATACCGGTGGTCACCATGATGGGCCTGCAGTTTGGTTTCCTGCTGGGTGGCTCGATTGTGGTTGAGGTCGTGTTCAACTGGCCGGGGCTGGGACGCCTGCTGGTGGATTCGGTACAGATGCGTGACTATCCGGTGATTCAGGCAGAGGTATTGCTGTTTTCGCTGGAGTTTATTTTGATCAATCTGATTGTCGATATGCTGTATGCCGTCATTAACCCGGCGATTCGCTTTAAGGACACCTGATGAAAAACTGGCGACGGGAAGCGGCACTCAAACACATGCCACTGCTGGACAGCAACCGGGTAAGAACGCCCTGGCGGGAATTCTGGCGACGCTTTCGTCGTCAGCCGGTCGCTCTGCTGGCGGGCCTGTTTGTCCTGGTGCTGATCGTACTGGCGTTTACGGCACCGTATGTTGCGCCATTCGATGCAGAAAATTACTTTGATTACGACCGACTCAACGACGGCCCCTCACTGGTGCACTGGTTTGGCGTGGATTCACTGGGACGCGATATCTTTAGCCGCGTGCTGGTGGGAACCCGAATTTCGCTTCTCGCCGGCTTCGTTTCCGTCGCGATAGGGGCGATAGTGGGGACGCTGGCAGGACTGCTGGCGGGCTACTATGAAGGCTGGTGGGACAGGATCACCATGCGCATCTGCGACGTGCTGTTTGCGTTTCCCGGCATTTTGCTGGCCATTGCCGTCGTGGCCATCATGGGCAGTGGCATCAGTAACGTCATTATCGCCGTGGCGATATTCAGTATTCCCGCCTTTGCCCGCCTGGTGCGCGGCAATACGCTGGTACTGAAACGGCAAACCTACATCGAGTCAGCCCGCAGTATCGGAGCGTCAGACTGGACGATCATGATACGTCACCTGCTGCCCGGCACGGTATCCTCTATTGTGGTGTACTTCACCATGCGCATCGGGACCTCGATTATCACCGCCGCAAGCCTGTCATTTCTGGGGCTGGGCGCGCAGCCACCGACGCCAGAGTGGGGCGCGATGCTCAACGAAGCGCGCGCGGATATGGTTATCGCGCCGCACGTGGCGATTTTTCCGGCACTGGCTATTTTTTTCACGGTTTTAGCCTTTAATTTGCTTGGCGACGGGCTACGTGACGCACTTGATCCTAAACTGAAGACATGAAACCTTTTGACTATGAACAAGACTTCAGCACCATCGACTTCCGCAAACATCCTGAACGTTATCAGGTCGGGCGCGGTGAGCAGGGCGTGCTGATGGTCCAGCCCTATAAAGGCGAAATCCTGCCGCACTGGCGTTTTCGTACCGTTGAGGTTGCGAAAGCCTCGGCAGAAGAAATCATGCGGCTGTTCGAAGCCTATCGTCAGCAGGATGACTTTGTGGGCATGGACATGGCGCGCAAATTTATTCAAATGGGCTACACCCGTGCGCGCCGCTACAGCAACCATAAGGGCGGACGGAAATACGATGCGGAGGGCAAGGAGTTGCCCCGGGGCAGGGACGAAGAAAAGGCCGCTGCGGCGGCCATTTTCAAAGCGTACTGGGATAAGCTACGGGCAGATGACGACTATCTGGCGCGCAAAAAAGCGCACCAGCAGAAGTATGGTTAGACGCGGCTCGCCCACAAATCGTATTCGTCAGCATGTTCCACTTTGACTCGCAGAACATCGCCCGGCTTAACGTTGCTCTCGCCATTCAGGTAGACGGCACCATCGATCTCTGGCGCGTCAGCCATGCTGCGACCAATCGCGCCTTCTTCATCGACTTCATCAATGATGACCATAATTTCACGGCCGATTTTTTCCTGCAGGCGCTCGGCAGAGATCTGCTGCTGCAACTGCATAAAGCGGTCATAACGTTCCTGTTTCACTGCGTCATCGACCGGATCGGGTAACTGGTTTGCCGTTGCGCCTTCAACCGGGCTGTACTGGAAGCAACCCACACGATCCAGACGCGCTTCTTTAATAAAGTCGAGCAGCATCTGGAAGTCTTCTTCGGTTTCGCCGGGGAAGCCTACAATAAACGTTGAGCGCAGCGTCAGCGTCGGGCAGATCTCACGCCAGCGCTTAATGCGCTCCAGCGTGCGTTCCACGGCACCCGGACGCTTCATCAGCTTCAGAATGCGTGGGCTGGCGTGCTGAAGCGGAATATCCAGATACGGCAGAATCTTGCCTTCTGCCATCAGTGGAATCACGTCGTCCACGTGAGGATAAGGATAAACATAATGCAGGCGAACCCACACGCCGAGTTTCGCTAACTGCTCGCACAGGCTCACCATGCTGGTTTTCACCGGCGCGCCGTTCCAGAACCCTGTGCGGTGTTTCACGTCCACGCCGTAAGCCGAGGTATCCTGCGAAATGACCAGCAACTCTTTCACGCCCGCTTCAACCAGCCGTTTTGCTTCGTCCAGCACTTCGCCAATGGCACGACTGTCGAGATCGCCGCGCATAGACGGGATGATACAGAAGGTGCAGCGATGGTTGCAGCCTTCAGAAATTTTCAGGTAAGCGTAATGACGCGGCGTCAGCTTCACGCCCTGTTGCGGCACCAGGCTCAGGAACGGATTATGTTGGGGCTTCGGCACGTAGCGGTGCACGTGCGACAGCACTTGTTCATAGCTGTGCGGACCGGTGATTTCCAGTACCTTCGGGTGCACTTCGCGAATCTGGTCGACTTTCGCTCCCAGGCAGCCGGTCACAATCACCTTGCCGTTTTCGTTCAGGGCTTCACCGATCGCTTCCAGCGATTCCTGGACGGCGCTGTCGATGAATCCGCAGGTGTTGACGATAACGATTTCCGCATCGTCATAGCGTGGGACCACCTCATAGCCCTCGGTGCGCAGTTCCGTCAGAATGCGCTCAGAGTCGACAAGGTTTTTGGGGCAGCCAAGCGAGACAAATCCCACGCGCGGCGGCAGTGTAGTAGTAGTGGACATAAGGTGGTTTCCGGTTCAGCACAGCAATGGCGCGCGATTTTACCTGTGTTGCGATGAAAATTGTAGCGTTATCTGACCTCAGGCATAACAGTGTAAAGTCACGCAAAAAACCGTAAAGGGTTCCCGAGAGTGACAGGCGTTTAAGCCGATGATCGGAAAGGAAGAAAACCGCAGTAACCCGCCGTTTTGCAAAAGGATTTCTAATAAATAGCTAAAAATTAATTCGTTAATTTTCTTATCAACGCAGGTGATAACGCCATTTGAAGGTCATATTGTTGGTTGATATTTGCTTGTTTTCATTAATAATGATTCGCTTAACAAGTGCTGAGAGCCTGGCCTTTCAGACAATGACGTGGATAATGTGAGAGCAAAATAATGAAAGAGATCATTAACGGGTTTCTGAGTTTTCAGCAGACTGTCTTTCCTGAAAGAGAGGCGCTGTTCAAAAGTCTGGCCTCAAATCAGAACCCGAAAGCCCTGTTTATCTCTTGCTCAGACAGCCGTCTGGTGCCGGAGCTGGTCACGCAGCAGGAACCCGGGCAGCTATTCGTTATCCGTAATGCGGGCAACATTGTGCCGTCTTTTGGGCCGGAGCCGGGTGGCGTGTCAGCCACCATTGAGTATGCGGTGATGGTGCTGGGCGTTTCTGACATCATCATCTGTGGCCACTCTAACTGCGGTGCGATGAACGCGATTTCGTCCTGTGCCTGCATGGACAGCATGCCAGCCGTCGAGCACTGGCTGCGCTTTGCCGATGCGGCCAAAGCGGTGGTGGAGCAGCGTGACTATGAATCACCCGAGAAAAAGCTCAACGCTATGGTGCAGGAGAACGTGATTGCGCAGCTAAACAACATGAAAACCCATCCTTCGGTGTCGGTAGGGTTACGTCAGGGCAAGCTGCGTCTGCATGGCTGGGTTTACGACATTGAGTCGGGCACCATTCTGGCGCTCACGCCCGGCGGTAAAGAGTTCATCTCGCTGGCGGATAATCCCGAGACCTTTTTCGAGTAAGTTCCGTTTGCCCGCGCCGTTCAGGTCGCGGGCCCCTTACCGCCTGTTTTTTCATCCCGTCTTTATCACGCCCACGCTGTTTAATCTTTTGTAAATCCTCAACATCATGCCGGACAGGCTGACTACGCTTAAACACACTGCCTCTGTCTGGAGAATGCTATGACCCGTGTTTCCACCCTACTGTTACTGAATGGCGCGTTACTCGTTTCCAGCCCGTTATGGGCGGATGATCTGACGGTGAAGGTGCTTCAGGATAAGCTGGACCATCCCTGGTCGGTGGCCTTTTTACCGGATAGCCAGACGTTACTCATCACTGAACGCGCCGGCCAGTTGCGTAGCTGGCGACCTGATACCGGTTTATCTGAGCCGATTAAGGGCGTGCCCGCGGTGTGGGCGCAGCGACAGAGCGGCCTGCTGGATGTGGTGCTGGCCCCGGATTTTGCCCAGAGCCGTCGGGTGTGGCTCAGCTATACCAAAGCGGACAGCGACGGCAAGGCGGGGGCCGTCGTGGGTTATGGCACACTCAGCGACGATCATCGCCAGCTGACCGATTTTCATGAAGTCATCAGCCAAACGCCCCGGCTCTCAAGCGGCAACAATATTGGAACCCGGCTGGCCTTTGACCGTCAGGGGTTTGTGTGGATTGCCTTCGGGGATAATTTTGTCAGCAGCGCCGCCCAGGATCTCGACAAGCTGCAGGGAAAACTGCTGCGCCTGAACGGCGACGGTAGCGTTCCCAGGGATAATCCTTTCGTGGGCAGGCAGGGTGCCCGGCCTGAAATCTGGGCCTACGGTTTACGTAACCCACAAGGCCTGGCGCTTAATCCCTGGACACAGGTCATGTGGGAAAGCGAGCACGGCCCACGCGGTGGCGATGAGGTCAACGTGATCGAAAAAGGGAAAAATTATGGTTGGCCGCTGGCGACCTACGGCATTGATTACAACGGCAGCAAGGTTCCTGAATCGAAAGGCACGCACGTGGCGGGCACGGAACAGCCGGTATTTTACTGGAAAGTTTCACCAGCGCTAAGCGGCATGGCCTTTTATAACAGTGCCCGTTTCCCCCAATGGAAAAATTCACTCTTTATCGGGGCGCTGAAAGAGAAGCAACTGATTCGACTGCGTGTCAACGGTGAAAAAGTCGTTGAGGCGCAACGCCTGCTGGGTGAGCGAAACGAACGTATTCGCGATGTTCGCCAGGGGCCGGATGGGTATCTGTATGTGTTGACGGATGAAGCTAACGGCAAGCTCCTGAAGGTAGGGCTGGCGCAGGACGCCAGCGCCTCCCGCGGTTAACTTAACGCGCCCAGTGGTAAACCGGCCAGCCGCGTTTTTCGGCTTCCTGGCGTAACGGTTCCGCAGGGTTAATCACGTGAGCATAATCGGCCTGCACCAGCATCGGCAGGTCGTTCAGAGAATCACTGTAAGCCCAGGTATGTGAGTAGTGTTCATCCGGCCGCTGGGCTTTCCATTCTTCCACCCGCGTCACTTTGCCCTGCTGAAAGGTCATCGTTCCGTAGGTGTTGCCGCTGTAGCGCTCATCCACCACTTCCACACCGATGGCGAGGGCACCGCAGGCCCCTAACTGGCGGGCAATCGGCGTCACCAGATGTTCACCGCTGGCGGAGATAACAATGATTCTGTCGCCACGTGACTGATGCCATTTGAGACGTTCCCGGGCTTCAGGATAGACGCGCGGCATAATGTCGCGATGAATAAAGCGGCGGATCCAGCCCTCAACCGTCAGGGTCGCCATGCCGCTTAACGGGGACAGCGTTTTATGCATATAGTCTTCAATGGACAGCGTCCCGGCGTAATACTGACGCATAAGCGCCTGCTCTTCCTCAATCAGCTCACTGGACGCAAAGCCTTGTGAAACCAGCCAGCGCAGCCACAGGCCGGTGCTGTCTTCACTAATCAGCGTTTCATCCAGATCAAACAGTGCCAGGTCCATACGGGTTCTCCTCGAGTGAATAGCGTCAGGTTAACCCAGTTTTGTGACGGCCTTAACTTTCTGATGAAAATTTCGGAATTTAACGCATTTTTATGGACGACACTGTTGCCGGAAAATGGCACGCGCGCGGCGGTCATGCCAGGGTTAATCTACTAAAATCTATAAAACTTTACGATTAAGCGGTTTTTTTCAGTCACGCCAGCGGGTAGCGTTCTGACAGAGGGTTTCACGCCTTTGACTTTCCGTTTTAACAAGGACAATCCGGTCAAGCTCATGACAAAAACTAGCTTCTCATCTCACCTGCGGCGCGTCGCTGCCACCTCTTTGCTACTGATTGCACCGATGACTGTATTGGCAGTACAGGCACCGGATGCTCCTCAAATTGATGCCAAAGCCTGGATCTTAATCGACTATGCCAGCGGCAAGGTCCTGACCGAGTCCAATGCGGACCAGCGGCTTGATCCAGCCAGCCTGACCAAAATGATGACCAGCTATGTGGTTGGGCAGGCAATTAAAGCCGGCAAAATTAAGCCAGATGACATGGTGACCGTAGGACAGGATGCCTGGGCGACCGGCAACCCCAAACTGCGCGGATCGTCGCTGATGTTTCTTAAACCGGGCGATCGTATTCCGGTGCATGAGCTGAATAAAGGCATTGTGATCCAGTCAGGCAATGATGCCTGTATCGCGCTGGCCGACTATGTGGCAGGCAGTCAGGACGCGTTTATCGGGCTGATGAATAACTACGTTAAAGCGCTGGGGCTGACCAATACACATTTCATGACGGTACACGGTCTGGATGCGGAAGGGCAGTACAGTACCGCACGGGATATGGCGCTGCTTGGTCAGGCGTTGATCCGCGACGTGCCGGAAGAGTACGCACTGAATAAAGAGAAAGAGTTCACCTTCAATCATATTCGCCAGATGAACCGCAACCGTCTGCTCTGGAGCACCAACCTTCACGTTGACGGCATCAAGACGGGCCATACGTCAGGCGCAGGTAATAATCTGGTCGCCTCGGCAACCGAGGGCGATATGCGACTGATTTCGGTGGTGCTGGGCACCGCCAGCGATGCCATTCGCTTCCGTGAAAGCGAAAAGCTACTGACCTGGGGTTTCCGCTTCTTTGAAACGGTTACGCCAGTAAAAGCGGATGCCCCGTTCGCCCAGCAGCGCGTCTGGTTTGGTGATCAGAGTCAGGTCAGTCTGGGCGTGGCGAAAGATGCCGCGCTGACCATTCCAAAAGGTCAGATGAAAAACCTGAAAGCCAGCTATACGCTGTCATCGCCCCAGTTAGAAGCGCCGCTGAAAAAGAATCAGGTCGTCGGCACCATTAATTTCCAGCTGGATGGCAAAACCATTGAACAGCGGCCACTGGTCGTGCTGCAGGATGTGCAGGAGGGCGGCTTCTTCAGCCGGATGATCGATTTTGTGATGATGAAGTTCAACGGCTGGTTCGGGAAGTGGTTCAGCTAACAATCAGGGACGCGATGGCGTCCCTTTTTTACGGCAGGCGGCCCGTTCGGCCCTGAAATCCACGTACGTTTGCGCCGACATCAGCAAAAGATTAACTCTGCGTCCAGCCTTTACGAATCGGTAGCGCAAACAGCAGTCGGTAAGCGGGGTTAAGAACATTCAACAGGCGTTCACCATAAAGCTGCCAGGCAAGATGCGACGCCAGACAACCCAGCATACCTACCAGCAAGCCGCCCAGCATATCCATTGGCCAGTGCACGCCCAAATAAATACGTGACCAGGCGATTGCGGTACCTACGACCATCAGGATGACGCCTGACCAGAGGCGGTGCCAGAAGAGAAAGGCCAGCGCAAAAGTAAAAATGGTGGTGCCATGATCGCTCGGATACGAGTCGTCAGGTGCGTGATGAAGAAACTGATAACCGAAACCAATGGCGAAAGGCCGCGGATGCGGTAACAGTTGACCAACGCACCAGGATATCGCCAGTGCGTAAAGCAGCGCGATGCCGGTTTTCAGCACCAGCACACGCTGTGACGCAACCTGATCGCGCGGGCCCCATAACCACAACGCCACAATCAAAAGTGGCACGATGGCAATGACGTCTCTGGCAATAAACGTGGCAAGCTGCAGTAACCAGTGAGGTGAGTCGGGCGTCGCGTTAATCGCCGTGAACAGGGTACGGTTTAATTCTTCCATTACGTGAACGGTTCCTCGTTTTACTGATGTTCAGATTTTCTCGATCCAAAAAAAGCCTGACAAGCAGGTCAAACCGGATGGAGTCTGTCGCATCTGCCAGCACACATTGCTAACAAATTAAGTCAGCTATCCTGAATCCAGATGCCCGGCGAGTCCATCACAAGGTTCTTAATCTGCACAGAGGTTGCAACGCGGTTTAACTTTTATGACTTTTTTGTGTTAAATAGGACGGGAGAAAAGCAGGCATAAAAAAACCCGCCGGGAAAAAGACCAGCGGGCTCCACAATTTGGGGATTTCAAAGAAAAGCAGTGGCACTTATTCAGACTGTGATCAAAATAAAAAGTTCTGGACGTCAGTAAAAAATTTTATAAGGGCAATAACGGCCAGATAATGACGATTAGCGTGCCGGCCAGCGTCAGCAGGACGTTGGCAATAGCATAGGTGCCGGCATAGCCTAAAGCCGGAATATTGCTGCGCGCGGTATCACTGATAATTTCCATGGCTGGCGCGCAGGTGCGGGCACCCATAATCGCCCCAAACAGCAGTGCCCGGTTCATGCGCAGTATATAGGCACCAAACAGGTAGCAAATCACCACCGGCAGCAGGCTGACCAGCAGGCCGCACAACAGCATCAGCGCCCCGTTACTGGAAATACCGTGATCGATTCCACTGCCTGCACTCAGGCCAACCCCTGCCATAAACACCATCAGACCAAACTCTTTGACCATCGTCAGCGCACCCTGCGGAATATAGCCAAAGGTAGGATGGTTAGCCCGCAGGAAGCCCAGCATGATACCGGCAAATAACAGCCCGGCCGCGTTACCGATGCCAAAACTGAAGTTGCTGAACTGGAACGTGATCAGTCCTGTCATCAGGCCGATGATAAAAAAGGCGCAGAAAGCCAGTAAGTCGGTCATCTGGCTGTGAATAGCAATAAAGCCGATGCGATCGGCGACGCTTTTCACCCGGCGGGCTTCCCCGCTGACCTGCAACACATCGCCTTTGTTCAGCATAATATTGTCGTCGATAGGCATTTCTATCTGACTGCGAATGACGCGGTTTAAAAAGCAGCCGTGATCGGTCAGGTTAAGTTTGCTCAGCCGCTTGTTCACGGCATTGTGATTTTTAACCACAATCTCCTCGGTCACGATTCGCATGTCGAGCAAATCGCGATCAAAGACTTCTTTCCCGTTGCGGAAACTGGGATCCAGGCGCGCGTGCGCATCCGGGTAGCCCACCAGCGAAATGTCATCGCCCAGCTGGAGCACAGCATCGCCATCGGGGCTGGCGAGAATACCGTTGCGTCGGATACGTTCGATATAGCAGCCCGTCTGGCGATAGATGCCCAGCTCGCGCAGATTTTTACCGCCGCTCCATTCCACCAGCTCCGGGCCCACGCGATAGGCGCGGATAACGGGCAGAAAAACCTTACGCTGACTGTCGGCATCAAGACCGCGCTCACGCGCAATCTGTTGAGCACAGGTGGACAGATCCTGATGCTGCAGACGCGGCAGGTAACGTGCACCGAAAATCAGGCTGACCAGCCCCACCAGATAGGTAACCGCATAGCCCAGACTGAGTTGATCCTGCATGATGCCTAACTGCCTGGGGTCGCTAATGCTCTGACGCAGCGTATCGCCCGCGCCCACCAGGACTGGCGTCGACGTCATCGAACCCGCCAGAACACCGGCGGTGAGACCGATGTCCCAGCCGAAAAGCTTGCCAAAGCCCAGCGCCAGCAGCAGAGCACTGGCGACCATGACAATGGCCAGCATGAAATAATTTTTCCCGTCCCGAAAGAAAATAGAGAAAAAGTTAGGGCCGGCTTCAATGCCGACACAAAAAATAAACAGCATAAAGCCCAGGCTCAGGGCATCGGTATTCATCGAGAAGTGTTGCTGGCCTAATAATAACGAAACGACTAATACGCCAATGGAATTTCCGAGCTGGACGGAGCCAAAACGTAATTTTCCTAAGCAAAGTCCCAACGCCAGTACGAAAAATAATAACAAAATGTCATTACTTCTTAACAATTCTG
This sequence comes from Pantoea sp. PNA 03-3, assembly GCF_003201175.1. NCBI lineage: Bacteria > Pseudomonadati > Pseudomonadota > Gammaproteobacteria > Enterobacterales > Erwiniaceae > Pantoea > Pantoea sp. PNA 03-3. Next base: position 1,107,903 of record NZ_QICO01000001.1, on the reverse strand, counting down.
CGATGTTAACATTCAACATTTTAACTTCTTGTTTACGTGTAACGTATTGAAGAGTGGTCTGTTTTTCGCTATCTTGTCCAGACCGTAAGCGTGCCGTTACGTCATCCATAATGACTGCGCGGATAACGCGGGTAATATTCTAATCAGAAAATACTTTCTCAGCCATTGGCGACTTTCATTCGTACACAAAACGACTGTTTATTTTTATTTCCACCAGGCTCATCAAGGTCAAAAGCGATGTTTTGGCGTGTTTTAAATGAGTGGGGAGTTATGCCGCAGCGTTATTATTTTTGGGCGACCTGTCTGTCAGGAGGTCTGCTTTATTGTCTGGTGTTTATTTTTGCCCAGGATTTTTGTGCCCTGGATAAACATGCGTTGCACAGTCAGCCTGCATTGTTGCTTTTTTTACTGCCGGGTGGATTGATGGCGTTTATGCAGCACTCGGCACCGCTGAAAAGTACGTTGATCATGGCCTCTGTTGGCACCTTGCTGGCGGCGCTGTTGCTGCACGGTATTTTCGCTGTGCCGGCACGCTGGGACTATATTATGGTCTGGAGCCTGAGCGGGATGTTCTGGGCAGGATGCGGCGCATTAATCGTCAGACTGATGAAGCTGATTGTGGCAATCAGACAGTAAGGCCGGAACGGCCTGCATCAGAGACCCGGCACTCTGCGAACGGTATCTGATACAGGCAACGAAGAACTCACCCGTGAGGTCAGCGCGCTGACCGGGTGAGCGAAATCAGGCCACGAAGCCCAGATTCTCTTTAGTCCATGCGGCAAACTCGGTATAACCACCAATATGCTGCTCATCCAGGAAAATTTGCGGCACGGTGCTGACCGGTTTCCCGGCACTGGCCTCTAAATCCGCTTTAGTAATGCCTTCCGCCTGAATATCTACGTATTGATAGTTGAAATCATCACGCTCAGCTTGCAGTTTATCAGCCAGTTCTTTTGCGCGAACGCAGTACGGGCAGCCGGGACGACCAAAAATAACAGCAATCATCGAAAACTCCTTGCAAGGGACGTCGTGTGAGTGACACGGAATCACGTCAGAAAAGCCGCTTATGATGCCCGCTCGTTGCGCTTAAAGAAAGCAGGAATTACCTGTTAGTCTAATGCCCGTCCCCGATGAATCCGTCGCACGTCGGCAGAGCGGAACAATCCCGACACCTCTGATGTGCAAATTTGCGGATGTTAACCATAATTGGGGGGCGATTGGCCTTGAGGCAGGAGAAACGCATGCAAAACGTCGCTAAATTGCCGAAAGCACTGCTGGTGATGGAAGCGCTGGGTGGGTTACTGATTGCCAGTGCATTGCTGGTTGTGAATCACTGGTTCCCTGGCCTGCCGGGCCGCCTGGCTACACCCGGGCTGGCTACCGCGCTGTTTATCATCGGCATTCTGCTAATGTTGCCTGCCGCCTGGCTCCTGATGTGGCGCAGTGCGAAAGCGCTTGCGCCGCAGTTGTTCAACCTTTCCGACAAAAAAAGATAAATCAGCTGGAGACTTTATGACACCGACAATCGATTTACTGTGCAGCCACCGTTCAATTCGCGCGTTCACTGACCAGCCGGTAAGCGCTGAACAGCGCGAAGCGATTATTGCTGCGGCGCAATCGGCGTCCACGTCCAGCTTTTTGCAGTGCTCATCTATCATCCGTATCACCGATCCGGCCATGCGTGAGCAGCTGGTGACATTAACAGGCGGACAGACATGGGTAGGGGAAGCCGCTGAGTTTTGGGTATTTTGTGCTGACTTTAATCGTCATCTGCAAATTTGTCCTGATGCGCAGCTGGGCCGCGCAGAACAACTGCTGCTGGGCTGTGTCGATACGGCGCTGATGGCGCAAAATGCCATGGTTGCAGCAGAGTCGCTGGGGCTGGGCGGCGTATTTATTGGTGGCATCCGTAACAATATCGCTCAGGTAACAGAACTGCTGGGGCTGCCAAAATTTGTCCTGCCGCTGTTTGGTTTTTGTCTGGGCTATCCCGAATCGGTGCCGGATGTGAAGCCGCGTATTCCCCAGGCCATGTTAGTGCATGAAAATCGCTATCAACCAGTGGATCCGGCCGTGCTGGCTGATTACGATAACCGGACGGCGATCTATTACGAACAACGCGACAGCAACCAGCGCAGCGAAACCTGGAGTCAGTTGATTCAGCGCCTGATTATTAAAGAAACGCGCCCGTTTATGCTGGACTACCTGCATCAGCAGGGCTGGGCAACACGCTAATACAACCCAAGGATTTTAATTGATGAAAATGGCTATTCTGTCGCGCGATGGATCGCTCTATTCCTGCCGCCGTTTACGTGAAGTCGCCGAACAGCGTGGTCATTTTGTACAAATCATTGATCCTCTTTCCTGCTACATGAACATCAATTCTGCCTCGCCCGGTATCCATTACCGTGGCGAGTTGCTGGGTTACTTCGATGCCGTGATTCCCCGTATCGGTACCGGAATCACCTTCTATGGCACGGCGGTGCTGCGCCAGTTTGAGATGTGCGGCAGCTATCCACTCAATGAGTCCGCTGCGGTCACGCGTGCCCGGGACAAACTGCGTTCCCTGCAACTGCTCGCCCGTGATGGCATCGACATGCCGGTGACCGGGTTCGCCTCGTCGCCCGATGATACACAGGACCTGATCGCCATGGTGGGCGGTGCGCCGCTGGTGGTAAAGCTCGTCGAGGGCACGCAGGGCATCGGCGTGGTTCTGGCGGAAACCCGCCAGGCGGCTGAAAGTGTCATCGATGCGTTTCGTGGACTGAATGCGCATATTTTGGTGCAGGAGTTTATTCAGGAAGCGCGCGGATGCGATGTACGCTGTCTGGTGATTGGCGACCGGGTCGTGGCGGCCATTGAGCGTCAGGCAAAAGAGGGCGATTTTCGTTCGAATTTGCACCGGGGCGGCAAAGCCCGCATCGTTGACATCAGTGAGCAGGAACGTCTGATGGCCGTTAAAGCGGCGGCGGTGTTGGGGCTGGATGTCGCGGGTGTAGATATTCTGCGTTCAAATCGCGGTCCACTGGTGATGGAAGTGAATGCCTCGCCCGGTCTGGAAGGTATTGAAACTACAAGTGGTCTTAACATTGCAGGTATGATGATCGATCATATTGAGCGGTACGCTACCCCCGGGCACCGTCCTAAAACCGCAGGTTGACCCGCGCTTTTCAGTGGTTTTCGTGGAAACTCACCACATTTTTCCGTAAGCTAAGTCGCTTATTTATCACCCCATGGGATTTTACAATGGATTCTCTTGTCGTTCCGGATATCGACCTGCTGCGTCGTTGGCTGGATCAGCAAAATATCACTTGGTTTGAATGTGATGCTTGTCAGGCGCTGCATTTGCCGCATATGCAAAACTTCGACGGGGTGTTTGACGCTAAAATCGACCTGGTAGACAACGTCATTCTGTTTTCAGCACTGGCGGAAGTGAAGCCGACGGCGTTAATTCCGCTGGTGGGTGACCTGTCGCAAATTAACGCCAGTTCGTTAACGGTGAAAGCGTTTATCGATATTCAGGATGACAATCTGCCGAAGCTGATTGTGTGCCAGTCGATGATGATCACAGCCGGATTAACCTTCGGCCAGTTTTCGCATTTCATGAAGCAGAGCGAAGAAGAAATTTCCATGGTCATCATGGAAGCCTTCGCCAACAACCTGCTGATGATGGGTGAAGATGAAGAGCATGTTGCCACCAGCAGCATGCATTCCGTTCTTCACTGATCCGCACCGCCGTGATTAAGCCGTCTGCCAGGACGGCTTTTTTATGCCTGTCACGCTGCCTGTCCCTGGCACAGGCTTTCCTGCTGCACGCGTCATAAGCGTTTTTTCCCTTCAGCGTCAAATATTCTCAATGTTATCAATTGTGAAGGAGGTAGATTATTTTGTAACCGTAATGTTTTATTCTGCATTAAGCCCTTAATTGCCAGATTTATGACGTTCTTTATGCCGTAAAAGCCGAACCTCATAGCTTAAACATGCATAAAATATTACGTTCAGGCGTTTTTTACGCTGAGGTATGGTTAACCCCGAACGGGGCGGCTATGCTTGCGGTGCGGCACTAACCGCAGGAATACCGTGCTGGTATAGGTTTTTACTATTAAACGTCCACTGAATAATGATTCATTGTGTCACTGATTTTTAAATCATAAAAACGCAATGTCGGATCACTGATGTGCAGCGTTGTTATAACCCGCTCAGGAGGATTAAAAACATGTTCAACCAACGTAAAAAATGGTTGTCAGGTGTGGTTGCTGGGGTGCTGATGGCTGCTTCAGCCAGTACCATGGCGGAAGATAAAACGCTGCACGTTTATAACTGGTCGGATTATATTTCGCCCGATACCGTGCCGAACTTTGAAAAGCAGACCGGCATTAAAGTGGTTTATGACGTGTTTGATTCCAACGAAGTGCTTGAAGGCAAACTGATGGCCGGCAGCACCGGCTACGATGTGGTGGTGCCTTCGTCCAGCTTCCTGGCGCGTCAGCTGCAGTCTGGCGTGTTCCAGCCGCTGGATAAAAGCAAACTGCCCAACTATAAAAATCTTGATCCGGCGTTGATGGAGAAGGTTGCCCAGCACGATCCGGGTAATAAATATGCCATTCCGTATTTGTGGGGCACCACCGGCATTGGCTACAACGTTGAAAAAGTCAAAGCCGCACTGGGTGCAGATGCGCCGGTCAACAGCTGGGATCTGGTGCTGAAACCTGAGAACCTGGAAAAACTGAAAAGCTGTGGCGTCTCGTTCCTGGATGCACCTGAAGAAATTTTCGCGACCGTGCTGAACTACCTCGGCAAAGATCCGAACAGCAGCGATCCTAAGGATTATTCCGGTGCCGCGACCGATCTGCTGCTGAAGCTGCGTCCAAATATTCGTTACTTCCACTCGTCGCAATACATTAACGATCTGGCCAACGGCAACACCTGTGTGGCGATCGGCTGGTCCGGCGATATTCTTCAGGCAAAAAATCGCGCGGAAAAAGCGAAGAACGGCGTCAATATCGGCTACAGCGTACCGAAAGAGGGCGCGCTTGCGTTCTTCGATATGATGGCGATTCCTAAAGATGCCAAAGATGTGGATGCGGCTTACACCTGGCTGAACTACATCATGGACCCGAAAGTCATCGCTGATATCTCCAACAAAATGAATTATGCCAACGGCAATAAAGCGTCTCTGCCGCTGATTAATGCCGATATCCGCAACAATCCGGGCATTTACCCTACGCCGGATGCCATGGCCAAATTGTTTGTACTGAAGGTACAGGATCCGAAACTGGATCGTGTGCGCACGCGTGCATGGACTAAGGTTAAAAGCGGTAAGTAACGAAACGGCATGTCCTGCTACAGCAACAGAGGCGCAGTCCCGGCCTCTGTTGTGCCATTTTTAGCGGCACTGTTTGCCGCGTTGTTCCGCCTGGCTCCGGAGAGATATGAGTGAACGATGCCATCCCACGCCCGCAGACTAAAACGGCAAAAGCGTTAACGCCGTTACTGGAAATTCGTAATCTGACAAAATCCTTTGACGGCCAGCATGCCGTGGACGATGTCAGCCTGACTATTTATAAAGGCGAAATTTTTGCCCTGCTCGGCGCATCCGGCTGTGGTAAATCGACCTTACTCCGCATGCTGGCAGGCTTTGAACAGCCCACCAGCGGGCAGATTGTGCTGGATGGACACGATCTGTCGCATGTCGCGCCCTATCAGCGTCCTATTAATATGATGTTTCAGAGTTACGCGCTGTTTCCCCACATGACGGTGGAGCAGAACATTGCGTTCGGGCTGAAACAGGACAAGCTGGCTAAAGGCGAAATTACCAGCCGTGTCGAAGAAATGTTATCGCTGGTACATATGCAGGAGTTTGCTAAGCGCAAACCCCATCAACTTTCGGGCGGTCAGCGTCAGCGCGTGGCGCTGGCGCGCAGCTTGGCAAAACGGCCAAAACTGCTGCTGCTGGATGAGCCAATGGGCGCGCTCGATAAAAAGCTGCGCGATCGGATGCAGCTGGAAGTGGTGGATATCCTGGAACGGGTGGGGGCAACCTGCGTGATGGTGACGCATGATCAGGAAGAAGCCATGACGATGGCGGGGCGCATCGCTATCATGAACCGGGGCAAATTTGTGCAGATCGGCGAGCCGGAGGAAATTTATGAGCATCCGACCAGCCGCTACAGCGCGGAATTTATCGGTTCGGTCAATGTGTTTGAAGGTCTGCTGCGTGAGCGTCAGGCAGATGGCCTGGTGATTGACAGCCCGGGCCTGAAACATCCGCTTAAAGTCGATTCGGACGTGTCGGTGGTCGATAACGTGCCGGTACATGTTGCGCTGCGCCCGGAAAAAGTGATGCTGTGCGAAACGGTGCCGGCGGATGGCTGTAACTTTGCCGTCGGTGAAGTGGTCCATATTGCCTACCTGGGCGATCTGTCCATTTATCACGTGCGCCTGCACAGCGGTCAGATGCTGAGCGCCCAGTTGCAAAATGAACATCGCTACCGCAAAGGGCTACCGACATGGGGCGATGAAGTCCGCCTGTGCTGGGACAGCGACAGCTGCGTGGTGTTGACGGTTTAAGGAGGCGGGATGAGCCAGATTTTTCAACGCACTAAAGCCCCTGCCAAACTGCTGGGCACGCCGCTGCAGCGCTGGGCAACGCGCGTCAAAATGCAGCACGGGCGCAAGCTGGTCATTGCCTTACCTTACATATGGCTGACGCTGTTCTTTCTGCTGCCTTTCCTGATCGTACTTAAGATCAGTTTTGCCGACATTGCGCGCGCCATTCCGCCCTATACCGAACTGGTTAACTGGGCTGACGATCAGCTGAGCCTGGTGCTCAATCTGGGCAACTACGTCACGCTCAGCGACGATCCGCTCTACATTGACGCCTATCTGCAGTCATTAAAAGTGGCCGCTATCTCGACGGTGATTTGCCTGCTGATAGGTTATCCGCTGGCGTGGGCGGTCGCGCACAGTAAGCCTTCAATGCGATCCATCCTGCTGCTGCTGGTGATTCTGCCCTCATGGACATCGTTTCTGGTGCGGGTTTATGCGTGGATGGGGCTGCTGAACAATAACGGTATTCTTAATCGTTTCCTGCTGTGGCTGGGGGTGATCGATCATCCGCTGATCATCCTGTATACCAACACGGCGGTGTACATTGGCATCGTCTACTGCTATCTGCCGTTTATGGTGCTGCCGATCTATACCGCGCTGACGCGCATTGATTATTCGCTGGTGGAAGCCTCGCTGGACCTGGGCGCGCGTCCGCTGAAAACCTTCTTTAGCGTGATTGTGCCGCTGACCAAAGGCGGCATCATTGCCGGATCCATGCTGGTGTTTATTCCGGCGGTCGGCGAGTACGTGATCCCTGAGCTGCTGGGCGGCCCGGACAGTATCATGATTGGCCGCATTCTGTGGCAGGAGTTCTTTAACAACCGTGACTGGCCGGTGGCGTCGGCACTGGCGGTGATCATCTTACTGATTTTGATTTTGCCGATTATCTGGTTCCACAAACACCAAAACCGCGAAATGGGAGAGAAGGGATGAACAATCTGCCAACGATCCGCTCTCCCTGGCGCACAGTCATCCTGGCCTGCTGCTTTTTATTTCTCTACGCGCCGATGCTGCTGCTGGTGGTTTACTCCTTCAACAGCTCGCAGCTGGTGACGGTGTGGGAAGGTTTCTCCTTCCACTGGTATCAGGTGTTGTTCCAGGACGATGCCATGATCGATGCGGTGGTGCTGAGCCTGACCATCGCCGCGCTTTCTGCCACTATGGCGGTGGTGCTGGGCACGATGGCGGCGGTAATTATCGTGCGCTTTGGGCGTTTTCGTGGGCATAACGGCTTTGCCTTTATGCTGACCGCACCGCTGGTGATGCCGGATGTGATTACCGGTCTGTCGCTGTTACTGCTCTTTGTGGGGCTCGGTAATGCGCTGGGCTGGCCAAGCGAACGCGGCACGCTGACCATCTGGCTGGCGCACGTGACCTTCTGTACAGCCTACGTGGCGGTGGTGATTAACTCGCGCCTGCGTGAGCTGGACCGTTCCATTGAAGAGGCGGCGATGGATCTGGGCGCGACGCCGTTGAAGGTGTTTTTCGTGATTACGGTGCCGATGATTGCACCCGCTATCGTCACCGGCTGGCTGCTGGCCTTTACCTTATCGCTGGACGATCTGGTGATTGCCAGCTTTGTCACCGGGCCGGGCGCGACAACGTTGCCGATGGCGATTTTTGCCACGGTGCGTCGTGGGGTCAATCCGGAGATTAACGCCCTGGCGTCACTCATCCTGTTTGTCGTGGGCATTGTCGGTTTTATCGCCTGGCGCGTGATGGCGCATGAAGAAAAACAGCGTTTAAGCGATATTCAGAAAGCTAAACGTGGCTGAAATGCCTGACGTTTGCCAATATAGATAAAGGCTGGTTTATCCAGCCTTTTTATCGCGTGGCGGAGTCGAGGACATGTCGGAAACCCTGAAGCACAGTTCTGTTTTACCGGATGCGCCGGTGCCCGTTACGGTGGCCGGCATCGCCATTATTGCCACGCGCTGCCTCAGCGTGCTGATGCTGGTGAACGCGCTGGGCTATACCGAAATCATCAACTTTCTCCATCGCAGTGCGCAGTCCTGGGATTCCACGTTGATTTTCATTGCCAGTCAGATCATTTTTTTATTTGAGCTGCGCTGTGCCTTTACCCTGATGCGCGGGAGCAATCGCGGGCGCTGGGGATTTGTCGTGGTGCAGATTGTGGTGTTGTGCTACATGCTGATGGCCTCCACGGGCGGGATCTATCCGGAAATTTTCAGTATTGACGGCGAAAGTAATCTGCAGATCATTCACCACACCTTGCAGCAAAAACTGCCCGACCTGGCGGTATTCCTGCTGTTGTTTCTGCCCGCCAGTAGCCGCGCATTTTTTCGTAAGCGGTGATACAATCGCGCTCCGCTCACCCTCCCGACAGGCAATACAGGCTTTACCATGCAATGCGCGCTCTATGACGTTAACCGCTGCCGCTCATGCCAGTGGCTCGAAAAACCCTATTCACAGCAGCTTGATGAAAAACAGTCTCTGCTGGCCCAACTGCTGGCTGATGTTCCGGTTGCAACCTGGCTGCCGCCGGTCGCCTCGGCCCAGGAAGGGTTTCGTAATAAAGCGAAGATGGTGGTCAGTGGAAGTGTAGAGCGGCCTGTTTTTGGCATCGTGCAGCGCAACGGCGAGGCCGTCGATCTGTCGGACTGTCCGCTTTACCCTGACCGTTTTTCACCAGTGCTGGCAACCTTAAAACCGTTTATCGCGCGCGCGGGGTTAACGCCATACAACATTGAACGCCAGCGCGGTGAGCTGAAGTATCTGCTGCTGACGGAAAGCACGCAGGGCGGCATGATGCTGCGCTTTGTTCTGCGCTCGCACACGAAGCTGGCACAACTGCGAGCTGCGCTGCCCTGGCTTCAGCAACAGCTGCCGCAACTGACGGTGATCTCCGCCAATATCCAGCCGGTTCATATGGCCATTCTGGAAGGGGAGGAGGAGATTCCGTTAACGCCGACCCAGTCGCTGGCAGAAACGTTCAATGGGGTGCCCTTGTGGATCCGCCCTCAGAGTTTTTTCCAGACCAATCCTCAGGTCGCCAGTACGCTGTATGCCACGGCGCGCGACTGGGTCCGTGCGCTCCCGGTAACCAGCATGTGGGATCTGTTCTGCGGGGTGGGCGGATTTGGCCTGCATTGCGCGTCGCCGTCCCTGCAGCTTACCGGGATTGAAATCAGCGCCGAAGCGATTCGCTGTGCAGAACGCTCTGCCGATATGCTGGGCCTGGATAATGTCGGTTTTGCCGCGCTGGATTCCACCGCGTTTGCATTGGGACGCGAAGCGGTGCCGCAGCTGGTGCTGGTCAATCCACCGCGTCGGGGGATTGGCCGTGAGTTGTGTGAGTATCTCCGTGCGATGGCACCGGATTATGTACTTTATTCAAGCTGTAATGCACAGACCATGGCGCAGGATATCGCCCGGCTCAGTGACTACAGGGTAACGCAGGTCCAGCTGTTTGATATGTTCCCGCACACCGCGCATTATGAGGTGCTGACGCTGTTGACGCATCAACGTCAGGGCGGGCCAGCCAGGTAAGCTGCTGAACTGAGGACAGTGCAGAACCGGTCAGCAGAGCACGCGGCTGGCCCATAAACCTTATTCAGGAAACCATTGCTGGTTGATTTTCTGCCAGGTGCCGCTGGCTTTAAGTGCCGCCAGTGCCTGGTTAAGTTTCTCACGCAGGCCGTCGTTACCTTTGCGTACCGCAATGCCTAAGCCGGTCCCAAAATAATCGGCGTCCGTCACATGCTCACCCACACTGGCCAGATCGCTGTTGGTTTTTAACCACTGATTGACCACCGCGCTGTCGCCAAACACGCCGTCAAGACGGCCACTTTTCATATCCAGAATGGCATTCTGATAGCTGTCATAAGCCACCACCTTGATGTCCGGATGTTTGTCCTGCAGGTATTTCTGATGTGTGGTGCCGTTTTCGACGCCTACACGTTTACCGTTCAGATCACTTATCGCGCTGAATGTGCCTTTCGGGGCAATCACAATCGCCGAGTTGGCATAATAAGGCTGGGTGAAATCGACCTGTTTGCTGCGCTCGGCCGTGATGTCCATGCCGGCAATGACGGCATCATATCGGCGAAACTTCAGCGAGGGGATCAGGCTGTCAAATGCCGTATTGGTAAACGAGCATTCCGCTTTCATCTGCTGGCAAAGGGCCTTTGCCAGATCAATATCAAAGCCGACAATCTGGTTGTCGCTGTTCAGCGATTCAAAAGGGGGATAGGTAGCAGAGGTGGCGAAACGAATTTTCTCAGCGGCCTGCGCGCTTACCGCCAGGCTTACCAGTACTGCAGCAATCATCCATTTTTTCATTACAGGCTCCCTGGCCATCAGTGACATAACATACAGGGGAGTAAGATGCCAGATAATGAATTTTTATGCAATAAATGTGACTGAAAATTACTCAGGCAGGTTTCCCTGCCTGAAGATCAGTCGCGACGCTCGAAGGCCAGAGCGCGTTTTTCGATCAGGCGCATCAGAAGGGTAAGCAGGCCGTTAACGCACAGGTAAATCAGTCCCGCAGCCGCATAAACCGTGACATCGTAGGTCCGGCCATACAGTAACTGACCGTGTCCCATGACTTCCATCAGCGTAATCGTAAACGCCAGCGAGGTGCCCTTAAAGACCAACACGACTTCATTGGAGTAAGAGGAGAGTGCACGCTTAAATGCATAAGGCAGCAAAATGCGCAGGCTTTGTCTGGGCGTCATGCCCAGCGCCTCGCAGGACTGCCACTGACCGGCAGGTATTGCCCGCACCGCACCGTAAAACAGCTGCGTGGTATAGGCAGCACTGTTCAGCGACAACGCCAGCATGGCACACAACCAGGGTTGTGACAGCAGATGCCACAGCCACGGCAGTTTTTGCAGGCTGGGAAACTGACCGGGCCCGTAGTAGATCAGGAAAATCTGCACCAGCAGCGGGGTGCCGGTAAACAGGGTGATAAATCCTTTAATCAGGGGCGAAAACAGCGGTGTTTTCAGGGTCAGTGCGATGGTAAACATCAGCGACAGACACAGCGCGACCACCAGCGACGCCGCAGTCAGTGTCAGGCTGGTATGAAGCCCTTTCAACAGTTCGGGTAAATATTGCAGCATCAGCTGTTCCCCCGTTCAAAACGGGTCGTACGGTGTTCAATACGACGCAGCACTGCCTGGCTAAACAGCGTAATCACCAGGTAAATGGCCGCCGCAATCAGGAACCAGGTAAAGGGTTCCTGCGTACGCGTAGCGATGCTTTTGGTTTGCAACATCAGGTCGTTAACGCTGATAAGCGACACCAGCGCAGTGTCCTTCAGCAAGACCAGCCACTGGTTACCCAGACCGGGCAGCGCATGACGCCACATCTGCGGCATGATGAGGCGGAAAAAGATCGCCGACCTCCTCATGCCCAGCGCCTGGCCCGATTCCCATTGACCGACCGGCACGGCTTTTAACGCACCGCGCAGCGTTTGTGACGCATAGGCGGCGTAAAGCATAGCCAGTGCAATCACGCCGCACAGGAACGGGCTGACATCAAAATTTTCGATCTGCATCTTAACCGGTACGCTGAACAGACCGAAATGTAGCGTAAAACCGTCAGACAGCGTCAAAAGCAGTTGCGAGGCACCAAAGTAGATAAACAGCACCACCAGAATCTCTGGCAGGCCGCGAATCAGGGTGACCAGTGCGGTGCCTGCCCAGGCGAGCGGACGCAGCCGCATTGACTCCCAGCCAGCAAAAATCATCGCCAGCACAAGGCCAGCGATGAGGGCACAAACAGCAAGGCCGACGGTCATGCCGGCGGCGCTTGCAAGCGGAATTATTTCATTCATCAGAGATTACTGCTGAAACCATTTGTTGTAGATGGTTTTGTAAGTACCATTGGCCTTGATTTTATCAAGCGCGGTGTTGAACTTGCTTTGCAGCTCGGTATTGCCCTGACGAACGGCGATGCCCAGGCCGGTGCCAAAGTAGGCTTTATCCGTGACTTTCTCACCCACCGGGGCCAGATTCGCGTTTTGTTTCAGCCACTCGTTTACCACGGCGCTGTCGCCAAAGACCGCATCGATACGGCCATTTTTCAGGTCAAGCACGGCATTCTGATAGCTGTCATAAGGGACAACGGTGATGTCGCTGTGTTTGTCGGCCAGGTATTTCTGATGTGTAGTGCCGTTTTGCACGCCTACACGTTTACCTTTCAGCGCGTCAACACTGGCCACTTTGCCTTTCTGCGCCACGAAAATTGCAGAGTTATCGTAGTAAGGCTTGCTGAACAGCACCTGCTTTTCGCGCTCAGGCGTAATGTCCATACCGGCCATAACGGCATCGAAACGGCGGAATTTCAGGCTTGGGATCAGGCTGTCAAAAGACTGGTTGGTAAAGGTACAGGTTGCATCCATCTCTTTACACAGCGCATTCGCCAGATCGACGTCGAAGCCCTGAATTTTGTTGTTGGCATCGACAAATTCAAACGGAGGATAGGAGGCCTCGGTGGCAATACGAATAGTTTCAGCGGCGGAGGCGCTTAAACTCAATCCGGCAAGCAGTGCAGCAAGTACGACTTTTTTCATTTTTAGCATCCTGACTTAGTGCGAAAGATAATGTGCAAACGCCTCGGTTTGCGGCTGTGTAAAGCGGCTGGCATCACCCTGTTCCACGATATGCCCGTTTTCCATATAAACCACACGGCTGGCCGTTTTACGGGCCACGTCCACTTCGTGCGTCACGATAACCTGTGTAATCTGCGTCTGAGCCAGTTCGCGGATAATACTGACGATCTGGGCGGTGATTTCAGGGTCGAGCGCGGCAGTGGGTTCATCAAATAACAGCACCTGCGGCTCCATCATCAGCGCACGGGCAATGGCTACGCGTTGCTGTTGCCCGCCAGAAAGGTGCAGGGGGAAACGGTCGCTATAGCTGGTCAGGCGCAGACGATCGAGGAGCTTGTCGGCTCTGGCGCGTGCGTCGGCCTTGCTCAGGCCCAGTACACGGCAGGGGGCTTCCATCAGGTTTTGCAGCACCGTCAGGTGCGGCCAGAGATTATATTGCTGGAAGACCATTCCGACATTTTGACGAAGCTCGCGTATCGCGGCCTCTGAAGGGGTTTTGCTGAAGTCGAAATCATTACCTGCAATGTGCAACTGGCCTGAGCGTGGGCGCTCAAGCAGATTCAGCACGCGCAACAGCGAACTTTTTCCTGCGCCGCTTGGGCCAAGCAGCACCAGCGTTTCGCCCTGCGGACATTCCAGGTTAATGTCAAACAGCGCCTGGTGAGCACCGTAGAAACAATTAATCGCGTTTAGTTGAATACTCATGCGCCAATTTTGAATAGCTATTAGTTTTGCGGATTTTAACGTCACCAAAATAGTTATGCAATTAAGGTGGCTTAAAATTTACGAATAAGCGGTAAACACACAAAAGATTAGCACAAGATATCGCGAGACAAGGCGGTGAGAAGACGGGGAACCGGAGGTGGCACGGGATAAAAACGCACGGCCTGGCAGCCGGCGTTTTTATCTGCTGATGTCAAAAAGCGTTTATTTCTTTGTTTTTTCAAGCAGCTGGCTAAGCGATCCTCCGCCAGGATGCGGGACATCTGCCACATAGCGGACATCATCGACGACCCAGCAACTGCCCTGATGAATCATCAGCACTTCGTCCTGCCACTGTTTGTCACCGCGGCTCATTTTCACGCGCAGGGGAATGTTACGGGCATCCCGGTTAGGAATCGTGGAAGCATCGGCAACGTCAACCCCGGTTGGCCCCTGAGCCAGGCTGGAGAAGAGATCGCCGTTGCGCCACGTCGCCGCATCCGGACGTTGGCTGGCTTGCAGCAGCGCCTGATAAAGCCCATCGCTCAGGTAAGGGCGATACTGTGCCAGCGTCGCGGTATCAGGCAGGCCGGATGAAGGATGCTCAATACGCATGTCGTAAAAACGCTGGGCGACGGTGTCCGGGCCACCTTCCACGCAGGGGGCCATGCGCGGGCCATTATCCTTAATTACCGGCTCGACCGTCGTACAGGCACTCAGCAGCAGCGCAGCCGGGAGCAAAAGCGCAAAACCTTTGTTTCTCATCTCGATTTCCTTATTGTTCTCTGGCAAGGTGCTTTTTTAACATAGAGTATAGCCCTGCTTTTAGGTGAAAGAGCCTTTGACCCGTTTCGGTAACAGGAGAGTACGATGAAATTGTCAACAACCCCGACGCTGGAAGGACACAGCATCACGGAATACTGCGGCGTAGTCACCGGTGAAGCGATTCTGGGGGCCAATATATTCCGCGATTTTTTCGCCGGGATTCGCGATATTGTGGGCGGCCGCTCGGGCGCTTATGAGAAAGAACTGCGTAAAGCGCGCGAGATCGCGTTTAAAGAGCTGGAAGAGCAGGCCAGAGCGCTAGGGGCGAACGCGGTGGTGGGCATTGATATTGACTATGAAACCGTAGGGAAAGACAGCAGCATGCTGATGGTTAGCGTCAGCGGCACGGCGGTTGTTATTCGTTGAAACGCCTCCTGTGCTGTCTGATGGCGCTGCTGCTGGCGGGTTGCCACTCAGGCATTGAATCACGATCGGGCTACTGGGTTGATTTGCGCCATCCCGCACAGGGCGCGCGTCCGCGCGTGAAGGTGGTGGTGATTCACTATACCGCTGAGGATTTCTCCTCCTCGCTGGCTACGCTGACTGACCGTGACGTCAGCGTGCATTATCTTATTCCCCGCCAGCCACCGCAGCGCAACGGTAAAGGCATTATCTGGCAACTGGTACCGGAGCAGGATCTGGCCTGGCATGCCGGCGCCAGCTTCTGGCGCGGCGCAACCCGTATTAACGACACCTCGGTGGGCATCGAACTGGTGAACAACGGCTATCGCCGGACGCCGGCCGGAGTGACGTGGCAACCGTTTCCCCCTGCGCAGATTCGCACCCTGGCGGCGCTGGTACGCGATATAACGCAGCGCTATGGCATCGCACCGGAAAATATTGTGGGCCACAGCGATATCGCGCCGCAGCGTAAGCAGGATCCCGGCCCGCTGTTTCCCTGGCAGCAACTGGCCGCTGAAGGCATTGGCGCGTGGCCCGATCCACAACGCGTGGCGTTTTATCTGGCCGGACGCGATCGTTACGCCGCTGTGCCAGCCGTAACCCTGCTGGAGTGCTTGCAGCGTTATGGTTATCAGGTAACGGAAGGAATGAGCGCGGACGAGCAACAGAAACTGATTGCCGCCTTTCAGATGCATTTTCGTTCTGCAAATATTCAGGGCTTCGCGGATGCCGAAACCCTGGCGATAGCGCAGGCCCTGCTGGAGAAATACGGCACAGCGCAATAATCCCTCGATCACGGCTCTGTGGCGAGGTCAGCGGCCTGCGTAAGGCGAGGCGGGCAGGTTCACCGCATCCGTTGCCGCATCAGGACGGTGCTGTGCCAGGAAGGCCCGCCAGTGACCGAGCACCGTTTCAAGCGCGGGACGCTCAGCATCCAGATGGGTCACAATCCGTGTTACCGGGCCCACACTCATCAGGACGTTGTGCGCATGCATCCACTGGCCCAGCGCCGTAACCTGATCGTCCGGGATGCGCACGAACAGCATATTCGTCTGCTGCTCAGCGACGTCAATCCCCATCTTTTGCAGTTCCTGTCCCAGCCAGGCGGCGTTGTCGTGGTCCGTTTGCAAACGCGTAACGTTGTGTTGCAGCGCATACAGGCCCGCCGCCGCCAGAATACCGGCCTGGCGCATGCCTCCGCCGGCCATTTTGCGCCAGCGGCGTGCACGTTCGATATAGGCTGCCTCGCCGCAAAGTAGCGAGCCTACCGGCGCGCCCAGGCCCTTCGACAGACAAATGGTCAAGGTATCGCAATAGCGGGCAATGTTTTCCAGCGTGGTTTGCTGTGCGACGACCGCATTGAAAATGCGAGCGCCGTCGATATGCAGCGCCAGTTTATGTGCTCGGGTAAAATGCCAGGCCTGCTCCAGGTAGGCAGCGGGTAACACTTTACCATGATGGGTATTTTCCAGGCTCAGCAGCCGGGTGCGGGCAAAATGGATGTCGTCGGGTTTAATAACGTCTGCCACGACATCCAGCGGCAAACTGCCGTCTGCTGCTGCGAGAATGGGTTGGGGCTGGATACTGCCCATCACCGCCGCGCCGCCGGCTTCATATTTATAATTGTGCGCCTGCTGGCCCACAATATACTCTTCGCCGCGTTCGCAGTGGCTGAGCAGGGCCACCAGGTTCGCCTGCGTGCCGGTAGGGAAAAACAGCGCTGCCGCTTTACCACTCAGACGTGCGGCTTCGGCTTCCAGTGCATTGACGGTGGGATCATCGCGATAGACGTCATCGCCGGTTTCAGCGGCCATCATCGCCTGTAACATCGCGCTGCCGGGACGGGTGACGGTATCACTGCGTAAATCGATCATCGGGCGCTCCTGGTCTGCGGAAAACAGGCGGGCAGAGAACCCGCCCGCAAGAGCACTCTGTTTTACCGTAGCCAGTTGGTTTTTGCCAGCTCCAGCACTTCGTCACCCCGCCCATTGATGATGGCACGGAGCATATAGAGGCTGAATCCTTTGGCCTGTTCCAGCTTGATCTCCGGCGGCATAGCCAGCTCTTCCTTCGCGGTGATCACATCCACCAGCACCGGGCCGTCATGGGCAAAGGCCTGTTCCAGTGCGCCATTGAGTTCTGACGCTTTTTCAACCCGAATACCTTTCACGCCGCAGGCCCCGGCAATGGCCGCAAAGTCAGGATTATGCAGATCCGTCCCGTCAGTCAGGTAGCCGCCCGCTTTCATTTCCATGGCGACAAACCCCAGCGAACTGTTGTTAAAAATGACCAGTTTGACAGGCAATTTCAGCTGTGCGACGGTCAGAAAATCACCCATCAGCATGCTGAATCCACCATCGCCACAGAGCGCCACGACCTGACGGTCCCGGTTAAGCGACTGTGCACCCATCGCCTGTGGCATGGCGTTCGCCATCGAACCGTGATTAAACGATCCGAGCAGGCGACGTTTGCCGTTCATCTTCAGATAACGCGCCGCCCACACGGTCGGCGTGCCCACATCGCAGGTAAAAATAGCATCTTCGTCAGCCAGTTCACTGATTTGCTGAGTCAGATACTGCGGGTGAATGGGCTGCCTGTCGTTCGCGGTGGCCAGCGCATCCAAATCCTTACGCGCTTCCGCGTAGTGTTTCAGCGCACTGTCGAGATGATGCTGATCGGTTTTCACCTGCAGCTTCGGCAGCAACGCGCGCAGCGTCGTTTTGACATCACCGACGTACGCCTGGTCGACATGACAGTGCGATCCCAGACTGCCGGGATTAATATCGATTTGAATGATGTTGGCTTTCTCAGGATAGAAGGCGCGATAGGGGAACTGAGTACCTAACAGCACCAGCGTATCCGCATTCATCATGGCATGATAACCCGAGGAGAAACCGATTAGCCCGGTCATGCCCACATCGTACGGGTTGTCATATTCGATATGCTCTTTGCCGCGCAACGCATGCACAACAGGGGCTTTCAGCGTTGCCGCCAGTTGCACCACTTCCTCATGCGCACCGGCACAGCCGCTGCCGCACATCAGCGTAATATTGCGGGCGTCATTCAGTGTTTGTGTCAGGGTCGCCAGTTCATCGGCAGACGGCAACACGACGGGTAGCTGCGGTGGATACCACTCTGCACGCGCAGCATCGGGAGCGGGTTGCAGCGCCACATCGCCCGGCAGCACCACCACGGAAACCCCACGGTTCAGAATCGCTTTGCGCATGGCAATGCCCAATACCTGGGGCAACTGCTCGGGATTGGAGACCAGTTCGCAATAGTGACTGCACTCGCGAAACAACTCTTGTGGATGCGTTTCCTGGAAGTAACCGCTGCCGATCTCACTGGAGGGGATGTGGGCGGCAATGGCCAGTACCGGAACGCGATTGCGGTGGCAGTCGAACAGCCCGTTAATCAGATGCAGGTTACCTGGCCCACAGGAACCCGCGCAGACCGCAAGCGTGCCACTGGCATGCGCTTCCGCACCCGCAGCAAAAGCTGCCACTTCTTCATGGCGGGTAGGCATCCACTCAATGGTGCCCATTTTGTTCAGACTGTCAGTGAGTCCGTTTAACGAGTCACCTGTGACGCCCCAAATACGTTTTACACCGGCGTTTTCCAGCGTTTTGGCCACCAGCGCCGCGACGGTTTGTTTCATCTTCATCTCCTTGGTCATTCGTTGCCATCCCGGGGAGGGCAGAATTAAACAGCTACCAAGAAGCGTAGACGAGAGTCATTCAACTCTACCGTAAAAAATTGCATCAAAAGTTGAATTTCGCGCTCAGGCTGAGAACAGCGCAATAAGCACGGGCGCGGCCAGGCTCATAATAAATCCATGCACGATCGCCGCCGGCACAATATCGGTACCGCCTGCACGTTGTAAAACGGGCAGGGTAAAATCCATTGACGTCGCGCCGCACAAGCCCAGCGCGCTGCTGCGGTGGCGGGCGATCAGCGCGGGAATCAGCATAATGGCGATAAGCTCTCGCAGCAGGTCATTAAAAAACGCGGCACTGCCGATCACTGGCCCAAATGCTTCTGTCATCAGAATGCCGGAAAGGGAATACCAGCCAAAGCCACTGGCGAGTGCCAGGCCGGTTTTAAGGGGGAGCCCCAGTATCAGCGCCGCTATAATGCCGCCCAGTAAGCCACTCAGCAGGACGACACAGGCAACCGTCATCCCCCGGCGATTCAGGATAATCTGGCGCAGCGTCATGCCGCTGCCGCGCAGTTGAATACCGACCAGCAAGAGCAGGAAGATCAAGGCATATTCACTGGCTGCGGATGCATGGTGCAGCCAGGGCCATTGCGTAAGGCCCAGCGCAAAGCCGAGGACTACGACGCCGCACAACGTCAGCGATTCCAGCGCCATATGTAAACGTGACGGCAGTTTTTGCTGTTTATGATGATGTTGCCAGGGCATCCGCTGTTCCAGCCAGCGCAATGCCAGCAGGTTGCACAGTAAAATACAGCCCGCAGCGACGGATGCCGTATAAAAAACGGTGATCAGATTGCTGCTGAGGTTGTCCAGAAAAGCCAGGCTGATGCCCATAAAAAACAGAATGACGTAGACCATCCAGCCCAGCAGACGATTTACCGCCTTAAGAAACCTGGCCTGCCGGACGGGTAACAGCCAGCCAGCGAAGAGCGGGAGTAGAATCAGTAACAGTCCTGAATACATAATGAAAAGATCGTCCATGTTAAAATTGACGCTACGCTAACGAAAAAGCACAGGGGAGTAAACCCTGACGGTAAAGTCACCTGACCGCCAGAGCAACGCGTTCCCTTCTTCGGTCAGCTCAAAGGATAAAGCGCTATGAATCTGGAACATATCGATATCCGGGGATTTCGCGGCATTAATCAGCTTTCTCTTCCGTTAACGCGCATTAACCTGTTGATCGGCGAAAATGCCTGGGGGAAATCCAGTCTGCTGGATGCACTGAGTCTGCTGCTGTCACCGCACACGCGCGAGTATGTTTTTACGTCTGACGATTTTCATTTTACGCCTGGCGACAGGGACGACCAGGTGCATCGCCTGTCTGTGGTTTTTCATTTTCGTGAGGATGAGGCAGAAACCAGCGGACCACTTGCGCCTTTCTGGCTAGGCGCGATACCCGGACAACGCTATCTGCGTTACAGCATCCAGGCCAGACGACACGCTGGCCAGATTCGATCCTCGCGACGCTTTATCGACAGCGAGGGCCAGGTGTTGCCAGAAGCGGGAACGGCTGAGGCGATCGATTTTCTTCTGCGTATGAATCCGGTATTACGCCTGCGCGATGCGCGTTTTAGCCGCCGCCTGCGTCCCGTTGCCAGCCGGGTGGATGAACGTCTGATGACATTAAATCAGCTGACGCAGGAGCTGGATAACCTGACGCGCGATCTGGACCGTCATCCCCAACAGTTGAGCGATGCGGTCCTGCGTCAGGGCGTGCAAACGCTACAGCAACTGATGGAGCACTATTTTCTGGTGCAGCATCCGGATCACGGGAGCCAGGCGTTCCGCGTCGATCCACAGTCACGGGATGGCGTTGAGGGCTGGCGTTCGCTGGATCAGCTTAATCATCTGATTGCTGCCACCGATGTGCGCAGCCGTCAGTTGATTTTACTGCGGATGTTTAGCTTACTGATGCAGGCAAGGGGCAATGAGCCGTTGCTCCCGGGGGCGCGACCGCTGTTGTTAATTGAAGATCCGGAAACACGACTGCATCCCATCATGCTTTCGGTGGCCTGGAACTTGCTTGCGCTGCTGCCGTTGCAGAAGATTGCCACGACCAACTCGGGCGAGTTATTGTCGCAGGTGGCGGTAGAGGATGTGTGTCGACTGGTACGCGAACCCATGCGCGTGGCGGCGTGGCGCATCGGCCCTGAAGGATTGAGTGCAGAAGACAGCCGTCGCATCGGCTTTCATATTCGTGTTAACCGCCCCTCAGCGTTGTTTGCCCGTTGCTGGTTGCTGGTGGAAGGTGAAACCGAAGTCTGGATTATCAATCAGATGGCACGACAATGCGGTTATCACTTCGCGGCAGAAGGGATAAAAGTCATTGAATATGCGCAGTCAGGTCTGAAGCCGTTGCTGAAATTTGCCCGACGCATGGGCATCGCCTGGCATGTCCTGACGGATGGCGACATGGCAGGAAAAAAATATGCCGCCACGGCGCGCAGCCAGCTTCAGCCGCATGATAATGAAAAGCATCATCTGACCCAGCTTCCGGCGGCCGATATGGAACAGTTCCTCTACAACAACGGCTTTAGCGAGGTTTACCATGCGGCAGCGCATCTGCCGTTAAACGTGCCTGTTAATTCCAGGCGTATTATTACCAAAGCGATTCATCGCGCATCAAAACCGGAACTGGCCATCACGGTCGCTATGGCGGCCGCAGAACGCGGAACCGCGTCTGTTCCGACCTGTCTGCAAGAGATGTTTGTTCGCGTCATTCAACTGGCGCAGGGGAAGGCGGGTTAAGGCATAAAGTAAAAATGCCAGCGCATCAGGCTGGCATTTTTGACGGAGCGGTCCAACGTTGGGGATGTCAGGCCACGGCCTGCTGCGCTTCTACGGGTACAATAAGACTGGCATGGTTGCCCTTCGGGCCTTGATGAACGTCAAAATGGACCTGCTGGCCCGCTTTTAACGTCCTGTAACCATCCATCTGTATTGTTGAGTAGTGTGCGAAGATATCTTCGCCGCCCCCGATTGGACAGATAAAGCCGAAACCTTTGGCGTTATTGAACCATTTAACGGTACCTGTCTCCATGCTTTTACTTCCCTCGCAAGACATTTTATAAGTAGGTGAGGTGACGTAAGCTGTGAGTCGGGTTTGATTAAAACTCAATCAGCTTGTGAAGCTAGAATGTAGAAAAATCGCCGCGATCGTCAAGCAAACCACCGGGCCAGGTGGGGAGAAAATCATTAAAATTTGAGGTAGTTAACGCTATTTGAAATTTTGTGATACAGGTCGCGTAACGAATTTTTGGCTGACCGATTCATTAGCGGCAGTGCACTTGACACACGTGTTAAACTCTACAGATGACACCGGGTTTGATGATGACGTACTGACTCACAACGGAACACTATGGCAAACACTAAAGACTGGCTAAATTTCGAACACTTAGCCGAAGGTAAAGTACGCGAAGAGTTAAAGCCACCTTCGATGTATAAAGTCATTCTGAATAATGACGATTATACACCTATGGAATTTGTTATTGACGTTCTGCAAAAGTTCTTTTCTTATGATATTGAACGTGCAACGCAACTGATGCTGAAAGTTCACTACCACGGTAAAGCCATCTGTGGTGTATTTACCGCAGAAGTCGCTGAGACGAAAGCGGCACAGGTGAACAATTACGCGCGGGACAATCATCATCCGTTGCTGTGTACGCTTGAAAAAGCCTGAGCCTCTCTCCATACAGGAAGCAGGTCAGAGCGATTAACTGGAGGAGGTGCCTAATGCTCAATCAAGAACTGGAACTCAGTTTAAACATGGCTTTCGCCAGAGCGCGTGAGCACCGTCATGAGTTTATGACCGTCGAGCATTTGTTACTGGCATTGCTCAGTAACCCGTCGGCAAGAGAGGCACTGGAAGCCTGTACGGTGGACATTGTGGCTCTGCGGCAGGAGCTTGAAGCCTTCATTGAACAAACCACGCCTGTGCTGCCCGCCAGTGAAGAGGAGCGCGATACGCAACCGACGCTCAGCTTCCAGCGCGTGTTGCAACGCGCCGTGTTCCACGTTCAGTCATCCGGACGCAGCGAAGTCAATGGCGCGAATGTTTTGGTCGCCATCTTCAGCGAACAAGAATCCCAGGCAGCGTATCTGCTGCGCAAACACGAAGTCAGCCGCCTCGATGTGGTGAACTTCATCTCTCACGGTACGCGCAAAGACGAACCGGGCCAGGCACCTGGTGCTGAAAATCCGGTTAACGAAGAGCAAGCAGGCGGGGAGGAACGTATGGAAAACTTCACCACCAATCTTAATCAGCTTGCTCGCGTTGGCGGCATTGATCCGCTGATTGGCCGCGACAAAGAGCTGGAACGTACGATTCAGGTTCTGTGTCGTCGCCGTAAAAATAACCCCCTGCTGGTGGGTGAGTCGGGCGTCGGTAAAACCGCGATTGCGGAAGGATTAGCCTGGCGAATCGTTCAGGGCGACGTGCCAGAGGTGATGAAGGACTGCACCATTTACTCGCTGGACATTGGTTCGCTGCTGGCGGGCACCAAGTACCGTGGTGACTTTGAAAAACGTTTTAAAGCGTTGCTGAAACAGCTTGAGCAAGATAACTCCAGCATCCTGTTTATTGATGAAATTCACACCATTATCGGTGCGGGCGCCGCATCGGGTGGACAGGTGGATGCCGCTAACCTGATTAAGCCGCTGCTCTCCAGTGGCAAAATCCGCGTGATGGGATCAACCACGTATCAGGAATTCAGCAATATTTTTGAGAAAGATCGTGCCCTGGCGCGTCGTTTCCAGAAAATTGACATTACCGAGCCCTCTGTTGAAGAGACGGTGCAGATTCTTAATGGTCTGAAAACCAAATACGAAGCGCACCATGATGTACGTTACACCGCGAAAGCCGTGCGCGCGGCGGTGGAGCTGGCGGTGAAATACATCAACGATCGTCATTTGCCGGATAAGGCTATCGACGTCATTGATGAAGCCGGTGCCCGTGCGCGCCTGATGCCTGCCAGCAAACGTAAGAAAACGGTGAATGTGGCGGACATTGAAACGGTGGTGGCGCGTATTGCCCGTATTCCGGAGCAAAGTGTGTCAGCAACCGATCGCGATACGCTGAAAAATCTGGGCGACCGTCTGAAAATGCTGGTCTTCGGTCAGGATAATGCCATTGAGGCATTGACTGAAGCCATCAAGATGAGCCGCGCAGGTCTGGGTCAGGATCGCAAGCCGGTAGGGTCGTTCCTGTTTGCCGGTCCTACCGGTGTGGGTAAAACCGAAGTGACCGTCCAGTTAGCTAAAGCGCTGGGCATCGAACTGCTGCGCTTCGACATGTCCGAATATATGGAACGTCACACCGTCAGCCGTCTGATTGGTGCGCCTCCCGGCTATGTCGGTTTCGATCAGGGCGGCTTGCTGACCGATGCGGTGATCAAACATCCTCACGCCGTTGTGCTGCTGGATGAAATTGAGAAAGCGCATCCGGACGTGTTCAACCTGTTGTTGCAGGTCATGGACAACGGCATGCTGACTGATAACAACGGTCGCAAAGCGGACTTCCGTAACGTGGTGCTGGTGATGACCACCAACGCCGGCGTGCGTGAAACTGAGCGTAAATCTATTGGCCTGATTCATCAGGACAACAGTACGGATGCAATGGAAGAGATTAAGAAAATCTTTACGCCTGAATTCCGTAACCGTCTGGACAACATTATCTGGTTCAGCCACCTGTCAACGGACGTCATTCACCAGGTGGTCGACAAGTTTATTGTTGAACTGCAGGCGCAGCTGGATGCGAAAGGCGTTTCGCTGGAAGTCAGTGACGAAGCGCGTGACTGGCTGGCAGAGAAGGGCTATGACAAAGCGATGGGTGCCCGTCCAATGGCACGTACCGTGCAGGAAAGCCTGAAGAAACCGCTGGCGAACGAACTGCTGTTTGGTTCTCTGGTCGACGGGGGATCGGTTTCCGTTGCGCTGGATAAAGAGAAGGGGCAACTGACCTACCACTTCCTCAGCGCGCAAAAACGCAAAACGGAAGGGACGGTGCACTAAGCACCGTTTCACAGAACGAGAAAAGGCCGGATAAAATCCGGCCTTTTTTTTGTCCGCCTGCGCGCACGCAGGCAGCAGCATCAACGCAACTCAGCGACTACGGAAGACAATGCGGCCTTTGCTCAGGTCGTACGGGGTCAGCTCGACAGTCACTTTGTCGCCCGTCAGGATGCGGATGTAGTTTTTACGCATTTTACCGGAGATATGAGCGGTAACCACGTGTCCGTTCTCAAGTTCTACGCGGAACATGGTGTTAGGTAACGTATCCAGTACGGTACCTTGCATTTCAATATTGTCTTCTTTGGCCATCGAATCCTCTGGGTGTACTACCTTTCAGTTGAATCGGCAAGATAATGCCCAATTCAACAAGTTATGTAAAGAACCGTCGGCAATAAAGCCAACGCATCGCCGTGCTTCGCGTGTCAACGCGAGCATGTCGGTTAAATTCGGGTGTTTATGTGACGTCTGCGGGGGATTAGCGGGCTAAGAATCTGAATCAACCGGTAACACGCGCACGATTGAAACAGTTCCGAGAGTGCGATGAGATTCCCAGCCTGGCAATTCCGGCTTGAAAACCAAGCGCGGACGACATACCAAACCTGGCTATTATATCACTTAACCGACTTTATGTGTGCAAAACATCTACGCAACTTTTAAAAAAGGGTTTGATTACGCCAGCAGCCGCTGTCAACGGCCAGGGATGTCAGGTTTTTTACCTGCTCAAGATAACGATCGCGTGCAATCTCAACCGCTCCCAGCGAAGCGGTATGGGGGTTAAGTATCTGACAATCCACTAACTGGCCCCCGTGCTTAATAAAATGCTGACAGAATACCAGTAAGGCTGTTTTTGACGCATTGGGTTGCAGGCTGAACATCGATTCGCCGCAAAAGATTTGTCCCAACGCCAGACCGTACATGCCACCTGCAAGGGTTTGATCGCGCCAGACTTCAATCGAGTGCGCGTGGCCCAGTTCATAGAGCTTCTGCCAGGCGCGTTTCACTTCAAACGTAATCCATGTACCTTCTTCGCGGCCCAGGGCACAGCCGTCAACGACATCGCCAAAGGCCTCATTCATCGTCACCCGATAAGGTGACTGCTGATGAAACCGCTTCATACTGCGACTGAGATGGAACTGCGTCGGGAATAACACCGCTCGCGGATCGGGTGACCACCACAAAATCGGATCGCCGGGCGAGAACCAGGGAAAAATACCCTGCTGATAGGCACTCAGCAGGCGTGCAGGGGAGAGATCGCCGCCCATCGCCAGCAGGCCGTTCGGCTCGCGCAGCGCGGTTTCCGGTGGCGGAAAGCGCAACGACTCTTGTGACAGTTGAACCAGTCTCATCGCGGTAATGTACCCCTCAGCGTTTGCTCAGCACTATAGCGCAAAGCGCTGCTGGAAACGCCAGTAACGTCCACCTTTTGCGACTAATTCAGAATGATTTCCCTGCTCGACGATCTTACCGCTGTCCATAAGGCAAATTCGGTCCATTTGCGCCAGGCCGCGCAGACGATGCGTTACCATAATGACCGTTTTACCCGTGGTGATCTGCTGCAGAAAGGCGAGAATCTGCTGCTCGGTGGTGGCATCAAGTCCTTCAGTCGGCTCGTCCAGAAGCCATAAGTCGCCGTTGTGTAACATCGCCCGGGCGATGGCCAGGCGGCGTAGCTCTCCACCCGACAGCGGACGGCCGCCTTCACCCAGCCAGGCATTAAGCCCTTCTTCATTTTCCAGCAGGCCCTGAAGCCCGGTTTGCACCAGTGCATTTTCAAGCATTGCATCACTGGCGGTGGGGCAGGCCAGCAACAAATTGTCCCGTAGCGTCTGACTAAACACATGGACGCGCTGGGTGACTACGCTGATGCGCTGACGAAGTTGGGCTTCATCCCAGTCCGCAAGCGGTACGCTGTTCAATACGATTTCGCCCTGTTGCGCCTCCCAGGCGCGGGTGAGCAGCCCAAGCAAGGTGGACTTGCCGCAGCCTGTGGGGCCGAGAAGGGCAATACGTTCACCGGCTTTCATCGTCAGTGAAAACTGATCCAACACCTTTTCTGGTCGTCCCGGATAACGGAAATCCAGCGCGTCAATCCTGAGTTGCAGCGCACCGGCGGGAACCGTGCTTGTGGATGGAAAGAGGATGGCAGGCGACTGATCGATAACGTCATTGACGCGTTGTGCTGCCGTGATTACCTGAGACAGGGGCAAAAAGGCGCTCGCGATCGGCGCCAGTGCTTCAAAAGCTGCCAGGGCACAAAACACCACCAGGGCAATGAGCGGTCCGGGCAGTTGCTGCTGCGCAATGCTTGTTGCGCTCAGCCAGAGCAGGGCAGTGACAGTGAGGCCATTGCATAACAGCAGCAGACTTTGCGCCAGCGCCTGTAAACGCTCCTGCTGACGTTGTGCGTCCTGCCACTGCTGCTCATCTTCGTCCAGCCTGGCCCGCCAGCGGGTAGCGTTACCATACAGTGTCAGTTCTGCCTGTCCCGCCAGCCAGTGCATTAACTGCTCTCGCCAGCGCGATCGCTGCCGGGCAATCGCGATGCCGGTGGGCGCGCCCAGACGGTAGAACAGCGGGGGAAAAAGGCAGAGCAGCGTAAGCAGAATGCCGCCCAGCACCAGCGCCAGGTGCAGATCAATCAGGCTGAGGCCGGCTGTTACCACGACGATAACGATAAACGCGCCCAGCAGCGGCGAGAGGACCCGCAAATAGAGATGATCCAGCGTATCCACATCACCAACAAAACGATTAAGCAGATCGGCCTGACGAAAGAGCGCGAGCTGGCCGGGAGAAAGCGCAATCAGGCGGCTAAACGTGAAGACACGCAGATGCTGTAAAACCCGAAACGTTGCGTCGTGACTTACTAACCGCTCAAAATACCGGGCGGCGGTACGGGTAATCGCTGCGCCGCGCACGCCAGCGGCGGGAAGCATATAGTTGAAACTGTACAGACCAGCCACACCGGCTACAGAAGAGGCGGCCAGAAACCAGCCCGACAACGTGAGCAAGCCGATACTGGCTAACAGCGTGACAATCGCCAGCACGATCCCTGACGTCAGGCGGAAGGGATGACGCAGCCATAGCCGCAGAAAGGGACGCAGAGCCGTCATCAGAAAATCTCCTGTTGCCGGTGTTGTAATAAATCACTGAACGGACCGGACGCAGTCAGCGTCTGCCAGTCGCCCTGCTGTACGATCTGACCGGCCTGCATTACCCAGATCGCATCCCATGTCTGAAGCAGATCAATTTGGTGGGTGATCATCAGCGTAGTCTGGCGCGTGGCCGCCTGATTTAATGCCTGCATCACATGATGTTCACTTTGACTGTCCAGGCTGGCAGCGGGCTCATCCAGTAACAATAACTGGGCGGGTTTATACAGCGCGCGGGCTACGGCAATGCGCTGTGCCTGACCGACCGATAAGTGATGACTGGCATCCCCCGGTTCGGTATCCAGTCCGGCAGGCAGTCGGGAAAGAAATTCATCGATCCCACATGATGCGGTTAAGGCACTTAGCCGTGCGGGATCGTGCGGCGCATCCATGATGATATTGTCCCGTAACGTTGCGGCGGGTAGCTGGGGATTCTGGCCGACCCAGGCAAGATGCCGATGCCAGTCACGGCGTGCGATACGGTGAAGTTCAATGCCGTTAACTTTCAGCGATCCCTGATAGGGTAAAAAGCCCAGCAGGGCATTTAACAGTGCGGTTTTGCCTGCACCGCTTTTGCCCACCAGCGCGACGCGCGTGCCTGCGCGCAGGGTGAAGGTGAGCGGGCCGCAGAGCCGATGGCCATTGGGCGCGTGCACCGTCAGATTTTCTGCCACCAGCTCTACTGGCGCCGTTGCGCTAAAGGCGTCGCTGGCGGATGCGTTTTCGGCCTCTGGCGTTTCCTGCATAAAGCGTTCAAGCGCATCGGCACCGCCAATTGCCTGCGCTTTAGCATGGTAGAACGTGCCCAGATCGCGCAGAGGCTGAAAAAATTCCGGGGCCAGAATCAGCACCAGGAAGCCGGCAAACAGCGTTACGCCGCGGCCATAATCACCAAAGTGCAGTTCGCCCAAATAGGAAAAGCCAAAATAAACGGCGACAACGGCGATGGACAGTGACGCAAAAAATTCCAGTACTGACGAAGAAAGAAAGGCCAGACGCAGAACCTCCATCGTCCGTTGACGGAAATCCGTCGTGGCGTCAGCAATCGCCTGTTTTTCGGCGTCTGCCCGATAAAACAGACGCAGGGTTTCCCGGCCACGCAAGCGATCCAGAAAGTTGCCACTCAGGCGTGCGAGCGCCACAAAGTTACGGCGATTAGCCTCGGCCGCGCCCATGCCGACCAGGGCCATAAAAAGCGGGATCAACGGCGCGGTCGCGAACAGGATCAGACCTGCCGCCCAGTTTAACGGAAACAGGGTGAGCAATATGCAACAGGGAATGACCGCCGCCAGCGTCATCTGTGGCAAATAACGCGCGTAATAGGCCTGCATATCCTCGGTTTGCTCAAGGAGTAACGTTGCCCAACTGCCGGCGGGCTTGCCCTGTATCCAGGCCGGCCCCAACGCTGCCAGACGATCCAGCACCTGTTTACGCAAAGCCTGACGGATGGCCTGCCCGGCACGAAATCCAGCCTGCTCCCGGGCATAATTCAGCGCGGCGCGCAGAACAAAGCACAGGATCAGAAGTGAAAATGAGGACAAAAGGGAGGCTGGAGAATGCCTGTCAATAATCAGCGCCTGCAGTAGCGACGCTAAAAGCCATGCCTGCATGATAATCAGAAGCGCGCCAGCGCAGCCCAGCAACGACGTAACGCGCAACCAGGGGCCAGCATGATGACACTGTTGACGAAGCCAACGAGTAAGATGCTGCTGACGCGATTTATTCATGCGAAACCCAATGTGGCAAAGACAAATGAAATGAGGCTGGTCCTCACACCCGGCGCCTGAATTTATCATGGTGATAATAAAAAAGGCGACTGAAAAACAGTCGCCTCAAACAATTAAGATCAGGTTATTAACAACTTACTTATCGTTCTTAACCAATCCGTCAAGATAACGCTCTGCATCTAACGCAGCCATACAACCGGTACCGGCAGAGGTAATGGCCTGACGGTAGATATGGTCCATGACGTCACCCGCGGCAAACACGCCAGGGATACTGGTTTGCGTGGCATTACCATGCAGGCCGGACTGTACCTTGATGTAGCCGTTTTCCAGCGCCAGCTGACCATCGAAAATCGCCGTATTCGGGCTGTGTCCGATAGCAACAAACAGGCCGGCAACGTCCAGCGTTTCGGTCTCTTCGGTATTCAGCGTTGAACGCAGCGTCAGCCCCGTCACGCCCATCTGATCGCCGACCACTTCTTCCAGCGTTCTGTGTGTATGCAACACGATATTGCCGTTGCTGACTTTTTCCATCAGACGATCAATAAGGATTTTCTCTGCGCGGAAGCTGTCGCGGCGGTGAATTAAATGCACTTCAGAGGCGATATTCGCCAGATAAAGTGCTTCTTCAACCGCGGTATTTCCGCCACCGATAACGGCGACTTTTTGGTTGCGGTAGAAGAAACCATCACAGGTCGCACAGGCTGAAACGCCTTTGCCTTTAAAAGCGTCTTCCGACGGTAAGCCCAGATAGCGTGCTGATGCACCCGTGGCAATAATCAGCGCATCGGCAGTATATTCGCCACTGTCACCGGTCAGACGGAAGGGACGGTTCTGCAGATCGACCGTATGAATATGATCGAAAATAATTTCCGTGTTAAATTTCTCGGCATGCTCATGCATACGTTCCATCAGCGAGGGACCTGTCAGATCATGCGGGTCGCCCGGCCAGTTTTCCACTTCCGTCGTGGTGGTCAGCTGACCGCCTTTTTCCAGCCCGGTAATCAGTACTGGATTCAAATTGGCGCGTGCAGCATAGACGGCCGCGGTATAACCTGCCGGACCAGAGCCCAAAATGAGCAACTTACTGTGTTTAGCCGTACTCATGCGTTCCTCAGTTTTATTCACCTGACATAACCTGCGATTGTAGGGAATATGCCGTAGCAATGACAACACTTGCACACTTTTGTTAGCGATTGCTGCAAACGGCGTAGACGATGAATGGCTTTTTCGCCTGTCTCCTGTGCCAAAAGGGGGCAAAAATTCAGTTTACAGACCACCATCGCACGAAAATACTCATTTAAAAACAGTGACCCAGCGAAGTGTCTGGCATCTTGTCCTGAATTTAGACATTTTACTTTGACAATCGCCTGCGCATTTGCGAAAACAGTGTGAGAAGCGAATAACTTAGTCTGAACAAAACGGGTGTTGCCGCCGGGTTTTGGGCAGAGTACCGAACGAATTTTATCGTCTGATATTGGTCATGACGCATGCGGTGGACAGACAGCATGCGTCATACAAATAGGTACGAATGCGCTCAGACGCCGTTATTTCACTTCAAAAATGCCCCGAACAATGACCGTTTTCAGGGGATGGCAGGTAAAGGGAAGGAATGAAGAGAGACAATAATAATGGTAGATAATAAGAAACGCCCCGGTAAGGATCTCGACAGGATCGACAGAAACATTCTCAATGAATTGCAGAAAGACGGTCGCATCTCAAACGTGGAACTTTCCAAACGTGTAGGATTATCTCCTACACCTTGTCTTGAGCGTGTACGCCGTCTTGAACGCCAGGGATTCATCCTTGGCTATACTGCGCAACTCAACCCTCACTACCTGGATGCTTCATTACTGGTATTTGTTGAGATTACTCTGAATCGTGGCGCACCTGATGTGTTTGAGCAATTTAACGCCGCTGTGCAAAAACTTGAGGAAACTCAAGAGTGTCACCTGGTTTCTGGTGATTTCGACTACCTGCTTAAAACGCGCGTGCCTGATATGTCCGCTTACCGCAAGCTGCTGGGTGAAACCTTGCTGCGCCTGCCAGGCGTAAACGACACGCGTACTTATGTGGTGATGGAAGAGGTCAAACAGAGCAATCGTCTGGTGATCAAAACGCGCTGATGCGTGGCAGGTGCAAAGCCTGGGAAATTTCGGTACACTCCTGTGAATACATACAGGACCAGCGTCGGGTGAGCCCGACGCTGTTGTTTCTTACTTTACAGGCACCTGGAGAGATCTCTTGAGCCAGGAATACACAGAAGATAAAGACGTTTCGTTACAGTCGCTGAGCAGCGGACGCCGTCTGCTGGAAGCGTTACTTATTTTGGTGGCATTGTTCGCCATCTACCTGATGATTTCCCTGGTCAGCTTTAATCCTTCCGATCCGAGCTGGTCGCAAACGGCCTGGCATGAACCTATCCATAACATGGGTGGCACAGTCGGCGCATGGCTGGCTGATACGCTGCTTTTCATCTTTGGTGTGATGGCCTATGCCATTCCGCCGGTCATACTGGGGCTGTGCTGGATAGCGTTTCGCCAGCGGGATAACCAGGATTATGTGGACTACTTTGCCATTGGTTTACGCTTAATCGGTGTCCTGGCCCTGGTCGTCACCACCTGTGGGATGGCCGCGCTCAACGCGGACGACATCTGGTATTTTGCTTCCGGAGGCGTCATTGGCAGCCTCGTCAGTAATGCCATTTCACCCTGGTTCAGTCCGGCAGGTGGCACACTGACTTTGCTCTGCATCTGGGCCGCAGGGATCACGCTGTATACGGGCTGGTCATGGTTAACCATTGCGGAAAGAATCGGTGGCGTGGTCATGGGCGTGCTGACATTCGCCAGCAACCGCTCACGTCATGATGAACCCTGGCATGAAGAGGACGAAGCAGACGATTATCACGAGAGCGCACCCGTCCTTCATGCTCAGACGGACGACGACGATGACGTATTGCTGGCCGCGCCGCGTAAGGCGCAGCCCGATCTGGATGCGCATGATCCACTGTTAGCCAGGGCCGCCACCGCCACCCGCGCCGCTGTTGCGGCCACAGCCGAAGTATCTGCGACCACGACACCGACGGCAAGCGCTCAGACTACTGCCACAGCACCTGCGCAGCCTGCCGCCGCAACAATGGCGGCAACGCCTGTCAGTGCGCCATTAGCTTCACCTGAGCCTGAACAGGTTGCAGCGACGCCTGAACCTGTTTCGCCTGTTGCGGCATCGCCTCATCCAGCCCCGGTGACGCACACTGCACCGCGCGAGCCGGTGTCACAGGAGAAGCCTCTCACTGAACCGCCGCGCTACCGCTTTGAGTTACCGGACGATGCACCGGCGGCTGCCCCGCACTTTACCGCTTATGAGGATGACGAACCCAAAATGGGTAACTGGCGTGAAGCCACGTCAGCAGCCTCGCTGAACAGCGCTGCTGTCGCCGGTGCTGCGGCAACCGCAGCATCGTCAGCATCCTCACCGCTGTTTGAGCCTGTCCCTGAAACGGTGTCGAATCCACAGGTGAAACAGGGGATTGGTCCGGCGCTGCCGCGGCCTAATCCGGTTAAACTGCCTACCCGACGTGAGCTGGCCTCGTACGGCATTAAACTGCCTTCACAGCGTATGGCGGAAGAAAAAGCCAAACGTGCTGAACTGCCGTCATCACAACCTACGAAAGAAGATGCGTCACTCACTGACTGGTCAGCAGAGGAGCAGGATGCGCTGCAACAGGCAGAGTTGCGTCAGGCGTTCCAGTCAGAGCAGCAGCAACGCTATGGCGAAAGCTGGCAGCAGGACGACGCGCACGAGGACGATGAGCTGGCATTGCAGCAGGCCTCGCTGGCGCGTCAGTTCGCACAGCAACAGCAACAGCGCTATGAAACGGTGCCTGAAGACAATGCACCCGTTTTCAATCTGGATACGTCAGCGGCCTTCGATTTCTCCCCAATGAAGGACCTGGTCGACGATGGCCCTGTCGAGCCGCTGTTCACCATTGCAGCATCGCCGGACGTCAGCGAGGTCGCGCCACAACATGAGCCCTGGCAGCACGTTCAGGCTGCACCAGAACAGCCTGCGGCTCAGCGTGTAGAATCGGCCCAGACCTTTGCGGCCGATCATTTTGCCGCGCCTGCGCAGCAGCCGGAGCCGGTCACGGAGGCGAAGCCATCCGTGCATGACAGCCTGATTCACCCCTTCCTGATGCGTCACGAGCAGCCACTGGAAAAACCTTCTACACCCTTACCGTCACTCGATCTCCTGACCGCGCCGCCGGAAGAGGAAGAACCGGTTGATATGTTCGCCCTTGAGCAGACAGCAAGACTGGTTGAAGCGCGTCTGGGTGACTACCGCGTCAAGGCCGAGGTGGTGGGCATTTCGCCAGGACCTGTGATTACCCGTTTTGAACTGGATCTCGCGCCGGGCGTGAAAGCGGCGCGTATCTCTAACCTGTCACGCGATTTGGCCCGCTCCCTGTCGACTACGGCAGTGCGTGTGGTTGAAGTGATCCCTGGCAAACCCTATGTTGGTCTGGAATTACCCAACCGACATCGCCAGACCGTTTACCTGCGTGAAGTGCTGGATTGTCCAAAATTCCGTGACAATCCCTCGCCGCTGTCTGTGGTGCTGGGTAAAGATATTGCCGGCCAGCCGGTCGTCGCCGATCTGGCTAAAATGCCACACTTACTGGTAGCGGGTACAACCGGTTCCGGTAAGTCCGTCGGCGTGAATGCGATGATCCTCAGCATGCTGTATAAAGCCACGCCGGAAGACGTGCGCTTTATTATGATTGACCCCAAGATGCTCGAGCTTTCCGTTTACGAAGGCATTCCGCATCTGCTGACCGAAGTCGTGACCGATATGAAAGATGCGGCGAACGCGCTGCGCTGGAGTGTCGGTGAGATGGAGCGTCGCTATAAGCTGATGTCGGCGCTGGGTGTACGTAATCTGGCTGGCTACAACGAAAAAGTGGCGCAGGCGGATGCAATGGGGCGGCCGATTCCCGATCCGTTCTGGAAGCCAGGCGACAGCATGGATATGACGCCGCCAGTGCTGGAAAAACTGCCTTACATCGTGGTGATGGTGGATGAGTTCGCCGATTTGATGATGGCTGTCGGTAAGAAAGTGGAAGAACTGATTGCACGTCTTGCACAGAAAGCGCGTGCGGCGGGAATCCACCTTGTTCTGGCAACCCAGCGTCCGTCAGTTGACGTCATTACCGGCCTCATCAAAGCCAACATTCCTACCCGTATCGCGTTTACTGTCTCAAGTAAAATTGACTCGCGAACCATCCTTGATCAGGGCGGTGCAGAATCGTTACTGGGGATGGGCGATATGCTTTACATGCCGCCCAACTCATCAATGCCGGTGCGTGTTCACGGTGCCTTTGTGCGCGATCAGGAAGTACATGCTGTCGTGCAGGACTGGAAAGCGCGCGGGCGTCCGCAATATATTGAAAGCATTACGGCGGGCGAAGAAAGTGAAGGCGGGGGCGGCATTGACAGCGATGAAGAACTCGATCCGTTGTTCGATCAGGCTGTTGCCTTTGTGGTGGATAAGCGACGCGCCTCGATTTCGGGCGTACAGCGTCAGTTCCGTATCGGTTATAACCGTGCTGCGCGCATCATTGAACAGATGGAAGCACAGGGCATCGTCTCGTCACCGGGCCACAACGGTAACCGTGAAGTGCTCTCTCCACCACCCCATGATATGTAAAGCCTGAACGATAAGCTTTGAAACACAAAACAATGAGCCAGTTTCCACTGGCTCATTGTTTTTTAGCGGTTAACCCCCATAGTTGATTAGTGTTTCGGTTTTTTCTCCTGTATTAAACGCAGGACAGCGACCAGGCTTAGTCACGTGATCAACGGGAAACGATTTAATAAGGATTTAAGCAGATGAAATTACGCGTAATCGCCTTAGGCCTGCTGGCCGCTTTGGGGTCAGCCAACGTTCTCGCCGATGCGTCGAGCGACCTGCAACAGCGCCTTAATAAAGTTAACAGCTTCCACGCCAGCTTTACTCAAAAGGTGACCGATGGAAGCGGTGCCAACGTGCAGGAGGGTGAAGGCGAGCTCTGGGTTAAGCGCCCCAGTCTGTTCAACTGGCATATGACCGCACCCGACGAGAGCATCATTATTTCTGACGGGAAATCGTTATGGTTCTATAACCCGTTTGTTGAACAAGCTACGGTCAGCCTGTTAAAGAATGCGACCAGCAATACACCGTTTATGTTGATTGCCCGTAACCAGGCCAGTGACTGGCAGCAATACAACGTAAAACAGCAGGGTGACAAATTTGAACTGACGCCGAAGAAAAGCGATGGCAACCTCAAGCAGTTCACGATTGATGTGACGCCAGATGGCACCATTAATCAGTTTAGCGCCGTCGAGCAGGATGGGCAGCGCAGTAACTACCAGCTAAAGAGCCAGAAAAACGGCCCGATTAGCCCGGATAAATTCACATTCACCCCGCCAAAAGGCGTCACGGTGGATGACCAACGTCAGTGAGGTGGTAGTGGGTAACCTGTCCCTGGATTTTTCCAGTGAAGATTTTAAACCGCTGGCCGCGCGTATGCGGCCAGCAACCCTGAAGCAATACATTGGACAGCAGCACCTGCTGGCTGCGGGTAAACCGTTGCCGCGCGCGATCGAAGCGGGGCACCTGCACTCCATGATTCTCTGGGGACCGCCAGGGACAGGAAAAACGACGCTGGCCGAGATTATCGCTCACTATGGTAATGCGGACGTTGAGCGTATTTCTGCGGTCACCTCTGGTGTCAAAGAGATTCGTGAAGCCATTGAACGCGCAAGGCTGAGCAAGCAGGCGGGCCGCCGCACTATCCTGTTTGTAGATGAAGTCCATCGCTTCAACAAAAGTCAGCAGGATGCGTTTCTTCCCCATATTGAAGACGGCACTATCACGTTTATCGGTGCCACGACAGAAAATCCCAGCTTTGAGCTTAACTCCGCACTGCTGTCACGTGCTCGTGTCTATTTACTTAAATCCCTGACCACAAAAGATATTGAGCAGGTGCTTGACCAGGCGATGCAGGATGCCAGTCGGGGTTATGGCAACAGCGATATCCTGTTACCTGACAATACGCGGCGTATGATTGCGGAACTGGTCAACGGCGATGCACGTCGTGCCCTGAATACGCTGGAAATGATGGCCGATATGGCCGAAACCAACGGCACAGGCAAACGCGAGCTGACGCCCCAGTTGCTGACCGAAGTGGCGGGGGAACGGTCTGCCCGGTTCGATAATAAAGGCGATCGCTTTTATGACCTGATTTCTGCCTTGCATAAATCCGTCCGGGGATCGGCGCCGGATGCCGCCCTGTACTGGTACGCCCGTATTATTACCGCCGGTGGCGATCCGCTGTATGTCGCGCGTCGGCTACTGGCCATTGCGTCTGAAGACGTCGGCAATGCCGATCCACGAGGCATGCAGGTGGCTATCGCGGCCTGGGACTGTTTCACCCGGGTTGGTCCGGCAGAAGGGGAGCGCGCGATTGCGCAGGCCATTGTCTATCTCGCCTGTGCGCCAAAAAGTAACGCCGTCTATAACGCGTTTAAGGCGGCGATGCGTGATGCACGCGACCATCCAGATTTTGATGTTCCCGATCATTTGCGCAATGCCCCCACGAAGCTAATGAAAGAGATGGGGCTGGGCGAAAGCTATCGCTATGCGCATGACGAAGCCAATGCCTATGCTGCGGGTGAAGTCTATTTCCCACCCGAAATGGCGCAAACGCGTTACTATCATCCCACTCAACGCGGTCTTGAAGGCAAAATTGGCGAAAAGCTGGCCTGGCTGGCTGAACTCGATCAAAATAGCCCGACAAAACGCTACCGCTGAAACAGACGTTGCGGTAATGTGGTCAATGTTTTCAACGCATTCCAGCGGGAGTGCGTCCCCTTCTTTTAACTCATAAATACACAGGATAAGCATGCTCGATCCCAATCTGCTGCGTAATGAGCCAGACGCAGTCGCAGAAAAACTGGCACGCCGAGGATTTAAACTGGATGTGGAAATGCTGCGTTCGCTCGAAGAGCGTCGCAAAGTCTTGCAGGTTGAAACGGAAAACCTGCAGGCCGAGCGCAACTCCCGCTCCAAATCCATCGGTCAGGCCAAAGCACGTGGGGAAGACATCGAGCCACTGCGTCAGGAAGTGAACAGCCTGGGCGAACGCCTGGATGCGGCTAAAGCAGAACTGGACGAGCTGCAAAATCAGATCCGCGATTTCAGCCTGGCGCTGCCGAATCTTCCTGCGGATGAAGTGCCGCTGGGGAAAGACGACACGGAAAACCTGGAAATCAGTCGCTGGGGTGAACCCCGCCAGTTTGATTTTGAGGTGAAAGATCACGTTGAGCTGGGCGAAGCGGCTAAAGGGCTGGACTTTGCTGCGGCAGTGAAACTCACCGGCTCACGCTTCGTGGTTATGCAAGGCCAGATTGCTCGCCTGCACCGTGCGCTCAGCCAGTTCATGATTGACCTGCACACGGAACAACATGGTTATCTGGAAACTTACGTCCCTTACCTGGTTAACCATGCGACCTTATACGGTACAGGCCAGTTACCTAAGTTTGGTGAAGATCTGTTCCATACCCGTCCGCTGGAAGAAGAATCCGAAAGCAGCCATTACGCGCTTATTCCGACCGCTGAAGTGCCGCTGACGAACCTTGTGCGGGATGAAATCGTTGAAGAAGAGAGCCTGCCGCTGAAGCTTACGGCACATACACCCTGCTTCCGCTCTGAAGCAGGCTCCTATGGCCGTGATACGCGTGGGCTCATCCGTATGCACCAGTTCGACAAAGTTGAAATGGTACAAATCGTCGCGCCTGAAACCTCTATGGATGCGCTGGAAGAACTGGTTGGCCATGCTGAAAAAGTGTTGCAACTGCTGAACCTGCCGTATCGCAAGGTCTTGCTGTGCAGCGGTGATATGGGCTTTGGTGCGACAAAAACCTACGATTTAGAAGTATGGTTACCGGCGCAAAATACCTACCGTGAAATCTCTTCTTGCTCAAACATGGGGGATTTCCAGGCTCGCCGTATGCAGGCGCGCACCCGCAATAAGCAGGATAAAAAACCGCGTCTGGTGCATACCCTGAATGGCTCGGGCCTGGCCGTAGGACGTACGCTGGTTGCCGTGCTGGAAAATTACCAGCAGCAGGACGGCCGCATCGCCGTGCCAGAGGTATTACGTCCTTATATGAACGGCCTGGAATTTATTGGCTAAGCGTTCATCCTGTCTAAAATAACCCAGCTCAGGCTGGGTTTTTTTATCTTTACCGCGAGGCAT
The DNA here is from genome assembly GCF_003201175.1 of Pantoea sp. PNA 03-3. NCBI lineage: Bacteria > Pseudomonadati > Pseudomonadota > Gammaproteobacteria > Enterobacterales > Erwiniaceae > Pantoea > Pantoea sp. PNA 03-3. Next base: position 1,068,887 of record NZ_QICO01000001.1, on the reverse strand, counting down.
CCTCAACACGTTTAAAATTTATCACAAATAAACATTATCGATGACGACGCGGGCAGAAAGCGTAAAAATCCAGATTATCATAGAGATAGCGCAAAGTTATCTGATGCCTGACAGATGGCTAACTTACTGAAGATAAATAATTTAAATGGTCACGCAGCAAAATGTGCTGCACCCTCATTCCTCCCGTTGACTTTACAACGCGCGATGGCAAACTGCGCGCAATTTCCTTCATTTCTTTTGGTTTTTATCCCCTATGTCGACCTGGTCACGTCCTGTGATATTGCTGCTCTGCGGCCTGTTATTGATGACAGTTTCCATTGCGGTACTGAATACGTTAGTGCCCCTTTGGCTGACGCATGATGCGCTGGCAACATGGCAGGTAGGCGTGGTGAGTTCGTCGTATTACACCGGTAACCTGCTGGGCACTTTAGTGGCTGGCTGGCTGATCAAGCGATACGGTTTTAACCGAAGCTATTATCTGGCGACCGGCCTTTTTGCGCTGTCGACACTGTGCATGCTGGCGCTGGAAGGATTCTGGGCATGGACATTGCTGCGCTTCACGGCCGGTATCGGCTGCGCGTTAGTCTGGGTCGTGGTGGAAAGCGCATTGTTATGCAGTGGAACAGTACGTAACCGTGGGCAGTTGCTCGCTGCCTATATGATCGTCTATTACCTGGGTACGGTTGCCGGACAACTGCTGGTGAGCAAACTGTCTACCGAATTACTGAGTGTGATTCCCTGGGTAACCGCCACGGTCATCAGCGCCATCTTACCGTTAATCTTCACGCAGGTTTCTGCCAACAGCGATACCGTAGAAGCTACGCCAGGCGGACGAATTTTACCTATGCTGCGTCGTCGCAGTTCTCGTCTCGGTATTAACGGCTGTATTATTTCTGGCATTGTTCTGGGATCGCTGTACGGCTTGATGCCGCTCTATCTTTCTCATCAGGGTATGAGTGATGCCAACGTGGGTTACTGGATGGCCTTGCTGGTGAGTGCCGGCATTGTCGGGCAGTGGCCGATTGGTCGGCTTGCTGACCGTTTTGGCCGCATGATGGTACTGCGAGTGCAGGTATTTGTGGTGATCCTCGGCGCGATTGCGATGCTGACAAATGCCGCGATGGCCCCAGCCCTGTTTGTGTTGGGGCTGGCAGGTTTTACGCTTTATCCGGTCGCCATGTCATGGGCCTGCGAAACCGTGGCGCACCATGAACTGGTGGCAATGAACCAGGCGCTGTTACTGAGCTACACCGTGGGCAGCCTGGCCGGACCAAGCATGACGGCCATGCTGATGCAAAGTTATTCCGACCGTCTGCTGTTCGTTATGATCGCGGCGGTAGCGCTGGTTTACTTAGTCATGTTACTGCGTAAGGCCGATCATCATGCCACGCCAGTGGCACATGCCTGATCATAACGATAACCAGGCGGTGACACTTAACCTTCGCCGTCTGGCTGCGCTGACTATCAGAAGGCTATCGTCTACTGACTGCGGTGACGTGGCCTGTCAATACATCACTTCATGTCCGTAGCTGGCAAGAATATGCTTGACCCGTTCCATGGTCGCTTTACTGGGCGGTTTTACGCCGTCGAGCTTGTACTCTTCACCCATCGCAATCCATTTATGCTTACCCAGCTCGTGATAAGGCAGAAGCTCAATCTTCTCCACATTTGTCATATCCTGCGTAAATGCACCTAAGCGATGGACACTGTCATCATCATCAGAATAGCCGGGCACGACGACGAAACGAATCCACGTCCGTTTTCCTTTCTTCTGAAGATAGCGCGCAAAATCGAGTGTGCGATGATTCGACACACCGACAAGAATCTGGTGGATGTCATCGTTCATCTGCTTGAGGTCAAGCATCACCAAATCTGTTGCATCCAGTAATTCATCAATAACGGGATCGTAGCGGCGGACAAAGCCGTTGGTGTCAAGGCAGGTATGAATGCCCTCAGCTTGACATGCGCGAAACCAGTCGCGCACAAACTCCGCCTGCAAAATGGCCTCACCGCCTGAAGCCGTCACCCCGCCACCGGACGCATTCATGAAATGGCGATAAGACAGAACGTCCGCCATGAGCGCGTCGACGGTAATTTCTTTGCCGCAATGCGTGTCCCAAGTATCACGGTTGTGGCAGTACAGGCAGCGCATCAGGCAGCCCTGAAAAAAGGTGATAAAACGGATGCCGGGACCGTCTACGGTTCCGCATGATTCAAATGAGTGGATGCGACCAATGGCAGACATTGCGATGTATTCTCCTGATGAGCCTGCGAAGCAGGTGGCGCACTCTCCGGTGCGCTCTGAACGGGAAATCAATTTTGGTGGTTATCCGTCATACAGACAGCGACCAAACCTGACTCGAAAGAAGAGGCTCCATGAAGGAGCCTCAAGGGCGAACTAGAGTGACTGGGTAAAGGTACGGGTAATCACGTCCTGCTGCTGCTCTTTGGTGAGCGAGTTAAAGCGAACGGCATAGCCCGAAACGCGGATGGTTAACTGAGGATATTTCTCAGGGTTATCCATCGCGTCCATCAACATTTCCCGGTTCATCACGTTAACATTCAGATGCTGGCCGCCTTCAATACTGGCCTCATGATGGAAGTAACCATCCATTAGTCCTGCCAGGTTGGTTTTACGTACATTATCATCTTTGCCAAGCGCATTAGGCACGATGGAGAAAGTATAAGAGATACCGTCTTTAGCGTACGCAAAGGGTAATTTCGCTACCGAGGTCAGCGATGCTACCGCTCCTTTCTGGTCGCGACCGTGCATGGGGTTAGCGCCAGGGCCAAAGGGGGCGCCTGCACGGCGGCCGTCTGGCGTATTACCGGTTTTCTTGCCATAAACGACGTTAGAGGTAATGGTCAGAACGGACTGCGTTGGCACCGCGTTGCGATATGTTTCCAGTTTCTGAATTTTCTTCATAAACCGTTCAACCAGGTCGCATGCCAGGTCGTCCACGCGCGGATCGTTGTTACCGAACTGGGGATAGTCGCCTTCGATGTCGAAATCAATTGCCAGGCCATCTTCATCACGTACGGGTTTCACTTTGGCATATTTAATGGCTGAGAGTGAATCCGCAGCCACAGACAGTCCGGCGATACCGCAGGCCATGGTGCGGTAAACATCACGATCGTGCAGCGCCATGAGTGACGCTTCATAGCTGTATTTATCATGCATGAAGTGGATGATGTTCAGTGCGGTGACATACTGTTTTGCCAGCCAGTCCATGAAGTGATCCAGACGGGCCATCACGACGTCGAAATCGAGCACTTCATCCATGATTTTGGCTTCTTTCGGCCCCACCTGCATTTTCAGTTTTTCGTCCATGCCGCCGTTGATCGCGTACAACAAGGTTTTTGCCAGGTTGGCGCGGGCACCAAAGAACTGCATTTGCTTGCCGACGATCATAGGGCTGACACAGCAGGCAATGGCGTAATCATCGTTGTTAAAGTCAGGACGCATCAGGTCGTCATTTTCATACTGCAGTGACGAGGTGTCGATTGAAACTTTAGCCGCATATTTTTTGAAGTTAACGGGCAGTTTTTCAGACCACAGAATGGTCATGTTTGGTTCAGGGGAGGGGCCCATGGTGTACAGCGTGTTCAGGAAACGGAACGTGGTTTTACTGACCAGCGTGCGACCATCAACGCCCATCCCCGCCAGCGATTCGGTGGCCCAGATAGGGTCGCCAGAAAACAGCTCATCGTATTCCGGTGTACGCAGGAAGCGGACCATGCGCAGTTTCATGACCAGATGGTCAATCAGTTCCTGTGCCTGCTCTTCGTTCAGTTTACCTGCCTGGAGGTCGCGTTCGATGTAGATATCGAGGAAAGTCGACACCCGGCCAAAAGACATGGCCGCGCCGTTCTGTGATTTAACTGCAGCCAGATAGCCATAATAGGTCCACTGAACGGCTTCAGCCGCGTTGGTGGCCGGACCAGAAATATCATGACCGTATTTGGCTGCCATCGCTTTAATTTGTTCAAGCGCCCGATGCTGATCAGCAATTTCTTCCCGCAGGCGAATCGTGGCTTCCAGGTTTACGCCGTTTTCAAGATCGTTTTGCAGTGAGGTGAACTGAGCAAACTTATCCGCCATCAGATAATCAATGCCGTATAGGGCAACACGACGATAATCACCGATGATGCGTCCACGACCATAAGCATCAGGCAGGCCGGTCAATACGCCAGATTTACGGCAGCGTAAAATGTCAGGTGTATAAACATCAAAAACACCCTGGTTATGCGTTTTGCGGTATTCCGTGAAAATCTTTTTCAGAGACGCGTCGAGTTCACGACCATAGACCTTGCATGAGCCTTCAACCATTTTGATACCGCCAAAAGGAATAATGGCGCGTTTCAACGGGGCTTCGGTTTGCAGGCCAACAATTTTTTCCAGTGATTTATTGATGTAACCGGCATCGTGGGAAGTGATGGTTGAGGCAAGATCGGTATCAAAATCGACTGGTGCATGGGTGCGGTTTTCAATTTTGATGCCTTCCAGCACGCTCTCCCACAGGGTTGTGGTGGCCTCGGTGGCACCGGCCAGAAAGGACTCGTCGCCTTCATAAGGCGTATAGTTTTTCTGAATAAAGTCGCGTACGTTGACGCTGTTCTGCCATTCGCCTTCAGTAAATCCCTGCCAGGCTGAAGCGAGTTTTGCATTACGTTCGGTCATAATATACCTGCCTTATTTAAGGAGACTTTTGCTCTCGGGCGTACCAGGCTGCGATATGCCGTTGAGACAGGATTAGTGCGTTTCTTTACCACCGCGTAAGTAAATTACCCAGTAGGTCAATCCGACTAGCAGGCCGCCGCCAATGATGTTACCGAGCGTGACCGGAATCAGATTGTCGAAAATAAAGTTTTTAACGGTGAGGGCCGGGAATTGTGCTGCTGTGGCCCCTGCGGCCTGCCAAAACTCAGGCCCGGAAAAGTCGCGTATCACGATCGCGAAAGGAATCAAAAACATATTGGCGATACTGTGTTCAAAACCACAGGCGACAAACATGGCCACCGGCAAAATCATAATCAGGCTTTTATCGGTCAATGTCCGTCCTGAATAGCTCATCCAGACCGCCAGGCAGACCATCAAATTGGCCAATGTGCCGAGGCAAACGGCTTCGATAAAAGTATGATGCATTTTATGGTCGGCTGTTTGCAGGACATTTAATCCCCACGCGCCGTTTGCCACCATCTGTTCACCGGAGAACCACATGAGCGTGACGAAAAATAACGCGCCAGCCAGGTTACCGATATAAACGGTTATCCAGTTTCGTGCCAGTTGCCCCCAGGTGATGCGTCCACTGGCTTTGGCGACCACAATGAGGACGGTAGATGTGAACAGATCGGCACCGCATACCACGACCAGTATGAGTCCCAGTGAAAAACAGATGCCGCCGATCAGTTTTGCCAGGCCATAAGGCACAGCACCGCTGCCCGTGGTAGCCGTGATGTAAAACACGAAAGCAATCGAGATGAACATGCCCGCAGTAAAGGCCAGAAAGGTCGTGGTGAGGGGATGTTTAGTGGCTTTATAAACGCCAGCATCTTCAGCCACTTTCGCCATCGCGGCGGGTAATAACAGATTAAAAGGATTGTCAGCTTTCACACTAACTCACTCCAAAAGTTGTCTGAAAAAATGATAACAAAGGCAACAGTTACAGAAGTTGATTTGGATCATGATCAGCCATGCAAGGACGGTGCGTGTTTGACTGAAAGACGGGATTTTTGGGGTTAATTTATTGAAATATAATGATTAAAAATATTTTAAATTATGCAATTTTTGTTTAAGAGATGACGGTGTGCCGTCAGGACGATCTCTGCAGAGTTAACGAAATGCATCTGTTATGTTGCTTTAAATAATGATGATAAAAACGCTGAACAATACATCCCTTAAATACTTATTCTCAAAAAAAGAAAGGCACCCATTAAATAAGGTGCCTGTGAGATTATTATCGCTTTATCCTGAAACAGAGCCGCGAAAGATTAGGCGTTTTTCCAGTAAAGACGTTTCGCCTTTTGCAGCTTTTCATAGGCAGCAAGCAAAGCCTGATGAGCAGGGAAAGCCTTAAGATCGCTGTCTACCGGCTGGAGGCCATTGAAGGCCGCCTCACCGCTGATTGCGGCCGAGGCGGCGTCGACAGCGTCAGCACCATACATACGCACAAAGGCTGCGTGATACTCAAGCGGATTCCGCTCATCTTCCATCGCCAGCAGCAGAGTTTGCAGACAGCGGTAATAATTTGCACGCTCCGGGCTGAATACGGAGCCATTAAATTCCATTGTCCATTCCGTCCAGATCAGCGCCTGATCGAGATCTCCGCCAGCCAGGGCCAGCATGGCTTTGAGTTCGCCAATGCGCAGCGTGTACCAGCCGTTATCTTTGCCTGTCGCCAGTCCCAGCAACTCGCGAACACGCGTGAAGTCATCAAAACCTTCTTCGTCCAGCTGAGAAATTAAATCCAGGTACTCTTCAGGATTCCAGTTGCTGCCGGGCAGGGCCAGAAGCGTTTCACGAATACCTGCACCCATGCTGTTATTCGCCAGCAACAAGTCTTCAGCCGGATAAATATCTGACATACCGGGCACAATAATGCGGCAGGCATACACACCGAGGTGCTCATAATCAGCGATGTAAACGTCCTGACCTTCGGCTTTGAAAATCGCCATGAGCGTACTGAATTCCTGCTCGGTGGTGCCATCAAATTTCCAGTCAACGAAGGGATAATCCGCTGTTTCTTTAAACAGATCCCAGGAGATCAGGCCGCTTGAATCGATAAAGTGGGTTTCCAGGTTGGCGTGCTCTGCCACTTCTTCATCATCAAACGTGGGCGGCGTGAACACATCCAGATCTTTCAGGCTGCGGCCCTGAAGCAGTTCGGTAACGGTACGCTCCAGCGCGACACCAAAATCAGGGTGCGCGCCAAAAGAGGCGAAACAGGTGCCGTTGGCAGGATTAAACAGCACAACGCAAATAACCGGATATTTCCCACCCAGTGACGCGTCATAGGCAAAAATCGGGAACCCTTCGGCTTCCAGACGGGCGATGGCTTCAACCACATCGGGGTAACGCGCCATCACGGATTCAGGAATGGCAGGCAGGCTGATGGACTCGGCGATGATACGATTTTTAATATAGCGCTCGAAAACTTCTGACAGCCCCTGTACCCGTGCCTCGTTGGCCGTGTTGCCGGCGGACATGCCGTTCGACACATACAGGTTACCGATAATATTCATCGGAATATAAACGGTCTGCTGATCGGACTGACGGGTAAAGGGCAGGGCGCAGATGCCGCGTGCGCTGTTACCCGACTGGAGATCGATTAAATCTGAAGCGGAGAGGGCGTTTTCAGGATCGTAAAAGGCGCGCAGGCGCGCATCCAGGATGCCTTCAGGCAGGCTGTCGTCTTCAGGCAGAGCAAACCATTTTTCATTGGGATAGTGAACAAAATCCCCCTGGGCGATACTGTTGCCAAGCCAGAAATCAGCAAAAAAGTAATTCGTGGACAGGCGTTCAAAATATTCCCCCAGCGCCGAGGCCAGAGCGGCTTTTTTGCTGGCGCCCTTACCATTGGTGAAGCAGAGGGGGCAGTCGCGATCACGAATGTGGACAGACCAGACGTGTGGCACAGGATTCAGCCAGGAGGCTTCTTCAATATTAAAACCCAGATCCTGTAATTTGGTCTGGAAGCGTGAAATGGAGTCTTCCAGGGCGGCATCTTTGCCCGGGATAAAAGTTTGCGTCATGGTGCCGCTCTCTCTGTAAATGGGGAGACATAAAGCGCGCAATGATACGTTTTTTACCGTCTGTTCGCTATCAAGACGCCGCAATTTTACCGTCGTTTTTCTCATGCTTTGTCATCTGAGCCAAAGCCGGGACTGCATGAAAGGAAGCCGCCTCACAATATTTCGTGCCGGATTACATTGGTAATATAACCTTCGGTGCTTCATGCCGAAAAAATGTGACCGCAGTTCGATTTATGATTGCAGCCACCAGAAGGCAGTGATAAAACCGAATCGTTATTCATAACCGTTCGATATGACAGTGGTGAGGGAAATGACGCAAATTTATAATTTTAGCTCTGGGCCAGCGATGCTGCCGAGCGAAGTACTCCGCCGTGCAGAACAAGAACTGACAAACTGGCATGGTCTTGGAACTTCAGTAATGGAGATAAGCCACCGCAGTAAAGAATTTATTCAGGTGGCAGAAGAGGCTGAAGCGGACTTCCGCGATCTGCTGAAAATTCCTTCCAATTACAAAGTATTATTCTGTCATGGCGGCGCACGTGCGCAGTTTGCTGCTGTACCGGGCAATTTACTCGGCAGTGCGACCAGTGCGGACTATGCAGATGGAGGCTACTGGGCTCACAGTGCCATTAAAGAGGCGGAAAAATATTGCTCACCGCGGACGCTGGATGTCAAAACGACCCAAGAGGGTAAGCGCGCCATCCTGCCGATGCGCGAATGGGATGTCAGCGACACGGCCGCCTATTTGCATTTTTGCCCAAATGAAACCATTGACGGTCTGGCTATTGACGAAGAGCCTGACTTTGGTGACAAGGTTGTGGTCGCCGATCTTTCCTCCACGATTCTGTCACGCCCAATTGATATCAAGCGCTATGGTGTGATTTACGCAGGTGCGCAGAAAAATATTGGTCCGGCTGGCCTTACTCTGGTTATCGTACGGGACGATCTTCTCGGCAACGCGCATCAAAGCGTGCCTTCCATCCTTGACTACACCGTTCTGGCTGAAAATGATTCCATGTTTAACACGCCACCTACGTTTGCCTGGTATCTGAGTGGCCTGGTCTTTAAGTGGCTGAAGCAGAAGGGTGGTGTCGCTGAGATGGAAAAAATTAATCAGGCAAAAGCCGGATTACTCTATGGTCTCATCGATAACAGCGATTTTTACCGTAACGATGTGGCACTGCAAAACCGTTCCCGGATGAACATTCCTTTCCAACTGGCTGATGCCTCGCTGGACAGCCTTTTCCTGGAAGAGTCATTTAAGGCAGGTCTCCACGCATTAAAAGGTCACCGTGTTGTGGGCGGCATGCGTGCCTCAATCTACAATGCGATGCCATTGGAAGGCGTTAAAGCGCTGACCGATTTCATGATTGATTTCGAACGCCGCCACGGCTAAGTCTTTCACTGTCAGTGGAATGACTGACACCCGACTCCGCCCTCTGGCGGAGTCATCGTTTTTTAAGGATTACGTTTCACATGCAAGATTCCCTGACCCTTCAGCCCATCGCTCGCGTTAATGGTACGGTTAATTTGCCCGGTTCCAAAAGCGTGTCAAACCGTGCGCTTCTGCTTGCTGCACTGGCGAAAGGTAAAACCCGATTAACTAATCTGCTGGACAGCGACGATGTTAAGCACATGCTTAATGCGCTTGATGCACTGGGTGTTGAGTTCACGCTTTCCAGCGATCGTACGGTGTGCGAGGTGACAGGAAAGGGTGGGTCGCTGCATGCATCACAGCCCACAGAGCTGTTTCTGGGCAACGCCGGCACTGCCATGCGGCCGCTTGCGGCAGCGCTTTGCCTGGGTGTGCAGGATGTCGTCCTGACGGGCGAACCACGCATGAAAGAACGCCCTATCGGGCACCTGGTCGATGCACTACGGCAAGGTGGGGCTACTATAGACTATCTCGAAAATACAGATTATCCCCCAGTCCGCCTGCGGGGTGGGTTTACTGGCGGCGACGTTACAGTAGATGGCAGCGTATCCAGCCAGTTTTTGACCGCGCTTCTGATGATGGCTCCGTTAGCTGAAAATCCTACCCGTATCAGCATTAAAGGTGAGCTGGTTTCCAAACCTTACATCGATATTACTCTGCACCTGATGCGCTGCTTTGGTGTCGAGGTTGAGAATCAGCAGTATCAACACTTCCTGATTAAGGGTAAACAGCACTACCAGTCACCAGGTGAATATCTGGTGGAGGGGGATGCGTCTTCTGCCTCCTATTTTCTTGCCGCAGCCGCAATCAAAGGCGGTACCGTGCGTGTCACCGGCATTGGTCGCAACAGCGTACAAGGCGATATTCGCTTTGCGGATGTACTCGAAAAGATGGGTGCATCAATTGAGTGGGGCGATGACTATATTGCCTGCACGGCCGGGACATTACGCGCTATTGATATGGATATGAATCATATTCCTGATGCTGCCATGACCATTGCCACTGCGGCATTGTTTGCAGAAGGTACGACGCAACTGCGCAATATTTATAACTGGCGAGTTAAAGAAACGGATCGTCTGACGGCTATGGCAACCGAGTTGCGTAAAGTCGGTGCCAAGGTGGAAGAAGGGCACGATTTTATTCGCATCACGCCGCCTGAGACGTTGAAGCATGCCGACATCGGCACGTATAACGATCACCGTATGGCGATGTGTTTCTCGCTGGTTGCGCTGTCCGATACGCCCGTTACCATTCTTGATCCTGGCTGTACGGCAAAAACCTTCCCTGATTATTTTGAACAACTGCAAAAAATTAGCGAAAACGCCTAATCCCCTCGCCCGATGTCGTGCATCGGGCTCATCATCTTCAGGACGCTTTTCCACGCCAGAGGCCTTTTTCCTGGCTAAATTTCTCATTGCCTCTTCTCAAAAGGTAACTAAGCGTCGCCGGGCAGCGTATAATGCCCGACATTTGTGACGGCCAACCGGCCAAAATGCGCGCAGCAACAGGAGGGAATGATGACAGCAACTGCCCCGGTCATAACAATTGATGGGCCAAGTGGCGTGGGAAAGGGCACCCTGTGCAAGGCGATGGCGGAAGCATTACAGTGGCATTTACTGGATTCCGGCGCAATTTATCGTGTACTGGCCTTAGCCGCATTACATCATCAGGTCGATATTGAGTCTGAAGAGGCGTTAGTCCCTATCGCCGCCCATCTTGATGTGCGTTTCCTTTCTCATCATGGCGAAATGCAGGTCATCCTGGAAGGGGAAGACGTCACCAGCGAAATTCGTACCCAGGAAGTCAGTAATACCGCCTCACGCGTCGCGGCTTTCCCTCGCGTTCGGGAAGCGCTGTTACGTCGTCAACGCGCGTTTCGCGAGGAACCCGGTTTGATTGCAGACGGACGGGATATGGGCACCGTCGTTTTCCCCGATGCGCCTGTAAAGATTTTCCTTGATGCCAGCCCGGAAGAACGTGCTCAGCGACGTATGCTACAGTTGCAGGAGAATGGCTTTAATGTTAACTTTGATCGCCTTTTAGCCGAGATAAAAGAACGCGACGACCGCGATCGCAACCGCGCTATCGCACCGTTAGTCCCTGCCGCTGATGCTTTGGTGTTGGATTCAACCCAGATGTCCATCGAGCAGGTTATTGATAACGCGTTAAATTATGCCCGCAAAACGCTTGGTATGTAATATTCCGGCTTAAACGAATGTATTAACCCTGTGCCACGGATCCGGTGCAGGGCATGTGAAACAACCCCATCCGACATGATGTCAGATGGACGTTAAATTGAAGAATCCTAAGATTATCAATATGACTGAATCTTTTGCTCAACTATTTGAAGAATCCCTGAAAGAAATCGAAACCCGCCCGGGTTCCATCGTTCGTGGCGTTGTTGTCTCTATCGACAAAGACGTTGTTCTGGTTGATGCGGGCCTGAAATCTGAATCTGCAATCCCTGCAGAGCAGTTCAAAAACGCAGCCGGCGAACTGGAAATCCAGGTTGGTGACGAAGTTGACGTTGCTCTGGACGCAGTGGAAGATGGCTTCGGTGAAACTCTGCTGTCACGTGAGAAAGCTAAGCGTCACGAAGCTTGGATCACGCTGGAAAAAGCTTACGAAGAAGCTGAAACTGTTACCGGTATTATCAACGGCAAAGTCAAAGGTGGCTTCACAGTTGAGCTGAACGGTATCCGTGCGTTCCTGCCAGGTTCACTGGTTGATGTGCGTCCAGTACGCGACACACTGCACCTGGAAGGCAAAGAGCTTGAATTCAAAGTGATCAAGCTTGATCAGAAACGCAACAACGTCGTGGTTTCACGTCGTGCGGTTATCGAATCTGAGAACAGCGCAGAGCGCGATCAGCTGCTGGAAAACCTGCAGGAAGGCATGGAAGTTAAAGGTATCGTTAAGAACCTCACTGACTACGGCGCATTCGTTGATCTGGGCGGTGTTGACGGCCTGCTGCACATCACTGACATGGCCTGGAAGCGCGTTAAGCATCCAAGCGAGATCGTGAATGTTGGCGATGAAATCAACGTTAAAGTCCTGAAATTCGACCGCGAGCGTACCCGTGTATCTCTGGGTCTGAAGCAGCTGGGCGAAGATCCATGGGTGGCTATCGCTAAGCGCTATCCAGAAGGCACCAAGCTGACTGGTCGTGTAACCAACCTGACTGACTACGGCTGCTTCGTTGAAATCGAAGAAGGCGTTGAAGGCCTGGTACACGTTTCAGAAATGGACTGGACCAACAAAAACATCCATCCGTCTAAAGTTGTAAACGTAGGCGATGTGGTTGAAGTGATGGTTCTGGACATCGATGAAGAGCGTCGTCGTATCTCCCTGGGTCTGAAGCAGTGCAAATCTAACCCATGGCAGCAGTTCGCTGAGACCCACAACAAAGGCGATCGCGTTGAAGGTAAAATCAAGTCAATCACTGACTTCGGTATCTTCATCGGCCTGGACGGTGGCATCGACGGTCTGGTTCACCTGTCTGACATCTCCTGGAACGCGACTGGCGAAGAAGCCGTTCGTGAGTACAAAAAAGGCGACGAAATCGCTGCCGTTGTACTGCAGGTTGATGCAGAGCGCGAGCGTATCTCTCTGGGCGTGAAACAGCTGGCAGAAGATCCGTTCAACAACTACATCACTTTGAACAAGAAAGGTGCTATCGTCACCGGTAAAGTGACTGCAGTTGATGCGAAAGGTGCTACAGTTGAATTGGCAGACGGCGTTGAGGGTTACCTGCGCGCTTCTGAAGCTTCAATGGACCGTATCGAAGACGCTACACTGGTTCTGAACGTCGGTGACGACGTTGAAGCTAAATTTACTGGCGTTGACCGTAAAAACCGCGTAGTGAGCCTGTCTGTTCGTGCGAAAGACCAGGCTGACGAGAAAGAAGCTATCAACACTGTTAACACCAAACAGGAAGAAGGCAACTTCTCAAGCGCAATGGCTGAAGCGTTCAAAGCGGCTAAAGGCGAGTAATCGACCTTGCACCGGGCGGATTCATCCGCCCGGTTTCGGTAAAGGCTGTCATACATTCCTGTAGGGATTAACCGGAGGTTACATGACCAAGTCAGAATTGATTGAAAGGCTGGCGGGACAGCATACTCATATACCGGCGAAAGTCGTTGAGGATGCAGTCAAAGAGATGCTTGAGCACATGGCCACAACGCTGGCACAGGGCGAACGCATTGAAATCCGGGGATTCGGCAGCTTTTCGTTGCACTATCGCGCACCGCGCACTGGCCGTAACCCGAAAACGGGTGACAAAGTGGATCTGGAAGGTAAATACGTTCCCCACTTCAAGCCGGGCAAAGAACTGCGTGACCGTGCTAACATCTACGGCTAAGCCGATACCGAAACGCCTAAACGACATCTCCGGATGTCGTTTTTTTTTGCCCGCGTGATTATGTTCGCTCTCCCGCAAAAAAATGCGTCTGCGCTGCAACGAATTATCCTCTCTGGAAACCCTTTCTTAATTCACTCTTTACGCGCTTTACCCTGAAAGTCTGAAGGACATACTTACGCCAGTTCATCAGCGGGATACGGTATGTTGACATGGATTGGACTGGCGAGACTGGCCTCGCTGACCGCGTTACCCTTACTGATCGTGCCTCAGCTCCCTTCGCGAACGTTTATTGTCGTGATGCTGCTGTGTGGCACTTGTCTGGTGGCGATGTCCGTACGTTATGTCCGCATCGCAGGCTGTGCGCTTTTGCTGGCCGCCTGGGGGCTGGTTAATGCGCAATCCCTGGTCAACGACACGGAATGGATGAGTACCCGACCCGCCTGGTTTGTCGTGCAAATTGAAGAGGTAAAACAAGACGCGTCACGTATTCGGGTCAGAATGTTGAAAGCGGGAAACCGGATTTTCTTTCCTCCCCGTTTTGCCTGGCTGTCACTGCAGGATAACGCTACAGCCTATTGTCCGGGGCAGCGCTGGCAAATGCGGCTCAGGTTACGCGCTGTTCATGCCAGACTCAATGAGGGAGAATTCGACGCACAACGCTTTGCCATGGCGAATCATACCCCGGTGCAGGGGCGCATTATCAAGCAACATCCTGTGCAGTCTGAATGCAGCTGGCGTTGGCAGCATATTCGTGGCCACAGGCAATATTACGAACATTTACCCGCTTCGGCTACGCTGGAGGCACTGGCTTTTGGCATTCGCGACAATCTGAGTGAGGCAACCCGTCAGCTGTTACGTGATACCGGAACGGCGCATCTTATGGCCATTTCAGGTATGCACATTGGCCTGGCCGCGGGCACCGGATGGCTACTGGCGCGGGGCAGCCAGTTTTTGTTACCGGCACGCTGCATTAGCTATCTGTATCCGCTCATTGTCAGTTGGCTCTGTGCCGCACTCTATACGTGGCTTTCAGGGGCCCAGGCGCCAGCGCAGCGGGCATTACTGGCACTGACGCTATGGGCAATAACACGTATAACAGGTATACAGCTCAGCCCCTGGCAAATCTGGACGCTCTGCGTAGGGTTGTTGCTGGCACTGGATCCGCTTACCGTTCTCTCGGACAGCTTCTGGCTGTCGGTGCTGGCGGTGGGGATGTTGCTGACCTGGTATCGCTGGTTTCCTCTGGCCGAGCGCTTTCGTGACAGGCGGCGCTGGTTTTTACTGCAACTCCTTCATCTGCAACTGGGAATGATGATCCTGATGGTGCCGCTTCAGGCCGCATTATTTAATGGCATCAGCCTGACCGCGCTGTTCGCTAATCTGTTTGCGATTCCTGTCGTGTTGTTTATTACGGTGCCATTGATACTCATCACCCTATTGCTACCTTTCCCGGCATTATCAGTGTGGGGGTGGCAGGCGGCCGATCTGTCCCTGCGGTTTCTGTTCTCCGGCCTTGCCCTGCTACCGGCAGGCTGGTGGCCGCTGCAAGGCGCACCTTTCCTGATAATAGCCATATGGGGAGGGCTACTCCTGTGGCGTTCCGGCGTACTGTTCTCCATGCCGTTCAGTTGTAGCGCTGTCGCACTGGCAATCCTGTTTTCCCGCCATGCTAAGCCGGAAGCGCTATGGCGCATTGATATGCTGGACGTGGGGCATGGATTGAGCGTCGTCATCAGTCAGGGCGATGAAGCGGTGCTCTACGATACCGGTCCACGCTGGAAATACAGCGATGCAGGGAGCCGCGTTATTCTGCCCTGGCTTGAACGTAAAGGACTCAGACTGCGGGAGGTTATTCTCAGCCACCGGCATCTTGACCATACCGGCGGGCTGTCGGCTATTCTGCAACATGTCCCTACTGTACGGGTGCACAGCGGACTTACAGAAAGCGGGCATTTACCCTGTGTACGCGGTACCACATGGCGCTGGAAACGGCTACATTTCCGGGTGCTCTGGCCAGCAACGTCTCCCAACCAGGGGGAAAACAACGATTCATGCGTGGTGAGTGTGGATGATGGAAGCGTCCGTTTGTTACTCATGGGCGATCTGGAAACCGAGGCGGAGCGGCAGTTAGTGCGGCTGGAAAAGCAGCAGTTAAAGGCGGATATTCTGCAGGTACCTCATCATGGCAGCCGGACATCCTCATCGCGCATACTGCTGCGCAGCATCGCCGGCCATACCGCCATCGCCTCTGTAGCACGCTATAATGCGTGGCGAATGCCCGCGAAGTCCGTGCTGCGAAATTACCGTGAACACGCTTATGACTGGCGTGATACTGGTCAGTCCGGACAAATAAGTATCAAAATAGAGGCAAACACCGTGCAGGTTTTTTCCTTCAGAGAACAATTAGTGCCCCGTTGGTATCATCAGTGGTTTGGCGTCAAACGCGAATCCAGGTAGAATGACCGGCTATTTCCAACAACGTGAATAAATAATGCATCAAGATAAAGATCTCTCAACGTGGCAGACATTCCGTCGACTCTGGCCGATGATCGCACCCAACAAAGCTGGCTTAATTGTGGCGGCTACTGCCCTGATTATTAATGCCGCAGGCGATACGTTAATGCTCTCCCTGTTGAAGCCTTTGCTGGATGACGGCTTTGGTAAAGCGGACAGATCCGTGATGCTGTGGATGCCGTTGGCAGTCATCGGCTTGATGCTGGTTCGTGGCGTAAGCAGCTATATCTCCAGCTACTGCATCTCATGGGTGTCAGGCAATGTGGTGATGAATATGCGCCGTCGTCTGTTCAGCCATATGATGGGCATGCCGGTTGCGTTCTTCGATCAGCAGTCCACGGGTACGTTACTCTCTCGCATCACCTATGATTCGGAGCAGGTCGCCTCGTCGTCATCGGGGGCGCTGGTCACCGTGGTGCGTGAGGGCGCTTCGATAATTGGCCTGTTTATCATGATGTTTTATTACAGCTGGCAGCTGTCGTTGATTCTGATTGTTCTGGCTCCAATCGTATCCTTCGCGATTCGTACCGTATCAAAGCGCTTCCGCAACATCAGCAAATCGATGCAAAACACCATGGGACAGGTGACGACCAGTGCCGAGCAGATGCTGAAAGGGCACAAAGAAGTGCTGATTTTTGGTGGCCAGGACATTGAATCCGAGCGTTTTGCCAAGGTCAGTAACCGCATGCGTCAGCAGGGGATGAAGCTCGTTTCAGCCTCTTCAATCTCCGATCCGGTTATTCAGCTCATTGCTTCTCTGGCTCTGGCATTCGTTCTGTACGCCGCCAGTTTCCCCAGCGTGATGGATACGCTGACTGCGGGGACCATTACGGTGGTCTTCTCATCTATGATCGCTCTGATGCGCCCGCTGAAATCGCTGACAAACGTGAATGCGCAGTTTCAGCGTGGTATGGCGGCCTGTCAGACGCTGTTCTCCATTCTCGACAGTGAGCAGGAGAACGACACCGGTACGCGTGAAATCACGCGCGCAAAAGGTGATGTCGAATTCCGAGGTGTGACCTTCACCTATCCCGGCCGTGAAACACCTGCGTTGAAAAACATTAACCTGATGCTGCCTGCCGGAAAAACCGTTGCCTTAGTCGGGCGCTCCGGCTCAGGTAAATCGACTATCGCCAGTTTGCTGACGCGTTTTTATGATATTCAGCAGGGCGAGATTTTACTGGATGGCCATGACCTGCGTGAATACACCTTAGCGTCGTTGCGTAATCAGGTCGCACTTGTGTCGCAAAATGTGCATCTGTTCAACGATACCGTTGCCAATAACATTGCCTATGCGCGCAGTGAACAGTATAGCCGCGAGGAAATCGAAAAGGCGGCGACGATGGCACACGCGATGGACTTTATTAATAAAATGGACAAGGGGCTGGATACCGTCATCGGGGAAAATGGTGTGCTGCTATCAGGCGGTCAACGCCAGCGTATCGCCATCGCCCGCGCTCTGCTGCGTGACTGTCCTATCCTGATTCTCGATGAAGCCACCTCTGCGCTGGACACCGAGTCCGAGCGTGCTATCCAGTCTGCCCTGGATGAGCTGCAGAAAAACCGCACCTCACTGGTGATTGCGCATCGGCTTTCTACTATTGAAAAAGCGGATGAAATTGTGGTGGTGGAAGAGGGCAATATCATCGAACGCGGTACGCACGCCGACCTGCTGGCGGAAAAAGGTGCTTATGCTCAACTCCATAAAATGCAGTTCGGCCAATGATTGAGCGCATCTGGAGTGGTCGATCGCCATTATGGTTAGTCCTGTGGCCACTCAGTGTGCTTTATGGCGCCATTACGGCGCTGATCCGCCTCAGTTTCCGGCGTGGCTGGCGTAAAAGCTGGCGTGCGCCCTTGCCTGTTGTCGTGGTGGGGAATCTGACCGCGGGCGGGAATGGTAAAACACCCGTGGTCATCTGGCTGGTTGACGCCCTGCAGCAACGAGGATTACGGGTAGGTGTGATTTCCCGCGGCTACGGGGGGAAAGCAGACCGCTATCCGCTGCGTGTCACTGCGGAAACCGCCACCGATCAGGCGGGTGACGAGCCGGTGCTGATTGCGCAGCGCACAGCTGCACCCGTTGCAGTGGCACCGCGACGCCGTGAGGCGATTGAAGCCCTTCTGCAACATCATTCACTGGATCTCATCGTGACTGATGATGGCCTGCAACATTATGCGCTCCAGCGCGATCGGGAAATTGTGGTGGTGGATGGCGTGCGACGTTTTGGCAACGGCTGGTGGTTACCTGCCGGACCCATGCGGGAACGGGCATCCCGCATTAAGACGGTAGACGCGGTGATCGTTAACGGTGGTGAAGCGCAGCAGGGCGAAATTGCCATGCAACTGCAGGCGGGGATGGCAACCCATCTGCTCAGCGGTGAACAACGACCGCTCAACACGTTGCACGATGTCGTCGCCATGGCCGGCATTGGTCATCCGCCGCGCTTTTTTCATACCTTAAAACAGCACGGTCTGACGCCCGTTGCGGAGATCGCCTTTGCCGATCATCATGCTTACAGCGAAGAGGAACTGTCGCGTCTGGTCACGCCCGGCCAAACGCTGTTGATGACGGAGAAAGATGCCGTTAAATGCCGCGCATTCGCGCAATCCTCATGGTGGTATCTTCCCGTCGATGCCCATCTGCAGGCTGAGGCAGCGACGCTACTCTTAGACGATATACAACGCCTGTGTGGCACGTATTCACCACGAGAGCCGCACTAATTTCCACTGAGAAGGAAGAGAATGGGCACGCATTCACTTTCACGACAGCAGGCACGTAATATTCAGCTCGCGGCGCAGGGGTTATTGCGTCCGGTGAAACGTCGGGCACGTTTTCAGGATATTTCAGCCTGCATTAGCCGCATGTCGCTGTTGCAAATCGACACCATCAATGTGGTGGCCCGCAGTCCGTATCTTGTCTTATTCAGTCGCTTAGGCGACTACCCGCCCGTCTGGCTGGACGAGTCGCTGGCGCAGGGGGAGATTTTCGAATACTGGGCGCATGAAGCCTGTTTTATTCCCCGCGCAGATTACCGGTTACTGCGGCACCGCATGCTGTCGCCGGAGCGCCTGGGCTGGAAATACAGTGCAGACTGGGCAACGGAACATCAGCAGGAAATCGCTGATCTACTTATCTATATACGCGACAACGGGCCCGTCAGATCGGCTGATTTCGCCAGTGGTAAAAATCATAAGTCAGGATGGTGGGCATGGAAACCCCACAAGCGGCATCTCGAAAACCTGTTCAGTTCAGGGGAGCTAATGGTGTCGGCGCGCCATAATTTTCAGCGCGTCTATGATTTACGCTCACGTGTCATGCCTGACTGGCAGGATGCGCTGCATGCTATCAGTGAGGATGACGCTGTCCGCCTGATGTTAGTGAACAGCGCACGCAGCCTGGGCATTTTTCGCCGTGAGTGGCTGGCAGACTATTACCGGCTAAAGCGCGCGCCCGTTAAAGACTTTATCTTATGGGCACAGACGGCCGGCGAAATCATGCCGGTTGAGGTCGACGGCATGGGAGAGATGTGGCTGCATCGGGACGCTCAGGCCGCATTAGCCACGCCGTTGATCGCAACACATACCACGCTGTTATCCCCTTTCGATCCGCTGGTATGGGACAGGAAACGTGCGCTTGCGTTGTTTGACTTTGACTACCGCATTGAATGTTACACGCCTGCGGCCAAACGTAAATATGGCTATTTTGTCTTACCGGTGCTGCATCGGGGCCAACTCAAAGCCCGTCTGGATGCACGGATGGTGCGCTCAACAGCCTTGCTGGAAATTAACAACATCTGGCTGGAACCTGACGTCGCGGTAACCGTTTCCTTTCTCAATGACGTGCAACGTGCTATTGAACGCTTCGCCCGTTGGCAGGGGGCCGAAACGGTCTTGCTAAAGAATGCGCCTTCGGCGTTACTGACACACTGGCCAACGCGCTGGCAGCTTAACAATTCCTGATGCAGCGCGGGTGTGATTTACCCGCTCTCATCAGCGCTGTGATATGCTTTAGTCCTTACGCTCTCGGTCCGAGATGGAGGACATATGGATCACCGTTTACTCGAAATCGTTGCCTGCCCGGTTTGTAATGGCAAATTGTACTTTAACAAAGAACAGCAAGAGCTGATCTGCAAGCCCGACGCGCTGGCTTTCCCTGTGCGTGACGGTATTCCGGTACTGCTGGAAAACGAAGCCCGTACGTTATCGGTTGAAGAGATCCATCCATGAGTTTTATTGCCATCATTCCTGCGCGTTATGCTTCCACCCGTTTACCGGGTAAACCCCTGGTTGATATTCATGGCAAGCCAATGGTGGTGCATGTGATGGAGCGCGCCCGGGAATCGGGTGCCAGCCGTGTGATTGTCGCGACCGATCATCCTGAGGTGGCCCGCGCTGTCGAGGCTGCCGGTGGCGAGGTGTGTATGACACGCGCCGATCATCATTCCGGTACGGAACGTCTTGCAGAAGTGATTGAAAAATATCAGTTCGCGGATGACCAGATCATCGTCAATGTCCAGGGGGACGAACCCATGATCCCCGCTGATATCGTCCATCAGGTGGCGGCCAACCTGGCTCAGGCTGACGCCGGCATGGCGACGCTGGCGGTGCCGATTACGGATGCGGAAGAGGCGTTCAATCCCAACGCCGTCAAGGTGGTCATGGATGCCAGAGGCTACGCGTTGTATTTTTCACGCGCGACGATTCCCTGGGATCGTGAACGTTATGCGCAGTCCCGGGAACAGATCGGTGACACGCTGCTGCGCCATATCGGCATCTATGCTTATCGTGCCGGGTTTATTCGTCGCTATATCAGCTGGGAACCCTGTCCGCTTGAGCAGATCGAACTGCTGGAGCAGTTGCGCGTGCTGTGGTACGGCGAAAAGATCCACGTTGCGGTGGCAAAAACGATTCCGGGCGTTGGCGTGGATACGCCAGAGGATCTCACCCGGGTCCGCGCCGCGATGCTTCGCTGACCTGTTCCGCTTCTTGTGAGATGACCGTCTGCGCACGCGGCTGAGGCGCCGGGTTACGGTCGCACTCAGCCTGCGCCATGACGGATGTGCGCCTTTGCGTCTATCCATCAGAGGGTGAGGCGGATGAGAAGCGTTGCAATGCGCTCCCCAGCGTTTCGTAGATCGCGCGTTCGCTGTGACTCATCCACAGCGGGGAAGGATAAAAACGCTCCCACCAGTTAAGTGGCGAAGTAATCGCCAGCTGATTGGCGGGCGCTGCAATCGGCTTGAGGCCTGCCTGATTGAAAAACCGCATCGCGCGCGGCATATGATTAGCTGAGGTAACCAGCAGGAAAGGGTGGTGCCCGATGAGCGTGCTGACAGCCTGCGCCTCCTGTGCGGTATCTTTTGGCTGATCCAGCAGACGAATGTGCGATGAAGGTACGCCCAGGCTTTCGGCAACCTGTGCGGCGACCCAGGCATTACTTTTGGGATTTTGCCCTGCCGCAGCACCGGTAAAGACCAGGGTAGCATCCGGATGGCGCTGCCACTGACGCACACCTTCTGTCACGCGAGGCAAACTGTTGTTCAGCAGGTTCGAGCTGGGCGCCCAGGCCGGGTTATAGGTATAGCCGCCCCCTAACACCACGATGTAATCGACTTTTTCAGTCCCATTCCACGTCGGGTAATGCGATTCGACGGGCAACAGTAAGCGATCGGCGACCGGCTGTAGGCTTATCAGTAATAACATCAGCCAACTCACTGAGATAAAGATTTTACCGCTTTTCTGCCAGCGGCTGAACCAAAGCAGCAAAATGCCGACAGCCATCAAAAGAAGCAGAAAAGGCAGGGGCAGTAACAGGTTGCCAAATGCCTTTTTCAGCATAAAAAACATGTAAAATCCCTCTTGTTGTCCGAAAAAACAGCAGCCAGAGCAGAAGAAGAGCATGAAAGCTTCATTCTTACGGCACCTGTGACAAAATAGCATACGTTTTACCGCAGCATACCGGAGTCCATGCCATGCAGGATCGTAACTTTGACGATCTCGCGGATAAATTTTCGCAAAATATTTACGGCACCACCAAAGGCCGGGTGCGTCAGGCAATCGTCTGGGATGAGCTTGAAGCCTTGCTTCCCAGCCTGACGTCCTCGTCTCCCTCACTGAACGTGCTGGATGCGGGCGGTGGCATTGGGCAAATTTCCAGTGGACTGGCCGCGCGGGGCCATCAGATTCTGCTGTGCGACCTCTCAGGTGAAATGTTGCGGCGTGCCCAGGAAAATGCGGATGCGCTGGGTGTGAGCCATAACATGCAATTCAAACAAATTAGCGCGCAGCAGGTCGGTGAACATTTGGATAAGCCGGTGGATCTGGTATTGTTTCACGCTGTACTTGAATGGGTCGCTGAACCGGAAACCGTGCTGAAAGCCCTGTTTGATACATTGCGGCCGGGAGGCGTGCTGTCATTGATGTTTTATAACCTGCATGGGTTAACATTACGCACCCTGACGCTGGGCAATTTTGGTTACCTTCGTACCAACTTAACCAAGCGTAAGAAGCGCACGCTGTCACCGGACTTTCCGCGCGATCCTGACGATGTGTCACGCTGGTTACAGGCCTGCGGTTTCCAGATTGAACAGCGTGCCGGGATTCGGGTGTTCAGCGACTATATGAAGCCGCCTAAAGGCGAGCCAAAAAGCGACGACGAAATCATTGAGATGGAGCGGCGTTTTTGCCGTCAGGAACCCTTTTTAAGCTTAGGGCGTTACATCCACGTGACCGCGCGCAAACCCGGGCAGAAGGACGAATTATGAGTGAATTTTCCCAGACGGTACCGGAGCTGGTATCCTGGGCGCGCAAGAACGACTTCTCCCTTGCGCT
Organism: Pantoea sp. PNA 03-3; assembly: GCF_003201175.1. Classification (NCBI taxonomy): domain Bacteria; kingdom Pseudomonadati; phylum Pseudomonadota; class Gammaproteobacteria; order Enterobacterales; family Erwiniaceae; genus Pantoea; species Pantoea sp. PNA 03-3. The sequence continues at coordinate 1,045,992 of NZ_QICO01000001.1, read as the reverse complement.
GCCCGTTGAACGTCTGGCTTTTTTGCTGGCCATCGCCACGCTGAATGGCGAGCGCATGGACGGAGAAATGAGTGAAGGTGACCTGGTCGATGCGTTTCGTCATGTCAGCAAAGCGTTTGAACAAACCAGCGAAACCGTACTGGTGCGGGCCAACAACGCCATCAATGATATGGTGCGTCAGCGCCTGTTGAACCGTTTCACCAGTGAATTAACTGAAGGCAATGCAATTTATCGTCTGACGCCGCTGGCCATCGGCATCACGGATTACTATATCCGCCAGCGCGAGTTCTCCACGCTGCGGCTTTCCATGCAGCTTTCCATCGTTGCCGCTGAACTTAAGCGTGCCGCCGACGCGGCGCAGGAGAATGGCGATGAATTTCACTGGCATCGTAACGTATTCGCGCCGCTGAAATACTCCGTAGCCGAAATCTTCGACAGCATTGATATGACGCAACGCCTGATGGATGAGCAGCAGCAGGCGGTGAAAGCGGATATTGCGGAGCTACTGAATAAAGACTGGCGCGCCGCGATTTCAAGCTGTGAAATGTTACTGTCGGAAACTTCCGGTACGCTGCGTGAATTGCAGGATACGCTGGAAGCGGCTGGTGACAAACTCCAGGAAAATCTGCTGCGTATTCAGGATGCGACGCTGGACAGCCCGGATTTGGGCTTCGTCGATAAACTGGTGTTCGATCTGCAAAGTAAACTCGACCGCATCACCAGTTGGGGACAGCAGGCCATTGACCTGTGGATTGGTTATGACCGCCACGTGCATAAATTTATCCGCACCGCTATCGACATGGACAAAAACCGTGTTTTTGCCCAGCGCCTGCGCGTATCCGTACAGAACTATTTTGACTCACCCTGGGCGCTGACTTATGCCAATGCCGAACGTCTTTACGATATGCGTGACGATGAGCTGACGCTGCGTAATGACGAAGTGATGGGCGAATTACCTGCTGAACTGGAGTTCGAAGAATTTAATGAAATTCGCGAGCAGCTGGCGGCCATGATCGAAGAAGCCTTAACGATTTATAAAACGCAGCAAAAACCGCTTAACCTCGCCGCCGTCATGCGCGACTATCTGGCCCAGTACCCGCGCGCGCGTCACTTCGACCTTGCGCGCATTGTCGTGGACCAGGCGGTGCGATTAGGTGTAGCGGAAGCCGATTTAGCCGGTTTGCCTGTGGAATGGCAAGCCATTAATGATTACGGAGCCAAGGTGCAGGCACATGTCATCGACAAATATTGAACAAGTGATGCCGGTTAAGCTGGCACAGGCACTGGCAAATCCGATTTTTCCGGCGCTGGACAGCCAGTTACGTGCCGGTCGCCATATTGGCATTGAAGAGCTGGATAACCACGCTTTTCTGATGGATTACCAGCAGTATCTGGAAGAGTTTTACACGCGCTACAACGTTGAGCTGATTCGTGCTCCAGAGGGCTTTTTCTATCTGCGTCCACGCTCAACCACGCTGATTCCCCGTTCCGTGCTTTCCGAACTGGACATGATGGTCGGGAAAATCCTCTGCTATCTGTATCTCAGCCCGGAACGCCTGGCGAATGAAGGCATTTTCACGCAACAGGAACTCTATGATGAACTGCTGTCCCTGGCGGACGAAAGCAAGCTGCTGAAGCTGGTTAACCAGCGTTCAACCGGGTCGGATCTCGATCGGGCTAAGTTACAGGAAAAAATGCGTGCGTCCTTAAGCCGCCTGCGCCGTCTGGGCATGGTGTGGTTTTTTGGCAACGACAGCAGCAAGTTTCGTATTACCGAGTCTGTCTTCCGCTTTGGTGCCGATGTCCGTAGCGGTGATGATGCGCGTGAAGCGCAACTGCGCCTGATCCGCGATGGCGAAGCGATGTTGCTGGACAACACGACGGCAGCCACAGAGGCTGATGACAGTGAAGAGAATGACAGCGATGCGGGTGATATCGCGGAGGAAGAGCAGGCATGATTGAACGCGGCAAATTTCGTTCGCTAACCCTGATCAACTGGAACGGGTTTTTTGCCCGAACCTTTGATCTGGATGAACTGGTCACCACGCTGTCGGGCGGGAACGGGGCAGGTAAGTCCACCACAATGGCAGCCTTTGTCACGGCGCTGATTCCTGACTTAACCCTGCTGCATTTCCGTAACACCACCGAAGCGGGCGCAACCTCAGGCTCACGCGATAAAGGCCTGCACGGTAAACTGCGGGCAGGCGTCTGCTACGCGATGCTGGACGTAGTGAACTCACGCCATCAACGTGTGGTGGTCGGGGTCCGGTTACAGCAGGTGGCAGGACGTGACAAAAAGGTTGATATCAAGCCCTTTAGTATCCATGGCCTGCCCACGGATACGCTGCCCACAGACATGCTCACGGAAATTCTGAACAGCCGTCAGGCGCGCGTGTTACCGCTTAATGAGGTCAAAGAACGCGTCGAGGCGCTGGAAGGTGTCCAGTATCGGCAGTACAGCTCGGTAACGGACTATCACGCGATGATGTTTGATCTGGGGATTGTGCCGCGTCGTCTGCGTACCGCCAGCGACCGCAGTAAGTTTTATCGCCTGATTGAAGCCTCTCTGTACGGCGGTATCTCCAGCGCCATCACCCGTTCTCTGCGCGATTATCTGTTGCCTGAAAACAGTGGCGTGCGTAAAGCGTTCCAGGACATGGAAGCTGCGCTGCGCGAGAACCGTATGACGCTGGAAGCGATCCGCGTAACCCAGTCTGATCGCGATCTGTTTAAGCACCTGATTTCTGAAGCCACCAGCTATGTATCGGCCGACTATATGCGTCATGCCAATGAACGACGCATCCACCTGGATAGCGCACTACAGCTGCGCAATGAACTGTTCACCAGCCGCAAGCAGCTGGCGTCGGAGCAGTATCGCCACGTGGAAATGGCACGAGAGCTGGCTGAACACAGCGGGGCAGAGAACGATCTTGAAATCGATTATCAGGCGGCCAGCGATCACCTGAATCTGGTGCAGACGGCAATGCGCCAGCAGGAAAAAATTACCCGTTATGACAGTGATATCGAGGATCTGACACTTCGCCTGGAAGAACAGAGTGAAGTCGTGGCCGAAGCGCGTGAAATCCAGGAAGAAAATGAAGCCCGTGCTGAAGCGGCCGAACTGGAAGTGGATGAGCTGAAAAGTCAGCTGGCCGATTTTCAGCAGGCGCTGGACGTGCAGCAAACCCGTGCCATTCAGTATCAGCAGGCGTTACAGGCTCTGGAACGTGCGCGTTCGCTGTGTGAATTGCCTGAGCTGAACATTGACAACGCGGCGGAATGGCAGGCCAGCTTCCAGGCCAAAGAAGAAGAAGCAACCGGGCAGTTGTTGCGCCTGGAGCAGAAACTGAGTGTGGCCGAAGCGGCGCACAGTCAGTTTGAACAGGCCTTATCGCTGGTGACCAGCATTGCCGGTGAGGTCAGCCGTAAAGAGGCCTGGCAAGTCGGGCGCGATCTCCTGCGTGATGCCAGCAATCAGCGTCACCACGCCGATCAGCTTGCTTCACTGCGCCTGCGTCTGAGCGAACTTGAACAGCGCCTGCGCGAGCAGCAGGAGGCAGAACGTCTGCTGGCGGAATTCTGCAAGCGTCAGGGGCAGCAATATGAGCCTGATGCGCTGGAAGGATTGCAGCGTGAACTGGAAGCCCAAATCGAGCAGCTGAACAGCAGCGTTGCCGATGCGGGCGAACAGCGTATGTTGATGCGTCAGGAGCTGGAACAGCTCCGTCAGCGCATCGCGACGTTGACCGCGCGTGCGCCGCACTGGCTGGCTGCGCAAGAAATCCTGACGCAGCTCAGCGAGCAAACCGGTCAGGCGTTGACCAGCAGCCAGGACGTTACGGAATACATGCAGCAGTTGCTGGAGCGGGAACGTGAAACCACTGTTGAACGTGATGAAGTGGCCGCAAGGAAACGTGAAATTGAGCAGCAGATTGAGCGCTTGAGCCAGCCGGGCGGTGCGGAAGATCCGCGACTGAACCAGCTGGCCGAACGCTTTGGCGGTGTGCTGCTGTCTGAAATTTATGACGATGTCACGCTCGACGATGCGCCTTACTTCTCCGCCCTGTACGGCCCGTCACGTCACGCCATTGTGGTGCCCGATCTTTCGCTGGTGCGTGAGCAACTGGATGGCCTGGAAGAGTGCCCGGAAGATCTCTATTTGATCGAGGGCGATCCGCAATCTTTTGATGACAGCGTGTTCAGCGTCGACGAGTTACAAAATGCCGTCGTGGTCAAGGTGGCCGAGCGCCAGTGGCGCTATTCCCGCTTCCCTAAAATCCCGCTTTTCGGCCGGGCGGCACGCGAAAACCAGCTGGAGTTGCTCAATAACGAACGCGATCGTCTGGCGGAACGGTATGCCACCCTGTCGTTTGACGTTCAAAAGACGCAGCGGCTTCATCAGTCATTCAGCCGTTTTATCGGTAGCCATCTGGCGGTCGCCTTTGATGACGATCCCGAAGCGCAGATTCGTCAGCTTGGCGCCCGTCGGGGTGAGCTGGAACGTGCGCTCAACCAGCATGAAAGCAACAATCAGCAGCAACGTCAGCAGTTTGACCTGGCCAAAGAGGGCGTTGCGCAGCTTAACCGCCTGTTGCCGCGCGTGAATCTGTTACTGGACGACACGCTGGCAGACCGTTGTGAAGAGATCCGTGAGCAGGTGGAAGACGCGCAGGAAGCCGCACGCTTCCTCCATCAGCATGGGGCAAAGCTGGCCAAACTTGAACCGATGCTGGCGGTGCTGCAGAGCGATCCGGAACAGCACGATCAGTTGCAGGCAGATTACCAGCATGCACAGCAGCAGCAGCAGCGCGCGCGTCAGCAGGCTTTTGCGCTGACCGAGGTGGTACAGCGTCGCGCCCACTTCAGCTATGACGACTCGGCCAGTATGCTCGGTGGCAACACCGATCTGAGTGATAAGCTGCGCCAGCGTCTGGAGCAGGCGGAAGCGGAGCGCAGCCGCTGCCGTGAGCGCCTGCGCGCCCATCAGTCGCAGCTGACCCAGTATTCTCAGGTGCTGGCATCGCTGAAAAGCGCTTATGACGCCAAACGCGACATGCTGAAAGAGTTGCAGCAGGAGATGCAGGATATCGGTGTGCAGGCCGATGCCAGCGCGGAAGAACGCGCCCGTATCCGCCGTGACGAGCTTTATACCGCGCTTAGTCACAATCGTGCCCGTCGTAACCAGCTGGAGAAACAGCTCACCTTCTGCGAAGCCGAAATGGACAATCTGCAGAAGAAGCTGCGCCAGCTTGAGCGCAACTATCATCAGATCCGCGAACAGGTGGTCAGTGCCAAAGCAGGCTGGTGCATGGTGCTGCGTCTGGTGAAGGACAATGGCGTGGAGCGGCGTCTGCATCGTCGGGAGCTGGCTTACCTGAGTGCGGATGAGCTGCGTTCAATGTCGGATAAGGCACTCGGTGCGCTGCGCCTGGCGGTGGCGGATAACGAACACCTGCGCGATGTGCTGCGCCTGTCGGAAGATCCCAAACGGCCAGAGCGTAAAATTCAGTTCTTTATCGCCGTGTATCAGCATCTGCGCGAACGTATCCGTCAGGACATTATCCGTACCGACGATCCGGTTGAAGCCATCGAACAGATGGAAATCGAGCTGAACCGTCTGACGGAAGAGCTGACTGCCCGCGAGCAAACGCTGGCCATCAGTTCACGCAGCGTGGCGAACATTATTCGCAAAACGATTCAGCGTGAACAGAACCGTATTCGCCAGCTGAACCAGGGGTTACAGACCGTCAGCTTTGGACAGGTACGCAGCGTGCGGCTCAACGTGAACGTGCGGGAAACACACGCGATGCTGCTCGATACCTTGTCCGAAGAGCATGAACAGCATCAGGATCTGTTTAACAGCAACCGACTGACCTTCTCGGAAGCGCTGGCAAAACTGTATCAACGCCTCAATCCACAGATCGATATGGGACAGCGCACGCCACAGACAATTGGTGAAGAACTGCTGGATTACCGTAACTACCTGGAGATGGAAGTCGAGGTGAATCGTGGCTCCGATGGCTGGCTGCGTGCAGAAAGTGGTGCGCTCTCTACCGGTGAAGCGATTGGTACCGGTATGTCGATCCTGGTCATGGTCGTGCAGAGCTGGGAAGAGGAATCACGCCGTCTGCGTGGGAAAGATATCTCACCCTGCCGCTTGCTGTTCCTGGATGAAGCCGCCCGTCTGGATGCGCGTTCAATCGCCACGCTGTTTGAACTCTGTGAGCGCCTGGAGATGCAACTGGTCATCGCTGCACCTGAGAACATCAGTCCTGAGAAGGGCACGACCTACAAACTGATGCGTAAGGTGTTTAACAACACCGAACACGTTCATGTCGTGGGATTACGGGGTTTCGCCGCCGATCCGCTGCCTGCCAAACGCGGCAGTGAAGCCGATTCGGCCAGTGAAACGACGACATAATATTCGTGCGGCAAGGATAGTCAAAAACAGCGCCATTGGTTAATCTGGTAACGGCATTTGTCGCAGGAGGCAAATGCCGTTTTTGTTTGTATACTCAGTCATATGAGTAACAGCCCGATTGCAGCTTTTTCCTCTCAGGCTGCGCGGTAGATTAATGAAGGGGGCAGGGATGTTACTGAATAAAGGCTTAACAATTCATCAGGTTAGTTCATGGCTGGTGCTGGCACTTGCCCTGAGTCCGTGCGTGCCGTCCCAGGCGGCTATCATCGCGGCCATGCCCGGTGTCCATTCGACTCAGGCCACCACCTCTGTTTCTGCCAGTCAGCAAAAAATTCGCCAGGCGTTTGCCAGTGACAGTCAGCCTTTTTACGGTGCTTCACTGGCCGCCCTGTATGCCGCGCGAAATATGCAACCGATCTGGCAGGATCATGACGCCGTGCAGAAGTTTCAGCAGCAGCTGGCTGAGGTAGCGTTATCCGGCGTCCAGCCACAATTTACCCGGTGGGTGGAGCGTCTGACCGATCCATCCATTACCGGATTCGCCCGCGATGTGACACTGTCCGATGCCATGCTGGGTTATCTGCAATTTGTCTCGTCGGTTCCTGCACAGGGAGAAACGTGGCTCTACAGTACGGTGCCCTATAAGTTGGCGGTGCCGTCGGTGTCCGTCATTAATGCCTGGCAGAACGCCGTGAATGCGGGGCGGGCAGCGGCCTTTGTGAATTCGCTGGAACCGCAACATCCGCAGTATCCCTTAATGCACAAAGCGTTAATAAACCTGCTTAACGATAAACAGCCGTGGCCGCAAATCAAAAATCGCGACACGGTAAGGCCCGGTCAGGTCAGTGATGATGTACCGGCACTGCGGGAAATCCTGCGGCGCAGCGGTATGTTAAGTGCACAGACGACGGCACCTGCACCGAATGACGATGCGGTTCCTACTGCGCCAGTTACGGTCAGCCACAGTGAACCTGTCGCGGTCAGCCCGTCTGCCGTTGCCGTGAACGCTATTCCGCCGCCACCGCCAGGCGCGCCGGACAACGTACAAGTGGCACCTACGGCGACAAGTGGCGTCAATGTCTATGACGATAATCTGGTCGCAGCGGTAAAACGCTTTCAACAGTGGCAGGGGCTGGACACGGATGGAGCCATTGGTCCGCGTACACGTGAATGGCTGAATGTGTCACCTCAGCAACGTGCCGCCCTGCTGGCGCTGAACATTCAACGCCTGCGTTTGCTGCCGGATGATATGCACAACGGCATTATGGTCAACATTCCCAATTACTCGTTGAATTATTACAACAACGGCACCCGGGTGCTGACATCGCGGGTGATTGTGGGCCGGCCAGACCGTAAAACGCCACTGATGCGCAGCGCGCTCAACAACGTGGTGCTGAATCCGCCCTGGAATGTGCCTACCACGCTGGTGCGCCAGGACATCATTCCAAAAGTGAAACAGGACCCGACGTACCTGTATAAGCACGGATATACCCTGCTGTCGGGCTGGAGTGCGGATGCGGAGGTGATCGATCCCACCATGATCGACTGGAGCATGGTGTCTGCCTCGTCGTTCCCGTACCGAATTCGTCAGGCGCCGGGGCAGACCAATTCACTGGGCCGTTTCAAATTTAATATGCCCAGTTCAGATGCTATCTATTTGCACGACACGCCCAATCATAATCTGTTCCAGCGTGATATTCGCGCACTCAGCTCGGGCTGCGTGCGGGTCAACAAAGCGTCAGAACTGGCGGGCATTCTGCTGCAGGATGTAGGCTGGAATGATGCCCGTATCTCAGGGACGTTAAAACAGGGTGATACGCGCTATGTGCCTATTCGCCATCGGATACCGGTTAACCTGTATTATTTAACCGCCTGGGTCGCGGATGATGGTAAAACGCAGTTTCGTACAGATATTTACAATTATGATAATACTGCCCGTTCCGGGAGTCTGGTGCTGAGTCGCGCGCAGCAGTTGCTCCTCTAACGGTTGATTTTTAACCGTAAGTGCGCATTGCGCACGGGAAGATGACCTGAGAAAGGCGGTGTCTCCGATGAGGCGCCGTCTTCCAAACTTGCCAGACATGGGTTGACGTGCTACCGCGAGAAAGTTATGGTTCCGCCAGTGCGTTTTTTGCACGTGTCATTGGCTCTGTTCTCAGGTAAAACGCTTCATGTCTACAATTGATTCTGTCCGTCGCAAACTGTTGTTTTGCGGAAGTGCCGCTGCGGGACTGGCTTTGTTGCCGACGTCAGCGATGGCTTCACTCTCTACGTCACGACCGCGCGTCTTAACGCTGAATAACCTTCACACGGGTGAAACCCTCAAAACAGAATTCTTCAACGGTAAAAGTTACGACAAGAGCGAGTTATCGCGTCTTAACCATTTTTTCCGTGACTACCGCGCCAATAAAATCAAAAGTATCGATCCCCACCTTTTCGATCAGCTCTACCGCCTCCAGGCGCTGCTGGAAACGCGTAAGCCCGTTCAGCTGATCTCGGGCTACCGCACTCTGGCCACCAATAATATGCTGCGCGAATCTGGTCCTGGTGTCGCCAAACACAGCTACCACACCAAAGGTCAGGCGATGGATTTCCATATTGAGGGGATTAGTCTGGCGAATGTCCGGAAAGCCGCGTTAAAAATGCGGGCGGGTGGTGTAGGATATTACCCCAGCAGCAACTTTGTACATATTGATACCGGTCCGGTCAGGCACTGGTCGTAACGTCGGCAACGCTGCGGGTGCCGACCATGGAGCGTTATGAATTATCACATTATCCCCGTTACCGCCTTCGCGCAGAACTGTTCGGTTATCTGGTGCGACACCACACGTGAATCTGCGATTGTGGATCCGGGTGGTGACGCCGATACAATCAGGCAAACGCTGGAACAGCTTGATTTAACGCCTGGCCAGATCCTGCTGACGCATGGTCATCTTGATCATGTCGGGGCCGCGGCGGAACTGGCGGCCTGCTGGAACATACCACTGGTAGGCCCGCACAAACAGGATGCGTTCTGGCTTGAGGCATTGCCCACGCAGAGCCAGATGTTTGGACTTGAGTACTGCGCGCCGCTTACGCCCGATCGCTGGCTGGAAGAGGGGGACACTGTTCAGGTTGGTCAGGTTAATCTTGAGGTTCTGCACTGTCCCGGTCATACGCCAGGCCATATCGTGTTTTTTGACCGACAGGGGCGTTTACTGGTTTCCGGTGATGTGATCTTTAACGGTGGTGTAGGACGCACCGACTTTCCGCAGGGTAACCATCAGCATCTGATTGATGCCATCAAAAACAAAGTGTTGCCGCTGGGAGATGATGTGACGTTTTTGCCCGGTCACGGTCCGCTATCCACTTTAGGTCGTGAACGTCTGACGAATCCTTTTCTGCAATAAAAAATGGGCCAGTCAGGCCCATTTTTTTTCATAAGGACAGGATTACAGCACGGCGACAATCGCTTCACACAGGGCAGACATATTATCGGGCGTCATCCCGGCCACGTTCACCCGGCCTGAGTTCACCGCATATACGCCAAACTCTTCACGCAGACGAATGACCTGATCTTTGGTCAGCCCGCTGAACGAGAACATACCGTTCTGCTTAATGATAAAGCTGAAATCCTGCTGCGCCCCTTTTTCCGCCAGCGTATTCACAAACAGCTGACGCATGCGCTGGATACGCTGACGCATATCGGACAACTCCTGCTGCCAGATGGTACGGAGCGCGTCATTTCCCAGGATGGTTGCCACCACTGCCGCACCGTGTGACGGTGGGTTAGAGTAGTTCGCGCGAATCGTGTACTTCACCTGACTGAAGGCAGTATCGGCCGTGGCTGCATCGCTCGCCACCAGCGTAATCGCACCCACGCGTTCATTATACAGACCAAAGTTTTTGGAATAGGAACTGGCCACAATCAGCTCCTGATGGCTGGCCGCAAACAGGCGCAGACCTGCTGCATCTTCTTCCAGCCCACGGGCAAAGCCCTGATAGGCGAAGTCAAACAGCGGCAACCAGCCATTGGCTTTGGAAAGCGCAGCCAGCTGTTGCCACTGCTCTGCTGTCGGATCGATACCGGTTGGGTTATGGCAGCAGCCGTGGAACAGCACCACATCACCGGCTTTAACCTCTTTCAGCGAGGCCAGCATGCTGTCAAAGTCCAGCGTATGGTTGACCGCATCATAATACGAGTATTCACACACCTCGAGACCCGCGGCGTTAAACACGTTTTTATGGTTCGGCCAGCTCGGGTTGCTGACCCATACGCGCTTCACCGACGTCTGCGTGGCCAGAAAATCCGCAGCGACACGCAGTGCACCTGTCCCGCCTGGCGTCTGCGCGGAACGTACGCGGCCCGCCGAAATCAGGGCGTTGCCTTCACCAAATAACAATTCCTGAGTGCAGTGTGCGAAATCCGGCAGACCGTCAATGCTCAGGTAATTTTTGCTGGTCTCGTTTTCCAGCAGATATTGCTCTGCTTTTTTAACGCTGGTGAGCACCGGGGTTTTCCCGGTTTCATCTTTATAAACGCCAATACCGAGATTAATTTTATTCGGGCGGTCATCGGCACGAAACAGATCGGCCAGGCCAAGGATAGGATCGGCAGGTGCAGCAGAGATCGATTCAAACATGAGTCGGGTCCAGTAGCGTGAACTTTAGCAAATGAAGCATCAGGTTAACGTCAGCACGGCGAAATGCCAACCGTTTGCGATAAAATTCATTGTCCGGTCGGCAGAATTACCGGTACTTATAGGGAGAAGGGGGCCACGTATCGGCTGCGCTGAATAAAGGCAATAAAAAACGGAGCCGAAGCTCCGTTTTTTGTACTGCATCAACAAACTTAGAACTGGTAAACCACACCCAGGCCGACTACGTCGTCGTTAGGAATGCCCAGTGGGTTGTTTTTGTCCAGCTGGTTGATTTTATAATCAACGTAGGTGGCCATGTTTTTGTTGAAGTAGTAGGTTGCGCCCACATCGAAGTATTTGTAGATATCCGCATCGCCGATACCTTCAATGTCTTTGCCTTTAGACTGAACGTAAGCCAGTGAAGGACGCAGACCGAAGTCAAACTGGTACTGTGCAACCAGCTCGATTTCTTGAGTTTTGTTAGCGAATGCATCACCGCTAAATGTCTGGCCGTTTACGTTGAACACACCGCTGATTGGTGTAGAGTTGCGGGTTTCACCGTACATCGCTGCCAGGTATACATTGTTAGCGTCATATTTCAGCGCAGTTGCCCAGTTTTCTGCATGCTTACCAGCACCAACGCCAGCGCCACGAGCGGTTACTGCGTTGTTGTTACTTACGGAACCGTCAGACTGGGTATTGGTACGATCGCTGCTGCTATAGGCACCTACGATACCCACGCCGATCGGAGAGGTGTACGAGGTTGAAATACCGTAGCCGTCGCCATTAGCACGACGAGGATCGGTACGATCGTTTTTGCCTTGATACTGAAGCGCAAAATTCCAGCCATCTACCAGACCAAAGAAATTGGTGTTGCGGTAGGTCAGCAGACCGCCGTTACGACCGTTCATGAAATTATCTGTGTAGCCTGAGTCGCCACCAAATACTGGCAGCATATCGGTCCAGCCGATTGCATCATAAACCACACCGTAATTACGGCCGTAGTCGATTGAGCCGGCATCGCCGAATTTCAGACCCGCAAAGCCCAGACGGGTTTTGTTACCGCTCTGCGCGTCAGAACCTTCAGAGTTATTACCCTGGATGTTGTATTCCCACTGACCGTAACCAGTCATCTGGTCATTGATCTTGGTTTCGCCTTTGAAGCCGAAGCGAATATAAGTCTGATCGCCGTCATCACCTGAGTTATCAGAGAACTGGTGACGTGCATCCACTTTACCGTACAGGTCCAGCTTATTGCCGTCTTTGTTATAAACTTCTGCTGCATTGGCTGCGCCAGCGGCGAGCAGAGCAGGGATAACCACTGCCAGAATGTTGCGCTTCATCATTATTTATTACCCTCATTGGAGTTATTTGGACACCTGCCACTGCCGTCAAGAAATCTTTACATGAACCTTGAAAGAAGTTTGGTGTCTCCTGTGTCTGCACGCATCTTTCCATCCCCCATCGGGTAATTCTACTGCGAAAATGCTACAAAAGTCGTAATCTTGTTTCAAAGATAAAAAATGTATTTCTAAATGTAAAAATAACGGAACTTTGTGAGTCATATCAAAATTTACAAAAATAAAAAAAGGCCGGCGAAGCCGACCTCTTTATATATATGAATTTCTTATATTAAATGCTGAAAATCAGAAGCTCGCATTACGTGGCGTACGTGGGAATGGAATAACATCTCTTACATTTTGTACGCCTGTGACATAGGCGATTAAACGTTCGAAACCTAATCCGAATCCGGAATGGGGAACGGTGCCATAGCGACGCAGATCACGATACCACCAGTAATCCTCTTTTTTCAGCCCCATCTCTTCCAGACGCGCATCCAGTACATCCAGACGCTCTTCACGCTGTGAACCGCCGATAATTTCACCAATGCCAGGCGCTAACACATCCATCGCGGCCACGGTTTTACCGTCTTCGTTAAGGCGCATGTAGAACGCTTTGATGTCTTTCGGGTAGTTTTTCACAACGACAGGCGCTTTGAAGTGTTTCTCCGCCAGGTAACGCTCATGCTCAGAAGACAAATCAATGCCCCAGGAGACAGGGTTCTCAAACGTCTGGCCGCAGTTCATCAGAATCTCGACGGCATCGGTATAGTCGACCTGCGCAAAGTCTGTGGTGACGAAGCGCTCCAGACGAGCAATGGCGTCGTTATCAACCCGCTCGGCAAAGAACGCCATGTCGTCTGCACGTTCTTCCAGGACGGCTTTAAACACATACTTCAGCATGGCTTCCGCCAGATCGGCCGCATCATCCAGGGAGGCGAAGGCTATTTCCGGCTCCAGCATCCAGAATTCCGCGAGATGACGGCTGGTGTTGGAGTTTTCGGCCCGGAAGGTGGGGCCGAAGGTATAAATTTTTGACAGCGCACTGGCGTAGGTTTCGCCGTTGAGCTGGCCGGATACCGTCAGGAAAGCTTCCTTACCAAAGAAGTCTTCTGAAAAGTCGACTTTGCCCTGATCGTCACGCGGCAGGTTTTCCAGATCCAGCGTTGATACGCGGAACATTTCACCCGCACCTTCGGTATCGGAAGCGGTAATCAGCGGCGTAGAAACCCAGAAATAGCCGTTCTCATGGAAGAAACGGTGCAGCGCCTGCGCCAGCGTGTGACGAACACGGGCTACGGCACCAATCAGGTTCGTGCGTGGACGCAGGTGGGCCACTTCACGCAAATACTCAATGCTGTGACGTTTGGCCGCCATAGGATAGCTGTCGGGATCTTCCACCCAGCCTACCACCTCCAGCTTTGTCGCCTGGATTTCAAACGCCTGCCCCTGGCCCGGAGATGCCACAACGGTACCCGTGACAATGACGGAGCAGCCGGTAGTCAGGCGCAGCACTTCGTCCTGGTAATTATTCAGAGAATTATTGACGACGGCCTGAACGGGATTAAAGCAGGAGCCGTCATACACGGCGATAAAGGACAGACCGGCTTTTGAATCTCTTCGGGTACGTACCCAACCACGTACGGTGACTTCACTGTCAACCGCGACGCGACCGTGCAGTACATCCGCTACAGGCACTACGCTCATAAATATCTCTCTATATAGAAGAAGTGTGTGAATGAATTCCCCAGACTGGGGTGTTGCTATGTTACTTGCGAGTCAACAGGAAACAAGCAAAATTCAGGGGGAAGGGCAGATTTATTGCCAGGAAAGCGGGGCGCAGCGCGCCCCAGTCACATAGCGCTTAGCTGGCTTTTTTTACCAGTGGCAGGTCAAAGGCTTTTCTCAAGGCTCTGACGAAGGCTTTATCCTGACAAATGGTTTTGCCCGGACTGTCTGACAGCTTGGCAACTGGCTTCCCGTTACACTGCACCAGCTTAATGACAATATTGAGTGGCGTCACGCCGGGAATATCGCAGGTCAGTCGGGTGCCAATGCCAAACACCACGTGAGTACGCTGACCAAAGTGGCGATAGAGCGCCAGCGCTTTATCCAGATTCAGGTTGTCGGAGAACACCAGGGTTTTACTCTGTGGATCTATGCCCAGTTGCTGATAATGCGCCAGGGCTTTTTCACCCCATTCAACCGGGTCGCCCGAATCATGGCGTAAACCCTGGTAACGGCGGGCGAAGACCGGGCCGAAGTCGCGCAGGAAGGCGTCCATAGCGATGCAGTCCGTTAACGCAATACCCAGTTTGTCATCATATTCATCCAGCCAGGCCTGTAACGCGGCCCGCTGGCTGTTCGCCAGCACCGGACTGATTTGCTGAAAAGCCTGAAACCATTCGTGCGCCTGCGTGCCGACAGGCGTCAGTTCAAGACGGCGGGCCAGATCATAGTTGCTGGTGCCCATCAGCCAGGGGAAGTCCTGCTTCAGCGTACTGACAATGGCTTCCTGCACCGACCGGGAATAGCGGCGACGGGTACCAAAATCCATCAACCGAAAACGTGACATATCGGTATCCGCAATTTGCGTTTTAAACGTCGCCAGTTTCTGGTGCAGAAAGTCCACGGCCTGCTGACTGCCGGTGTGTGGTGTACGATGGCGATGCACCACTTCGCTGATCAAGGCCAACAGGGGAACTTCCCACATGATGACCTCACGCCAGGGCCCCTGAATTCGGATAGCCAGCTTGCCGTTGTGATTTTGCACGTCGACCTGCTGGGGGTCATAGCGAAAATTGCGCAGCCAGTTAAGGTAGTCGTCAGCAAAGAAGGGGAGGTCAGATAACCAGGCATATTCGGCGTCGGTCAGCGCCAGCGTCTGCATGGCATTGATCGCTGCACGGATTTCGTCAGCATAAAAACCCAGTAACTCATCGCTGCGGCAGCGAAACTCCGCCGCTACCGTAACATCATAGTAGCGATGGAAGACGGCTTGCTGCATATGAAGCTTATACGCGTCAGTATCCAGCAGCGAAGTCAGTATCGGGGAAGCATGTCCTGTCATGGCGCGTTTCGGCATCCTGTTCGGTGGCGCAGAGCCCGGTGTATTAAACGTCACAAAGACGCAAAAGTATAAATCACTAACAGACGGCGATCACAGCATATTTCAGGATAGCGAGTCGAGGCCGAATTGTGTCATTGTTAAGAAAGTGTAGCCATTTTGCCCACGACATGCATTACGCATGGCAAGCTTAACGCATCAGGCTTAGACTTTGACGGGTAAACTATTCATTGCGAGACGAAATATGACGCAGCAGCCAAAAATAAAATATCGCCACGATTACCGGGCTCCCGATTATACCATCACCGATATTGATTTAACCTTTGAACTGGATGAGTCGACTACGCGCGTCACGGCCATCAGTCAGGTTAAACGCCAGGGTGATAACGGGGCTGAATTGCGTCTGGACGGTGAAGATCTGACCCTGATCTCGCTGGAAGTTAATGGCCAGGCCTGGACGGCTTATAAAGAGGAAGAAGGCGCACTGGTACTCAGCCAGTTGCCAGACAGTTTCACGCTGAAAATCGTGAATGACATTCATCCTGACCGCAACAGCGCGCTTGAAGGATTGTACAAGTCCGGTGAGGCACTTTGTACGCAATGTGAAGCCGAAGGCTTCCGTCATATTACCTGGTATCTGGATCGGCCGGATGTGCTGGCGCGTTTCACGACCACCATCATTGCCGATGGCAACCGCTATCCTTTCCTGTTGTCGAACGGCAACCGTATCGACAGTGGTCATGACGAGCAGGGACGTCACTGGGTGAAATGGCAGGATCCGTTCCCGAAGCCCTGCTATCTGTTTGCGCTGGTGGCAGGTGATTTTGACGTGCTGCGCGACAGCTTTACCACGCGTTCGGGGCGTGATGTCGCACTGGAGATCTTTGTTGACAGAGGCAATCTGGACCGCGCCGACTGGGCAATGACCTCGCTGAAAAACAGCATGAAGTGGGATGAAGAGCGCTTTGGCCTGGAGTATGACCTCGACATCTTTATGATTGTCGCGGTGGACTTCTTTAATATGGGCGCGATGGAGAATAAAGGGCTTAACATCTTTAACTCCAAATATGTGCTGGCAAAAGCCGAAACCGCAACCGATAAGGATTACCTGGGGATTGAGGCCGTGATAGGCCATGAATATTTCCACAACTGGACCGGCAACCGCGTCACCTGTCGTGACTGGTTCCAGTTGAGCCTCAAAGAGGGCCTGACCGTCTTCCGCGATCAGGAGTTCAGTTCAGACCTGGGATCGCGCGCCGTTAATCGTATCGATAATGTCCGTATCATGCGCGGCGCGCAGTTTGCTGAGGATGCCAGTCCGATGGCGCACCCGATCCGGCCGGATCAGGTGATCGAAATGAATAATTTCTACACCTTAACCGTGTATGAAAAAGGATCGGAAGTGATCCGCATGATGCATACCTTGCTGGGAGAGGAGAACTTTCAGAAAGGGATGCAACTGTACTTCAAACGGCATGACGGCAGCGCCGCCACCTGCGATGATTTTGTTCAGGCGATGGAAGACGCGTCTGGCGTTGATCTGTCTCAGTTCCGCCGCTGGTACAGCCAGTCAGGTACACCAACCGTCACGGTACGCGACGACTACAATCCGGAACTGGAGCAGTACACGTTGCACGTTACGCAACATACGCCACCGACAGCCGATCAGAAAGAAAAGCTGCCGCTACACATCCCGCTGGATATCGAACTGTATGACGGCCAGGGCAAGGTGATTCCGTTGCAGCGCGATGGCCATCCTGTGCATCACGTCCTGAACGTGACGGAAGAGTTCCAGACGTTTACGTTTGATAACGTCTATTTCCAGCCGGTGCCGTCACTGCTGCGTGAATTCTCCGCGCCTGTGAAACTTGATTACAAGTGGAGCGATGCCCAGCTCACCTTCCTGATGCGCCATGCCAGTAACGATTTTTCCCGCTGGGATGCGGCGCAAAGTCTGCTGGCAACCTATTTACGTCTCAATGTTGCGCGTCATCAGCAGGGGCAGCATTTGTCACTGCCGCTGCACGTTGCCGATGCTTTCCGCACCGTGTTGCTTGACGCAGACAGCGACCCGGCATTGACGGCGCTGATTTTGACGTTGCCGAGTGAGAACGAAATTGCCGAGCTGTTTGAGATTATCGATCCGCAGGCCATTGCGCTGGTGCGCGAAGCGTTGGTCCGTACGCTGGCGCGTGAACTGGCGGATGAATTCTTTGCCGTGTATAACGCCAATCAGCAGGCGGACTATCACGTTGATCATGCGGAAACAGGCAAACGGTCACTGAAAAACATCTGCCTGTATTATCTGGCGTTTGGTGACATGGATCTGGCCGATAAACTGGTTCAGGCACAGTATCAGCGCGCGAATAATATGACCGATTCCCTGGCGGCACTCTCGGCCGCCGTGGCGGCGCAGTTGCCGTGCCGTGACGCTTTACTGGCTGACTATGACGATCGCTGGCATCGCGATGGCCTGGTGATGGACAAATGGTTTATGTTGCAGGCCACCAGCCCGGCGCAGAATGCGTTACTTAACGTGCGCCGGTTGCTGTCGCACCGTTCGTTCAGCATGGGGAACCCCAACCGTATTCGTTCATTGATCGGTGCCTTCGCATCGGGGAACCCCTCGGCCTTCCATGCCGAAGATGGCAGCGGCTATCGCTTCCTGGTCGAGATGTTGACGGATTTAAATACCCGAAATCCGCAGGTTGCGTCGCGCATGATTGAGCCATTGATTCGTCTGAAACGTTACGATACTCGCCGTCAGGCGCTGATGCGCCAGGCGCTGGAGCAGCTACAGGGTCTGGAGAAACTGTCGGGCGATCTGTACGAGAAAATCACCAAGGCGCTTAACGCCTGATAAAAAACGGCGGGCCATGGCCCGCCGTTTCATCAGCGCTGTTGCGCATAGCGCGGCGGTTTATCTGCCGCACTGCGACGCATCACCCGATCCAGCACCTCCGCTTCCAGCTCGGCCAGACGGGCGGAACCCCGCCGCCGGGGACGCGGCAAATCAACCTGCAAATCCAGCCCAATCCGACCTTCCTCAATCAGCAGAACCCGATCCGCCATTGCAACCGCTTCACTGACATCATGGGTGACCAACAGCACCGTAAAATTGTGTTGCTGCCACAGTGATTCAATCAGCTCCTGCATCTCAATTCGGGTTAACGCATCGAGCGCGCCGAGTGGCTCATCCAGAAGGAGCAGACCGGGGCGATGAATCAGGGCGCGAGCCAGTGCCACGCGCTGTTTCTGACCGCCAGACAGGGCGGCAGGCCAGTCACTGGCGCGATCGGCCAGCCCAACGGCCGCCAGCGCCTCGTGTGCGGCTTCCCGCCAGGCATTGCCCCGCAGACCAAGTGCCACGTTATCAATCACTTTTTTCCAGGGCAGCAGTCGCGCATCCTGGAACATCAGACGGGTTTCGTCGCGCGCCGTGTGCAATGGCGCAGTGCCGGCCAGTAGCTGACCCTCAGTGCTGTTTTCCAGCCCGGCCAGCAAACGCAGCAGGGTACTTTTGCCGCAGCCGCTGCGGCCCACGACGGCCACAAATTGTCCAGACGGTATGTGCAGGTCGAGGTTATTAAGAATCGTACGCTCGCCATATTTTTTGCTGACGCCCTTTACACCAACCGGCGTACCGGCCGCCAGACGTGCCGGGATAGCGGAGTTAATCATGCTGCTTCCTCCTTATGTTGATAAGCCGGATGCCAGCGTAACCAGACACGTTCCAGCAGTAGCGCACTGACATCGGCCAGTTTCCCCAGCAGGGCATAAAGAATAATGGCGACCATCACCACATCGGTTTGCAGAAATTCACGGGCATTCATGGCCAGGTAGCCAATCCCGGCGTTAGCGGAAATGGTTTCAGCCACTATCAGCGTGAGCCACATTAATCCCAGACCAAAACGCACGCCGACCATGATGCTCGGTAACGCACCCGGCAATATCACCTGGACAAACAGGCTCCAGCCCGATAAGCCATAGCTGCGTGCCATTTCAACCAGTCCCCGATCCACGTTGCGAATGCCGTGATACGTATTCAGATAAATCGGGAACAGTGTGCCCAGCGCCACCAGAAAAATTTTGGCGGTTTCATCGATACCAAACCACAGGATGACCAGCGGGATAAGCGCCAGATGAGGCACGTTACGTAACATTTGTACCGAGGTATCCAGCAGGCGCTCGCCCAGACGTGAGGTGCCGGTAATCAATCCCAGCACTAACCCGATCGAACCGCCGATGCTAAAGCCCAGCAGCGCGCGCCAGCTGCTGATAGCCAGATTCCGCCACAGCTCGCCGCTGGCGGCCAGTTGCCAGAAGGTGGTGACGATCTTCTCCGGTGCCGGCAGGATACGGCTGGAGAGCCAGCCGGTCTGCGACGCAATCTGCCAGACCACGACCAGTAACACCGGTAACAGCCAGGGCACAAGCGCCGCTGAGAAGGATTGACGTAATCGGATCATGGCGATCTCCTCAGGCCCGTGCGGCTTTTTTCTCGGGGGTAAAATCGTTCGCAACTGCTTCACCGTGCGCCTGAACGACCCGAGGTTGAGGCACTTCAGGTATCTTCAGATCCAGATGGGGAAACAGCAGCTCGCCCACGCGATAGGCTTCTTCCAGGTGCGGATAGCCGGAAAGAATAAAGGTTTCAATGCCCAGCGCTTCGTACTCTTTCATTCGCGCCGCTACGGTTGGGGCATCGCCCACCAGCGCGGTACCGGCACCGCTGCGAACCAGCCCAACGCCAGCCCAGAGATTGGGGCTAATCTCCAGTTTGTCACGGCGACCTCCGTGCAGGGCGGCCATGCGTTGCTGCCCAACGGAATCGGTACGCTGGAAGGCGCTTTGCGCTCTGGCAATAGTGGCGTCATCAACGTTAGCAATCAGTTTGTCGGCGGCCTGCCAGGCTTCTTCATTGGTTTCACGGACGATGACATGCAGGCGGATACCAAAACGAACCTGGCGGCCCTGAGCAGCGGCTTTAGCGCGCACCTGTTCAATTTTTTCTTTTACCAGTTCAGGTGGCTCGCCCCAGGTGAGGTACACATCAACCTGTTCAGCGGCCAGATCCTGAGCGGGCTCTGATGACCCGCCAAACCACAGCGGTGGACGAGGCTGCTGCACCGGCTTAAACATCAGGCGCGCCCCGCGCACATGCACATGCTTGCCCTCGTAGTCTACTGTTTCACCTTCCAGCACCCGGCGCCAGACGCGGGTGAACTCGGCCGATTCGGCATAGCGTTCACGATGGTCGAGGAAAACGCCATCACCTGCCAGCTCTTCGGGATCGCCGCCCGTTACCAGATTAAACAGTGCACGTCCGTTAGACAGGCGATCGAGCGTCGCGGCCTGGCGGGCGGCCTGAGTCGGTGAAATCACGCCAGGGCGCAGGGCAACCAGAAAGCGCAGGCGCTGAGTGACCGGAATTAATGAGGCGGCCACCAGCCAGGCATCTTCACACGAGCGGCCGGTCGGGATCAGCACGCCACCAAAACCCAGGCGATCGGCTGCCTGCGCGACCTGCTGCAGATACGCATGATCGACCGGGCGCGCACCTTCGGCCGTGCCAAGGTAGTGACCGTCACCATGGGTGGGCAGGAACCAGAATACGGAAACACTCATTTTTCTCTCCTTATTGCGTCACGCTACGGGGATGCCAGATGCGATCGGCAATTGATACTTTCACGGGAATCAGGTGATTGGCATAAAACAGATCGGCGGTTTTCTGTTGTAACGCAACAGTGTGCGCGCTGACCGGACTGACCGGGCTAGGGGGACGATGATCCAGATTACTGGCAATGACCGCCTCAGGCAGGCCAATGGAGGTGGCAAGCAGATGAATGCTCTGGTCACGTTCGCTGCGCGTCAGCGCTTCCGCATCGCTAAAGGTTTTGAGCGTTGCTAAGACAAAGTCATTATGGTTCTGGGCGAATGCGCGCGTCGCAAGGTAGAACGGACCGGTCTGATTGAGTGTGGTACCGTCTTTTAAAACGCGAACGTGCCCCTGAAGCAGCACTGCGGAATAATAGGGATCCCATATCGCCCAGGCATCAACGTTACCCTGCTGAAAGGCCGCGCGGGCATCGGCAGGCGTAAGATAAACCGGCTGTATATCTTTGATTGACAGGCCGGCCTCCTCCAGTGCGCGCAGTAACAGGTTGTGCGAGCTGGAGCCTTTCTGAAAGGCCACTTTTTTGCCCTTCAGGTCGGCCACCGATTTCAGCGGGCTGTCCTGGCTGACCAGAATCACCTCGGCTTTGGGCTTAGGCGGCTCCGAGCCGATATAGAGTAAATCTGCCCCCGCCGCCTGGGCAAAAATGGGTGGAATATCGCCGGTACTGGCAATATCAATACTGTTAACGTTCAGGGCTTCCAGCATTTGCGGCCCGGCTGGAAATTCAACCCACTGTATTTTGGTCTGAGGGAAACGCGTTTCCAGTAACCGGTGAGCTTTTGCCAGCACCATACTGACCGATCCTTTCTGGTAGCCGATACGCACCTGTTCGGGGGCTGGCTCAGCAGCATAAACCTGAGTTCCCGTTATCAACATCCCTGCCAGTAACCACGCGCTTACTATCCGTTTCATGCTTAATCCTTATACTGCCCAGGCAACCGGTTGATGACGGCGTGACAATGCCAGTGAGAAAGAATCCACCGCCTCATCCAGGCGGGTGGCCAGAAGGGGATCCAGTTCTGGCTGACGATCGTAATGCGTGATCTGTTTATCTTCGGCATAAACCCCATGAAGCACTTCTTCCGCTTTCAGCGCGTTTAAAACGGGCTTGAGCGCGTAATCCAGCGCCAGCATGTGGCCTGCGCTGCCACCACTGGCAAGCGGCAGCACGACTTTGTGGGCCAGTGCGCGTTCGGGCAACAGGTCCAGCACCGTTTTCAGCGCACCCGAGAAAGACGCCTTGTAAACGGGCGTAGCAATCACCAGACCATCGGCGGCAGACAAGTCCTCACTCAGCGCCAGAATCGCCGGAGAATCAAAGCGGGCGTTAATAAGGTCTTCCGGCTGAAAGTTATGAATATTCCACGGAATAACTTCCACACCGCGCGCTTCCAGTTTGTGCTGGCACAGCGCCAGTAACGAGGTGGACCGTGAAGGAAACCGTGGACTGCCTGCCAGGGTAAGCACTCGCATTCACTACTCCTTATAACTGAAAGTTATTGATTATCTGTTGTTGAGAACTCAGGCTTTCATCCTGGCAGAGGCCACGGCAGGGCTTAAATGATTTTTCTGACAATCTAAAGGTGAAAACCGCAAAAGGAAGATAAGGCGTGGCATCTGGAATCCAGGAGAAAACCGCTACGACAAATCTTAAAAACGGCCTGGTACGCAACGGGATACATTAATCCGGATGAATGAATTCTCTGTTGCAGATGGATTTCGTACATTTGGTTACTTGAATATCGCAATATTGAAATAAATCCATGAAAGAAAAGAATGGTCTTCTCTGACTGTGGGTTATCAAAATGGAAAAAACGAAAAAGATTCGATGTTTCAACGGGGTTTTGTGATGCAGTAAGCCTGAGTTTAAGACGGGTTCCACAAAAGCATCAGATAAACAGGGCCAGCATTTATAAAAATTTTAATGGAATTTCACAACTGGTTACAGGCGGCAGGGCGAAAGTGAAAAGGGGACTGATGTATTTATTAAATGATTTCTCAACGAAGTGATGAAAGTTAAGTGATTAAACTTTAGTTTTTCTTACGATGGTTTTTGCCTGTGCTGCCTCCGCACGATATTGAGGCAGGCATTTTGCGGCATCAGGCATTAAAATAACGCTGCTCAATGTAAGCGCCTGTTATTTTAAATATAACTATTCGCCCTTAGTCAGTGCCTGTCTCAGGCTGGTGGATTTTATTTTTCATTTTCTAACAGCAGAGAAATCATGTATGTCTGACATCCTGTTATCGGTGATTATTCCAACGTACAACGTTGAGAAATATATTGTTGAATGCGTTGACTCCCTGGTAAGTCAAATTCGCGCGCCGAATGAAATTATCATTGTTAACGACAGTTCGACTGACGGGACAGTGGCGTTAATTGAACAGCATTATGCGCACCTGCCTCAGGTCAAGGTGATCACGATTCCGAATGGAGGAGCAGGCAATGCGCGTGACAAAGGCGTAGAAGCCGCTAAAGGACAGTTTGTTTTTTTCTGCGATCCTGATGATGTGGTGGTGGACGGCCTTGTCAGCGAACTGGCTCAGGTCATTGAGCATTATCCGGATACGGATTTGTTTTGTTTTAATTCCAGTGCTTACCGTGAAGACAAACCGGAAATCACGTGGCCGAAAGTCAGGCACGGCCTGTTTGGCATTCAGCGCCCGCAGGATGTCCTGTTGGGATTGTTACAAAACGGTTCGTATACTTCCGCCGCCTGGAATTATGTCGTGAAAAAAAGCGTCATCCAGCAGCATCAGTTACGTTTTATCGATCGTGTTCATGAAGACCATAATTTTACGTTATCAGTGTTTATGAAATGCAATCAGGTCTGGGTAAGCCGTCAAACCTATTACAAACAGCGCATCCGTGGCGGCTCACTGACCAACAGTAGCAAAAACCCGACCTTTTTTATTCAACGCTACAATGCATTTATTACAACCTTCAACACATTGTGCCGTTCACTGCATAAAAGTGAATTGAAAAAGGATTTAGAAAAAGCCTACCTGTTTCATTCCTTCCGGTTGATGATTTATTTGTCGCTCTACAACCAGACGCCCGTTCCTGACTATGTGCTTAATGCGATTCGTTATTTCGGGCGCAGAGTTAAAGCCAGTAGTCTGAAAGAGTGGCTGCTGTTCAACAGTCCGGAAACCTTCATTTTATTGCAAAGCCATAAAGTGAAAAAAGAACTCAAACGCGTTCCGTAATTCCGAAAAATGGCAAGTGATATTGTTTGCACCTGAGCGAAATGAGAAGGTGAGGCATGCAATGTGTATAAGGTTGTTGCGACATGGCAAAAGTGCTCGATAAAAGTTTAGTAGTCAATATCTTATCTTTGCTGGCGTACCGGGGAGCTTCTTTCCTGTTTCCGCTGGCGACTTTACCCTACCTGGCGCGCGTGCTGGGTGTCGATCATATGGGGATTCTGGCGTTGGCCATCGCCTGCGTACTTTACTGCAGTACGATTTCTGACTGGGGGTTCAATGTTTTTACGACTAAAGACATTGCCCACCACCGTGATGACAAGGCGCGCGTGACGCAACTCTTCTGGTCAACATTCAATGCCAAACTGATGCTGCTGCTGCTGACCAGCGGCACATTGCTCACGGCGACCTGGTTTAATCCGTCCTGGCATTCATTGTTTTTTATTATTCTGGCTAACTGCACCACATTAGTCGGTTCACTGTTTTCCTTTGGCTGGCTGATGCAGGGTTTTGAGAAGCTGGGTAAAACGGCGATGATCGCCACCTTTGGCAACTTTTGTGCCATCCCGCTGACGTTTTTACTGGTGAAAACACCGGACGATACCTGGCTGGCGGCGCTGATACCGGGCGCGGTATCCATTATTAACGCCATTATTACGCTGAAGTTTGTGCTGGAAATGAAGGTGATTGGCGCGTATCGCTTCGAACCGAAAGAGATCAAACAGCGCATTACCGACAGTGCAGATGTGTTTATCGCCATTGCCGGTGCTAACCTGTTTAACAGCGTAAACGTCGTGATTCTCGCCAGCTTTACC
Source organism: Pantoea sp. PNA 03-3 (assembly GCF_003201175.1). Taxonomy (NCBI): domain Bacteria; kingdom Pseudomonadati; phylum Pseudomonadota; class Gammaproteobacteria; order Enterobacterales; family Erwiniaceae; genus Pantoea; species Pantoea sp. PNA 03-3. The sequence continues at coordinate 1,020,843 of NZ_QICO01000001.1, read as the reverse complement.
TCCCACTACATGGTGGGGATCTACAACGGTGCGGACAGGCTGCGCAAAGCCGCGAATTCTGTACCGGAGCAGATTGGCAGCGCGTTTTTCCCGCGCGTCAGCCATCTGTTTGGTCGCGATAAAGCGGCTGCGGTTGCTGCCACACGTAAAAGCCTGATGCTGTCTTTTGGCCTCAGTCTGTCTATTGTGATCTTTACCTGGCTGTTTGCCGATCAGGTGGTGTCATTGCTGTTAGGCAAAGACTTCCTGCCGTCAGCCGATGTTCTCCGCGTCTTTGTGCTGTGCTTCCTGTTCGGCAATATCGCCTATCCCGCCGGACTGCAGATTCTGATTCCGCACGGGCTGGCGCGTCAGCGCATGATGGTGATGATGGTCGCGGGCGTCGTCAACGTACCTGTTTGCTGTTTGCTGGCGTGGAAATTTGGCGCGATCGGCGCAGCATGGTCAATGGTGCTGGCGGAAGTGCTGGTCTGTATCGGTATTTTTGGCATTATGGTTCGCCACAATATCTGGCGTGACTATGCGTTTCCGGACAGGATGAATTCGCGCACGGCAAACGATTCCGTTGTGTAAGATCAAATCTGCGTCAAACAGTTTCCTCGCTTAACGCCCCACGATTTACTTTTGCGCCAGAGCACCTTACCATTCTGGCGCACAATTTCCTGTGCACTGATTTCCACCGTCGCTTCCGTCTTCCAGGAGAGTGCATGTTTTACTCAATCGTCCGACCGGCGTTATTCAGGCTCGATCCTGAGCGCGCGCACCATCTCACCTTTCAGCAGTTACGCTTTATGAGCTGCACGCCGCTGGAAGCCCTTATCCGCCAGCGTTTACCCTCGCGCCCCGTGACCTGTATGGGGCTGACGTTTGATAATGCGCTGGGCCTTGCGGCCGGGCTGGATAAAAATGCCGAGTGCATCGATGCGTTTGGCGCAATGGGATTTGGTTTTGTTGAAGTGGGAACGGTCACACCACGGGCTCAGCCAGGTAACGATAAGCCGCGCATGTTTCGCTTAGTTGAAGCCGAAGGGATTATTAACCGCATGGGATTCAATAATCTCGGCGTGGATAATCTGGTGGAAAATGTCAAAAAATCCCGATTCAAGGGCGTGCTGGGCATCAATATTGGCAAAAATAAAGATACGCCAGTGGAGCAGGGCAAAGACGATTATCTGCTGTGCATGGAGAAAATTTATGCCCATGCCGGTTATATTGCCATCAATATTTCGTCACCGAATACGCCAGGTTTACGTTCTCTGCAATATGGTGAGGCGCTTGACGATCTGCTCAGTTCCATCAAAGCAAAACAAAAAGAACTGGAAAAGCGGCATCTCAAATATGTGCCTGTCGCTGTAAAGATCGCGCCGGATCTTTCTGAGGACGAGTTGATCCAGGTGGCTGACAGTTTAGTTCGCCACCAAATTGATGGCGTCATTGCCACAAATACCACACTGGATCGTACCCTGGTGAATGGACTGAAATATAGCGAGGAAGCCGGGGGATTAAGTGGACGTCCGGTTCAGTCGCGCAGCACCGCCGTCATTCAGCGTCTGTCACAAGAGCTGCAGGGGCGTTTGCCCATTATTGGCGTGGGCGGAATTGATTCACTGACCGCGGCACGAGAAAAAATCGCTGCCGGCGCCACGCTCGTTCAAATTTATTCTGGTTTTATTTATAAAGGTCCGGGCTTAATTAAAGATATCGTGACCCACATCTAAGAGAATCGCTCTATTAATGCGCCGGGGGGTTTATTTCTCTCTCCGGCTCGTTTATATTTTGTCCTGTTGCACGATTTTTCAGCATTCATTATTCTTCGACAGATATTTTGCCTTTAGCACAGCGGTAAATACAGGGCACACGATGAAAATTAAACCCGATGACAACTGGCGTTGGTATTATGACGCCGAGCACGACCGGATGATGCTCGATCTGGCTGACGGTATGCTTTTTCGTTCCCGCTATGCACGCAAAATGCTGACACCGGATGCTTTCACGGAATCCGGATTTTGTGTTGATGACGCCGCGCTCTATTTCACCTTTGAAGAGAAGTGCCGCCAGAGCCCGTTAAGCAGTAATCAGCGCGCCGAACTGGTGTTAAATGCGCTGGTGGCCGCCCGCTTTCTAAAACCCCTGATGCCCAAAAGCTGGCATTTCTCCGCACATCGCCAGCCAATGCAACCTGCGGTCGGCGAGATGGTTGAGGTCACGCTGGCCGAGAATGGCGAGCAGGCACGTTTGCTGGTGGTTGAAAATGGCGATAACGCCGCGCTCTGCCTGCTGGCGCAGCCCGCGTTAACGCTGGCGGGCAAAGGAATGGTGTTAGGGGATGCGATTAAAGTGATGAACGACCGTCTTCAACCGCATCAGCAGGAAAAAACCACGCGTTATGCACGCGCGGTGTAACTTACTTCACATCAATATCGCCGGCAGGAATACAACTGCAACTCAGTATTGTGCCATCCTCACGGATGGCACTCTGTTTTAAGGGCTTCACTTTTCCCGCCACCAGGGTGATTTTGCAACTGCCACACAAACCTGCCCGACACGAGTAGGGAATGCGGAACCCCTGGGCTTCGAGCTGCTCAAGCAAAATTTGCTGGTTATCGCCGCTGAATGTCTGGCCCTGATACGAAATCGTCACCGCATTGGGGGATTGCTGCTGCGGCTTGAGGGTTTCCACAACCTCTCCCGCACCATAGGCGCGTGGCGGCTGGCGTTTGACGACCTTGACGTCATCACCGACACGAATAATCCCACTGTTTAGCGCAATAAGGTTCAGGCCAAAATCAATGTCACCACTGCCGTCCTGTGCGGTGCGAAAGCCCTGAAGTGTGGCGAGAGGTTGTCCGTCAGGATGTTTCTGGCCATTTTCAACGCTAACCGTAGTAAACACGCAACGACTGCAGGGCTTAGGGACGGCAAAATGTACCTGACCTACCGTAATCTCCGCCCAGTTGTCTTCATCCCAGGCAGGCGCACCGCTGACCACCAGGTTAGGACGAAATTGCTCAACGCGCACGCTGGCCGGACAGCGCTGCTGCAGATCCCGCAGAGAGGCATTATTCACTAACAGATAAGGATAGCCATCGGCAAACCCCAGCGGCACCTCGGTGAAGCGCTTCACGCGGCGTGACGGCTGTGGTCCAGTCCAGCGCAGTTGGACCGGTCTTGGGAAAAAGGCACTCAGCCACTGGTTGATCGCCTCGGGCGCGATACGGGCGGTAAAGGTGTTTCCCCATACCTCTGTTGGCGCTTCCGTTTGCGTAAAATCGGCGAAGCGAATCAGCGACTGACTGCCGTCGGGCGCCTGTAAAAATAATCCCTCAGGGGTGACGGCGGGCGTAAACTGCACCATTTCCGGGAACTGGCGCGCAGTAATAAAAGTGCCATCGGGTTCGGTCACCATAAAAATGCGATCGAAGGTCAATCCGCTGTTGGCAGCCCAGGCATGGGAAACCTGCAGCCCCCGCATTGATTTAACAGGATGAATAAACAAGCGGGAAAGCGTAATCATGACAGTCTCCTGAAGCAGGCGCGCAAGACAAAAGAAGCTAACTTTATGACATAGGTCTGCGATTCGCTATAATGCGCAACAATTTTCTCAAGAGTAAAAAGTGACGATATGAATTCTCTGTTTGCCAGCACGGCGCGTGGGCTCGAAGAGCTGTTAAAAAATGAGCTGGACGCGCTGGGCGCGCAGGACCTGCAAGTGGTACAGGGAGGCGTTCACTTCAAAGCTGACGATCGCGTCATGTATCAAAGCCTGATGTGGAGCCGTCTGGCGTCGCGCATTCTGCTTCCGCTGACGGAGGTGGGCGTGTACAGCGATCTCGATCTTTATCTTGGTGTGCAGGGCATTGACTGGCCTGCTACCTTTGGCAGCGATAAAACTTTTGTGGTGCATTTTAACGGGACTAACGAGGCGATCCGTAACAGTCAGTTTGGCGCGTTGCGTGTCAAAGACGCGATTGTTGACAGCTTTACCCGCCGCAATCTGCCACGACCAGATGTGGATCGTGAACAGGCGGATATCCGCATTAACGTCTGGCTCGACGACGATCGCGCCAGCATTGCACTGGACCTCAGCGGCAGCGCATTACACCAGCGTGGTTATCGCCAGCAAACCGGTCAGGCGCCGTTGAAAGAGAACCTGGCCGCAGCCATTGTGATGCGTTCAGGCTGGCAAACGACTACGCCGCTCATCGACCCGATGTGTGGTTCCGGTACGCTGCTGATTGAAGCGGCACTGATGGCCTGCGATCGTGCGCCAGGTTTACTCCGGAGCCAGTGGGGCTTTACGGCCTGGGCCGGCTTTAACGAAAGCCTGTGGCTGGACGTTAAACGCGATGCGCAGGCGCGGGCCCGTGCGGGCACGGCGGTCTGTCAGGCACGTTTTTATGGTTTCGATAATAATGGCCGGGTGCTGGAATGGGCGAAAGCCAACGCCCGCCGCGCAGGCGTTTTCGAGTTGTTCACCTTTGGGCAACAGGACCTGCTGAAGCTGAACAATCCGCTTGAGAACGGCGTAACGGGCACGGTACTGAGTAACCCACCGTACGGTGAGCGTCTGGAAAGCGAGCCTGCGCTTATTGCCCTGCACAGTCAGTTGGGGCGGCTGATGAAGCAGCATTTTGCGGGCTGGAACTTATCGCTGTTCAGCGCCTCACCCGAGCTGCTCAGTTGCCTGCAACTGCGCGCCGATCGGCAGTTCAAGGCGAAAAACGGACCACTGGACTGCGTACAGAAGAATTATCAGTTATCTGCCGCCAGTGGTGAGCGCGCCAACCAGATTGCCGAAGATTACGCTAACCGCTTGCGTAAGAACCTGAAGAAGCTCGATAAATGGGCGCGCCAGGAAGGGATTGAGTGCTATCGCATTTATGATGCCGATCTGCCTGACTACAACGTGGCAGTGGATCGCTATGCGGACTGGGTAGTGGTACAGGAATATGCGCCACCGAAAACCATCGACGCAAATAAAGCCCGTCAGCGCCTGTTCGATGTTATCAGCGCGACGCTCAGCGTGCTGGAGCTGCCGTCCAGCCGCCTCATCCTGAAAACCCGCGAACGCCAAAAGGGCAAAGCGCAGTATCAGAAACTGAGCGAGAAGGGCGATTATTTCGAGGTGCAGGAATTCAATGCCCGCTTCCTGGTGAATCTGACCGATTACCTGGACACCGGGTTGTTTCTCGATCACCGTATCGCGCGCAAAATGCTGGGCCAGATGAGCCAGGGCAAAGATTTCCTGAATCTGTTTGCCTACACCGGCACCGCCAGCGTCCATGCGGGGCTGGGCGGCGCGCGTTCTACGACCACAGTGGATATGTCGCGCACCTATCTGGAATGGGCGGAACGGAACCTGCGGCTGAATGGCCTGACAGGCCGTCAGCATCGCTTATTGCATGCGGACTGCCTGAGCTGGCTGAATGAAACTGATGAAAATTTCGATCTGATCTTTATCGATCCGCCTACGTTCTCAAACTCTAAACGTATGGAAGAGAGTTTCGATGTGCAGCGCGACCATATGATGCTGATGCGCAATCTGAAGCGTCTGCTGCGCAAAGGCGGCACCATCATGTTCTCGAATAACAAACGTGGTTTCAAAATGGATCTGGACGGCCTTAAGGCATTAGGCCTTCAGGCGCAGGACATCACACAGAAAACCCTGTCACAGGATTTTGCGCGTAATCGCCAAATTCACAACTGCTGGCTGATTACACATGCCGGTAAGGAATAAGCTACATGTCATTAATTAGTATCCACGGCGCTTATCTCTCCTTCAGCGATGCGCCGCTGTTAGATAACACCGAGCTGCACATCGAAGAGAATGAGCGCGTGTGTCTGGTTGGTCGTAACGGTGCGGGTAAATCCACATTGATGAAAATCATCAACGGCGAGCAACCGCTGGATGATGGCCGCATCATTTATGAGACCGATCTGGTCGTCGCACGTCTGCAACAGGATCCGCCGCGAAATATTACCGGCTCGGTTTACGACTTTGTGGCAGAAGGCGTGCAGGAACAGGCGGAGCATCTGAAAGCCTACCACGCGATTTCCCATCAGGTCATGGAGGATCCGAGCGACAGGAACCTCAATGAGATGGCACGCTTGCAGGGCATTCTCGATCACCACAATCTGTGGCAACTGGAAAGTCGCATCAATGACGTGTTGCAGCAGATTGGCCTGTCGCCGGATACGGAGCTGTCGTCGTTATCGGGCGGCTGGTTACGTAAAGCCGCGCTCGGACGCGCGCTGGTCAGTAATCCACGCGTACTGATGCTGGATGAGCCAACGAACCACCTGGATATTGAAACGATTGACTGGCTGGAAACCTTCCTGAAAAGTTTCAGCGGCAGCATCGTGTTTATCTCTCATGACCGTTCGTTTATTCGCAATATGGCCACCCGTATCGTGGATCTGGATCGTGGCAAACTGGTTTCGTGGCCGGGTAACTACGACGCCTATCTGGAAGGCAAAGAAGAAGCCTTGCGCGTTGAAGAAATGCAAAACGCCGAGTTTGATCGCAAGCTGGCACAGGAAGAAGTGTGGATACGTCAGGGGATTAAGGCGCGCCGTACCCGTAATGAAGGCCGCGTCCGCGCGTTAAAAGCCCTGCGTCGCGAGCGCTCAGAGCGCCGTGAGGTGATGGGTAAAGCCAATATGCAGGTCGGCGAAGCGTCCCGTTCCGGCAAAATTGTCTTTGAGCTGGAGAATGTCGATTACGCGGTAGACGGCAAGCAACTGGTCAACGATTTCTCGGCGCAGGTTCAGCGCGGCGACAAGATTGCCCTGATTGGCCCAAATGGCTGTGGCAAAACCACCTTACTGCGCCTGATGCTGCAACAGCTTAAGGCCGACCATGGCCGCGTGCATTCAGGCACCAAGCTTGAAGTGGCCTATTTCGATCAGCATCGTGCAGAACTCGATCCCGACAAAACGGTGATGGATAACCTCGCCGAAGGGAAGCAGGAAGTGCTGGTGAACGGTAAGCCCCGCCATGTGCTGGGTTATCTGCAGGACTTCCTGTTCCATCCCAAGCGGGCGATGACACCTGTCAGAGCGCTGTCCGGTGGAGAACGTAACCGCCTGCTGCTGGCGCGTTTGTTTCTGCGCCCAAGTAACCTGATGATCCTCGATGAACCGACCAACGACCTTGATGTGGAAACACTGGAACTGTTGGAAGAGCTTATCGACGGCTATCAGGGCACCGTGCTGCTGGTCAGCCACGATCGTCAGTTTGTGGATAACACCGTGACGGAGTGCTGGATCTTTGAAGGCAATGGTGAGATTGGCACCTTCGTCGGGGGTTATCACGATGCCCAACAGCAGCGTGCGGCCTATAAGCAGCAAAAAACGCAGGTGACCGCGAAAGCGAAAGAGGCAAATCGTGCCGCTCAGTCTGCTGAACCGAAAAATGAATCTGCCAAACGCAGCGCGAACAAACTAAGCTATAACCTGACGCGTGAGCTGGAGCAGTTACCGCAAAAACTGGAACAGTTAGAGGCGCGTATCGGCGAACTGCAGGCAAGCATGAGCCACCCGGATTTCTTCAGCCAGCCGCACGATAAAACGCAGCCGGTGCTGGATGAACTGGCTCAGGTGGAAGCGCAGCTGGAAACCGCGTTTGCGCGTTGGGAAGAACTGGAATCAATGAAAAACGGCGGCTAGCGATAAGGGTCAGGGAATGTGTTCTGCAGACAAAACCAGTGCGTGGATGCTTTGTCCACAATGCGACCTGATGGTCAAACTGCCGGATATCCCTGTTGGCAGCCGCGCGTCATGCCCGCGCTGCCACAAGTCCCTGACAGTCAACTGGTCAGAGCCACGCAAACGTCCCACCGGCTATGCGCTGGCGGCACTGTTTATGTTAGTCCTGGCCAATCTGTTCCCGTTTATCACCATGAAAGTGGCTGGGCTCTCCAGCCAGATTAGCCTGATGCAAATTCCTGGTGTCATGGTGGCCGATGACTATGCCAGCCTGGCCACCCTGTTTCTGCTGTTTGTTCAGGCGATTCCGGCGTTTTGCATGGTCACGCTGGTCCTGCTGGTCAACCAGGTCAAGATGCCCCTTAGCCTGAAACTGGGGCTGGCGCGTATTCTGTTTCATATGCGGAGCTGGGGCATGGCCGAAATTTTTATGGCCGGTGTGCTGGTAAGTTTTGTGAAGCTCATGGCCTATGGCGAAATCAGCCTTGAAACCAGTTTCTGGCCCTGGTGTCTGTTTTGTCTTTTACAACTGCGGGCGTTTCAGTGCCTGGACCGTCGCTGGCTCTGGCTGCAAATTGAGCCACCGCCGCCTTTGCCGCATGCGCCACAGCCCGGCATTAGCGGACTCAGGCAGGGGCTGCGCTCCTGTCCTTGCTGTACGGCGATCTTGCCCGTGGCGCAGCAGGAATGCCCCCGTTGTGGCGTAGTCGCCCATGCCCGACGTAAGCACAGCCTGCAGTGGACCATGGCACTGCTGATCACCTCCGTTATGCTCTACGTGCCGGCCAATCTGCTGCCCATCATGATTACGGAAACCCTGGGCTCCGCGATGCCGTCCAACATCATGGCTGGCGTCATTTTGCTGTGGGGCGATGGCTCTTATCCGGTCGCGCTGGTGATTTTCATCGCCAGTATTATGGTGCCGTCTCTGAAAATGCTGGCGATTGGCTGGCTGTGCTGGGATGCCAGTGGGCGAGGGCAGCGCGACAGCCACAAAATGCACCGGATTTATGAAGTCGTTGAGTTTGTGGGGCGCTGGTCAATGATTGACGTCTTTGTGATTGCCGTGCTCTCTGCGCTGGTGCGCATGGGGCAATTAATGAAAATTTATCCGGCATGGGGAGCGGTGTTGTTTGCGTTGGTGGTGATTCTGACCATGATTGCGGCAATGACGTTTGACCCGCGCTTAACCTGGGATCGTGCTGGTGAGAAAAACATGAAGGAGCCGCATCTTGACGGAAAATAATCACGGTTATGCCAAAGTGGACCAGATCAAGCGCTGGTCACCGGTATGGATCGTCCCTATTGTCACGTTATTAATAGGCGGCTGGATTCTGTTTTATCACTTCAGCCATCAGGGGCCCGAAGTGACCCTGATCACCGAGAGTGCAGAAGGGATCGAAGCGGGCAAAACCACGATTAAAAGTCGCAGCGTGAACGTTGGCGTGGTGGAAAGTGCGGTGCTGACAGACGATCTTCATCATGTGGAAATTAAAGCCCGACTGAATGCCGGTATGGAAAAACTGTTGCACAGCGACAGCGTCTTCTGGGTAGTTAAACCGCAGGTGGGCCGTGAAGGGATCACCGGTCTGGGCACGTTACTTTCCGGGGCCTATATTGAGCTGCAGCCCGGCACCAAAAAAGCGCCTCTGGAGCAGTACACCCTGATGGATTCACCGCCGCTTGCCCCGCCGGATGCCAAAGGTATCCGGATTACGCTCGACAGTAATAAAGCAGGCCAACTGAATCCGGGCGATCCGGTTCTGTTCCGCGGTTTCCGTGTCGGCACCGTTGAAACCAGCACGTTCGACACGGATAAACGCCTGATGACCTATCAGCTGTTTATCGCCGCGCCTTACGATCGCCTGGTGACGACCAATGTGCGCTTCTGGAAAGACAGCGGCATCGCGGTCGATATGTCGGCTTCAGGGATGCGCGTCGAAATGGGATCCCTGACCACGCTGTTTAGCGGCGGAGTGAGTTTTGACGTCCCGGACGGGTGGGATTTAGGCAAAGCGGCGCAGAATCAGGCTGAATATCATTTGTTCGACGATCAACGCAGTATTCAGGATTCGCTGTACACCAATCATATCGACTATCTGATGTTCTTCTCGGATTCGATTCGTGGCTTGCAGGTGGGCGCGCCGGTTGAATTCCGCGGCATTCGTCTGGGTACCGTTGCGGAAGTGCCGTTCATGAATGCGGGCACCGCTCAGGCGTTAAATAATGATTATCGCGTGCCGGTGTTAATTCGTATTGAACCCGATCGCTTTATTAACCGTTTAGGGCAAAACTTCGATCTTGAGCAGCATTTGCAGGATGGCAAGAAACGTGGCCTGCGCGCAACGTTGAAAACGGGCAATTTGCTGTCCGGTGCGCTGTATGTGGATATCGACTTCTATAATAACGCACCGCCGTATACCGGTCCGGATAAAGTCGCGGGATACGAAGTGATTCCAACAGTAAGCGGCGGCCTCAGTCAGATCCAGCAAAAACTGATGGCGGCGCTGGATAAGATTAACAGTTTACCGCTGAACAACATGGTGACGGAAGCCACGGGCACACTGAAAGAGAGTCAGAAGACGCTCAGGGATCTGCAGCGTACTATTGATAACATCAATGTGGTGACCAGCAGTCCGGCGATGAAGACCTTGCCAGAAGAAACGCAGCAGACGCTTCGTGAGCTGAACCGTAGCATGAAAGGGTTACAGCCAGGCTCCCCGGCTTACAGCAAGCTGGTGGGCGATATGCAACGGCTTGATCAGGTGCTGCGTGAACTTCAGCCCGTGTTAAAAACGTTAAATGCGAAAAGTAATGCGTTAGTGTTTGAGGCCAAACCGGGACAGGATCCCCAGCCAAAGAGGGCGAAACAATGAAAAAAGGATTAATGCTTTTTGCCGCTCTCGCACTGAGTGCCTGTAGCAGTACGGTCAATACCACCTATTATCAGCTGCCCTCGGGGGCAGCCTCAATGCAGGTGATAAGCAGCGAGGCGAATGCGCAGCCGACATTATGGGTGCAGCAAATTACGGTCCCCGACTATCTGGCGGGCAATGGGCTGGTCTATCAGACCAGCGACGTAAAATATGTCATTGCCGCTAATAATCTGTGGGCCAGCCCGCTCGATCAGCAATTGCAACAAACGTTGATCACTAATCTGACGAAAGCGTTACCCGGCCGTCTGGTTACCCAGACGCTTATCGGTCAGGAGCACGATACGCTGAGCGTAACGGTGAATGATTTCCAGGGCCGTTATGATGGCAAGGCGGTTATCAGCGGTCAGTGGACACTGGAACATCAGGGGCGCTTCACAAAGCAGGCTTTTAATCTGGTGCTACCGCAGCGGGAAGATGGCTATGATTCGCTGGTTAAAACGCTGGCACAGGGCTGGCAGCAAATCGCACAGCAGATTGCACGCGGTGCAACCACGGCAGAGTCAACCGCAACAGGGCTTTAGTTAACGTGTTGTTTCAGCACATATAATTTTTCTGACGTTTTCCAGGCTTTCTTTATAAATCATACGGATATCGTCACAGTTTCATAGGGTGAAACAGAAAGTATATGTCTGGAGCAGGTCATATTTGTGACACTGGCGTGAATATTGCGCATTGATCTTTTCATACAGAGCGAGTAAAACAAAAGGGTGGCTGAACATTAATTCGCCACCTTTTTCTTTCCACCAGATTCCACAGACCTTACATGAGGGACACGGAGTATGAAGAGACAGAAACGAGACCGCCTTGAGCGCGCCCATTCACGTGGTTATCAAGCTGGCATTACAGGACGCTCTAAAGAGATGTGTCCGTATCAAATGATAGACGCTAAGTCTCACTGGTTGGGAGGTTGGCGACAAGCCATGGAGGACAGGTCGGCTGCGGCTTAGCCGGATGTCACTGAAAAGGGATATAACCTCCGCACTGTGCGGAGGTTTTCGTTTCTGTGGAATGAAACGTCAGAATGCAGCAGTATCTTTGAACAGGCCAACTTTCAGATCGCTGGCTGTATAGATCAAATTCCCGTCAACAAACACTTCACCATCTGCCACGCCCATAACCAGTTTACGGTTAATCACGCGTTTAAAGTGAATGCGGTAGGTGACTTTTTTCGCGTCTGGCAGAACCTGACCGGTGAATTTAACTTCACCCACGCCCAGCGCGCGGCCTTTTCCTTCGCCACCCAGCCAGCCGAGATAGAAGCCAACCAGTTGCCACATCGCATCCAGGCCCAGACAGCCAGGCATCACCGGATCACCAATGAAATGGCAGCCAAAGAACCACAGATCTGGATTGATATCCAGTTCAGCTTCCACGAAGCCTTTATCATATTTCCCGCCGTCCTCGGTCATTTTGACTACGCGGTCCATCATCAGCATATTGCCGGAAGGGAGTGGCGGACCATTTTCGCCGAACAGTTCACCGCGACCAGACAGGATCAGGTCTTCTTTGGTATAGGATTCGCGTTTATCTACCATGTTCTTATTAAGCCTTCTTTTAGTGAATCACGAATATTAGCGAACAGTTGTACACTGAGCAAATGAGATTAACGGTGGTTGAACCAGTTAAGCCATCTCAACGGCCATGCCCGAGGGGTGGGCTCAGGCTGATTCATCTGACTGATGCGCTCCTGAATCGTACGCAGCAGGCATTCGCCTTCGCCGTCTTCCGTGTTCCAGACTTTTCCGGTCAGTAAGGGCAACGCTTCATCAGCCGTATCGATTGCCCAGATATGGAAACGACCGGCTTCGACTGCACTCACAACCTGCTGATTCAGACTCAGGTGGCGCACATTGCAGGCAGGAATAATCACACCTTGCTGACCCGTGAGCTCACGCTGATGGCAGATGTCGAAGAAGCCTTCAATTTTCTCATTCAGGCCACCGACCGGCTGGACGTTACCAAACTGATCGACCGAGCCCGTGACCGCAATTTGCTGATTTAGCGGTGTATCGGCAAGGGCACTGATCAGAGCACACAGTTCTGCCAGCGACGCGCTGTCGCCGTCAACTTCCGAATAGGATTGTTCAAACACCAGCGAAGCAGAAAAAGGCAGTTGCTGATCTAACTCCAGCTCCGCAATAAGATAGGCCTGCATAATCATCATGCCTTTAGCATGAATATTGCCGCCCAGCTCCGCTTTGCGTTCGACGTCGGTAAATTCACCGTCGCCAGGATGAACCACGCAGGTGATACGGCAGGGATCGCCCCAGGCCCGCGGGTGACCGGGATATTCCACGACGGAAAGACCGTTGATCTGGCCCACCACTTCGCCTTCCGTTTCGACCAAAATCTGGCGCAGCAAAATCTCATCACGCATGCGTTCATTCAGATAATTTTCGCGCCACAGACGTGCTTCCAGCGCGTCACGCAAGGCTTCAGCGTTTAGTGTTTCACCCATCAACGCGGTCTCACGCAGCTGACGCAGCAGCCAACGTGGACAAAGGGGATAGGTTTCCTGATCGCCACTATAGCGAACGCCTTCTTTGATGAGCTCAGGCCAAAAGTCCTCATCTGGCGCAGCGATATCAGCCTGTGCGGCCAAATCTACTGTCCAGCGGCACCATGCCAGCACATCATCTTCATCCACAATTTGAAGGTTTTCTTCAAATTCAGTGTAAATCGCCATCTCATGCGCTTCGGCATCCAGCTCCTGAAAATCAGCGAGCGTATCGCGTTCGCCACAGAGCACCAGATTTAACTTCAGCGGAAGCGGCGGGACAGAGACAGGCAAAGGGCGGCGCTCATCCTGCGACAGCCATTCGAGGTAGCCTTGCTCAATGCTTCTTTTCAGCCGCAGCCAGAGCAGGGGCTGAGCGAGGAGCGCACGGAGTGAAAGCACCAGCGTTCCGCCATTGGCACGATGGATCAGACCAGGTTCCAGCTGAATACGATCTTTATGTACCCGGACACAGCCAAACAGCTGCTCCTGCTCAATCCAGTCGGCAAAATGCACACCACCCTGGCTGGTAAAAGGACGCTGACTGTCAGTGGGCGGCTGCAACGTGACGTTGTCGGCCAGGATATGATAATCCCCGCCCGCCAGGGACGAAGCGGTGCCCATTACGCGCCGTGCCGCACTGGCGATCAGCGAGAGATAATCGCGGTTTTCCTGGCTGCGAACCAGCAGCAAAGGAAAACCCTGACTCTGATGGTGCAAGTGGGCCAGCGCATTCAGCAATCGGGGCTGCACCGTTGCTAAAGCATCGGTTTCTTCATCAGCAATTCGGGAGAAAACGGATTGATATTGCGCGCTATCCGGCTGTAAGGTTTGCCACGTGAGTTGAGTGCTGGTCAAAATAATCGCATTTGTCTGTTTTGAGAAAAGCGAGATTATACAGGATTCACTGTGCTTAAGCACTGCGGAGTTCAATCAGAAGTTGTGACACTGACGACATGTTTTTCGTTGCTGCATCCAGTAAAAAAGCTGTTATTCTTAGTTCGTTACGTGATCACGATGAGATTCCGATGAAATACCAGCAGCTCGAAAATCTTGAATGTGGATGGAAGTGGAAATACCTGGTGAAAAAACATCGGGAAGGTGAACTGATCACGCGTCACCTTGAACTCAGCGCGGCACAGGCGGCAGTCGATAAGCTGTTAATGATGGAGAATAATCCCGTCGACGTTAACGACTGGATTAGCCAACACATTCATCCCGAACTGGACAACCGGCTTAAACAAACGATCCGTGCGCGGCGAAAACGGCATTTCAATGCCGAGCATCAGCACACACGAAAAAAATCCATCGATCTGGAATATCTGGTCTGGCAGCGGCTGGCCGGCCTGGCGCAACGGCGCAACTGCACCCTGTCTGAAACGATTGTGCAGCTAATTGAAGATGCCGAACGCAAAGAAAAGTACGCCAGCCAGATGTCGACGCTGAAGCAGGATTTGCAGGCTATACTGGGCAAGTCGGATACTGACAACGGGTAGTTTACGGAGCAATATTCAGGCCTGCTCCGGATTAAAGGACAAAAAAAACCCCGCATGCGCGGGGTTTTTTATCACGTATAACTTAAGCCTGAGGCTGAGTTACCACGTCTTTGATACCTTTAACGTCGATTTCTACACGACGGTCTGGCGCCAGGCAATCGATCAGGGCTTTACGGCCTTTCACGCTGTCACAGGTGTTGCCAGTCACTGGGTTAGATTCACCCATGCCGCGAGCAGAGATCTTGTTAGCAGGGATACCTTTAGATACCAGGTAATCTACTACAGACTGAGCACGTTTCTCAGACAGTTTCTGGTTGTACTGCTCTGAACCGATGCGATCGGTGAAGCCCAGAACAACGACTGAACCGTCTTTAGGATCCATTGAGCTCAGCTGGCTGTACAGCTGATCCAGAGCCTGCTGACCTTCTGGCTTCAGAGTTGACTTGTTGAAGGTGAACAGAACGTCTGATTTCAGAGTAAAGCGCTTAGTCTGAACAACTGGCGCTGGTGCTGGAGCTGGAGCCGGAGCTGGCGCAGCAACATCATCCTGACCGAAACGGTAAGAAACACCCAGGCTCAGCATGCCGTTGTCTGGACGAGCACCAACGGTCTGTGCGTCACCGATGTTGTTCACCCACTGGTAATCCAGACGGGTTGCCCAGTTTTTGGTCAGAGCATACTCAACACCAACCGCTGCCAGTGGAGAAACACCGGTGTCGTGGTCGCTGATGCGGTTGCCGCCAACTACTTGCTGGGTAGAATCTGCACGCCATACCATACCACCCAGGCGGGTATAAACGTCGAGATCGTCAGCGATTGGGTAGCTCAGTTTAGCAGCCAGTTGGATGCCCTGTGCTTTGAAAGCGCCGTTAACCTGGTTGCCTTTGTTAGGCATACGGCCTAACCAGTCATAACCCAGCTCGAAACCCAGGTATGGGTTAGCCTGGTAACCGGCGAATGCGCCAGCACCCAGTTGGCTTTCGTGAGTTGGGCCGTCGTTATTTTGGTAACCGTGACCGTAGTAGCCAGTGTCGTGATACTGAGACCAGCCCAGTTTAGCACCGGTGTACCAGGTGTTATCTTTAGGGGCGGCCTGCGCTACGGTAGCGAAGCCAGCCAGTGCCACTGCAATTGCGATAGCTGTCTTTTTCATTTTGCGCCTCGTTATCATCCAAATAGGCAATGAGCATAAAGGTTGCTCTTGGTTTAATCCTTCGCCGGGTCAAAACGCTCGCTTATGACTCTACCGCAAAAAACGGAGGTTATTGAGCACCCTGGCGAGATAAAGTCTACAACGAGATTGGAAACTTACAAGTGTGATGTGAGGCACTTATGTAAAAAAACAGTGTTTTATACATAAATTCTAACAATTTAGGGTGAACTTCTGTGATGGGGGTAACCCGCAAAATGGGGGCTAAGCCATTGTCATTACTGGCAGGAGCAGAATCAGTGTCTTAGCCCAACGCGAGAGAAAAAATTTCTTGAGATAAATCTCATTTTTTACTTAATGAAACAAATCAGACTGAATTTTTAGCCGACTTTCTGGTCTGACTGGCGTTTTAGAGGACTCACCCGAGCGCAGGATGAGTCCTAACGCTTCACCTTCAGCCGCAGCGAGCTCTAGTTCCCGACGCTCATCTTCATCCAGATCGTAGGGAATCCAGGCTAAAACGACACTGTAATTTCCCGTACGCAGGGCCTTAATCATGGCCTCGACGGCGTTGTAACGTTCAGCGTCGGCGATATGCATACTTTTCTCCAGGGGCAAGCCTGCTTCCTGCATCCAGACCCGACTCAACTTATGCGCCGGTGTTAACCAAAGCTGCCAGCGGGATTGCTGGCTCAGTTGCTGAAGCAACGGTAACAGCAGCATCTGCATCATTCCCGGTTTTTCGCTATAGCGCAATTCAGTAATCCAGCCGCTCTGAGAAGCGGGGTCAGAAGGCGAAGCGTAACGGTGAGTCGGGCATACATTACGGGGATGTTGGGTGCGCATAAATTAATCACTCAGCAGTTGACTGTATGGATATACAGTAATGACATCCTGGATAAAGATCAACCTGAATTTCTGAAAATGCCTCGCAAAATTCGCATAATGTTGACGCCAAAGTGATTTATTCATTGAACCTGCAACTGAATTTTCTTATCTTCTAACCGACTGAATAGTAACGTTTTTAACAGGTTTTTGTTACAAGGAGGTGATGATATGAAGAAAGAACAGCGGGTCGTTTTGCGATCAAAACAACAACTGGCATCTTTAGGTAATGTCGAATCCCGTACTCAGTTTGGCGGTTACGCCTTAGCTGTTGAGCGCGTCGTGTTTGCCTTGATAAAAGACGATCAGCTTTATCTGCGCGCCAGCGAAGCCCTGCGGGAATATGTGGCTAAACGCCCCTTGGAGCCGCTTATTTTTCGCAAACGCGGTATGCCGGTCAGCCTGAATTATTTCAGGGTCGATGAAAATTTATGGTGTGACCCGGAGCATCTGGTTGCGCTCTCAGCGGCCTCACTACAGACCGCCCGTCGGGAACAGGATGACCGACAAGGCCGGGTGCGTTTAAAAGATCTGCCTAATGTCAGCTTACGGCTGGAAATGATGTTGCATGAGATAGGCATTTGCAGCGTTAAACACCTGCACGAGGTCGGAGCCAGGGCGTGCTGGTTAAAACTAAAACGTTATAACCAGCACCTCGGTTTCAAAACCTTGCTGGCGCTTCAGGGTGCTATTTAGGGTCATCATGAAGCCGCTCTCCCGCCAACGGTTAAAGCGGAGCTGGGTGAATGGTACCAGGCTGCGCTCAAAACAGTGGAAGAGGCGAAGAAAGGGCCTTAGTGAGAACCTAAAGCACGCCGCAGGCGAGCGATTTCCGGCAGCAAGGCAACCAGTAACCCAAGTTGCTGCAGTACCAGTGGCGTAGGCGAATCAGACCCGGCGGTAAACCGGGTAAGGCGTTGTTCCAGTTCCCGACGCATTTCCTCAGCCCGGCTGTCACTGACGATGTCGGTTTGCAGCACATCTTCGACATAGCACACCGTGTCGTCGAGAAGCGCCAGCAGCGCTGGATCAGTGACTTTATCGCGGTGCGCCCCCAGCGCGGAGATATAGCTGAGCAACGAGTGGTTCAGGCAAAGTAGCTGAAAGGCCGATTCCCGCAGCTTAGGGTTGGTACGGGTTTCACTGCTCATGTTCGACACGACGGAGGCCAGTTCCGCGTCAGCATTGTGTGCATCGCGGCGGGCAATACGGTAAGCGAGGCGATTATCTTTGCCCTGATGGTATTGTTCCATAATGGCATCCAGATAACGGCAATTGGCATTGAGTGTGCGCGTCGCCACCGCCGGAAGCTGGCGAAAACGCCAGTCTGGCCAGATAAAGGTGACGGCCAGCCAGGCCAGCGCACAGCCCAGTAACGTGTCCACTACCCGGGGCAGGGCCACCTCAAAGCCTTCGCCTAACAAATTAAAACAGAACAACACCAGCAGAGTAATGAACAAGGTTGCATGAGCATACTGCACCTGACGAAACGCAAAGAACATGACGCCCGTGACCACAATCAAGACCAGTTGGCCTTCAATGGAAGGGACCAGCCAGAGCAGGGGCAGTCCAAGCGCAATGCCCGCGAGCGTGCCGCCAATGCGTAGCGCCAGTCGGCGTTGGGTTGCGCTATAGTTAGGCTGGCAAACAAACAGACTGGTCAGCAGGATCCAGTAGCCGCGCTCCAGCCCGGTAATCTGAATAAATCCGTATCCCACACACATCACAACCGACATGCGTACGGCGTGGCGAAACAGGGCAGAGGCCGGACTAAGGTGAAGGCTGAGGCGCAGTTTAATATCACTCCAGCCACTCAGTTCTTCGCGTGACAGCAGGTTGTCGCTGTGCTGCGGATCAACTGCCTGCGCCTGCTCGGTTTCGATTGAGGCCAGTTGTGCATCGATGGCCTGCAGGTTGCGAAGCAGCCAAAGCAGTGCACCGGTATGGGCGGCATCCGGCTCGCTCTGCGCCAGCCGGTGAATCGCATTTTCCAGACGTTCAAAAACACGCTCAAAGCGGCCATCATGTTCCCAGCGTTCGCGCAGCAGAATCGCCCGGGCAAGCTGGCGACAGGCCTGTGCCTGCATATTCAGTAAACGCTGAAAGCGAAACAGGATCTCGTTGTAACGCCAGTCGCCACGCAGAAGATGGTACTGCAGATGCGAAGAGCTGGCGCGTTCATGGATATCCTGAGCCACGAAGTAATAGTGCAGGCTGCGTCGGGTACCGCGTGAGCCTCTGTCACCTCGTAAACGGCTTTGCAAGGTGGTCTTGGTCAGATTGAGCTGTGCAACAAGCTGGCTGTTTACCATCGCGGCTTTAACAAATGCAGCATCATCCTGTTCACCCGCGTCAGGATCAAACAGATTGGCTTTGGCATCCAGATAGTGGGCCAGCTGTGAAAAACTGGCTGCCAGTTGTTCCTGCACCGGACGAACCGGAAACATTAAATGGCCCAGCAGCGTCAGCAGGTTATACCACAGTGCCCCAACCAACAGCAGCATGGGCTGCATATACCATTGTGAGAACAACCCAATGCCCAGCATGGTGTAAACGGCAATCAGTAAGGCGCCAAATGCAATGGTGGCATAGCGCTGTCCCAGCGCGCCTAACAGAATGAATCCCCATGTTGAACCTGCCAGGCCGATAATAAATACCAACGGATGCGGGAACAGCAGCTCTACTGAAACCGAAGCGATGCAAAAACAAAGTAAGGTAATCAGCAGGTTTTTAAGCCGCCCGGCCAGCCTGTCATCCAGATCGGCCAGCGCGGCGGCAACCACGCCGAGGGTTAACGGAATCGTCCACTCAATTTGCTGCAGTATCCAGGGCACAGCCGCACATCCTGATAAGGCAAACAGAATGCGCAGCAGATAACGCCAGGTGCTGTTAAAAAGATACTTTCGCCACCCGGACAGCATACTAATAGCGGCGGCGGGCATTGGCATCACGCGCGGCACGCGCCTCTTCCACAGAGACGACCCGACGTCCTACCGGCCAGAGTGCAATGGCGGCAATCTTGAAATTGGCGAGGCCCACCGGAATACCAATAATGCTGATGCATTGCACGATGCCGACAGAAATGTGCGACAGGCATAACCACCAACCGAAAAAGATAAACCAGAAAATGTTCAGAAACGTGCCGCCGGTGTTCATGATAGAGCTTTTATTCTCCGGGCGCAGAACGTCAACATGGACCGCTTCATTGCCAAACGGCAGAAATGACAGCTTAGTGATCTCCCAGCAGGAGCGCGTTAAGGGCAGGGTAAAGATCAGGACGATACTGATGAGCGTGGCGAATAACCAACTCAGCGTGGTGAAAAATCCACCCAGGACAAAATTAAGAATATTTAAAACAGTACGCATAACAGGCTTTTCCTTTTGCACTCCGCAATCTGTGCCGCCAAGTTTAGCGTGTTTTAAGGCTGGAGCGTCAAGAGTCTGACAGGTAAACTCCGATTACTCTCTATCTCGGTCGTTGGTGTCGGCGTGGAACTTAAAGCAACATCCATGGGCAAACGGCTTGCCCAGCATCCTTATCATCGTGTTCGCCTGTTATCCGCGGGCGTTGAGGTCAGCGGCGACAAACACGAATATTTGATCCCCTTCAATCAGTTGTCCGACATCACCTGTAAACGGGGAATGGTGTGGGGTGAACTGGAATTCTTACTGGCGGACAACAAGGTTGTGCGTTTGCACGGTACGGAATGGCAGGAGACGCAGCGTTTTTTCCACTACCTCATGCAGTCGTGGCAAAGCTGGAGTCAGGAAATGAGTGAAGTATGCGCGGCGGTTTTACAGGCGCTGCGCGACGACATTCAGGGATTCAGCGAACAGGAGCGTTGGCTGAAGCGCAGCGAACTTCAGGCGATCAAAGATAAGATCCGCAAACAGTTTGACGCGTTACCTTTGCCGCTTTCCCGCATTGAGCAGTTTGATTCCTGCCGTGAAAACTGGGCATTTTGCCAATACTGGCTGCAGCAAGGCGAGACGGCGATGACGCAGCGCAATCGTGACTGGACGGCGGCCATGTTGACCCGCTACCGGGATTTTTTCGCCACGGTGGAATCCACCCCGCTGAACGAGTCACAGGCAGAAGCGGTGGTTAACGGCGAAGACGCTGTGCTGGTGCTGGCGGGCGCTGGCAGCGGCAAAACGTCAGTATTAGTGGCCCGCGCGGGGTGGCTGTTACAGCGCAGACTGGCCGCTGCCGATCAGATTTTGTTGCTGGCATTTGGTCGTCATGCGGCGGAAGAGATGAATGACCGTATTCAACGCCGCTTAGGGGCCGGGGATATCCAGGCGCGTACGTTTCATGCGCTGGCCCTGCATATCATTCGGGAAGGAAGTCATAAACAGCCGGTCATCAGTAAACTCGAAAGCGATGCCGACGCGCGTCGGACATGGCTGATCGACCACTGGCGCCAGCAGTGTAATGAAAAGAAAGCCCAGGCGAATGGCTGGCGGCAATGGTTGCGTGATGAACTGGAGTGGGAGGTCAGCGAAGGCCCTTTCTGGCAGGATGATCGTTTAGCACAGCGCCTGGCGTCTCGTCTTGAACGCTGGCTTGGCCTGATGCGGATGCATGGCGGCGCGCAGGCCGCCATGATTGAGGATGTACCTGACGCGCTGCGCGACGTATTCAGTAAGCGGATTAAATTGATGGCACCCCTTCTGAAGGCCTGGAAAAGTGCGCTTAAGGACGAGGGCGCAGTCGACTTCTCCGGGCTGATTCATCAGGCCATCGCGATCCTTGAAAAGGGCCGCTTTGTCAGCCCCTGGAAGCATATTCTGGTTGACGAATTTCAGGATATCTCGCCACAACGCGCGGCTTTACTCAGCGCGCTGCGTCAGCAAAACACACGCACGACATTGTTTGCGGTGGGCGATGACTGGCAGGCAATTTACCGGTTCAGCGGCGCAGAGATGAGTCTGACAACGGCATTCCATCACTATTTTGGTGAGGGCGATCGTTGTGTGCTGGATACGACCTATCGTTTCAATGATCGTATTGGTGAAGTGGCGAATCGGTTTATCCAGCAAAATCCGCATCAGCTGCGTAAGCCCTTAAACAGTCTGACGAAAGGGAATAAAAAGTCGATTGCTTTGCTCCCGCACGATCAGCTTGAGGCACTTCTTAACAAGCTAAGCGGTTATGTTAAAGCGGATGAGCGCGTACTGCTGTTGGCCCGCTATCACTATTTGCGTCCTGAACTGCTGGATAAGGCAAAAACCCGCTGGCCAAAAATGCGTATCGATTTTATGACCATTCATGCCAGTAAAGGTCAGCAGGCCGATTACGTCATTGTGCTGGGTCTGCAGCAAGGCAAAGAAGGGTTTCCCGCGCCGCAGCGTGAGTCCATTATGGAGCAGGGGCTGCTGCCGCAGCCCGAAGACTTCCCCGATGCAGAGGAGCGCCGGCTGGCGTATGTTGCCCTGACGCGCGCGCGGCAACAGGTCTGGTTGCTGTTCGATAAACAGCAACCCTCAGTCTTTGTCGATGCGTTCCGGGCACTGGATGTACCCGTATTACGTAAAGCCTGAATCAGTTCAGGCGTTCGGCAAGGTAGCGCGCGTAATCCGGGATTCGTACGTCCACTGTCTGCGAAAAAAGCGGTGACTGAATAATAAAATCGGCCGTTGCCCGATTGGTGGCGACCGGAATATTCCACACTGTCGCCAGACGAAGCAGGGCCTTAACGTCAGGATCGTGGGGCACGGCATTAAGCGGATCCCAGAAAAACATCAGCGCATCTATTTTGCCTTCGGCAATGAGCGCACCGACCTGTTGATCGCCGCCCATTGGGCCACTGAGCATCGCGTCCACGTTCAGACCGGTGTGACGGTTGATGAGATTACCGGTCGTCCCGGTTGCGTAAAGAATATGGGGTTCAAGTGCGGATTGGTTACGTGTAACCCAGTCCAGCAGAGAAGCTTTGCAATGGTCATGGGCGACCAGCGCGATATGTTTTTGTTGACCAAGCGTTCGTACGGTGTAGTCCATAACAGCATCCTGATGCCAGTGAGCCCAACAGCCCGTTGCCGCAGTTTACCTTGTACGCTTTCTGTCTATCAACTTGCCCGCAGCATTTTGACCAGATTGATAAATTGCTGGCGGGTTGCTTCATCAAAACGTTCAAACCAGCGCTGAATTGAAGGCGTTGTGCTCTGAACGGACCAGGCGAGGTCCGCCGTCAGTTGGGCGGAAGGAGAGGGCGCGGTAAGATTCGCGAATTGCGGGACAGAGGCCGCCAGGCCCATGCGATTATACTTAACCATGGCTTTTTCGATGTCCACGCCCGGGCTGGTGGGCAGACGATCGCGCACGCTGAATATTTCTTTGCCCTTCTCGTCCACCAGCCTGAAGGCCAGCGTTCGGTCGAAGTTATGTCGCTCGCGCGCACTGCTCAGCGGTGGCAGGCGAATCGTGATGGTTTTTGCCGCCGCAGTGAATGCCACGATCATGGGCACGGACTGGTAGCCCGGTAGCGCCGTCTTACGCGGATCTGCCGGTTGTTCTACCCGAAATAAAAATTGATGTTGACCCCGTTCAAGCTCCAGGCTGTCGGCCCCTTTCAAGAGAGAGCCTGAAATCTTACGCCCGTCCAGTACCATTAGCGTAATCTGCGGATCAAGTTTTAACGTAATTGCAGAACAGGACGCCGAAACGAGGAGGGCAATAAACCCCGTTACAGCCATTGACAGCTTCATTTCGACTCCGGTCAAAAGTGGGTGGATGTAGCAATTTTTTACATTATGGCATTAAGTTTACAATTATACATATATATTCGAGCGAAGCGGCACAATATGTCTTTACGCCAGGTGCGAACTCTGTAACGCCTCATCTACACTAAAGATTAAAGTGAAAGGAGATGGACATGAATGATCAGACTATTCGTGACGTACTGACCCGGACAAAACGCATCGCGTTGGTGGGGGCGAGTGATCGTCCGGAACGCCCCAGTTATGGCGTAATGAAGTATCTGCTTGATCAAGGCTATGAGGTTATTCCGGTGAGTCCGAAGCTGGCAGGCAAAACCCTGTTAGGGCAGACAGCCTATGGATCGCTGGCAGAGGTGCCGGGAAAAATCGATATGGTGGATGTGTTCCGCAATTCAGAGGCGGCATGGGAAGTGGCTCAGGAAGCCATCGCTGCCGGAGCCGATTCGCTCTGGTTACAAATTGGGGTAATCAATGAGCAGGCCGCCGTGCTGGCCCAGGATGCGGGAATGACGGTGATTATGGATCGTTGCCCCAAAATCGAGATCCCGAGACTGGGGCTGGGACACTAATATCAGGCGCGGCAACACCGTTGCCGCCCGCTGTTAATGGCGCAGATGAGGAGCCTGAAGCTGTTTACGTACCGAGGCGGCCAGTTCATCCATTGAGGGCTGCTCAGGATGTTCCGGGCTGGTTTCACCGGCCAGCTGAATTTCAGCCACATAGGTATGAACCTGACTGCCTTGTTCATCTTCCATCACCACATGATACCAGGGCGCACTGCGCATGGTATCGGCGGCACCAATTTCATCCAGGTGCGGCTCATCTAACGCGTATTCAGGATCGACATCGACAATGACACCCAGCACGCCGGAGAGGCGATGACGAACCTGCTGACCAATACCAAATTTACTGGCAATCATGATGACCTCCGAAAAAACTGTCCTGCCTGTTATATGGGGGCAGGGACAGTCATTTCAAGTCACATGACGCGGCAGGCGAAGCCTTTCAGGTAAAGTCCTTCAGGATAGGTTGCAATCACGGGATGATCGGCCGCCTGGCGAAACTGTTCAACAAACTGCACGTCACGGCCGGCATCCAGTGCGGCATCTGCGATGATTTTCTGGAAAAGGTCGGTAGCCATTAAGCCCGAACAGGAGAAGGTCATCAATATTCCGCCGGGATTCAGTAACTGAATGGCCAGCATGTTAATGTCTTTATAGCCACGGCAGGCTCCCATGAGCTGGCTTTTATTCTCCACGAACTTAGGCGGATCCATAATGATGAGATCAAATTTTTCACCCTCATCACGGTAGCGGCGCAGCAGTTTAAAGACATCATCGCGCTGAAATTTAGCACGCGCGAGATCCAGCTTATTCAGCTCAACGTTTTGTCGTGCAACATCCAGCGCGTCCTGAGACGTATCTACGCTGATAACTTCCTGACAACCGCCGATTAGCGCTGATACGGCAAAGCCACCGGTGTAGGAGAAACAGTTAAGCACGCGAGCATCTTTGGCATAGCGCCGTGTGGCATAACGGCTGTCGCGCTGGTCAAGGTAATAGCCTGTTTTATGCCCACCCTGAATATCCACCAGCAGTTTCATATCGTGTTCGGTGATCGGCAAGAGTGCGGGAGGATACTCACCGGTAACGGTGCCCTGCGCCAGTTCCAGCCCTTCTTTTTTACGGACAGCGACATCAGATCGATCGTAGATAGCACAATCTGGAAAGCACTGCTGCAGCGCTGAAATGATAGCCGGGCGTTGGTATTCTGCGCCGGCGGATAATAACTGCAGCACCAGAAAGCGTCCGAAACGGTCAATAGTCACGCCAGGCAGACCATCCGACTCGCCAGCAATCAGGCGATAGCTGTCCAGCCCATCGCGCTCAGCCAGCCATTCACGCCAGACCAGCGCGTGCTGAAAACGCCGCACGAAAAAGGCGATATCGATGGATTCGTCCTGCTGCCAGCTCCAGACGCGGGCGCGAATCTGTGACTGCGGTGAATAGGCGGCGCGAGCCAGCCATTTGCCATTACTGTCACAGACATCAATGGTTTCACCTTGTTGCGCTTTGCCTTCCAGACGAGCAACGGCCCCAGAGAAAACCCAGGGATGGCGACGGAGCAGGGACTTTTCACGTCCCTTCGCGAGAATCAATCGAACGGTCATATTTGCTATGCTTACCTGAAAAAATGAGGCGCTATTGTCCAGTGGATAACGGCAAATTGCAACGAAAGGCAGGAGAAGGCCATGGCGAAGGTCTGTTACAAAGCCTGGGTACAGGGCACGGTGCAGGGCGTGGGTTTCCGTTACAGCACCCAGGCGAAAGCAAACACACTTAACGTGCAGGGTTACGCACGGAACCTTGAAGATGGTCGTGTGGAAGTCCTGGCCTGCGGCGATGCCGAACAGGTCAATGCATTACTTGACTGGTTAAAAGCGGGCGGGCCGCGCACAGCCCGTGTAGAAAAGGTCCTGGTGGAGCCGCATCATGTCGCTGACATGCCGCACGGCTTCACCACGGGTTGATTACAGGCATTTTGCCGGTTTTGGCAGACCGGCAATTTTGGTTGCCTGCTTAGCAGGGCCCTCGGGGAAAAGGCGAAACAGGTAACGGCTGTTTCCTTTTTCTTCGCCATACTTTTTTGCCATCGCCTTCACCAGCATTCTTACGGCGGGGGAAGTATTAAATTCCAGATAAAAGTCGCGTACGAAGCGCACGACTTCCCAATGGGCATCTGTCATGGTGATGGCTTCTTCTGCCGCAATCTGCAGCGCCAGGCCTTCGCTCCAGTCCTGATGGTTTTTCAGATAACCTTCGGCATCGACAGCAATTTCGTCACCGTTGTAATTCATAGTGCATCCTCAGATTCGTTCGGGCTGCAGTTTACCAAACTGGCCCCACAGAAAAAGCAAAAACCCCGCCTGAGCGGGGTTTTTCAGTTTACCTGCAGTGCGTTAGTTACTGCGTGAGAAACCTAAAATGCTTAACAGGCTCACGAAGATGTTATAGAGGGAAACATACAGGCTGACCGTTGCACGAATATAGTTGGTTTCGCCGCCATGAATGATGTTGCTGGTTTCCCACAAAATAGCCCCCGCCGAGAACAGAATGAACAGGGCGCTAATCGCCAGTTGCAGCGCTGGCAAGTGCAGGAACAGGTTCGCCACAACGGCGACCAGTAACACGACAAAGCCCGCCATCATCATGCCGCCAAGGAAGGACATATCCCGTCCTGTCGTCAGCACATAGGCAGAGCAGCAGAAAAACACCAGTGCCGTTCCGCCGAGCGCCAGGGCGATCACGTCACCCATCCCTGCGGCCAGATAGGTGCTCAGGATAGGACCCAGACAGTAGCCCAGGAAGCCCGTAAATGCGAAAGCAGCTAAAATTCCCGTCGGGCTGTCAGCCAGACGGTAGGTCAGGAACATCAGACCATAGAAGCCCACCAGCATCAGGATCAAACCCGGGGCGGGCAGGGCCAGCAGTGTACTCGCTGTTGCGGTCAGCGCGGAAAAGGCGAGGGTCAGGCCCAGCAGAAAATAGGTGTTACGCAGGACCTTGTGCGTACTCAGTAATGACTGTCGCGATGATGATGAAACTATTCTGTCCATGTTGCGCTCCTGTAAGGCAGAACACCAAATATGCGTTGAGAATACGCAGCGCGATAAAGCGGGAAAAGAGGTTTTACCCTTCTTTACGCGAAAAAAACGCTAATTCTTTGAGCACACTGGCGATTTTGACAACGAATAACGCTTTTTTGACTGTTTTTCAGGCGAACGGATTATCACAGGCTTTACATCTCCATAGGGGATGTTTATAGTGCGCGTCATTGCGGAGGGGTGGCCGAGCGGCTTAAGGCAGCGGTCTTGAAAACCGCCGATGGGAAACCATCCGAGAGTTCGAATCTCTCCTCCTCCGCCACTTCACCTCTTTAAGAGTGAAGTGGCAAGACAGCGTTATCGCATCTTGCCTTTGCAGTAGTATGACAACCCGGAGGGATGGCCGAGCGGCTTAAGGCAGCGGTCTTGAAAACCGCCGATGGGAAACCATCCGAGAGTTCGAATCTCTCTTCCTCCGCCACATTCACAGGCCAGCACAGCGTGCTGGCCTGTTTCGTTTTACGTGCCTGACACATTTCTTCATTATTATCCCTGCCTTTTCAGTAAACTGGACTGTTTTTACCCGCGTCCGGTATCTCTGCTATAGTCCAGTAATTGTTTTTACTGTCACCTGGCGCTTTTCAGGGGCAAGCTGAGTTACACTATCCGTCACGTCGCTCTATGGCGAGCTAATCGGTTGATAGCCAGAGTGTTTTTTTACTGAATGAATGGAATAGGCACAATGATCAAGAAACTGAGTCTTTGCGCATTGTCGGTACTCGCTGCATTACCGATCGGGACGCTGGCCCACGCCGCGGATAACGAGATGCAGCTCCAGCAGGTACTGATGTTTAGCCGCCATAATCTGCGTGCGCCGCTTGCGGATAACGGTAGCGTACTGGCACAGTCCACCAAAAAAAGCTGGCCAGAGTGGGAGGTGCCCGGCGGGCAACTGACCACCAAAGGTGGCGTGCTGGAAGTCTATATGGGTAACTACACGCGCCAGTGGCTTGCGCAGCAGGGCCTGGTGAAGAACGGCGCCTGTCCGGACAGCAACAGTGTGTTTGTCTACGCAAACAGCCTGCAACGTACCGTAGCGACGGCCCAGTTTTTTGTAAATGGTGCCTTCCCGGGCTGTGATATTGCGGTGACCCATCAGGATGAAATGGGCAGCATGGATCCGGTATTTAATCCCGTGATCACCGACGGCAATGAAGAATTCATCAAAAAAGCGCTGGCGGACATGACTGCCGCTAATGAGAAGCTGGCCCTGAAGCCAGCGTATCAGCGTCTGGACAAAATTGTCGACTACAAGTCTTCTCCGGCCTGTAATAACAAAAAGCAGTGCGATCTGAGCAGTGGGCAAAATACCTTTATTGTTGAAAACGGCAAAGAACCTGGCGTGAACGGACCGCTGAAAGTGGGGAATTCCCTCATGGATGCCTTTACGCTGCAATATTACGAAGGCTTTCCGCTGGATCAGGTTGCCTGGGGGCAAATTAAAACCCCTGAGCAGTGGCAGTCACTGTCAGCGATTAAAAACGGTTATCAGGACACGCTGTTTACCACACCAGATGTGGCACGCAACGTCGCGGCTCCGCTGGTGGATTATATCCGCAGCCAGCTCATCGATCAGGATAAAGCTGACTCACCCAAAGTGACCCTGATGGTAGGGCATGACTCCAACATAGCGTCATTGTTGAGCGCCTTACAGGTCAAACCTTATGATCTGCCAGAGACCTATGAGAAAACGCCCATCGGTGGACAGGTGGTGTTTGAACGCTGGCATGATGCCAAAAACAACAAAGACCTGCTGAAGATGGAATACGTGTATCAGACCGCCGATCAGTTGCGCGATGCCCAGGTGTTAAGTCTGAAAACGCCACCGAAGCGCGTCACCCTGCAACTGGCGGGTTGTCCGACTGACGCGAACGGTTACTGCAGCTGGGAGCAGTTTACCCAGGTGCTGAACAGCGCGCTGCAGGGAACCGCGTTGCAACCGGCGGCGGCAGAGCAGCCAGCGGCCAGTGCCAACGCGGGCGGGGCGAATCCTGCGGAGTCAAAAGCTGACGATAAAGCCAGCGCCGATAAGGCGACGGCTGATAGCGCTGCTGCCCAGAAAGCGGCTGACGATAAGGTAAAGGCGGACAAAGCGGCTGACGAGAAAGCGAAAGCTGATAAAGCCGCCGCGGATAAAGCCGCTGCGCAAAAGGCGGCGGATGAGAAGGCCAGCGCTGATAAGGCTGCTGCCCAGAAAGCGGCGGATGACAAAGCCAAAGCGGAAAACGCCGCCAACGCGCAAAATAAAACAGATAACAGTCCTGCGAAGCAGCCCGCTGCAGCCAACTAATAGCTTTCGGTCACTGAAAACAAAAAACCCCGTTAAGACGGGGTTTTTTTTACGCTTCAGGCTGCTTATCCGGCCACAACCACCAGTTTCTGGTTCGCAAACTCTTTGATACCCAGATCGGAAAGTTCGCGTCCGTAGCCAGAACGCTTCACACCGCCGAAAGGCAGCTCCGCAGAGGTGTCGCTCTGCGAGTTGATGAACACCATGCCCGTTTCAATGGCGGAGGCCAGTTTACGGCCACGCGCAATATCGCGTGTCCATACGGAACCGCCCAGCCCATAGTGTGAATCATTGGCCAGGGCCACCGCCTCGTCATCATTGGCGACCACATAAACCTGCGCCACCGGGCCAAAAAACTCCTGAAAATAGGCAGGGTTATCGCGGGTGATATGGGTAAGCAGCGTGGGCTGGTAATAGCACCCTACGCCCGCCACCGCTTTACCACCTGTGACCAGCTTAGCGCCGTTTGCGACGGCTTCATCAACCTGTTTAACCAGACGATCGCGCGCATCAGCCGACGAAAGCGGTCCCAGAGTGGTTTTCTCATCCAGCGGATCGCCCAACACCGCTGCGTTAAGCGCCGCACTGAATTTATCGATAAAGGTATCCGCAATCTTCTCGTTCAGAATAAAACGCTTGGCTGCTGTACAGACCTGACCGCAGTTGCTCAGTCGCGCCTGCACGCCCTGACGAACGGCTTCATCCAGATCGGCATCCTCCGTGACCACAAAGACGTCATTCCCGCCCAACTCCAGCGTGGATTTTTTCAAATGCTTACCGGCCTGTTCAGCAACGGCGCTTCCCGCCCGTTCGGATCCTGTCAGAGCCACGCCCTGTACCCGGTCATCGGCAATCAGTTCCGCAACCTGATCGGTAGAGATAAACAGGTTGGTCCAGGCACCCTCAGGCGCGCCCGCTTCCTTCACCAGCTTTTCGAAGACATCGGCACAATGCGGCACGATGTTGGCGTGTTTAGCCAGTACCGGATTACCCAGTGCCAGATTTGGTGCCAGCACGCGCATCAGTTGGTAGTAGGGGAAGTTCCACGGTTCGACCGCAACCAGCACACCAATGGGATGATACTCAACCCAGGCGTCGCCCAACTCACTTTCATAAGGTTGTGGCTTCAGGATGCGTTCTGCATGCTCAGCGTAATAGCGGGCGATTTGCGCGCAGATTTTGACTTCGCCACGGCTTTGGCCAATCAGCTTGCCCATCTCTTTACTGGCAATAGTCGCCAGTTCTTCCGCACGGTCATCAATCAGATCAGCCAGTTTTTTCAATACCTGAAGTCGTGGCTGAATAGCGCCTTTACTCCAGTCAGAGTGGAACAGCCGATCCGCCGTTTCCAGCGCTTGCGTCACGGCCGCGCTGTCATGGGAAGGCCAGCTTTTCATTAACTGATTGTTTGCCGGGTTGATGCTTTGATAGGAAGACATAGAATTCTCCGTGGTCAACGATAAAAAAAAGGGCGGGGCCAGGCCCGCCATGCCGTCAGACGTTCTTTCGCTCAACCGTTTTGTCGTCCCACGTGAGGACGTCCTGATCGGTTTTTTCAAACGCGCGGATTAATACGTCATCGCTTCCCTGTTGACGCCAGATCTCTTCCGCCAGGCGCTCGTCATAGTTTGCGACTTCAAAAATGGCCTCGGCAATTTCGGGCGAGGTGTGACGCAAACTGGCCCATTCACCTACGTGATGTGCTTTTGACTGATTCGTCGACATACTGATCTCCTTCTGGAAGGTTAGTCCTTAAGTTTTGCTGCCAGCCCGGCAACGTGTTCGCCCTGGAAACGGGCAATAATCAATTCTTCCTGGGTTGGCTGACGTGAACCGTCACCACCGGCCAGCGTAGTGGCACCATAAGGCGTACCGCCGCGGACCTCAGAAATGTCAAACATCTCTTTGGTGCCATAGCCGATAGGCACGATGACCATGCCGTGGTGGGCGAGGGTGGTCCAGACAGACGTAATGGTTTGTTCCTGTCCTCCTCCGGTACCGGTGGAGGTAAAGACGCTGGCAATTTTGCCGTAGAGCGCGCCAGAGGCCCACAGGCCGCCTGTCCGGTCCCAGAATGTTCGCATCTGCCCTGACATGTTGCCGAAACGGGTAGGGGTGCCCACGATGATGGCATCATAGTCAGGCAGTATCTCTGGCGTCGCTTCAGGCGCGGATTGCTGAGTTTTACCGCCAACTTCCGCAAAGCGTTGTGCATCCATGGTTTCAGGGACGCGCATCACATCTACCTGGGCGCCAGGCACCTTACGTGCGCCTTCCGCGACAGCGTTCGCCATGGTTTCAACGTGTCCATACATTGAATAGTAAAGCACCAGAATCTTAGCCATTGATCTCTCCGGGAGTTAGTCAACACATCGAAAAGTATAGAAGAGCTTTACCTGACTGTGAGAAATCACCGGTCAGACAGTCAGCGTAACGACACTGAAAATGCTGAGAATGGGTTTTTTTAAGGATTAATCGTCGTCTTTTAAGTCAATTCTTAGCGTAGAGTCTGTTTCTAAATGTAATTTTCAGCGATCCGGAGACTTAAAAGGTGGAATGTCACACCGGCTTTCACGCACATGACCTTCGATGAACATCAAGCCGCCTCACGTGAAGCGATGTGGCTCTGGACGTTCATGCATCAGAAGATCGCAAACCGGTGCAGGTATGTTCACCTGTTATCGCTCCAGCCCAGACCGTGTCAGGTGACGGGGTGCCGCCTGATGCGAGGCGACAGTCACGCGGCAGGAAACGGAATTGCATTCGCCCGAATCACTGATCACAATAGCGCCTGAAAACAGATACAGGTGAATTATGTCGGATACGACTCGCAAACTGACCGTCGGTATTACGCGTCAGGAACTGGTCCTTATTTTTATTACGGTAATCTGGGGGGGAACGTTTCTGATCGTGCATCAGGCGATGCATTATTCAGGTCCGTTCTTCTTTGTCGGTTTACGCTTTGCTACCGCTGCGCTGTTACTGGCGTTTTTTTTCCGCCGCTATCTTGCTGCTGTCTGTTGGCGCGAAGTCAAAGCGGGCACGATGATCGGCCTCACGATTGCGGGGGGCTACGGCTTACAAACCTGGGGCATGCAGACGATATCCAGCAGTCAGTCAGCGTTTCTCACCGCGCTTTATGTTCCTGTGGTGCCGCTGTTGCAGTGGCTGTTTCTGCGCCGTCCGCCAAAACTGATGGCGTGGTTGGGTATTTCACTGGCGTTCTGCGGATTGATTCTGGTCGCGGGGCCGCAGGATGGCCGAATTGCGCTGAATCAAGGGGAAGCCGCGACGTTACTCAGCACGCTGGCTATTGCCGGAGAAATCATTCTTATCAGTCGTTTTGCCGGTCAGGTTGATGTGCGTCGGGTGACCTTCATTCAACTGACTGTCGCTTCACTGTGTGCCTTCTGCTTTATGATCCCGAATGGTGAATCCGTGCCTGCGTTATCGACCCCGCTGTTAGTCAGCGCGGTCGGGCTCGGCGCAGCCAGTGCGCTGATACAGGTAACAATGAACTGGGCTCAACGCAGCGTATCACCGACACGCGCCACGGTCATTTATGCCGGTGAACCGGTCTGGGCGGGTGTGGTGGGGCGTTTAGCAGGCGAGCGTCTGCCGGCCGCTGCCATTCTTGGCGGTATCCTGATTGTCTGCGGGGTCATTGTCAGCGAGTTGCGCTGGAAACGTAGCATGCCATCGGCCTCTTCCGATGAATAGTGGCGCGAGAATAAGTGCTTATGGCCCTGTCAGTGTGGCCCTTTCCCTGCGCCGTATATCACAGCTGTCGGCACGTTACCGCCTGAAAACAGTCTGTTGCCGTGATGCGTAACGGTAACGTGAAGGAGAAACGTATGAAAAAGGCTACGCCCGGGCCAACGCGTCGTGCGGTCGCCGTTGCAGCGAAACGTGCGGCAATTCTGCAGGCTGCCCTGACCTGTTTTTCCCAGTTTGGTATTCACGGGACGCGGCTGGAGAAAGTCGCGGAGCAGGCTGGCGTCTCCAAAACCAATTTGCTGTACTACTATCCCTCTAAAGAAGCGCTTTATATTGCCGTATTAAAAGAGATCCTGGATGTCTGGCTGGCACCGCTACGTGCCCTGACTTACGAGCAGGAGCCGTTGCGCGCCGTGCGTCAGTATATTCGCCTTAAACTGGAGGTTTCTCGCGATTATCCACAGGCATCAAAGTTGTTTTGCCTGGAAATGCTGCAGGGTGCGCCCTTGCTGAAAGGTGAACTGGCCGGCGATCTGAAGACGTTGATGGACGACAAAACAGCGATAATTGAGCGCTGGATAGCTGAAGGACGGCTGGCGGCGATTGCGCCTCAGCATCTGATCTTTATGCTGTGGGCGACGACACAGCATTATGCTGACTTTGCCAGCCAGGTCGAAGCGATCACGGGGAATCAGCTCAGCAATCCTGTTTTCTTCGAGGAAACGGTGGAGAACGTTCAGCGCATTATTATTGAAGGCATTCGCGTTCGTTAATAAAACGCGATCAAACTCAGCCCTGTAACAGACAAGGGAGTGGCGTGATGGATTCTGTTTCACAATGTGTTCTGGGCGCATCCGTGGCGCTGGCTGTGATGGGGCGGCGCGTACCTGCCTGGCAAGCCGCGGCGGTAGGCGCAATCAGTGGCACATTGCCCGATCTGGATGTGTTTATCGACCACGGTGATGCTATCCGCAACATGACGCTGCACCGGACTGAAAGCCATGCCTTACTCTATCTGACGTTGTGTTCACCGTTGCTCGCCGCGCTGGTCGCGCGGCTGTTCAAATCCGGCGTGACATGGATCGCCTGGTGGCCTGCTATTTGGCTGGCGCTGATCACGCATCCCCTTCTTGATTTGATGACAGTCTATGGCACTCAGCTTGGGCTGCCTCTCACCGATCATCCTTATGCGATTGGCAGCATGTACATCGTCGATCCGCTTTATACGTTGCCGCTTATCATCGGGCTCTGTGTCGCTTTGTGGCGGCGTAACAGACGGGGATTACGCTGGAATCACGCGGGGCTGGCACTCAGTACCGGCTACCTTGCCTGGAGTATGGTCATTCAGCAGGTGGCTGATGAACACATTAAACACTCACTCGAACAGCAGGGGGTGGCGACTGACAAGGTGTTGGTCACCCCAACGGCATTCAATACGCTGGTCTGGCGCAGCGTCATCATCACGCCTGACCGCTATGGCGAGGCTTACTGGTCTTTGCTGTCGCCTGCTCGTCCTGTCACGGTAACGTGGCGGCCGCGTCATCCTGAGCTATTCGTCCCGTTTAAAGGAAACTGGCTGGCAGAACGTGTCGCCTGGTTCAGCCATGGCTTTTATGCCATGGATGAGCGCGACGGGCAGGTCACCATTGCAGATTTACGCATGGGAGAAGAGAGCCATTACACGTTTACGTTTGGTTTGGGCACGGCGGAAAGCCCTGATTTGCAGCCACAGCGCCTGCCGTCTGGTGAACGGGCCCTGCGCCGCGGCGTCAGTCGTATACTTGAGCGGTTATAAAAAAGCCCGACGTGCGTCGGGCTTTTTTCAGTCTCTATATCAACGACGTGTGCGTCGACGCAGTTGCCAGCCTGCGGCGAGCAGGATAAACCACAACGGCGTGACCATGAGTGCCTGTCGCGTGTCTTCCTGCAGTGTAAGCAGCACCAGTATAAAGACAAAAAACGCCATACATGCCCAGCACATGAATTTGCCTAAAGGCATTTTAAATGTCGAGGCGGCATGACGTTCCGGAAATTTTTTGCGATATGCAAGGTAACTGCACAGGATAATTGTCCACACAAACATAAACAGAATGGCAGACACGGTGGTCACCAGCGTAAAGACCGTCATCACATTCGGGATCAGGTAAATCAGAGCCACACCACACAGCAGGCAGAAGCAGGAAAAGAACAAGCCGGTCGTGGGCACCGCGCGTGACGATAAACGACCAAAAGCACGGCTGGCAACGCCCTGCTGCGACAGACCATACAGCATGCGGCTGGTGGAGAAAATACCGCTGTTGGCTGAGGATGCCGCCGACGTCAGGACCACGAAGTTAACAATGCTGGCCGCAGCTGGCAGGCCAATGAGCACGAACATTTCCACAAACGGACTGCGATCGGCCATCACTTCGGTCCACGGGGTAACGGACATAATCACCAGCAGCGCCAGAACATAGAACATAATGACGCGCAGCGGAATGGCATTAATGGCCCGCGGTAAAACCCTGTGCGGGTCATGCGTTTCGGCCGCCGCTGTACCCACCAGCTCGATACCGACAAACGCAAAGACGGCGATCTGGAATCCGGCAAAGAATCCGCTCAGTCCTTTCGGGAAAAGCCCCCCGTGATCCCAGATATTACTCAGTGCAGCGGTGCCACCACCCGGCGACGGGTAATGAATGGACACCAATACAATGCCGGTAATGATCAGCGCGACAATCGCCACGATCTTGATGATGGCAAACCAGAACTCCATCTCGCCAAATAATTTCACCGTGGCAATGTTTAAGGCCAGGAAAACAAAAACACATAGTAGTGCGCTCATCCAGATCGAAAAGCCGGGAAACCAGAGCTGGAAGTAGGCGCTTATAGCCACCACGTCGGCAATCCCGGTAACAACCCAACAGAACCAGTATGTCCAGCCGGTGAAGTAGCCGGCCCAGGGACCCAGTAAGTCAGCCGCAAAGTCGCTAAAGGATTTATACTCAAGATTCGACAGCAGTAATTCACCCATTGCCCGCATGACAAAAAACAGCATGAAGCCGATGATCATGTAAACGAAAATGATCGAAGGTCCTGCCAGACTAATTGTTTTACCCGAGCCCATGAACAAACCGGTGCCAATCGCACCGCCAATAGCGATGAGCTGGATGTGTCGGTTATGAAGATTACGTCGCAGCGTGTCATCGCCCTGTGAGCTCGCCTGCGTTTGAGTAGATTGATCAACCATGAAAGTGTCTTTCCTGTCTTGATGTTGTGTCAGCTCTGGTGGCTGTTGAGAATACCGGATTGCCGGGAGCAATTTGGCATAAGATAGTGGAAGTGTTAATGAAAACGGTAATTGTTTTTTAACAATATCGGACAACGCTGGCATTAAAACGGCGCTTTCACTTAACGTTGGCGATTTTTACGTCAGATTAAGTAATATTTCATCACCCTGTGTCATCTTTTAAGCGTATCCTGCCGTGTGCTTCTACACTACCTCCGTACAGCTTCTTTCAGCTACAGAGGTTCTATGCGCACACTTGTTCTGCTTATCATCATGACCGGAGTGGGGTGGATGAGTTTGCCATGGTTAAAACAGCACCTTCCTGCGCAATTTAATCCCTTTACGCCACTCTCTGTAACGGATCCGCCGGGCTGGATGACGCGATTAAAACTCAAAAGACTGCAAACTGATCCCGCCGCCTGTCTCGACGTGATGCAGCGTGCACAGCAGGCCGGCGTTGTACGTTTCAGTCAACGGCCGGCGGTGACAGGGGCCTGTCCGTTGTCCGGCCCCCTCAGGCTGCAAAATTTTGGGCCCGTTTCGCTCAGCAGCAGTTTCCTCGCCAGTTGCTCAATGGCCGTTGCGGCTACAATGTACGTGGCTTATAGCCGCGAGCAAATGTTACATCTGTCTGGCAGTGATCTGACCCGAATTGAACATGTCGGAAGTTATGCCTGCCGCAACATCTACCATCAGGCCACCGGACGGCTGAGTGAACATGCCAGCGCGGATGCCTGGGATATTACCGCCTACCAGCTTGCTAACGGCGAGCGGTTGGTGCCAGGAAAAAACTGGCAACAACCTGGCCAGAAATCACTATTACTTCATGCATTATGGCGATCGGGTTGTAACTTTTTTGGTAATGCGCTTGGGCCTGATTATAATCGCGCGCATGCTACACATTTTCATCTGGGCATGCGGGGGGCGGGTTATTGCAGGTGAGATTAACCTTTACTTTCACCGTAAAACTGTGTCGTGGGTTTAATATTATTTTCTTCTGTTCTGCTTTTTTACTGTTTTAAAAAGGGTGTCACATCTGCTTATTTTTTCTCATGGCGTCAGTGTTATTTAAATCATTCACCCGGTGTTATCACCGTTCATTGCCTGCTAAATGACCAAATTGAGAGAGTATACTGCATTATTATTACCTGACTGGGTGAATGATGCCGTTTTAACAGGGCGATAAATTTGAGTTATCTGTACATAAATAAAGGAGGATGACAGTGTCGTTAAATAATTATTTTTCTCTTTTCAGATGCGTTATTTATTAAATAAGTTATCTGTACAAGCCCGCACCAGGCCAAAATGACAGCGGTCACAGGTCTGCGCCATCCGCCAGGCGTCTTGCCTGTAAAGACGGACAGTGCCGTTATGCTGGCCGTTCAACAGGCCTTGTACGGCCGTCTGCCCTACGACGCAGAGCCATAAGCCATCTTTTGTAGGACCAAAAGATCCGGGTAAAACGCGTACCAGAAAAGGGGTGCTTTCCCTGCCTGACTGCAGAAAACATGCGGCGGTGATTGCCTGAAAAAGACATCGTGTTTTACAAGATATGATCTGCGTTTTTTTTCAGCATAATAGGTTGCCGGGCGCAACTTATCGAGTGAGATTTGTTGATCATGGCTATGTTAAATGATTGAAAAAATATAAGAAAAATCTTATTATTTCCTCTGTTGCACTCGCCTGAGTTATCCCGAAGCGTTTGCTTACCCTGTATTTTTATCCTTTTCTCTGCAGGTCGTTGTCGCCACAATGAAAATAATGCTTTTTATGGCGTCGCAACAAAGAGTAAATTAATTACATAACGTGTTAATCAGGAATACCCGGCAAGTTGTTGAATTTGAGGCAATATGATAGGTGAAGATTATTTTTCCTGGCGTGAAAATGTCGAACAGCACTTTCAGGTATTAACGGCAGCCCCGCAATTAAAGGGGCTTTTACAGGATTATATCCAGTCACTGGGCTTCGATTTTTTCGCTTTTTTTATCCAGCATCGCGTTCCTTTTACGCGTCCGCGAGTTTATTTGCATGATACTTACCCCGAAGCGTGGATTAAACGTTATAAGGAACGGAATTATTATGCCATTGACCCCGTGTTGCAGCGCTGCCTGCGTGCTGGAAAGGGGGTGGAATGGACACCTGAACTCTTTTGCTCGGCGAAGGAAATGTGGCAAGAAGCGGGTAATTTTGGGCTGCTGAGCGGATTTTCTTGTTCTGCAATGGCGTCAAATCGAGCCGTTGGTATATTATCTATAGGTTCGCATCGTCCCTTTATTACTGACTGTCGGCAAGTGGAGCTGGAGGTAAAGTTGCACTTCCTCGCCGAGCAAAGCCTGTGCTTACTTGAACGCCTCAATGATGAAGCGCTGATGGTTCAGGGAAATGATTTCAGCCAGCGTGAGCTGGAAATTTTGAAATGGACCGCAGAGGGAAAAACCTCTCAGGAAATTTCACTTATTTTGTCGATTTCTGAACACACCGTAAATTTTTACCAAAAAAACATGAAAAAACGTTTTAATGTTTCCAATAAAACGCAGATTGCCTGCTATGCCGCAGCAATTGGTGTGATTTAAAAGAAAAGCAACTGCCAACTTTAGTAGTTCCTTACCTGAAGGGACTTCTCTACCCTGCGCGGGTGCGCTTTTGGCAGGCGCAAAGAAATCATTGCAAACATGGGGATGTCAGAGGCGCATGATGAAAATAGTTCAAACGCAGTTAAAGGATATGCCATCCTCTTTGCTTGCCGAACTTGGCAGCTACCGTTACAGCGTGTTTGCGCGGGGTGAAGGCTGGTCGATTCCACCGCGTCTGAGTACACCAGGGCAAGAATATGACCGGTATGACCGCTCTGATGTGACCTGGTTAATCGCCTGGAGCGTGCGAAGCGGCATTAGCGGCTGCGCCCGCCTGATGCCCTGGACGGAACCCGAGCAAACGGAAGGCATTGTTTTGCCGTTCGATCATGAAAAGGTCTGGGAAATGTCCCGCTTCTCTGCACGACTGGAAGTGGATCCTGAGCTACCGCTCAATATTCTGTGGCATGCGGTACAGCTGGCGGAGCTGAACGGCATTGAATGCATTATCAGTTCGGCTACGCCGATGCTGGAAAAAATGTTTGAAGAACATCAGGTCGTCTATGAACCTCTGACG
Organism: Pantoea sp. PNA 03-3; assembly: GCF_003201175.1. NCBI lineage: Bacteria > Pseudomonadati > Pseudomonadota > Gammaproteobacteria > Enterobacterales > Erwiniaceae > Pantoea > Pantoea sp. PNA 03-3. Next base: position 981,360 of record NZ_QICO01000001.1, on the reverse strand, counting down.
CCGGGTTTAATTCTGTCAGAGGATAATCTCTTTGCCATCCGTATCCCCGTCAGTCAACCTGCGCTGGCAGAGAAATACCGTGGTACGCGGCGTTTCAGCCCGGAAGAGGTGCTGCCTTCACTCGGCGTGTCCGTTAACTGGCATTCGAACGGTTAGCGCGCTGCCCCCGGGCGGGGGCAGCACAAGCCATTACTGGCGATAAGCCGCTTTGATTTGTTTAATGGTGTTACTGAACACGTCTGCCTGCGGCTTTTCGCCCAGTGTTTTCACATAACGTTCCATATTAATGATTACTTTTCCGGCATCAGCCTGGCCCATCCCTTTCAGGATCAAAGTAATCATCATCTTAAGGCAAGCCACTTCATCAGATAATTTTTGCGTTTCCTGCGAGGTAGCGAAATCTTCATCGCTCATGAATTTCTCCTTGGTGATTAACATCGTCTCTACAATCTTTACGCGCAGCAATCGGTGAGTATATCACACGAAAGACCACTTGCTGTTAGCGTGGGCAACGCAGGCTGTTTAACTATGTCAGTTCAGTCATATTAATTAATCACGGATGTGAATAGTAGCTGACGAGAGCGTCGCAGTTTGGTAAAAATCTCATAAATACAATATCGTCTGATTGTTGTAACTGTTTGATAAAACATTTTTTTTACATTATGCAGGCTGTCATGTCTGTTCCTGCAGGCGTAAACAAGAACAGAGCCAGGTGGCATGAAGATAAAACACTGACGCGATCTGACCTGCCACTTTGTATCTGTGCTTTTAATGCAAAAACAGGTATGATTGCCGCTTGCAATCGTTAAATGCTACCTCTTTATTAGCTGCGGAGTGCTTCGCGTTGATCACTGTCCTTCTTGTCGATGACCATGAGCTGGTACGTGCCGGCATCCGCCGTATTCTTGAAGATATCAAAGGTCTGGTGATCGCTGGCGAAGCGTGTTGTGGCGAAGATGCAGTTAAGTGGTGTCGGGCTAATCAGGTTGACGTCATCTTAATGGACATGAATATGCCGGGTATCGGTGGGCTGGAAGCCACGCGCAAAATTGTGCGCTACAACCCGGATATCAAAATTATTATGCTGACGATTCACACTGAAAACCCGCTGCCTGCCAAAGTGATGCAGGCCGGTGCGGCAGGTTATCTGAGTAAAGGTGCCGCGCCGCAGGAAGTGGTGAACGCGATTCGTTCGGTTAAGGCCGGCCAACGCTACATTGCCTCGGACATTGCTCAGCAAATGGCGTTAAGCCAGATTGAGCCGCAAAAAGCCGAATCTCCCTTCAGCTGTTTGTCGGAAAGGGAATTGCAGATTATGCTGATGATCACCAAAGGACAAAAGGTGACGGAAATTTCCGAGCAGCTGAATCTCAGTCCTAAAACCGTTAACAGCTACCGCTACAGAATGTTCAGTAAGCTGAATATCAGTGGCGACGTAGAGTTAACGCATCTGGCCATCAGACATGGCCTGTTCAATGCGGAGCCGTTAATCAGTAGTGAGTGACCTCTTTAATCCCAAAAATTTTCTCAGTACGGTCACCAGCGAGCCAGGTGTTTACCGGATGTACGATGTGTCCGGAACGGTTATCTATGTCGGCAAAGCGAAAGATCTGAAAAAGCGACTGACAAGCTACTTTCGCACCCAGGTGGGTAGCCGAAAAACCGAAGCGCTGGTAAGTAACATCCATCACATTGATGTCACCGTAACCCACACTGAAACCGAAGCGTTGTTGCTTGAGCATAATTACATCAAGCTTTATCAACCGCGCTATAACGTTCTGTTGCGTGACGATAAATCCTACCCCTACATTTTTCTGAGTGGCGACACACACCCGCGTCTGGCAATGCACCGGGGCGCTAAGCACGCCAAAGGGGAGTATTTCGGTCCGTTTCCTAATGGTTATGCGGTAAGAGAAACGCTGGCGTTGCTGCAAAAGGTCTTTCCGATACGGCAATGTGAAAACAGCGTTTACCGCAACCGCACGCGCCCCTGTTTGCAGTACCAGATTGGCCGCTGTCTTGGCCCTTGCGTGGCAGGGTTGGTCAGTGAGGAGGAATACGCCCAGCAGACAGATTACGTCAGACTGTTTTTAGCGGGCAAAGACGATCAGGTGCTGAATCTGCTGGTGACGCGCATGGAAGAAGCCAGTCAGTCACTGCGCTTCGAAGACGCGGCCCGGCTGCGCGATCAGATTCAGGCCGTCAGACGCATTACCGAGAAGCAGTTTGTCTCTAATCAGGGCGACGATCTGGATGTGATTGGCGTTGCCTATGACGCCGGAATGGCATGTTTGCACGTTCTGTTTATCCGCCAGGGGAAAGTACTGGGAAGCCGAAGCTATTTTCCCAAAGTGCCTGCGGATACGGACCTGGCTGAAGTCGTCCAGACCTTCGTCGGACAGTTCTATTTGCAGGGCAGCGAAATGCGCACCTTGCCCAGCGAGATTTTACTCGATTTCACTTTGCCTGAACGTGAGTTGCTAGCAGACTCATTGACAGAATTAGCCGGTCGACGGGTAAACATTCAAAGTAAACCCCGCGGCGATCGCGCGCGTTACCTCAAGCTGGCTCGGACCAATGCCGGTTCGGCATTAAAAACGCGTCTGTCGCAGCATTCCACGATTCATCAGCGCCTCACCGCGTTGGCCGAATTTCTCAAACTGGAGAAGATTGGCCGCATGGAGTGTTTTGACATCAGTCATACCATGGGTGAACAAACCATCGCTTCCTGCGTCGTGTTTGATCAAAACGGCCCGCTTCGCGCTGACTACCGCCGTTATAACATTACCGGCATCACACCCGGCGATGACTATGCGGCCATGAATCAGGTGCTACGCCGCCGTTATGGCAAAGCGATTGAGGAAGAAAAAATTCCCGATGTGATCCTGATAGATGGGGGCAAAGGTCAGCTGGCACAGGCAAAACAGGTGTTTGCAGAGCTGGACGTGCCCTGGGATAAATCCCGCCCCATTTTGCTGGGCGTTGCAAAGGGCACCGATCGTAAAGCCGGTCTGGAAACCTTATTTTTCGAGCCAGAAGGCGAGGGCGTTTCTCTGTCACCCGATGCGCCAGCGCTTCATGTCATTCAGCATATTCGTGATGACGCTCACAATCATGCAATTTCAGGGCACCGTAAAAAACGGGCCAAAGTCAAAAACACCAGCGCACTGGAAAGTATCGAGGGCGTGGGACCAAAACGGCGACAGCAGTTGCTCAAGTACATGGGCGGCCTGCAACCGTTGATGAATGCGTCGGTCGAGGAGATCGCCAATGTGCCCGGTATATCGCATGCGCTGGCGGAAAAAATCTACTACTCGTTGAAACACTAGCATTGAAACAGGGGGGGCAATGTAGGAACATACGTTAAACACCACCCAATCCAGACAGTTACCAGCATATGCAATTTAACATTCCGACCTGTCTTACCCTGTTTCGCGTCGTTCTTATTCCGTTCTTTGTGCTGGCTTTCTATCTGCCTTTTCACTGGGCGCCCTTTGTTACCGCGTTGATTTTCGTTGTTGCCGCCGTGACCGACTGGTTCGATGGCTTCCTGGCTCGCCGCTGGAAGCAGACAACCCGCTTTGGTGCGTTTCTCGATCCGGTGGCGGATAAGGTGATGGTGGCCATTGCTTTGGTACTGGTTGCGGAATATTTCCATGCCTGGTGGATCACGCTGCCCGCTGCCACGATGATCGCCCGTGAAATTATTATTTCAGCCCTGCGCGAGTGGATGGCAGAGATAGGTAAACGGAGCAGCGTTGCGGTTTCCTGGATCGGTAAAGTGAAAACCACCGCGCAGATGTTTTCGCTTTTTGCTCTGCTGTGGCGTCCGGACAGTATGGTGGTCGGTGTTGGCGTGGTCGCGCTGTACATTGCCGCGGTGCTGACGTTCTGGTCCATGTTCCAGTATTTAAGCGCTGCCAGAGGCGATTTGCTCGAACCGTGATCGATGCGATTCAAAAAGCAGCAAACGGACGCAATGTGGGGATAATTTTATTGACTCACCGCGTCATCTCAGTAGAATGCATCGCATCGAACGGCAGCACAGCTGCAGAAGCTAAGAAAAATCAGTAAGTTCGATAAAGCGTAGTAAAGTCTGACCCTTCAGCAGCGAGTTATCTGAACGGTAAGATGATGCGGGAATAGCTCAGTTGGTAGAGCACGACCTTGCCAAGGTCGGGGTCGCGAGTTCGAGTCTCGTTTCCCGCTCCAAATTCGCAGGCCAGTCAATCCTGGCGGCAAATCGGTTTTAGGCGCGTTGGCAGAGTGGCTATGCAGCGGATTGCAAATCCGTGTACCTCGGTTCGACTCCGGGACGCGCCTCCAGTTATACCTCGCCCGGGTGGTGAAATCGGTAGACACAAGGGATTTAAAATCCCTCGATCGTAAGGTCGTGCGGGTTCAAGTCCCGCCCCGGGCACCATATTGAAACATCAATAAAATCAAGCAGTAGCAATGTCGTTTAAACCGCCTCTTTGGGCGGTTTTTTGTTTTTATAAGCCCTTCCTGCTATGTCATTTCTGATTCTGGTCTCAGGCTCCTGTTAAACCCCTTTCTCCCTTTGCCGTTTGTCTCCTCCTGTGCTGACCTGACGCTGTTTTTTATAACATGCCACGTCTGGCAATCCAGCAAATGCATCAAGATGACGTCTGCACGATGAGTGGAAACAAGCCCGGTAGACTGAGAAAGAGACACTTTACGGGTACAGGCAGCATGATATCGATTACCGAAAGCGCTCGTCCTGAATGTGGGTGACAGTAGCAAAACCAGTAACAGTTTTGACTATGCTCTCTATCCCCGTTTTGACAGATATGACGGTGACAGACGGCATTATCTGGTATTTTCGCCTTTTGCTACGGGCAGTCCTGTCACGCATCATTGCCGTTTCTCGATCAAAACGGAATGGATTACCTTTGACCAATACATTCAGGGCCAAAATAAACGCGAGGAAAAGGGGGCAGATTGAGAAGGCTGCGGATTTTAAGCGGTTCAATCCGTTCATTAAAAAAGCCTGCGTTACACAGGCAGAAATCGTTACAAGGGAAAATCCAGTTGTCAGCATGCGCTGACCCGGCAAGCATACAGCGAATGGGGTTTTTAGATACAAGTGAATAACTTTTGATCAGTAAAAGGCACGATGTGTATGTTGCAGGCATAAAAAAGCCCACTCGGATGTGGGCATAGCAAAATTGGCTATTAATGTAAGGTTCTAACAATTACCTCCTTACTATCGGCAATCCCGCGCCAGGCTTTAGCCGCCGTAAAAAATAAACCTTTCATATTGCCGACAGCCTTCGGTGCGAAAGGCGGGCAACGTGCTCTGTTCTTATCCCATTGACTGACTTTTACAGCGTGTCGCTATTCGGTTTTGCAAGATTGATCGTGCTGGCAGAAGCGGCAGAGTCAGATTCAGACCAGGTGTCCCTAAGACTTGATGGTGCCGTTAAGCGCTTATCCGTTGTTTGAGCAATGGCAGTGTGTTCCCTGACAATCAACATAAAAATGGCGTGGAGATGTTTTGGCAGGCGTTAAACGATATGTTCTTACGGTCGGATACGACTTTTTTCCCCCGCGGCGGGGTTACTGTGGCGGACAGGCTGAGGCCAGTAGGTTACCTTTCTTCTCTGTGTACTAATCTTGTCTGCAGTCATTTCATTATTCAGAGAAGGGCAAGCCGTGCCGGGAAACAAAGCAGAAATCACTGTGGGTTCAGATCATATCATTATCGCTCGACGTTACCGCGCTCTTGGCGCGCTCAACGATCTCTTTATCGCAGTATGGTTCCTGACGGGCAGCATCCTGTTTTTCTTCGACTCGCTGATGACAGGTGGAACATGGTTATTTGTCGTGGGGAGCCTTCAGTTATTACTTCGCCCGGCAATCACCTTGGCAGAACTGGTACACGTAAAGCGCATCGATCAACATCCACAAAAACCTCAGTAGTCCTTTACCCCTGTATCACGGACAGCTAAACGCATTCAGCCTGCCTGATATATGAACGACTCAGGCAGGCTAAATGAAAGGTGAGGCGATTTCAGGAGATCACCAGGTGCGGGCGGGCGGTGGTGGCGGTTGCTGCCCGGTTGCAGGCGGCGGTGGTGCAACGGTGCCTGCCGGTGGTGGGGCCAGTGCCTGACCCGGTGGTGGTGGCGGAGGCGGCGGCGGGCGATGATCGTGTGGCGGTGGGGGTGGCGCACAGCCGGGGCCCGGTGGCGGCGGTGCGCACGCGGTCAATGTTGAGGCAGCGACAACAGCAGCGAAAAAAGTCAGACGACGATTCATGCTATTTCCCTTGTGAAATTAACAGTAAGCTAATTGTAGTTAGCTGTTACTAAACATAACGGGGGTAAAGCAGAAAAGCGAAGCGATTCCGCCCTCTATCCGTTTTTTGAGATACTTCTCATCTCGCGCGTTTAATCCGGTTTTTTGTTTCAACGCCAGCTAAAGTAGCGCATCACAAAAGAGGAGTGGCGTTTATGAATGGCATTTTGAAATTCGTCCGCGGCTGGCTGATTTTTTCAGTGTTATGGGGCGTCTTCATGTGGTTTATGTCATGGCAGGCGCAGGGCAAAGAAATTGGCCTGGCGGTTTTGATGAGTCTTTATGCTGGCCTGTTATACCAGGCATTAATAACGATGGTCGCGCGCTATCGGGCACGGCGACAGCAGGCGTAAGAGGGGCCTGCTGCGTGCCGCAGCAGGCCAGTGTCTCAGCTCAGATTACCGCTCAGGCGGCGATGAAAATCGCTGCTGCGCATATCCAGCCCTTCAATGGTGACGCTGGCACCATGACGCTGATAACGGTATTCGATACCATCCAGTGCAGCGACGGTGGAGGCATCCCATATCTGCGCGTGCGTTAAATCAATGGTGACAGATTTAGGGTCATGTGCGTAATCGAAGTGCTCAAACAAATCGTTGCTGCTGGCAAAAAACAGCGGTCCGCGAACATCGTAGCGCACAGACTGTCCGTCCTCACTCAACGTTCTTTCCGCCTGAATCACATGCGCGACGCGCCGGGCAAACAACATCATTGCCACCACTACCCCCGCCAGCACCCCCAGCGCCAGATTACTGGTTAATACGGTAATACCTACCGTTAACAGCATGACCAGCGTTTCTGACCAGGGCATCCGTTTCAGCGTCGCGGGCTGCAAACTGTGCCAGTTGACCGTCTTGACGGCGACAATCATCATGATGCCGGCCAGCACCACCATCGGGATCTGCGCCATGATGTGGCTCAGGCCCGTCACCAGCAGTAACAGCACGAGGGCGGCGGCAACCGTTGAAACCCGGCTACGTGCTTTACCCAGTTCCACGTTGACAATGGTCTGTCCGATCATGGCGCATCCGGCGATACCACCGTAAAAACCGGCCAAAATATTACCTATACCCAGCCCCCAGGATTCGCGACGTTTGCTGGACGGTGTATCTGTAAGGTCATCCACCAGCTTGGCGGTCAGTAGCGATTCCATTAGTCCTACAAACGCCACGCTCAGCGCGGTGGGCCAGACGATGGATAAGGTCTGCCAGTTGAGCGGAACGGTCAGTGCCGTAAAGTCTGGCAGACCTGCGCTCATGGGGCCTTCATCACCCACCGTCGGGACGCGATAGCCCATCGCCAGCGCCACGGCGGTCACGGCCACGATGGCCACTAAGGGAGAGGGCACACTTTTCAGCACGCGGGGCAGGAGCAGCACGATGGCCAGCGTCACGGCGAAGAGTGCCCACACCAGCGGCGATTGACCCCAGACATGCGGGACCTGAGCAAAGAAAATTAAAACGCCAAGCGCATTCACAAAGCCGATCATGACCGAACGGGGAATATAACGCATCGCACGTGACATACCTGTCACGCCGAACAGAATCTGAATGATCCCGGCCATTACAACGGCAGGAAGAATATAGGCCATGCCATGCGCATGGACCATAGGCCCAATCACCAGCGCAACCGAACCCGCTGCGGCGGTTACCATGGCAGGGCGGCCGCCAAGCAAAGACAGCGTCAGGCAGAGTACGACAGAGGCCACCAGGCTGACCTTCGGATCGACACCGGCGATAACCGAAAACGAGATCACTTCCGGAATAAGCGCCAGCGCCGTGATCACGCCGGCCAGGCATTCTCGCGTCAGCAGTGCAGGCGAGCGTAAGACGCGGCCGACACTGACATCGTTTTCCACAACGGCTGTTGTGGCGACATCATGTTGTTGATTCATAGTGTAAACAGGCTCTTTTATTTTAAGCTTGCGCGAAAGGCAAGGAAGACAGGATTTGGTGAAGGGCGAATGTTACCGACAGCTCAGAGAAGAAGCCAGAAAAAGCGAAATGACTCCATCCATGGAGAAAGGATTATACCGTCAGGTCGTCTGGCGTTTTATACACCACCATCTCAAGCAGATGACGATAAACGTCCAGTGAGACTTCGTCGCGCTCCAGCTCGAGGCGATGAATCAGTTTCGAAATAATGGCTTTATTATTGACGGCCATACCTGACTGTAAGATTTCCGCGACAACGAGACCAAGAATCTCCATATCGCTGTCGGGTTTAGTCGCCGCAGCGGTGAAGTAATCCGCGATCTCTTTATCCGTTTGGGGCAGTGTGTTTTGCATGTGTCAGCCTTTGAAAAAGTCGGCTACCCGGTAGAGTGCGCGACAAACAGACCTAAAAGCCATCGCATAAAAATACAATGGCGCCAAACTCAACAAGCAGGTCATCAAAATCAAAAAAGAAACCTCTGAGGGTGGAAATCCATTACACCTTCAGAGGCGACGCAGATGCATCATTCGTTACAGAGTCGTGATCACAACTCGTTGTATGTAAAGTTATACAATTAAAGTTTATTTGTACAAGTAGATTATTAAGCATAAAATGCTAATCCTTAACAATTAGGATGTTAAGAATTTTGTTTGTCGCTTTCCTGTACAGGAAATGTGTACAAGCGGGCCAGGCCGACGGGAAAGCAGCGTCCTTTCCCGGGAGGGTTAACTAAACAGGTTGAGTTTTGCAGTGAGTTTGCGAACCGCTTTTTTGTCGCCCACTATCGCCATCCCAAGCAGGCGCCATTCCGGGGCGGGCAGCGTCTTCATCGTGTCACTGAAGGCCTGGTAGTCGGTGGTTGACTGACCCTGCTCGGGAAAGACCACAATGTCACAGTCTGTCTGTTCACTCTGGTGCCACACGGTGCTGAGTTGTGCACTATCGGCCCCCAGGACAGGAATGCCAACGGGGATGAGCCCCGGATAGCGCTGCGTTGTCGCATCTTCCAGGTCTTCACCGACCAGACTGGGATGACGTTTTCCCAGCGTCAGAGCGATAACGGCGGCAGCATTGGTGGCTTTGCCGGCCGGTAACGCACTGTTCAAAATCATGACACATCGTAAGTCGCTCATTATCTTCTCCTGACACAAAATGCCATTGTGGCAAGGCTAGTGATCAGCGTCTGGAAGATTTGTGCACAGTTGCTGGTAACGTGCAGGCGTCAGCTGGCAGGCGCGTTTAAACCAGCGCCCCAGATGACTCTGGTCTGCAAAGCCAAGATCGGCAGCCACCTCAGCGGGTAAATGGCCCATAGCCAGCCGTCGGCGTGCCTGACTGAGCCGCCACTGTACCAACCAGGCGTGGGGCGGCAGGCCCCACTGCTGCTGGAACAGGCGGGAAAGCCGAAAACGATCCACGTTCAGCGCCTGTGCCATCTGGGCAATGCCGGGGTTATCGATGTGGTAAGCAATAAGCCAGTCTCGTGCCTGATGGGCCAGTGTCGGTGCCACATCCGGCCGCGTATTGCGCCAGACAGGCAAGTGACGAAGATGGCGGAATAGCCGCTCCAGCGCCGCATCTTTGATTAACTGCGGGTGATTGTGCCAGAGCGCGTCGAAGGCGTGCCAGACCGCCCAGGAGAGCCATTTCTCATCCTGAAGCGTGGTGGCAAAACGCAGTTCACTGCCGGGCGCACTGTCCAGACAGCCAGGTGCAAACTGCTGGTGCAGATGATGAGGTGACAGATAGAGCATGCGGTAGGTAAAGCCCTGTGCATCAATGGCATCGCCATCGTGAAGCTCTTCAGGTTCCAACATAAAGACCGTGCCCGGTCGGCTCCGATGACGTTTCTGACGGGAGTGGAACTGCTGCACGCCTTGCTCCGTCACGCCAATTAAGTAACTGTCATGCCAGTGAGGATCGTAAGCATGTCCGGTAAAATGCGCCCGTATCGCTTCGATGCCGCTACGCGCGTCGCGGCGCAGATCGACCCAGTTATGGGTGGAGGTGTTCACGCTTTTGTCCTCCCCGAGGTGTTGACAGCAGGATCATGACTGGACATTTTGACGTTGTTATCCAGTATTTAACAGTACAGATGCTTTTCTTTCGCATTTTGCTTTGCGTATAATAACTTAATCAATTAATTAGAACTCTAATCATTAGGCAGCTACTTATAAATGTCATCTAACCGTACCTTTACCCACCTGCTGCACCTGACCGCCCATGCCTGGCGCCTGGCCGTTGACCGCCATCTTAAAGACAGCGGTCTGAGCACCAGTAGCTGGATGGCGATAGGGCTTATCGCCAGTGAACCTCAACGCCTCACGCAAACCGAACTGGCGCAGTTAATGGGCCTGGAAGATGCGAGTATGGTGCCGTTGGTGGATCGCCTGGTGAAACAGGACCTGTTATCCCGGGTCCAGCCCGCCGAAGATCGCCGCAAGCGTCATCTGGTGCTGACCGAGAAGGGCAATGAAGCGTTCGCAAAAGTAAAGACGCAGGCCGATGCGCTGCGCACGCAACTGCTGGCGGATATTGATCCTCAGGAAATCGCCCTGGTAGAGCGCGTTTTACAAACGCTGCTGACCCGAATGGGAAGTATGTAAGTATGGCCCGGCGCAATCCCTACGCTGCGCGTGAATGGTTGCCTCATGAAAAACCCATGCTGCCGGGCTCGCCTTCGACGCCAATCCATTCCCCACCCAAGCGTGTTGCCTTTGGGCTGATAGGGTTGCTGATCTCGCTGACCGGCGCGTTAAGTAATGCGCTGGTTACGGCTAATCTGACCAATCTGCAAGGCACCTTTGCGGCTTATTCCAACGAAATTGCCTGGCTGCCCGCGGTTTATGTGATGGGGAACATCTCCATCAACCTGCTGTTGGTAAAATTTCGCCAGCAGTTTGGTTTACGCGTATTTACCGAAGCGTTTTTGGTGCTGTACGTCCTGGTCGCTTTTTTCCATCTGTTTGCCAACGATCTGAGTTCAGCGATTATCGTGCGCACGGCCCATGGCATGGTCGGTGCGGCGCTAAGCTCGCTGGGCATTTATTACCAGGTTCAGGCCTGGCCTGCCAGGCATCGCTTAAAAGCGCTGGTCATTGGTCTCACCGCCTCACAGCTCGCTATTCCGCTGGCGCGCCTGTTCTCCAGTGAGTTGCTACAACTGGACGAGTGGCGAGGGCTGTATCTGTTTGAGCTGGGGTTAGCGCTGATTGCATTAGGAGCGGTGCTGGTGGTTAAGCTGCCGCCGGGCGATCGTATTAAAGCTTTTGAAAAGATGGATTTCCTGACGTTTATCCTGCTGGCTCCGGGCATGGCGTTGCTGTGTGGCGTGCTGTCGCTGGGCCGTATTGAGTGGTGGTTCAGTACGCCCTGGCTGGGGATCTGTTCAGCCCTGGCGCTGGTGCTGATCGTCAGTGCCTTTGTGATTGAGCACAATCGCCGCAATCCACTCATTAACACGCGCTGGCTCAGCAGTGGAATGATCGTGCGTTTAGGCATTGTGATGATCATGATTCGCATCGTACTGGCAGAGCAGAATACGGGGGCAGTCGGCTTCCTGCAGCAGATTGGATTACAGAATGATCAAATGCACGGCCTGGCGCTTGCCATCATGGCCGGTGTGGTGGCGGGCATTGCCGCCAGCGCGCTGACTATCAAGCCTACCCATCTTAACTGGCCGATCGTCGCATCGCTGGTCGTCATGATTATCGCCTCACTGATGGATGCGCAATCCAGCCCGGTCACGCGCGCGAACAATATGTACCTGAGTCAGTTTCTGCTGGGGTTCGGCAGTGCCTTTTTCATGGCGCCGGCCATGCTGATGGGAATTGGCAGCGTCGTCACGCAGCCTAAAAATCTGGTCAGTTTCGTTGTCCTGTTCGGCATGAGCCAAAACCTGGGCGGTTTAATCGGATCCGCGATTCTGGGAACCTTTCAGGTCTGGCGTGAAAAATACCACTCCAGCCTGCTCGGCGATCAATTATCGTTACTGGATCCCAACGTCAGCGATCGGCTTACGCAATATGGTGGGCTCTTTAGCAGCCAGATTGGCGATAGCGCATTATTGAGTGCCCAAAGCACCAGCCAGCTTCAGTCCGTCGCCACCTTGCAGGCGAACGTCCTGGCCTACAACGACACCTATCTGCTGACCGCAACTCTGGCGCTGGTTACGCTGATGTGGGTGTTATGGCGTTTAACACGTCGACGCTACCTTGACTGGCGACAGGCCAAATTTCATCTGGCAGAGCAGCGTCAGCTCGCCGCCGCACAAGAACGAACGGAGTAAGTATGAGTCAGCAGGATGAACTTCAGGCAGCAGAACGCGATCGGGCCAATCGCCGTCGTATTCTCTCCATCGCCCTGGGGAGCGGCATTGCGGTCATTGGTGTGCTGGTTATTCTGTATGCCTGGCAGCTATGGCCTTTTACCAGTCCGGTCCAGAGCACGGAAAACGCCTATGTACGCGGCCAGGTCACCTTTATCAGCCCGCAGGTGAGCGGATATCTGACTGCTGTGAACGTGGCCGATCTGCAGCCGGTCAAAAAAGGTCAGGTGCTGATGACGATTGACGATCGTATTTATCGCCAGCGAGTGCATCAGGCGCAGGCACAACTGGCCATGAAGCAGGCCGCTCTGAGCAACAACCAACAGCAGCGTCTTAGCGCGCAGGCCACGATCCAGAGCAACAAAGCCGCTCTGGAAAACGCCAGAGCGCAGGCGGTGAAAAGTGGCCTGGATCTGAAGCGGGTAGAGAATCTGGCCGCGGATGGTTCGCTCTCCGTGCGTGAGCGGGATGCCGCACGCGCAGCGAACGCGCAGGGGCTGGCTCAGCTTCATCAGGCAGAAGCTCAGGTTGCAGTCGCTCAGCAAAATCTGCAAACGGTGATCGTAAACCGGGCGTCGCTGGAGGCGGACGTTGCCAGTGCGCAGGCGGCGCTGGAGCTGGCTGAAATCGACCTGGCAAACACCCGTATTATATCGCCCGATGCGGGTCAGTTAGGGCAGTTATCGGTGCGTAAAGGCGCCTATGTGACGGCCGGGACGCGCCTGACCTCCGTGGTGCCTGCACATAAGTGGATCATCGCAAACTATAAAGAAACCCAGCTTGCGCATATTCGCGCGGGGTTACCGGTGACGATTCGTGTCGATGCGCTGGATGGTAAACGTTTCGACGGTCGCGTTGCCGATATATCTCCAGCGGCAGGCTCAGAATTCAGCGCTATCTCACCGGATAACGCGACCGGTAACTTTGTGAAAATCGCCCAGCGTATTCCCGTACGCATTGACGTCGCGCCGGAGGTGCAGCAACAGTTACGGCCCGGCATGTCAGTCGAGGTCAGTATTGATACGGCGGCCTCACCAGCCAGTGAGACCGCACCATGAAGGGCGCTCGGTTAGTGGCAGGCGTGCTGGCCGCCCTGTTAACAGGGTGCAGCACCCAGGTTGAGAAAGCCCCGGCCTCGTTACCCATTCCGTCACAATGGCGCGAACAGGTTGGGCCTTCCGCGCCGCCAGAGGCGGCCTGGTGGCAGGCGTTTGGCGATCGGGAGCTGAACCGACTGGTGGAGCAGGCATTACAGCATAATCCCGATATTTTGATAGCCCGTTCGCGGGTGGATCAATATCGTGCGCAACTGCGTGGCGCTGAGGGCGATAACTTTCCCATGCTCAGTGGCGGGGTTGCGGCAACGCGTCAACGTGCCCTGTCGGCTGTGACCGGGCAGCCTTATGAAACCTCCGTTTTTCAGGGGCAGCTTCAGGCCAGTTACAATGTCGATTTGTGGGGCGCACGGGCCGATACGATTGATGCCACCCGCGCCACGCTGGAGGCGCAGCAGGCGGCCGCGTCGGCCGCAGAACTGACCATCGCCAGTTCCGTTGCATCGGGTTATATGACGCTCTGCGCGCTGGATGATCAACTGCGCGTGACCGAAGCGACGCTGGCCATACGGCGTAACTCGCTCCGACTGGCGCAGCGTCAGTTTGAAACAGGTTATACGTCCCGGCTGGAGTGGATGCAGGCCTCATCGGAGTATCAGTCCGCGCAAGCCCAGGTGCCGCAGTTACAGCATCAGATTGCTCAGCAGGAAAACGCGCTCAGTATTTTAGTCGGCATGAACCCTCGGGAGGTAGCCCGTCACCGCGACTTTACTGTCCTGATGCCACAGACGATACCGGGCATTTTGCCGTCAGCCTTACTGAATCGTCGCCCGGATATCGTCCAGGCGCAGCGCCAGCTGCTGGCCGCCGATGCCAGCCTGGCTGCGTCAAAGGCGAAGTTACTGCCGGGAATTAATCTGACAGCGTCGGGCACATTACAGCGTTCCGTTTTGCATCAGCTGGTGGACGATCCGTTCCGCCTCTGGAGCGTAGGGGGCAGTATTCTGGCACCGTTGCTGAACCGTGAAGCATTGACTGCCCAGGTCGATGTCGCTATGGCTTCTCGCAATCAGGCACTTTACACCTATGAGAAAGTGGTAAGAAACGCGTTCTCCGAAGTCAATAACGCGCTGGATGCCATTCGCCAGGGCGAAGCACAGCGTGAAGCGCTCCAGAAGCAAGAGCAGTTTGTCGCCGAGGCACTGCGTATTGCAACGAATCGCTATCAAAATGGCTATGCTTCTTATCTGGACGAACTGGATGCGCAACGCATCCTGTTTGCCACGCAGCTAAATCTGGTAACGGTAAAGAATAATCTGTTGCAGGCCCAAATCGCGTTATACAGTGCACTCGGCGGGGGCTGGTCGGGCGAAAACCAGAGTGGGGCACGGCATCAGGCTGACGCCAGGGGGCCGTAATCGTCGCCCATCAGTTTGCCAGCGGGCTGTTTTGTAAAATCACGGCTAACGCGACGGATTTGTTTTACACTGTCGCGCACTATCGCCCCATTATGCCGTTTTGACCAGGAAGAGCATGTTCTTACCCCACCCACCCGAAGAGCATGAGGAACCCGTGGCTCAGCCGCTTGCCGATGCGCACTTCGCGATTGTGGTGCTTGCAGTGACGTCGGTAACGCTTATAATTTTCGTTCTGATCGTCACGCTTTGGATGAGCTAGTGTTTATCAACCGGACCTGAAAGGAGTGAGGGATGGAATCGCGCGATGATAAACTGATTGCGATTATTGGGCTGCTGACGGCTTGCCTGATTGGTGTCACCTTTCTGTTTCTGATGACATGGTTTAACGACAGCCGTCTTACCACGCCCGTCGACCATGTCGATGCACAAACCTGCTATCCTAAACCGCCCACCGGTCAACGCTGAACGCGCTGACTGAATTTAATCTGCTGGCTTCGTAGTACCAGTGCCAGATTCTCGTGTACCGTTCGGTTGCCGTTCGGATCGGCCAGCCCTAACAGTGAGCCTGGCGACCGTCTGTCATCGGCCCAGGCCGGATACTCAACCACCGGGTACAGAGAAATCCCTTCCATCGCGATACCCTGATCCAGCGCGACCATAACATTTTCACTGACTTCCTGCAGCCAGGGGGCCCGTGCCTCGCCTTCTGCGCCCGTCTCAGCGATTAACATGGGGCGCTGATAGCGTTGCCAGTACTGGGCCAGTAACAGGTGGAGTGGGGCCCGTACGGGATCGTCTCTGTCCATGGGCTGATCGGGAAAATACCAGTGGTTATCGGGGTAATAATTCAGACCCAGAATATCCAGATACTCTTCGCGCCCGCCCAGTTCCTTATCAAGGCGACCGGCCAGCATATCCCAGGCCTCAAACTGAGCCTGATGTTGGGCATCGGCCCCGGGTTTACTGTCGGGGTTATCAGGATGATGGGCAATCTGTACCAGCGGATCGGTAAGAACAAATCGCGCCGCGGGAATCACGTCGCGAATCGCCTGTATCGCCGCCAGAGAGGCACGGACCAGTTGCCGTTTTAACTCTTTTCCGCGCTGACTGACGTGAGGATTAAACCAGGCCACCTCCGCACCCGCCCAGGACCAGAACGATATTTGGTTAATCGGGGTAAAAAAGGGCTGTTCGATTCCCCGATCGCGCAGCAATGTCGCCATCGCACGGGCATAACGTTCAAAATGATCGACAAAGCTGGCTTTCCAGATAGTGAGATGGTCCGGATAGCCAAAATGGGCCAGCTCCCAGATGACCTGCAACTGTTGATCCCGCGCCGCATCGACCATGGGTAAAAAGCTACGCCAGTCGTACTGGCCTGGCGTTTTCTCAATCAGATGCCAGCGCGCACCGTCACGTGCGGTCAACAGATGCAAATCGACCAGCGCGGCATAGTCTTTTCTGAACAACATATCGTGGCCACTGCTGATCACCATATCCAGGCGCTTACCTGGCGTGCGGCAGGCGGTAGAGCAGGGAAAACTGCCCTGAAAAAAGCTTTGAAACAGACGGGGTTGATGGTGTACGTGATCGTCAGTGATAGGCTGGTTGCGCATATTCCTCTCCTGCCGGACAAATGTCGGTCACAGATCGTTGGAGTAAGTCTAGACTAAAAAACATTGCTTTCAGTCTTGCTGCTGAGCAACCGCGACTGGCATCCCGTGCCGCGCGAAGGAATAATAATAAATGACCGTAAGATTCAGGGACTCTCCATGACCGAAGCGTTTAATCTTCCCCAGCCTGCACCGAGCCAGAGTTGGCTTGAGCAACGGCTTGTTCCGCCCGGGCTGCGTCATCCGGGGCTAAGCGGTATTCATCCGCTGAGTGACGGGCTGGATGCCTTTGCTGCCCGTTACCTGCTGATGGAAAAAGCGACAAAGACGCTGGATATTCAATACTATATCTGGCAAAACGACATGTCTGGTCGGCTCCTGTTCAGCGCCATGCTGGATGCAGCCAATCGCGGCGTGAAAGTCCGGCTCCTGCTCGATGATAACAATACGCCAGGGCTGGACGATACGCTGGCGCAGCTTAATCATCATCCAAATATTACCGTCAGACTGTTCAACCCCTTTTCCTTTCGCACGTTGCGCGCCTTGGGTTACCTCACTGATTTTGCACGCCTCAATCGTCGTATGCACAATAAAAGCTTTACCGCCGATGGCATCACCACGGTGGTGGGTGGGCGCAACATTGGCGATGAATACTTTGGGACAGGTAACGAACCGCTGTTTGCCGATCTCGACGTGCTGGCAATTGGAACCGTGGTCAAGGAAGTGGCGGAGGATTTTGAACGCTACTGGCACAGTAAACCGGTTTCCCCTTTGGACGATGTGCTGGAACAGGACGTGACGGCACATCCTGAGGTCGTTCTGCCTCCCGAATGGCGTGAGAACGAGGGCGTTCAGCACTATCTGAAGCGACTGAGCCATTCGCCACTGATTCAGCAACTGACGCAGGACAGCTTACCGTTTGTCTGGGCAAAAGCCCGGCTGTTGAGTGACGATCCGCGCAAGGGGCTGGGTAAAGCCCGTCGCAAATCGCTTCTGCCCCAGCGCATGCTGGAGGTTATCGGTTCACCCCAGCGTCAGTTTGATATCATTTCCGCCTACTTTGTTCCCACCCGCGCGGGCGTGGCGCAGTTATTGTCGCTAAAGCGTAAAGGCGTGAAAATTGCGATTCTGACGAACTCTCTGGCAGCGAACGACGTTTCTGTTGTGCATGCCGGTTATGCCAAGTGGCGCAAAAAGCTCCTGCGTCATGGCATCGCGCTGTATGAGTTAAAGCCGCAGGCGGGCGTAAACGATGCGCCGCACGATCGCGGGTTAACCGGGAATTCTGGCTCAAGCCTGCATGCGAAAACCTTCTCGGTAGACGAAGCCATCCTTTTTATTGGCTCGTTTAACTTTGATCCGCGTTCCGCCGTGTTGAACACGGAGATGGGACTGGTGATCGAAAGTGAAACCCTGGCCACGGAAACCCACCGGCGCTTTAGTGAATCCATGCGTGACAGAGCCTGGACATTGCAACTGGATAAGTGGGGCCGGGTAAACTGGCTGGAATATCCGGGCGAAGCGCAGCAGGTTGTGCATAAGCATGAGCCCGGCTGTAGCTGGTGGCAACGTCTGCAGGTCCGGCTGGTCTGGCGGCTGCCTATTGAGTGGCTACTGTAATAAAAAAGGCGACCCGGATGGTCGCCTTTACCTTAACGCTTTTGCGGTTTACCGGAGAACAGAAAGCGCAGCAGAGGAATGCGCAGGTGCAATTCATACAAAATGAAGGAGGCACCAAACACCATTAAGAGGCCCAGAAAAAAGCCAAACGTGTTGTTGTGCAGATGCGGTGTCATAAAAATTCCGTACAGCAGGGTCAAAGGGTGATGCACCAGGTAAATGAACAGGGAGGCATTGACCAGGTACATGATCTGAGGAGAGTGAGAATTCAGCCATTTATGACCCAGGCTGTAACAAACGTTCAGCATGCAAAGCCCCATCATGCTGCTGATCAGCGCGTCGGTTTCATACAGCCAGCCTTCACCACTGTTCAGCCGTTGGTTTGCAATGTAGGCGACCAGCATCACGACGGCCCCGACGTACAGCAGCGGGTTTGCCCGGACAAACAGCGTTTTCAGCGCCTGATGTTTCCAGCTGAGGGCACCCAGCATAAAAAACGGCAGGAAGAACAGACACTGCATAACGGCAAAGTTAAACAGCGCATCGCCCAACAGGGAAGGGTGGGCGTAAAAAATCGCCCGCCGTACCGCTCCCCAGAGCACGGCCCACAATAACAGCCCCAGAGCCAGCTTTGTCCAGCCGACACGTTGGTAGTCAATATTGCGCTGTTGATCGCGTAGCCAGCGGAAGGTGAGCATGCCCAGTGTGGTAAGCAGCACCAGCACCAGCAAAAACCACAGGTGCGAGATCAACTCCCACATCAGCGTATTGTACTTGTCATACAGCGATAAATTGTTCCAGTTCGACAGCTTTGGTGTCCAGGCTTTCAGCATAAAGAACTGCGGCAGCGTGATCAGCGGAACCGCGGTGAGCATCGGAATCCCGACGCGCTCTAAGCGGACTTTCAGAAAGCGCTGAGGCTGATAGCGCAGATAGAGCATATAAGAGAAGTAGCCCGAGATAACAAAGAACACCTGCATACGAAACGAATGAATAAAATCATTGAGGGTAGTGAGCCACAGTGAGGCATCGTGGCTGTTGACGGCCCATGACTGAGACGAATAGATCAGGGATACGTGAAACGGCACGCCTAACAACATCAAACAGGCCCGAATGGAGTCGAGAAAATATTCACGCTCAGGTTTTTTTGTACTCATAAAGTTCCAGTTCGTTAGTACGTTTTAGGCGGTTTCGCCCTGAAACCGTTTTATGTTGGAGGGAAATTCTAGCTGGAGATAACAGAGTATACTATCAGTTGAATCTCAGTTGAGCCCGTAACGTTTAATTGTCCTAAAATCACCTCGCGAGTAGATGATTATCGGGAACATTGTTGTGCATATGCTGTCGGAAAGCCGAATTATCCATTAAGATAAGCGGGTTTGTATTAAGCACACGAAAGGGGGGGATGTGCTGACTAATGTAAAAAATAATGTGGGGCTGACGAAAATGCGCTGGATTGGCGCAGCGGTCCTGCTGGCTTTGTATGCCAACAACAGTTGGGCGTTTAACTTTGATGATGTCGCGAAACAAGCGAAAGAGTTGTCTGGAAAAAGCTTTGAAGCGCCAAAAAGTAATTTACCCTCTCAGTTTCGTGACATGAAATTTGCTGATTATCAGCAGATTCAGTTCAACCACGATAAAGCGTATTGGGGCAAACTGCGTACGCCGTTTAAGCTCGAGTTTTACCATCAGGGCATGTACTTTGATTTGCCGGTGAAGATCAATGAAATCACCGCCAATACCGTACGTGAGATCAAATACAATCCTGACTATTTCAACTTTGGCAACGTGAAGCACGATGCTGATGCGGTTAAAAACCTTGGCTTTGCCGGTTTTAAAGTCCTGTATCCGTTGAACAGCAAGAATAAGAAAGATGACGAAATCGCCAGCTTCCTGGGGGCCAGTTATTTTCGTGTGATTGGTGCAGGCCAGGTTTATGGTCTGTCTGCCCGTGGTCTGGCGATTGATACCGCGCTGCCGTCAGGTGAAGAGTTCCCGCGTTTCAAAGAGTTCTGGATTGAACGTCCAAAACCTCAGGACAAGCAGTTAGTGATTTATGCGCTGCTGGATTCTCCACGTGCCACCGGTGCCTACCGTTTCACGATTCACCCAGGCCAGGAGACTACCGTCGATGTTAAGACGCAGGTCTATTTGCGTGACAAGGTTGGTAAACTGGGCATCGCGCCGTTAACCAGCATGTTCCTGTTTGGCCGCAATCAGCCATCGACGGTCTCGAATTTCCGCCCTGAACTGCATGATTCGGACGGTTTGTCGATCCACAGCGGCAATGGTGAATGGATCTGGCGTCCACTCAACAACCCGCGCCATCTGGCGGTCAGCACCTACACGATTGAAAATCCGAAAGGCTTCGGGCTGCTGCAGCGCGGACGTGATTTCAATAATTATCAGGATCTGGACGATCGTTACGATCTGCGCCCAAGCGGCTGGGTTGAGCCATTAGGCGAGTGGGGCAAAGGCCATGTTGAGCTGGTGGAAATCCCCACCGCTGACGAAACCAACGATAACATCGTGGCGTTCTGGACACCGGAAAATCTGCCGGAACCCGGCAAAGCCATGGACTTTGACTACCGTCTGCACTTTGGCCGTAATGAAAACAAGCTGCATTCAGATGATGTTGCCTGGGTCAAAGATACGCTGCGCTCGGCGGGCGACGTGAAGCAGTCAAACCTGGTTCGTCAGCCAGATGGCACCGTGGCCTTCACCATCGATTTCGTAGGAAAAGACATGAGTGAAATGCCGGCCGACAGCCAGGTTGCGCCTCAGGTCAGCGTAGGTAAAAACGGGGAAGTGGTGGAACAGAGCGTTCGCTACAATCCGGTTACCAAAGGCTGGCGCCTGGTTCTGCGTATCCGGGTTAAAGATAACAAGCAGGCGACTGAAATGCGTGCCGCGCTGGTAAGCGGTGACAAAACATTGACGGAAACCTGGAGCTATCAGTTACCTGCCAATGAATAATCTGACTTTTACACCTCAACGCTATGTAGAAGCCCTGCCGCTGGATGCGGCAGGAAAAGCGCGTCTGGCGGCGTCTTTACAGAATGCCCAGACGTTTCATCAACTGCACGAATCGCTGGGTCAGGATGTGGCCGCCAGCGATCGTCCTGAAGATGCACCGCTGAAGTCCGTTTCATCACGTGTTGAAATGGCCTGGCCTGATTCCCTCGCGGGTGGTGCACAGCTAGGCAAAGACTATCTGGAACGTACCACCCTGAAAGCGATGCCAAAGGTGAAGCGTTCACTGATGTTTCCGGAAGCCTGGCGCACTAACCCGCTGGCACGTGCCTGGGACTCATTACGGGGTCATAAGGCGGTTCCGCGTTATGCCACGGCGGAAGAGCAGCGCGCAGAAGAAAAATGGCGCCATGTCGGTTCTGTTCGCCGCTATATCCTCCTGATTCTTACGGTGTTTCAAACCGTGGTGGCCACGTGGTACATGAAGACCATTCTGCCTTACCAGGGCTGGACGCTGCTGGATCCGATGGACATGATCAACCAGAACTGGCAGCAGTCTGTCATGCAGATTCTGCCTTATGTGTTGCAGACGGGAATTTTGTTCCTGTTTGCGATTCTGTTCTGCTGGGTGTCGGCGGGCTTCTGGACAGCACTGATGGGCTTTTTACAACTGCTGATCGGTCGGGATAAATACAGCATCTCTTACTCGACAGTCGGGGATGAGGCGCTGAATCCAGAGCACCGTACCGCGCTGATCATGCCCATCTGTAATGAAGATGTGGGCCGTGTGTTCGCAGGCTTGCGCGCCACCTGGGAATCCGTTGTGCGTACAGGCAACGCTGAGCACTTCGATGTCTATATCCTGAGTGACAGCTACGATGCCGATATTGCTATTGCTGAGCAAAAGGCCTGGATGGAGCTGGTGCGTGATGTCGGTGGGGCAGGAAAGATCTTCTACCGCCGTCGCCGTCGTCGTGTGAAGCGTAAGAGCGGCAACATTGATGACTTCTGTCGTCGCTGGGGCAGCAACTATAGCTACATGGTCGTACTGGATGCGGACAGCGTCATGAGCGGGGAATGTCTGACCGGTCTGGTGCGCATGATGGAAGCGAACCCGAATGCCGGGATCATTCAGTCGTCACCAAAAGCGTCCGGAATGGACACGCTGTATGCGCGCTGCCAGCAGTTTGCGACGCGTGTTTATGGGCCGTTGTTTACCGCGGGTCTGCATTTCTGGCAGTTAGGGGAATCGCATTACTGGGGCCATAACGCCATCATCCGTGTGAAACCGTTTATTGAGCACTGTGCGCTGGCACCGCTGCCTGGTGAAGGGTCTTTTGCGGGATCCATTTTGTCTCACGACTTTGTGGAAGCGGCACTGATGCGCCGTGCGGGTTGGGGCGTATGGATTGCCTATGATCTGCCTGGCTCGTACGAGGAATTGCCGCCGAATCTGCTGGATGAGCTTAAACGCGATCGCCGCTGGTGTCATGGTAACCTGATGAACTTCCGCTTGTTCCTCGTTAAAGGGATGCATCCGGTCCACCGTGCGGTCTTCCTGACGGGCGTGATGTCATACCTTTCAGCCCCGCTGTGGTTTATGTTCCTGGCGCTGTCCACCGCCCTACAGGTGGTCCACACGCTGATGGAACCGACCTACTTCCTGCAGCCTCGACAGCTGTTCCCGGTCTGGCCGCAATGGCGTCCTGAACTGGCGATTGCGCTGTTCTCCACCACGCTGGTGCTGCTGTTCCTGCCGAAGCTGCTGAGTGTGGTGCTGATCTGGTGTAAAGGCGCGAAACCTTACGGTGGCGCACTGCGTCTGTTTGTGTCGCTGCTGCTGGAAATGCTGTTCTCGGTTCTGCTTGCACCGGTGCGCATGCTGTTCCACACCGTATTTGTGGTCAGCGCGTTCCTGGGCTGGGAAGTCGTCTGGAACTCACCGCAGCGTGATGATGATGCAACGCCCTGGAGCGAGGCCTTTAAACGTCATGGCTCGCAGATGGCATTGGGTATCGTATGGGCAGCCGGAATGGGCTGGCTGGATCTCAACTTCCTGTGGTGGCTGGCGCCTATTGTCTTCTCACTGATTCTGTCACCGTTTGTCTCAGTGATGTCGAGCCGTTCGGGGCTGGGCCTGAAGACCAAGAAGGCGAAGCTGTTCCTGATTCCGGAAGAGTATGATCCGCCAAAAGAGCTGATCGATACTGACCGTTACGTCGAGCTGAACCGCCAGCGCGTCCTGAAAAACGGCTTTATGCACGCGTTGTTTAACCCGGCGTTTAACGCACTGGCGACAGCGCTGGCGACCTCACGGCACAAGCACAGCCAGTTGTTAGATCATGCGCGCGATCGGCGGGTTGATCAGGCACTGAGCGATGCGCCCGAGAAGCTGGGTCGTGAACAACGTTTGCAGCTGATCAGCGATCCGGTGGTACTGGCGCGCGTTCACACCCGTTTGTGGGAAAGTGGCGAGAAATACCATCAGTGGGTAGAGAGTTATCAAAAACTTTCGCTCAATCCTGACGCGCTTCCGCATCAGGCATAATGAAAAAAGCGGCAGAGATGCCGCTTTTTTTTGCCCCTGGCCCGACACAGACAGCAACATTATTTTGCAGTTTTACGTAAACAGGATGGTAACGCCACCTGAGTCATGATTAAAATGACGGCTGTCTAACCTGAGTCGCTATTGTGAATAAACTCGTTATGTTAACGCTGCTGTCCCTCGCTATCGTTACGCTGAGCGGCTGTGGCAGTATTATCAGCCGTACCGTGCCCGGACAGGGACACGGTAACCAGTTTTATCCCGGCGTAAAGTGGGACGTCAGGGAGGGGGCATGGCGGATTATCACCATTCTCGACCTGCCGTTATCACTGATCGTCGATACGTTGCTTATTCCGGTCGACGCCAGCCATGGACCTTACACGTAACCGCGATCGGAATCGCTGTTATCGTCTTCCCACTCTTCGGCGGCAGCCTTACCTTCTTCACTGTCCAGTGGAGGCTCAAGCTGAAATTCGCCATCGTCCCATTCATGCAGCGTGTTTTCCGCTAACCACTCCTGACGCAACTCAATCTCATCGAAGTCACCGTCAAAAATTGCCTGAGCGGCTTCACCACTGCGAATCGGTAAACATTCGCCTGAATCCCCTTCGTCTTCGAAGAACTCTGCCTGCCACATGATATCGCCATCCTGCATAACATATTTTTGCAGACCGAACTGATTGATAGCTGCATCATCTTGCTCAAGGTCTGGATGGTTGGCGAGAAACTCTTCACGCGCAGCGTCAATCGCTTCTTCCAGTGTAGTGAACATACTCATGCTTCTCTCCTTGCCTGATTAACGTGATTTCAGTGAAGGATAGACCAAAATAGCAGGAGAGAAAGTCAGTGCGTCAGAGGGCGAATATGTCTGGCGGTTCGGCAGGCAAAATGATGTGATGAAATCAGGCGGTACATCCTGCTGGCTGTCTCGCAGAGAAGGCCATCACAGCAGTTCGATGCCCCAGCGTTTCAGCAGAACGGCCCAGAGAACGAATACGATAAGCGTCAGGACGCAGCTCAGTCCCAGGGTAAGCCAGAAGCCTGTACGCTGATACAGAAAAGGAAACAGGATAAACATGGGCAAGGTCGGCACCACATACCAGAAGGTGTACCAGGCGTGGGCGGCAATTTTGGCCTGCGTTTGTCCTTCCAGTTTCATCCAGACAAGCACCAGAATCGTGACCAGTGGCAGCGCCGCAAACAGGCCGCCAAGACGATCGCTGCGTTTTGCCGCTTCCGAGATCACCACCACCATCAGGGCCGTTATTGCATATTTTGAAAGCAGCCAGAGCATCGTTTTCTCCTGTTCAACCGCAACGCATTATCCAGCTTAACATGAAGGACATGCCCGACGGTGGAATGGGGGCAGGGCGAGGTCGTACCGCCAGATCGGGTGCAGAACAAACGGTTTACCACCCCGTAAGGGAAAAGCGCTGCCCGCATCGGTGTCGGGCAGCGGTGAGGTTAATAGCGCGAGGGTTCGCCTTCAGGGCGGGTTTTAAAGCGGCGATGCAGCCACATGTACTGCTCAGGTGCCAGCAGTACGCCTTCTTCCACCACTTTATTCATGCGCGCGGCGGTGTCTTCTTCGCTGGTCAGCGGAAAATCAGCGCTGACATCAGGCAAAATGATCAACTCGTAACCGCGTCCTTCCGGCAGACGGCGCGGCACAAACGGGATAACCGCCGGTTTTCCGGTACGCATTAACATATGTGTCCCTACGGTGGTGGCGGCTTTGTCGACGCCAAAGAAGGGGACGAACACGCTGCTGCGGGGACCATAATCATGATCGGGCGCATACCAGATGATATCCCCACGTTTTAAGGCCCGGATCATGCCTTTCAGGTCCTTACGATCCAGCATGCCTTTATTGGAGCGCATACGACCGCGGGTTTGTAACCAGTCGATTAATTTATTGTCATTCGGCCGGTAAACGCCAATACCGGGATTATGAATGCCAAACATACGCGCGCCAATTTCCAGCGTCAGGAAATGCATACCGATAAGTAACACGCCGCGCTGGGTATCATGGGCCTGCTGAATATGTTCCAGACCGGAAGGTGTGTGCCATTTATGAATCCGCCAGTCGGGCCAGAACCACGCCATGCCGGTTTCAATCAGACCCATGCCCACAGATTCAAAATTATGCTTAATCATGGCTTCACGATCGTTGGTCGGCATATCCGGAAAGCTCATCTCCAGGTTGCGGCGAGCAATGGCCACACGTCGCTTCATAAACCGCATAGCGATACGGCCAATACCGCTACCCAGCGCGTAGAGCAGGGGATAAGGTAACAGGACCAAAATATAGAGAAAAATGATACCCAACCAGGTCAACCAATAGCGGGGATGAAAAAGTGCACGTGAAAATTGAGGCAATTGGGTCATCTTGAATACTGTTATCCTGCGTCGTGCACCTGCGGTGCTGTTATTCGTCAGTTGCGGTTATTGTGCCATTTTTTTCCCCGCGGCTGAAATGTTAGAGCATTTCTCCGGGTGTTGCAGAAGATGAAAATGAGGGCACAACACCATCGCGCAACGAAATTTACCGTTTTACCTATCAATTTTTCTTATACGCTTCGCATTTTTTTCATTTCAGGTATCATGTGCGCGCTAAATTTCTTCTATTGATAACAGGAACGAACACCATGCCAGTGTTACACAACCTTGTTTCCAATAAAGAGCTGAAGGCGCGTATGTTGGCCGAAACCGAACCGCGCACCACAGTCTCTTTTTACAAGTACTTCACCATTGCCGATCCCAAAGCCTTTCGCGATGCGCTCTATGTCGGGTTAACCGCATTAAAGGTGTTTGGTCGCATCTACGTTGCCCATGAGGGCATCAATGCGCAGATCAGCGTGCCAGCCAGCCAGTACGAGGCTATGAAAGCCTTTTTGTACGGCTTTGATCCCGCGCTGGACAATCTGCGCATGAATATTGCGCTGGATGATGATGGCAAGTCGTTTTGGGTGCTGCGCCTGAAAGTGCGCGATCGCATCGTGGCTGACGGGATTGAGGACGACACCTTTGATGCCAGTAACGTCGGCAACTACCTGAAAGCGGCCGAAGTTAACGCCATGCTCGACGATCCTGATGCGGTCTTTGTCGATATGCGCAATCATTATGAGTATGAAGTCGGGCGTTTCGATAACGCATTAGAGGTGCCTGCCGACACGTTCCGCGATCAACTGCCCATGGCCGTGGATATGCTTAAAGACAAGAAAGACAAAAAAATCGTGATGTACTGCACCGGGGGGATTCGCTGTGAAAAAGCCAGCGCCTGGATGCGGCACAACGGTTTTCAGGATGTTTATCATGTCGAGGGTGGGATTATTGAATATGCACGTCGGGCGCGGGAACAAAATTTACCGGTGCGTTTTAAAGGTAAAAACTTTGTTTTTGATGAACGCATGGGCGAGCGTATATCAGATGATGTTCTGGCGCATTGTCATCAGTGTGGTGAGCCCTGCGATACGCACGTCAACTGCGTCAATGATGGTTGTCACTTACTGTTTATACAGTGCGAAAGTTGTGCCGAGAAGTATGAGCACTGCTGTAGCCCGTTGTGCCAGGAAGAAGCCCGTCTGTCGCCCGAAGAACAGCGTGCCCGTCGGGCGGGACGTGAGAATGGCAATAAAATCTTTAACAAGTCGCGTGGCTTGCTGAATATGACCATTCCGGCACCGACGCGGAAATAACCGACCCCGCCTGAAGGCCGACTTCAGGCGGGTGTTTTGTTACTGACGGACGCCTTCAACAGAGATAATTAACTCGACGTTCTGCGAGGCAGGGCCCAGGTCATGGGTGATATTAAAGTCTTTCAGCGCAATCTCGCCTTCAGCTTCAAAACCGGCACGATAACCGCCCCACGGATCTTTTCCTTCGCCCATCATTTTGGCTTCCAGCGTCACCGGTTTTGTCACGCCATTCAGCGTTAAATCCCCGGTGACCGCCAGTTTGTCACCGTCTTTTTTCACGGAAGTCGATTTGAACGTCGCGGTGGCATGTTTCGCCACGTTCAGAAATTCAGGGCCACGAATATGTTTGTCACGCTCGGCGTGGTTGGTATCCACGCTGTTGGTTTTAATCGTGACATCGACTTTATCGGCGGTGGGATTGTCTGCATCGAAGGTGAATGAGCCATCAAAATCTTTAAACGTCCCATACAGCCAGCTGTAGCCCAGATGCTGAATACGGAACTGAACAAAGGCGTGCTGGCCTTCTTTATCGATTTTGTAATCGGCGGCATTAGCGGTCAGTGATCCCAGCAGCAGGCCAGTAGCGGTAACAGCCAGAAGCGTTTTTTTGAACATATCATTTTTCCTTTTCAGAGGGAGAGTGGATGCGCCGTCCCAGCATCCTTTTCAGAGTGATATCGCGGTCAATAAAGTGATGTTTTAACGCGGCAAGACCGTGCAACACCGACAGCACCACGATGCTCCAGGCCAGCCACAGATGAATATTTCCTGCTAAATCCGCCTGTTCACCCGCTCCACTGAATAACGCCGGTAACGAGAACCAACCGAAAACAGACACGGGTTTGCCATCCGCAGTCGAGATCAGATAGCCACTCAGCAGAAGGGCAATAAGCAGGCTGTAAAGCAGCCAGTGCACGAACACTGCCGCGAAGCGCACCGCAGGAGAATAGCTACGCAGCGGTCCAGGGAGCGGCGAAAGCACACGCCATACCAGCCGGATGACCAGCGCCAGCATTAATAACACGCCGATGCTTTTATGAATGTCAGGCGCGTTATGGTACCAGCTATCGTAATAGCTCAGGCCAACCATCCACAGGCCCAGCGCGAACATGGCGTAAATAACCACGGCCATTGACCAGTGCAGAAAAATCGTGAGTAAACCGTAACGGGTGGAGGAATTTGTCAGCGACATTGTGCTACAGCATCAAAGGAATACGTGGAAACAAGAATCTACAGAATGAAACACAAAATCAATGATGCTTACTTTTCTATAAATTTATTGGTGCTGGTGCAATGGGTTTGGTGAACCGATTTGACTAAGCGCAGGATTATTGAATAAACGCACTTATCTGGCGGCGGCATGACGTGACTGATGGAGAAAACATCTCTGAAACACCTGGCTGGCAGAAGAAAAAGCGGTAAAACGGGCTGGCGTGTAAATCTGTGTCAATGCGGCGCGGTGCACTGCACGCGCGCCGTACGGTCAGGCGTGAAAACGCGATAAACGGAAAGGGGTAAGATCGAAACTGAACGGTTTGTTCTGTGCAAACTGACTGGCGAGTTCACCCAACACGCTGGCAAATTTAAAGCCATGTCCGCTTAAACCGGTGATGATCAGACGATTCGGTTCGCCCGGAAGTGTATCAATGATGAAATCCTCATCAGGACTCACGTCATAGCTACAGGCTTCACCGTGCAGGCAAACCCCAACGCCCGGTAAAAACTGACGGAGAAACCGGAAGGCTTCACTGCCATCGGCGGAAAGGCTGCCGAACGGCTTGCGGTCTTCAGGTGTTGTCATTAGCTGACCACCATCATGACGACCGACTTTTAAGGCATTGTTGTCCGCCGGGAAACCATAATACTGACTGCCATCCGGCATTTCGCAGGTGAAGCCAGGAAACGCATTGTTTTCACTGTAGCGGCCATCAGCCTGATACCAGGCAAACACTTTACGCGTAGGGGTGATGGGCAAATCGGGGACCAGTTTACTCACCCATGTGCCCGCACTGACCAACAGTTTGCGCCCGCGGTAAAGGCCATCGAGCGTGGTAACCTGTTGCAATTCGCCGTCACGCCGGATCTGAGTAACCGGGCAGTTAAACAACTGCGCGCAGCCCTGTTTTTCTGCCAGCTGTATCCAGCTTCGAACCGCCTGTTCACTTTTTAAAAAGCCAGAGTTTGGTTCGAAAACGCCCAGATATCCGTCAGGAACCGCCAGCTGTGGCCAGCGCTTGCGCACGTCAGCCGCCTGCAGCACCTCGACAGGGAGCTGCCAGGTTTGGGCGCTGCTTACGACGTTTTGAATAAATTCAGACTGGACAGGCGCAAGATTCAGGACACCGCAACGATGCATAATGCGCTCGCCCGCCTGCTGTTCCAGTTCATCCCACAACGTTTGCGCACGCAATACCAGCGGTACATAGCGTTCGCCCTCGCCATAGGCATGACGAATCAAACGGCTTTCTCCGTGATGAGCACCCTGATGATGGGGAGGATGTGCGCTGTCAATCATCAGCACGGAAAGGCCTGCCTGGGTCGCATAATAGCCAGCCGCTGCACCCACTGAACCGCTACCGACCACAATGAGATCGTAAATCATGAAAATGGAACTCCTGAAAGGGTTACATAATCAATAGCATACCAGAAAGTCCATGAAAAAAGGCACCCGGGTGGGTGCCTCGCTGATGCAGCAGTATTAATGCTTCTTTCGTAGTCGTTCTACTTGCTCGGCAGATTCAATCTTAGCGATACCCGCTTCGAGAATAGAGATAAATTGCCTGGCTACATCTGTCGTCAGCCAGTAGGTCGGGCCGACGTCCGCGTCTTCTTCAGTTTGATCCTGCGACGAAAGGGAGTGCAGACGGATCATCATCGCATCATAGCTGTCAACAGTACTGATATCCCAGCCCACCAGAGGATGGGTCTGAATTACATCTTTCCGACTGTCCATTATAACCTCCTTATTACTCGTTAAACGAAGTGCATGATGAGGTTCAATGCGGCTTTTAATTTCCACTGCGAAACAATTATAACAGCAAAATGGCGATTTACTGATTAAAACGTATCATGGAAAGCCTGAATGCAGAATGATTATCTCTAAAACAGTCAGGCTGAGAAGATATAATACCTGAATACCGGGCGTGCAATTGTCCTAATTGAACAATAAAAAAGGCTTATTAAGGTCGTTAAACAGGGTTAAAGAGGGGAAGTTTCAACGCCTGCTGAACCGCTACGTTTTTGTAATGTCTCTGCAAGGCGCGCAAACTGCTGCTGCAATTGCTCATCATGGTTTTGATTTTGCGCTTCAAGCGAAAGATTATGCACCAGCAACTGACTGGCCCGGTCATCAAGACAGAAAATCAGGCTGGAAAAGGCGTTTTCCAGCACCGTCAAGCGGCGTTGCTGTTCACCGATGAGCGTCAGCAGCTCGCCAAAGGTCATGGCTTCTTCGGGTTTATCTGTAGTCATGGGATGAAACTCCTTTTATGCATGAGCAGCGCCAGCATAGGGCATTGGTCATTCGGAGTCCAGATGGGCGAGCGGTTAGTCAGGCATAAATGAAGATAAAAAAACCGGGTGGCGAAACCCGGTAAAAACAGCACAGTGGCGGTTAATCGGTAATGAACCAGTCGTCAGCGCTTTCCCACGTTTGCTGCAGGATTTCACTGATTTGTTCACGCGTGTCTTTGTCACCGCCCATTACGCTCAGCTGATTCGCCGTGGCGTAACGCACTTTGACCTGATTGGTGAATTGCGGAAATTGTTCATCGATCCGGCGCGACAGCTCCTGGCTCAGGGCTTCCATCGCACCAGCGGGAAGAGGTTGGGTTTTGGCAACGGTAATTTCAACACGCATAAAAGCCTCCGTATAAGATACTGTATATAATTACAGTATAAATATGGCGGAGGCAAGCGAAATTATTTTATACGCCAGTTGAGGGTTTCCCCGGCCAGGAAAGGCACCAGCGTATGAGAGCCCATTGCAATGCTTTCTTCTACCGTCCATGGCTCACGCACCAGCGTAAGGGTGCCTTCGTTCAGCGGCAGGCCATAGAAACGCGGACCATTTTCAGAACAAAATGCCTCAAAATGCTGCAGGGCATTGAGCTCTTCAAATACGGTGGCGTACGCGGGCAGGGAGGTAGGGGCGTTGAACACACCCGCACAGCCGCAGCTGCTCTCTTTCAGATGGCGCAAATGAGGCGCGGTGTCGGTACCCAGAAAGAAACGGGGATGACCGGAGGCGACAATCCTGCGCAGCGCCTGCTGATGCGTATTGCGTTTCAGGATCGGCAGACAGTACAGGTGAGGGCGGATACCCCCGACCAGCATATGGTTGCGATTGAACATCAGATGCTGCGGCGTAATCGTTGCCGCCAGGTTTTCATTGGCGCTTTCCACATAGTCAGCTGCATCTTTGGTCGTGATGTGTTCCATCACCACTTTCAGCGCGGGGAACTGTTTGCGTAGCGGTTCCATCACCGTTTCAATAAAGCGGGCTTCGCGGTCAAAAATATCGATGTGCGAGTCCGTCACTTCACCGTGCACCAGCAGCGGCATTCCCAGCGTTTGCATCCGCTCCAGCACTGAGGCAATCGAAGCAATATTGGTGACACCATGGCTTGAATTGGTCGTGGCATGAGCGGGATACAGTTTGGCGGCCGTGAACAATCCCGACTGAAAACCGCGGGCCAGCTCATCGGCCTCTAACGAGTCGGTCAGGTAGCAGGTCATCAGGGGGGTAAAAGCGTGCCCGTCAGGTAAGGCAGCCAGAATGCGATTGCGATAAGCTTCGCCCGCCGCGACGCTGACTACCGGCGGAACCAGATTGGGCATGACGATAGCACGACCATTGACTGCGCTGGTATAGGGCAGCACAGTGTTGAGCATATCATCATCACGAAGATGGATATGCCAGTCATCTGGACGGCGGATAGTAAGTTGCTGAGGGTGTGCGGTCATGAATGCGGCTCCGGCAAGTAGAATAAACGAAAGGCGTGTTTAGGCCGGGTTATAAGCATAAGGACTCAGGCAACCGTTTGCACCTGTTTTTCTTTTTTAAAAAAAATCCGCGCCTGAAGGCGCGGATAAGATGACGGTAAAGCTGCCTGTCAGGCGGTTAGTCGGTGAAGGGGATGACCAGTTCACCAGGCTTCACTTCCAGCCCTTTCGCGAATTTTTTCGCCAGCGATTCCGCTTTACTGCGATCGGCGCTCAGCACGTAGGCCGGGTGCTGATCAAAGTAGCTTTTTAACGACTGATTCAGATAAGGCGTCAGGGTTTTCATAATAGAGGCCATCTTCTCGGGCTGAACCTGCGCATCGACGATTTCCATATCGCGCAAATATATGGCTCCTTGCTGCTGATCAAACACTGGCTGCGCACGCATTTTGAGCTGCATATCGGCCTGTTGCGGACCAAAGAGTGAGGAGACATTAATTTTGGCATCGCCCGATAAGGTGACTTTGCCTGGCACGTCCCGACCAATCTGGCTATTCAGGTTAGTTAACACAATATGGGCATTGACCAGACCTGATACGCCAATGTCTTTTTCGAAGTTATTATGTTTTTGCAGGGCCTGATTGACTTCCTGTTCGCTAATTGTGTATTGCGTTAACTGATTACAGCCACTCAGTAAAACCGCTAAAAACAGGGCAACCAGCCCGTGAAAAACCGTCTTCATACTTCCCTCGTTTAACTGAAAAACTCGCTCGTGGCATAGCCTGCCTGAATGCAAACCGTCTGTCATCAGGAATGGGATGATATGGATTTGCCGAAAATGCCTTCCGGAAGAAAGTGTCCCGATCTTCCGCTGTTAAAATGGGCGGCTTGCGGCACCTACGGCTTCTTACGCGGCGAGGCAGTGACAGCGCACAGGGTTAAGAAACCGATGTGGTTACCGAACCAGTTTTCTGGAGCGGAGATATGAGCAGGTCTTTTGACGCGCCTGCGCTGCACGGTGGGCCGGACGATAATTCAGCGACCTGGCTGTTGTGGTATGCGTAACGTTTTACCGCAGACCTGACGGCGGTTATAGTGAAAGTTATCAATGACTGGCATTTCCTTCCCGCCATGGACTTCAGGAGAGATGATGTTTGGCTATCGTTCTGCCGCACCAAGGGTGCGACTCACGACCGAGCGGCTGGTGGTAAGACTGGTTCATGAACGCGATGCATGGCGTTTAGCCGACTATTACGCGGAAAACCGTGACTTCCTTAAACCCTGGGAGCCGGTGCGTGATGACAGCCACTGTTATCCCTCTGGCTGGCAAGCCCGGCTGGGCCTGATCGCTGATATGCATAAACAGGGCTCGGCGTTCTATTTTATTTTAATGGACAGTAATGAAACGGAAGTGCGTGGCGTGGCGAATTTTAGCAATGTCCTGCGCGGTGCCTTTCATGCCTGCTATCTTGGCTATTCGCTTGGCGAGAAGTGGCAAGGGCAGGGCCTGATGTTTGAAGCGCTGCAGTCGGCGATTCGCTATATGCAGCGCCAGCAATATATCCACCGCATCATGGCAAACTACATGCCACATAACCAGCGCAGTGGTGACCTGCTGGCCCGCCTGGGATTCGAAAAAGAGGGCTATGCTAAAAACTACCTGATGATTAACGGTCAGTGGCAGGATCATGTCCTGACTGCGCTGACCAGCAAGGAATGGACACCCAATCGTCGTGGGTAAAATGAGGAGTTCGCAATGAAGATGACCTTGTCGGCGCATGCGTTGCGCGTGCTGGGTTGCCTGCTGGAAAAGCAAATCACCACACCGGAACAGTATCCCCTTTCATTAAATGGCGTGCTTACCGCCTGTAATCAAAAATCTAATCGCGAGCCCGTGATGACGCTGAGCGAAAGCGACGTGCAGGATCAGCTCGATCTCCTGATTAAAAAGCATCTGGTGACCGCCAACAGCGGGTTCGGCCAGCGCGTGGTGAAATACGAGCAACGCTTCTGCAATTCCGCCTTCGGTAATTTACAGCTCAGTAGCGCAGAAGTTGCCGTTCTCACATTGCTGTTCCTGCGTGGCGCACAAACCCCTGGTGAACTGCGGACCCGGAGTGGGCGTTTGCATGAGTTTGCCGACGTCAGCGACGTTGAACAGACGCTGGACACGTTGATGTCGCGCGCTGAGGGGCCCATGGTCATGCGCCTGGCGCGGGAGCCGGGTAAACGTGAAAGCCGTTTTATGCACATGTTTGCTGATGAGGCCGAACTCGGGGCGCTGGAGCAACACCCAGCCACGGCGGACGATGCCGCGCTGCGGGATCGGGTTGAGGCGCTTGAGCAACAGGTTGCCGATCTTCAGGAACAACTGGCGCAATTACTGGAAAGAGAACAATAAATGACGATTCGCATTGGTGTTGTTGGGTTGGGCGGTATTGCGCAAAAGGCCTGGTTGCCTGTGTTATCGCAGGCAAATAACTGGCAGTTAGTCGGTGCATTTTCGCCGAATCAGGCCAACGCCCGCATCGTCTGTGACCGCTACCGTATCACCTGCTTCCCTTCACTGACCGCTCTGGCTACCGCCTGTGACGCCGTATTTGTGCACAGCAGTACGGCCAGCCATTACGACGTGGTCAAAGCACTGCTCCAGGCTGGCAAGGATGTCTGTGTCGACAAACCGCTGGCAGAAACCCTGAATCAGGCAGAGGCCCTGGTCGCGCTGGCCGAAAAGAAACAACGAAAGCTAATGGTGGCGTTTAACCGGCGTTTCGCGCCCTGCTATCAGCAACTGAAAACACAAATGCACTCCGCCGCTGCGCTGCGTATCGAAAAACACCGCAGCGACAGCGTGGGTCCACAGGATCTGCGCTTTACACTGTTAGATGATTACCTGCATGTCGTTGATACGGCTCTGTGGCTGGCAGGAGGCCGTGCGCTGCCCCGTCAGGGCCATATTGCGACCAATGAACAGGGACAGATGCTTTACGCCGAGCACCATTTCAATGCGGGTGGATTGCAGGTAACCACCAGTATGCATCGTCGGGCAGGCAGCCAGCGCGAACGTATCAGCGCCATCTGTGATGGCAAGTGCATTGATATTCATGACATGCGCGACTGGCAGGAAGAGTGCGGTGCAGGCGTAGTGCTCACGCCGCCTGCCGCCTGGCAGAGCCATCTGGCTCAGCGCGGATTTGTGGGCGTGGCAGAACATTTTGTTCACTGCATCGAAAATCAGACAAAGCCGGAAACGAGTGGTGAGCAGGCACTGCTGGCGCAACGTATCGTCGAATCCATGTGGCGTGACGCGGAACGGGAATAACGCCTTGTAACACTCAGTGCTGGTCATTTCACGCGATCGCAGTAGACTATCGCCCGACGTGTGACAGGACCCGTGCTAAGTCACTCATTTTGCCGATTCTTTTCAGGATGCCCCGTCAATTATGAATTTGTTGAAATCGCTGGCAGCGGTCAGTTCAATGACCCTGTTTTCCCGCGTGCTGGGTTTTGCCCGGGATGCCATCGTGGCACGGGTGTTTGGTGCCGGCATGGCGACCGATGCGTTCTTTGTTGCGTTTAAACTACCCAATCTTCTGCGGCGTATTTTTGCTGAAGGGGCCTTCTCGCAGGCATTTGTTCCTATTCTGGCCGAATATAAAAGTAAGCAGGGCGAAGAGGCTACACGGCTCTTCGTGTCCTACGTTTCCGGTCTGCTGACCCTGGCGCTGGCGCTCGTGACCGTCGCAGGCATGGTTGCCGCCCCCTGGGTCATCCTGGTGACGGCACCGGGTTTCGCCGATACAGCCGACAAATTTGCCCTGACCAGCGCGCTGCTGCGCGTCACTTTCCCCTACATTCTCCTGATTTCGCTGGCTTCGCTGGCTGGGGCCATATTAAACACCTGGAACCGTTTTTCGGTGCCGGCGTTTGCCCCCACGCTGCTGAATATCAGCATGATCGGCTTTGCGCTGTTCGCCGCACCGCACTTCCATCCGCCCATCATGGCGCTGGCGTGGGCGGTGGTGGTCGGCGGACTGCTGCAACTGGGCTATCAGTTACCGCATCTGAAAAAGCTGGGCATGCTGGTCCTGCCGCGGATCAACCTGCGTGATGCTGGCGTGTGGCGCGTGATGCGCCAGATGGGGCCGGCAATTCTTGGGGTTTCAGTGAGTCAGATCTCACTGATCATCAATACGATTTTTGCCTCGTTCCTGGTTTCGGGCTCTGTCTCATGGATGTATTACGCTGACCGCCTGATGGAGTTTCCGTCCGGCGTGTTAGGCGTGGCGCTGGGCACGATTTTATTGCCTTCTCTGGCAAAAAGTTTCGCCAGTGGCCACCATGAAGAGTATTCGCGCTTAATGGACTGGGGCCTGCGTTTGTGCTTTTTACTGGCGTTGCCCAGTGCGGTGGCGCTGGGTATGTTGTCCGGTCCGCTGACTGTCGCGTTGTTCCAGTACGGAAAATTTACTGCCTTTGATGCCGCTATGACGCAGCGTGCGCTGATTGCCTACTCGGTGGGATTGATGGGCCTGATCGTCGTGAAAGTCCTGGCGCCGGGCTTCTATTCCCGTCAGGACATTAAAACGCCGGTAAAAATTGCGATTGTTACGCTGATCGCGACCCAGCTAATGAATCTGGCCTTTATTGGCCCGCTGAAGCATGCCGGACTGTCACTCTCCATTGGTCTGGGTGCCTGCCTCAATGCTGGGTTGCTCTACTGGCAACTGCGTAAAAAGAAAATCTTTCAACCTCAGCCTGGCTGGACCGGTTTTCTGATTCGCTTACTGGTGGCGGTAATCGTCATGGCGGCCGCGCTGTCAGGCATGCTGTACTGGATGCCGGACTGGGAGCAGGGCAACATGCTATGGCGCCTGTTGCGGCTGGCTCTTGTCTGTGCAGTAGGCGGCGGCGCTTATTTCCTGGCCCTGGGCATGATGGGCTTCAGACTGCGGGATTATGCCCGCCGTACCGCCGTCTGACCATGAAACCCTCCAACGGTTAATGCCATAATTCAGGCCGTAATGAATAACATTACGGCCTTTTTGTCATAAACCTGCGCAGTGCAGGCCGGACTAACAAGGGATTCTGTGCCAGACCGGTCATTTCATCACGCCCGGCGATGCCACGAACCTCTGTCATCCCTTTTGCTGGCCTGTTTACTAGGGGGACAGCCCTCGCAGCAGATTAGTTGGCATTTTCAGGTGAGTAATCCGCTCAGCGGGTTGCCAAGAGACGACACCCGATAATGGATGGGGGCACGCCGTTACTGACTCATCAGGCGCAAGGCGTTAATACGGTGCGTCGAAAAGCCTGTTTACAGCGTATCGTCATAAAAAATTCATGTTTTTTTCATT
Source organism: Pantoea sp. PNA 03-3 (assembly GCF_003201175.1). Taxonomy (NCBI): domain Bacteria; kingdom Pseudomonadati; phylum Pseudomonadota; class Gammaproteobacteria; order Enterobacterales; family Erwiniaceae; genus Pantoea; species Pantoea sp. PNA 03-3. The sequence continues at coordinate 943,554 of NZ_QICO01000001.1, read as the reverse complement.
GCTATTTAGCGTCTGACATCGCTTCGGGCGGTAAGCCCATAATGTTGTAAGAAACTGATTCAAAAGTCCGTTTTGGCGTAAATCCTGTCCTCTTCCTGCCGATGAGTACCTTTAGTCCATCATTGAGAGGAAGATCAAAATGCATACCCGCGCTCATGAAAACGCGATGCCAGGTTTCTGGTACAACCTCAATCTTATTCCCTTATTCAGCCTGATTTTTGGCGGCATCTTATTTCTGTTCGTGTGCAGTAGCACGATATCCGCCTGGTTTCTGACGCAGGGGCAACATTCCCTTGACGTGTCAACGGATGAAATTTCGGTAAGGCAGGGATTACTCGACAGCTCAACGCATATGCGCTCTGCCAGGCTCAATATTATTCAGGCCGGCGCAGCGGCACGTATTGCCGACACGGATAACTACGCTGCTTTCCTCAGCGCCACAGAGGGCAGCATTAAAAAGGCAGAAAATGGGCTGAATATTTACCTTAACCGTCCGGTCAGGACGCCAGTCGGCATCGAACTTGATAAACAACTGCAGGCGCGATTTAAGGATTACCTGCAAAAAGGGTTGATGCCGATGATTGAGGCAGCCAAACAGAACAGTTTTGAAGAGATCATTTCGGATGAAACGGCGGCTGACAAACTCGACAAAGCGTATAAAGACGTGTTGATGAAAGCCATTCAGATGCGCAATCAGCGCTCGATGGACATTAAACAGCAGGCGGTTGAACAGGTTAAAACAGGCTATACCACGATGTTAGTGGCCTTTATCGCATCCGTAGTGATTGTGCTACTGGCTTTTGCTCTGCTGAGAAAAGTGGTAATTAAGCCTTTAAGACAGTCACTTCACCGTATCGATCTGATTGCCCACGGCGATTTGACCGTACCACCCTCGGCCTGCGGTCGTAACGAGCCGGGTATGTTACTGTCGAACCTGCAACGTATGCAGTCATCGCTTGCCCAAACTGTCGGCGCTGTCCGCGATGGGGCCATTGCTATCTTTCAGAGCGCGGGGGAAATTGCCTCCGGCAACACCGATCTCTCCTCCCGAACGGAACAGCAGGCCGCGTCGCTGGAACAGACGGCTGCCAGCATGGAACAACTGACCGCGACGGTGAAACAGAATGCCGACAATGCGCATCACGCCTGCCAGCTGGCGTCCGATGCGTCCGAAAAAGCCCAGTCGGGTGGAGAGATTGTTAATCGCGTCGTCAAAACCATGGACGATATCTCCGGCAGTTCGAAAAAGATCGCTGAAATTACCAGCGTCATTAACAGCATCGCCTTTCAGACGAATATTCTGGCATTGAATGCCGCGGTCGAAGCCGCGCGGGCAGGGGAGCAGGGACGCGGATTTGCGGTGGTCGCCAGCGAAGTGCGCAGCCTTGCTCAGCGCAGCGCGCAGGCTGCAAAAGAAATCGAAGGGCTTATCGCCACTTCTGTCGGACTGGTTAACAACGGCACGGAACTGGTTAGCGATGCCGGTACCACCATGATGAAAACGGTAGACGCATTCCAGCGTGTGAATGACATCATTTCTGAAATTGCCGTCTCTTCAGACGAGCAGAACCGAGGCATTCAGCAGGTCAGCCAAGCGATCACAGAAATGGATGCAGTAACCCAGCAAAATGCGTCACTGGTTGAAGAGGCTTCAGCCGCTGCGGCCTCCCTTGAGGATCAGGCGGATAAACTGACGAAAGCCGTGGCCGTCTTTAAACTTGAACGAGCCCCGTTAACACCGTCTGACGCCCCCACTGTAGTCGTTGCTCCCGCCGTTCCTGCTTTTGCAGCAGCGGCACCGAAGAAAGGTCATGACAACTGGGAAGCGTTTTAAGACGAATGCCTGCCAGATCGTGGCAGGCTAAATCGGCGTCCGCTTCTTATCAGAACAGGCAGTATGCGCAGGGATGCGCTGGAGCAGAGACGTTATCCGGGATGCCGGAGGTGCAGGATGTATAGCGCGTTGGACACTGCATCTGTTGGGCGAAGGGGACAGATATTCTGCATAACAGACCCGCCGCCCTGTGACGACAGCATGAAAAAATCCGTCATCCACGCGTGATGACGGATTCTTCAAAAATGGACAGCGTGATCACCAGACTGACGTTATCAGATTTTACGGCTCAGCGTCGCCTGGCCCTGACCTTTTCCATCCGGTCCGTAGAACGCTTGCGTCTGATGCGGCTTAAGCACGTCTAACGCATCATGCGTGAAGGTAATCTGGTGCTGTAACAGGATGCCGTTGTGCGTGTTGGCACGGTGTAACCGACGTGTATGCTGCTGAATACCTTCCCAGCGGCGCGCCATGTCACTCTGACCACGATAAGGTGCAGATGTCCCCAGACTTTTCTCGTTGCTACGGCGCATCTCATCCAGATAGTTCAGCGTCGTCAGCAGCGCGCTTTTATCTTCGGTAATGCGCTGCAAATTGTTGCTGTCAATCATTCCGGACGACAACTGTTGTTCTTCTTCATCCAGAACGGTCGCCAGAGACACCAGCACTTCCTGCATCTTATCTAATGTGGTCAGCAAATTACTCATGGGGATTATTTACCCTCTAAATACGCCTTAGTGTCGGCAATCAGCGCATCGGCGATCTTGCCGGTATCCATCTTCAACTCGCCATTACGAATAGCGGTTTTCAATTGTTCAACGCGTTGGACGTTAATGTCCTGGCTGCCTGGCTTCATCAGCTGCGCCTGGGCGCTGCTCAGGCTCACCTGAGCGGCGGCTGGCGTGGTCGCTGTTGCGCTGTCACTCTGGCGCACACGCGCAGTTTGCGGCTCGCTGCTGTCACGTGTTTGCACGGTGCTGGCGGGCTTTAACGGTTGTGTTCTTTCGATGCTCATATTCGGGCTCCTGTAAGGTCAGGGGGTCTGCCACCTGAATCATAATAGCGTAATCGCTTTGCTGATTCTTCTATCGGCAAATAAACAGGCTTCTTTAATGTTTTATAGTGTTATAAGAATTTTCCCATCATCACTGACCCGACCGCTCACAACCTGACCGTTCCCCATACGTACACGAACCCATTGCGCAATAGTGCCATTGCTTAAGGCTTTCCCCTCGCCGCTGGCATCAAATCCGTCGCCACTGGCAACCACCATGACATCCTGACCTGCTTTTACACGCCACGGCTGGCGCAGCATCGACTGACTCACCGGCTGTCCCGGCTGAATGTCTCGCAGCACCACAGAATCGGCGACGGTCTCATCGTTAAGCAGGGTGCGCGGCGGCAGCGTATCCAGACGTCCCTCTTCGATACGGAAATCGTCTTTGCTCACGGTTGCGCCGCGGGCGATTAAATTTTTCGCCACCAGATAACGGCCAGTGACCTGAACCTGGACCTGAATATAACGTCGATTTTCTCCGCAGTTGGCTGCCACGCTCATATTGCCCCACGGGCGGCTGTTGCCGGGCAACGTAAATTGCGGCGTATCACATAAGGGCCACTGTGCCTGTGGCGTGCGAATGACGACGTTCATGCCCGTGGCATGCTCAGGATCACGGGCTTTAAAAAACTGGTTCAGTTGGGCGCTGAAATCGCCTGCCATAACGGGTAAGGCAAACAGGGCCAGCAGGCTGGCTAACAGGGCTGGATATCCACGCATGTGCTTTTCCTCACTGATGATGGCAATGAGTGTACGCGTTTGAAAAAAAACTCAAGAGTTAAAATAGCGACGATTTGAGGCGTTATTCAGACGATGGCTCTTGCTTTTTCCCAATTATGCTGCCAGCTCGAAATTCTCATTTGCGGAGGAAGCATGCTCGACAAACTCGATGCGGCGCTACATTTCGGTACCGAAGCCCTCAACCTGCGAGCTCAACGTCAGGAGATTCTGGCATCCAACATTGCCAACGCCGACACCCCAGGCTATCAGGCCAGGGATATCGACTTTGCCAGCGAGCTGAATCGGGCAATGGCGAATGGACGTGCTGAAGGCAGTAGCCTGGCGCTCAAAGTTACTTCGTCGCGTCACATCGAAGCGCAGACGAACACGGCACCGTCGATGGATTTGCTGTATCGCATTCCGGATCAGCCATCTGCGGACGGTAACACCGTCGATATGGACCGCGAACGTACTCAGTTCGCGGATAACAGCCTGAAATATCAAACCGATCTCACACTTATCAGTAGCCAAATCAAAGGTATGATGAGCGTGTTACAAGGGCAATAATCATGGCATTGCTGAATATTTTTGACATTGCCGGCTCAGCGATGACCGCGCAATCACAGCGATTAAACGTCAGTGCCAGTAACCTGGCAAACGCCGACAGCGTGACCGGCCCGGACGGGCAGCCTTATGTGGCAAAGCAGGTCGTTTTTCAGACCGATGCTGCGCCGGGTGCGGCCACCGGTGGCGTAAAAGTGGCGCAGGTTGTTGATGATCCTACGCCCGCGAAACTGGTGTATGACCCGGGTAACCCGATGGCGGATGCCAAAGGCTACGTGAAGATGCCTAACGTGGATGTGGTAGCGGAAACGGTCAACACCATGTCGGCATCACGCAGCTACCAGGCGAACGTCGAGGTGCTGAATACCGTGAAGTCGATGATGATGAAAACGCTGACCCTGGGTCAGTAACGGAGAAAAATAATGACTATCGCGGTAGGCGTTAATGAAAAGCTGGACCCCACGGTCCTTAGCTCATCCAGCACCGGCACAAGTAACAGCGCCCAGGATCTGCAAAACCAGTTCCTGACCATGCTGGTGACGCAGCTGCAAAACCAGGATCCCACCAATCCGATGGATAACAGTCAGCTGACAACACAGCTGGCACAGATCAACACCCTGAGCGGTATTGAAAAACTGAACACCACACTGGGATCGATTTCGGGTCAGATCAGCACCAGCCAGTCACTGCAAAGTTCGACGCTGATTGGTCATGGCGTGATGGTGAATGGTTCACAGATTCTGGTCGGTAAAGGCACGACAACGCCGTTTGGCGTGGAGCTGACTAACGCAGCCACCACCGCCACGGCGACAATTACCGATGCACAGGGCAATGTGGTCAGTACCCAGGACCTGGGCGCACTGACCGCCGGCGTTCACACGTTCTCGTGGGACGGCAAATTACCGGATGGCAGCGTCGCGCCAGATGGAAAATACAAAGTTGCGATTGCTGCCAGTAACAGCAGCGGTCAACAGGTGGCTCAGCCACTTAACTATGCCTACGTCAATGGCGTAAGCACAGCGGGTAATACCGCAAAACTGGATCTCGGCACCATGGGCTCCGCCACCCTTGACGACGTACGTCAGATTCTCTGATTCACCTGTAGACAGGAGAGATTTAAATGTCATTTTCACAAGCGGTCAGCGGTCTCGGCGCTGCCTCAAGTAACCTGGACGTTATCGGTAACAACATCGCTAACTCCGCCACAGCGGGCTTTAAGTCCAGCACCATCGCGTTTGCCGACATGTTTGCCGGTTCAAACGTGGGTCTGGGGACTAAAGTCGCTGCCGTGATCCAGAACTTCAACGATGGTGCAACGACAACGACCAGTCGAGGACTGGATGTAGCGCTGAGCGGTAACGGCTTTTTCCGTTTGACTGACTCGGCGGGCGCCGTGTTTTATTCACGTAACGGGCAGTTCAAACTGGACGAAAACCGTAACCTGGTCAATGCCCAGGGCCTGAACGTTACCGGCTATCCTGCGTCAGGGGTTCCTCCAACCATTCAGGCAGGTGCTAACGCCGTGTCGCTGTCTATTCCTACGACACAAATGGCTGCCAGAGCGACCACGACCAGTAATTTAGTCGCAAACCTGAATTCAACGTCACCGATTCTGGATGACACCAAATTCAACGTTTCTGATGAGACCACACGTAGCGCGAAGAGCACAATTTCGATGTTCGACACGCAGGGTAACAGCCATAACGTCGACCTGTACTACGTCAAAACAGCTAACAATACCTGGAACGTCCATGCTGTGGATTCGACTGTAGGCTCTGCAGTAGGTAATTACCAGATGTCGTTCGACGCTAACGGCAAGTTGACCAGCGTTTCCCAAATTACTGCAGCGGGTGCCATCGTTCCGGGAACGACAACTGACAGTACTGCAACGTTGCCACTCACCGGCGCAAACGGTGCTAACGGCACGACGGTTGCACTGAATTTCGTCGGTAGCCAGCAGCAAAATACCGGTGCATCAACTTTTGGTAGCCCAACTCAAAACGGCTATGCGCCGGGCGATCTGACCAGCTATGCCATCAACAATGACGGCACCATCACTGGCGCTTATTCCAACGGACAAACTCAGCTTCTGGGACAAATCGTTCTGTCCAGCTTTGCTAACCCTGAAGGTCTGCAGTCAAAAGGTGACAACGTTTGGTCGGCAACCAGCGCGTCCGGACAGCCCGCTATCGGCGTAGCTAATACCGGCACCTTCGGTTCACTGACCGCAGGCGCACTGGAAGCTTCGAACGTCGATATGAGTAAAGAGCTGGTCAATATGATCGTCGCGCAACGCAACTACCAGGCGAACGCGCAGACCATCAAAACGCAGGATCAGATCCTTAACACTCTGGTCAACTTACGTTAATTCGCTAACGGGATTGCTCTATGGATCACGCGATATATACCGCGATGGGCGCGGCCAGTCAGACACTGGATCAGCAGGCGGTTACCGCCAGCAACCTCGCCAACGCCTCAACGCCCGGTTTCCGGGCGCAGCTGAACGCGTTGCGTGCTGTACCGGTCACTGGTTGGTCACTGCCCACGCGCACGTTGGTCACGGCGTCCACGCCGGGTGCCGACATGAGTCAGGGGGCCATGGATTACACCCAGCGCCCACTGGACGTGGCAATGCAGCAGGATGGCTGGCTGGCTGTACGCACCGCCGACGGCAGCGAAGCCTATACCCGCAACGGCAACATGCAAATTCGTTCGGACGGTACGCTGACGGTGCAGGGCAATCCCGTAATGGGCGAAGGTGGTCCGATTGTGATCCCTCAAGGTTCTGAGATCACCATCGCGGCTGATGGCTCTATTACCGGGCTGAACGCTGGCGACTCACCTAATGCGACTGTACAACTGGGCCGTCTGAAGCTCGTCCAGGCAACCGGTAAAGAGTTAGAGCGTGGGGACGATGGCATGTTCCGTCCCACCGCCGCGACGCAGGCGACACGTGGCGCAGCCCTGCAGGCCGATCCGACTATGCAGGTCATGCCGGGTGTGCTTGAGGGCAGTAACGTGAAGCCGGTGGAAACGATGGTCGATATGATCGCCAATGCCCGCCGTTTCGAGATGCAGATGAAGGTCATTAACAACGTTGACCAAAACGAACAGAAAGCCAACCAGTTGCTCAGCATCGGCAGCTAAGGCGCGAGGATAAATACATGATTCGTTCTTTATGGATCGCCAAAACCGGTCTTGATGCACAGCAGATGAACATGGACGTGATCGCCAACAACCTGGCCAACGTCAGTACTAACGGGTTTAAGCGCTCACGTGCCGTGTTTGAAGATCTGATGTACCAGACCATGCGTCAGCCGGGCACGCAGTCATCTGAGCAGACGACGCTGCCGTCAGGTTTGCAAATCGGTACTGGTGTACGTCCGGTGACGACCGAGCGTTTGCATACGCAGGGCAACCTGTCGCAAACCAACAACTCAAAAGATATCGCCATCAACGGCCAGGGTTTTTTCCAAATCCAGATGCCAGATGGAACTTCTGCGTATACACGTGATGGTTCATTTCAGGTTGACCAGAACGGCCAACTGGTGACCAACGCGGGTTTCCCTGTGCAGCCTGGTATTACCATTCCAGCCAACGCCACAAGTATCACCGTGTCGCGTGATGGTGTGGTGAGCGTAACCCAGCAGGGGCAGACGCAGGCCGCCCAGGTCGGACAGTTAACGCTGAGCACCTTCATGAACAATGCGGGTCTCGATAGCGTGGGTGAAAACCTCTACAAGGAAACGCAGGCATCGGGTGCGCCGACGGACAGTACGCCTGGGCAGAACGGTGCCGGTTTGCTGTATCAGGGTTATACCGAAACCTCTAACGTAAACGTCGCGGAAGAACTGGTTACGATGATCCAGACGCAGCGTGCTTACGAAATTAACAGCAAAGCGATCAGCACCTCCGATCAAATGCTGGCGAAGTTGACACAGCTGTAACACGAACAGGGCCAGCTAAGGCTGGCCTGAAGACTAGTCATGAATAAGGTCGTAACTCCGTGGCGATGCAACATATTCTTAAGCCTGGACATTGGTTAGTAGTCACCGCACTGCTGACGCTTAACGGTTGTGCGTTGGTGCCACGCACGCCACTGGTGCAAGGAGCGACCACGGCTCAGCCGTTGCCCTCTGCGCCACCTGTGGTAAATGGGTCCATTTTTCAGGGTGTTGCGCCGCTCAACTACGGCTATCAGCCGCTGTTTGAAGATCGCCGCCCACGTAATATCGGCGATACGCTGACTATCACCTTGCAGGAAAACGTCAGTGCCAGCAAAAGTTCGACCTCGAATGCCAGCCGTAACGGCAGCGGCAGTCTGGGTATCACTGCAGTGCCTACCGGTTTAGAAGGTTTAGCCGGCGCAACGGGCGAAAAAGCCAACTTTGCGGCGGGTGGCAAAAATGATTTCGCAGGCAAAGGTGGGGCATCTGCTAACAACACCTTTACCGGCACCATCACCGTCACGGTGGATCAGGTTCTGTCGAACGGCAACCTGCACGTGGTCGGAGAAAAACAAATTGAGATCAACCAGGGCACCGAGTTTATTCGTTTCTCGGGCGTGGTTAACCCACGCACCATCAGTGCGAGTAACGCCGTGTTGTCTACAGCCGTGGCCGATGCACGTATTGAGTACGTCGGAAATGGTTATATCAATGAAGCGCAAAATATGGGCTGGTTGCAGCGCTTCTTCCTGAATATCTCGCCGTTCTAAGAGGTTGCAATGAAAAAGCTAACATTATGGCGTGTCGGTCTGGGATTACTGTTAGGCGTAAGCCTGATGGCGCGTGCCGATCTGATCCGCGACTTAACCACCGTACAGGGTGTGCGTGATAACCAACTGCTGGGTTATGGCCTTGTCGTGGGCCTGGACGGAACAGGCGATCAGACAACGCAGACGCCGTTCACGACCCAAACCGTCAGCAACATGCTGTCGCAACTGGGCATTACCGTGCCACCGGGCACCAACATGCAGCTCAAAAACGTCGCCGCCGTGATGGTTACCGCCAGGCTACCTTCGTTTGCCCGCCAGGGCCAGACGCTGGATGTGGTGGTGTCGTCCATGGGTAACGCGAAAAGCCTGCGCGGCGGCACGCTGTTAATGACGCCACTGAAAGGCGTGGATAACCAGGTTTATGCGCTGGCCCAGGGTAACATTCTGGTCGGCGGCGCGGGTGCCGCAGCAGGCGGCAGCAGCGTTCAGGTCAACCAGCTTAACGGTGGACGGATTACCGATGGGGCAACGGTTGAACGTGAACTGCAGAGCAACTTTGGTTCGCAGAATACGATTAACCTGCAGCTGAACACCGAAGATTTCTCCATGGCGCAACGAATTGCTGATGCGATCAACGCCCGTGGCGGATACGGTTCGGCCCAGCCGCTGGACGCCCGTACGGTCCAGGTCCGCGTGTCTCCGAATAATGGTGCGCAGGTTCGTTTACTGGCAGAGATTCAGAACATTGATGTCTCCGTGCCGGTTGAGGATGCCAAAGTCATCATTAACTCACGCACCGGCTCTGTTGTGATGAATCGTGAAGTGAAACTGAACACCTGTGCGGTCGCTCAGGGCAACCTGTCTGTCACGGTCAATCAGCAGCAAAACGTGAGTCAGCCGAACACGCCGCTGGCGGGTGGACAGACTGTCGCTACTACCAATACGCAGATCGATCTGCGTCAGAGCGGCGGTGCGTTGCAACGGGTTAACTCCAGCGCCAACCTGAACAGCGTGGTGCGTGCGCTGAATGCGCTGGGTGCATCGCCTATCGAACTGATGTCTATTTTGCAGTCAATGCAGAGCGCGGGTTGCCTGCGCGCAAAACTGGAAATTATCTGATGAACGATACGCAATCGCTGATGAATGCGGCTTTTGACAGCCGCTCGTTGAACGACCTGAAACGCGATGTCACTGCCGATCCCAAAGGGAAAGCACTGCAGGTCGCGCAGCAGGTTGAAGGGATGTTTGTTCAGATGATGCTGAAGAGTATGCGTGAAGCGTTACCGCAGGACGGCATTCTCAGCAATGAACAGACCAAGCTTTTCACGTCAATGTACGATCAGCAGATTGCGCAGGACATCGGTAAACGTGGCCTGGGCCTGGCGGATATCATCGTTAAACAGATGGAACCCGCCAAAGCCCCGGACGAGCGCGCCGGTACGGTGCCGATGAAGCTGGATAACAGCTTCATCATGAGCACCAGCGGCGCCACGCCGCTGGAGCAAATGGTGCGCAAAGCTATGCCGCGCCTGCCCGTGCCTTCGCCCACCGGCCTGCCAAGCGACAGTCGTGACTTTATTGCCCAACTGACTCAGCCCGCTCAGGCCGCCAGTCAGCAGAGTGGTATCCCTCATCACCTGATTCTGGCGCAGGCTGCACTGGAGTCAGGCTGGGGGCAACGTCAAATCCTGACCCGTGATGGAAAGCCGAGTTATAACGTCTTTGGCATCAAAGCCAGCGGGAACTGGAAAGGCGAAACGACCGATATCATGACCACAGAATATGAGCACGGTGAAGCTAAAAAGGTGCGTGCGACATTCCGGGTTTACAGTTCTTATTTCGAAGCGTTAAACGACTACGTCAAACTGCTTTCAAATAACCCACGTTATGCGGCTGTCACCAATGCACAGAGCGCGGAGCAGGGCGCCCAGGCATTGCAGGCTGCGGGCTATGCCACCGATCCGAAATATGCGCAAAAACTGATGGGAATGATTCAGCAATTCAAGAGCATGGGTGAAAAAGTGGTGAAAGCTTATAGCCAGGATTTAAGCACATTGTTCTGAGAATTGTGCCTCAAGTTTCACTTAAGCATGCCGATAATAGCAGCAAGAGCCAGGCGCGCCAGCGCACGCTGGCGACCACACTGATGACAGCGACCCGTGTAGCGGGGAATGTAAGGAACCGAGATGTCCAGCATAATTAACTCCGCAATGAGCGGGCTCAGTGCCGCACAGGCCGCCTTAAGCACCACCAGTAATAACATCAGCAATTACACCGTTGCTGGCTATTCACGTCAGACGACGATTCTGGCAGAAGCCAACAGTACCCTGCAGGGAAAAAGTTATTACGGTAACGGGGTTAACGTAACCGGTGTTCAGCGTGAATACGACAGTTTTATCGCAGCGCAGCTGCGTGGGTCTTCAGCCACCTACAATGCGGCAAATACGCAGTATTCGCAGGTCTCCAATATCGACGATCTGATGTCAACCTCGACAACGAGTCTGTCGAGTGCGATTCAGGGCTTCTTTAGCAACATGCAGAACGTGGTCAGTAATGCTAACGATCCCGCAGCGCGTCAGTCTATGCTCAGCAACTCCCAGGGGCTGGTCAATCAGTTTCAGACCCAGGCGCAATATCTGACCAACCTGCAAAACAGCGTCAATACGGACGTTGCGGCCAATGTGGATCAGATCAACACGTTTACCAGTCAGATTGCGAACCTCAATCAGCAAATCGCGAAACTCACTACGGGTAACGGTGCGGTGCCGAATGACTTACTGGACCAACGCGACCAGCTCGTCAACGGACTAAATAATATTGTCGGTGTGACGGTGTCACAACAGGATGGTAGTTATACCGTTTCGATGGCTAACGGCACCTCATTAGTTAACGGCTATCAGACAACCAAAATGGTTGCCATGCCATCAAACAGTGATATTACCCGTACAACAATTGGTTATGTGGATGCACAGGCCGGTAATGTACAGATTCCGGAATCCTCTGTAACAACGGGTTCTCTGGGCGGCCTTCTTAGCTTCCGCTCTCAGGATTTAGACCTTGCTCAAAACCAATTGGGACAGCTTGCGGCCGCTTTTACGACCAGTTTTAACACCGTGCACAAGCAGGGATTCGATAGCAATGGTGATCAGGGCGTCGACTTCTTTACTATTGGCGGCCCAACTGTTCAGGGCAACAGTAAAAACACCTCATCTGCAACGATGACCGCAGCATGGAGCAATGCCAGTGCTCTGCAGGCATCGAATTACACCGTCAGTTATGACGGAACAAACTGGTCAGCTACGCGTTTGTCAGACAATGCCAAAACGACCCTGACGCCCACCACCTCGGGCGGCGTGACGACGCTCAGCCTGGACGGGATGAGTCTGACGGTCAACGGTACGCCGAATGCCAAAGACAGCTTCCTGGTGAAGCCGGTTCAGAACGCTATTACTAACATGTCAGTGGCGATTACCAGCGGCTCGCAGATTGCGGCGGCGGCGGCACCAGGCGGTGAAAGTGATAACCGCAATGCCCAAAATTTGCTGGCGCTACAGGATGCCAAAATCGTCAACGGTAATTCTACGTTGTCCCAGGCCTATGGCGCGATGGTGAGTACCGTTGGTAACAAAACACAGGCCCTGAAAACGGCCAGTACAACGCAGCAGAACGTAGTGACGCAGTTAACAAACCGTCAGCAGTCTGTCTCCGGCGTTAACCTGGACGAAGAGTATGCGAACCTGACCAAATACCAGCAATATTACATGGCGAATGCGCAGGTTTTAAAAGCGGCCAGCACCGTTTTTGACGCCCTGCTTAGCATTAACTAAGAGCAGAGGACATCATGCGACTCAGTACAAATATGATTTTTGACCAGCAGGTTCGCGGCGTAAGTGATGCGCAATCCTCCTGGTTGAGTGCGGGCAAACAGCTGTCTACCGGATACAGAGTGTCTAACCCGTCTGACGATCCGATCGCCGCTTCCCGTGCCGTGGTGTTATCGCAAACTCAGGCGCAGGCAAGCCAGTATGCGGTTGCCCGTACCTTCGCCGACCAGGGCTTATCCCTGGAAGAAAACACGCTGGACGGTGTGACAAACAGCATTATGAGCGCGCAGTCGATGATTGTGGCCGCCTCAAACGGCTCATTGAGCGACGATGACCGCGCCTCGTATGCAACGCAGCTGGAAGGGGTGCGTGCGCAGTTACTGAACCAGGTCAACAGCAAAGACGCCAACGGGCGTTATATCTTTGCCGGCTATAAAACTGATACACCACCGTTTGTGGATGGTGCCGGCGGTGTGACCTATCAGGGCGGAACCGACGCGATTACGCAAAAAGTCGATACGGACCGTACGATGACGATCGGTCATACCGGTAACAGCATCGTAATGTCGATCACCAGCAACGCGGTGAAAGAACCGAACGGTGGCACCAGTGAAACGAATTTATTCAATATGCTGGACAGTGCTATCAGTGCGCTAAAAGTGCCCCAGAATGGCGCGGATGATGCCACCAAAGCGACCTTTTCAGCGGCAATGGATAAAACCAACCGTGGTCTGAGCAACTCGCTTAACAACGTGCTCAGCGTACGTTCCGAAATCGGAACACAGCTGAAAGAGCTGGATACGTTGAATGCGCAGGGTGACGATCGCAAAGTGATTTATGACTCGCAGATGAGTAGCCTGGTGGATGTGGATTACACCCAGGCGATTTCCAGCTACACCATGCAACAACAGGCGCTGCAGGCTTCTTATAAGACCTTCACTGATATGTCTCAGATGTCATTGTTCCAGTTAAATTCATAAAAATTTTAGGCGTACTTTAACCGGGTGCGCTTAGTTTTTCCCATCGTCCTACAGGGACGGTGGGATTTTTTTTGTCTGCGTAATGCCTCTTTCGCTGCTCAATTAACATGGCGACCTGTGCGGAGAACCTTTGCTGCATGATTGACGCTGTGCTGCACGGATCAGGCTAATGTAGCCCTGATTACATACCTCAGGATGATCCCTCCGTGGTGTTTCTGCCCGCATACCTCACCCGAAATGTCCGTAACAGACAATAAAAAACCCGGCCGGAGCCGGGTTTATCACATCTGCGAACCGTGCTTATGGCTTGGTCGCAGGGGCCGTTGCCTGGTGGGTAGCACTATGGCCGCCCGCAGAACCTTTGCCTTCAAAATTGAAGGAAGGACGCTGCCAGTCGCTGTGACGCGCAGGCTCTGGTTGCCATGCTGGCGCAGGCGCTTTGGTCATTGGGGCTGACGCAAAGTGCTTCCAGCGCGTTTCCGCATTGGCCTGGAGGGCTTCTACAGCAACGTCGCGCGCAGCCACAGGCGCATGCGGTTCGGTGATGGGTGCAACGGTTTCCTCTGCAGCAACCGGTGCATTTAACACCGCGTCAACCTGAGCTTCGGTTGTCGGGCTCACCGCCGTACCGGCCTGCTCTGCGGGCCCAACGTGCTCGTGTTGGGCGACCTCGGGCGCGGCGGTCACGTCGGACTTATGCGCGTCTTCAGCCGTGACATCGGCAGGTTGTGCCTGCTGCGCGACGGCGTCGGCGCGGGCTTCTGCAGCCGCAGGAATCACAGAGGGTTCCTGATGCACAGGAGCATCAATCGCCTGCGTGTCATCCGTATTCACCACAGTAACCGGCGTGTCTGTCTGGGGTTCAGCAACCTGTACTGGATCGGGCTGTGAAACCGGCGCCTCGTCTACGGCCGCTGCCACAGGCAGGGCGATAGCAGGTGCTGTGTCTGCATGGCTGTCGTCCTGTGCGGTTTTCACGGCATCCTGTGTGGTCTGCTCTTCGTTCGTCTGTGCGACCGGATAGCGCACCCAGACTTTGCCTGACGCCATCTCAGGTGAGGCCGAAGCGGCTTCTAATGGCATAGCAGACTGTGTTGGGTAGCGCTCATCGCGGTAACGACGGCGACGCTGACCACTGACGCGCAGATGGCGCGGTGAACGACGAGAGCGACGCGGCATGTTGGCGTTATCACGCGCTTCGGTTTCGTCCGCGTCGTCGACCTGTGAGGCTTCTGCAACCGGCTGAATCTTGCGGGCTTCAACAGATTCTGCTGACTCGACGGCAGCATGCTGAGGCTGATCATTGTTGTCGCCAACACGCACTTTTTGCGTCAGCTGACGCGGTTTGCGGCGTGGCATAGCCTGAACGCGCTCATCGTCCTGTGCTTCAGCCGCAACGGGCTCAGCGGTTTCAACGGCCTGTTCAACCGCGCTGTTCGCTTCCTGCTGGGCACGTTTCTCTTCCTGACGACGACGCTGACGTTCAGCACGCTGTTCACGACGCTGCTGCTGTTGCTCATCGCGTTGCTGGCGAGCTTCATCGCTCAGCGCCGGACGTTCATCACGCGCCTCATTAGACTGCCCCTGACGCTTATTACGACGGTTGTCTTCACGCGGTTCACGATTGTCACGGGTTTCGCGGTTGTCCCGAGATTCACGCTGCTGAGTGGTGTCACCATTACGTGGCGTGCGCTCACGGCGGTTATTGTTACGGCGGTTGTTACGACGATCGCCACGCTGATTGCCGTTCTCCTCACCGCTGGTTTTCTGCGGTTCGGTCACTTCAGCAACGGGCTCTGCCGTGGCAGGCGCAGGCTCACCGGCGAACATTTTTTTCAGGCCCGCCAGCAGGCGACCAACAAAGCCTGTTCCGTTGGATGGCGTTGCAGGGGCGGTTTCAGCAACCGGCGCAGTTCGCGCTTTGGTCGCTTCCGGCGCTGCTTCCGTCGGTGCCGGTGGCGCATCAGGCATCACAAATGCCGCCAGGGCCGGTTGTTCTGGACGACGACGTTCGGCATGTTCTTCTTCCGAAGGCATCGCCATTTCGGCTTCGTGCAGCTTAGGCAGGTGATAGCTCAGCGTCTGCGTTTCTTCACCTTTCCGCACGCGCAACACGGAGTAGTGCGGCGTTTCCATCCGGTCGTCCGGTACGATAACCGCACGCACGCCGCCCTGGCGTTTTTCGATAGCATTGACCGCTTCACGTTTTTCATTCAGCAGGTAAGAGGCCACAGGCACCGGGACAATAGCATGCACTTCTTTGGTGTTGTCCTTCAGCGCTTCTTCTTCGATCAGGCGCAGAATAGACAGTGACAGCGACTCGTTATCACGAATGGTGCCGGTACCGCTACAGCGCGGGCAGACATGATGGCTTGACTCACCCAGTGACGGGCTGAGACGCTGGCGGGACATTTCCAGCAGGCCAAAACGTGAAATATGGCTGATCTGAATACGGGCGCGATCCTGACGGACCGCTTCACGCAGACGGTTTTCTACCGCGCGCTGATGGCGAACCGGCGTCATATCGATAAAGTCGATAACAATCAAACCGCCGAGGTCGCGCAGGCGTAACTGGCGGGCGATTTCATCTGCTGCTTCAAGGTTCGTGTTAAACGCGGTTTCTTCGATATCGCCACCACGCGTAGCGCGTGCCGAGTTGATATCGATGGCGGTCAGTGCTTCGGTGCTGTCGATAACAATCGAGCCACCGGAAGGCAGGCGCACTTCACGCTGGAAAGCGGACTCGATCTGCGACTCGATTTGATAGTGGCTGAACAACGGGATTTCGCCGGTGTAGAGCTTGATCTTGCTGGTAAAGTCCGGACGGCCCAGAGCCGCAATATGCTGACGCGCCAGTTCCAGGACCTTCGGGTTATCGATAAGAATTTCGCCGATGTCCTGGCGCAGGTAATCGCGGAATGCGCGCACGATTACGTTACTTTCCTGATGAATCAGGAAGGGCGCAGGACGGCTGTCAGCGGCTTTCTTAATCGCTTCCCAGTGTTTCAGACGGAAGCTGAGATCCCACTGCAGCGATTCGGCTGATTTGCCTACACCTGCGGTACGGACAATCAGCCCCATACCATCAGGCAGTTCCAGTGCCGAAAGCGCTTCTTTCAGTTCGGTACGGTCGTCACCTTCAATTCGACGAGAAATGCCGCCCGCGCGCGGGTTGTTCGGCATCAATACCAGATAACTTCCTGCCAGCGAGATAAAGGTGGTCAGGGCGGCGCCTTTATTACCCCGTTCTTCTTTATCGATCTGAACAATAACTTCCTGGCCTTCACGCAGCACATCCTTAATGTTTGGACGACCGTGAGCGTTGTAGGAAGCAGGGAAGTATTCGCGAGAAATTTCTTTGAGAGGGAGGAAACCGTGACGTTCTGCACCGTAGTCGACGAAAGCCGCTTCAAGGCTGGGTTCGATACGGGTGATTTTACCTTTGTAGATATTGGCTTTTTTCTGTTCGTGTCCGGGACTTTCGATATCCAGATCGTACAGACGTTGACCATCAACCAGGGCAACGCGCAACTCCTCCTGCTGAGTTGCGTTAATTAACATTCTTTTCATCGTAACGTACTCGTTATTCTTTCATGAGTGATTAAAGCTGCGGGCATAGTTACCCTGGACGAGTATCAACCGATGGCCCCGTGACTTAGTGCAATGTCGTCAACCTCACGGTTATCGACCGCGCGAGGGGCGCAAATAACGTCGGTGGCCTGTTTTTCATAAGGAACAACAGCACCAGATAGTGGAAATGCGAGAGATAATTCTGTAAACCCGTGCACTCCATCTCATGTCCAGGCCGCAACCCGCAGCCCGCTAAGTGCCTGATTTCGCATTACGTCTTACGCCATTGCTGCGTGTCTGCTCAATCCGACAAAATAACTAATTTCGCTTTTTTTCTTATCTGAATCCTCAGCTAAGAAACCTAAGCATTATTCCACTGCTAACCTTCATATAGCAAGGTGACTTTAACTGACTGATCAATTTTCTTTACATTTTAAGAACCCTGCGACAGAAAGCGCATTCAGGCTGTTGAAAATGCCAGCAATCTGATTGCTCATCCCGACGCTACGCAGAGAGTTAAGCACATAAAAAGGGGTGGCGCTATCAGGGGACACTATTTAGAATCGCCGCCATGAAAACAGAGAATCCCGGCGTACAGTTTGTCGCCATCACGGCTGAAAACGCCGGACAACGTATTGATAACTTTTTGCGCACCCAGTTAAAGGGCGTGCCGAAGAGCATGCTTTATCGCATCGTGCGAAAAGGTGAAGTGCGCGTGAATAAAAAACGCATCAAGCCTGAATATAAACTCGAAGAGGGCGATGAGGTGCGCATTCCGCCAGTACGTGTGGCGGAGCGTGATGAGGACGCTGTCTCGCCCAAACTGGCCAAAGTTGCCTCACTGGCTAACGCCATCCTCTTTGAAGACGATCATTTGCTGGTCATGAACAAACCGTCCGGTACAGCCGTACACGGCGGCAGCGGCTTAAGCTTTGGTGTGATTGAAGGACTGCGCGCCCTGCGTCCGGAAGCGCGCTTTCTGGAACTGGTACATCGCCTTGACCGCGATACGTCCGGCATTTTATTGGTGGCCAAAAAGCGCTCAGCATTGCGTTCGCTGCATGAACAGCTGCGTGAGAAGGGCATGCAGAAAGATTATCTTGCGCTGGTGCAGGGCAACTGGCCCTCGCATATCAAAGTGGTTCAGGCGCCGCTGCTGAAAAATATTCTGCAAAGCGGTGAACGTATGGTGCGTGTCAGCAGTGACGGCAAACCGTCGGAAACCCGCTTTAAAGTGGAAGAACGTTTTGCGTTTGCCACGCTGATCAAAGCCAGTCCGGTAACCGGGCGTACGCACCAGATTCGTGTACACACCTTGCACGCCGGTCATCCCATCGCCTTTGACGATCGTTACGGCGAGCGCGACTTTGACAGCAAACTGGCCTCTACGGGGCTGGATCGGCTCTTCCTGCACGCGGCTGCGTTGACATTTACGCACCCGAATACAGGGGAAACCCTGCGTATGGAAGCGCCGCTGGATGACACGTTACAGCAGTGCCTGACGAAGCTGCGCCAGCAAAAAAACTGACGCAGGGCGGCATCACGCTCCCAGGGGATTGATGCCCGCTTCACGCAGCATCGCGCTGAGCGCGATAAGTGGCAGTCCCACCAACGCATTCGGATCGCGCCCTTCAAGCCGGTCAAATAAGCAGATGCCCAGTCCTTCACTTTTGAAACTGCCGGCGCACTGTAGCGGTTGCTCTTTCTTTATATAGTTGGTGATGTCGGCCTGACTCAGCGTGCGGAAATGCACGGTAAAAGGTTCGCAGCACTGCATCAGCCGCTGGCTGGCAGGGTGGTGGTAGAGGGCGAGGCCGGTGTAAAAGGTTACGCGGTTGCCACTGGCAGCGCGCAGTTGTGCTTCTGCGTTCTGCGCCGTATGGGGTTTTCCGGTAATCCTGCCGTTAAGGACGCAAACCTGATCGGAACCAATGATCCAGTGATGTGGATAACGCTCAGCCAGCGCCTGAGCTTTGGCTATGGCCAGGCGCGTAACCAGATCCTCTGCGCGTTCATTTTCTAACGGCGTTTCATCTATCTGGGGTGAATCTACTGTAAAAGGCAGGCCAAGCTTGCTCAGCAGCGCCTGACGAAACGGTGAGGTTGATGCTAAAAGAATCGATGCTGTCATTTTTTTTCAATATTGATAGCGAATTGGTGGCAGTCATTTTAAACTGTGCGCCGCACTGGATGCGAATAGTGGTTGAAAGATGCTGTCCAACGGCCTTTTTCTTTGACTCTATGTGATTACAAAGTTAATATGCGCGCCCTATGCAAAAGGTAAAATTACCCCTGACGCTGGACCCCGTCCGCACCGCTCAAAAACGCCTTGATTACCAGGGTGTTTATACCTCGCAACAGGTAGAGCGTGTGGCTGAGTCGGTCGTCAGTGTGGACAGTGATGTTGAATGTGCCATGTCGTTCGCGGTTGATAACCAGCGTCTGGCAGTACTGACGGGTACTGCTGATGTTGAGGTTACGCTTCGTTGTCAGCGCTGCAACCAGGTTTTTCCACATCATGTTCACGTAAGCTATTGCTTCAGTCCTGTTTCATCTGATGAGCAGGCCGAGGCGTTGCCGGAAGCGTACGAGCCGGTTGATGTCAACGAATTCGGTGAGATCGACTTGCTGGCGGTTATCGAGGATGAAGTTATTCTCGCGCTGCCTGTGGTTCCGGTGCACGATTCTGAACACTGTGAAGTGTCCGAGGCGGACATGGTCTTTGGCCAATTGCCTGCAGAGGCAGAAAAACCAAACCCATTTGCCGTATTAGCCAGTTTAAAGCGTAAGTAATAGGAGTAAGGTCCATGGCCGTACAACAGAATAAACCCACCCGTTCTAAGCGTGGTATGCGTCGTTCGCACGATGCGCTGACCACTGCTGCTCTGTCAGTAGATAAAGTTTCTGGTGAAACTCATCTGCGTCACCACATCACTGCGGATGGTTACTACCGCGGTCGCAAGGTTATCGTTAAGTAAGATCTTTGCTTAGCAAGGCGATACCTTGACACGTTTGACCCTGGCTATCGATGCCATGGGCGGGGATTTCGGTCCCTGCGTGACGGTGCCTGCAGCATTGCAGGCACTGGCCTCTCATTCGGAACTTATCCTTCTTCTGGTCGGAGACCCCGACATTCTCACGCCATTGCTTGCCAAAGCCGATTCCGCCCTGCTGGCGCGTTTGCAGGTTGTCCCTGCCGAATCCGTTATTGCAAGTGATGCGCGACCCGCACAAGCCATACGTAACAGCCGCGGCAGTTCAATGCGAGTGGCGTTAGAGTTGGTGAAAGAAGGGCGGGCAGAGGCCTGCGTCAGCAGCGGCAATACCGGCGCGCTGATGGGGCTGGCGACATTATTACTGAAGCCGCTGGACGGCATTAAGCGTCCGGCGTTGATGACCGTTTTACCCCACCAACATCAGGGAAAGACGGTCATTCTGGATTTAGGTGCCAACGTCGATTCTGACAGTGCGATGCTGGTGCAGTTTGCGGTAATGGGCGCGGTCATGGCCGAAGAAGTGTTAGGCATAGCGCATCCCCGCGTGGCACTTCTCAATATTGGCCATGAAGAGCATAAAGGGCTTGAAAGCATTCGCGATGCGGCGTTAAGTCTGAAGGCATTACCGCAAATTAATTACATTGGTTACCTTGAAGGTAATGATTTGCTGACCGGCAAAACGGACGTGCTGGTTTGTGATGGTTTCGCTGGAAACATCACACTGAAGACAATGGAAGGCGTGGTAAGAATGTTCCTTTCTCTGCTGAAATCATCGGGAGAAGGTGAAAAGCGGTCGTGGTGGCTGACGTTGCTGGGGCGCTGGGTTAAAAAGCGTTTGGTCAGGCGTTTCGGCCATCTCAACCCCGACCAGTATAATGGCGCTTGTCTGTTAGGATTGCGCGGGACAGTGATCAAGAGTCATGGCGCAGCAAATCAACATGCCTTTGCCATGGCGATCAATCAGGCCGAGCAGGCGGTGAGGCGGCAGGTTCCTGAACACATTGCCGCCCGTCTGGACGCTGTATTAGCCAGGAGTGACAAAGCCTAGATGTTTACCAAAATTATCGGTACGGGCAGTTATTTGCCCAGCCAGGTCCGCACCAATGCCGACCTGGAAAAAATGGTGGAGACCTCGGACGAGTGGATTGTTACCCGTACCGGCATCCGTGAGCGCCGTATTGCTGCGCCGGATGAGACTGTTGCAAGTATGGGCCACCAGGCAGCACAACGTGCCCTGGAGATGGCGGGCGTCGATGCCAATGACGTGGGCCTGATCATTGTGGCTACCACGTCTTCCAGTCATGCCTTCCCCAGCTCTGCCTGCCTGATTCAGCAGATGCTTGAAATCAAGGATTGCGCCGCGTTTGACCTGGCTGCGGCCTGTGCAGGCTTTACTTATGCGTTAAGCGTTGCCGATCAATACATCAAAAATGGTGCAGTGAAACATGCGCTGGTCATCGGTTCTGATGTTCTGGCGCGTACGCTCGATCCTGAAGATCGTGGCACGATCATTCTGTTCGGTGACGGTGCGGGCGCAGTGGTACTGGGTCAAAGTGAAGAGCAGGGCATCATTTCTACCCATCTGCATGCTGATGGCCGTTACGCCAAATTGCTGACGCTGCCTTATCAGGATCGCGCGCATCAGGATCAACCCGCTTACCTGACAATGGCAGGTAATGAAGTCTTCAAAGTGGCCGTGACAGAACTGGCGCACATCGTTGATGAGACCTTGCAGGCGAACAACATTGCGCGTGAAGAGCTGGACTGGCTGGTGCCGCATCAGGCAAACCTTCGCATTATCAGCGCCACGGCGAAAAAACTGGGCATGACCATGGAAAAAGTAGTGGTCACGCTGGATCGTCATGGAAATACCTCAGCCGCATCGGTGCCCAGCGCACTGGATGAAGCCGTGCGCGATGGCCGCATCAAACCCGGACAACTTATTTTGCTGGAAGCCTTTGGTGGTGGATTCACCTGGGGTTCTGCGCTGGTTCGCTTTTGATTGACAGGAACTGAAAATGACGCAACTTGCTTTTGTTTTCCCAGGTCAGGGCTCACAGTCTGTGGGCATGTTGACAGAACTCGCTGCCGCTTATCCGGTGGTTGAAGAGACGTTCCGTGAAGCCTCTGAGGCCCTCGGTTATGATCTGTGGCAGTTAGTGAGCCAGGGGCCCGCGGAAGAGTTGAACAAAACCTGGCAGACGCAGCCTGCGCTGCTGGCCGCTTCTGTGGCGATTTACCGTGTCTGGCAGCAGCAGGGGGGCAAACAGCCTGTGCTGATGGCGGGCCACAGCCTGGGCGAATATTCTGCGCTGGTCTGTGCGGGCGTACTGGATTTCGCGGACGCAATCAAACTGGTTGAACTGCGCGGTAAACTGATGCAGGAAGCCGTGCCAGAAGGCACCGGTGCCATGCAGGCGATCATCGGTCTTGATGATGCGGCCATTGCGAAAGCCTGTGAAGACAGTGCGCAGGGTGAAGTCGTTTCGCCGGTGAACTTCAATTCGCCAGGCCAGGTCGTTATCGCGGGTAACAAAGATGCGGTAGAACGTGCAGGCGCGGCCTGCAAAGCGGCGGGCGCCAAGCGCGCGTTGCCGCTGCCGGTCAGCGTACCTTCGCATTGTGCACTGATGAAGCCTGCGGCGGAAAAACTGGCACTGACGCTGGAAACGCTCACCTTTAAAGCACCCCAGGTGCCGGTGATTAACAACGTCGACGTGAAAGCCGAAACGGATGCCGACGCGATTCGTCAGGCGCTGATTCGCCAGCTTTACAGCCCGGTACGCTGGACAGAAAGCGTAGAGGCGATGGCTGCGCAGGGCGTGACGCAACTGATTGAAATGGGTCCGGGTAAAGTGCTCACTGGCCTGACCAAACGTATCGTAGATGGCCTGTCTGCGGCAGCGGTGAACGATACTGCGTCATTGACTGCGGCACTTGCACAGGAATAAGAGGAAAATCATGAGCTTTGAAGGTAAAGTAGCGCTGGTAACGGGCGCGAGCCGCGGCATTGGCCGTGCGATTGCAGAAACCCTGGCTGCACGTGGTGCAAAAGTGGTGGGAACTGCAACCAGCCAAAGTGGTGCCGATGCGATCAGTGCTTACCTTGGCGATAAGGGACTGGGCCTGCTGTTAAATGTGACAGATGCCGCTTCCATCGACAGCGTTTTAGAGAAAATTCGCGCTGAATTTGGCGAAGTGGACATTTTGGTCAATAATGCAGGCATTACGCGTGATAATTTACTGATGCGTATGAAAGACGATGAGTGGCAGGATATCCTTGATACCAACCTCACATCAGTTTTCCGTCTTTCTAAGGCGGTGATGCGTGCCATGATGAAAAAGCGCATGGGACGTATTATCACCATTGGTTCCGTTGTCGGAACCATGGGTAATGCGGGTCAGGCAAACTATGCTGCAGCAAAAGCGGGTTTGATTGGCTTTAGCAAATCACTGGCGCGGGAAATCGCGTCACGTGGCATTACCGTCAACGTCGTGGCTCCGGGCTTCATAGAGACCGACATGACGCGGGCACTGAACGAAGATCAACGTTCCGGTATTCTGGCAGAAGTGCCTGCGGGTCGCTTAGGCGAAGCGCAGGAAATTGCTAATGCTGTTGCATTCTTAGCCTCTGACGAAGCAGCCTACATCACGGGTGAGACGCTGCACGTCAATGGCGGCATGTATATGGTCTGATAATCACGAAATCATTTGCATTATTTGCGTATAAAACCGCACAATAGCGTAAATCGTGGTTAGACCAGCCGGGATTTTGTTGCATCTTTTTCAACATTTTATACACTACGAAAACCATCGCGAAAGCGAGTTTTGATAGGAAATTAAATAGTATGAGCGATATCGAACAACGCGTTAAGAAAATCATCAGTGAGCAGCTGGGTGTGAAAGAGGAAGAAGTGACCAACTCTGCATCTTTCGTAGAAGACCTGGGTGCCGATTCTCTTGATACCGTTGAGCTGGTAATGGCTCTGGAAGAAGAGTTTGATACTGAAATTCCAGACGAAGAAGCTGAGAAAATCACTACCGTTCAGGCAGCGATCGACTATATCAATAGCCACAAAGGCTAATGAATATCTTCAGGCGGTCAATTGACCGCCTGAGTTTTATGTTTGCCCCACAATAGTCATTTTTTTCCCTCCCTGGAGGACGAACGTGTCTAAGCGTCGTGTAGTTGTGACTGGTCTTGGCATGTTGTCTCCTGTCGGCAATACCGTAGAGTCTACCTGGAGTGCTCTCCTTGCCGGTCAGAGCGGCATTAACCTGATCGACCATTTTGATACCAGCGCCTATGCAACACGCTTTGCAGGTCTGGTAAGAGATTTCAATTGCGATGACTTTATTTCCCGTAAAGATCAACGCAAGATGGATGACTTCATTCAGTACGGCATCGTGGCAGGCATTCAGGCCATGCAGGACAGCGGTCTTGAAGTGACCGAGGAAAATGCAGGCCGGATTGGCGCGGCAATTGGTTCGGGCATTGGTGGTTTGGGTCTGATTGAAGAAAACCATACCTCGCTGGTGAACGGCGGTCCGCGTAAAATCAGCCCTTTCTTCGTGCCTTCCACAATCGTCAATATGGTGGCGGGACATCTCACCATCATGTATGGCCTGAAAGGCCCCAGCATTTCCATTGCGACCGCCTGTACTTCTGGCGTTCACAACATTGGTCATGCGGCACGTATCATCGCTTATAACGATGCTGACGTGATGCTGGCAGGTGGCGCGGAAAAAGCCAGTACACCATTGGGTGTAGGTGGGTTTGGCGCGGCGCGTGCACTGTCTACACGTAACGACAACCCACAGGCGGCAAGCCGCCCATGGGATAAAGACCGTGATGGTTTTGTACTGGGCGACGGCGCGGGCATTATCGTACTGGAAGAGTACGAGCATGCTAAGAAGCGTGGCGCTAAAATCTACGCGGAAATCGTGGGCTTTGGGATGAGCAGCGATGCCTATCACATGACCTCGCCACCGGAAGACGGCTCTGGCGCAGCCGCAGCGATGATCAATGCGCTGCGTGATGCACAGATGACGCCTGACAGGATCGGTTACGTCAACGCGCATGGCACGTCAACGCCAGCAGGCGATAAAGCCGAAGCGCAGGCGGTGAAATCAGTGTTTGGTGAGGCTGCCAGCAAGGTTATGGTCAGCTCAACTAAGTCGATGACCGGCCATTTACTGGGTGCGGCAGGCGCGGTTGAATCGATCTATTCGATTCTGGCGCTGCGCGATCAGGCGGTTCCACCGACCCTGAACCTGGATAACCCGGACGAAGGTTGCGATCTTGATTTCGTTCCTCACACTGCACGTCAGGTGTCTGGACTGGAATATACGCTGTGTAACTCTTTCGGTTTCGGTGGCACTAACGGTTCACTGATTTTCCGTAAAATCTAAACCTGGCGTTTATGATTGCTTAAAAGGCCCGCTATGCGGGCCTTTTTTCTGTCCAGCGACGAAGAGAAACCGATAAAATCACCGTCATGACAACCACGATATCGATACGGGAGACGCGGTAATGTGGATTAACGGCATCGAACAATCTCATCTCACGGCCCGCGATCGCGCCGTACAATTTGGCGATGGCTGCTTTACCACTGCCGCTATCATCAAGGGCAATATCGCGCTGTTTGACTGGCATATTCAGCGGCTACAGCAAAGCTGCGAACGCCTGTGGTTACAGAATGTTGACTGGCAGGCTCTGGCGGGGGAAATGCTGCAGGCGGCCTCGGGCCATGACAGCGCGGTGCTTAAAGTCATTATCAGCGCAGGCAGTGGGGGACGCGGTTACAGTCGTGCGGGCTGTAGCGGGCCGACGCGCATTGTCTCGGTCTCTGACTGGCCCGGACACTATGCTGCGTTAGAAAATACCGGTGTCAGGCTGGTGGTCAGTCCGGTCCGGCTGGCACGCAACCCCCAGTTTGCCGGGCTAAAACATCTCAACCGGCTTGAACAGGTGATGATTCGTGCCCATCTTGAGCAGACAGACGCGGATGAAGCCCTGGTGCTTGACACCGAAGGTTGGGTGGTGGAATGCTGTGCGGCCAATTTATTCTGGCGGAGCGGCAACACGATCTTTACGCCCCGGCTGGATCAGGCTGGCGTTGACGGCATTATGCGGCAGAATCTGATAGCGCAAATACATGCAGCGGGACAGAGTTGTCAGGTGGTGCAGGCGACGCTGGCGGCGCTGTTAGCCGCAGACGAAATTGTCATCTGTAATACGCTCATGCCTGTCTTGCCCGTTCGACAACTTGATGCGGTGACCTTTCATCAACGCACATTGTTTAACCAGCTACAGGCAAGCTGTAAAACGATAATGGAAGCAGAATGAGTCGAAGCAAAAAAATTATTGCGGGTGTGCTGGCAGTGCTGCTGGCGGCCGCAGGCGTCAGCTACTGGCAGGTGAAGCAACTTGCTGCCAGCCGTCTGACCCTTTCCCAGGAAACGATTTACACGCTGCCCGCCGGGACGGGCCGTGTGGCGTTAGAAGCCCAGCTGGAAAGTCAGCATATTATTCCCCACAGCATCTGGTTTGGCGCGTTGCTTAAGTTTGAGCCTGAACTGGCAAAATTCAAAGCCGGAACCTATCGTCTGGAACCGTCAATGACGGTGCGCGAGCTACTGGCGTTGCTGGCCAGCGGCAAAGAGGCCCAGTTCCCGCTGCGCTTTGTAGAAGGACAACGCCTGCAGGAGTGGCTGAGTGAATTACGCCAGGCACCCTATGTAAAACATACGTTGCCTGATGATAAGTATGCCACCGTGGCAAAGGCGCTCAGGCTGGATGAAAATCAGCTGGAAGGGAGCTTCTGCCCGGATACCTATCTGTATACCGCCAATACAACGGATATTGCGTTGCTGACGCGTGCGCATCAGCGAATGCAAAAGATGGTTGATGAAGTCTGGCAAGGCCGCATGGACAACCTGCCCTACAAGAATGAGCAGGAGATGGTGACGATGGCGTCGATCATTGAAAAAGAGACGGGCGTCAGCGAAGAGCGGGCGAAAGTGGCCTCTGTGTTTATTAACCGACTGCGGACGGGCATGCGCCTGCAGACCGATCCGACCGTGATTTACGGTATGGGCGCAGCCTACAATGGCACGCTGACGCGCAAAGATCTGGAAACAGCGACGCCGTACAATACCTATATCATCAGTGGTTTGCCGCCAGGCCCGATTGCGATGCCGGGTAAGGCCTCATTGATTGCGGCCGCCCATCCGGAAAAGACCAACTACCTCTATTTTGTGGCGGATGGCAAAGGTGGACATACGTTCACGACCAATCTTGCCAGCCATAACAAGGCCGTCCAGGCTTACCGGCTTGCGTTAAAGGAAAAAAATGGACAGTAAGTTTATTGTGATTGAAGGCCTGGAAGGCGCGGGAAAAACCACGGCCCGTGAGGCCATTGTGGCAACGTTACAGGCACACGGGATTGAAGACATCGTCTTTACCCGTGAACCCGGTGGTACGCCGCTGGCTGAACAGCTCCGTATTCTGGTGAAGCAGGGCATTGAGGGCGAGCAGGTGACCGATAAAGCGGAACTGTTAATGCTGTACGCCGCCCGTGTCCAGCTGGTCGAAACCGTGATTAAACCGGCCCTTGCGCGCGGCGCCTGGGTGGTGGGCGATCGGCATGATCTTTCCTCTCAGGCTTACCAGGGCGGCGGCCGTGGGGTTGATGCCGAACTGATGCGTACATTGCGTGATACGGTGCTGGGGGATTTTCGTCCTGACCTGACGTTGTATCTGGATGTCACACCGGAAACAGGATTACAACGTGCCCGCGCTCGTGGTGCGCTGGATCGCATCGAGCAGGAGTCACTGCGCTTTTTCGAACGCACACGTAATCGCTATCTGGCCCTGGCGGCAGAAGATGCGACGATTCGGACAATCGATGCGACGCAGCCTCTGGAACAGGTGACCACCGCGCTGCAATCCACATTGTCTGCCTGGCTGGCGGAACAGCGGGCATGAACTGGTATCCCTGGCTAAACCAGCCTTACCGGCAGGTGATTGCACAGCACCAGGCGGATCGCGCGCATCACGCGCTGCTGGTGAATGCCATGGAAGGCATGGGCGATGATGCCCTGGTGTGGGGAATGAGCCGCTGGCTGATGTGTCAGCGCCGCGACGGCCTGAAAAGCTGCGGTCACTGTCATGGCTGTCAACTGATGCAGGCAAACACGCATCCTGACTGGTACCGGCTGGAAGCCGAAAAAGGCAAAGCCACGCTCGGCATTGATGCCGTGCGCCAGGTGACGGAAAAAATGTACCACCATGCACAGCAGGGCGGGGCTAAAGTCGTCTGGCTACCCGATGCGTCGCAGCTCAGTGATGCGGCAGCGAACGCCTTGCTGAAAACCCTTGAAGAACCGCCGGCAAACAGCTGGTTCTTTCTGAGCAGTCGTGAACCTTCGCGTTTGCTGGCGACGCTGCGCAGTCGCTGTATGGTGTTAACGCTGGCACCGCCAGACGAAGCCCACAGTCTGGCATGGCTCAGAAAGCAGGGAGCGTATGACGAGTCACACTTACTGGCTGCGCTGCGCCTGAGTGCGGGCGCGCCCGGTGCCGCCCTGGCGCTGCTGGATGAGCGAGCATGGCAGGCAAGGCAGGCACTCTGTGATGCCCTTGCCAGCGCCCTGCAACAGGACATCCTGCAACTGCTTCCAGTACTGAATACTGATAACCCAGGCACGCGCATAGGCTGGCTGCTGGCGTTGATACTGGATGCCATCAAGTGGCAGCAGGGTGCGACACAGTGGCTGACCAATGTGGATCGTCAGGATGTAGTGGCGATGCTGGCGCAGCATTTCTCGCAAACGGCGCTGAACAACAGCGCTCAGGACTGGATGCGCTGCCGCGAAACGCTGTCAGAGGTTGCGGCAGTGAATCGTGAACTTTTGTTAACTGACAGGCTACTGAGCTGGGCGGACAACCTGAAGCCCGCAGTACCCGGCTGACTGAGAAAACTATGTTTATTGTTGATTCTCACTGCCATCTTGATGGCCTTGACTATGAAAAAAACCATCAGGATCTTGATGACGTGATCGCCAAAGCGGCAGCGCGTGACGTCAGGTTTATGCTGGCGATTGCCACAACGTTACCTGGCTTTAGCACGTTAAAGGCGCTGGTAGGCGGTCGCGAAAATATCGCACTCTCCTGCGGTGTACATCCGCTGAATCAGGAGGAACCTTACGATGTCGACGAATTCCGTCGGCTGGCCGCCGATCCACAGGTGGTGGCCTTGGGTGAAACCGGACTGGATTATTATTACCAGCAGGAAACCAAAGCGCAGCAGCAGCACTCGTTTCGCGAGCATATCCGTACCGGGATCGCGCTGAACAAGCCGATCATCGTGCACACGCGTGATGCGCGTGAAGATACCCTGGCGATTCTGCGTGAAGAACAGGTTGAACGCTGCGGCGGTGTACTACACTGTTTTACGGAAGATCAGGCGACAGCGGCGAAGCTGCTGGATATGGGGTTCTACATTTCTTTCTCAGGGATCGTGACGTTCCGCAATGCTGAGCAGATCCGCGAGGCGGCACGCTATGTTCCCCTTGATCGTATTCTGGTTGAAACCGATTCGCCCTATCTGGCACCTGTACCTTATCGCGGCAAGGAGAATCAACCGGCCTATACACGCGATGTGGCCGACTATCTGGCGGTACTGAAAGGCGTGGATATCGAGACGCTGGCGGCAACCACCACGCAGAATTTCTCCACGCTTTTCCATATCCCCCTGAGCCGCCTTGGCGCCTGACAGTTAGTTTATTTCAGGCTTTGTAATAAATACGACATATCCGCTGCTGACTCTGTTTTTGTCCAACAGAGTCAGGGGATTTCGCTGAAAAAATAGGCGGTTATGCACGTATGTTTACCTGTCTGAGCGCTCTGGTTTGCGAAACGTGATAGCCGTCAAAGTAACGAGGCGTAATTTATTTTACCCTTCGTAATAAATCAAAATGGCGGATAACGCCAACCGGTAAAGAACCTCCCTCTTTACCA
This sequence comes from Pantoea sp. PNA 03-3, assembly GCF_003201175.1. NCBI lineage: Bacteria > Pseudomonadati > Pseudomonadota > Gammaproteobacteria > Enterobacterales > Erwiniaceae > Pantoea > Pantoea sp. PNA 03-3. The sequence goes on along the minus strand of NZ_QICO01000001.1, from coordinate 913,268 downwards.
CGCGCACTGCGCGAAAAACGCACTCATACTCAGGAGTTTCACGTTATGTTCAAAAACGCTTTTGCCAACTTACAAAAGGTTGGTAAATCGCTCATGCTGCCGGTGTCGGTTCTGCCTATCGCCGGTATTTTATTAGGAGTAGGTTCCGCCAATTTCAGCTGGTTACCTGTGGTCGTCTCACATGTTATGGCGGAAGCGGGCGGCTCGGTCTTTGCGAATATGCCGTTGATTTTTGCCATCGGTGTTGCGCTGGGCTTTACCAATAACGATGGCGTTTCGGCCCTGGCGGCGGTAGTGGCTTATGGCATCATGGTGAAAACCATGGCCGTGGTGGCACCGTTAGTGCTGCATCTGCCTGCGGCAGAAATTGAGGCCAAACACCTGGCGGACACCGGTGTGCTGGGCGGTATCATTGCCGGCTCCATCGCGGCTTACATGTTCAACCGCTTCTATCGCATCAAGCTGCCTGAGTATCTGGGCTTTTTTGCGGGCAAGCGCTTTGTGCCGATTATTTCCGGTCTGGCGGCTATCGCAATGGGCCTAGTACTTTCATTTATCTGGCCGCCGGTCGGTTCAGCGATTCAGGATTTCTCACAGTGGGCAGCTTATCAGAACCCTGTGGTCGCCTTTGGTATTTACGGCGTGGTTGAACGTGCGCTGGTGCCATTTGGTCTGCACCACATCTGGAACGTCCCTTTCCAGATGCAGATTGGTGAATATACCAATGCGGCAGGTCAGGTCTTCCACGGCGATATTCCGCGCTATATGGCGGGTGACCCAACCGCAGGTAAACTGTCGGGTGGCTTCCTGTTTAAGATGTATGGCTTACCTGCGGCCGCCATTGCGATTTGGCATTCGGCAAAACCAGAAAACCGGGCGAAAGTGGGCGGCATCATGATTTCGGCTGCACTGACCTCGTTCCTGACCGGGATTACCGAACCGATCGAATTCTCGTTCATGTTCGTTGCGCCTGTCCTGTATGTCATCCATGCGATCCTGGCCGGTCTGGCGTTCCCGATTTGTATTCTGCTCGGCATGCGTGATGGCACCAGCTTCTCTCACGGACTGATCGACTTTATCGTTCTGAGTGGTAACAGCAGCAAAATCTGGCTGTTCCCGATCATCGGGATGATTTATGCGGCGGTTTACTACACCGTGTTCCGTGTGCTGATCGTTAAGCTGGATCTGAAAACGCCAGGCCGTGAAGACAGCGCCAGCGAGCAGTCGTCATCAGCAACCGGCACCGAAATGGCGGGCAAACTGGTTACGGCGTTTGGCGGTAAAGATAACATTACCAACCTGGATGCCTGTATTACTCGTCTGCGCGTCAGCGTGGCGGATGTCAGCAAGGTCGATCAAACAGAACTGAAAAACCTGGGTGCACGTGGTGTGGTCGTGGCAGGTTCAGGGGTTCAGGCCATTTTCGGCACCAAATCTGATAACCTGAAAACCGATATGGATGACTATATCCGTAAAATGTAACAGGCCGTAGCGTACGTTTTTGCCTTTCATAAACAGCGTTGAGTTCCGACTCAACGCTGTTTTTTTATGGCATGACATAACGGCATGACGGCGATAACCTGTTTTGGGCTGGCTTTAGCTGGCCTGACGCGTCACAAATTTAGAGGTCGTCTGCAACAGCAGATCGGACAACCGTTGCAGCTGAGCTGTGGCCGCCGCCGTTTCTTCAACCAGTGCCGCATTCTGCTGCGTATCGCTGTCCATCTGCGCTACGGCAATGCCGACCTGTTTCACGCCGGTGCTCTGCTCATGGCTTCCGGTGCTGATTTCGGCAACCAGATCGTTAACGCGATGAATCTCTTTCACCACCGCCTTCATGGTCTCGCCCGCCACGCTGACATTATTCACCCCGGTTGCTACCCGCGAGTGGCTCTCCGTAATCAACGCTTTGATTTCCTGAGCCGCCACGGCACTGCGTTGTGCCAGACTGCGAACCTCACCGGCTACCACAGCAAAACCCCGTCCCTGATCGCCCGCCCGGGCCGCTTCGACCGCCGCGTTAAGCGCCAGGATATTGGTCTGAAAAGCAATGCCGTCAATCACGCTAATGATTTCCCCTATCCGGCTGCTGCTGTCCTGGATAGCGTGCATGGTCTCTTCTACATCCGAGACGGACTGGCCGCCGCTGGCCACAATCTGAAACGCGTGTTTGACGACATCATTGGCCACCCGCGCATTATCTGCATTGCTCTGTACTGCCGAAGAGAGCTGTTCCATTGAGGCGCTGGTTTCTTCCAGTGCAGATGCCTGAGACTCGGTACGGCGTGACAAATCTTGCGTGCCGTTGGCTATTTCTGCGGAGGATTTTGCCACCTGCTCAGCGGCGTCCTGAACTTCACTGATCAGATCGCGGATGTGCTGACGCATCACAGACAACTGAAAAATCAGGCTGGAGGTATCACCGGGTTTTGTTTCGTTGTGCCCGTGAAGGTCACCGCGCGCAATCAGTCCCGCCATGTGGACCGCCACTTCCGGTTCCGCCCCCAGTTGCTTCATGACAGAGATAAAAATCAGCGTACCGAGTACGCCGCCGGCGAGGAAGGTCAGACCGATTAACAGAATGAGCGTGAACGAGGTACTGTCTATGTGGGAAACATTGTCATCAATGACCTGATGCACAGAGGCGTTGTAAATCTTCACGGCCTCCAGCAGCGGATCTCTGACAGCGACGTGCAGGCGGTCGGTCTGAGTGGCAATTTCCTTCAGGGCGCCCGGGATGTCGTTATTGTTCGCCAGCGCATAAACCCGCTGCATAGAGGCCAGATAGTCCGGCCAGGCCTGCAACACTTTTTGCGTAATCGCGACCAACGCGGGATCCTGGGACTGTTTCAGAAAATCCACTGCGGTCTGGACCGACTGCTGTGATTTTTGGTTAAATTTTATCGTATTTTGACGGGATTCGGCCGCGGTGACGTTGCCACCCGGAAAAACATACGCATAGCCCCGTCGAAAGTGGGTCGCCATTTCGCGGGCCGCCACGTTCATCATCTGAACCGGTTCAAGTCGCGATGTGTATAACTGCTGTTCTGACGCCGCCAGTGTTCTGAGAGAATGAAGACAGATAACGGCAATAATGACCATGGCGATGAGAAAAAAAGCGGTGAGAAAAATCAGTCGTTGTGACAGTTTAACGCGTTGTAAGAATCGCATAATTAACATCCTGTTTAACGGTTAATTGTAATCGTTTTCATTCAGGCACGTTATTGCGCATCAAGATTTAACGGCCTGAAGCGGTGTAAAACGCGACGGGCTCGGGATCAAACTAATCCGACACGTTATTTATAGTTTCGGCAAGAAATGATAGGGCTTTAATGATCAAATGTTGCAACCTTTTGCTGTCGCCCCCGCTCAGTAATGCAGGGACTTAAGCAACGCCCGTCACGCTGTGGATGAGCCGACTGTTGGGGCCAACAGTGCGTAGAGCAGAAAGGGCTGTCGTTGCACGGAAAGACAGCGGGTGATATCCGTCAACCCGGCCAGGACAGCAGAGGAGCGGAGACTGTGGCAACGACCCAACGTTTGCAGGGCTGCTGCGCGTGAAAACCAGAGATACGTGATCGTTTCATTACCCGGCAGGCTGCAGGAAAGGAGACGACACTGACTGTGGGGTGATAAAAATGGAAAGGCCCGTTTCGTGTCCTTACAAGGGCGGAAATGCGTTAAACACCGCCACTTAATGTAAGAAAGAGCGGCGCGAGGTTGAAAGAAAACGAATTTCTCCCGCATACTGAGAGATTATCTACCCAGGCTAAAGGAACTGCTCTCTATGGCTGAAGAAACGATTTTCAGTAAAATCATCCGTCGCGAAATTCCCGCCGACGTGGTTTATCAGGATGAACTCGTCACGGCGTTTCGCGATATCTCGCCTAAAGCCCCCACGCACATCCTGATTGTCCCTAACATTCTTATCCCGACCGCCAACGATGTTGAGGCGGCACATGAGCAGGCGCTTGGCCGAATGTTCACGGCGGCGGCGAAGATTGCGCGTGAAGAAGGGATTGATAAAGAGGGTTATCGCCTGATCGTCAACTGCAATCAGCACGGTGGTCAGGAAGTTTATCATATTCATATGCATCTGGTGGGCGGTAAACCGCTTGGTCCGATGCTGTCACATTGATCCCTGAAGGGGACCTTGCTATGCGTTCATGGCTGACAGGACTGGCCGTTTTGCTGAGTCTGACCGGTTGCAGTAGTGATAAACCGATGATCAATACGTCTCAGTCGCTGGTGATGGAATCATCCGTGCTTTCAGCGGGCATTATTACCGATGAGCCCACGCTGGATGACCACGACGGTCAGAAACGTGCCAGCAGCATACTCTACAATCAGCGTGAAACGCCGGTTGTGGTGCACTATCGTTATTACTGGTACGACGATAAAGGGCTGGAAATAACGCCGCGTGAACCCGCGCAGATTGTCACGGTGCCGCCTGACGGCAGCGTCGCTGCGGTGTCGCAACTGGGTAACCTGACGGCCAGCAAGGTTCGTCTCTATATCTATCTCTGAGGACTGTTACGTGATTCGCAGTGTTAATCGTACTGGCGCACTGATGATGGCGCTTATTCTTTCGGGCTGTGTGTTGAAACAGCAGCAGCCTGCCCCCGTGGAACAGCAAACTCAGCCCGAGGAACAGACTCAGCCCGTTCCTCAGCCTGAGCCGCAGCCGGTTCCTCAGCCTCAACCCGTTCCGCAGCCGCCAAAGCTGGTGACAATTAACTGGGATGCCACCGTACAGCCGCTGGTCGCCCAAATGGTGCGTGCCGCAACTGTGCAGCCGGGCAGCGTGCTGTTGGTTGATCGTATCAAAAACAACACTAACGGTTCACTCCAGTCGGAGAAGGCAACCAGTGCCATTCAGACGGCGCTGAACAACAATGGTAAGTTCAGCCTGGTGTCGCCGGAGCAGCTGGCGCAGGCCAAACAGGCGCTGGGGCTTTCGCCGGACGACAGTCTTAACTCACGCAGTAAAGCGATTGGCCTGGCGCGTAACGTTAACGCCCAGTATGTGCTTTACAGCACGGCGAAGGGTGACGTCAAAACGCCGACCATCCAGATGCAGCTCATGCTGGTGCAGACGGGCGAAATTATCTGGTCGGGCAACGGTGTCGCCCAGAATTAATGCCGCTTTTTTACAGCTGATTCAGGCTACAACGGGTGAGCCGCCGGGCAACCTGACCTCACTCGCGGGCTTAACCGGGCAGAGTTGTCGCATCCTGACCGCACAGGGACGCTATCTTCTCCGCCCGGCACCGCATCCCGCGATACCGTTCGTTAATCGCCAGCGCGAGCACCGTGTGTTGCGCAAGTTGCAGCCCAGCGGGCTGGTGAACGCGCCGCTGGCGGGTAACCGCCATGGCCTTATCCTGCCCTGGCAGGAAGGTGAGGTGCTGGATGAGGCGGGTTTTCGTGCACAGCGGTACGAGGTGATTACGCTCCTCCAGCGGCTTCATCACCAGCCGCTGACCGGTTATCGTGTCGTGCTGTTACCCCTGCTGTGGCAATACTGGCAGCAGTGCCAGCAGCGTCAGTATTGCTGGCTGCGCCAGCTAAAACGGCTGACAGGGCAGGGTGAGCCGCGTCCGTTGCGCCTTGCCCCGCTGCATATGGATGTTCATCCTGCCAACCTGATCCAGTCATCGCAGGGACTGCATCTTATCGACTGGGAATATGCCGCGGACGGGGATGTGGCGCTGGAGCTGGCCGCCGTCTGTTTAGCCGTGCCGGATCAGCAAACCGGTTGGCTAACCGACTATGCTGAGCGGATGCAGTTACCGCTGGCTTCACTTCAGCGTCAGGTTCGTCGCTGGCAACCATGGCTGCACCTGCTAGTGGCCAGCTGGTATCAACTGCGCGCAGAACAGAGTGGCGATGCCCAATTACAACAGCTGGCTCAACAGAGCTGGTCACAGATTTAACGGCTTTGCGCAGAGGCGCAGAGAGACAGGATACAGGTTATGACAACACGTTTTCCCGGCCCACTCATGCTGGACGTTGAACGTTTCGAGCTGGATGCCGAAGAGCGCGACATACTGCGCCATCCGCTGGTGGGTGGCGTGATTCTTTTTGCCCGCAATTACCACGATCCGGCGCAACTGGCCGAGCTGGTCCGTCAGATCCGCGCCGCGTCGCACACTCGTCTGGTTGTGGCCGTCGATCAGGAAGGTGGTCGGGTACAGCGTTTTCGTGACGGCTTCACCACACTACCGGCGATGCAGTCATTTGCTGCGCTCCACGATATGAGCACGGCAGGGGAGTTGGCCCAGCAGGCAGGCTGGCAGATGGCCGCCGAAATGATAGCGATGGATATCGACATCAGCTTTGCGCCGGTGCTGGATATCGGCCACATCAGTGCGGCCATTGGCGACCGGTCATTTCACGCGGATCCGCAGATCGCCCTCGCGATAGCGCGCCGCTTTATTGCCGGTATGCATGAGGCGGGAATGAAGACGACCGGTAAGCATTTTCCCGGTCATGGTGCGGTCAGCGCAGATTCCCATAAAGAAACCCCGCGCGACAATCGCCGTGAAGCCGAGGTGCGCGAGCACGATATGGCCATTTTCCGTACGCTGATTCATGAACAGGCGCTGGATGCCATTATGCCTGCCCATGTGATCTACAGCGAAGCGGACCCGCTTCCTGCCAGCGGATCACCCTACTGGCTGAAAACGGTGTTACGCCAGGAACTGGGCTTTAAGGGCGTTATTTTCTCTGACGATCTCTCCATGGAAGGTGCCGCCGTGATGGGCAGCTATGCGGAGCGTGCGCAGCAGTCACTGTCTGCCGGTTGTGACATGGTTCTGGTTTGTAACGATCGCAAGGGCGCCGTCAGTGTCATAGATAATTTGACCCTGATCGAAGCGGAGCCTGTCATGCAGTTGTATCATCGTGGAACCCTGAGCCGGGAGAGCCTGAAAGCGAGTCGCCGCTGGAAAGACAATGCGCAGCAGCTCAGTGCGCTACAGGCGCGCTGGCTGGCACATAAAGCCGCGTTATAGCCATCAGGTTGCCCGGCGCGACAGCCATAGAGGATAAACATGATTATTTATCTGCACGGTTTTGACGCGACGAGCCCGGGCAACCACGAAAAGGTGTTGCAACTGCAGTTTATCGATCCTGATGTCAGACTCATTAGTTACAGCACCCGTCATCCTAAACATGACATGCAATTTCTGCTGAAAGAAACGGATAAAATGCTGGGCCTCAGTGATGATCCCCGTCCGCTGATCTGCGGGGTCGGCTTAGGAGGCTACTGGTCCGAGCGTATTGGTTTTTTATGCGGTATCCGTCAGGTCCTGTTTAATCCCAACCTCTTTCCCTTCGAGACCATGGAAGGCAGGATTGATCGTCCTGAAGAGTACCTGGATATAGCCACCAAGTGCGTCAGCGATTTTCGCGAGCGTAATCGTGACCGCTGCCTGACCATTTTAGCGCGTCATGATGAGGCGCTTGACAGCCAGCGCACCGCGACGCTGCTCCAGCCCTATTACCCCCTTATCTGGGACGAAAGCGAAAGCCATAAGTTCAGGAATCTCTCGCCCCATCTCCAGCGAATCAACGCCTTCAAAACCACCGTGTAACACAACGCGGCAACCGCACGATGCCGGGCTTTATGCCAGGAACAGTCTGCTAAATTTGATGTACATCAATTTTCTGAGGCCCATCCGGGGCCGTCATGGTATTCTGCCTTCAGATAGCGATGTTATGTCGCCAACCCTATGTTTATTAAGGTTTAATTTAACCATTGATTAACTTTTGGTTCACAATTTGAGGGGGTCCTTGTTGACTGCATCTGTTAAGAAAATTGTTATTGTTGGCGGCGGTGCCGGCGGGCTGGAAATGGCCACGCAACTGGGCCACAAGCTGGGGCGTAAAAAGAAAGCCGAGATTATTCTGGTCGATCGCAACCACAGTCACTTGTGGAAGCCGCTGCTGCATGAAGTCGCTACCGGATCGATGGATGAAGGGATTGATGCGCTGAGTTATCTGGCGCATGCCCGTAATCACGGTTTCCAGTTCCAGCTGGGTTCGCTCACTAACATCAACCGCGAAAAGAAAGTGATTCAGCTGGCCGAAGTGGTCAATGCGCAGGGGGACGTGTTAGTGCCCGAGCGCGAACTGGCCTACGACACGCTGGTGATGGCGCTGGGCAGTACCTCAAACGACTTTGGGACGCCGGGCGTCAAAGATCACTGCATTTTTCTCGATAACCCGCAACAGGCTCGCCGTTTCCATAACGAAATGCTCAACCTGTTCCTGAAATTCTCGGCCAGTGAAGGGGCGCTGGAGAAGGTCAATATCGCCATCGTCGGGGGCGGAGCAACAGGCGTTGAGCTGTCGGCGGAGCTGCATAATGCCGTGAAGCAACTGCACAGCTATGGCTATAAGGCGCTCGACAGTGAAGCGCTGAACGTAACGCTGGTGGAAGCGGGCGAACGTATCCTGCCAGCCTTACCACCGCGTATTTCGGCTGCGGCCCATCAGGAACTGTCAAAGCTGGGTGTTCGCGTGCTGACACAAACGATGGTCACCAGCGCAGATAAGCAGGGCCTGCACACGAAGAGCGGCGAATTTATCGAAGCCGATTTAATGGTCTGGGCAGCGGGCATCAAAGCGCCTGATTTTATGAAAGGCATCGGTGGACTGGAAACGAATCGCATTAATCAGCTGGTGGTCAAAGACACGCTGCAAACCACGTTGGATGAGGATATCTACGCTATCGGCGACTGTGCCTCCTGTGCCTTGCCGGGTGGCGGATTCGTGCCACCGCGTGCGCAGTCAGCTCATCAGATGGCGTCCTGTGCGCTGGATAACATCCTGCTGCAGTACCGGGGCAAGCCGTTGAAAGCCTACGTCTATAAAGACCACGGCTCGCTGGTGTCGCTGTCGCGCTTTAGTACGGTGGGAAGCCTGATGGGCAACCTGATGCGCGGCTCTATGATGATTGAAGGGCGCATCGCCCGTGTTGTCTATATCTCCCTGTACCGCATGCATCAGGTCGCCCTGCATGGCTATATCAAAACTGGCCTGATGATGGTGGTGGGGAGCCTGAACCGGGTGATTCGCCCCCGGCTGAAACTGCACTAAGAGTACGGGGCGGATTCGCCTGACTTCGCCACCGGTGCTGTTCCGGTGGCGAAACCCGCGCACGATTTTACGCTGTCATTTCTGTTCAGAACTCTCCGAAAACGTGGTAGTACCACTGTTGGCGCGATTTTCTTCCCAAATTCCGATATTGCAAAAGCTTTACATCTGTAAAACTTATCTCAACCAAACGGCGAGTCGCGCACGCCGGTTCTGCCAGTGCTGTGAGGGATATCCAGCGGCAGGAATGCGCGGTAACACTTTCAGGAGGAACTTCCTGTGAATAAATCAATGTTAGCGGGTATCGGTATTGGCGTGGCAGCGGCACTGGGTGTTGCCGCCGTAGCAAGCATTAACGTGTTTGACCGCGGTCCTCAATACGCACAGGTGCTGTCAGCAACACCAATAAAAGAATCTATCAAACAACCGCGTCAGGAATGTCGTAACGTGACGCTGACGCATCGTCGTCCGGTTCAGGATGAAAACCGTATCGCCGGTTCAGTACTGGGTGCGGTAGCGGGCGGTGTGCTGGGTCATCAGTTTGGCGGCGGTCGCGGACGCGATGTCGCAACGGTAGCCGGTGCGCTGGCAGGCGGTTATGCCGGTAATCAGGTTCAGGGCGGCCTGCAGGATCGTGATACCTATACGACGTCTGAACAGCGTTGCAGAACCGTATACGACAAACAAGAAAAGATGCTGGGTTATGACGTAACCTACAAGATCGGCGACCAGCAGGGTAAAATCCGTATGGAAAACGATCCGGGTACGCGTATTCCGGTTGACCGTAACGGACAATTGATCCTGAACGGCGACAAGGCTTAAGGGCAAAGCTTGCCGCACTGCGGTCACACAGCACACATAACAAAAATGATAAGCGCATCTCCGGATGCGCTTTTTTTTGCTTATCCGAACGCTAAAGCGCGCAACCGAACGATAGCCTCTTCCAGGCTGCTCGCCGTGCATGGCTGACCTTATGCATCAGATCCCGGCTGCCCGGTAAATATGACTGCGTTAAAGCGGCGGCGTCAGGCTGACATTTTCATTCACGCGATTCACAGACAGTCACGTCAGGACAGTTTTTGTAACACATTACTTGCTGGATTTTTACATATTTAGAACAAAGTGCACAGTCAGGGAAAGAGCATTACGCTTAATTACTCTTTCTTATCAAATGCATTGAGAAAGCAGGCTAACCGTTGATAACAAAACCGGTTTGCTTCGGTGCAAAAGTAAAAGGGAACAGTTCAATGCGTGATAACACCTCAGTCGAGCACAGCACGGTGCGCAAGATGGCATGGCGGCTGATGCCGCTGTTTACGGTAGGCTATTTTCTGGCGTCCCTTGACCGCGTCAACGTCGGCTTTGCGGCATTACAAATGAATGGCGACATCGGCTTATCCGCTGCCGCATACGGCCTGGGTGCAGGGCTGTTTTTCTTTGCCTACTGCCTTTTCGCCGTGCCCTGCAATATGGTGATGACAAAAGTGGGCGCAACCCGCTGGCTGTCTGCCGTCATGATTGCATGGGGATTGCTGGCGGCGGGCATGTCAATGGCGCAGGGCCCGGTATCTTTTTATCTTCTCCGGTTTTTACTGGGGATCGCGGAAGCCGGCTTTTTCCCGGGCGTCATTTATTACTTTACGCTTTGTTTTCCCAAACGTTATCGCGGACAAATGGTGGCCATCCTGATGATGGCGCTGCCGGTGTCCAGCGTGCTGGGTTCACCACTGTCCGCCGCACTGCTTAATTTCGATGGCCTGATGAACCTGCGTGGCTGGCATTGGTTATTTATCCTTGAAGGTGCGCCGGCTGTCGCGCTGGGCTTCCTGACTTTTCTGATGTTGCCGAAGCAGCCTCTGGAGGCTAAATGGCTGAGCCCGCAGGAAAGCAGCTGGTTACGCCATACGATGGCGGAAGAGCAGAAAAGTACCGCCCCGACAACTCCGCGCGTCAGCCTGTTCGCCACGTTGTTCAGTCCGCGCGTGCTGCTGCTGACGCTTATTTATCTGGGCGGAACCGCCGTTACCAATGGTCTGGCATTATGGCAACCTCAAATCATTAAAACCTTTAACCTGAGCGTTATTCAGATTGGCTTAGTCAATGCCATTCCGTTCGCGGTGGCGAGCCTGGCGATGTATCTGTGGGGACGTCACTCTGACCAGACAGGCGAGCGTCGTCTGCACACCGCTTTTCCGTTATTGCTGGGAGCGACTGGTCTTGCGGCCAGCATGTATGTTACCCATCTCTGGCCGATGCTGATGGTGCTATGCCTGACCATTACCGCAGCGTCGATGATTAAGGGCCCGTTCTGGGCGATGGCAACCGAGATGATCCCCGCCAGCGCGGCGGCTGTGGTCATCGGGCAAATCAACGCCCTTAATAATCTGGGCGTGTTTGTGGGCACCTGGCTAATCGGCTTAATTCGCACCAGCACGGGGAGTTTTACCTATGCGCTGACGCCCCTGATGCTGGTCACGTCCTGTGCCTGCCTTGGCGCGCTGTTGATTGGCCGACGTCAGTCACCGCGTGATCCGCATAAAAAGCCTGTCTGACACCACGGCATGAATGCACGCTCCTGATGAAAAGCGTGGCGGCGGAAACAGGCGCATGAAACGCACTTCTCAGCCAACCATAAAAAAAGCCGCCGTAAGGCGGCTTGTCAGCACAATGAAGCAAAACGATAAGCGAGGTTAAGACGCGACCTGATTTTCCAGTAACTGGTTCATAAATGACTGCACCCAGTCCATGCGCACCTTTCGTTCCGTCAGCTCACGGGTAAAGCGTAACCGTGTCGGACCTTCCAGTTTCCACTGCTTTGCATCTTTCTGCAGCAGACCAATGAGCCAGGCCGGATCGACACTGTTCTGCGGAGCAAAATCAAAATAACCGCCTTTGTCGCTGGCTTCAATTTTGCGCACGCCCACCGCTCGCGCTTTCATGCGCAGCACGGCGATGTCCAGCAGATTACGCGCCGGATCGGGTAACAGACCGAAGCGATCGATCATTTCCACCTTCAGCTCCTGCAACTCCTCTTCCGTTTCGGCACTGGCTACGCGTTTATACAGCGATAAACGGGTATTCACGTCCGGAATAAAGTCTTCCGGCAGCAGGGCAGGCATGCGCAGTTCCACTTCGGTCTGGCTACTGGTGAGATCTTCCAGCGAAGGCTCGCGACCGGCTTTCAATGCATCGACCGCATTTTCCAGCAGTTCCATGTACAGCGAGAAGCCCAGGGTTTCCATCTGACCACTTTGCTCTTCACCCAGCAGTTCACCGGCACCCCGAATTTCGAGATCGTGCGTAGCCAGCGCAAAGCCTGCCCCCAGATCTTCCAGGGAGGCGATGGCTTCCAGACGTTTTTGCGCGTCGGTCGTCATGGCTTTGGGATGTGGGGTCAGCAGCCAGGCATAAGCCTGATGGTGCGACCGGCCCACGCGACCACGCAACTGATGTAGCTGTGCCAGCCCGAAGTGATCGGCCCGTTCAATAATGATGGTATTCGCCGTCGGAATATCAATGCCGGTTTCGATGATGGTGGTACATACCAGAACATTGAAACGCTGATGATGGAAGTCATTCATCACCCGTTCCAGATCGCGTTCGCGCATCTGTCCGTGACCAATGGCAATGCGCGCTTCCGGCACCAGTTCCGCCAGCCGCTGCGAGGCTTTCTCGATATTTTCGACATCGTTATACAGGTAATAGACCTGACCACCGCGCAAAATTTCACGCAAAATGGCTTCGCGAATCACTAAGTCGTCGTATTCCCGTACAAAGGTTTTTACGGCCAGACGACGCGCGGGTGGCGTGGCGATGATGGACAGGTCGCGCATCCCGCTCATGGCCATATTCAGCGTACGGGGAATCGGCGTGGCGGTCAGCGTAAGGATATCCACATCGGCGCGCATCGCCTTGATGCGCTCTTTATGACGCACGCCAAAGCGGTGTTCTTCATCGACGATCAGTAAGCCCAGATCGTGCCACTTAATGTCGCTCATCAATAGTTTGTGAGTGCCAATCAGCACATCAATTTTGCCTTCGCTGGCCTCCTGCAAAATCTGATTCTGCTCTTTGGCGCTACGGAAGCGTGACAGCATTTCGATGCGCACCGGCCAGTTAGCGAAGCGGTCACGGAAATTATCGTAATGCTGCTGAGCCAGCAGGGTGGTGGGAACCAGCACCGCCACCTGCTTGTTGTTCTCCACCGCCAGGAAGGCCGCGCGCATGGCAACTTCGGTTTTACCAAAGCCCACATCACCGCACACCAGACGATCCATGGCCAGCGGCTGGCACATGTCACTTAACACGGCATTGATGGCCTGGGTTTGATCGGGTGTGGTTTCAAACGGAAAACTTTCGCAGAACAGTTGATACTGCTCACGGTCATGTTTGAAGGCAAACCCGGCCTTGGCGGCACGCTGAGCATAGATATCCAGCAGTTCAGCGGCCACGTCGCGCACTTTCTCCGCCGCTTTCTGCCGCGCGCGCGACCAGGCATCGCTGCCCAGTTTATGCAGCGGTGCATTTTCGTCGGCACCGCCGGCATAACGACTGATAAGATGCAGGGAGGAAACCGGGACGTACAACTTGGCGTCATTGGCATAGGAGAGCATCAAATACTCTGCCTGAATGCCACCGGCTTCCAGCGTGGTCAGGCCGATGTAGCGCCCGACGCCGTGTTCAAGGTGCACCACAGGCTGGCCCGGATGCAGTTCCGCCAGGTTGCGAATCAGGATGTCCGGATTAATGGTGCGGCGCGTATCCTGGCGGCGGCGGCTGATGCGTTCGCCCAGCAAATCGCTTTCACAGATGAAAGCCAGCTTCCCCTGCGTATCCACAAAGCCCCGCTCGCTGGCACCGATCATCAGACCATACTGTGCGTCACGCGCCTCGCGCAGATGACGAATGGGTTTCGGCCGTACTTTAATGCGCGCCAGCAACTCCTGCAGGCTTTCACGGCGGCCTTCGCTTTCAACGGAAAACACCACGTCACCGGTAAACTGTTCCAGGAACTGACGTAAATGATCCAGCGGCGCTTTCGCCTGCGCCTGAACGGACAGATCGGGCAGGGATTCATAGCCCAGGTTGGTATTGGCGGCCCGGGCCGGTAGCACCTCATGGGTCATACGGATACGCGGCCAGGCTTTGAGTTCCCCCATTAAGGCATCCGGGCGCAGCCACAGCGTGGTCGGCTCCAGCAGCGGGCGCATGGGATCGACACGGCGGTTTTCGTAACGCGCATTCGCATCCTGCCAGAAGCGCTCGGCACAGCCTTCCAGATCGCCACAGTTCACGATCAACGTGTTGTCAGGCAGATAGCTAAACAGCGACGGTAACGGCTGGTCGAAGAACAGCGGTTGCCAGTATTCAATACCGGCCGGCAGGGTGCCTTTGCTTACCTGCTGATAAATATGCTCTGCCTCACGGCGCACATCAAAGTTTTCACGCCAGCGGCTACGGAACAGTTCAATGGCTGTTTTATCGCTGGGAAATTCATGGGCCGGCAGCAAATTAATGGCGGGAACGGCTTCCAGCGTTCGCTGGCTGTCGACATCAAACAGGCGCAGGCTGTCGATCTCGTCATCAAAAAAATCGATACGGTAGGGCTGATCACTGCCCATCGGGAACAGATCGAGCAGGGCGCCGCGTGTGGCGTACTCGCCGTGCTCCATCACCTGATCGACATGGCGATAGCCGGCCTGTTCAAGCTGGTCGCGCAGGCGGTCGCGTGACAGTTTCTGGCCCTGCTGCATCACCAGCGCATGACCGTGCAGGTAGCTGTGAGGACAAACACGCTGCATCAGCGTGTTGACCGGCATAATCAGCATGCCGCGTTGCAGCGTGGGCAACTGATACAGGGTGGACAGACGTGCCGAGATAATATCCTGGTGGGGTGAGAAGCTGTCATAAGGCAGCGTTTCCCAGTCCGCAAGGTGGGTAACAGGTAAATCGGTAAACTGACGAATCTCGTCCAGCAGACGCAGGGCGGTTTGCGTATCGGGTGTAATCATTAACACCGGACCTGCATGGCGCTCAGTGATGCTGGCACACTCAACCGCGTGCGCAGCGCCAGTCAGCTGACCGAGCAGGCGTTGGTCGCCTGATTTCACGGGCAGGGTATAGCGAGTCGGTTCGGACATGTGATCTCGAGGTTGCTCCATTTTTACCAGGGCGTCATCATTCCATAATACGCCATGGGGATCACCTCTGCGGCAGATTTTTTCTGCCGCTTCGCCTGATGCAGGCGATGCAGAAGGGTTGCTGTGTGTAAATCTTTTTTGCGAACAGGGCTCGCAGGAAAGTGAATCGGGTACATCAGAGTCACGGTCATAGCCGTCACCGCTTTACCCGAATAAGTATACCGATGTGGGGCGTGGATGATCGTACGATAAACATCATCTTTGTGGCTTAATCCTGTGCATCAAACCGTCTGCTAACCTATTCTGATACAACTTTGCAGCAGACTCAGAGGGTTAGAGGTTTCATAAAGTGCACAGCTCCTTTATCATCCTCTCTACTTATTTTCCAGCAACTGCACATTGGATACCATGTATCAACCTGTCGCGCTATTTATCGGTCTGCGCTACATGCGCGGAAGAGCAGCGGATCGTTTCGGTCGCTTTGTCTCCTGGCTCTCCACCATTGGTATCACGCTTGGCGTGCTGGCCATGATTACTGTGCTGTCTGTGATGAACGGTTTCGAGCGCGAGCTTGAGGGCAACATCCTGGGCCTGATGCCACAGGCGCTGATCACCAGCAACACGGGCAGCATCAATCCGCAGCAATTCCCTGCCTCTGCGCTCAAGCTCAACGGCGTTGACCGCATCGCGCCGCTGACCACCGGTAATGTGGTGCTGCAAAGTGCACACAACGTCTCAGTCGGGGTGATGCTGGGGATCCAGCCGGACGAAAAGGATCCCCTGACGCCTTTTCTCGTTAACACGCCGCAAAGCGTGTTACAGCCCGGTCAGTATAACGTCATCCTGGGCGAACAACTGGCCTCGCAGCTGGGCGTGAAACGGGGTGATCAGATCCGCCTGATGGTGCCGTCCGTCAGCCAGTTCACGCCCATGGGGCGCGTGCCGAGCCAGCGCCTGTTTACCGTGGCGGGCACGTATGCGGCTAACAGCGAAGTTGATGGCTATCAGATTCTGGTTAACCAGCAGGATGCGTCGCGCATTATGCGCTATCCCGCGGGCAATATTACCGGCTGGCGTCTGTGGCTGGATAAGCCGCTTGAGGTTGACAGCGTGAGCCAACAGGCTCTGCCCGCGGGCATGGTCTGGAAAGACTGGCGCGAACGCAAAGGGGATTTATTCCAGGCCGTGCGTATGGAGAAAAACATGATGGGGCTGCTGCTGAGCCTGATCATTGCCGTTGCGGCCTTCAATATCATCACCTCGCTGGGCCTGCTGATCATGGAGAAGCAGGGTGAAGTGGCCATTCTGCAAACCCAGGGATTAACCCGCCGTCAGATTGTCGCCGTTTTTATGGTGCAGGGTGCCAGTGCCGGGATTATTGGCACGTTGCTCGGGGCGCTGCTTGGCGTCCTGTTAGCCAGCCAGCTTAATAACCTGATGCCGGTCATTGGCCTGTTTTTGGACGGTGCCGCGCTGCCTGTGGATATTAATCTGTGGCAGGTGGTGACTATCGCCTTCAGCGCAATGGTGATTGCGCTGCTTTCTACGCTTTACCCTTCATGGCGCGCTGCCGCCGTACAACCCGCTGAGGCTTTACGCTATGAGTAACTCTCCTTTGTTGCAGTGCCGCGACCTGTGCAAACGCTATCAGGAAGGCAGCGTACAGACCGACGTACTGCGCAACGTGAATTTTGATGTGCAACCTGGTGAACTGATGGCGATTGTCGGCAGTTCAGGGTCAGGAAAAAGTACCCTGCTGCACCTGCTGGGCGGGCTGGATACGCCCACTGCGGGCGATGTGGTGTTTGACGGACGTTCGCTGAACAGCATGTCTTCTTCTGATAAGGCCGAACTGCGTAACCGCGAACTGGGCTTTATCTACCAGTTTCACCACCTGCTGCCCGACTTTAGCGCGCTGGAAAACGTCGCGATGCCACTGCTGATTGGCAAAACCGCTAAAGGCGAAGCCGAGGCACGCGCGCGGGAAATGCTGGCCGCCGTCGGGCTGGAACACCGCGCCGCCCATCGTCCGTCTGAACTGTCTGGTGGTGAACGTCAGCGCGTGGCGATTGCCCGTGCGCTGGTGAATCGTCCCCGCCTGGTCATGGCTGATGAGCCCACCGGTAACCTGGATGCCCGCAATGCGGATGCCATTTTTGAACTGCTGGGGGAGCTGAATGTGCGTCAGGGCACGGCGTTTCTGGTGGTCACCCACGATCTGCATCTGGCAAAACGCATGACGCGTCAGATGGAAATGCGCGACGGCCAGCTCAGCGATCAGATTATCCTGGCGGGAGCGGTCTGATGGGATCGTCGCTATCACTGTTACTGGGGCTGCGTTTTAGCCGTGGCCGTCGTCGCGGCGGCATGGTGTCGCTGATCTCGGTGATTTCCACCGTGGGCATTGCACTCGGCGTTGCGGTGCTGATCATTGGCCTGAGCGCCATGAACGGCTTCGAGCGTGAGCTGAATAAACGCATTCTTGCCGTGGTCCCGCACGGTGAAATCGAAGCCGTTAATCAGCCTTTTCAGCGCTGGCAGTCATTGATCGCGCCGATTGAGCAGGTGCCTGGCATCGCGGCTGCCGCGCCCTATGTCAACTTTACCGGCCTGATTGAAAGTGGCGCGAAGATGGAAGCGTTGCAGGTGAAAGGCGTGGATCCGGCACAGGAGCCACGGCTGAGTGCCTTACCTTCTTTTGTCACCGACAATGCCTGGTCATCCTTTGCGGCAGGGAAACAACAAATCATCCTCGGTGGTGGTATCGCAAAGGCGCTCAACGTGAAGCAGGGCGACTGGATCACCATCATGATCCCGAACAACGACGGTGAGAATAAGCTCCTGCAACCCAAACGTATTCGCCTGCAGGTGAGCGGTATTTTGCAGCTGAGCGGAATGCTGGATCATAGCCTGGCTCTGGTGCCGCTGGCGGACGCGCAGCAGTATCTGGATATGGGTGACAGCGTGACCGGCATCGCGCTGAAGATGAACGATCCCTTCCAGGCGGCCAAACTGGTGCGCGCGGCGGGTGAAGTGACGCACGCTTACGTGTATATCAAAAGCTGGATTGGCACCTACGGTTATATGTACCGCGATATCCAGATGATTCGCGCCATCATGTACCTGGCCATGGTGCTGGTGATCGGCGTCGCCTGTTTCAACATTGTGTCGACACTGGTGATGGCCGTTAAAGACAAGAGCAGTGATATCGCCGTTCTGCGGACGCTGGGCGCAAAAGATGGCCTGATTCGGGCAATTTTTATCTGGTACGGCCTGCTGGCAGGCCTGCTGGGCAGCGTGAGCGGCGTGGTGGTCGGTGTACTGGTGGCGCTGAATCTGACATCGCTGATGAAAGGTCTGGAAACGCTGACCGGTCACCATTTGTTAGCTGGCGATATCTACTTCATCGACTTCCTGCCGTCTGAATTGCACTGGCTGGACGTGTTTTCAGTACTGATTACCGCTATTGTGCTAAGCCTGCTGGCAAGTTGGTATCCCGCACGGCGCGCCAGCCGCATCGATCCGGCGCGTGTCCTGAGTGGACAGTAGTCGTACCAGACAGCGCCGTTCATGCTGCGCTGTCGGCCCTGTTCTTTAGATTGTCGGGCCAACTGGCCCAAACTTTGTTGATTGACCTGCGGACGTTTTACTCACCGCACCAGGAGACTTTATGCGTACACCTCGTCGCCGTATACGACTTGCCCGCCTGAAGAAAACACGCAGGAAAGTGCATCAGCGCTTTCGCCAGCGTATTTTCGAACGCGATCGTCAGGCCGAACTGGCGGCGCACCCGTTGCCGCGCATCGTCGTGTTAACGGGGGCAGGGATATCCGCCGAATCCGGTATCAGGACCTTTCGTGCCGCGGACGGATTATGGGAAGAGCATCGGGTTGAAGATGTCGCCACGCCAGAAGGTTTCCGACGCGATCCGGCGCTGGTGCAGCGCTTTTATAACGCGCGGCGTCAGCAGCTTCAGCAGCCCGAGATCCAGCCGAATGCCGCGCATCTGGCGCTGGCAGAACTGGAACAGGTGCTGGGCGACAACTTTTTCCTTGTCACGCAAAATATCGATAACTTGCACGAGCGCGCGGGCAACAGCCGTGTGCTGCATATGCACGGCGAATTGTTAAAAGTGCGCTGTGCCAGTAGCGGACAGGTGATCGACTGGCAGGAAGACGTCACGGAGAACGACCGGTGTACCTGCTGTCAGTTTCCCTCTGTCCTGCGCCCCCATGTCGTCTGGTTTGGCGAAATGCCGCTGGGTATGGAAGACATCTACCAGGCGCTGGAACAGGCCGATCTGTTTATTGCCATTGGCACCTCAGGCCACGTGTATCCCGCGGCGGGCTTTGTCCATGAGGCGAAGCTGCAAGGCGCGCACACGGTGGAACTGAATCTGGAGCCCAGTCAGGTGGGCAATGAGTTTGCCGAAAGTCACTACGGGCTCGCAAGTGAAGTGGTTCCCGCCTTCGTACATAAGCTGTTGCACGGGCTGCACAAATAATCTTGTGTGTGATGCCACCGCACACCTGAAAGAAAACACTTTCAGCAGTAAGACGGTCGCGCCACACGCCGGCCTCAGGGTTTACGGCAGCCCAGCGGCGGCAGGGAGTCAGGCCGCCTGTTGATGCACGTGTTAACGGCCTGCGTGTGGTTTCCGAACGGCATGCGGCTGTTGCCTGCCTCCTCTCATCCTCAGCCGCGTTAAACCCCGCCGCCGTATGTTTGAGCGCAGCCGGATGCTTCCCGGGGCGCATCACAAAGGTTACAGGAGCCTGAAACGGCTGTGCGTGTTTGCCTTATTAATATTTCTGTCTGCTGACCCAGCAGCCTGTCAGCAAAGAAAAGGGCCGCGATAGTGGGAAAAAGCGCGCCCCGGTTTTGACTCTGAATCTGGCTGATGCAGCGCAGGATTGCGTTAACCGCCGCAAAAACCAGCGATTGCCCGTTTTTTTATGCTGTCTGGCGTGCGGAATATGTCCCGGCAGCCTTAACCTGAACGATAATGATTTGACGCAACACGATGTCTTGCCGGTTTATCAATAATGACCGGCGGTAAATTTTAAGGATGGCATATGAAGCAACTATTAGAACGCTTTTTGCGTTATGTGGCAGTAGAGACGCAGGCAAAACCGCAGGCACGTCAGGTGCCCAGCAGCGAAGGTCAGTGGGTACTGGCCCGCCAGTTGCAGGAAGAACTGCTGGCCCTGGGTTTTGTGGATGTCAGCCTGAGCGATCACTGTTGTGTGATGGGCACGCTACCGGCCAATGTGGACTGGCCAACGCCGGTGGTGGGCTTTATTTCGCACATGGATACCTCACCGGATTTCACCGCGAAACATGTTAATCCGCAAATCATCGAAAACTACCGGGGCGGCGATATCGCGTTGGGCAATGGTGATGAAGTGCTGTCACCGGTCATGTTCCCCGTGTTGCATAAGCTTATCGGTCACACCCTGATCACCACCGATGGCAAAACCCTGCTGGGCGCGGATGATAAAGCGGGCATTGCCGAGATCATGACGGCCATGGCCAGACTGGCGGAAGGCGATATTCCGCACGGTGCCATTCGCGTTGCCTTTACCCCAGACGAAGAGATTGGGCGGGGCACGTCGCATTTCGATGTTGAAGGCTTTGCGGCTGACTGGGCCTATACCGTCGACGGCAGCGATCTGGGCGAATTTGAATACGAAAACTTCAATGCGGCCTCGGCGCTGGTGAAAGTCGTGGGCAACAATGTTCATCCCGGGTCTGCGAAAAATGTCATGGTCAATGCGCTGGAGCTGGCGACGCGTTTCAGTGCAGCGTTGCCTGCGAAAGAGAAGCCGGAATGGACAGACGGTTATGAGGGCTTCTTTCATCTGCACCAGATGAAAGGCACGGTTGAGCACGCTGAGCTGCACTACATCATTCGTGATTTTGATACCGAGGCGTTTGAACAACGCAAACGCACACTGCAGCAAATTGCGGATGAGATCAATAAAGACCTGCATCCCGGCTGTGGTATTACGGTAGAGATCAGCAACAGCTACCGCAATATGCGCGAAAAAGTCGAACCTTTCCCGCACATTATCGATCTGGCCTTGCAGGCGATGCGCGACTGCGGCATCGAGCCGGTGGTGAAACCGATTCGCGGCGGTACGGACGGTTCGTCCCTGTCATGGAAAGGATTGCCCTGTCCAAACCTGTTTACCGGGGGCTATAACTACCACGGCAAGCACGAGTTTGCCTCGCTGAACATCATGGCGCAGTCTGTCGACGTCATCGTTCGCCTGGCAGAACTGGCCGGTCAGAAGAAAGGTTAAAACAACGTCTCCTCGTCCGGGCCGGGCGAGGAGACGGCGTAAACGGATGGGAACAATACTTCTCCAGCGGTTTATTCAGCGCCGAAATACCAGTAACCCGCGTTAATCAGCCCGGCAATCTGCGCCAGCACGGCCGGATCGTCAAGAGCCTCTCCCAGATCATCCAGGGTGATTTCATCACGATGTGCCAGCACGGACATCACGCGCGGATCGGCGCATTCGACGCGCTCGCCGTTGATATAAATCGCATCGCCCAGCGTCAGGACGCGTAATCCACCCAGACGGGACAATACATCGCCCTGTTGCAGCGCATCATAGATTTCATCGGGCTGATAAGGCGGTTCCGGTGGCGCAACGTCAAGTTCGTGGCGTGATTGTGAAATAAATTCGCCCAGCCACTGCTCAAAATGTGCAGGCTGATTCACCACATCCAGCATCACCTTGCGTAAGCCTTCCACTTCTTCAGGCAAAATTAGCGACGGGCAGTCGCGCGAAGGCACATCGGGATCGGTATAACGCAGACTGCCCAGCTCGTTGGCCAGCGCATAATCGGCGAAGCCGCTGATGAGTTCACGTCCGCTGGGCGCGCGGAACCCTACAGAGTAGTTCAGCGCATTTTCGAGGGAGTAGCCTTCATGCGGGAAACCCGGCGGAATATAGAGAATATCGCCCGGTTCCATTTCTTCATCGATAATGGCGTCAAACGGCTCGACCTGCAGTAGGTCAGGATGCGGGCAGTGCTGTTTCATCGGCACTTTTTCCCCGACGCGCCAGCGGCGGCGGCCGGTGCCCTGAATAATAAACACATCGTACTGATCGAAATGCGGACCCACGCCGCCGCCGGGCACGGAGAACGAGATCATCAGATCGTCAATGCGCCAGTCCGGCAGAAAGCGGAAAGGGCGCATCAGTGCGGCAGAGGGCTCATGCCAGTGATTGACCGCCTGAACCAGCAGTGACCAGTTGTTTTCGCCCAGGTGATCGTAGCTTTCAAACGGACCATGGCTGACCTGCCACTTTCCGTTTGGCTGGCTGACCAGCCGACTGTCGACCTCATTTTCCATGGCTAAGCCCGCCAGTTCATCCGGCGAAATGGGATCGATAAAATTCTTAAAGCCACGCTTCAGCACTACCGGGCGCTTTTGCCAGTAACGCTGAATAAAATCGGGCCAGTTGAGATCGAGCTGATAATCCATAAAGAAAGTCCGCTAAGGGCTGAAAATACCTGCAAGTATAACAGCCCGCAGCCTGAACTACTCGCGGCGATGTTCCATTTCCTGACGCTGAAATACGACTTCCATGCGCGCACCGCCTAACGGGCTGCTGGAGGCGATGACATTACCGGCGTACTGCTCAAGGATATCTCGCACCACGGCCAGCCCGAGCCCCTGGCCTGGTCGCATGGTGTCGACGCGCTGTCCCCGCACGAAAATCAGGTCGCGCTTACTTTCCGGAATGCCCGGACCGTCATCATCAATATAGATGTGCAGCGCATCTTCGGTCTGATGAGCACTGACCTCAATAAATTCCAGACAGTATTTGCAGGCGTTATCCAGCACATTGCCCATCACTTCCATAAAGTCGTTCTGATCGCCAAAGAAGGTGATTTCCGGGGAAATATCCAGGGTAATTTCCACCCCTTTACGCTGATACACTTTATTCAGTGCCGAGCACAGGCTGTCCAGTAAACCCGATACCGAATGCAGATCACGCTGCAGGGGATTATGATCGGCCTGCATGCTGGCTCGGTGCAGGTAATAACCGACCTGCTGAGAGATGCGGCTAATCTGCTCCAGCATCACCGGCTCGGCCTGTTCGATGGTTAACTCTTTTCCGCCGCGCAGCGAACGCAGGGTACTTTGCAGGACCGCCAGCGGTGTTTTCAGGCTGTGGGTCAGGTCGGCCAGCGTCGTGCGGTAACGCGTGTAACGTTGACGCTCGTTGGTCAGCAACAGATTGAGGTTACGCACCAGCGAACGCAGCTCCTGCGGCGGCTTATCGTCCAGATTTTCACGCTGCCCGGTTTCCAGTTCGCGTACCTGAAGCGTCAGATGCCCAATCGGCCGTAAACTCCAGTGCGCCGCCAGCCAGAGCAGCGGGACAATTAAAATCAGGTTAGCGGCCAGAACATAGCTGAACCATGACCAGACCACATCGGAGTGCTGTAGCTCTTGCGGAATGGTATCGACCACCACAATGGTCAGGGCGGGCAGGTTGGTGGTGGCATCGTAGCGGTTGACGGCAACTGAATGGGTAAACGTATCCTGATCGTCATCGTCGTTATCATCCCACGCATGAAGCTGCTGCTGTGCCGTCAGATTGTCGCCCATGGCGGCCCGGCTGGTGCTGTTGTTGGTATCAATCTCGTAGAAATCAGGTTTTAACAGCCATTCGGGTTGGATCTTCTCACGAATTTCCGGCACATCACGCTGCTGCCAGAGCAGCTTGCCGTGTTCATCATAAATAAATACCAGGGTGGGGAAATTAAGCATGGTGCGCTCGGGCTGCGCAATTGTCAGCTTATTATCTTTCCACTGTGCCAGGGTAAAAAATAAATTACTCTCGCCTCGCATCACGCGATAGGTGTTTTTATCAAAACTCACCACATAGCCAATCACGGCGACCATGCCATAAGAAAGCGAGAGAATGAGAACGATGGCTGCGGAGGCCAGTAAAAAGCGTGTCCGCAGCGAAATAGGGCGATAACGTTTAAGCCAGGACATCATCAGAGATCAAAGCGGTAACCCTGGCCGCGAACGGTAGCGATAACTTCGTCAGAATGCAGCGCGAGGATTTTTTTGCGCAGGCGGCCCATTAATACATCGATCGTGTGGCTTTCACGCAATTCGGCATCGGGATACAGCTGCAACATTAATGAATCTTTACTCACCACTTTGCCCGCATTACGAATTAAGGTTTCCACGATGGTATATTCAAAGGCGGTCAGCTTAACCGGGCTTTCATTCACCGTCAGTTCGCGACGCGATAAATCGACCTGAAACGGCGGCATGGCAATAATTTGCGACGCATGACCACTGTTGCGGCGCATTAATGCCTGCAGGCGTGCGGCAACTTCTTCAATATGAAACGGTTTTGTGACGTAATCATCCGCACCGGCTTCCAGCGCTTCGACTTTCGCCTGCCAGCCTTCACGGGCGGTCAGCACCAGAATAGGCTGACGCACGGCATCATTGCGCCAGCGACGAATTAACGACATGCCGTCTTCACCGGGTAAGCCCAGATCAACCAACGCGATATCAGGTAAATGTTCCTGGAGAAAATAATCGGCTTCTTTGGCATCTTCAGCAGCATCAACCTGATGACCCATTTCTCGCAGTTGTACTGAAAGATGGTGGCGCAGCAGGGCATTATCTTCCACAACCAGAACACGCATAGGATTTCCTTAGCATCAGATCGAAACGAATTTAAATAAGTATAAGCGAAATGAATTAAACAGCAGGTTAACGCAGACCGGCGGGAACCGGTCTGCAGAAGGGATATTATTTCAGATCATCAACCATTTGAATCGCACGGCCAAGATAATTTGCCGGGGTCATCTGTTTTAAACGGGTTTTTTCTTCTTCAGGCAGCGCCAGGCTGTCGATAAAGGCCTGCATGCCTGCGGCGTCAACACGTTTACCGCGGGTCAGCTCTTTCAGCTTCTCGTACGGTTTTTCGATGCCGTAACGGCGCATCACGGTCTGAATCGGCTCGGCCAGCACTTCCCAGTTGTGATCCAGTTCATCCAGCAGGCGCTCGCGGTTCACTTCCAGTTTTGAAATGCCTTTTAAGGTGGCCTGATAGGCGATCAGCGCATAGCCTACGCCGACACCCAGGTTACGCAGCACGGTAGAATCGGTCAGATCACGCTGCCAGCGGGAAACCGGCAGTTTGCTGGCCAGATGCTGCATGACCGCGTTGGCCAGGCCCAGATTGCCTTCCGAGTTTTCAAAATCGATAGGGTTTACTTTATGCGGCATGGTCGACGAGCCGATTTCACCCGCAACGGTTTTCTGTTTGAAGTGGTTGAGTGCCACATAGCCCCAGATATCGCGATCAAAGTCGATCAGGATGGTGTTAAAGCGGGCGATACAGTCAAACAGCTCGGCAATGTAGTCGTGCGGCTCGATTTGCGTCGTATAGGGATTCCAGGTGATGCCCAGCGAGGTAACAAACTCTTCACTCAACTGGTGCCAGTCGGCTTCCGGGTACGCCGCAATGTGCGCGTTGTAGTTGCCCACGGCGCCGTTGATTTTGCCCAGCACTTCAATCTGCGACAGCTGACGTAGCTGACGTTCCATGCGGTAGGCTACGTTGGCCATCTCTTTACCCATGGTCGATGGCGTAGCGGGCTGGCCGTGCGTGCGAGACAGCAGGGGAATATCACGGTATTCCTGCGCCAGGCCTTTTACGGCGGCGATCAGCTGCTGCCAGTAAGGCAGAATGACATCGCGGCGTGCTGTTTCCAGCATCAACGCATGGGACAGGTTATTAATGTCTTCAGAGGTGCAGGCAAAATGAATAAATTCCGACACTGCATGCAGGGCGGGCACATCCGCCACTTTTTCTTTCAGGAAATACTCAACCGCTTTCACGTCATGGTTGGTGGTGCGCTCAATGGTTTTGATGCGTGCGGCGTCTGCTTCGCTGAAACGGGCGACGATCTCGTCAAGGAAAGCGTTTGCGTCAGCATCAAATGCAGGAACTTCCTTGATCTCTGCGGTCGCAGCCAGTTTTTGTAACCAGCGAACTTCAACCTCAACGCGGAACTTCAGCAAACCAAATTCGCTGAAAATTGCGCGCAGCGGGCTGACTTTATCGCCGTAACGACCATCGACAGGTGAGACGGCGGTCAGAGAGGATAATTCCATCAGTGCAACTCCTGATTCATTTAACGGTGTTTGCCTCACTGACTCAGTAAGTCAGTGGCAGGCGGGATAAAATCGATTTGGCTTCGCGCAGTAAACGCTGGCGCGAAAACATCAGCTGCAGTCGGCCTCCGCCGACCTGTTGCCACAACACGGCGGCACGAATGCCGGCCAGCAGCGTGGCGCGAACTTTACTCTGTAGCAGGGAATTCTGTAGTACTGCCGGCGATCCGGTTACCTGAATACGTGGGCCGAGCGGGCTAATCACATCGACATAAATACCCGCCATGGCGCTCAGAATAGTGTCGGATTCCAACGCGTAATGCGCCAGCTGACGATCGAGCTGGCTGATACGCTGGGCCAGGGTGTTCATAGCCTGCTTGTTCGCATTGAGCTTGCGCTCCAGTACCATCAGGCTCAACGTGTAACGGGTCAGTTCGGCACCAGCGCCCTGACGTTGCGTACTGTTCAGCACGGCCATCAGGGTTTCCAGCCCCAAGCGCAGGTTGGCTTCGTTGTTACCAAATACCGCCAGGGTCGAGGGAGGATTCAGGTCCAGTACGCTGCGCAGTGACACCGCCAGCGCCTCCGGCTGACAATGTCCCTGATTGGCTAACTGCTGCACCAGATGGGCCGCCTGGCAAATTCCCGCCAGTGCAAAGGTAATGTCCTGATAGTTTTTTGCCACGGTTACTCCTGTTTACGCGTTATTCCCACCGGTCTTATGCGGCAACCCAAGGCAAACGTTCTTCGATGATACCGCCACCCAGGCAGACTTCATCAAGGTAGAACACCGCAGACTGACCCGGCGTGACCGCAGCAACGGGCTCATCAAACCGGACTTCAATTTTATCCTCGCCGTGCGGGATAATTTCGCAGGGGATATCGGTCTGACGGTAGCGGGTTTTCACCGTACAACGCAGCGGTGCGGTTAGCGGCTGACGATCAACCCAGTGTAACTGCTGGGCAATCAGACCCACTGACATCAGTCGGGGATGGTCGCCGCCCTGCGCCACGATCAGGCGGTTGCGCGCCACATCTTTATCAACGACGTACCAGGGATCGTCTTTGCTTTCTTTAAGACCGCCAATGCCCAGCCCTTTACGCTGGCCGAGCGTGTGATACATCAGGCCCTGGTGCTCACCCACAATCTGTCCGTCGACGGTTTCAATTTCACCCGGCTGGGCAGGGAGGTAGCGCGCGAGGAATTCGGTAAACTTGCGTTCACCAATGAAGCAAATGCCGGTGGAGTCTTTTTTCTTCGCCGTCACCAGCTCAAGTTGTTCAGCGATGCGACGCACTTCAGGCTTTTCCAGCTCGCCGACCGGGAACAGGCTCTGCGCGATTTGCTGGTGGCTGAGTGTGTAAAGGAAATAGCTCTGGTCTTTGTTACCATCCAGACCGCGCAGCAGGTGGCTGCGGCCATCGATATCCTGACGGCGGACATAGTGCCCGGTGGCGATGAAGTCTGCACCCAGATCCTCTGCGGCAAACTCCAGAAACGCCTTAAATTTGATTTCTTTATTACACAGGATATCGGGGTTGGGAGTGCGGCCCGCTTTGTACTCTTCCAGGAAGTGTTCAAAGACATTGTCCCAGTACTCTGCCGCAAAGTTCACTTTGTGCAGTTTAATACCTAACTTGTCGCACACGGCTTGCGCATCCGCCAGATCGTCAGCGGCGGTACAGTATTCCTCGCCATCGTCTTCCTCCCAGTTCTTCATGAACAGGCCTTCAACCTGATAGCCCTGCTGTTGCAGTAACCAGGCGGAAACGGAAGAATCGACGCCGCCGGACATTCCGACGATCACTTTTTTCTGGCAGTTATCAGACATCACAAGCTCGCAAAACAGTAAAACAGGCGGCGCATTCTATCACGCTGAACGCGGGTGCGCACCTTCATGAAACGGCCAGTTGAACGGGCTGATCAGGTCGAGCGGATAGCGTACGCCCTGTTGCCAGCGGCGTACGCTTTCGGCAACCAGGGGCGAACGCAGGTTAGAGGCCGACAGAATCTGCTCTGGCGCGACCCACCAGCAGCAATCAATGTCGCTGTCCTGCGGAGCCGTTGGCTGGATATCGTCCAGATCCACGCCAAACAGAAACCGCACAAAAGGCGTATTATCCGGGGCGATCCACTGGTTTATGCCGATAAAATACTGCATTTCGGCCCGAATGCCGGTCTCTTCAAACAATTCCCGTGATGCGGCTTCATGCAGCGTTTCATCGGCTTCAAGATGACCGGCAGGCTGGTTCCAGGTGGCGATGCCGTTGACGCGTTCTTCAACGACCAGTAATGCACCCCGAGCCTGCACCAGGCACGCGACGGTGACATGCGGTTTAAACATCGATCCTCCTGAATTGTTAACTTAAAGTTATGGAAATGATAATGGCAGTCAATCTTGTGCGCTGATATCGCGCCAGGCACCCGGGGCCAAATCGCCCAGCGTAAACTCGCCCATGGCATAGCGCACCAGACGCAGGGTTGGAAAGCCAATATGGGCCGTCATACGTCTGACCTGACGGTTGCGTCCTTCAAAAAGCGTTATTTTCAGCCACTGTGTTGGAATGGCTTTGCGCTCGCGAATCGGCGGCTGGCGCGGCCACAACCAGTCGGGCTCAGCCACTTTTTCGACGCCAGCCGGTAACGTCGGGCCATCTTTCAGATTAACGCCATCGCGCAAAGGTTGTAGATCGGTTTCCTCAGGCGCGCCTTCCACCTGCACATAGTAAATCTTGCCGGTGCGCTTGCCGGGCTGCGTCAGCGCCGCCTGTAGCGGGCCATCGTTAGTCAGGACCATCAGTCCTTCGCTGTCGCGATCGAGTCGGCCCGCCGCGTAAACGTCACTCACGTCGATAAAATCTTTGAGGGTGCGGCGGCCGGCTTCATCGGTAAATTGCGGCAGAACATCGAAGGGTTTGTTGAACAGAAGCACGCGGCGGACGGCAGGCGGCGAGGACGCCTTGCGATGCACGGGACGTGTTTGTCGGCTGAATCGTTTATTTGGATGAGAAGTCTGATTAGTTTTTCGCATACGCTTTGCAGTCTGGAACATTCAGCGCATTATAACGCGAAATTGCGGTGATTGGCGTGGCGTGAATATTCAAGTAGTATTGACGCGCATCTTACAAATCATTAACAAAAAATCGCTCGAAGGAGAGGTTAATGGAAAGCAAAGTAGTTGTTCCGGCGGAAGGTCAGAAAATCACCCTGAATCAAGGTAAACTGGTTGTCCCAAATAACCCGGTTATCCCTTACATCGAAGGGGATGGTATCGGCGTTGATGTGTCACCAGTGATGCTGAAAGTGGTTGATGCCGCTGTGAAAAAAGCCTACAACGGCGAGCGTAAAATCTCCTGGATGGAGATTTATACCGGTGAAAAATCGGTTGAACTCTACGGTCAGGATGTCTGGCTGCCGCAAGAAACCCTCGATTTAATCAAAGAATACCGCGTAGCGATCAAAGGCCCACTGACCACGCCAGTTGGCGGCGGCATCCGTTCTCTGAACGTTGCGCTGCGTCAGGAACTGGATCTGTACGTTTGCCTGCGTCCGGTGCGCTACTACACCGGTACACCAAGCCCGGTAAAACGTCCTGAAGACACGGATATGGTGATCTTCCGCGAAAACTCCGAAGATATCTATGCCGGTATCGAATGGAAAGCGGGCACGCCAGAAGCGGATAAAGTCATCAAATTCCTGCGTGAAGAAATGGGCGTGAAGAAAATTCGCTTCCCAGAAAACTGCGGTATCGGTGTTAAACCGTGTTCGGAAGAGGGCACCAAGCGCCTGGTCCGTGCAGCAGTGGAATATACCATCACTAACGATCGTGATTCACTGACGCTGGTACACAAAGGCAACATCATGAAGTTCACCGAAGGCTCCTTCAAAGACTGGGGTTACCAGTTAGTGAAAGACGAGTTCGGCGGCGAGCTGATCGATGGCGGCCCATGGATGAAATTTAAAAATCCAAACACCGGTAAAGAGATCATCGTAAAAGACGTGATCGCCGATGCCTTCCTGCAGCAAATCCTGCTGCGTCCGGCAGAATATGACGTTATCGCCTGTATGAACCTGAACGGTGACTACATCTCTGACGCCCTGGCGGCGCAGGTGGGCGGTATCGGTATTGCACCAGGCGCAAACATCGGTGACGAATGTGCGCTGTTCGAAGCCACCCACGGTACGGCACCGAAGTACGCAGGTCAGGATAAAGTGAACCCAGGTTCCGTGATTCTGTCCGCTGAAATGATGCTGCGTCATATGGAATGGTTCGAAGCCGCAGACCTGATTGTTAAAGGCATGGAAGGCGCAATCGCTGCCAAGACCGTGACCTATGACTTCGAACGTCTGATGGATGGCGCTAAACTGCTGAAATGTTCAGAGTTTGGTGACGCGATTATCGCGAATATGTAAACCAGAATTTGGGTTAAACGAGAACGGGAGCCGGTTGGTTCCCGTTTTTTATTGAAAGCGAGGTTGGATGAACGGCTGCATGTGGCGTTGCCGATAAAACGCCGTCCGAGGGGAACGCTGGCTTCGCCCTTCACGTTTTATGCTATATACTGCGCCCGCAGTTTTCCGCCAGTCTGCGTGACTAAGAAACATGCGCTTCTTGCCTTGACCACACGGAAAAGGGGCCGGGGGCACAGTAAGGATAATGAGGCGTCAGTCAGGACCACTTATGAGTAAAATCGCAAAGCAAAAAGCCGCCAGATTGTTCCTGTCGCTATGGAGGTTGACGGGTTATCGCGTCAAAAAAATTGACCGCTTTTCTGAGCACCATGATCTCAAAAGCATCGCAATTATTTCGAACACGGCACTTGGCGATTTCATGTTTAACACGCCCGCTATTGGCGCGATAAAAGATCGCTGGCCCGATGCCAAAATCATCATGGTGATTCAGCCACGTAATCTTGCGCTGGTGGAAGGAAGCCCCCTGATTGACAAGATATTATACTGGGACGGAAAAATCGGCGGTATGATGCAACTGGTCAAATCGCTGCGTAAAGAGCAGGTTGAAGCGACCTTTATCCTGCATTCGCGCGCACCCTATGACATTGTTGCCGCCTCGCTGGCCGGGTCTGACTACATACTGAAAGACGTTTATTACGCGGACTACCAGGGCAAAGAAAAATTTATTCTGGAAAATTGTTTGTCCGCGTTTCATGACAACCGAAAGCACGGCAATATTCATCTTATCCGTCAGAAAAAAGACCTGTTGAGTGCTGTCGGTATTCCGATGCCCTCAGAAGCCATGTTTATTCCGGCGCCTTTCAAGCGTCAGGTTAATCACGCGCCGGTCATTGGTATTCATGCTGGCGCATCCAGTATGGAGCGATGCTGGCCTGACAGCTATTATTCACAGCTCATCGATACCTTAATTTCCCGACATGATGATCTGACCATTGAACTTGTAGGTGCTCCGGGCGAAAAGGCCCTGAACCAACGCATCATTGACGGCATGAAAGTGCCCAGTGAGCGGGTCAAAAATGTGGCGGGCACCACAAACCTCATTCAACTGGCGGAAAAGATCAGCGGCTTTAAAACGCTGGTGGTGGGCGATACCGGCCCCTTACATCTGGCTGTGGCCGTGCAAACGCCGACCGTGGCGTTGTTCAGTGATCAGAATGCGATTGATGGCGCTGCGCCTGTTCAGGACAGCACAATGCATCAGGTATTGCGCCCTGCAGAATCACATGCGGGGCTACGTGCGATTCGTTGTGATGACGTTTTAGCCGCTGTTGAACGTAATCTTTCAGCATAGTCATCCTGTCTCGGGGGCCCGGCACGGTCTGTACGTTTATCGCCGTAGCCGGACCACACAGTGTTACAACGCTGTGTGAGTCTCTATTGCGTCCGCATTACCGTAGATATGAATCGCGTTCTACGCAGCGTATCGCCGGAAGAAATAACGGGAATGAAACAGACATGAACACTCGCGATATAACCTTAAGATCTTCATAACCCCTTTCGACGCTTAGTCTCATCTACCCGTTCAGCGATCGTAATTGATGACGCGTAACGGTTAAATTTTCACTCCTTCTTTCATGAAATAGCCCCATCCAGGGCAATAATGTGATGCGACGGTCATACTGTAATCGGGCAGGCATAAAATCCTCATCTCTTCTCTGTCATCTTTACCTCTTTCATATTGACCTTGTATTGCATTTCAAGGCCGCCTTAATGTCAGTTCCTCCTCAGTTTAAATAGGTCGCTG
This sequence comes from Pantoea sp. PNA 03-3, assembly GCF_003201175.1. Lineage (NCBI taxonomy): Bacteria > Pseudomonadati > Pseudomonadota > Gammaproteobacteria > Enterobacterales > Erwiniaceae > Pantoea > Pantoea sp. PNA 03-3. The sequence goes on along the minus strand of NZ_QICO01000001.1, from coordinate 880,632 downwards.
TTATTTTTTTCGGAAATTTAAACGGATATATATTTAAATAAAACTGCACTTCATGCATGGGCTGTAAGCTATCCGATATGGCTGTTTTGCTATTTTTAGTAAAGCCATTTTCTAAATAAATGCTTAGATGGGTAACTGACTTATAATGGTTTTGCTTCATGGATTTTTCATTGAAATATTAAGGTTTAATTTCGACTGGCCGACAGTTTTACTGATTTTGAACAATAAACTCATAAGATGATGATGTAGATTGATTGGGTGAAGTTTTTACCCCTTTCCCAAACTTATTCAACGACAGAGAAACTTAATCAGCGATGATATACATGGATTAATGGCATTCAAAGTGAATGGCTGATATGTCACAGCAGGTGCCACTTTTAAATCAAGAATTGATAACTCAACGGTTTGACCGTGGAGTATTGCTTGTGCGCTGTCTGATTTTAATCATGATTAGCAAATCAAAAGACATTCACAGTTATGGCCGTTAAATTTTTCAGAGTGAATTTAAAATAACATAAAGGAGCGATATATGTGGTTTTTCAGAAATGCAAAAATGATCCCATGGAGTCTGAACGGTCATCAGCCCGGAGATGTTCTTTCTATGGGGGCAGTAGAAATCAATCCGGACGTTACGGAGGCGCAAAAAAAATACAAGGTGGCGATGCGCCTTTATCGGGTCGGATGCGATACCGGCATAATACGCTGGTCCGGTGGTCCATTTGTCAGCCCTGGATATGTATTCATTAACTACAACGGTACGCGAAATATTTTTCCTTATGGAACTACGGCTGACAGGTTCGACACTGTCGGCGACTTCCTGGAGTATCAAAAGGAGAATGTTAAAATTTACCATAATCTTGTCGAGGACGGTATAATTAATGAAAACATGTTTATTTTGCCCATTAATGGCTATCTGTTTACCGAGGCAATTATGGAAATTATGGTGTATGAAAACGAAGAAGATGAGAGAGATAATATCGAATATGGAAGTTTCCAGTTGAATGCTGTGTTTTGCCCGCTTACGAAAAATTAAACAGATAAAAACTGCGCTTCATTGAAGAACGAACCTTGTCAGAGGCACTGCATTTCAGTGCCTCATCAGCGTTCCATATCAACTCTCTTTGTGCCAGAAATAGGTAATTCGGCTACTTCCCAACAGTCGCGCGAAGCGTGCTGCGATGTTTCTCAACGTTACCGTTCTGGTCAATCACTTCATATTCGACGTTTGCACCGGGATTAACGGAAGTGGTGACGGGAACCACAATATCAGACAGCGGTGCGACCATAATATTTCTCAATACCGCTTTTTCCACTTTCGCGTTCAGGCTCATATACCAGGGCGTAGGGTTAGAAATCATGATTTGCTGGCTTTGTCGGGTAAAGCGTAGTTTTTGTGCATCTTCCGGCCGGGGGGCACCCAGCCCTGTCGGACGTACAAAAACCTTCAGGCGAATACGCAGCGGCAGAACGACTTTTTTATCGCGCTGGTTGTCAGATTTTTTGAGCGCCGGTATCTGGTAGATATTCAGCCAGTACAGGGTTTCTTTCCCGGGGGGCAAGCCAGCGCGTGAGGTCAGCATCAGCTTTATAGAGCGTAATTCGCCGGGCTGCATTTTCAAGACCGGCGGCATAGCCATGACCGGTGTTTTGCTCTTCTCTGGCGGGGCATAGATATCGCCGTCATCTGTCCAGATTTGTAAAACGGCAGGGCTGTTTTCACTGTTGACCAGATTGACGGATTGCGCAATCTCGTTGGCATTGAAAATAATGCGGGTTTTATCAATGTTTACAACGGCAACTGCCTGCGTTGACAATAACGCCGTGAGTAAATACAGGCTGCTACTGAAAACTGACCACCACTTGTAACTGTGCATTAACGGTTCCTGAAGTGATAACTTGTCCGGGAATAGCCTCAAGGGAGGCAGTAAAATCGCCGCTGTAGATCTCACCGTTGTCTGATGACGTAAGTGTGGTTAAATCTTTATAAGCATACCATCCACGCGTATTGCCTGTGCCGGTACTGCTTATATCGGGCAACAGGTTGAGTGCGGCACCCGCACTGTTGTAAATTTTTATCCCTACACCAGAGGCCGAACCGCCGTTATTGTCGCCATAGTTTGTGTCGAGCAGCCAGGTTAATCCACCGCTGCTGGTGGTCAGGCCCAGCGTCTGAGCCATTGCCACGGCCCGAGGCTGATTTACCAGAAAACCCATTGCGACGTTGGCTGATGTCACAGTGGAATTCTTGATCCCGGACGTTGCCCCGGTCTCGCAGCGGAGGGTAATGGAAAAAGGTGCCTGGCTGCTGCCTCCAGCGGCTAAAACACCCACGCTGGTTAATGGCAGAGAGACGACCGCGGGGTAATCGTACACCTCGCAGGCTGCGCCGCGAACATAGGTGACTGTCTTCCACGAACTCCAGCCAACAGGCCAGTCATAGTGCCAGCCATTCCACACCGTGGAATGATCCGCACCGGGATAAAGATTATTACTTTCCAGTCCAGGACCTTTAAATGCAATATATCCGCGGGGTTGATTGTTTGTCTCAAAATAATAGTTGTCACTATTGACGTAATGTTTACCTTCATCGATTTTAAATATTTCGTAGAGCACACTGCTAAATATACTGGCCGGGATGTATATTTTTTGCCCATCGGTATACCAGTCGCTGGCACTAAGCTGCCGTGCTTTCCAGTAGCGGCTGTAATATTCACCCGTGGTAAGGTTGGTCAGTCTGACCGCCACATTTTTGAACTTATCAAAATAAGCGCCTTCAACCTCGCTGGTGGCATATTTACCGGCTTCTTCTCTGTCGCCATTCGTGGAATACATTTCAAAGAGTTTATCCGCATCACCCATGTCGCAGCGGTACAGAATCTGATTCGGCGTAAACGCATCCCTCATCGGGTTGTTGAGCGGATGGCCGACCGCACTGGCCAGCAACGTCCCCGAGGGCTGAAACAGCTTGCCCGAATTGATATTGATGATTGCAGGCAATGCCAGCCGCCCTGTGCACTCATCACAGGCACCTTCCCATCCCTTTGCGGTATAGCCGGCATCTTTAGCGGCCTGGGAAAGCTGGCCCTGACTCGTGACCTTTGTGCAATTCGCCAGAAGTGGAAGCGGTACCAGTAGGGTAGTGATTAACAAAAGCAGGATTCTTGTGAACACGCGCTACTCCTTATTACATAAGCCGGTAAGCTGGATCAGGTGACCGTCTTGCTTTCCGGTAATTTGATAATTCACCAGGCAGGTTTGTTGACCATCGTTATCCCAACTGACTTTAAGTGTGCCGGAGTCGTGGGGGACACGTGCATAAAGCTGACCACCCTGACCGACGACACCAATAACCGTGTTGTCGGCATCACGAACTTCAGCGCCCATAGGGGGCGTTTCCCCCGCATTACTGGTGAGCGAGATCAAGACAGCTTTGCCTTTGATGGTGGCGAAATTTATCCGTACAACAGCCCCCGCATAGGGGACCACACGTTGACTACCGCCGCTCAGTTCGGCATCGGCATTCATGTCCAGCGTGTCCAGACTGATGTTATTTTCGCGATAGGCACTGAGTGAGGGCAAAATGGCATAGCCAAAGCGATCGATGACAGCTCCCTGACCATTTCGTACCAGCGCGCCCTGTGCGCCATCGGCCTGAACCAGGGCGAATGTCTCACTGCTGTATGGGCCAAGTGTAATGCCGCCCCGGTGAAGCACCACGGTGCCGGATGCCCCCAGCCCAGCCTGACGATAGTTTTCGCCCTGACCATAGTTGGCGCGAACAGCGCCCAGACGCGTATTTTGCTGAACGTTTCCGCCGAAGTTCAGTGCCTGTCCACTATTGCCATTGCGATAATGTTCACTGCCGCCATAGACAGAATAAGAAATATCATTGTTGTCACCCGCCGATCCTGACAGGGACAGCGATGAGCTACGTGTTTGTTTTGACTGGTTATAGTAATAGGAAACAGAAGAGGTGTTGTTCCAGGCAAGAGGCATTGAGATATTAAAGGAAAAGGTGTTTTCGGTATAACGTTGCGCGCGAGTGTCGTCCTGGCGATTGAAGAGATCCAGATCGGATCGCGTTGTATTCCAGGTCGTGCGCTGACGTGCGACGTTGAAGCCGTAACTGATCTTTTTCCAGTTGTTGTTATAGCCAAGCTGCAACTGAGTGATGCGGGATTTATTGTTGTAGTAATCGGCTGTGCTGGCGCTCAGGGTAAACATACCGACGTCATCAAATGACTGCCCCAGGGTTGCGGATAACCGGTTACGCTGGTTCATCGAATCGGAGTAGTAGCTGATACCTGTGTCATTCTGCCTTCTGACGCCCAAAACGTCCTGCAGATCGCGAAAACCGCTGGTGGAATAACGGTAAGCGGCTAAAACCAGATTTGTCCCGGTTTCAAAGGTTTTGCTGTAGCTCAGTTCGGCACGCCAGCCGGTCGTTTTTTTGTTTTGCTCAACGCGTGCTTGTGAAAAAATGGTGTTCATACCTACAGCACCGACCGGTGAACCCCATACACCGCCTGCCAGCCATGCCTGATAATCTTTTGCGAGGCGTGAACCGGCCGTCGCTGTGAAGCGGTTACTGATGCCGCGCTGTAAGACGCCTTCAAAAAACGTGTTTTCTACGCTGTAATACTGACGTACACGTCCCAGCGCCAGACCGTATGTCCAGTTTCCTGGACGAACAGAATCCGGTACAGAAGAGTAGGGCACCGTAAAGGTAGAACGCTTACCGTTAGCTTCGATGACCTCAACCTCAAGGTCTCCCTGACCGCTGGTGTTATACAGGTCATCAATGACAAAAGGGCCGGGGGGAACGCTTGTCTCATAGATCACGTTATTAAGCTGACGCACGATAACGCGGGCATCGGAAGTGGCAACACCCTGAACTTCTGGTGCATAACCCCGTTTGCCCTGTGGCCACATGCGTTCATCAGAGGCGAGTTTGATACCGTTGAATGCAAGGCTACCGAAGAGGGAGTTACTGGTGTAGTTATCACCTAAAGCAAGCTGACTGTTTATCCCCTCTAAAGGCCGCTGGACCCAGCTTCTGACCTGGTTGTACTGGTAACGGCTTCCGGTTCTGCTGTTACGCAAATAGCGCATATTGCCCTGATGACGGAACTGCCATTTTTCCAGATTGGTGCCTGCCGTTATTCCGCTCCACAAATATTCATATCGGTAATTTGACGAGCGATTTTCTGACCAGGTGAAATTGGTGTTGTGGCGCAAAAATAATGCCGTAACGCCCTCATCCCATTCCGATACGGGGATGTAGCCACGCGGAGTCCGGTTCAGGCTTGCCATAGGTAATGTAAAGTGCAAACGAAGCGATGCCTGATCGAAACGCCAGCTGCCCGCTTCTGTCCAGCCGGATAAAGGCCGACAAGATGCTGTCGGTTGTCCGGTGCGCAGGGTTTTTATTTGCAATAGCGTTACGATTTCTTCAGACAGACAAGGTTCTACTCCGCCCTGGTCGTTAAATTTCCTGAAGTTTATTTTTACCCCAGATTTAATCATTTTACTATTGAGGTAAATATCAACCAGGTAATTTCCCTGCGCAATTTCATTTTGATTGAATTGTTCGAGGTTTTTCCCAAATGTCGCCCCTTGAAAAAGCGAGGAGTCAAAATAATATTCTTCGCTGCATACACCGTAAGAGAAACAGGCCGACACGGTAAAAGCTATGAGTTTCGGACTAATTAACTTCAACCGTAAAGTTTTCACTGATTTTAGCTCCCTGATCATTAACTGCCGAGACTGTAATCACCCCTGAGCCCTTAAGGCGTTTACTGTTATTGAACCAGTAAGTTTGCCGCGAAAAGGGTGAAACCATATCCGCATCTCGCTTTAAAGACTGATTACCCACTTTTAATACAACGTCTACTAATGAAGCGTGCCAGGGTTGGGGGTTATCAATTTCAATACCCATACCCTTATTCGCCTGATAGAAGGATGTGACCTTTATACCTTTAAGGATATTTTTAGGCGCGCCAATGCTTTTAGGGCGATAAAACACCTTCATGCGGTTACGTAATACCACCAGCATTGCATTTTGCGCGTTATCTTTGGCGATATTAGAAGGCGGAATCTGAAGTGTATTGAACCAGTAAACGGATTCACGATCCTGGGCTTGTGAGACGGCATTGTTTAATATTATCTTGGCAATTTGTCCGGCTTTAGGCTGAATGCGAAATACCGGCGGCGTTATGATAAAAGGCGTGTTTACCTGGCCATCCGGCTGGGAATCTTTATTGCCGTTATCAAACCAGCTCTGAATAACATAAGGAATAGCATCATTATTTTTAAACTGCACATCTACTGAGCGCGCCTGTTCAGGATAAATAATCCTACTGCCCATAATCGTCACGCTGGCATTAGCACAAATGGGAAGTAATAATGCCGGAACTAATGCCAGCGAAACTTTTAAAGCAAATAAGTGTTGGCGAATAAACATAGACAGGTTCTCAATCATTTATTGTGCACTCCGCTTTATGGGAGTGCACCGGGTAAGGATTACTGATAAGTCACGGCATACTGAAGTGAAGCGCTGATGGTACCCGCAGTGGCTACATCAGTAGCCAGATACTGGGCAGAATAGGTCGCTGATTTTTCGGTTTCGCCTGAGCTCAGGGTCAAATCACCGTCACCGGTATAGGTGCTGGTTAAATTAATTTCTTTACCTGCCGGATCCAGCAACTGGATTTCGACGTTTTCGGCATTGCCACTGTTTTTCAGGTTACCGGCAGCACTCACATTGTTACCCACAAACACGGTGGATACACGGGTGGAATTTGTGGACCCGGTACAGCCGCTGATGGACACGGAGAAGTCCGTCTTACCGGCAACTTTTCCGCTCGTATCTAATTCATTCACGGCCACGGTTGGCATGAGTACAAGCGGGGCGCTTTCATTACCATTCACACTTACTGAACAGGTTTCATCGCTCACTTCGCCCTGAAAGTTAATAGTGTTAGCAGAATTTGCCAGTGCCTGTCCTGATACCAGAGCCGTGCTGATTAACAGAGGTAAGATCATAGCCTTAGTATTTAACATGATTGTATTTTCCTTTTACATTATTAACTGGAGAACAACTGATTCAGGCTGGTTCCCGTCTTGCGGCGCACTGAATCTTTTATGCAATAAATCTTTTTTACGCCAAGGCGCATTTTTTCTGAAATTTCACCCAGAGATAATCCATGACTCACCAGTTCCAGAAAATTAACCTCATCGCTGGTTAACGGATTAACACCTTTTTTTTCACCTCCTTTTAAACCGTAATAACATGCGTTTATTGATTTTTTCATCTCGGTAATCCCCGTTCCCGGATAGATCACCGTATTGATGCTTTTGTCCTGTTTTTTCCAGAAGGCTGCGAGGGACGCCAGTCGGCGATCGCAAACCAGGATGATGATTAACCCCGGTGATTTTAAATAGTCCAGCCAGTTATGGTTGGTGAAAAAACGGATGTTATGTGATGAAAAATCAACAAACATGCAGCCTTTAATAAATAAACTTTCATATCGTCCCGCCACCAGGGATAAAACGCCATTCATTAAGAAATAATTCTTTGCGGGCCAAATGGACACTTTCTGGATCGGGCAACGTTTAATTTCTTCTGTTAGCTCGCTGGCCAATTCACATCGGTATCGACAACTAAAGCAATAAATGCTTTCTCGCGTAATCCTTCGCATAAGCCGGTCCTGCTGCTCGTTTAGGAAGGTGTGATAACCATATCATCATTAAATCTTCTGATTCAATGTGTTGGCCAGATGACTCGCGTTTTATGCAGGGAATATTCCGAAGATGGGCTCTTTCATTTCTGTGTCTACAAAAACGCGATTCCTCCCACAGTTGTGCAATTTATTTTGAACTAAAGAAGCACGTGACTTGTAGCAAGTTAAGACGATTTTGTTTTCTCCAGGAATTTTCGGTTAATTCCACCGGCGCGATCAAAAAAACTATCGCACTTTAAGATAAAAATGTGGTGCGTATGACTTTTATCTCACTCTACACGTAGTTTGCTGTGATTTTAATTTTATAAAAAAGCAATATGGATATGATAAGGCTCTGTGTTTGTTGTTTTTAAAATGCTAGCTTTTTGTTGTTGTATTTAATATTTGCGCAATAATGCACGAATTAGTCAGGATTTTTTTGTCCTGTTGTGTCTACTTACAGACAGATGGCATTTATTTATTAAGCTTGACAATGTAATGATGTCTTGACTTTTTTATTATGAAGTTAAGGGTGGGATGTGAATGGAAAGTTGCATTTAGTGTATAGCTGCCTGTCAATCCAGTCCGTTAATCGGGAGAGCAACTGTTCTCCCTGTTTTGTGAAACGCAAGCGGTGTAAACACCGCAGTACCGTATCGTTTGCAGGCGCTGTTTCGATAACCTCCATCTATCACAATCAACAACGATAACAATTTGCGGGAAGGTGCGCTGGCGATGATGATGTCTGCATGACGACATATCGTATTAAAGTGGGTTACCACAATCCTAACGCGCTGACATTCAGACAACTGGATGCGCAGCTTGCCGACCACGCGTTCTACAGTGCGCGTGCCAATGATGACAGAGGCGGATTCCGTTACTTTCAGGAGTACGAATACTCTTCCGACTCGGCCGATTACTGTGCGGTCTGTTCGCTGGCTTACCATCATGCCTGTCAGGTCAAAAAATGCCCGCTGGTGCTGGTTGAGATAAAACAGTCAGAACCTGAAACCTGATCGGCCAGCGTATGCAGCTTTTTCCGACGGCGATCTGAATAGCCCCACATTCCTTCGGTACGAATATCGTCGATACTGGCTTAGACTCACCAGATACAGTATGAGGGAGTCACTATGTCATCTTCAAAACACGACAGCGCCGACTGTTGTATCATTGGCGGCGGTCCGGCAGGGTTAATGCTGGCTTATCTCCTGGCCCGCGCAGGGTTGCAGGTGGTAGTGCTGGAGAAGCACGCTGATTTTCTGCGCGACTTTCGTGGCGATACCATTCATCCCTCCACCCTTCAAATCATGCACCATCTGGGCTTACTTGATGCGCTGCTCACGCTGCCGCATCAGCGTGTCGAAAAACTGCAGGCAGAAATGGGCGGTGAAGAGGTCACGATGGCCGACTTCTCCCGCCTGCCGGTGCGTTGCCGCTTTATTGCCTTTATGCCGCAGTGGGACTTTCTGAATTTTCTGGCGGAGAAAAGCGCGCAGTTTTCAGGTTTTACACTGCTTAAATCGACCGTTTGTCGTCAGTTGATCACCGAGAATGGTCAGGTGTGCGGCGTACTGGCGGAGCAGGCAGGCCAGCCAATGGAAATTCGCGCCCGTCTGGTGGTGGGAGCGGACGGACGGGATTCCGTTATTCGTGCCCAGGCCGGGCTCAGCAGCCAGCATTTCGGGGCGCCGCGCGACGTTCTCTGGTTCCACCTCAATAAACAGCCCGACGATCCGCTGACCGGCATGGGCCATACCGGCCCGCGCAACAATTTTATCGTCATTGATCGAGGGGATTACTGGCAGTGTGGTCTTACCATTCCCAAAGGCCAGTTTGAGGCCTTACAGGCGCAGGGGCTGGATGCGCTTAAAGACACTATTGCGGCGGTTTCGCCCTTTGCCGCTTCACGTCTGGCGGAGGTCGACAGTTGGGAAAAACTCAAACTGTTGTCTATCCGGATAGATCGTCTGGATCAGTGGGCAAAACCGGGCGTGCTGTGCATTGGCGATGCGGCGCATGCTATGTCACCGATCGGCGGGGTTGGGGTTAATCTGGCGATTCAGGATGCGGTGGCGGCGGCGAACCTGTTAACGCGACCACTGCGCAGGGGAACGCTGAAGTTAAGCGATCTCCATAAGGTCCAGAAACGCCGTCAGTTTCCTACCGTGGCGACCCAGTTCCTGCAAATTAAAATGAGCAGCAACAAGCCACGTGCCAGCGGGCAAAGTAAGATGCCCGCCATGATGCGTAAATTCCCGTTTCTGCGCTTCGTGTTTGGCCGGCTTATTGGTTTAGGATTCAGAACGGAAAGGCCGAGGGAATGCCGTTGACAGCTCGTTGTCTGCCTGACGTGAACAGTCGGCGCTAAAGGCTGAGCCGTCGGGCCGCATGGCGGAAGATGCGCAACGTTATACCCGCGAGCCATAGCCCCAGGCTATAACAGACAGCCAGGCTGTGTCTGCTGTCTGGTGGGTTTTTGCATCCGGCGTTTTGCTGCCACGCGGTATTCGGTTTTTCCCCCTGACACGACCTGCTGCGTAAAGCCCTGCGGCGCGTTTAGCGACTATTCCAGTGTGCGTGCCTTAGCCGCGCGAATGCTCCCGTCCTGCCAGGCATTCATCGCTTTACGTACTGTGATGCGTAAAATATTCAACGGGTAAGAAACTTCACGCCCGGCTGGCCGAATGTCCTGATGACGCAGCAACTCTTTACGTACAGTGTCCAGCGGTATATTGCTGTCGGCACTGCGCGCAGGGCAGGGCGCCAGGGTGTGATGTGATTATTTTCGTCCGGGAGACAAAATCGTATCGGCTGAAATTCTATACTCTCACTGTCAACGCCGTACTGATTTTGCATAAATCCCGGAGGAACCCTGAATGGAAACGCCTCTTTCACCCGTAAAACACCCAAAACGCGCTCTGATCGCGGGTGCGGTAGGCAACTTTATCGAATGGTATGAATTTGCCATCTACGGTTTCCTCGCCACAATTATTGCGCACAATTTTTTTCAGCTTCAGGGCGAGTCAGCGCTGAGTGGCCTGATCCTGACCTGGGCGTCCTTTGCCATTGCGTTCTTTTTTCGCCCCCTTGGCGCCCTGGTGTTTGGCCGACTGGGCGACCGCCTGGGCCGCAAGCCTGTCCTGATTACCGTCCTGATATTGATGACGCTGGCGACCACCGCTATCGGGTTAATTCCCACCTATGCGACGGCGGGCATTCTCGCGCCCGTGCTGCTTACGGCACTGCGTATCCTGCAAGGGTTATTTGCCGGCGGCGAATATGGCGGGGCGGTGGCGCTGATGACCGAATTTGCGCCGCGCGGTCAACGTGGACGCTATGGTGCCTGGCAGTCGCTGACCGTGGCGTTTGGCCTGTTGGCCGGCGTGGGGCTGGTGGCGCTGCTGTCCTGGCTGCTCAGCCCGCAGGCGATGCTGGCATGGGGCTGGCGCATTCCGTTTGGGCTGGCGTTACCGCTGGGCCTGGTTGCGCTATGGTTGCGTCTGGCAATCACAGAAACGCCGGACTTTGTACGCCAGCAACAGCAGCGCGTCAGGGCTGCACCGCGCCAGGGCTGCACCGCGCCAGACGATAAAAATTATTTTCCTGGCGATCGCGCGCGTCATGCTGTGGTCCTCCGCAGGCTATACCTGTCTGGTGATCATGCCCGGCTATTTGCAGTCGGCGCTACATACCGGTATGAATCAGGCGCTGCTGATTGCCGTGATCGCCAATGTGGGCTTCGCATCGACAATTATCCCGGCGGGCATCGTCAGTGATCGCGTTGGTCGGCGTCGTGTCATGGTTAGCGCCAGCGTACTCCTGCTGCTTATGGCGATGCCGCTATTGAAAATAGTGCAGGCGGATGGCGTGAGTTTGCTGCTAAAAGCGCTGGTGGTGCTGATAGCGGGGGAACTGGTTGGTTTGCTCGCCGGGCCGGGGCCTGCAATGCTGGCGGAAATGTTTCCAACAACGGTACGTTATACCGGGCTGGGTGTCGCCTATGCGTTATCCAATGCGGTGTTTTCCGGCTGTGCGGGTTTAATTATTACAGGGTTGATTAAGCAGACGGGCAATCTGGATATTCCGGCCTGGTATATGATGGCAACGGCACTGGTTTCCATCCCGGCCCTGATGACACTCAATAAAGACGACCACACGCGGGAGCTGACATAAAGGAAAAACGGGAGCAAACGCCCCCGTTTTGAACTTACTTACGACCGAGCAGGAAGCCCAGTACGACGCCCACACCGGCCGCGACCGCCAGACCCGCAAACGGGTTGGACTGCATCTGATCTTTGATGCAATCGGCGGCATCGCGTGCGGCATAGGATGCCTGATTGGTGTAGCGGCGGGCTGCACCACGGGCGCGGTGACGCGGCGAATCGGTGACTTCACCCCATTGTTGCTCTGCGGCACCGGCGACTTCTTTTACGGCATCTTCAATTTTTCCTGACATGCTTCATCTCCTTGGTTATCACAGTCATTTAAAGCGTAGCAAACCTTCGCCACTGTGCTGCGTTTAGACGCATTAATCGTCTGTCAGGGAGGAATTGACCAGATGAAAACTCCGCCTGGTGATGGCCATCGGACTGGCGGAAGGCGCGGAGAGACGGGCATGAAGCGGGCAGCGTGCGTTAACGCCACCACGCGAAGGGCCGGGCGAGGAAAATTATTACCAGCTGTTTCACCTGACGGAATGAAGTGGATGGGATCGCGTGTTGGGATACCAGCTCACCAGAAAATGCCGCAGATGGTCAAAGCACCACTCGGCATCCTCGGCCTGCTGGCAGTAATACTGAATCGTAATTTTTTCATAATGGCGCTGGCGTTGCTGTAGTGGTGACCAGCCCCAGTCAAGTACACAACGGGCAAAGTTCACCAGCGTGTCGGCTGCCAGCGCGTGCTGCTGCTCTTGTTCCTTCAGATAGTCATAAAAGGCGGCTTCTAGCTGGAGTGCCTCCTTGTGAGAACAGTGAAGGAGTTCGGGCCGAAAGGCGATATCAATGAATCCGCATACCGCGTTTTCCTGCTGCTGCCAGTCGCAGGCCAGGGTCATAAACAGGCCTTCCTGCAAATTCACCTCTTCCAGTAAACGTTGCAGGTTAGGGGAGTGACGAATCACGGCGATCTCGTCCAGCCGTTCTGTCTCCAGGGTCAGGTCGATACCGCAGGGATTAACAGAGCCATCTGCATTGCGGGTAGCAGGGAACGGGAAATCAATATAACCGTTGTTATCCAGCCGTTTTTCCATGATGAGCCTGACCTGTCGCTTGACGTTTCCTGACACTATATCACGCAGTGTCAGGATTGCCCGCTTTACGGACAGGTCCAGGTAATCATGGTGTCCTGATAAGGGTTGATCAGACGAAACTGTTTATCGGACAGGCGTTGCGCGTAGTAACCTTCAGACGTCACCGCAGAGGGGACATACTGAAAGCGATCCAGCGACTGAAGCGGCCCGCTCTGCACGTTTACGCCATCCCGACTGACGCTGAACGCGGTGACCAGATCGAATACCGTTCCCTGCGTTTGCCCCAGTGACTGACCGTAAATTGTGCTGACGTCGCCCGGACACTCCACACCTTTCGGCGAAGAGGAACAGCCTGAGAGCAGTGCCATAAAAATGAAAAATCCTGGTCGCAACATAGCCTGCTCCTGCCCCGGTCCATAGAATGAATGATCGATTTTAGCCTGAAACGCGACAAATAACATGATCATAGCGTTTACGCGAGCCGGGTTGATTTGCCGTTTGTTCAATCGTTAAGCAGTGGGAATGTAAAAGATGACTTTCGGTGCAAATAAACGTTATTCTTGCCATCTTTGCGCGTCGCTTAAGCAAATTCAGGGATAAAAGATGAAAGAAGAAGAAGCCAGTCTAATGATTATTCGCCATGCCATCGATGCGCTGGACGCAGAGAAAAGGCAGCAGGTGATTGCCTGTGCGGCAGAAATCCGCGATGTCATGAGCAGTTTCGACAACGAACCTGCCGGTCTGGCCTTGATGCTGGTCGCGGCGGAGGTTGCGGCAGAGTAAGTTTCATCCGTCGCGCCTGGTATCCGCATGCGCGAGTGTCATCCCGCTGGCGGCAGCCAGTCACGCGTCTCTTACGGCCTGATGTGCCGTTTTTTATTGCGCGGTCGCGCTCACCGCGCGATGCTTTACCCCTGCTTACAACGTCTTAGCGCCACCTGACATGTGGCCGCCCTTATTTTCAGTGGAGGAATCAGATGAAAGCAGCCCGTCTTGCCCTGTGCCTGATCGCCGGTTTCAGCGCATCCGCATGGAGCGAAAGTGAGTTTCAGATCCAGTGTCCCGGACGTCCCGTTATGACCGTCTCGCGGGCGCAATATGGGCTCAGCACGCTCTACTGGCCGAAACAGCATTTCCAGATTGCCGCAGGCCAGCTGCAAACCCGCACGGATAACGGCGACAAGGTCGCGATTACACGCTTTCGCAACGGCGATCAGTTGATTGTGAACAAAAGCAACCTCGACACCTTCTTTGTCTACCATGACAGCGACGATCTGATCCCGTGCCGCCGTACCACGACGCGTGAGGTCGATGCGCTGAGCCTTGAGCGCTACGATGATCGCCAGCGCAACGACTCCTGACCCGCAGCGATAAGGAAGATAAATGCAGATTACCCTGACTGACACGGTGAGCAGTAAGGATCTGGATGAAATCCGGCTGGGCCTGAATGCCTGGAACAGTCAGTTTTACGATGCTGACCTGATTAAACCCCTTGGGCTGTTCATCTGCGATGCGCAGGGCAGGAAACTGGCCGGATTGACCGGCACGACCACTGGCAACTGGCTACGCATTGATTTACTCTGGGTCGCACAGGCGCTGCGTGGGCAAGGCACTGGTCGCCAGTTGGTCCTGGCGGCTGAGCAGGAAGCCCGCCAGCGCGGCTGCCGTTTTGCACAGGTGGATACCGGCAGCTTTCAGGCAAAGCCGTTTTACGAAAAGCTGGGTTACCGTGTCCGGCTGACGCTGGACGAGTACATTATGCATCATCAGCGTCACTATCTGACGAAAACGCTATGCTGAGGGCAGCGCCTGCTGCCGCAAATCCAGCGGGTGCTGCTCAGCCTCATCAATCGCGGCCAGCCAGCAGGGCAGTGTAACCTTTTGCCAGGACAGATGACCACGCGTGGTGCTCATCAGCACCACATCGGGACGCAGGCTACGGTAAAGCTCCAGCGACGCCGCCAGTTCGGCAGGATTGCTGTCGGGTACCAACACCGTTACCCAGCGGTCATGATCACGCGTCAGCGTATCCCCGACAAATAAATAGGTCGGTCCCTGCGGCGAATGGTAGAGGTAGCTGCAGCTGCCGGGCGTATGGCCGGGCGTGGGCAACAGATGAAAATCACCGAAATGAGTTTCCTGCTGGGTAAAAGTATCGTCCGGCTCCACAAAGCGGCTGATTTGACCGAGCGAGCGGCTGTGACAGTACAGCGCGCTGCTAAAACGCTTCTGGATTACCGCTGCGCCCGGTGCAGACTCATGCCAGTGAGTCAGATAATGGCGAATCACGCCGTTATCATCGGCCAGCACTTCATGATCGAGCGGATTTTCCACCCGGCCAATCAGTAAATTACCGCGCGGATGGCGCAGTAAAAACCCATGCATCATGATATCGACGGCATCGTCTTCCGGAAACTCCGGCGTAGAGATCCACAAATCGTCATACAGCGGCTTCAATGTCGATCTCCTGCAACTCCAGTTATGTGCGCAATACGGGATGCCCGCTTGCCTGTAAACTGACCTGTCCCTGATGTACCTCTAAGGTCGCCCTGGCACCCAACGGCAGGGTCACGGTGTCAGGGCCGTGACCGAAATCCAGATCGCTGATAACGGGCAGACCGCTCAGATCGCGGAGGTACTGCCAGACCGTGGCGAAGTCAAACCCGTTATCGTAGTCGGACAAGGCGGTGCTGGTGAAACTGCCGGTGATAATCGCCCGTTGCTGCGCCAGAATCCCACACTGGTGGAGCTGCAGCAGCATACGTTCAATCCGGAACGGATGCTCATTCACATCCTCAATCACCAGAATGCCGTCTGTGATGGCCGGCATCCACGGCGTACCGATAAGCGAGCTGATCATCGCCAGGTTTCCTCCCCATAACGTACCGTGCCAGGTGCCGTTATCGGGCGTGTCACTTTTCCAGTTCACACTGACTGTAGGTGATGTCAGCGCCTGCCAAAAGTGCTGCAGGGTAAATTCGGATAAAACCGCAGCGCCAAAGTTGCCCGCCAGCATCGGCCCACTGAAGCTGATTATTCCGGCGTGTTGCAGTAAGGCCAGTTGAATCACGGTGAAGTCGCTGTGGCCACATAGTGCCAGCGGCTGGTCCGCTAAGCGGCGCTGTAACGCGGCATAGTTGATTGAGGGCAGCAGGCGCGTGGCACCGTAGCCGCCGCGCACTGCCAGCACAATATCAGGTAAGGTCGCCAGATCGGCCAGCGCATTGATATCGTCTAAGCGTTCCGAATCCGTACCGGCAAAACGTTGAAAGCGCCGTGCGATTGCCCCCGTATTTTCAACCTGGTGCCCCGCTGCGCGCAGGCGTTCAACCCCCAGATGGGCTGCAGGCTGATTGTGGCAATAACCTGAAGGGGCGATAAGACGGATTGAACGTGACGTCATAGTAAATTCCTGAAATTAGTCAGTGACAGACGTCACGATAATGACGAAAAAGTGCCAATAAGTCATCCGACTACTGTAATTAGGATAAACGGTAATTTTGCAATTTACCCTGCCAGGTATGATAGCTTCCGCCACTTCTGCGACGAGATAAAAAATTGCTTAAAATTCGCTACTTTGTCATTTCAGCATTATTGCTGACAGGCTGTGCCAGTGAACCGCCGCATACGTATGTTAAAGAGAAGAATACACCGCTGACGCAGGCACCGCCGTCGCGTATTTCGGGCACATGGTCACTCTTTACCGAAAGCGCGGCCAGCCAGTACGGGGTGGATGAGAAACTGATTAGCGCGATTATTAATGTGGAATCCGGAGGAAATCCGGGCGTGGTCAGCCGTTCAAATGCTGTCGGGCTGATGCAAATCAAAGCGGCAACGGCCGGACGTGAAGTGTACCGTACCCAGGGGCGCCGGGGGCAACCGACCACCGCTGAGTTACGCGATCCCGCCAGGAATATTGAGATCGGCACCGCCTATATCAAAATCCTCCAGCAGTCTGCGCTGTCCGGCATCCGCGATCCACTCACGCTGCGTTATGCCACGATTGTTTCTTACGCTAACGGTGCCGGGGCATTGCTTCGCACGTTCTCGCGCGATCGTGACCGCGCGATTGCCATGATTAACGCCATGACGCCGGACGAATTCTACCAGCACGTGCAGAACAAGCATCCGGCTGCTCAGGCACCGCGTTACTTATGGAAAGTCACCACGGCCTACCGGGCTATCAGCTGAGTCGCGTTTTTTCTCCTCACCTGACAGAAGGTGAGGAGAAAACACTTAACCCACCAGCAGCCGGGCCGTCGGATAATCGACGATCAGCACATTAACATAACCGCCGCGCAGGGCTCCGCGAATCGCCTGGGCCTTCTCTTTGCCACCCGCCAGCGCCACCACCTGCGGACACTGTCTGACCTGTTCCAGTTCCATACCAATCACCGGATCTTCGTCGGCCTGCAGCACGGGCTGGCCCTGTTCGTCAAAATAATGCAGACAGATATCGCCGACCGCACCGCGCGCTGCCAGCGTGCGCAACATGGTTGCATCGTAATAGTTACCGGAGTTGCGCAACAGGGCGGACGGCTCCAGGTCGCCGATGCCGACAATCGCCAGGTCTACTTCGCCGAACTTATTCAGCACCTCGGCCACCTCCGGATTGGCCGCCAGCCGCTGACGGTCGCTCACCGAATGTTCAATCGACTGCGAAGGCAGCAGCCAGGCTGGACAGTTCAGCAGCGCGGCCAGGTTTTGCGTCAGGATAGTCGCCTGCACGTTGCCGTTCGCCCCCACGCCGCCCAGGAGCTGAATCACCCCTTTGCATGAGGCATTCAGCGGATGCAACGCATCGACCATACAGCGAATGGTGCCGCTCCAGGAAGAGATGCCGATCAGCTCATCGGGGCGCAGTCGCGTCTCCAGATAGTGAGCCGCCGCCGATCCAATTGCCTGTTTAATTTCGCTGACAGAAGCCTGTTCTGCCACATCCACTACGATGGCCTGAGGTAACTGATAGGTTTGCTCGATCGCTTTTTCCAGTTCAGGAAAAACGTTGGCGGGGGGAACCACGCTAATTTTCACCACGCCTTCTTTCACACTGCGGGTCAGGATGCGTGAAACAAACGACTGGGACAGCTTAAGTAACTGCGCAATATCGGATTGCTTCCTGCCTTCGACATAGTAGAGCGTGGCAATTTTCACCATGAGCCGCTGTTCGTCCTGCTTCGCCATCTGTTTTTCCTCTCGTATTCTGCCCGCCATTGTTAACCACTGACGTGAAAAGCACAATCCAGGGCAATTTGTGATCGTTTTCGCTTTTTATCACTTCGTGCATAGACGTCGTCGTTCGTCGGGCGCATAGTAGTTTTGAATATAAAATCATTATTGAATATATATTCATAACTGTTAAGGCTGTTGTGTTTCTGCGCGTAATAGCAGGCGATGAAAGGGTAGGTTATTGCTGTCATCACGGCGAAAAAAGGGAGAGTTGTACTCTCTCTGAATATATATTCAAGTTCGACTTAAAATTCAAAGGTGAGATATGAATCCATTTACGCTTTCTGTGGATGCGCTCGAAAAAAAGGCCCGGGCCGTACGCCGCCGCATCATCCAGCTTAACGCGGGCAGTCCGGCAGGCGGGCATACCGGTGCCGATCTGTCACAGGTTGAGATTCTGACCGCGCTCTATTTTCGCATTCTGAATTGTGCACCGGATCGAACGGAAGACGATCAACGTGATATCTATATCCAGTCAAAAGGTCATGCTGTGGGAGGATACTATTGCGTGCTGGCGGAAGCCGGCTATTTCCCGCTGGACTGGCTGCCTACTTATCAACATGCCGATTCTGCGTTGCCGGGCCATCCGGTACGGCAGAAAACTCCGGGCGTTGAACTCAACACCGGTGCGCTGGGTCACGGATTGCCCGTGGCGGTGGGCATTGCGCTGGCGGCGAAAAAGAGCCACAGCCCGCGCCGTGTGTTTGTGGTGACCGGCGACGGTGAGCTGGCAGAAGGCAGCAACTGGGAAGCCGCGCTGGTAGCCGCGCACTATGGCCTGGATAACCTCATCATCATAAACGACAAGAACAAGCTGCAACTGGCGGGTGCAACGCGTGACATTCTCAATACCGATCCACTGGCAGAAAAATGGCGCGCCTTTGGTCTGGAGGTCAGGGAATGCAACGGCAATGACATGGCCGCAGTGGTGAATACGCTGGAAAACCTGCCTGTGAACGGTAAGCCACAGGTCATTATCGCGCACACCGAAAAGGGCTTTGGCATCTCGTTTATTCAGGGACAAGCCGAATGGCACCATCGGGTGCCGAAAGGGGACGAGATTGCGCGGGCACTGGAGGAATTAAACGATGAGTAATGCACAACACCTGGCCAACGTCATGGTCGACGCGTTAACAGATGCCGTACATCGCGGCATCGATGTGGTGCCGGTCGTGGCGGATTCCACCTCCACCGCGAAGATTGCGCCCTTTATTGACGCCTTTCCCGGTCGTCTGGTTAACGTCGGTATTGCTGAACAGGCGCTGGTCAGCACAGCCGCTGGCCTGGCGCTGGGCGGCAAAATCGCCGTGACCTGTAACGCCGCGCCCTTTCTGATTTCGCGCGCCAATGAGCAGATCAAAATCGATGTCTGCTACAACAACACTAACGTGAAGCTGTTTGGACTGAATGCCGGTGCCAGCTATGGTCCGCTTGCCAGCACCCATCACAGCATCGATGACATCGCCGTCATGCGTGGATTCGGCAATATCGAAATTTATGCGCCCGCCTGTCCAGTCGAGTGCCGCCAAATTATCGACTATGCGCTTGACCACAGGGGGCCGGTTTATATCCGGCTGGACGGCAAAGCGCTGCCGTCGTTGCACGACGAAAATTACCGCTTCCGGCCCGGTCAGATTGACCGGCTGCGAGAAGGCCACGATATTGCGCTTGTTGCCATGGGCTCGACGGTACATGAAGCCGTGACCGCCGCAGAGCAACTGGAAAAGCAGGGCGTTTCTGCCGCCGTGATTTCGGTTCCGTCCATTCGCCCCTGTAATACGCAGCAGCTGCACAATCTGCTCAGCCACTTCCGCGCCGTGATCACGGTGGAAGAGCATAACATTAATGGTGGCGTAGGCAGCCTGGTGGCGGAGGTGCTGGCGGAACACGGCTTGCCGGTTAAGCTTCTGCGGCTGGGGATTGCCAACGGCGAATATGCTATAGCTGGCGATCGGCCCGCCACGCGCGCGCACCATGGCATTGATGCCAGCAGCATCGCCGCGCAGGCGTTACGCCTCTGTGCAGGAGGCTGACGATGCGGGAGTCGGTGATTCTGGCCATTGATGAAGGCACCACCAATGCCAAAGCGGTAGCCGTCGATCGAAAGGGACGCGTGGTGGCGCGCGGCAGTCACGGTTTAACGTTACAACATCCGCAACCCGGCCTGGCAGAACAGGATCCCCAGGCGATATGGTCAGCTGTCAGGCAGGCCATCACCGACTGCCTGGCGCAGTGCGACGGAGCAAGCGTGGCAGGGGTGGCTATCAGTAACCAGCGCGAATCCGTACTGATCTGGCAGCGCCGTGATGGCGTGCCGTTAACGCCGCTGGTGAGCTGGCAGGATCGTCGGTCAGAATCGTTTTGCCGGGATTTACAGCAGTCGGGCAGCGCCGCGCGCATCAGCGCTCTGACGGGCCTGGCGGTCGATCCGATGTTCCCGGCCGCCAAACTGGCCGGCATGCTGGCAGCCATACCGGACGGTTTCGCCCGGGCAGCGGCGGGGGAACTGTGCATCGGCACCGTGGACAGCTGGCTGACCTGGCAACTGACGGCGGGCACGACATTTGTGACCGATCATGCCAATGCCGCGCGCACGCAGCTTTACAGCCTGCACCGCAATGACTGGGACGATGAACTGCTGTCACTGTTCAGCCTGCCGCGTGCGGCGCTGCCACAGATTACCGCGTCGGCGAGCGTGGCAGGCATGATACGCGTGAGCGATATACCGGGACTCGCACCCGGCACACCGATTCTGGCGCGCATCGGCGATTCTCATGCCGCGCTTTATGCTCAGCGACGCGGCACGGCGGAAGTGGTCAAAGCCACTTACGGCACCGGATCATCGCTGATGATGTCGATGGCCACGCCGCTGCTGACCGATAACGGGCTCAGCACCACCGTTGCCTGGCACGACGGCCAGGCGCGCTTTGCCTTTGAAGGTAATATCACGCACACCGGGTCCGGGGCCGCCTGGCTGGGGACGATGCTGGGCATTCACGATCCCCGGCAACTTACGGCACTGGCTGAAGGCTGTGATGATAATCAGGGCTGCTATTTTGTTCCGGCGCTGTCGGGGCTGGGGGCGCCGTGGTGGGATCTCAAGGCCAGAGGCCTGATCTGCGGCCTGACCGATGCGGCCACGCCCGCCGTACTGGCGCGGGTGGCGCTGGAATCCATCTGCTGGCAGATTGCTGACGTGTTTTTTGCCATGGAAGAGGCCTGCGGCACAGCGCTTCCGGCCTTGTGCGTTGACGGCAGCGCCACGCAAAACCCCTGGCTGATGCAGTTTCAGGCCGACGTATTGCAACGTCCGCTGCACTGCGCGCCGACCGCCGAAGCCTCTGCGCTGGGGGCGGCACTGCTGGCAGGAAAAGGGCTGGGATGGTGGCAGCAGGGCGACGATATGCTGGCCTTGCAGGGCGGGCCGATCATCATGCCCCGAACCCATCTGGCGCAGCACATGCAGGATAACTATCAGGGCTGGAAAAACGCGGTGACCCGCTGTCGCTATCAGCCACAATGAACGGAAAATGAGGGCAAGACTGTAACAGCCAGCCCTCAGTACAGCGAGGTTAACGACTGACGCGTTGCGGGACAGTCTCTTCATCGTCCGGCACCGGTTTAAGATCGACCGGCGGTAAACTTCCGCCGCTGAATTCGACCTGACGGATCGGAAAGGCAAAGCGAATATTGCGTTCTTCCAGCGCCGCCATCAGTTGCAGGTTAATCTCCTGCTGAATATCCATATAGACGTTGTAGTCGGCGCTCAGCACAAAGTAGACCACTTCAAAGGTCAGCTTCGAGTCATCGAAGGCCAGAAAATGGGCGCGGTCAAAGCGCGTCATTTCAATACCCTGAATGATGGTTTTCACCAGTTCGCTGATTTCTCGCACCTGCTCAGACGGCGTGGCGTAGCTGATACCGAATGTAAACACCAGACGACGTTGCTGCATCCGCTTGTAGTTATGAATTGTCTGCTGCAACAAAATGGTATTGGAACAGACGATCTGCTCACCGCTCAGGCTACGCAGCCGCGTGGTTTTCAGGCCTATATGCTCAATAGTGCCGGCAATATCGCCAAACACGATAAAATCGCCGTGCTCAAAAGGCTTATCAAAGCCAATCGCCAGGGAAGCAAACACATCACTCAGGACGGTCTGAATCGCCAGGGCGATGGCAATACCGCCCACGCCCAGACTGGCTACCAGCGCCGTGATATCGATGCCCATATTCGACAGAATCGCCAGCAGCATCATGACCCACACCACGACCCGCAACAGAATGCCCAGAATGACGGTGGTCACCGGATTGCGCACGTGAAGCGGATCGCGCAGCAGGCTTTTTAACCACAGGCGAATGCCGCAGTCGATCCACAACGCCAGTTGCACAATCAGCGCCAGGAACCAGCTGTGAGAAACCGTCGAGCGCCACGAGTCGGGCAAATCGATGAAACGCAGGGCAATCAGCAGCGAAAAAATCAGCAGCAGCAGATGGCTGGTGCTGCGCAGTATTTCCACCAGGATGCCGGTAAATCGGACGTGGCGGTCTTCGCTGAAGTGCGCAATGCGGTTGGACACGAAACTGATCAGGCTGCGCAGCAACCAGTAAATAACGAGGGTGGCAATGATGACGATGGCGCTGTTGATCCACAGCGTTTGATTAAAAAGAATGGACTGAAAATGACGCAAACTGAGCCAGTTTTCCATTGGGGAGTGTCTCCTTGCTGGTTCCGGTTAAACGAGAAAGCAAGGAAAGCATAGCCTGGATGCGCCGCGGATGTGCGGCGCGGAAAAAGAGCGGAGGTTACTGGAAGCGTTGCGCTTTGTCGCGCGCCAGCCGCTCCAGGCTAAAAATCACCTGCTGCAACTGCCGTTCCTGATGGGGTTCGAGTGCCGTAAAACGGAAGCTCAGCCGCGGCGTAACTTTGGTTTCATTTTTACTGGTAATCATGCTGCGTTCACCAATATGCATCAACGTCGCATTGACGTTAAACTGGCCGTATTCACCCAGTTCCACCTGAAGATTTTTAAAATCGTCGCCGCTTTTCAGGCCGTCCGGCATCGCGTCGTCCACTAGCACGCCGATACCGCCTAACGATAAATCCTGTAATCGCAGTCGGGCAGCCGAGCCGTCAGGCCATGTGCAGTGACACCAGAACTGCGGGTCCATCGGTGCGCTGATGCGGAAGAATTCACGCCGCTGAATTTGCCACAACACCTCCGGTAACGTTGCCTGAAATGCAGGCAGGCCGTCGAATTCCGTTTTCTCCAGCCCGGGTAAGGCAAATTCAACCTTCGCGCCCTGGGTTTCGGCAAACACGGTAATATCGTTGCACTGCAGTGCGTAGTCGTTATCCAGATTATTACTGCCCAGATCAAAAACAATGCGGTTTTCATCCGCCGCCAGCATACGGCTGATAAACTGCCCGCGTGAGAAATTCACCAGCAAAGGTGTTTGCGCCTGAAGCAGGTCTTTCATGACGCCCAGAACCGCCAGCGTGCCACGTTTGAGATAATGTTCTTTATCGGCTTCTTTCACTTGCTGGCCCCCGATGAGCAACGCTTTATCATTTATATTTATCCTGTTACTACCCGTTCGTTATCGGCTGACAATAATAAAGCTTTAACACAATAACCACTATCATAACCTTCACGCGCAGCATTTTTAAAAATTGCGACTATACTAAGCGCGTGAACCGCTTGATTAATCAGGCGATCGCCATTGACTAACCAAAAGGAAGGAGTAACAGATGGGTATTATTTCATGGATCATCTTTGGTTTAATCGCTGGTATCCTGGCGAAGTGGATCATGCCAGGCAAAGATGGTGGTGGATTCATCATTACTATTATTCTGGGTATCGTGGGTGCCGTTGTCGGTGGGTGGATCAGTACCTTCTTCGGCTTTGGCCGTGTGGACGGGTTCAACTTCGGTAGCTTTGTCGTCGCGGTCATCGGCGCGCTGGTTGTGCTGTTTATCTACCGCAAAGTACGCAGTTAACGTACGCAGATAACCAAAAAAGGCCCGCCTCGCAGCGGGCCTTTTTTATGTTAACGCGATCTCTCGCCTGCTCGCTTTATTCCGCGCTGCTTTGCGCCTCGGGAATATCGTGGGCGCTATTACAGGTTTTATCTTTCGGACAATATTTATCCAGCAATTTTAACGTGACCCCGTTCGTCCAGCCAAAACCGTCCTGAAGCGGATATTCACCACCGCCGCCGCCGCCAAGATTGTTGCCTTCGACCACGTATTTTTCGACCAGCTTATGCTCTTTATCGTACGTCAGCTGAACGTTACGCAGGAAACGCAGGCCCACCTGCTGCGCCAGTTGCGGCTTTTTATAGTGCTCCAGCCCTTCAACGGCCACCCACTGCAGCGGTGCCCAGCCGTTGGGAGCGTCCCATTGCTGGCCGTTGTTCACTGTGGTGGTCACCAGACCGCCCGGTTTCAGCAGCTGTTTTTCCACCGCGCTGGCGGTGCTGTCAGCCTGTTTGTCACTGGCAATCTGCATATAGAGCGGAAACAGCGTAGCAGCCGTTAGCTGCGGATGAATCTTACGCGTTTTCCAGTCGTAGTCGGCGTACCAGCCCTGTTTGCTGTCCCACAGATAGCGGTTAATCGCCGCCTGACGTTTTTCAGCCCGATCGGCAAAGGCTTTAGCCTGCGCATCCTGTTTATTCAGGCGATACGCCGTCGAGAGCGTTTTTTCCAGATGGAACATCAGGCTGTTGAGATCGACCGGGGCCAGTTGCGTGGTGCGGATGGTCGAAAGGTTATGCGCATCGGTAAACCAGCGTGAGCTGAAATCCCAGCCCGATGCCGCACCGGCGCGCAGATCACGATACATCTCTGCTTTGTTGCGCTGTGGCGCTTTGTTTGCCGTTGCAATGTCGTCCATCCATGATTCGGTACGCGGCACGTCGCGTGCGTCCCAGTAGCGGTTCAGCACTGTCCCGTCGGCCAGTTTGACCACCCGCTTGCTGGCATTACCTGCGGCGACGCTGTCGCTGTCCGCCATCCAGTAATCGTACTCTTTTTGTAACTGCGGCAAATAACGCACATAGACGTTATCGCCTTCATGCGTCGCCAGCAGATCCACCATCAGGCTAAAGAATGGCGGCTGTGAGCGACTCAGATAGTAAGTGCGGTTGCCGTTGGGAATGTGGCCATAGCGATCCAGCAGCGAGGCGAAGTTGTCCACCATATCCTGCACTTTATCCCAGTGGCCGCTTTCCGCCAGGCCGAGCATGGTAAAGTAGCTGTCCCAGTAGTAAACCTCACGGAAACGCCCGCCTGGCACCACATAGGGTTTGGGCAACGGCAGCAACGAGTCATATTTTCCTGTGTTACTTGTCGTCCGCGTTAACACCGGCCACAGGCCGTTAATATGGTCACGAAGGTTCTGGCCCGCAGGCGGCACATATTTGTCACTGTCGGTGGGCAGGGTGAAATTCGCGGCGACGAAGCGCTTTAAATCAAAACCGCGCTGATTCTTCTGCATCTGCCAGTCGGCCAGAATGGAGGACGGATCATATTTAGGCACGGCATCTGCAAACGTTTTTTGGTCAGGGTAAAATTTTGCCTGTTGTACGGCATTGAACAACGGTCCTAAACGGACATCGGGCGGCTGGGGTTGACTGGTCAGTAATCGGGAATCCTCGGCTGCCCAGGTGCTGAAAACGGTCGCACTTAACAACACGCCAAGCAAAACGGGCGCATGACGTTGAGACCGTTTAGTCGTTGTTACCTCAGTGTTTCTCATCGGTGTTTCTCCTTGTCCGAAATGTGATCATGTGTCACGCATTGACCACTCTCCAACTTTAGACCTTAACCGCAATTTTCACCCTTTCGTCCGGCGGAAATGTGAAGCGGCGTAACTTATTGATGATCATAGCCTGCGAAATTTTGTGCTTTTTTTTCAGGCTGCGCTTGCCCTCAGACCACTTTTCCCCGAGGCTGAGAAAAAAAGAGGATCACTATGGACATCATCTGGTTTCATCCATCGCAACCTGCTGACGACTGGATCAGCGGATTACAGCAGCGCTTACCTCATGCACGTGTCCGTCACTGGACGACCGACGATACGTCCCCGGCAGATTATGCGCTGGTCCGTTCGCCGCCACCGGCCATGCTGCGGGGCCGCAATGACCTGAAAGGGGTATTTGCGCTGGGGGCGGGCGTAGACGAAATTTTGCGTCAGCTGCAGCAAAACCCGGACATGCTGGCAGACAGTGTTCCCCTTTATCGTCTGGAAGACACAGGCATGGCGCAACAGATGCAGGAGTACGCGGTCTGTCGGGTGCTGGGCTGGTTTCGGCGCTTTGATGATTACCAACAGCAGCAGCAGTCGGCCCAGTGGCAACCGCTGCCGTCGTATTCGCGTGACCAGTTTCATATCGGGATTTTAGGCGCGGGCGTGCTGGGGCAACAGGTGGCGAAAAGCCTGGCGGCCTGGGGATTCCCGGTGCGCGTCTGGAGCCGTTCAGCCAAGCAGATTGCCGGTGTGACCAGCTTCGCCGGGCGCGACGCGCTGGACGATTTCCTGCGTGACACTCAGGTACTGATCAATCTGCTGCCCAGCACCGCAGAAACGCGCAATCTGATTGATCAGAAACTGTTAGCCCGGTTGCCGCAGGGCGCGTTTTTCCTTAACCTCGCTCGTGGGGATCAGGTCGTGGAAGCCGATTTGCTCACCGCCCTGGATAGCGGGCAAATAAAGGGCGCCGCACTGGATGTTTTCCAGGTCGAGCCACTGCCTGCCGATCATCCGTTGTGGTTCCATCCGCGCGTCACAATTACTCCGCATAATGCGGCGGTCACCCTGAAAGAGGAAGCGATGGACTACATTGCCCGCGCGATTACTCAACTTGAAGCAGGTGAAAACCCACAGGGCTACGTCGACCGCCAACGTGGCTATTAACGATTCGGGCCCTAACCGGCCCCTACAGGAGCAGACAATGTATCCCGTCGATCTTCACATGCACACGGTTGCCAGCACCCATGCCTACAGCACGCTACATGATTATGTCGCGCAGGCTAAACTGAACGGCCTGAAACTGTTTGCCATCACCGATCACGGCCCGGATATGGCCGATGCACCGCACTACTGGCACTTTGTGAATATGCGCATCTGGCCCCGTATCATTGACGGCGTGGCGATCCTGCGCGGCATCGAGGCCAACATCAAAAACCAGCAGGGCGAAATCGACTGTTCCGGCCCGATGCTGGAATCGCTGGATCTGATTGTGGCGGGCTTCCACGAACCCGTCTATGCACCGCGCGACCTTACTCAGAATACCGAGGCGATGATTGCCGCCATGGCGGGAGGGTTAGTGCATATCATCAGCCATCCCGGTAACCCGAAATATCCCGTTGATATCCCGGCGATTACCGAAGCGGCCGCACACTACGATGTGGCGCTGGAGCTGAACAATTCCTCCTTTACCCATTCGCGTCCGGGCAGCGAACCGAACTGCCGGGCAATTGCCGAAGCCGTCGGCAAGGCGGGCGGACGCCTGGCCTTCGGCTCTGATTCCCATACGGCATTTACTCTGGGTAATTTTGAGCACTGCCTGCGTATCGCCAGAGAAGTGGATTTTCCGGAGGATCGCGTGTTAAATGTCACGCCGCGTCGCCTGCTCGATTTTCTGGCGCTGCGCACGGGCAAGACGATCCCCGAGCTGGCGGACTTTTAATTTTTCTCCTTCAAGGAATTCTGACTCATGAATGAGTTTTCCATTCTGTGCCGCATTATCGGCTCGCTGTTTAACCGCCATCCGCAGGATCCCCTGCTGGCACCGCTGTTTACGCTGATTCGCGAAGGCAAACTGGCGGCGCAGTGGCCGCTGGAGCAGGATGCGCTGTTGAAACGGTTACAGCAGAGCAGCGATCCGCAGGCACTGACTGCCGACTATGAGGCGCTGTTTGTTGGCGAATCATGTAACGTTTCGCCCTTTGCCTCACACTGGCCGGAAGGAAAGCCGGAGTCCGAGATCCGCGCCTTTTTAACCTCGCGCGGTATGCCGCTGGGTGAAGCACCGACGGACCATTTTGGCGCGCTGTTGCTGGCGGCGTCATGGCTGGAAGATCAGTCTGCGGCAGACGAAAGCGCCGCTCAACTGGCGCTGTTTGATACCTTTCTGATGCCGTGGTGCGGCGCGTTCCTGGGCAAAGTCGAGGCGCATGCCACTACCGCCTTTTACCGCACCCTGGCCGAGTTGAGCCGTGAAGCGATTCAGGCCATGTACGATGAGCTGGTGGAAAGCGCCAGCGAGCAGGGCGACGACGCCTGATTTACCACGTCGCCGGATGGCTGCCGGGTGGGCAGCCGGGCGTGGCACACTTCAGGGCGGTGCCGGGCAGCCATGCGGCGGAGTGCAGACGCACGCCGATTCCCCACGGTGTAAGTTCCAGGCTGGGCTGATTGTCGCTGTGCTGCGGGATGATCCCCGAATGGGCCATGTCGCTGGCGTAACGGTGCTGCTCCAGCAGCCAGGCGGTGCGCGCCAGCGAGAGGCGCGTCTGACTTCCGCTGCCTTCATGAAGGCGCTGACGCAGACCGGCCAGCACGGCCGCCGCTATCAGGTAACCCGTGGCATGATCCAGCGCCTGAACCGGCAGAGGCACCGGTGCAGTATGTTGCTTCCAGCGCATGCCCTGTTCGGCAATACCGCAACCCATCTGCACCAGACTGTCGAAACCGCGCCGGTTGCGCCAGGGGCCCTGCCAGCCCCAGGCATTCAGGCCCACGTCCACCAGGCCGGGACACAGGCTTTGCAGCGATTCCGCATCAAATCCCAGCTTTTCCAGCGCATCGGCACGGTAACCGTGCACAAGCACATCGGCCTGTTTCAGCAACCAGATAAACTGCGCACGGTCAGCGGGCTGTTTCAGGTCCAGCACGGCGCGGCGCTTGCCGCAGGCAAGCTCCTCATCCGCGCCCGGCTCCTGCCAGCCGGGTGGATCGATACGCAACACATTTGCCCCCAGGCTGGCGAGAAAGCGCGTGGCCACCGGGCCCGCGATGATGCGCGTCAGATCCAGCACCCTGATGCCCAGTAACGGACGCGCGTCGGGCAACGCCCAGTCGACCGCAGGGCCTTCGGTCATGGTCTGCCGGGCAAACAACGGTTCATGTATGACGGCCAGTCCCTGCGGGTGCTGTCGCCAGGCTTCAGCACTGCGCATTTCGGCAGCGCAACCGCCAGCGTCAATCACGGCCTGCTCCAGCTCGGTAGCCTGCCACTGCGCCACTTCCCGCGCCAGCGCATCCCGATCCGGATGCTGACCCAGCACGCTCTCCATCGCCAGGCGATGGTGGGGCGCATTGGTATGCAGACGGATCCAGCCGTTGCGGCAGGCGTAATCGCCCGCGAAGGCATCCCACAGTGCGGGTGCAGGGCGGTTAAGCGGCATAAAACTGTGCTGGAACCAGCGTGAGGCAAGGCGGACATTGATCTGTGCACGGACAGGACGATTGAGTAATTCAGCGATGCCCTGCGTCGCTAATCCCAGACTGGTGGCCGCCAGTTCACTGACGGCATAGGCGGAGGAAAAGGCCGCGTGATCGGTGAAAACGGGCAGCGCGTGTGGCGCAGGGTTGCCATGCAATCCTTGCCACATCTGCTGCCAGAGTGCGTTGGCCAGATGATTCATGCTACAGGCTCCTGAAGCGGACGATTCCTGAAGCATAGCATGTGCCTTTAACGACGTCGTAAGCGCGGAAACCGGGCGTGCATGCGCAGATTACGCAGGTTGATTACCGCAATGGTAGTGCCGAGGATCACCAGCGAGGCACCAATAATTTTGAAACTGTTCAGGCTGTCGCCCAGCACCACAATGCCCATGATCACTGCCAGCACCGGTGTCAGCAGGGAGTAGGGCATAATCAGGTTAACGTTGTATTTCTTCAGTAGTGAATACCACAAGGTATAGGCGACTACCGAAGAGGCAATCGCACTGTAGAGAATGGCAAACCAGCCGCGCCAGCCCGCATGTTGCAGGGCATAAAGCTGATGTGATTCGGACATATAGCTGGCCGCGCCGACAATGGGCAACGCCAGAAACGCGATCCAGCCCGTCATGGTCAGCGGCTTAATCGGGGGCGATTTTTTCACAATCAGATTGCTCACCGCCCAGCCCGTGGCGCTGCACAGCAGGATACAGAGCACCCACCAGGCGGGGATCGTCGGGCTGCCGGACAGCACCACTACACCGCTCAGCGAAATCATAATGCCGATAAGCTGGATAAGCCGCAGCTTCTCTTTCAGGAATACCATCGCCAGCAGCATCGCAATCGGCGTGCCCAGTTGCACCACAATCGCTCCTGTTCCGGCATCGGTGTAACGCATGCCGAGAAACAGCAGCGAGAAGTGCATAAAGCCAAACGTAAAGGCCAACAGTAACAGCCAGGGAAACTGTTGACGGTTAATCCGGCAAAACGGTACCAGGACAATCGCCACGACGAAAAACCGCATCCAGGTCAGGAACAGGGGCGGTAAATCCACTAAGCCCCATTTCACCGCCACGTTATTAAAGGCCCAGATGGACACGACCATCAGAACCGTAAAGAAATGCCGCACTGCCACAATGTCATCCTTTGAAAAAACACGTTACCCGATAATCATGGCATGAACCCGCGCGGTTAAGACAATGATTAACGTTTTTTTTATTTAGTTAACTCTAAAAATTCATAAGACTTTTACAACAGTTGCTGTCAGACTGATTTTCCGAAACGTTAACGCCTGTGAGGATCCGATTCGGTATGACTTATGCACCTGCCTTGCCGCTTGCCCTGATTCAGTTAGATGTTCCTCCTGCCAGTGTGGTCGAAAAAATCGGTGAACAGCCGGTCTGGTTTATTGATGCTCTGAATTTACAGCCTGAAGATTACCTTATCGTCCGTCCGCATCTGGGTGAGCCGTTGCCACAGTTTACTGAAATCTCCGGCGCGGTATTAAGCGGTTCGTGGGCAATGGTGACTGACCATGAGGAGTGGAGCGAACGCACCGCTGCCTGGGTTCGCGCGGGGATGGACGCGCAGTTGCCACTACTGGGCGTGTGCTACGGCCATCAGCTCATGGCGTATGCGCTGGGAGGTAAAGTCGCGGACAACCCTCATGGCTGGGAACGGGGATTACTGGCGCTGAACACGACGACCGCGGCGAAGCACGATCCCCTGCTTGCGACCCTGCCGGAACACTTCGAGGCCTGGCTTTCTCATCGTCAGTCGGTGGTGATACCGCCGCCGCAGTCGACGATTCTGGCACAGTCAGAAAAAGATCCCTGCCAGGTATTGCGCTATTCGCCGAATGCGCTGTCCATGCAGTTCCATCCCGAATTTGATCGCCAGATTATGGATGCCTGTCTGCCCGACGATGTAGACAGCGATGGCGCCGAACTGCAGGGGGCGGACTGGGCACGCAGCATTTTAACCCATTTCTGGCTGCAAACGCGCCCGGCGGTCGACAGCGCTCAGGGCGCATAGTGACGGGTGCAGCGGTAAACCCAGGCGGGCGGCACGTTTTTTAAAACCCGCTGACGTTCCCAGGTAAAGTAACGGGACAAATCGGGCTGGGTCAGGGATGTGTACTGAAACTGTACAAAGACGGCGTTGGGGCCCAGCGCGTGGAAAACCGCCTGTAAAATCGCCTCGCGCAGTTCCGGCGACAGCGACAGAAGCGGAAGGCCAGAAAAAATAGCGTCATAGCTGCCGTTCAGGTACTCCGCCGAACAGGTGCGTACCGTCATGCGTTCATCATCCAGCGCGTTAAGCTTTTGTGCCAGCGCGCTGCTGATTTCAAATACGTCCAGTGTGGCCTCAGGTGCCATCTTTGCCAGCAGGCGACGCGTCAGCACACCATCGCCTGCGCCTAACTCAGCGATCCGGAATTGATGACGCCAGTCGACCGCTTCCACCATGGTGCGACACAGCGCTTCGGAAGACGGGGTGATGCTGCCCATCTTGCGCGGATTGCGGATGAACTGGTGGACGAAATCTGCTTTTGCGCGCATTAACGTGAAAGCCGAAGCCAACATGCTGACCTACCTCCAGAGTGAACATATCCTCATATTGACCTCATTCGCGCCGAAAGTTTCCAGTTAACAGACGAAGCGGTAAAAAGTCGGAATTATCTGTAGTAGCTCTGGCGGGTATTTCCTTCGCCGCGGTCACAGTTTAGGGACAACAAACCTGTCAGGCTGGCGCTGATCGAATATGTTAACAACAAGTTTCATAGTTGTTTCACATCACACAGCGTAAGGAGATCCAGCATGCGTTATGCCGCTCCAGGAGAACAGGGTTCTCTCATCACTTTGCAGAAGCACTACGGCAATTTCATCAACGGCGAGTTCGTCGCCCCGGTAAACGGTAACTATTTTACCAATACGTCCCCCGTTAACGGCTCAGCCGCGGGCGAGTTTCCCCGATCGGACAAGGCCGATGTCGATAAGGCCGTGGCGGCGGCCGCCGCAGCCGCTGACGCATGGGGCAAAACCTCACCTCAGCAACGTGCGCTGGTACTGTTAAAAATTGCTGACCGCCTGGAAGAAAATCTGGAATACATGGCGGTCAATGAAACATGGGATAACGGTAAGCCGGTGCGGGAAACGCTGGCTGCAGATATGCCGCTGGCGGTGGATCATTTCCGTTATTTCGCCGGTTGCGTCAGGGCGCAGGAGGGCAGCGCAGCTGAAATCGACGAGTTTACCGCCGCCTATCACTTCCACGAGCCACTGGGCGTGGTGGCGCAGATTATTCCGTGGAACTTCCCGCTGTTGATGGCGGCCTGGAAGCTGGCACCGGCACTGGGTGCGGGCAACTGCGTGGTGCTTAAACCGGCAGAACAAACGCCGCTGTCGATCACGCTGTTTGTTGAACTGATTCAAGATCTGCTGCCGCCCGGTGTGGTGAACGTGGTTCACGGCTACGGAAAAGAAGCCGGTGAGGCGCTGGCCTCGCATCCCGGTATTGCCAAGGTGGCCTTTACCGGATCGACGGCGACGGGCGGACACATTCTGGAGCTGGCGGCGAAAAGCCTGATCCCGTCCACCGTTGAGCTGGGCGGTAAATCACCCAACATCTTCTTCGAAGACATTATGCAGGCCGAAGAGAGCTTCATTGAAAAAGCGGCAGAGGGCGTAGTGCTGGGCTTCCTGAATCAGGGCGAAGTCTGTACCTGCCCGTCGCGCGCGCTGGTGCAGGAATCCATCTATGAGCCCTTTATGGCGGCGGTGCTTAAACGTATCAAAACCATCAGACGCGGCGATCCGCTGGATACGGAGACCATGGTCGGTGCTCAGGCGTCACAGCAGCAGTTCGACAAAATACTCTCGTATCTGGAGATTGCCCGTCAGGAAGGGGCCGAAATCCTCACCGGCGGCGGCGTTGAAAAGCTCGACGATGCACTTGCCAGCGGCTACTACATCCAGCCGACGCTGCTGAAAGGCAACAACAGCATGCGCGTCTTCCAGGAGGAGATCTTTGGACCGGTCGTCGGCATCACTACCTTTAAAGACGAGGCAGAAGCTATCGCCATCGCCAATGATTCTATCTATGGGCTGGGCGCGGGCGTCTGGACGCGGGATATCAACCGCGCCTATCGGGTGGGCCGTGCGATCAAAGCCGGTCGCGTCTGGACTAACTGTTACCATCTCTATCCTGCCCATGCCGCCTTTGGCGGGTACAAGAAATCGGGCATTGGTCGTGAAACCCACAAGATGATGCTCGATCACTATCAGCAGACTAAAAACCTGCTGGTGAGTTACAGCATTCAGCCACTTGGCTTCTTCTGACCTGGTGCGGCGTGCCCTGTGCACGCCGCATTTTCCTCTGATTGTTGTCATATAAGCGTAATCTGCTTGTGACAGGGTGATTAGCGGCTATTATCGATCCTTCGCAGTGATCATTTCGTGCCTGTGTTGACTGGATTACCTGCTTCACTATGGATAACTGAACAGAGACGATTTATGCAAAATGCTTACGACTATCTGAACCTGATGGATGAGGTGCTCGACGGACCGGAAGAGAGCATCATCATCGTTAACCTGCCTGAACGGCACAGCGCTTACCTGTCTTGTGCGCAACAACCTGATGCGCCTTTCTCCTCACTCGCACCCCAACAGGCCGCCAGACCGCGTCGGGACGGCGTGTTCTGACAGGAGGTTCACGTCGGGTCACGCAGGTTATGTCGGCCAGACGCCGCACTCGTCCGACTTATCTGCGCCTTGGTCAGGCGGTCAGGACACCACCGTCATGCTGGCCGCATAACCTGATCGCCCGTTATACAGTCAATTCAACTTATGCCTGCTCAGTCACCCGCCTGCGCCGGTGCACTCACTGGCCTGCACCTGTAACAAAGTGTGACCAAAAACGATACGAAGGCCGGACGCGAAAATTATCTTTTCGTGCCAGTTCTGGGGCAGTATCAATAAGAAAACTTAACCATTCCTAAACCAGCGGCAAAGAGTTCGCACGCGTTGATAACTTCTGCGCCATACCTGTCTTGTGGTTGTCATCAAAATTTACATATCACATAAATAAAATTTAACTTTCCCCGCTATACATTCCTTAGGACAGTGCATGTCGGCGACTTTATCAGCAAGGAACGAGGTAGTGTATTTATGAGTAAATTAACCCGAAGAAGTTTTATGGCTTTTGCGGCGGGCGGCACCGTCGCGCTGGCGGCCGGACAGGTGCACGCGCATGACAGCATCCAGTCTTTTTCCGGCGGGGGCCGCGATCCCGGCCCGCACGATCCGATCCGCGAAGCCGAAAACCCGGATATCGTGAATCCACCGGCGACGGACAGCGGCACGTTACCGAATCTGCGCTTTTCCTTCAGTGACGCGCACGTTCGTAAAAGCAGCGGTGGATGGACCCGCCAGGTCACTCAACGTGAGCTCGGCGTCTCCACCACGATTGCGGGCGTGGATATGCGCCTCAATGCCGGGGGCATTCGTGAGCTGCACTGGCATAAAGAGGGCGAATGGGCCTACATGACCTATGGCAACGCCCGCGTCACGGCGTTTGATACCGACGGCACCTGGTTCGTGGACGATATTGGCGTGGGTGATTTGTGGTATTTCCCGCCGGGCATTCCGCACTCTATTCAGGGCCTGGGGCCGGACGGCTGTGAGTTCCTGCTGGCCTTTGACAACGGTGGATTCGATGAAGACAGCACCTTCCTGCTGTCTGACTGGTTTAAACATATTCCGCCCGAGATCCTGGCGAAAAACTTTAAGGTTCCTGTCTCAACCTTTGCGAAACTACCGTCACCGCAGGACGAATATATCTTTGCCGCACCGGTGCCCGGCAGCCTGTCATCGGTGCAAGTACAAGGGGCAACCAAAGCCAAGCGCACCTTTACTCACCGTATGCTGGCGCAGGACCCGATCAAAGCGCCAGGCGGCACGGTCCGCATCACCGACTCTTCCACCTTTAAGGTCTCCAAAACCATTGCGGCGGCACTGGTCGAGATCGAACCCGGTGGCTTGCGTGAGCTGCACTGGCATCCAAACAACGATGAGTGGCAATACTATCTGGAAGGCGAAGGACGCATGGGCGTGTTTGGTTCATCCGGCCAGGCCAGAACCTTTGATTACCGGGCCGGAGATGTCGGCTATGTGCCGTTCGCCATGGGGCACTATGTGGAAAACACCGGCAAGGGGCCGCTGCGGTTCCTGGAGCTGTTCAAAAGCGATTATTACGCTGACATTTCACTGAATCAATGGCTGGCCGGTACGCCACGCGACCTGGTGAAACAACACCTGCAACTGGACGATGCGTTTATGGATGCGCTGTCGTTGCAGAAAAACCCGGTAGTGAAATAGCCAGGCGGGCGCATCCGTCTTCAGGATGCGCCGGTATCCGCACTAAAAATCCGGTTCTGCTGCGGGGCTGGCCTGATGAAAAATCATCTGCCAGCCTTGCGTTGCGTGGTACACCCAATGGAACGACCGCCATGCGGCATGGCGGCCATCGGGTCTTGCGGTACGGTAAAGCAACAGGGCGTGATGTGTTCCTGTCTGTATCAGCTGAAAATCGCGGCTGACGATTGCCGGCGCATGCGCTTCAGCTTGTACCGCAATCGTCTGCGCGCGATTCACCCGCACGCCCGAGCGGGTAATTTCCTGAAATTCAGGATGCAGTCGCTGCGCCAGCCAGGCTGCATCGTAACGTTTTTCCTGATGCAGACTGCATTCCAGCGCCGTCAACGCGGCCAGCAGTGTCTGATAGCGTCCTGTCTCCGTCTCACAGGGGGCGGAGTGATGTATCACTGCCACCTGAGAATCGAGCTGAATAGCGGGATAGTGCTCCTGCATGCCTGCCAGCAGTTCCGCATCGGGCCATTCCTCATCTTTGCCCAGATGCTGCGCGACGGATGACAGCGGCATCATGACAACCCGTTCAACAGTCACAATGACGCTGTCAGCAGGATCTTCGTGGTTGATATAACGCAGCGGACCGGGCGTAATGGCCTGTTCCTGCCAGCGTATCGTATGGCGTTTGTTGCCCGCCCGCACCGCTGTCATCAGGCGAGGCACAATGTGCAGCATTTGCATCACTTCACTCCGTGAGCCCTGGATGGACGTTAACCCTGGCCTGGCTGAGTATCAGGGCGCAAAGCGCGACAGCCAGATTTGGCGCAGTTCCCGGGCCTGCAACGATACTGCCGCCGTCTCACTGCCGTGGAAACCATGAAATGCGCCCGGCCAGACGTGCAACTCCACGGCAACCCCGGCGCGGATTAACCGCTGTGCATAGTCGAGGTTCTCATCCAGAAACAGGTCCAGCGTGCCCACGCCAATCCAGGCCGGGGGAAGTCCGCGCAGGTCTGTGGCGCGAGCGGGGGCCGCATAAGGCGAAACGGCTTCGCCACCGGGCGCTTCGCCCAGCAGCGCCGACCAGCCGATGCGGTTGTATTCCCGCGTCCAGACAAACTCGCCGGTCACGGGATTGGGGTGGGTTTCGGTGACCGTGCGGTCATCCAGCATCGGGAACATCAGATTCTGAAAGGCCAGCGTGGGGCCATTCCGATCGCGGGTGAACAGCGCCAGTGAGGCCGCCAGCCCGGCACCGGCGCTGTCGCCCATAACACCGATACGTGCCGGATCGATGCCCAGCATCGCGGCTTCATTCACCATCCAGTTCAGCACCTGATAGCTGTCTTCCAGCGATCCCGGAAATACGGTTTCCGGTGACAGCCGATAGTCCACCGAGACCACCACACAGTTATGTCGCCGTGCCGTCGCGCTGGTCAGCGACAGGGACTGCTCCGGGCTGCCAAACAGATGACCGCCGCCATGAAGATGTAATATGCCCATGCGTTTACCGGCGGCCGCAACGGGCGTGATCACACAGACTCTGACCGACGGATGGCCGGGAAACGCGATCAGGTGTTCATCAATGTTCAGCCCCTGGTCGCGGTACGACTGGACCTGCTTAAGCGCAGCATCCTGGCGCTGCTGGCGTAGCGTAATGATTGAGTCAGGCGTGAGTTCCAGCGGCGCGCTGTTAGCGAGCAGGGGACGTAGCTCGGGATCGACGAGATGCAGCGTGTTCAACTTAACCCTCTCTTCAGGTTGATGTGACAGCAACGTGTTTCTGCCAGATATGCATGGTAGCGGCTGAGATCAAAATGACCTGCTGACAGCGACTGCCAGCAGGTCACAGCAATGGCGTTCAACCGGCTTAATGACCTGTGTCTTCGCCATTAGAGGCTATCAGTTTTTTATACCAGTGATAGCTCTTTTTTAAGGTACGTTTCTGCGTGCCATTGCCCATATCGTCCTGATCCACGTAGATAAACCCATAACGTTTAGACATCTGCGCCGTACCTGCGCTCACCACGTCAATCGGTCCCCACCAGGTGTAGCCAAACAGGGGAACGCCATCTGCAATGGCCTCTTTCATTTGCACGACGTGCTGGCGCAGGTAGTCAATGCGGTAATCGTCATCAATACTGCCATCGGCCTTGACGGTATCCACTGCGCCCAGGCCGTTTTCGGCAATAAAGAGCGGCTTTTGATAGCGATCATACAGCTGATTCAGTGCCAGGCGCAGGCCTTTGGGATCGATTTGCCAGCCCCATTCACTGGTTTCCAGGTGCGGATTTCTGATGCCGCCGGTGATCAGGTTGCCCTGCGCGCCGGTGAGTTTTTCAGGATGGGCGCTGACCGTACTGGACATGTAATAGCTAAAGGAAACAAAGTCCACCGGATGTTGCCGCAGGATTTCATCGTCGCCCACGGCTTTAATCAGCTGTACGCCTTTTTCCGCCAGCATTCTTTCTGCATAAGCCGGATAGTAGCCGCGTGCCTGCACATCGCTAAAAAACAACGACACGCGCTGCATCTCTTCGCACGCCTGCACATCATCCGGATGGCAGGTGTGCGGATACAGGATTTGATAGCTGATCATACAGCCCACCTGCGCCCCGGGAATAATGGCGTGGCAAGCCTTTGTCGCCAGCGCGCTGGCGACAAACTGATGATGGGCACCCTGGTATTTATCCTGTTCAATATGCGGGTGACCTTCTTCAATTACGCCAATGCTCACGTAAGGGTGATGCTTAACACAGTTGATCTCGTTGAACGTCATCCAGTATTTCACTTTCTTGCGATAGCGCATGAAAACTGTGGTGGCAAAACGCACATAGAAATCTACCAGTTGGCGATTGGGCCAGCCGCCGTAATCCGTCACCAGCGCAAGCGGCATTTCATAATGTGACAATGACACAATCGGTTCGATCCCGTGAGCGAGCAGAGCATCCAGCACTGCATCATAAAACTGCAGGCCCGCCTCGTTGGGTTCTGCTTCATCGCCGCGTGGAAAGATGCGCGTCCAGGCAATCGACATCCTGAAGCACCTGAATCCCATCCCGGCGAACAGCGCGATATCCTCTTTAAAGCGGGTGTAAAACCCGTTGCCTTTACGTTTGGGATAATATTTTTTGCTCTCCGGATTCTGTGCTTCCGCTACCTGCGCATGGGTCATGCTTAACCACTGATCCAGCCACTGGTCTTGTGGTGTGGATGCGTCAAAGGTGTACACATCCGATACGGACAGCCCTTTACCGCCGACATGCCAGGCGCCCTCAAGCTGATTCGCGGCCGTGGCACCGCCCCACAGAAAATCTTCGGGAAAAGAGGGTGAATACGTCATGCTTTGCTCCTTAAACCGCCGCAGCGGTGAGTGTCAGAAAAGCGTCACGGCAGGCGATATGTCCCCCGGCTTTTACCGGGCGAACCTCGCCATAGCGTTCGCAGTTGGTCACGATTACAATCACGCTCGGATCGATGCCTTCGGCCTCAAGCGCGTTCAGATCGAATGTGATCAGCAGATCGCCGGTGCGGATAAACTGGCCCGGCTGAATATGGCTGGTGAAATGGCGGCCGCCGAGTTTCACGGTATCGATGCCAATGTGGATCAGGATTTCCGCGCCAGTGTCACTTTTCAGCCCCAGCGCGTGGTGGGTTTCAAAGAGCGACTCGACGCGGCCATCAATGGGGGAGCGCAACTTGCCGCCGGTCGGATAAATCGCCAGCCCTTTGCCAAAAATTTCATCGGCAAAAACCGGATCGGCTAAGGCGCTTAACGGAGTGATCTCACCGCTGACCGGCGCAAAAAGCCTTACGTGGTCCTGCGTATGATGACAGTGTGAGGAGGCTGTATTGTCCACGTTCTTCCGGGGCGCTTCCTTAAAACCCAGTATGACGGTCAGCAGGGCCGCACTGGAAAAGGCAATGACCAGACTCAGCAGTGCTGATAAGAAGGTGGGACCAACCAGGGCGGGAATGCCGGGCAGGCCGCTGAGTGCAAACGCATAGGTTTTTACGCCCATCGCCATCGCAAACGCGCCACCACAGGCACCGCCAAGCAGAGCGGCGGCAAAGGGACGTTTGTAGCGAATGTTGATGCCGTACATCGCAGGCTCGGTGATGCCCATGGCAGCACTGAAGCTGGTGGTAAGCGCCAGCGATTTAAGCTTTTTATCCCGGGCCCGCAGAAAGACGCCAAACGCCGCACCGGCCTGACCAAGGTTGGCCACATAGAAAAGAATTTTAAACGGGTCGAATCCCAGATGGCTGATGTTATGGATCATGACCGGCACCAGCACATAGTGCATGCCGGTAATAATAATCAGCGACAACGTCCCGCCGACCACCACGCCCGCGATAATGCCCATGTTTTCGACCAGCCAGATAATGCCCCCGGTCAGCGCGTTACCGGCAAAAATCCCTAATGGCCCGATAGCGATCAGCGTCACCGGCGTGACGATAAGCAGGCTTAAAAGCGGAACAAACATGGTTTTGAGGGCGGCAGGGATAACGCGGTCAATCAGGCGCTCCACGTAACTCAACAGCCAGATTGATAGCAGGACCGGAATGACTGTCGAAGCATAGTTCACCGTGGGAACGGGTAAACCCAGAAAACGTATCGGCTCACCTGCGGTAAAGAGGGTTTGCAGGGCAGGGTGAAAGAGTGATGCCGCCAGCGCAACAGCGACATAAGGATTGGCACCAAAGCGTTTTGCCGCACTGAACGCCAGCGCCAGCGGCAAAAAATAGAACACGCCATCACTGATCGCCAGCAGGATCTGGTAGCTCTGGTTTTGTGTCTCCAGCCAGTGAAACGCCACCATTAGCGCCAGAATGCCCTTGAGAATCCCTGCACCCGCTATGGCCGGAATAATCGGTGAGAAGATGCCGGACAATCCTTCAAGCACTGCGGAAACAGGGTTACAGCGCGAAGCAGGGCGGACAGAAGCTTCCTGAAGCGGAAGCTGACTGAGCAGCGCATCGCACAGTGGTTTGACATCATTACCGATGATGAGTTGAAACTGGTCGCCAGAAATATTAACCCCGATCACGCCATCCAGTGCTTCAAGCGCGTGACGGTCGGCTTTACTGTTATCTCTTAGTAAAAAACGCAGGCGGGTAATGCAGTGAAATAAAGACTGTACGTTATCTTTTCCGCCTATCAGGGGAATAATTTGCTGTGCGGTGTCCTGATAATTCATAAATCCCTCCAGACTGAAGTCGATATGACGTCATCCACAATGACCGGCATAAACCGGGTGGCATATTTTCTGGGGTTTGCCTGATTAAACAGTCACAAGCCGGTAAAGCAGTTCAGTAATGCATTATGGGGTGTCAACATCATGCGCACTGCGCTGCACGATGTTTTCAATGTGTACCGTTAGATAGAGTTTTTCTGAGTGACTCATACTGTGGTGATAATGTTTTTTTACGAAGGTGCTGATGGCTTCTACGCACTCAAACGTTCGGGCATATCGCTGTTGTGCCAGCGTGAATAATTCCTCGTCGTCGTTATTTAATACTTCGCCATCAATGACCCGCTGCGCAAAGAATTTTAAATGGGTAATGAAGCGCTGGTAATTCAGACTGTGTTCATCGCGGGTCAGCGTAAAAAAGTATTTTACGATTTGTTGTAACTGACAGAGGAGTTGGGTGATTTTAGTGGTTTTGCCTAAGTTATCATTGAGCCCGGCATTTACGATATGCAGCGCAATACTGCAGGCTTCGCTGTCTGGTAGCACGGTGCCGGTGCGGGCCACTACCATGCCCAGTGCCTGGCGGCCAATCGCATATTCTGCGGTGTAAAAATGACGGACTTCCCATTCCAGTGGGTTGGCGAGCAGCGCGTTATTTTTATGACGTTCCAGCGCAAAGTAGAGGTGATCGGCCAGCGTGACATACAGCCCTTCGCTTAGTTTATGCTTCAGCGTTTCATGCGCCAGGCTGACGATATCAGCGGTCAACTGGAGAATATCGATGGGAATTTCACTGACCAGATCTTTAAAGCGTGCAGAGATGCCTGAATCTTGCAGCCGAAATATCTTTTCTGCTTCGTGCAGATGAATACGGGCCCCGTTGCGTGTATTAAATCCCAGCCCCCGACCGGTTAAAATCACTTCAAGGCCGTTATCATCTACGGCACTGACCACATTATTATTCAGTATTTGTCTGACCAGCATCGCTCACTCCTGAAACACAATCGGGCAAAACATAAATACAGCGTTGAAGGGATTATCCCTCAGCCTGCATTCAGGTTTTGCCCGATAATCGGTAACAAGCGTGATGCCGGTTAATCCTGGCACCTGGAAAATTGATATTCAATATGAAATTGTGCAGTGAGTCATCTGGCGCGCTGATTTGTGATCCGCTTTACGAAAAGTAATAGATAAAGCCGTTACGTGATCGGGGGGAATGGGCGATGCCGGCGGGTTAGTGCGCTGGCAGGTGAGGGGCAGAGGTGTTGGGTAGCAGGCAGCTCGGGAATGAGAAGATACGTGATGGCTGTTAAAAAATGAACGTCTGCTTTGAGCGAGAAGCGGAAGTTCTCAATCGTTCTCACTACGGGTTAAGGCATTACTAACATTACGATGTTTCAATTAACTGGGTTAAGGTCACACCTTTGAGGATACTGAAAAAAATTACCGAACAAGCAGATCCAACCAATCTGGGTTTTCAATTTTACGTGAATAGGGCAACATTGCGCGATTAATCAACTCAAAGAATTCTGACTCCTCCATCCTTGCGGCTTCGCTTGTGCCAGGCCCCTCCCATTCATCAAAGAGATGCCAGTAAAGCGATTTCAAGGTATCGACCACTGCAGTGAAAATCTTTACATTAGGTTCAAGCCAATGACACACCAGAAAATACATTTTCTGCTCTGCATCATGGATGGACGCGGATTGGGAAAGTTGACTCATAAATAGCTTGATCCAGACCAATGCTGCTGTTTTTAGCGGTGGCAGGCTTATCTGCTGCTCTGCCATGTACCGTGACATATATAATTCAACCTCGGCCCGTACAGATTGATTATCAAGCCCCAGTGAAGCGAGGATTAAAAGAGTCTCTGAATCATTTCCTTCGATAATTTGATCTTCAGCCCATGCAATGATCATGCAGTCCAGATCATTGTGAAGAAATGGATATTTTCTTGAAAATACAAGCAACCCAAACATCTCATTGAGCGTGTATACTGATGGCATCTGATATTCCCTTTCCTGAATTTTAACATGAACTCTGGCAGTGATAATTTCTGAGTCCATTACCACTTGAACGTTGAGTCTATGTAACTAAATGAAACTCCAATCAATCTTCATTTATCTTACCTATTGATTTAAATACTATAAAGATTAAAAACATACCGATTTTGGCTACATAAGCAGAAGTGTGCAACGTCCGCTCCTGACACAATGCAGCCCATCCGCACATAA
This sequence comes from Pantoea sp. PNA 03-3, assembly GCF_003201175.1. NCBI lineage: Bacteria > Pseudomonadati > Pseudomonadota > Gammaproteobacteria > Enterobacterales > Erwiniaceae > Pantoea > Pantoea sp. PNA 03-3. The sequence goes on along the minus strand of NZ_QICO01000001.1, from coordinate 837,186 downwards.
TCACCACCACCATTCTACTAAACTCTACTCCGCAAACCTCGCCCGCAGCCACCGAATAAACGTGGTCACAGCCTTAGGAACCTGCGCAGTATGCGGACGTACTACCCATAAGCTTTCGGCAAATGCGTCTACCGTTCGCCATGCGGGCAGAACCTGCGTTAGTGTCCCTGCAGCCAGCGCGGCTCGCGCACTAAAATCAGGAAGCAGGGCGATACCGAGTCCCTGTAATGCCGCATCGCGGACGGATTCGCTGTTATTAGTCGCAAAGTTTCCCTGTCCTTTCACCATTACGGTTTCCTCTCCGCCCGTTACTTTATGGAAATGCCATCGCGGCGGTTCCTGTCCGCGCAGATAGTACAGACAGTTATGCCGCTCCAGGTCGTCGGGCTTTTGCGGGGTGCCGTATTGCGCCAGGTAAGCGGGGGAGGCAACCAGAACCGCATGCGTGTCACACAACTTCAGCGCAATGTGGGTTTCCGGAAGTGTCTGGCTGTGACGGATGGCCAAATCAAAACCTTCACGAGTCAGTGATACCAGACGGTCGTTGACATCCAGTTGAATAGTGACCTGCGGGTACTCCCGGACAAAATCGCCAATGACCGGGACGAGCTGCTGGCGCGCAAAGGCTACCGGCGCACTGACACGCACCAGGCCTCTCACCGGGCCGGTTTCATCACGAATGCGTAAAAAGGATTGCTCAATTTGCGCAAAAGGATCGCGTAAGTTATCCACCAGTTTTTCGCCCGCCGAGGTCAGACGGACGCTGCGGGTAGTGCGCTGCACCAGTGCTGTGCCGGCCATATTCTCCAGCTCTTTGATTTTCTGACTCATGGCTGCCTTGCTGACCTCCAGCCGATCAGCCGCGCGGGTAAAATTTCCCGATTCAGCGAGTACCGTCAGCCAGTACAAATGCACCCACAGTTCATCCGTTCGGAATGCTTTCATCGGGATTGTTCAAAATAGCGAATAATCATTTCAGCCCTGTCTCTTTTTCTTTTCAACAGTAGTCGTCAACATAGCGCGACATCATACACTTACGATTCAGACCAACCGAGGGTTTATTTATGCCATTGCTGACATTCGACATCATTGAGGGACGTTCTGCTACGGAAATCAGAACAATGCTGGACGCTGCACATCGGGCTGTGCTCACCGCGTTTAACGTTCCCGAACGTGACCGTTATCAGATTGTTCACGAAAATAAAAATTATCAGATGGTGTTCCAGGATACCGGGCTGGGGTTTGAACGCAGCGACCGTCTGGTGATGGTCCGGGTGTTTACCAGCCCGAGAAGTGAAGAGCAAAAAACGCGTTTCATGGCGGAACTGGCACGGGAGCTGGCAGAACACTGTGGGGTGGATGGGAAAGATCTGATGATCAGCTTTATTACCAATGCGCCGGGTGACTGGAGCTTTGCGGATGGTGAAGCACAGTATCTGACCGGAAAGCTGTAATTACCGCGTTTCCTCTCGGTTGTCAGTCACAGCGTTTTGAGAGGAAAGATAACATCCTCACCACGCCCAAAGCGTGTTATCCGTGGCACCCGATACCACGCCGGGGCATTATGAAAGACAGCGTCGAAGTAAACGGCCTTGCTTCCCGTTGACTGACATTAAACGATATCTCTCCATGGATTCCCCAGCGGATATTATCCTTTTCCTATGACTCGTCCCGGCACCGGGGCCGATTTCACCCGGATTCGTTGAAATAACGCGGTTGCCATTACTTTTTTATCTGACTATAGCCTGCCGTTATACCCCGCCACCAAACAAGCATTCGTCACCTTTCAACACGCATGAAATAGTGGTTTCAGAACCTTACCTTTGTCTGAAACGAGAACTCTCATGCTAATCCCACAACCCTATTTACTTTTTCTTGGCGATGTTACCGATCCCCTCGCGGCAAAAACGGCGCGCGGTATTCATATCTGGCGACCGGAACAGTGCGTTGGCGAAATTAAACTGCCGGGCTGTACGGTCAGCCTGGGGCTGGATGAACTTGATATCGCCAGCGCCAAAGCGCGCGGCGCGAAAACGCTGGTGCTGGGCACCGCCAACGCAGGGGGGTATCTGCCCGAACACTGGCTGGATACGGTGAAAAGTGCCATTAAAGCCGGCATGAACGTGGCCAGTGGATTACATCATCGTCTGGTGGATGAGCCCGAGCTGGTCACGCTGGCAGAGACGTTTGGTGTTGCGCTTTTCGATTTACGTCATATGCGTCCGAAGTTGAGTGTCGGTAGCGGTAAGAAGCGTTCAGGCAAGCGGATACTCACGGTGGGGACCGACTGCTCAGTGGGCAAGATGTACACCTCACTGGCGCTGGAAGCGGCAATGCGTGCGCGCGGAATGAAAGCGGATTTTCGTGCCACGGGACAGACCGGGATTCTGGTTGCAGGGGAAGGCATTGCTGTGGATGCGGTAATCGCGGACTTTATTGCCGGTGCGGCGGAAGCCCTGTCTCCTGCCAACGATGATGATCACTGGGATATCGTGGAAGGGCAGGGATCGTTGTTCCATCCCTCTTACGCGGGCGTCAGTATGGGGCTTATGCACGGTGCGCAACCGCACTGGCTGGTGATGTGCCATGAAATGGGCCGTCCGCATATGCGCCATTTGCCGCATCAACCGATGGTCAGCCTGAAAGACTGCGTGGAAGCCAATCTGCGCGCCGCCCAGGTGACCAGTGAGTCCGTTCAACTGGCTGGCTTTGCGATTAACACCTCAAACTACACGGAAGAAGACGCGCGCGCCTATTGTGCTGAAATCCGTGCCGAATTCGGTTTACCGGCAACCGATCCGGTGCGTTTTGGTATCGATGACATCGCCGCGCTGCTTCAGGAGCGGGGCTGAGATGAGACAGGTGCAGATCAACGTGGTGGAACTGCCGCTGGCGCGACCGTTTGCTATCTCGCGCGGTGTGCGTACCGCCGTGACGGTTATCCGCGTCACGCTTGAGCAAAACGGCTTTATTGGGCAGGGCGAATGTACACCAACGGCGCGCTACGATGAAACGCCAGACAGCGTTCAGGCCCAGCTTGAGGCGGTACGTGCTGACGTGGAAGCAGGCCTGAGCCGCGATGATCTGCAACACCGTTTGCCTGCTGGCTCCGCGCGCAATGTGCTGGACTGCGCACTGTGGCGACTTGACGCCGCACGGGCCAGTCAAACGCTCTGGCAACAAAGTGCATGCCCGCCGCCACGCTCGGTCGTCACGGCGGAAACCCTCAGCCTCGATACGCTGGAAAACATGGCGCTGGCGGCGGCGGATGCCGTCTCGCGGGGTGCCATCCTGCTCAAAATCAAGCTTGACCGCGATGCGGTTCTGGAAAAAGTGGCGGCGATTCGCGCGGCGGCCCCGCGTGCGACGCTCATTATCGATGCCAATGAAGCCTGGTCGGGAATGGATCTGGAAAGCCTGCTGGTGGCGCTTCAGGCCTTTAACATCGCGATGGTCGAGCAACCGCTTCCCGCAGGTCAGGATCATGACCTGCAACGCTTTCGTCATCCTGTTCCCGTCTGCGCGGACGAGAGTTGCCACACGCGAGAGGACATTGCCAGCCTGCGTCATCGCTACGAGATGATCAACATCAAGCTGGATAAGTGCGGAGGTCTGACGGAAGCGCTGGCGATGGTCGATGAAGCGCACAAGCAGAACATGCGCATCATGGTCGGCTGCATGCTGGGTTCATCCCTGGCGATGGAAGCGGCATTGCCCGTGGCGGTGCACGCAGAGCACGTCGATTTAGATGGCCCGATCTGGCTGGCGGCCGACAGCTCTCCTTTTTTGAATTACTCCGATGGCCGTATCTGGCTGTAACGCGACGAGGCATTGATGACGGACACACGACTCACTTCTTCTGCCACACGTGCTGACGGTGCATCACCGGTGCTTGCTGTTCAGGACCTTAGCGTCTCATTTCGTGGACGCAGTGGTGAGAATCAGGCGCTGAAAGGCATCAGTTTCGCCATTTATCCAGGCGAAATTGTCGCCGTGGTGGGCGAGAGCGGCTCAGGTAAATCAGTCACGTCGCTGGCCGTGATGGGCTTGCTGGCGAGCAGCGGCCGTATCGATCGCGGCAGCATGCAGTTTCGCGATCGCCGCGGAGAAGTTCATGCGTTAGAAACGCTGGATGACAGTCAGCGCCGCACGTTGCGTGGCCGTGAAATGGCGATGATCTTTCAGGAGCCGATGACCTCACTGAATCCGGTGCTGCGTATCGATGATCAACTCACCGAAGCGTTACGCGACCATCATCAGTGCGACAAGAAACAGGCTCATGCGCGCGTACGTGAACTGCTGCGACAGGTACGTATTGCCGATGTCGATCGCGTCATGAAAAGCTATCCGCACGCGCTGTCTGGCGGAATGCGCCAGCGCGTAATGATTGCTCAGGCGCTGGCCTGTGATCCGCAACTCCTGATTGCCGACGAACCCACGACGGCGCTGGACGTCACCGTACAGGCGCGCATTTTACATATCCTGCGTGAGCTGCAACGCGAGAAAAACATGGCGGTCTTGTTTATCACCCATGATATGGGCGTTGTGGCGGAAATTGCGGATCGTGTTGTGGTCATGCTGCGTGGCGAAGTGGTCGAGCAGGGCACCGTGTCAGAGATTTTTGCCGCCCCGCAGCATGCATATACCAAAGCGTTGCTGGCAGCCGTGCCAAAACTGGGCGATATGCGCGAATACGCGTGGCCGCAACGCTTTCCCCTGTTGGGTGCACAACAGGCGGCGCAACACGAACAGCTGACGGCGCGCTACGACAGCGAACCGCTACTCGATGTACGTGGGCTAAAAGTGTATTACCCCATCCGCAGCGGCATCTTCTCGACCCATACGCATCATGTGCATGCGGTTGAGCAGATTGATTTCAGTCTGTGGCCGGGTGAAACCCTGGCCATCGTGGGTGAAAGCGGCTGCGGTAAATCGACCACCGGGCGTGCGCTGATGCGCCTGATCGCCAGTGAGGCGGAAAGCATCCACTTTGAAGGAAAGGAAATCTCTCATCTGAAAGAGACGGCATTCCAGCCGCTGCGCCGTGAAATTCAGATGGTGTTTCAGGACCCCTATGCGTCACTGAATCCACGTCTGACGGTGGGGTTTACCATTGCCGAGCCGTTGCTGTTGCATGGCATGGTGGACTCACTGGAACAGGCTTCTCCACACATCGATGCGCTGCTGACAAGCGTTGGGTTGTTGCCGGAGCACGCGCGCCGTTATCCGCACGAATTTTCGGGCGGTCAGCGCCAGCGTATTGCCATTGCCCGCGCGATGGCCCTGAAACCGAAAGTGATTATTGCTGATGAAGCCGTATCGGCCCTTGACGTTTCAATTCAGGCGCAGGTGGTGAATCTGATGATGGATCTCCAGCAGCAAACGGGCGTAGCCTGGATATTCATCTCTCATGATATGGCGGTCGTCGAGCGCATTGCCAACCGCGTGGCGGTGATGTACCTCGGCCAGATTGTCGAGCTCGGACCGCGCCAGTCGGTCTTTAATCAACCGCAACATCCTTATACCCAACGTCTGCTGGCCTCCGTGCCGGTGGCGGATCCCGAGAACCGTCAGCCTCGCCGTTTTGATGACAGCGAAATTCCTTCGCCGTTGCGAAAGGTGGGCGAAACGGTCACGAAACCCCGTTATCGGCAGGTTGCACCGCAACACTGGGTCGCTGACGGCATTGCATTGCGATAATCCTTAACGACCAGGAGATTTTATGAAAACGCTGTTCCGCCGTACTTCACTCGCCCTCGCCTTAACGACGACACTGGTCATGACTGCGCAGGCACAGGATCTGCGCATTTCAATGTATGCCGATATTACGGGGCTCGATCCGCACGATACCTCGGATAATGTCAGCTACTCGGTGCAGAGCGGTATCTTTGAGCGCCTGTTTCAGTTTGATCCCCAGATGAAGCTGGAGCCCTGGCTGGCGACCGGTTACACCTCCAACGACAGTGCGACGGAATTTACGCTGACGCTGCGTAAAGGCGTTACCTTCCAGGATGGTACGCCTTTTGATGCGGAAGCGGTCAAAGCGAACCTTGAGCGTCTGGCAGACCAGAAAAAAGGGCTGAAGCGCAACAGCCTGTACAAAATGATCGATAAGGTGACGGTGCTGGCACCCGATCAGGTGAAAATCTCACTCAATCAGTCATTTGGTGCTTTTATTAATACGCTGGCGCACCCTTCGGCGGTGATGTGGAGCCCGTCGGTTCTGAAACAGTATCCGGACGAGGCCCAGTTGCGGCTGCATCCGGTGGGGACCGGGCCATTTAAATTCGTAAACTGGACTCCGGGCAAAGCGGTCACGCTGGCGAAGTATGACGGTTACTGGCGGCAGGGCTGGCCCAAAGTCGATCAGGTGATTTTCTCACCCAGCCCGGAAGATGCGACACGGGTTGCCGCGTTGAAATCGGGTCAGGTGGATGCCATTTGGCCTTTGCCTTCGGATCTGATCGCGGCGGTGAAGCAGGACAGCAACCTCGCGATTCAGCGCGATCCGAGCATCTATCTCTATTACATGGCGATCAATACGCAGCATAAACCTCTGGCCGATGTCCGCGTGCGCCAGGCAATCAACTATGCGATTGACCGTCATCTGTGGTTGAAGGTGGCCTTTGCCGGTTTGGGTAAACCGGCCACCTCCGCGATGCCGGAAGGGGTGCAGTTCTATGAGAAGCAGAGCGATCCCGATTACCACTATGCGCCGGATAAGGCCAAAGCGTTGCTGAAAGCGGCGGGCTACCCGAATGGGCTGGATCTCAAGCTCTGGGTCACCAATGCGACCGCCAGCGTGCGCGCCGCCCAGGTGCTGAAGGCGCAACTGGCCACGGTGGGTATTCGCGCCACGGTGACACCGATGGATTCCGGAACGCGCAACGCGAAGCTGTGGGGCGTTCAGGACCCGAAAAAAGCCGAATTTGACCTCTATTATGGCGGCTGGTCGACGTCTACAGGCGATGCCGACTGGGCTCTGCGTCCGCTGTTCGCCACCGAATCATGGGTACCTACCTCGTACAATGTCTCCTATTTCAGCAATCCTGACGTCGACAAGGCGATTGCTGCCGGGCTGGCGACGGCCGATCCGGCAAAACGTGGTATCGCCTATGCACAAGCGCAAAAGCTGTTGTGGAAAGAGGCCCCCGTGGCGTTCCTTGGCACGCCAGACAATCTGGTAGGCAAACGCAGCACCCTGAGCGGCGTTTCGATGCTGCCTGATGGCAATCTGTTGTTTACTCAGGCGTCGTTTAAATAAGTCGCGGATGTCCCTCACGTGCCTTTGCCGGTTGCGGCGGCACGTGAGGCTCCCCGTCTCACCTTTATTTCAGGGAATGGCATGTTTGCATACATCATTCGCCGATTGCTGGAGATGATCCCGGTTTTGCTGGTGGTCTCGCTGCTGGTTTTCGGTTTCATCAAGCTGCTGCCGGGCGATCCGGCGCGCATTTATGCCGGACCGGATGCACCGATTGAAGCGGTCGAAGCGGCACGTCAGCACCTCGGGCTCAACGACTCGTTGCCGCAGCAGTATGTTAACTGGATAGACAACCTGTTACATGGCGATCTTGGCACCACGTACCGCACCCAGCAACCGGTGCTGCAGGTGATTAAGCAGGGCTTCCTGCCCACACTGTGGCTCGCCTTAGCCGGTTTCGCCTGGTCTGTGCTTCTCGGCCTGATGCTTGGCGTACTCGCGGCCCTGAAACGAGGGAAATGGCAAGACTGGACGCTAATGAGCGTGGCGGTGGGCGGTATCTCGATGCCGGCGTTCTGGCTGGGGCTGCTGCTAATCCAGTTCGTTGCGATGCCTTTTGGCCTGTTCTCGGTCAGCGGCTTTAACAAGGCCAGCGATATTGTCCTGCCCGCCATCACGCTGGGATCGTCCGTTGCGGCGGTCATGGCACGCTTTACCCGCTCGGCCTTCCTTGAAGTGGCACAGGAAGATTACGTACGCACCGCGAAAGCGAAAGGGTTGCGTAACCGTCTGGTGACGTGGAAACACGTGATGCGTAATGCGCTCATCCCGGTGATCACCATGCTGGGGTTGCAGTTTGGTTTTCTGCTGGGCGGTTCGATTGTCGTGGAAAGCGTCTTCAACTGGCCAGGGTTAGGCTGGCTGTTAATTGAGTCGATCAAAGCGCAGGATCAGCCGGTCATTCAGGCGCTGGTGATGCTGTTTGTATTTGAGTTTATCGTCATTAATCTGCTGGTGGATCTGCTTTACGCGGTCGTCAATCCGGCAATTCGTCTGCGACAGGAGCCGAGATGAGTCATCAATCGCTGACTGATAACCCGCCTCAGGTCATTCGCTCGCCGTGGCGCGATTTCCTGCATGCTTTTGTGCGCAATCCTCTGGCGCTGGTTTCAGGCGGATTTGTCCTGCTGTTGATTCTGGTGGCGATCTTTGCGCCCTGGCTGGCTCCCTGGGATCCGATGGCGCCCGACTGGATGGCGTTATCCTCGCCCCCTTCGGCAGCACACTGGATGGGCACCGATGAACTGGGGCGCGACCTGCTCAGTCGTATTATCTATGGGGCGCGTATTTCGCTGTATGTCGGCGTGCTGTCCGTGACGCTGGGTATGATTGTCGGCGTCGTGCTGGGGTTGCTGGCGGGCTATTACGGTGGCTGGGTCGATATGCTGATCATGCGCGGTGCTGATGTGTTATTCGCGTTTCCCGGCATGCTGCTGGCCATTGCGGTGGTGGCGCTTCTGGGAACGGGCCTGAACAATGTCATCATCGCCGTCGCGGTGTTCAGCGTGCCCGTCTTTGCCCGGATTGTGCGCGCCTCCACGCTGTCATTGAGACAGGCTGCCTATGTGGAAGCCGTGCGCTGTGCCGGTGCACCCGACCGAATCATTATCCTGCGCCATATTCTGCCGGGCACGCTTTCCAGCGTCATTGTTTATTTTACGATGCGCATTGGCACCAGTATTCTCACAGCGGCAGGCTTAAGCTTTATTGGCCTCGGACCGGAGCCGGATGTGCCTGAATGGGGCAATATTCTGGCCATGAGCCGGAGCATGATGATGGCGGGCGCGTGGCACATGAGCGTGTTTCCGGGGCTGGCGATTTTTATCACGGTGCTGGCGTTTAACCTGCTCGGCGACGCGCTGCGTGACACGCTCGACCCGAAACTCAAGGGCTGACGATGGACTTTCAACAATGGCAGTGCGAACTGCTGCTGGATCGCTGGCGTAACGAGCGTCAGTTGGGGCAGCCGCGTAGCGCATGCGGCCCCACTAATCGCATCAGCGATGTGGCTGGTGTGCGCGTCGGCCACGTCACGCTGGCTGAGGGAGAGCGGCAGACTGGCGTCACCGCTATCGTTCCGCCGGGTGATAACCTGTTTCTCACGCCGCTGCCGTGCGGAGCTGAAGTTCTGAATGGCTTTGCGAAACCGGTCGGACTGACACAGGTCGAGGAGCTGGGTGTGTTAAACACGCCGATTCTGCTCAGTAACACGCTGGCGGTGGGCACGCTGTTTACCGCGCTGGTAAGGGATGCCATCCGTCGTAACCCGGAACTCGGGCGGACGCTGCCGACGGTGAACCCGCTGGCCCTGGAGTGCAACGACGGCTGGCTCAATGATATTCAGGCGCTGGCCATCAGTGAGGCGATGGCGCAGGAAGCATTGCATACAGCCGCAGCGGACTTTTCCCGCGGCAGCGTTGGCGCAGGACGCGGGATGAGCTGTTTTAATCTGAAGGGCGGGATCGGCACGGCCTCGCGTGTTATCCCGTCGCTCAATGCCACGCTGGGAGTGCTGGTGCTGGCGAATTTTGGCGCGCTCAGCGCGCTCACGCTTGACGGTGTGCGACTCGGTGAAGTGATTGCACCGCTGCTGGCAGGAGAGGCACCGCAACGTGATGCCGGTTCTGTCATCATCGTGATGGCGACGGATGCGCCGCTGGATGCGCGTCAGTTGAAGCGTATCGCGAAGCGTGCCGGTGCCGGCCTCGGGCGGCTTGGCAGCTACTGGGGCCACGGCTCGGGCGATATCGCCGTAGCGTTTTCAACGCAACCGCTGCCGCAACCGCCGCAGGACGCCATGCTGGAGCCGCTGCTTGCCGCCGCGGCAGATGCCACCGAACAGGCTGTACTCGATGCCTTGTTGAGCGCAGAGCCTGTTACCGGCTTTCGGGGTCACCATCGCCCCTCACTGACTCAGATTCTGGACAGGTTAACCACATGAAAATTTTTATTTCTGCCGATATTGAAGGTATCGCGGGCGTTATGCGCCCGGAGCAATGCACACCCGGCAACCCGGAATATCAGTTGGCCCGCGGTCTGATGGAACAGGAAGTGAATGCCGCGATAGAGGGGGCGTTCGCGGGAGGCGCAACGGAGGTGGTCGTCGCAGACAGCCATGCGCAAATGACCAACCTGCGGGCGGAAAATCTTGATCCCCGCGCCCGGCTGGTGCAGGGCAAACCGCGCGGCTTGTCGATGGTTGAAGGCATAGAACAGCAGACGTTCGACGGATTATTTCTGGTGGGCTATCACAGCGCAGCAGGCGAACCCGGCGTACTGGCGCACACCATTAATGGCCGTGCATTCTGGCGTATCCATATCAATGGCCTGGTGATGGGCGAAACCGATATTTACGCCGCTGCCGCCGCTGAGCAGGGCACGCCACTGTGGCTGGTCACGGGCGACGATCAGCTACAGAGCTGGATAGCAGAGTATTACCCAACGGTTGACTACGTTTGTGTCAAACGCGCCATTTCCCATACCTGCGCGGAATCCATTAGTCCCAAAGCGGCACAACGTGCCATAGGCAGTGCTGCACGCGCCGCGCTTGAGCATCAGCGCGATACGAGCACGACCCGGTTGACCGCGCCTTATCATATGCAGCTTCAGGCCAGCAAACCCGTGTTGGCCGATCTGTTCTGCCTGATCCCCGGCGTCACGCGCATCGATGCGGTTACCGTGGGATATCAGGCAGAGCGGATGGAGACGTTGATCAGCTTGCTCAGTGCATTTTCTTACCTGGCGAGTACCCAGTCGTAGCACAGGGAAAGCCATGAGGTCAGGGGCGGGTAACCTTCGCCCCTGCAGCTTCCTTTTTTCAGAAACATCGCCGCCGGGCGCGATCGTGCGCACTGACCGACAATCCGCCACCACGCACCGTCGATCCACATGAGATAACCCGGCCGCCTCCCCGCTGCACTATGGCAGGGCGAACGCCTGGCTTTACCCTTTTCAATGATTCAGCCAGTGAGGGGAAATGGACCGATACCGGCGCGATTTGCACCTGTTTCCCCTTGCATAAGCCCGGCGCCGCCTTATTTCAGCGCAAGGCGGTAGCGGGTCGCTTCGCCTCCCTCTGTTTTACGGTACAATTTTTGCAGCAGGGATTGTCCTGTCTTTACCCGCCCGGATCGTATCGGCAGTAAGGAATAACGACGAGGCAGGACAGATTCAGGCGCTGGCCGTTTCTTTGCCCGTACCGCGGGTGAGATGACAGATGGTTCAGGTTTTCCATTTTGATTCAGGCGTTGGCGGTGCTGTAAGTGAAGCGCTGAAAAGGGTGCATCACAGCGGCCTGCGGGTAGCTGAATCCACACAGGGTAAATAATGATGCGGCTCCGTCACATAGAAGTCTTTCAGGCCATCGTACAGACCGGCAGCATCAGCGCAGCCGCGCGCCTGCTCAACGTATCGCAGCCCAATATCAGCCGCGTGCTGAACCATGCAGAACAGCAACTGGGCTTTGCGCTGTTTGAGCGGCGTATCCAGGGCATGAGCGTCACGGCAGAAGGACGAAGGCTGCTGCCAGAGGTGGAAGATCTCTACCAACGCTTACAATCCATCACCCAGCTCACTGAACAACTGCGACGCGGCGAAGGGCAGATCGTCCGTGTCGGTGCGGCTCACGCTTTCGGTCAAATGGTGTTGGCACCGGCATTGGTCACCTGGCGACAACAGGTGCCCTCGGTCAGCGTTGAACTGGTCACGGAACACTTTAGTACCTTATGCCAAATGATCCTGGAGAATCAGCTTGATTTCGCCCTGGTCTTTGGTCAGCAGGTGGATGCAGCGCTGCTGGCGGAACCGCTGTTTCAGTCGTCAATGGTGGCGCTACTGCCGCCAAATCATCCCCAACATGAGCCCGTTACGCTGGCATGGTTATGCGCGAATAACCTGCTGATGATGCAGACCCAGGATCCGCTTGGGCGCGTCCTGCACCGCGCGCTACGCGATAAAAAGCTGAATCCGGCAGTGTCGTTATCGATTAAAACCTACTCGGTGATTGCGGATATGGTACTAGCAGGCGGCGGTGTGGGCGTGGTGGATCTGTTCACGGCTTGCCGCTATGCCGAACAGCTAAAATTACTCCCGGTCGCACAGCCGTTGCCGTTTGAAGTGATGCTGATCAGCCGTCGTGATCAACCCCAGTCCCAGTCCACGCTGCAACTTAAGCAGGTCATTCGCAACAGGCTGTGGGACATCGCTCGCCAGTGCGAAGCGCAGTTTATTTGTGACTGAGCAAATAAACGGTGGTACGAGGTGCGTTCAGGCCTTTCGCCGCGCCTGAACGGCCCTGGTCGGGCTTTTCAGATGCGCGTTGTGGCTGGCCTGACGACAGGTTGCGCCGTTTTTCCTGCACCGGTTTACGTCATTTCTGATCGGGTAAGGCGACAGAGGGCTTTATGATGGTGCTGTTTAGCCAACCTGTCGCGATTCTGACTCTTCCTTGCAGTTGCCTTCAGATGTCATAAACCTGGCATACAGTTATCCAGTTGCGTTAAGACAACGTCAGCACAACGAAAAAACATTACGTCGTAAAACGCGCTCAACCGAGTGATAGTGATATATGGACGATTTAGAATTAACCCTGGCAAAAATGGCACAGCAACTGAATCAGCACGCTTTGCCCTGGATGGTGATCGGGGGAGCGGCCATGGTGCTTTACGGCCTTGAAAAGGGGCCGGTGAACGATATCGATATTGTCCTGCCTTCGCATGCCGCGGCTTTTCTGAGCAAGAAATACGCCTGGCCCAACTATGCTGATGAGACGTCTTTACGGTTCCGCTCCGACTTTTTGCTGCGACCTGAGACTGGTCCGGTGCCGGTTGAACTCCTCGGTGGCTTCCACATTTTGACAGAACAAGGCTGGACAGCTCTCTCAGTAGGCGAAACCGTTACCGTGAGTATCAAATCGCAGCAGGTGTTTTTACCCGTGAAAGCACAACTTGCGGCCATTCTTCGCCTTTGTGGTCGTGAGAAGGACCTCAAGCGTATGATGCGCCTGAGTGGCACTTACGTTTCGTAAGGTAAGGATGCTTCCTGACTGAAGGGCTTTCACATTTCCTCAGGCACTGAGTGTACAAATCAAATGAACAGTTTTATTGCTTCGATGATTGCGGCGTTACGCTGACTGCCTGTTTCCTGCTGCAGAATGCTGTAGAGCTTATCAATTAACGTTTTCCGCGTGATTGAATCGGCTTCATAAAACAGGGCTTCGGCTGCCTCACCAACGATAATGTGAGCGGTATGCATTTTATTTTCAGTCACGTATCCTCCCGATGCCGTCAGGCGCATCAACCCTTGCTGAGGCGCGTCACACACAGCGCCCCAGCACGGCCTTGCGTTATGCCTTAAAATGTCTCCCAGTTGGCGTCTGAGGTTTTCACTGAAGCCGGAATGTGCCGACTGCGCGCGATCACCGGAGCGCTGGTCACGGTCATTGAAGAGGGTGCCGGTAACCGAAATACGGCCACGGTTTTTTCAAGTTCCAGCGCCTGATCCTCCAGGCTGCTGGCCGCCGCAGATGACTCCTCAACCAGCGCAGCATTCTGTTGCGTCGTGGTATCCATTTCCGTCATCGCCTGCGCTATCTGGGTAATGCCCCGGTTCTGCTCGTCAGACGCGGCAGCGATTTCGCCCATAATATCTCTGACCTGCGTGACGGATTTGACGATATCTCCCATGGTATTACCGGCACGGTTAACCAGTTCGGTACCGTTGTTTACGCGCTCCAGGGATTCCCGAATGAGTGCCTCAATTTCTTTTGCCGCAACAGAACTGCGCTGTGCCAGGCTACGTACTTCACCTGCTACCACAGCAAAGCCGCGTCCCTGTTCGCCTGCCCGTGCCGCCTCGACCGCGGCATTCAACGCCAGAATGTTCGTCTGGAAAGCAATACCGTTAATGACAGTGATGATTTCTCCAATTTTGCCCGAGCTCTGACTTATCCCACCCATCGTGGCGATCACGTCGCTGATAATTTCCCCGCCACGGCTGGCGTTATGTGATGCTTCGGTAGCCAACTGGCTGGCATGATGGGCGTTCTCAGCATTCTGTTTTACGGTTGAGGTCAGCTCTTCCATACTGGCAGCGGTCTCTACAACGGCTGCGGACTGCTGTTCTGTTCGTGAGGAAAGGTCAGTATTACCTGCTGCAATTTCAGAGGAGGCGCGAGCTACGCTGTTCACACCGTCACGGACTTTCGAAATGATAGTGCGCAGACTGTGATTCATGGCACCGACGGCGGTCATCAGTTCGCCCAGTTCATCAGTACGCGAACTGGTTATTTCTGACGTCAGGTCGCCTGCTGAAATGCGTTTTGCTGAAGAAAGCGTCTCTTTCAGGGGAACGGTAATGCTACGGGTCATTCTCCAGGCGACAACAAGGCTAAGAATAATACAGGTAATCGTAGTGAAACCTATCTGCCAAAGGGCGGTATGTATGTACTCTTCAGCCATCTGAGACTGGAAGAAAGCCAAATCTGTCATGGACTGATTAAGTTTGCCTGCGGCGGCCGTCATGTCGTCTGAGGCGTGTTTCTCTGCGTTAACGGCAAGAAGATAGTTGTTCAACAGCACAGGGCCGGCTGTTGTTTTTTGCTCCACTTCGGCTAACAAGGTAGTGAATTCTGAAGCGGACGGACCGGACAGCTGGGTCTTAAGCGATGACAGGGTATCCCTGATGCCAGCAAATTTATCCAGCGATGACGAATCTGGCGTTTTAATAAATGCCTGCACATAAAACGCGGCCTGTTCGATCTTCAGGCTCAGCGTGAGCAGTTGAGCAGCGTCAGCAGGCACGGACGTCTGTCGGGCAGCCAGTTTTTCTGACAGCGCGGCCAGTTCCAGGCGGTTCAGTTCATTCAAGGAGAGGACGGTTTTGTCTGTACTCGCAAGAAAAGTCTGCCGTTTCTCCCGATACTGATTCAGGGCAACGCTGAGAACAGAAAGCTTTTCACGCCCGGCCGTGGACCAGGAGTAGTGCTCCAGGCTTTGCCGTAAACCCGAAAGCTGGTTCATTGCCTCGCCATTGATTTCGATAAACTTCGTCTCACGAGTATACTGAAAAAGTGTGCGGTTAAGCCGGGCTTTAGCCAGCGAATCCAGCATTTGTACGGTAATGTCACGTTTGGCAGAGTTCTCTTTGATATTTAAAAAACATTTGAGCGCCAGCGAAGAGATAATCAGTGAGGCAAGAATAACTAACAGAAAACCCAGAACCAGTTTCCCGCCTATCTTTAAATTGTAAAAGCTTTTTATAATTTTCATTTAATTAACCCTGTGTTGAACGTTACCCCGAGCCTTAGGTTTTCTCAGGCGGTAATCGTGTATCGGCACAAAAGATACATTCCTTATGCTTCTTTTGTTTTTTTATTTGCCGTTTTTAACTTTCTTTGATTTTGATCAATTTTATTGTTCTTTCTCCACAGGTTGAAAATCATGGCGTTAACTATTGCTCGCGTTACCATCTGTATTCTAACTGTGTTTTTTAAACGAGTCGGGATATCGCTGGGGCACGTACTACCTTGACAGGTAAAAAGGACAGTGTGCTTTTTGAGGTTGAAATACAGGCTAAGCCTTTTCACACGAAACAGAGTAGAGAAGGTGTCAGTGGTGCCGGAAAAGGCGTAGTAAAGACAGGCTAAGTGTGTGTACGGTTATTTCTGTTAAATAAATTTCAAAAACATCCTGACTCGCTTAATCATTCTCATGTCAGCTCTTTTTAAACAAAGCAATTGCCCGGTTACTTTTCAGGACTTTTAATATCGCAGTAGACCTGTAAAAAGTCCGGCTGATAATCCTGAGTGGTATTACCGCCTCGTTTGCAACGCTCAGGCATCAGTACAATAATAATTTAACGTGGGTGCCTGCTGGCGCCTACAGCTAAAGTAGCCTGGAACTGTTTAGTTGGTTCACCCCCGCTATTGAGTGGGGGCGTTTTTTTACTTCGGCCCAGGGCTGGCGCAGCATCTGTATTATCTTTGCGATGAAGAAGCTGACGCGCAGGATGAATAATATCCGCAGGAATGTCTGATTAAATTCGCTGAAGCAGGAATCTCACAGGGAGGCTTATGATGTTACCTATAAATAAAAATCGCAGTTTTCAACCAGACATGGGCGATTCTTAGTGAAATCACAAGCCAGCCTCAGTGGGCTTAAACCGAAACTGCCGATATGTGGCAATAGCATCGTCTGGGCGTGAGCCCGTGACTCAGACATGGCAGGTTTCGTTTCGGACGGGTAAAGCGTTAACCCCCGATTACGCCTGATACAGGGCGGCCAGCGTCAATCGTTCTGTAAAAGGATGTTAACGTTAAATGCCACTCTCTTTTTGTCGAGCCCCGAACGTCTTTTTAGGATGTGTAGCTGAATGTCCGCCACCGCCACGGCGCTTATCCCTATTTTCTTAACCCCTCTCCGCCAGTCCTTGCCGGCTAAGAATAGCGTATAAGGTTTTTTAAAGTACCAGTGAGAACTATTTTTCATGACCGCTACTTTTATTCGCATCGGATAGCGCTTTAACTTTACCCGGTAATAATTCTTTTATTGATGACGGTCAATGGGCAAATTTGTACAATAATCCTGATTCCTGTACAAATTAATGGCGGCGGCTTTTGAGAGTAATCTTATAAATGTGTTAAGCATCCGGAAGAAAGCGAAAACCTAACGGTAAAGCACCATAAAACATCGGGCGTGTCATGCGTGTATGACAATGAGCATAAGTGAGATGGAAAAAGGGTTAGCAAATAATTGTCTGGATTTTTTCAGGCGGGAAAATTTCCTTAAGAAATAATTCAGGAAGGTGGGTAATAATCAATGGTTCACAACCCGCTGTTCTGTTTGTTTTTTCTTTAACCGTGGGACGAAGTGAGGGTAAGAAACGGAGAGAAAGCGTTAAGCCGGATGCGAGATTTGTATAAGGTTGCCCCGTAAAATCCCCAGAAAGAATTCCCGTCACGCTTGCAGTATTAAAAAAGTTTTATAGCCTTACAATGCCATGCTTAGCATGGAAATGAAGCATGTAACTTTTACTTTTAGGAGGAAATATCATGACTGAACATCGTGGCGGTTCCGGTAATTTCGCTGAAGATAAAGAGAAAGCTTCTGAAGCCGGCAAAAAAGGCGGCCAGCATAGCGGCGGTAACTTCAAGAACGACCGCGAAAAAGCCTCTGAAGCAGGTAAGAAAGGTGGACAAAACAGCCATCGTGGCTCCTGATTCACTTTAATTAAAGGACAGACTGGGGAGCAGGGAGCGCTCCATGAACAACGCCCGTTGAACGCTGCTGTTATTCGTAGAGATCCTTCTTTTATGTTTATCACTGGCCGGAAGGGTGATTAATCTGTGAAAGTAAAAACGTTACTTGATCTGTTTATTCATGACCTCTCTGACGTTTACAGTGCTGAAAAGCAAATTTCGCGCCTTGATCAGATTATTGATGCCCGCGATAAACGTCGCATTGTTCATCTGAAATGCCACGCTCTGGAGGGACTGGTTGCAGACGCGCATTGCGCTTGCCTCTCCACTCGGCCTGAAAGAAGCATCACAACGGCGTGCGGAGAGGCTTGAAGAGGAAAAATCCACCGATGTAAAACTCAGCTGAGCAACACCAACGATAGCCAGGCCGGAGGCGCTTATGTCGACTGCATCAACCCTTTCTCTTTATCATGACTGGTTACGTGATGCGCATGCGATGGAAAAGCAGGCTGAAACCCTGCTTGAGCAAATGACGCATCGACTGGAAAATTATCCTCAGCTACGCGCACGCATTGAACTGCACATTGATGAAACACGTCAGCAACAGGTGCAGTCTGAAACGATCCTTGACCGTCACGGCATTTCGTATTCAAGCGTAAAAGATGTGATGGGCAAAATGGCCGCCCTGGGGCAGGCGTTTAGCGGGGTGTTTGCTGAAGATGAGGTAATGAAAGGGGCCATTGCGGATGATGTCTTTGAAAATGCGGAAGTGGGCAACTCTATCAGTCTGATTAACGCCGCGACCCGGGCGGGTGATCTTGTAAGTGTTCCCGTATTAAAGCAGATATGTGAAGAGGAATTGGCCATGTCAGACTGGATGATCACCCCTTTGCCTGACCTCACCGATCAGTTCCTGAGCCTCCGTGAAGACCCGGAATCACAGGCTAAGCGTTGAACAGGCCTTCATGTCAGGGAGGCGGTTCCGTTCCCCATGCGCTGCTTATTCCTCATGTACGTTCTGAACGCCAGGCATCGTGCATTCCGACGGCTGTCTGCCTGCGCTTCTTTTGTTTCAAACACGTGCGTTATCAGGAACAGCCATGCAGTACAGCCATTCACCTCATGCTCTCAGAGCCTTCAGTCATACAGGTTTCCAGATACCGCCTGTCTGAACGTTTACAACATTTTAAAGCTGGGTAAATTATGAAAATTCATCATCTTAATTGTGGATGTATGTGCCCGGTGGGCGGAGCGCTGTTTGATGGTTTCAGTAAAGGCCTTTATGCCCATCTGGTGTGCCATTGCCTGCTGATAGAAACAGATCGACACGGTCTGGTCCTGGTCGATACCGGTTTTGGACGGGATGATATGCGCCACCCAGAAAAACGTCTTTCTGGTTTTTTTCGGTTGCTGAACAATATTCAAAGGCGGGAAGCCCTCACTGCACGCTCCCGCATTGAGGCGCTGGGATTCAATGTTAACGATGTGCGTCACATCGTTCTTACTCATCTTGATTTTGACCATGCCGGGGGGCTCACTGATTTCCCTGGCGCACAGGTACATCTGCTACAAACCGAGATTGATACATCACAACAGCGGCACAGTTGGCTGGCCCGCGAACGCTATCGGCCCGGTCAGTGGACCGGACTTTCTGGCTGGACAGGCTATCAGGTTCAGGGGGAGCAATGGTACGGCTTTGATGCCGTAACCGCACTCAAAGGTCTTCCCGCTGAAATTCTGCTTGTGCCACTGCCCGGCCATACGCAAGGCCATGCCGGTATTGCAGTCAGCCGGTCGGAAGGGTGGTTGCTTCACGGCGGCGACGCCTGGTTCTATCGGGGCGAGATGGCGCTGCAGGATCCTCATTGTACGCCAGGGCTACGTTTCTATCAGTGGATGATGGCCATGGATAACGAAGCCAGAAAGCGTACACAACAGCAGCTTCGTGCGTTGTTGAGTCAGCATCACCAGGATATCACCTTCTTTTGCAGCCATGATGCGAAACAACTCAATGCCCTGAATCCCGGGCCGGAAAAAGAGTGATCATTCCCGATCACCTTTAACGTGTTAAGCAGGGCATTTTCAATGTGAAAGAGAAAATGTCGCTGCGATTAGCGTGTCGGTAACATCATTCTTTCTCTCATCTCGCAGAATTCAGAACCAGTTCAGGAATGCTGTGGTGTCGGTGGTGAGCCCACCCGGGATCAGGACTGAAAAGCCTGTCAGATTCTCGTGAGATCAGCCAGAATGGAGGCAAAAGCACGTTTTGCAAAAGAAAACGAGCGTTTCCAAAAATACACCTGTACAGCGGACCATCAAGTCTATAACTTTACCGACACGTAATAGTTAACTCATTAAATATTTCCCCAGAGCCGACATTGTATAAAAACTCGTCCAGACCCGACGCCATGAGCGCCATTGCCCGCTACTTTGAAAGCGCGTCACTGCCTACGCAGCAAGAAACGCTGGGCAGCATTGCATCCGAAATACTTCGAGCAGGAAAAAGCCTGAACCGCACGGCTATTTGCAGCAAACTCGTCCGACGCCTGGAGCTGGCAGGAAGTGCAGAAGAAGAACAGCATTACCGTGAACTGCTGGGTCTCTTGTTCGGTCGTAAATCAGGTAACTGATCCGTTACGGTTGCCAGGCCAAACCTGAATATCTGTCCTTGCCTGCTGATGCCTTGTATCACCTTCACTGCCTGTGCCGCTGTAAACCCCTGGCGGCATTGGCGTCATTCTGACTGAAGCGCACCGCTTCACATGCGGCTCTCCCGGAAAGCGAACAGTGATCCTCGCGTGATAGCGGTATTGCGTGCGTGCAGCTATGCAGCGATTTTCAGCGGAGCCTTAAACCGGTTTGCTGGGAAGCCACAGTAACTGTCTTTCGCGGGGGCATCCTGCAAGAGGAGGGACGCTTCTGCGTGTTTCCGGCGGGGACTGCGCACATTAAGTTCACCTATTCACGGCTACCTGGCTCGAAGTAGGGCGTAACCAGCATATGGGGAATAGCGAGTGAAGCGAGCGCAGCAAACAGCGATTTAATGTCTGCGTCACTGGACGGATACATCATACAGGTTGTCACTGCCGCCAGCAGGATCGCTCCTGCAAACACCGGCCAGGTCGCATAAAGGTAGCCTGTGTAATGCGCATAGCCCAGCTGAAGACGGCGTAACCGGGTTTGTGGCAGGGCATGCAGAATCAAAAATCCCATAGAAAAGCCGACAAAAGGCGGAAGGAGCAGCAGCGCCAGCGTCCCGGTCATGAGCCGCACATCGTGACGACTCACGCCAGTAATGAGCAGGCTAATGGCACAAAGTGCGCCGGCAATCGCCATGCATAACGTCACGGAGCCGGGCAGAGTGGGTGCCAGCCCTGCCTGGTGAAGAATGATGTTGTATTCTCGCGGGTGAAAGAGGGCCGGCGTCGCTATCATGCTGACGCCTCTGGCCAGACGTTCGGTTATCGCTCCCTTTGGGGCATCCTCAAGGGCAAAATGCAGCGCAGATGCCAGCAAGAAACCGGGTAATGCCAGTGCCGGTGACCAGTGCCACCAGAACAGGCAAAGCAGAATGATCACCCCATAAGCAGCCAGAAAGGGCACCTTACGTCCGCGTTTTACTACTGCCAGATCGCTGGCACCGTGAGCCATGCCAATAACACCTATTGCGACAATGGCAAAAATCAACTGCACGGGCATCGGACTGAAAGAGGCAGCCAGCGCTGCCCCCCAAAGTCCTGTCCAGCCGGCAGTCTGCCGCAGAGTCATACCCGCACAGCACCATCAAAGGTGGTATGGCGCAGCGCTTTTTCAAGACTGGACGCCGCGTAAAAGGCGTAAAACACCTTGGCGATGATATCAAGAACCAGGAATGCCCATACGGACGCAGGATCGGTGATGACTTTTAATCCTTCCGGACCGACAAGGAAAACGATGGGGTAGATGAACCAGACCACCGTCAGCAATGCGACGTTTTTGTTGTAAGCCTCTGCCATCGCCCTGCCGCGCTCAGCGGCAATCGTGCGTAACGGTCCCCAAAGAAGGTAAACCACGCCAAGAAACGCAGCACATGACCAGAGATACCAGACCCATTTAGCGGCGAACGTTTCCGCCAGCGAAGAGACCAGACCGGTGATAATCATCATCACATCCAGAATGATGATGGCTGTTAAAAAGCCGCCCATTTCACCCGGTTTACTCTGCTCATGAAAGGCAACCATAACAAGCCCTGCCAGTAAAACAGGCGTGGTGACAGACCAGTCAGCATAGCGGGCGAGATAAACGATGCTGCCACTCTCTGTGGCCAGATTTCCGAAACCAAAGGCCATGGCCAGATAAGCGGTGGCGGCAATAAAAGGCACTGAGGCATGCATTAACGTGTGATGTCGAAAGGGAAAGGTTTTTTTGCCTGTGGCATAAATTACCAATGACGCAATTGCCATGACCGAAAACCCGATCAAAAATGCGGTTTGATCCATAATACTGTCTCCTTGCACAGACGCCTTTACAGAACCGTTTGTGCTGCCATAAATTGAAATGAGTCGTTATATTCCGAATGAGAATATGTCTGAAGTATATGGCAACCTGTTCAAAGCGCGAGTGACTGAAGCGTATTTCAAAAACGGCTGGAGAAACAGGTTGAATAAATGCTTTTATATTCGGCACTGGCCAGGCGAGAAATGTAAAGAGCTGTTTCACCGGTTTTCACTTTTAACAGTTTGCGTCCATAAATAAAACATTGCCAGGTGTTTTTTGCCTTTATTATTAATAGCTTATTTGTAAATGGTGATTTTGTGGAAAAGGAGAATAAATAACCCGAAAGGAACAGAATTATATTTTTCGCTAGAGAAAATAGAATGGTGTACTAAGCGCGGGATAAGATTTTCAGAGGGCGTTAACCTGCCGCTATTAAAGAGCTTCTCGTATAATCACTGTTAGTGACTATATGGCTGACGCAATCCCCTTTCTCTGTGACGGAATACGCTGGCATTACATTGCTGTTAAGTCAGTCAGCTCACTATTACAATAAGCTGCATTTCATCTCAGAGAGAGCGGTAAAAGCGATTATGCGGCGTTACCCTGTGGAGGGATTATCCAGAATAACTCGCCCGGCATGACTAAATGTTTTTTCAGAACAAAGCGAACAGGTCTGGAAAGCGGTTCGTCTTCATTTTGCCTGAATAAAACCGCGTTAATGATCGCGACATTATCTCAAGTGACGAGGTAAAGGGGAAACCGCCCGCGTTATGCAACATGCTCTTCGAAACACGATCACGTCAGTGACCCGAGTTTTGACCTGCACCATATAACCGCATCTGCAGATAAGCCGCTTGCCGGAACACTAAATTAATCTTGAGGGCCTGGGCTTCAGTTAACGGGAGTGACACTTTATGACGACGCCAACACCTCAGGCTGTAGTCGAAACCTTCTTTCATCGTATCGCCACCTCAGAGGCGGTGAGCGAGATCGCTGAACTGGTCAGTGAAAAGGTGGACTGGCTTATCGCCGGTAATACACAAGTGGTTCCCTGGATTGGGCGTAAAAAAGGCAGAACAGGTGTGGCCGAATTCTATGTGCAAATCCGGGAGCAGACGACGTCAGAAAAGTTCGACATCAACGACATTCTTATCAACGGCAACCACGTCGTCGCCACGGGCGAGCTTGCCACGCGCGTTAAAAAAACCGGTAAGTTAATTGAGACCGAATTTGTACTCGATATGTACATCGAACAGGGGCTCATTACGCGTTTCCGTATGTTTGAGGACAGCTACGCCGTGTCGGAAGCCTGTCGTGAGTGAGAAGCCTCATCCGGTACGAGGAGAGAGAGGCGGCACGACCAGCAGGCGCAATACGGGTGAGACCGGACGCAAAAGCGCCCCGCAGCATTCGCGGGGCTTCTACCTTTACGGTGAAGGGTGCGCATCTTTCATGGGCCCACGGCTTCCGTCAGGGAAGCAATGGAGAAGATGGCATGTTTCTTGTGCCCCTGCCGACATTCCAGCTTGTCTCAGGGCAATGGTCAAAAGTCTATTGCGGTGGGACGTATAACGATTTCGTTGATGTCGATGGCTTCTGGCTGGCTGATTGCAAACGCGATGGTTTCAGCCAGTTTTTCTGCCGGGATAGCCGTTTCGTGTATCTTTCTGACCTGCTCTGCTACGGCAGCATCTGTCACGCTTCCCGGTAAATCCGTATCAACCGGTCCGGGCGAAATAATCGTGCTGCGAATATTGTATGGCGTCATTTCCATACGCAGGCCCTCTGATATAGCCCGTACCGCAAATTTAGTCGCTGAATAAACAGCCGTGGTAGGGCGAACACGCAGGCCAGCTACAGAAGACACGTTAATGATATGGCCGCTTTTCTGGTCTTTCATAAAGGGCAGGGCTGCAGCAATGCCATACAGCGTGCCTTTAAGATTGATATCAATAGCCTTTTCCCAGTCCTCTACCCGCAACTGGTCCAGTCGTGAATTAGGCATAATACCCGCGTTGTTAATCAGCACATCAATCCTGCCGAACGTGTTTACAGCTGTCTTAATCAGTTTTTCGGCATCCTGACGGTTTGACACGTCCATCTGCATGACTTCTGCTTTTCCGCCCGCCCGAGTCAGTTCATCCGCCAGAGCAGTCAGCTTTTCAAGACGACGGGCACCCAGCACGACACTCGCGCCCGCGGCGCTTAAAAGCCGGGCAGTGGCTTCACCAATACCGCTGCTGGCACCGGTGATAACAATGACTTTTCCACTCATATTACTGTTCATAGAAGATTACCTTTACTGGGTTACCGGAAATGACGAGAGAACCTGAACGGGTCGGGTAATAAACACCGGGTTTATTACCCGTCTTCAGAGTCAGGGAGAGTATAGGAGGCTGCAACGCTGTGTGATATTCCAGATTATCACCTGCTCAGTATGCAAAAATTCACAAGCTACAGGCAGGCTCAAGGCAGCCTTTAAGGAAGTCCAGGACAGTACTGATGCGTCTCGCATACCGGACATCTTCATGAACGCTCAACCAGATGTCCTGAATGAGAACCTGGCCATCGGGATTTGTCGGCACAAGGTGATATTCCTTCGCCAGGTATTCGGGTAACAGCGCTATACCGGCATGGCCAGCCGCCGTAATAGCCTGTATACGTAAATCATTACTGAAGAACACAACTTTCAGCCCCGCGCACTGCGCTTTAAGCCAGGCCTGCTGTGGCGTCTCTGTCACGTCCTCATCGTAAGCGATGACGCTCCGTTCTCCCGGTGTGGCGAGATATTCTGCACTGCCGTAAAGCCTGAACTTAACCTGGCCAACGCGCTGCGTACGAACGGCAGACTCAACGGGGCGGACCATACTGATGGTTATGTCTGCCTCACGACGGGTAAGTGAAAGACGTTCTTTGGTCACCAGGAGACTCAGGCGAAGACCCGGGTGATCCTGACGGAGACTTCCAACGTAAGGGGCTATAAAAGCACCAATGAAAGCCGGAGGAGCAGCAACCACTACGTCACCTTCTGCAACATCCTGTTCAGCACTGGAGTAACGTTCCAGTGAGTAGGCTGCCGCATTCATCTGTTCTCCGTAACGTGCTATCTGATGCCCGTCTTCCGTCAGAACATAGGCCCGCGGCCGACGGTCAACCAGCCTGAGATTAACCGACGCTTCAAGTGAGGCTATCCTTCGGGCAATGGTTGCATGATCGACGCCCAGTTTTTTTGCCGCAGAGGCAAGTGAGCCAGTCTGGGCAAAGGTTGAAAAATAGCGCAGATCTTCCCAGTCAAACATAAGGCCTCTCAATACCGGTGAATCAAACTAAGGGTAAAAAGCGATAACTTGCGGCATGCCTTTGCTGCAAGGCCAGGCATCGTAACGGTGCATAAGACGGCTCCTGCACCTGAAAGGTAGCCGGAAAAAGCGTAAAAAACAGCGCTGTTAAACGGTTTTATTGCCTCTGGTCAGATGAACGACTGTCTGTGGGACGACAACCTCGCTCCGCGCGAAGCCATTGAACTGGCGTTGCGCCGTTCGGCAACTATGCAGACAGAGCAGGGGCACCCAAGCGGTTGGCTTATCGCGTTATCCGTCAATACCTGTTCGCCCGGGCATGAGCATATCCGTAAGCTTCTTGAAGCACGCCGCAGCCGTATCCGCGAAGGGTGCCTGAAATGCGTTCTCAGAGCAACAGGCTCGGGCGAACTGGCTGCAGACACGAATGCACAGGCACTGGCCAGGTATCTGCACAGCGTTGAAACAGGTCTGTCAACCGAAGCGCGTGATGGTGCAACAGGCGAGGAACTGAATGCCGCGGTAACCTTCGCGATGAAGACCTGGGACGCCAGTCGTTTGCAGCATGTTAATGAGCGAGGGCGTGAGGTTGTTTTAGTCTGCTTTTGGTACAGCGCGGACATCTGCATCCTTCATCGACTGCTATGCGCGAAAATGTGACGTTCGCAGTTGCTCTTTCAGGTGACAGTGAGCGTTGATCAACTGATGGCAAGTGTATCAACTAAGGGAGCGCTCTGGTTATGCTGTATCGCTTAGTGCCAGCTGGCTCAGGCTCGCCCCATGCAGATAGTAATTTACGATCTTGTCATTTATTCTGCCGCCCAGAGAATGATAAAAACGGTTAGCGTCAGAATTAGATTTCTCAGCGTTCCAGCTGAGGCTATGGCATTCGTGTTTAAGCGCAAGCATGGCTATAAAGCGCATCATCGATTTACCGATACCTTTACTTCGAGCGTCCCTGGAAACATAGAGCTCTTTGATGTGCAACTGACTGCTGTATCGGGGAGAAGGGAAAAGCAGGCTGCAACAGGCCAGTCCAGTAATGCTATTGTCGCTGTGAGCCTTGATTACCATGGTTCCGGAAAGCGGGTTAGACAAAAAATTACGGAGATAATCCTTCATCAGTGATTCATGAATTGTTCCCTTGCCATAATAATGTTCTTCCATTTCAGTAAAAATGGTTACCATGGATTCCCATTCCTCAGGTGGACATAATGCTACCTTTACTTCCATGTTTATTCCCTTTCGTTAATTCAGCATCGTGGTCGCCAGGGGACATTTTCGCGCATCAATCTGCATTATTACCAGAACTTCAGGCTGTCTGGCAGATTTGCAGGGGCGGCTTTGTCATTCAGAAAGGCCCGCCCGTTTCTCTCTTGATTGTCCCGATGTGTCGATTGTGGCTCTTTCTCAGTTGTTTAAAAAAGTCTTTAAAGAGCGAGGAGAGCCCATTACATACTAAAAAAAGCACGACCAAAACAGTCGTGCCTTATCAGGCTTAAAGAAAAGGGCTATTGCAGCTTAATGCCTTTCGTTTCGGGTGCCATCCACACCACAACCATTGCGGCGATAAAGGCCAGAACCGTGGTCGCCAGCCCTGCGGTAAATCCCCCTATGCTGGCAACATAGCCAATAAGTAGCGGTGCAATAAACCCACCTAAGCGACCACCGTTATAAGCCAGGCCCATTAAAAAGCCGCGTGACTGTGTGTCGCCAATAATCTCAGCAAGGAAGGGCCCGGAGCCGGCAAAAATACCGTTTACACCAAACCCCGCCATAAAGATGGCTGCCATCAGAACCAGTGGCTGGCTTGTCGCCAGATACAGGCCGACTGCCACAGCGCCGATAAACAGGTAGAGCAAAAACATGGGCCTGCGCCCCCATTTATCTGCCAGGAGTGAAAACACAAGGAAGCCGGCAATCGCACCTGTTTGCAAGGCCAGCACAAATTTCAGGCTGTGCAGGAAATCAAGGTGCTTCACTTCACGTAGATAGGTGGGCGTCCAGGTAAAAACACCCCAGAACAGGTACTGAATGAAAAAAATAAAGGTAAAGGCCAGCAACAGTCCTTTCAGATTCGTTTTGCCCGACCGCGCCGTCTGGGTCGGTCTGTGAGCCCGTTCCCGCTGGCGTGCCAGCCACACTGGCGATTCAGGCGTGATATAGGCAATGACCATCATGATAAAAACCGGCAAGGCGCCAATCATGAAAAGGTATCGCCATCCGCCGTTTTCCAGTTTGCCTGTCATCGCCGTGACCAGTGCCGTCAGCCCAATCGCTAAAATGGCCCCCACCGGCAAACCCATTTGCATCAGTGCACCACCCCGGGCACGGCGTTCAGGGCGCCACGTTTCGGCGATGAGCGCTGCCCCTGAGGTCCACATCCCACCCATTCCCAGTGCCCCGCAAAATCGCAGCAAAGCAAAAGTTTGTTGATGATGGGAAAAGGCCAGCAGTCCTGAGAAAAGCGAATAGATCGTAATACAAATGAAAGCGGTTCTGACTCGTCCGATTTTGTCGGCGACCATCCCGAACAGAATGCCGCCAATGATCTGTCCGCCAGCCGTGGTGCTGATAAACAGACCCAGTTCAGTTTTGCTGACAGCAAATACCACGCCAAGCACAGGCAATAAAAGCGAGAGCAAAAATGAGTCATAGCTTTCAAAAGCCCACCCGAGCCCACCCAGCGCGAGCGTTCGTTTTTCTGCCGATGTTTGAGAGAGCGTCAGGTTGGCTTCATTCTGTTCCAGTGGATGAGCCTCATGCGGTCTTGATTTGATATTCATCAGCATTCTCCAGGGAAGATAAGCGATAGCTCAACGCTGCGGTGCGCCAGAAAAGGTGTGCTTTTTCGTCGGCAGACATGTGTTCAGCCAGCCGTTTGCAGGCGTTCCAGAACACGCCATAGCTGAACATGCCTTTGTCGACCGGGAAATTGCTGGCAAACATACAGCGTGTGACGCCGAACGTTTCGACCAGCGTTTCAAACAGTGGCCGCCAGGCGAGAGAGAGCGTCAGCGAGTCCGGTGGTGTGGCGTTTTGTGCGAAGGGAAAGCCCATGACAGTCATGCCAAAGCCGCTGATCTTCATGCTGACGTTTGGTCGTTCAGCCAGAGCGGTAATGGCGTTTTGCCACGTCTGAAAGGTGGTATCCCTTTTGCCAGCATAAGGCCCCGTGCCGATCGGCCCGCCGCAGTGGTCCACAATGATATGAAGATCGGGTTGCGCATCTGCCAGCGCAATAATGTCATCAAGCTGGGTGTGATAAACCCAGACATCCAGCGAGAGTCCGTTCCGGACAAGGCAGGCTGCGCCTTTGCGAAATGCGGTAGTGGTGGCAAGGCCAGCAGGCGGTGTGACAGGGCTTGATACGACGCGGGGATCACTGTGCCAGGCAAGCGGATTACGCATTCCTCGTAAACGTCCCCCTGAGCGCGCCATCATGAGTTCAATGACGGGTTGCAGGTCATCTCCTGCCAGCAGACTGGCACCACCTACAATCGCTTCGCAGCCTGCTGCCTTACCATAATGGCCACTGTCAAACATAGCGGCAGCGCCGCTCGCGAACTCAACCTCACCCACGGGCCTGAAAGCTTCAGGTCCGTTACAGCGCAGCATGGAACGGCACTGCACATAAACCGTCGACAGAACCCGGTGTCCGGACTGCTCAATATCGTGGCTGAACTCAGGAACCAGATAACGTCCTGACTGGCGATCCCATAAGTGGTGATGAGCATCCACTATCGTTAGATCGGGCATCAACGCGTTTTCGTGATGCCGTGCCAGCCAGTTTTCTCTGACAGGCAAATGCGGTGCGTTAACTGTCTCCATCGCTTCCCCTTATGCTTTCCGAACCCAATCTGACGTTGCTGACAGGGCCCGAGAGCCAGTCTGCACGCAATGCGAGGTTTACAGAGTAAAACTGTGTTTTACAGAATAAATTGACTATAGAGTCATCGCCCAGCGGCAAGCCAGCAAAAAGAGGATGTTAATTGTGTAAATAAGATGTTAATCACAAATAGCCGGTCTTAACGTCAAAGACGCGTTTTTAGCGCGTTGTTACCGCGCAATGTGTACGGGTCAATCAGTACACGTGATAACCCTGTCAGCTGCAGGTTTAAGGCAGAACATCGCGAAGGAGCGCCTGCGTCGGGCATAAAGGGAGAACCGACACTTCCGGGGTCATTACGATGCTGATAGCTACACGCGTCTGGCTGGAATACTGTATTTAACCGGAGGGTTATGTCATGCCGCGTACTTATAAACAGGTAAGACGGGATAGATGGGCGTTTTTCGGTAATGGAAACGGCAAGAAAGCGAATCGATGAAATCGATAGTGCACGGGTTAACCTCATCGCGCAACGCAGCGAATGTGTTAAGGCTGCCGCAGCGTTCAGTTCGTGCGCCAGATCGTGTCTGTCAGGTTATCCGTGGGATCATTTGACCCGTCCCCGAAAAACCCAGAAAGCCCAGCTATTGTAGGCCAGTGTCAGGGGCATAATGATGGCGATGCCTGCCAACAAGAAATACTGACCAGAGGCACCTGACGAGGCGTCATGCAGCGTTAACGTACCAGGAATCAGCCATGGATACATGCCGGTCATCAGGGTGATAAACGTGAACGTCACCATCAGCAGCGCAAAAATTAACGGCGATAAAGCGGCGTTACTTTTCAACTTCACGATCAGCCCTGCCCAACAGAGTGCGACAAGCGCGAGGCTTATTTTTCCGGGAAGCGTTGAGAGGGCTTTCTGCCAGGGGGCAGGTAAATACGCTATGTTAAAAATGAAAAACAGGAAAGTCAGCCCCAGTAACCACCCACTCAGTTGCCTCGCACGTGTGTTTGCCTGATCGCCCACGCGCCAGCGTATCCAGCAACAGGCCAGCAGGCTGTTAATCCATACCATGCCCAGGCCACTGATTAATGCATATGCCGACAGCCAGCTAGATTCGGTTTGACCCGGTAAACCGCTCACCAGTAAGCCGGCCATGTAGCCCTGCAAAAAACCGGCCGCAAACGACGCGATAAAAAGGACGAAATCAAGCCAGCGCTTAACGCGAGATGAAGCCTGACCGCGGTATTCCAGCGCCAGCGCACGGCCAAAGAGGGAGAAAAACATCAGAAACAGCGGAATATAGATAGCATTAAAGATCCGGCTGTAGGCCGCGGGAAATAATGCTAAAAGCGCACCCGCGGTCAGGACAAGCCAGGTTTCATTAGCATCCCACACAGGCAGGATGGACTGGACCAGGCGGCGGCGATCCTGCTCATTATCAAAAAAAAGAATAACGGAACCGACGCCCAGATCGGTTCCGTCCAGCAAGAGGTAGATGAGTAACGAAAAGGCTACCGTGGCGGCGGACAGATCATCGAGACTCATGAAGAGGCCTCCGTGCTGATTTCGTCGCTGAGCGCATGACTGTCGAACGAATTAACGAGGCGTACGAAATAATAGATTCCCAGGCCAAAGACCAGAGAATACACCCCGATGATGCCGGTGAAAGAGAAGATGACGGTCGATAAGGAAAGGGGAGCAATACTTTGGTCGGTACGTAATAACCCGTAGATCGTCCAGGGCTGACGGCCCACCTCAGTCACGATCCAGCCTGCGAGCAGGGCAATAAAGCCAGCGGGCGTCAGGCCCACAACCCACTTCATCAACCGGCGCGGCCACAGCGCGCGCCGGTAACGCAGCCAGAGCGCGGCCAGGCTGGTCACAAAAATAATGAGCCCCATACCTACCATTACGCGGAAGGCAAAAAAGACCGGCCAGACCGGCGGCTGTTGATCAGGCTGGAATTCGCTCAGGCTTTTAATGTGCCCGGTGAGGTTATGGCGCAAATAAAGTGAGGCCACTGTCGGGATCGCCACTTCTGCGTGGTTAACCTGCGCTTTTTGATCGGGCAGGGCGAAAAGGCGTAAAGGCTCCCCCTCACCCTGAGGCGGCCTGCGCCAGCTGCCTTCAATTGCAGCCAGTTTGGCAGGCTGGTAGTCACGGGTTTTTTCGCCCTGTAGATCGCCCGTTACGATTTGCAGCGGCATAGCAATCAGCAGCAGCCAGAGGGACCAGGACATCACACATTTCGCGGCACGGTCGGCGGGCTGCTTAAGTAACCGCCATGCACTGGCCCCGGCAGTCACGCAAAAACTCGCAATAAGAGAAGCCAGCACCATATGCGTAAACCGCAGTGGAAACGAGGGAGAGAAGACGATGCTTATCCAGCTCCTGGCATGGAAAATACCATGCTCATCGCGGAGATAGCCAACAGGCGTTTGCATCCAGGAGTTGGCGGCAAGGATCCAGAATGCGCTGAGGAAAGCCCCTAACGCCACCAGGCAGGTTACAATGAAGTGCAGTTTTGGGTTTATTTTACCCATACCAAATAACATCACCCCGGTCAGGCCTGACTCCAGGAAAAACGCCACCAGGATTTCATAAAACATCAGGGGGCCCATGACGCCACCCACTTTATGAGCAAAGGGGCTCCAGTTGGTACCAAACTGGAATTCCATGACCACACCCGAGACGGCACCTACTGCAACCGTGAGCGAAAAGACTCGCATCCAGAACTGAAGCGCCTGCCAGTGGTGTGAACGGCGGTAGCGTAACCAGGCTCCTTCCAGCAAAACAATGATCAGGCCAAGCCCCAGGGTAAACGCCGCCAGCACAATGTGCATGCCTATCGTCAACGCAAACTGCGCGCGCGATAGCAAGAGTACGATTTCGGATTCAGGCATCAGCTTCGCTGACCACGGTAACGGCTGACACCGTTTCCAGACGATTGTCGGCTCTCCTGGCCCGACGCGCACATGTCTTGCCGGGCCGGTTTTATCTCCCGCCGTAACGTTTCGTCTTTCATTAACCTGATGATGTGCTCATCAGCCCGTCCTGCCATCTGCGCCGTTTTTGCGGCATGAACGATGACTAACACCACCGGATTAAACGCCCCGGACGGAATCGTTACCTGCGGCTCAAAGCGCCGTAACCGCTTCTGCACGGCATTGCGCACACCAGGCGGATGCGGGTCGTTGACTGGCTGCGCATAAATCGATGTGTGGCTATCGGCCTTGCCCGTGACAGGACGCAGCAAACCCTGTCGATGTCTGCTTCCCCGCAACCAGACAGAGCATCTGCTTGCCGTATGCCCGGTGCGGGAAAATTCCGCGCCAGGTCTGGCGGTTCGGCGATAAGAATGTCGCTGGACAGGCCGCCTGTTCAGGGGGCAGGGGGTAACACGGCCGACGCCTGACGGCTGTTCCGCATCGCAGACAGAGGAGTATGTTTCCATCGTATTCGCCTTTCTGACCAACAGGCCCGTGCGCTGAAAGGGTGACTCGCTGTTGCGCATAAACGGACCGGGTAATTTACTCAACGTTTTTTAAATTAGCTGTCAGACGGGAATAAAGCAGGCGAACCGGCAGACTGAATGAATGAAAAACCGCCGTCAAAGATAACAGTCAGAAATTTTTAATAACTGTAAACAGTCAGTTAGCGCAGCTGGATAGACGCTCGGGAATAATCTTAATTTTAGTCATGAGTGGGATGATCACGTTACCGCTTACTCCTGAAATAACAGGCTGCAATAAACGAAGCGCAGACGCTGATCTATTCGTTTGCCGCTGTGCTCTGAATGGTTATTCCAAATGGATTTTGATTCATAAAAGAATACATGTGCTGTAGAAAGTCAGGTAATGACAGAATTTCAACGCTACAGCTTACAACTCCTGTATCCTGTGACAGTCCTTTTAAAATGATTTTATGCACGCATTAAACCTGTCACCGCGCAGAACGTATCAGACAGGGCCTGGCAACCGGTAAACTGAGTCGGCGAGTCATGCAGGATAGCGTTGGCGCGACTGGATCGAGGTGACATCAGCTTCAGGCTGAATATTCACTCTGATCCTTTACCTTTATAAAAACCCGCCAAAGCGGGCCTGATAATCTGTCCTCATGCGGCCATCTTCCTGCAGTGTTCAGCACACTGGTGACAGGCTCTGGCGCAGTCCTGGCAATGGTCATGTTTGTGCTGACCACATTCATCGCTGCACCGCTGACAGACCTCCGCACAGAGCTGACAAAGCGCTGACGCAAATTCGCTATTAAGCGTCATAAACTGCGCGGCAAGACGACAAATATTGGCACATTGCATATCCAGTTTTATGCACGTGCGCATCATATCGACATTTTCTTCTTCAAGGCATGAGGCGGCACAATGGTCGCATGCGGCTGCACACAAATAACAAGCCTCAATACAGCTTTTGTATTCATCACGCATAATATCTCCTTAGTTAAGGTGGATTAATAAGCATGAAGAAGATGGCTGTTTATTCAAGGCTGAAATGACGCAATAACCGGTTATACAGGCTACATGGTTGACTTCCGGTGAATTATTCATGAGTACTTAATTCCGTTATGCCGCGACGGACATAAAACGACGATTAACGTCAAAGAGGGGATAACGCCCGTGCGTCATAATCAACGCACAGGCATCATCAGCGGTTTGCTAAGCCCGCATTTTTTATACGACGGATCTGTTCCCGCGCAAGGGCGTCCCGACTGCCCACTTTTGTTTACGCCGGCCGGAACCCGCGGCGGTCAGCGATTAAGGAATTATGCGGGCAGCTCTGAACTGTCTGAACAGACGGAAGAACATCTCATCTGTTGCCTGCATGCCCCGAAATCCTGCACGGCGCAGCTTACTGCCATCGCCGAACATGTCGTAATCCCAGCTAAAAACAAAGTCTGCGAACTGCCCGTCGTTCAGCTTCAGAATGTCAGATTCTGCCAGACGCTTGCTCAGCGCAAGTTCACGCCAGACTGCGCGGTAATCTTTGAACATACGCTCAAACGACATTCTCACGGGCGGTGCGCATTCAATCTCAAACCAACGCGCAATCAACGGCCAGAGTTCAGCCCAGCGCCAGACATCGCCGTTGTTGACGTTGAACGCCTGGTTTGAGGCCGCGGGTGAGGTGGCTGCCCAGAGCGTTGCTTCGGCGAGTAAACCTGCATCTGTAAAATCAACGATGCTGCCCCAGGTCTGCGGTGATCCAGGAAAACGGAGCGGGAGATTCAGCGACTGACAAAGTGAAGCATACAGCGCGA
Source organism: Pantoea sp. PNA 03-3 (assembly GCF_003201175.1). Taxonomy (NCBI): domain Bacteria; kingdom Pseudomonadati; phylum Pseudomonadota; class Gammaproteobacteria; order Enterobacterales; family Erwiniaceae; genus Pantoea; species Pantoea sp. PNA 03-3. The sequence goes on along the minus strand of NZ_QICO01000001.1, from coordinate 802,845 downwards.
TGCTCAGTGCAAGATTCATGGTATTACCGGGCACGTTACTGCCTACTACGCCCGGCCTGACAGCATTCCATCGCCATAACCGTCCACGTTGATAATCGCTGAGCCACGTTAGTTGAGCCGCATTGAATTCAGCGCCAGCAACGCCAGGATCGCTTTCACGCGCAGGCGTTTTAAAGGGACCAAGATGTGCGCCATACACTTTATAACCCTGCATCAGGCTTACCGTTTTTAACGATGCCACGGTATCAATGTTGGACACCAGATTACGCAGCATGGTGACGTTGGGTTCCACCATTTCGGCCCAGGTGGCCGCGTTAAGCCAGGCACTGTAAAAAATATGCGTGACATGCGTTAACGGCTGCAGCGCACGTGCGGCCTGCCCGGCATCCCGTAAATCTACGGTGACAACGGGTAGGTTTTGGAGATGCGGCGATGGGTTACGGCTCAGGCCAATCACCTCCCAGTCATTTTGCAGCAGCGTGTTAACGAGCTGACGCCCGACAATGCCACTGGCTCCCGCGACCAGCGCGACGTTTTTCGTTTGCAGCGTATTCATGCATTTTCTCCAGATAAGGTGACGGGAGAGAGTGTGATATATTCATTTTTTTGCGCATATCCCCCTTAACTGATGGCACTTATAAGTGAAATCATTAAATGAACAACAAGCTTAACGCGATGGCGACGTTCCTGCGGGTCGCTGAGGCAGGCTCCTTTTCCGCCGCTGCACGCCTGATCGGCATGAAACAGTCTGCCGTGAGTCAGCAGATTGCCGCACTGGAAGCAGAGCTGGGTGTGGTGTTATTTCGCCGGACAACGCGCGTTATGATGCTCACTGAGCAGGGAGAGAGGTACAGACGTGACATCAAACCTTTGCTGGATGCCATACGGGAAGCAGAAAGGGCGCTCAATCCCGGGGATCAGCAGTGGCAGGGCACGGTGCGCGTGCAGTTGCCCAGCGGCTTAGGGCGTCTTTTTCTTCCCCATCTTCTGGCGCTCCAGAAATCGCACGCCGGATTACATCTTGAGCTTTCACTTGATGATCGTATTGCCGACCTGGTCAGTGAAGGGGTAGATGTTGCGGTGCGGCTGGCGGGCAAATCGCCAGACTTACATGCGGTACGCATGCTGGGCCGCGTGACATCCGGGCTTTATGCGGCGCCGGGATTTAAACAAATTCATTCAGTTGATGAGCTGACGCAGTTGCCTCATATCCGGTTCAGCGGTCTCGCGCTGGACAGGCCTCTGCGGTTAGTTTCAGGAGAGGAGGCAATCGAATTAAAGGTGAACACCGTTTTTCGGGCCAACACCAGCGAAGGGCTCATCGCTGCTATTCAGGCAGGTATCGGGATCGGGGGCATTCAGCATCCGCTGGCAACGGAAGGGCTGGCGTCGGGGTTACTGGTTCCTGTCCTGCCAACATGGCGACTCCCGGACAGGTTTCTTTATGCGATTTTTCCTGATGCCCGTTTTATTCCCCCGAGCGTCAGGGGCGTTGTGGATGTGATCGTGCAGTTACTTCCTCAACTGGTGGGTATTCACGGTTAAGCCTGGTCCGTTCAGACGGGCACTGAGCGGGTCGCCGCTGCGCTGAGAAAGCTTGACCCTGCGCGACAGCACACTGTCTCACTGGGGCTGTCATCCTACGCCCGCGCACTTAAAGCCTGTCGTGAAAACACAGAGCTTGATGAACACAGCCATGTGAGCATCGTCACTGGCTACCAGCCGGGCATGGCAGGCCGCATTACGGAGATGCATGGCCGTTACTATGCCAGAGAGCACAATTTCGGTGCCTTTTTCGAAGCAAAGGTCGCAGCGGGCCTTGCCGATTTTACGGGACGTCTCGGTAATGAAGGCAACCAGATCTGGCTGGCAGTCATGAACGATCGTATCGTTGGCTCTGTGGCCATTGATGGTGAAGATCTCGGGAACAATGAGGCGCATCTGCGCTGGTTCATTCTTGACGATGACTGCCGGGGCAGCGGCCTCGGTCGAAAACTGATGGCAACGGCGATGGCGTTTTGCGATGAGCAGAAGTTCTCTGCGGTGCAGCTATGGACCTTTAATAAGCTAACGGCGGCAAGGCGCTTATACGAGTCATTCGGGTTTGAATTATCGAAAGAGTGGGAAGGAGATCAATGGGGCAGCACGATTACGGAACAGCAATTTACCCGCAAAATCCGCTAACCGCGCCGTAAATATTTCCAGGCGGCGAAGATAATCCTGGTGGTTTGTCATTCCGCTGCGGGTGCGACCCGGCGGTTAAACCTGTTTCTAAAAGGTAAGGATGCTTTCAGGAAACAGGTTTTTTTAACATGATCTTCAGGAGGCTGATGATGTCGTTTTGTTCATTTTTTTCTAACCGGTTCAGAAAATGGGAATCAACGCGTTCAGCTATCGGTGCCGCAGTTTTAAGCATCTCTTCGCCCTGAACCGTCAGCGTAATAAATCTACGACGTTTGTCTTTTTTTCCCTCTGCACGGTTTATCAGTCCCTTACGTTCCATCCGAACAAGCAGTTCTGCCAGCGTAGCCTTTGAACTCAACGCCGCCTCCATCAAGTCCAGTTGTTCGATTCCCGGTTGAGCATGAACGGCTGACAGAACAGCGAACTGTTGCTTTGTCAGAAAGGGCATCTTTTCCTGCCATAAGGCGGTATGTTCCTGAAGAAGTTTCCGCGTCAGATGAAAGAAAAGGTTGCTCAAGTCTTTGTGCATTAAGGTTTATTCCTGATTTTTTACCCGCTGTGTCCTGCTAATGTTAAATCATTATTCCCTCCGTTCAACACTCTTTGTCTGCAGACATAAAAGATAACGCTGATAATAGTAACCATAGAAATCAATTGACTTTCAGGGCGTGCCTGGCGTACCGTCAATTTCATTCGTACACGAACATTATTTTAATGAGGCAGTCAGATGAGAATTGTCATCGGTATGACGGGAGCCACAGGCGCGCCTTTAGGGGTTGCGCTGCTCAGGGTTTTACAGGAAATCAGCGAGGTTGAAACGCATCTGATCTTGAGCAAGTGGGCTAAAACCACAATTGAACTTGAAACGCCTTTTTCATCGCGTGAGGTGATGAATATGGCTGATGTCGTGCACGGTCCTGCCGACCAGGCCGCTACCCTCTCGTCAGGCTCTTTTCACACCGATGGGATGGTGATTATTCCCTGCAGTATGAAAACGTTAGCTGGCATTCGCATCGGATACGCGGAAGGGCTCATTGGACGGGCTGCTGACGTCATCATTAAAGAAGGCAGAAAACTTGTCCTGGTTCCCAGAGAGACGCCTCTCAGTCCTCTTCATCTTGAAAATATGCTGGCCCTCTCCCGTCTTGGCGTCGCTATGGTTCCGCCAATGCCTGCTTTTTATAACCACCCCAAAACTATTGATGATGTGATCGATCATGTCGTCGCCCGTGTTCTCGACCAGTTTGGAATTGCCTCGCCAAAGGCAAATCGCTGGAAAGGCCTCAACTAGTCTTTAAAAATTTCTGAGTATGGAGAGTGAATAATGGCGTTTGATGACCTACGTAGTTTCCTGAAGGCGCTGGACGAACAGGGCCAGCTTCTTGAAATTGATGAAGAGGTGTTGCCCGAACCGGATATCGCCGCCGCGGCAAATGCGACAGGGCGAATGGGTGAAGGCGCACCGGCCCTCTCGTTTAAAAAAATTAAGGGTTACCATCATGCTCATGTCGTGATGAACACCATCGGTTCCTGGCAAAACCATGCCATTTCGCTGGGCCTCCCACTAAATACACCAGTGAAACAGCAGATAGACGAATTCATTCGCCGCTGGGAAACGTTTCCTGTGGCTCCTGAAAGGCGCGCCAATGCGCCCTGGTCAGAAAATACCGTTGAGGGTGAAGAGATCAACCTCTTCGACATCCTTCCACTGTTTCGCTTAAACGATGGCGATGGCGGTTTCTATCTTGATAAGGCCTGCGTAGTTTCACGTGACCCACTTGACCCGGAACATTTCGGGAAGCAAAACGTTGGCATTTACCGGATGGAGGTGAAAGGTAAACGCAAACTCGGGCTGCAGCCCGTGCCGATGCACGATATTGCACTTCATCTTCACAAGGCAGAAGAACGTGGCGAAGATTTGCCCGTGGCTATCTCGCTGGGCAATGACCCCGTTATCACGCTGATGGGAGCCACGCCGCTGAAATACGATCAGTCAGAATATGAAATGGCAGGTGCACTACGCGAAAGCCCGTACCCCATCGCGACGGCCCCTTTGACAGGCTTTGATGTGCCATGGGGATCGGAAGTCATTCTTGAAGGCGTGATTGAGGGCCGCAAACGTGAGATTGAAGGACCGTTTGGCGAATTTACCGGTCACTATTCCGGCGGTCGCAAGATGACGGTTGTGCGGATTGATAAAGTCTCCTACCGCACTAAGCCCATATTCGAATCCTTGTATCTGGGCATGCCCTGGACCGAAATTGACTATCTGATAGGCCCGGCAACCTGCGTCCCTCTGTATCAACAGCTGAAAGCGGATTTCCCCGAGGTGCAGGCTGTAAATGCCATGTACACGCACGGTTTACTGGCCATTATTTCTACTAAGAAACGTTATGGCGGGTTTGCCCGTGCGGTAGGGCTACGGGCGATGACGACGCCGCATGGTCTGGGCTACGTCAAGATGGTGATCATGGTCGATGAAGATGTCGATCCCTTTAACCTGCCTCAGGTGATGTGGGCCCTGTCTTCCAAGGTCAATCCACAAGGCGATCTCGTTCAGTTGCCAAACATGTCCGTACTGGAACTGGACCCCGGCTCTAGTCCCGCAGGGATAACAGATAAGCTTGTGATCGATGCGACGACACCGGTCGCACCCGATATACGCGGCCACTACAGTCAGCCGGTAAAAGACCTGCCAGAAACATCACTCTGGGTTGAAAAGTTAACGGCCCTGTTATCAAATCGCGGTTAAGGAGAGAGTATGATTTGTCCACGTTGTGCTGATGAGCACATTGAAATGATGGCAACATCGCCTGTTGAGGGTGTATGGACGGTACAGCAGTGTCAGCATTGCCTGTACACATGGCGCAGCACAGAGCCGGCCAGAAGAACGGAGCGGGAACATTATCCTGACGCTTTCCGGATGACCCAACATGATATTGATACGGCGCCGGAAGTCCCGTCTGTACCTCCTCTGTTAACCCGGTAATTTCCTTTATGGCGGGCCCAGGCCCGCTATGAATGATTTGCCACGTTAAACCTGCTTCATTTCTGTTACTGAATCAAAAAATTATTTGATGACATGACGTTGTACTGAAGTGATATTAAGTGGGTGAAATTAATAATCGGCAGGCGCAGGCAGTAGGCTTAGGGCACGTTAACAGTAATCGTCACCGGGGCCGGTGTCAGCTTCACACGGCAGTAACGATCACAGGAATATAAAGCGGCTGGTTCACATGACTAAATTAAAAAAGGATGTGGGGTTACCGTGTAGCTGACGAGGACCAAAAGGGTGCCCGAAGGCTTCCCAGCCTGAGGGGGTTATCTTCAGCGCTCTGAATTTACCCAGACGACTCAGCCATCTCCATGAGATAAAAGCCCCCAGAAGAGCGGAACCGAGTGGACCTGAAAGGTGATACTGACGCTCGGTCCAGTCGAGGCACATACGATGATTCTCTTCCCATTGTTCCGGGATTTCTGTTCCCTGTTGTTCTAACCAACGATGCCCTGTGTCTGTCAGCACATCGCGCTGGCTTTCCCCGCTGGCAATCAGTCCACGGGTAAGCATCCCTTTTCGTGAGTCATCTGCGTTTCTGGCTTTTTGACAAACAGCCTGGACTCTCTTCAGCCCGGCGGGCAATACAGGGGAGACTCAAATGATAAAAACCTTGCAAAGGCAGTTGAGATGTTCGCCCGCTCAGGGAGGTCTGGTCAAACCTCAGAAAGCTTTTAAAATCGTCCACCTGCTATATCCTTAAGTGTTTCTAATGCCTTCCGGAGTCATGCCTTCTTGAATCAGTTACCCGATAACGTATCTTCCCCGCTGATGCGGACATCGCTTGGCCGTAGCCTGGCTGTATTTTTACTCGTTACGGCCCTGTCGGTTGTCGGTATTAACGCGTGGTCTCTCTGGAATGACTGGCGCCTCAAACTTTCTGAGCGGGAGGAAGGCGCGCGTAATCTTTCCGTCTCACTTGCCAGGCAGGCCGAAGACGCGTTTCTTCAGGTGGACATCACTCTTAGCGACGCAGTGAGGCAACTTACGCTGAACGGACCGGAGTATGCTTCCACGTCAGCATTTAAAGCGCAAATCCACGAGCAGCAGGGAAAGCTTCCCCAACTGCACGGTTTGTTTATCTATGACAAACAAGGTAACTGGGTCGCGACGTCAGGCAGCTTCGTGCCGGTAAAGGCAACTAATGCTGACCGGGACTATTTTATCTGGCACCGCACACATGCTGATACAGGGATTCATATCAGTCACGTAATCCGAAGCCGCTCAACGGGCGATTTGGTCATACCGGTATCGGTCCGGCTGAATGATGCCGCCGGCAATTTTGCGGGAGTTGCGCTGGCGACTGTGAAGGTGGATTATTTTCGGCAGTTCTACAGTTACTACAGCCTGGGCAAGCGGGATATGCTGGCGCTTATCCTTGCCGATACGTCCGTGCTTTACATTCGTCCTTTACCCGATTCCTATATTAACCGCAGCCTTTCTTCAAGCCCGTTGTTCAGGAGCGTGCTTAAAAATTCTGACAGCGGCAGTGCGTCATGGCGCTCTGCGCTTGACGGTGTGGAGCGGATATTTGGTTATGCCCGGCTGGAGCGGTATCCACTGATTGTAACGGCAGGATATGACCGGGACGAAGCCCGGGCTGAATGGATATCTGAAAACCTGATCGATTTAGCACTCAATGTCGTGCTGCTGTTTGTCATCACCGGGATGGGGTTATTTATGCTGAGACAGGTCAGAGTCAACGTAAAAAACCAGCTGGAGCTGACGCTGGTCAGGGATGAACTTACCGGCATTAACCATACGCTCCAGTCACTGGCACTGGTGGATGGCCTGACGGGACTGGCTAACCGCAGGCAGTTTGATGTGCTGCTGGAAAGAAATCTGAAACGCTCGGCTGAGTCAGGTGAACCGCTGTCGCTGATTATGGTGGATATTGACTACTTCAAGCGCTACAACGATACGTACGGGCACGTGACGGGCGATGAGTGTCTGAAAAAAGTAGGTGTTGCCCTTAAGAGCGTTATCCATCGCAGTGACGATATCGTGGCCCGTTACGGTGGAGAGGAGTTTGCTGTCATCCTGCCAAATACCGGTCAGGCTGATGCACTGAAAGTGGCGCAACGGGCGGTGCAGGCCGTGTCCGATGCCGGACTGGTGCATAAAGCAACCGCTGTAGAGGGCGGGACCGTAACTGTCAGCGCCGGGTGCGGGACGATAACCGCCAGGGGAGACGCCAGTGAGGCAGAAAGACTAAAAGAGCAGGCTGATAACGCGCTTTATCAAGCCAAGCGAAACGGAAGAAACCGCGCCCACAGTGGAAACAGTCAGTCCTGAAAGTATGGGGTTTAAGTTGTTCAGCGTCGATCGTCTGCCTGAGCCACGCAAAGACATATACGGGTTATTTCAATCCGGCAGCGACCAGAAATCCACTGGGTTACAAACCTGTTTCTACACAGCGCAGCCCAGACTTCGCTAAAGAAAGTATGAAAATCTTTCGTTTTCCAGAAAGTCCGGTGCACATCCATTAATTTCTGGCGTGACAACGTCTTCTTCTGACACAAAGCGGACAGGCTGACTGAGATGAAGGTCCGCTTTGAGCGAAAAGCGGACGCGCGAAATTAGCCGACAGTAGAGAGTTTGCTAATGAAGCCGCGTATTCATTTACAGGGAACAGGTCAGCTAATTGAGTTGAACGTCCGCTATGCTCCTGGAGCAGGCAGAAAGATATCGGCAAATATCTTTAGCAGTTAAAATTTTACTCTCAGGGTCAGCGTGCATACCTTAAGGAGACTAATCTTTATGAAAGCAGAACGTTTCGTAATTGATATCCCTCAGAGTCAGCTTGATGATCTCGACCGAAGGCTTACAGAGACCCGCTGGCCACGTACAAGCAATGATGATAGCTGGGGAAAAGGTGTACCTTCGCAATTTTTAAAACCGCTTATAGAGTACTGGCATGACCGTTTTAACTGGCGTGAACAGGAAGCTTCCCTGAACCAACTCCCTCATTTTTGCGCAGAAATTGAGGGGCACCGTATCCACTTTATTCATGTTCGTGGGAAGGGAAAGTCGGCCATTCCGCTTATAATGACACATGGCTGGCCAGATTCATTTACCCGCTACACAAAGTTAATCCCCTTTCTGACAGATCCTGCCCGATATGGCGGGCTGGAAAGTGATACCTTCGACGTTATCATTCCCTCCGTACCGGGGTTTGTTTTTTCACAAACTCATTCAGGCCAGAGCCTTAACAATGCTGAAGTTGCCCGTCTCTGGTTCAGACTGATGACTGAAGTCCTTGGCTATCAGTCCTTCTGTGCTGCTGGTGGCGACATCGGTTCCGGTATTACGCGCTACCTGGCCTCTCTCTATCCTTCCCACATCAGAGCAATTCATCTGACTGACGTTGGGATCCTTCGGGAACTGTTATCGCTGAAAGATACGGAATACATGACGAAGGAGGAGCAGTTATATCGAAGCAGAGCCTCAGCATGGTTTGCTGAAGAATCAGCATATATGGCACTTCAGGCGACGCGGCCCCGCACGCTTGCATACGCGCTTAACGATTCACCGGCAGGTCTGGCTGCATGGATTACGGAAAAGTATGTCGCCTGGAGCGGGGGTGATGGGGACCTGTTCAGTCACTTTAGCCCTGAAGACATCCTCACCAATATTTCGTTGTACTGGCTGACCGACAGTACAGAAACGGCTGCGGCGATGTACAGACAAAATGCGCGAACACTTCCAGCTTTGACTACTACGTCTGTTCCTGTAGGGCTATGCTGTTTTCCATCCGATATATTGCCACCACCAAAAAGCTGGGTAGAAAAACATTACAACCTATGCCACTGGACTGAAATGCCGCGGGGAGGCCATTTTGCAGCGATGGAAGAACCTGCGCTTTACGCTGAAGATGTAAAACTCTTTTTCCGTACTTACAGAAGCGCCATTGGTTGAATAACAGAAGAGCTGGCCAGCAAAAAAACAGTAAGCAATGACCGTTAAATCTGAAGGGTGTTACCTCAGACAAAACCCAAACTGTTTCCGGAAGACTTACCCTGGCTATCTTCAAATGCAAAAGCTTTTGATTGGAATTTTCATTATGGCAGATGAATCTGACCCAGACTAAGGGGAGCTGGATGTCCACTTCTGGCACGAAGCGGGATATTCCCTGCTTCTTGCTTAGCCTTCAGTCTACCCGTTTTTTTCCAACGCTAACCATCCGGGGCTTAGGGCAAATGCTGAACTCTCTTCCCTGACGCTTTGCTGTACCAGCTTTATCTGACTAAGTACTTAATCAGTCTTTAAAGTCAGTTGCCGCGATTCACAAAGTAGTTTATGTACGTTAAATATTCGTTGTTCATCGGCGAAGGCAACTTTCTTGCAGAGAAAAATTCAAGCGCAACTCCTTCTCTGGGGTCGTTGACTAACTCCCCGGACCAACTGTCAGTGAAGTAAAGTGCGGTAATGACATTAATTTCGTCCCGGTTGTGCAGAATGAAACTATAATTCTGCCCTGAAAAAACTTTCAGAAAGTGAAGGCAATGAATATCAATATTGGTCTCTTCTTTTACTTCCCTTAACGCAGTCTGTTCAAGTGATTCTCCCGGTTCAAGTAAGCCGCCCGGCAATCCCCAGGTAGAGTCTTTGCGCTGCTGAAGTAAAAGTTTGCCATCATTCCGGACAATGATGACGTTGGCACCCGCAAGCAAAAGCATACGATGGCCGATGATGCTGCGCATCTCAGAGACATAGTCCATATAAACTCCATAATGAGAAAAACAAGCCTGGCTGCACAGGCAGCGTCACACAATTACCTGACGGCCTGGTTTTGAATGAGTCCACCCAGGCTTCCCCCAGTCCTGGGCGTTCCTGAGTCTTATGCCGCTCGCGTGCAGCGTGGATTGCCAGATACTTTTCAGGGGCGTCAGCCTGTCCATAACGCGAAGACCAATATTCCTGTCCGTAAGTTCGGTGGGAAGGCTTGAAAAGCATTTAAGGCCGACAGGTACAACTTCTTCAGGACATACCCACATCCCGACCTCACCTGTAGGTTCAAAACCTGCGGTAGGCAGTTCATACCTGAAAATCTGTCCGAGGTTAAACCGCGAAAGCCACGTCTGCTCTATGCAGGCTATAGCCGATGAGCTGATCATATTACCCATCCACAATTCTCTGTCCTCGCGTGTGGTTCCCGCGACAGGCCAATAAACAATGCGAGGGCATTCGCGTGGAAACAGATACAAAAGCTCATAAGCTTCGGCGGTAGCCCATATGAGTGAACCGTTCAGCCATTCCTGACCTGCCGGTCTGTCAACACGAACCTTTAAGGGGCGAGGTCTGAAGACAGCGATGTCGGGATTATCACTGAAATGAAACAGGCGCATTCAGAAGTCCATTTAAAGTAGACGATGTATGATGAATTCATCATTCTATGTTGGAAAAGTTTTATTTAGATGAATACGTCAATGACGGTTTAAGCCACAACTTCTGAAAGATGTGCTGCATTTGCCGTGAGAAATTGTGCTGCTACGTCCAGATCCTCTTGTGCAATGCCTGAGTAACTAAACTGAACTTCAGTCTGAAGAGGGATGATGAATCATAAGGTTAATTAGGATAGTTGGCTTAAGGTCCGCTTTGAGCGAATAGCGGACGCGCGCAGTTAGCCGAGAGTAGCTGAAGAATTTGTGAATGAAGCCGCGTATTCATTTACAGGAAGCAGGTCACGGTGATTCTGCAATAGAGACATAATCCTTTCTTTTTTAAGGAGTAACTGAGGGAACAGGCTTCAGATCTGATACGGGGTTGTTGCCCGACGAAGCAAAATACATTTTAAACGTTCGCTTCTGACGCCGTGCGGACCACACAGGTGAATGCACAAAGGGCAGGACTTATCTGAATTTTACCCGATTCAAAGGGGATAGTGAGTCACCTTACAGAGAAGAACTCACCTTATCGAAAGCACAAAGCCTCATCGCATCAACTGCGCCTTTGTCAGTTCATGGAGGATTTTTGCGTGTTCAAACAAATTCAGGATGTCAGCTGACCGTACCGACAATGCGTTTTCATACTCCGGGGGGCATTACCATGCTTTTGACCTGGCGGGCAGTCGCAATCACTGTGAGCCTGCAAGGCGGCTGCCTGCACTTGATGATGTCGCTTGTGATGCGTCAGGTTACCTACCGGCTGACCGGGCCGACCTGTGAGTGGCTTGTAGCAGACACATGCGTTTGAATGCCAGCATTCCCTCTGATTCCTTCGCCTTTTACCACGGCTTTAACGTAACCCTTTCTCAATCCTGTATGCAGTATTTCCCTGTCCGAAAACAGCGAGCAGTTCCTGTCAATAAAAAGGTACTGTCATTCTGACCAACACGGGAGGCGAAAATGAACTACAAAATTTCGGGGCTTGATGCGGGACAGTTCGTCCATCTTTTTGGCCAGGACGAACACTATTTAACTTTCCACGGTGCTGTAAGAGTCAAGGTCGAGAGTTGCCCGGGGTATCCCGACAGAATCTCGCTGCGCGATATTCCTGCCGGTGAAACAGCGATTCTGATCAACCATACCTATCAGCCCGCAAATACACCTTACCATGGCTCTCATGCCATCTATTTGTGGGAGGGATGTACGGAGCAGGGCATATATCTCAATAACATACCGGAAGTGATGATCCACAGACTTCTTTCCCTCAGAGCCTATAGTGAAAACCATCTCATGGTAAAAGCTGAAATCTGTCAGGGCAATGCAGCGGAACAATGGCTGAATCATTTTTTCGACGATCCTGCCGTAAGTTATATTCATTTCCACTACGCAAAACGGGGATGTTTCGCCTGTCTTGCCGAACGTGTTCTGTAAATGAGCATGCCGTTTGGGATCGGTCAGGAAAAACCAGATGAAGATTTATGATGTTGTCAGGCTTGTTTTACTGGCCGCGGTGTGGGGTTCAAGTTTTCTGTTTATGAGAATAGCCGTGCCCGCCTTTGGATCCATTAATGTGGCTTTTTTACGCGTACTATTAGGATTTACGGGTCTTGCCGCCATCGTCCTGTTCAACAGGCAATTACAGACATTCAATGGGAAACTGAGGGCAAAGCTGGTGCTCGGCATCATCAATTCCGGTCTTCCTTTTCTGATGTACTGTATTGCGGCGAGATGGCTCCCGACGGGCTACTCCGCACTGTTTAACGTGACAGCGCCGATGATGGGAGCACTTATCGGCTACTGCTTTTTTGGGGAAGTCATCACCGTAAGAAAATTGATCGGAATATTAACGGGTCTGGCGGGAATAATGCTTATAAGCAGTCCTGCTTTCTCTGGTTTAGGCGGAATGTTTATAGCAGGCGCGCTGGCCTGTCTGGTGTCGACAACCTGTTACGGACTTGCGGGTTATCTTACCAGACGATGGATTACCGAGCGGGGAGGGCTCGATCCGCTTCTGGTCGCACTTGGAAGTCAGGCTGGGGCATCCGTTTTTTTGTTCCCCTTTTTTGGCTGGAACCTGTTTTCAGCAGTTACCGTTAACGGGTTTCAGCCCTGGGTATGGAGCAGCGTAGTCGCGCTGGGCTTAATCTGTACTGCGCTGGCGTACATTTTGTATTTCAGGCTTATTGCAGATACGGGGCCTCTGAAATCTCTTACGGTCACATTTATTATCCCTCCCTTTGCCTGCTTGTGGGGCTATCTTGCGCTTGACGAGAAAATTGGAGAGAAATTTATTGCAGGCGCCTGCCTCATCGGCATTGCGGTCTGGATGGTGGCGTTTTCGGGCAGAAAGAGGCAGACCTCATAACGGGAATATTTCTGCAATGCCGTACAAAGTGCCTGGCGGCGTAAACCGACTTTTACCGCAAGGTGCCTTTTGTGAGAGTCCGCCCTGTATCAGGCCCGGCGATGCGGTTAGCCATACTGTCCCGTCAGCCGTTTTGACGGACTGTAACGCTTTAAACAGCGTCAGGTTCAGCAAAAAGAAGGTCTGGTAGCGTTTGCATCAAAAAATCATAAGGAGAAAGGCGACGCTCTATGCGAATACGGATCATCACGCCTTCATAACTGTGAATAACCAGCATTGCCGCGCTTTCCGGAGACATGCGTGGCGATAATGTCTGAGACTGCTGAGCGTCAGTAAAGATGTTAATCAGATCGCGCTCCCAGGCGCTAAAAATTGCCAGCAGCTTCTGACGCATTTTTTCACTGTGTACAGCGCCCGTCTGCCCTATAATTCCTGCCAGACAGCCGCCTGCTTCGGGTTCACGCTCAATATATTCCCTGTGTCCGCTCAGCCAGTTTATCAGACGCTGGCGGGGAACAAGCGCTGTATTCAGCAGTGTATTTTCCCGGAGTGCGTCAAACGTCTTGATATAGACGTCAAGGGCGGCACAGGCAAATTCTTCTTTGCTGGAGAAGAGATTATAAAATGATCCTTTAGGCATTCCTGCTTCACCAAGAATAGTGGTAATACCACTACCTTCATATCCTTCCCTCATGAAAACCCTTACACCGGCATTTAAAAGACGTTTGCGCGTATCACTCTTTGCCATAATAATTAGACCGTTCTACTTTTTTTTAAAACTATAGCGAACAAGGATAAGAGATGCCACTGTTTAAAACCGCCAGCAGGCATAGCCTAGGGATAAGCATGGTGTGCCTTTCCGCCGTCATGTGGAGTTCAGCAGGTTTCTTCGTGAGAATGCTCGATATGAACACGTGGGCAATGGTCGCATGGCGGTCACTGTTTGCTTTTCTGTCACTGGTTCTTCTGCTGGCGTTGGGTGGGTATTTGCGCCGTTTTGCATTTCGTCATGATGTGGGTATAAAAGGTCTGATCACGGCTGCCGTCATGGCGGTTTCTATGTTTTGTTACGTAGCGGCATTGAAACTCACCAGTGTTGCTGGTGTGATGACGGTTTATGCCACCATTCCCTTTTTTGCCATGGGGCTGGGTTGGCTGATACAGAAGAAAAAAATAACAAAGCGCGCGCTTATCTCGGCGGCACTGAGTCTCGTGGGGGTCATTGTTATGGCGACCTCTGCCTCAGGTACGGGCGATATGGCGGGTAACGCACTGGCACTCATGATGACGGCCGGTTTTGCCGCCAGCATCGTGATGTCCGGGACATGGACGGATATGAATCTGCCGGCAGTTACGGCACTGGCGTGCGCACTCTGCGGTGCATTCTGTTTTATAATGATGCCGCAGGGCCTTCCACTTCCCGGTTTACATGACATGGTATGGTTATGTGCTTTTGCGCTGGCCACGCAGAGTCTGAGTTATCTCCTTTTCATGGCAGGTAGTCGGTATATTAACCCCGCTGAAGCCAGCCTTATTGCGCAAACTGATATTGTGCTGGGGCCTTTATGGGTCTGGATCTTCTTCAGTGAATTACCGCCCAGCAATACATTACTGGGCGGGGCAATAACCTTCATTGCGGTAATGGGTTACCTTGCAGGTGAGTATTACCTGAAGACAAGAGCAGCTTCGAAAAACTAATCGTTTTCGTATTTAACAGCGCCTCATTTTGGATTCCAGGTCTGATTCTGGCACAAAGCTACAGAACAATATCAACGCCCGGGAATAATGGAAATTACCTTCACTCCCGGGTAACCCCTTTATCATACGCACCATTCACCTGTGATGGCTGACCGTTTCAACAGCCACCACAGGGATGTATTTCAGCAACGAATTAGCCATCTGTTGAAAGTGTCAGGGATTCCCACTGTTCGATTTCATGATGCAAATCGGCGAGCTTTTGCCGCACCAACGTTAATGCATCACTGCCTAACAACAAGTGCGCGGGTGGGCTCTGGCTTTCAATCAACGTCAGGATGGCCTGCGCTGCTTTTACGGGATCGCCGGGCTGGTTTCCGCTTTTTTCCTGGCGCGCCTGACGAATGGGGTCAAATAACGCGTCATAGTCCGGGAGGGTGCGGGCACTACGTGACATTGAGCGACCGGCCCAGTCGGTGCGAAACGAGCCGGGTGCGACCGCGGTGACTTTTACATTAAATGGGGCCAGTTCCTTACCTAAGGTTTCTGATATGCCTTCCAGCGCAAATTTGCTGCCGCAGTAATAGCTGATACCAGGCAGGGTGATAAAACCGCCCATTGACGTGATATTGATGATGTGGCCGCAGCGTCGCTGACGCATCTCTGGCAGGACGGCTTTTATCATCGCCACTGCGCCAAACACATTTACGTCAAACTGGCGGCGCATTTCTTCCAGCGAGGATTCTTCCAGAATGCCTTCATGACCATAACCCGCATTGTTCACCAGAACATCAACAGGACCAACGGTAGCGACGATCTCCTTAACGGTCTCAGCAATTCGCTCAACGTCTGTCACGTCAAGCAGGCGACCAAATGCCCGCTGCGCATCAAGCGCTTCAAATGCCTGTAATGCGTCAGGGTTGCGCACGGTTCCAATAACCCGATGGCCCGCAAGCAGGGCTTCCTTCGCCAGGGCAAGACCAAAGCCACTACTCACACCGGTGATAAAAATCGTTTTTGCAGATGTCATAATTTATTCCCATGCAGTAAAAGCTGCATGATATTCTCTGCACCGATGGATTTTCAGGCCATATCTTCTGTTTTTATTGCCTGATTTTATGAGGGTGCGATAATGTCCGACATGATTACACGGGTAAAAACACTGGCCGTTCAGGAAGGGTACAACCTTACCGCGCTGCCCGATGTGAGAATTTTGCGCGCCAACCGCCCGCTTGCCAGAACCCCTGTGCTCTATGATCCCGGCCTTGTCATTGTCTGCCAGGGCCGTAAACGCGGTTATTTCGGTCAAAAGACCTATCTGTACGATGAACAGCACTATCTTGCCGTCTCAGTCCCCGTGCCCTTTACCATGGAAACTGACGCATCGGCAGACCATCCGCTACTGGCTATATATATTCATCTGGATTTTCAGCTTGCTGCGGAACTGATGCTGCAGATTGAGCAGCATGGTGCACCGCAACTTTCCGCCGCGCCTGAGAGCATGATATCGAGCCCGATGGATGACACGATAAAAACGGCTGTGTTACGTGTGCTTGACGTGCTGGAGAATCCCGCAGAAGCCGCCATCCTGGGGCCCGGGAGGATGCGCGAACTTTATTATCGTGTATTAACCGGCGCGCAGGGCAACGCAATGCGGGCGGCGCTGGCCTTACAAGGTCAGTTCGGCAAAATCGGCAAAGCCTTACGGCGTATCCATGCCACTTATGCTGATCCTTTAACGCTTACGCAACTGGCGGCGGAAAGCGGTATGAGCGTGCCGACCTTTCATCACCACTTTAAAGCCATAACCCAGCTGCCGCCGATGCAGTATGTAAAATCAGTTCGCCTGCATCAGGCGCGAATGCTGATGGTCCGTCAGCAGCTCACTGCCGCCGCCGCGAGCTACGCCGTTGGCTACGAGAGCCCGTCGCAGTTTAATCGCGAGTTCAAACGGCTGTTTGGCCTGCCACCGGCAGAAGAGATAAAGCGTATGCAACGTAATTTCGCCTTTCCGCCTTTGCAGCAAAACTCTGCATTTGTGTCATCGCACTGAAGCTGTGATGGCATCGCTGACGAGATGAAAATGAGCAGGTGGAAAACCGCTCTTTTTCTGATTTATCAGTCATATTTAAGCCGTGCTAATACCGGTAGATCACCGTATCATCAATCCGCCCCAGACTATCGAGGCGTTCGTTAACCAGTCTGGCTTCGGGTTTGAAACCGCACTTTAACGCAACAGACTGACTGCGTACGTTACGTCCTGCCGTACGAATTTCGATTCGTTTTGCCTGAAAAAAATCGGCGGCCATGTTTGTGACTAGCTTACAAGCTTCAGACATAATGCCTTTACCCCACATATAAGTGGCGAGCCAGTAGCCGATTTCATAATAAGGAATCGCGCGATTCCTGATAAATAAGCTAATACAGCCTGAGAGGTCATCTGACTGACGATCAATGATTAAAAACTTATATTCAACGTTGTCATTCAGGAAATTCCCGGCCGCCTCCGCCATACTTTTCTCAACAGCATTCAGAGAGTGAAAACCGGGAGACCAGAGCAGGAATTCATGATGAAGGGAACTAAATGCATTCAGTTTTTGCTGCATTTCTTCCGTACGACTCATGTCCGGGGCGATCAGATAAAAGGTTTCATGCTGCCGAAAATTAAGCGGAATATCATCCAGGTACATAACTCATCTCCTGAACTCAGATTAATTTTCTTTCTTATCACAAGCGATGAAGATCTGCATCCGCTTCAGATAACAGGTTGGGCAACCTCCACGCCGGACACCGCGCCAACAACCCGCTCACAGCGGAAAGACGCTCGCGCATCGCAAAAAACCGCCGCACTATCCTGCATCCACCTCACATAACCGTGCCGCTTCCCCATCCAAATGCGATCTCCGGCCTCACGAATGTTATATAACTGTAAGTATCAATCGAATAACGTTGTCACCTGGCGCGTTAACGCGTTGTCTGTTTACTGGAGAAGCCTGCTATGACGCGCGCTGTTTCTTTTTTGGTTGCTGGAGTGCTGCTGAGTCCGTTCGCCCATGCGGCCCCGCTTTACTACACGATTTCCACGCCTGACACGGCAATAGGGCTGTCATGGCGTGCCTTTGGCGGGATGTCGCATGCGAAACTGACGGGTGTGACCGGCGAGGTGACGCTGAACCCGGCGAATGAGCTGGATAATCATGTCCGGGTCACCATTCCGGTTTCCACGCTAATCGCCTCAAACAATCTGCTGACCTATCAGCTGAAAAGCAGCATGTTTTTTGATGCGCCGCGCTATCCCAACATCGTCTTCACCAGCACCCGCATCGTGGCGCGCGGCAACGGTAAATACCGGCTTTTTGGTGCGTTAGCGGTGAAGGACGTCCAGCGACCGGTGATCCTTGACGCGACGATGGAAGAGCATGATCGCACCGCAGAGACTGGCGACAGGATCTCGCTGCATGCGATGACCACGATCTCGCGCTCGGCCTACCATATGGATCGCTTTACCTCGCTGGTGGATGACAGGGTAACCATTACTATCGATATTCAGGCAGAGGCCAGCCATGTCCCCTGAACGCGCCTGGCTAAATGCCGCGTGGTGGTCAGGCGTTAAGCGCGGTTTTCAGGGCACTGGCGCTGGCGGATAATTCCCCGGCCGGATTGCGGCCAATCAGAACAAACTGGTAGCCGCGGTGATGCCACCACACCAGGTGCATGTCATGGCGCTGTTCGCGCTCAAGCCCGGTTGAAGTCGGATGCGCATCGGGGGAAATGCACAGCGCCATCGGGCCATATTCCGCATGGATCCAGGCAATCTGCGCAATTGACGTACTGTCATAGCGCAGCATGCGCACCATTTTTAACTCTGCGTCGGGCAGCGTGAGCTGCTGCGTATTCAGATGCAGACCAATATCCTGTGCCGTGCGGGCCAGGCCATGCTGCAAGGCGGCAGGGGAGTTATCGGCATCCAGCAGGGTTTCTGCGCTGTAGAGCGACATGTACTGCGCTTCAAGATCGCGAATCTTCTCACTCTCACTCAGCGCGGTTTTGCCGGGGCGCGCCAGATAACCCAGCCCCGAGCCGATCAGCAGAAAACTCAGCGAGGCGGCGATCAGTGAACGACGACTGACGCCCGTAGTGGACGTCATTTTGGGTTCAGGCGCGGGGGGAGCTGAGAGCGCATCCAGCTGGCGCCGCATATTGGCTTCCGGGGCTTTGTCCAGTAGCGGCGCAAAGGCCGCCTCAAAGTCGAGCTGGCTTTTCATCAGTTCATCAATGCGCTCAGCCAGATCAGAATCCGTCTCCAGCAGCGCTTCGAGCCTGCGCGCGTCAGCCGGATCCATCTCGCCATCCAGCCAGGCGACCAGGGCTTCGTCGCTGTACGGAGGCGTAAATTGCGACGTGTTCATGAGCGTTTCTCCTTTGCGGCATCCTGATCATCAAACGACCTGGCCAGCGCCGAACGCGCGGTGGCCAGCCTGCTCATGATGGTGCCGACAGGCACGACCAGCGTCTCTGCGGCTTCCTGATAGGTAAAGCCTTCTACATAGACCAGAAACACGGTATTACGCTGGGCTTCCGGTAGCGCACTGACGCGCTGCATGATTTTCTGAAAATGCAGGCGTTTTTCATCACGTTCCTGCGCGTCCGGGGCCAGCAGTTCGTCACTGTCAACAAAGCCCTGTCCCAGCCGCACGCGGCGGGCGCGCAGATCAGAAATCCAGATGGAGTGAAGGATCGTGAACAGCCAGCGATCGATGCGCGTGCCGGGCGTATACTGCGCGCTCTTTTCGAGCGCGCGAACGCAGGTCGACTGTACCAGCTCTTCGGCAACGTCGTGGTTTCGGGACAGCACCAGGCCGTAGCGCCACAGGCGCGTCAGATGGGCAGCAAGCTGTTGACGAACTTCGCTGGTCGTAATATCACTGTCCTCGCATTGCGTATCAGGATTCCGGATGGCCAGCAATGGCGGCCTGCAAATCACGATACTCCTCGCAGCCCGTTCCGCACAGGCGGGCGAGAGTATTTAACTGTGCTTTCGCCAGGTCGGGACGACCTTTAATCAGCCACGCTTCGCCGAGATATTCACGTACTTTGGCATAGCGTGGATTGAGCGCCAGCGAACGCTGATAATACCCGATACCTTCATCGGTTCGCCCGAGTTTTCGGGTGGCATAGCCGCGGTAATTCCAGGCCTCGGCGGTGTCAGGCTGTTTCAGCTTGTCCAGCAGCGTCAGCGCGGCCTGGTACTCGCCTTTTTTCGCCAGATGATACGCATAACGGGTTTTGTCTTCGTCAGTCAGACGCGCCGATTTATCGGGGACGCACTGTTTACGCTTGCTGTCATAAACCTGCCCATGCGGACAGTCCGGGATCGTACTGTTGGTGCTGTCATCCCCTGCGGCCAGCGCGGGTGCGGTGTGGATAACCAGCAGCAGCGCCGGAACCCATAGTTTACGGCCTGTATTATGCAGTATCGATGCAATGTTTTTCATGGCAGAGCTCCAGTTAACGGAAGGGGCGAACGGGCAGCATGCGACGCAGCACGTTATCGCGGAAAACAAAGTGATGAAGCAGGGCGGCCAGGGCATGAAACGCGGCCAGAACGATCAGCGTCCAGGCGATGGTGTTATGCCATTCCCTCAATGAATGTTTAAACAGGGGATCGACATGGACCCGCCCGCTCAGCTCAAAGAGGCCGAAAAAGTGAAACGGCTCCTGCTGTGTCCAGCGGAACAGAAAACCCAATACAACCTGCGTGAACAGCAACAGACAGCGCGCGCCGTGCACGTAATGAGACAGAATGGATGCCGGACGGGATATCGACGCCGCAGGCAGGGCATAACGCGGCGAGCATTGACTCATCACCCGCCAGACCGGACGAACCACCATCACCAGCGCCAGCAAAATACCGCAGGAAATGTGCACTGACTGTAAGCCTTTCCTGAGCGGCGTGCCGCGCTCCAGCCATTGCCAGATGTGGGCGCTGGCGAATAAAAAGAGGACGCTGGCGGCGGTGATCCAGTGCAGCGCCAGAGTCAGCCGGTCATCGTGCTGTCGGGGTTTTACGGGTTGAGCATGAATCATGACGTGGGTTCTCTCGTTCAGATTTCTGCTGAGTAAACGTGCGTCCTGCGATTTCTATTCACTCTTTTTTTCGCAACCCGTTGGCAGGGTCCGCCTTGCTCAAAAGCGTGGACAGAATGCGGCGAAGCCGATTGACGAAACCCTGTTGATGTTTTAATGATGTAAGACTGCTTACAGGCGGCAGTGAAAAGCGAATCCGACTCTTGAGGCGCGCGTAACGATGACGATACCGGTATGTATTCCCGACGATTATCAACTGGCTACGGCAGGACTGGACTGCCTGAAACGCCATCCGGCCTTTCACTGTACCGCCGTTGGGGATATCCATTGCGATCCCGCCACCGCTAAAGCGCTGGCAAGTGCTCAGGCCCTGATCCTGATTCGCGAGCGCACCACCATTGACGAGGCGTTTTTACAGCGCACGCCCCAACTGAAGCTGATCAGCCAGACCGGCAAGATCGCCCGCAATATCGATCTTGCAGCCTGTTCCCGGGCTGGCGTGGCGGTGGTGGAAGGCGTGGGTTCGCCCGTTGCGCCGGCAGAGCTGACATGGCTGTTAATCATGGCGGCCCGCAGGAAGTTCGTACAGGCCGTTAACGCCATGCGTGCCGGACACTGGCAGGCAGAACTGGGGCAGGGTGTACACAAACAGACGTTAGGGATTCTGGGCTACGGCAAAATCGGCAAGCGCATTGCGGCTTACGCCCGCGCGTTTGGCATGCAGGTGCAGATTTGGGGCAGCGATCGCGCCCGACAGGAAGCGCAGCAAGAAGGCTTAATCGTGCCAGCCAGCCGTGAGGCGTTTTTTGCGACCAGCGATGTGATAACTGTTCATCAGCGGCTGGTGGCCGCCACCGAGGGCAACATCACGCTGAGCGACCTGGTGCAGATGAAGCCCGATGCATTGTTTGTGAACACCAGCCGGGCAGAGCTGGTGGCAGAGGGCGCCCTGCTGAGCGCGCTCCGGCAGGGCCGTCCGGGATTTGCCGCGCTGGATGTCTTTGAGGCAGAGCCCCTTTACGATCCGGCGCATCCAGTGTTATTGATGCCCAACGTACTTTGCACGCCCCACATCGGCTATGTTGAAAAGGACAGTTACATGCTTTATTTCAGCACCGCGTTTGACAATGTGGTGCGTTTTTTCCAGGGTGACACAAGCCACGTGATCAACCCTGAGGCGCTGGATTAAACGCAATTTGCTGCGCTAAACCGTTACGTGGACGCAGTGTCAATACGTACGGGTGTTCAGGGAAAAGATAACACGTTTAAGAAAGCTAAACAGAAAGCCGAAAAGTGATAAAGCCATCCGCTGATCCGTTTAACTATCGCCAGGTTTGTCATCGAGTCCACTCGTATTCACGGCTCACATACCCGAGCGCAGAGGGTAGGAAATGGTTTAATGGCCTGAAGCTGAAGCGTCGCGTTTACTGAGCCGGCCGTTATCTGCCTGCTCCGCTTTAAATACCCCAGGTGACGTCACTCACCCTCGCGAATAAGGCATAAAAAAATGAAGATGGAAAATATCCCTTTTGGCACAACCGACTGGTCACAGATCGAGGAAGAACGCCATAAAGGTGAATGCGGCTTCGCGCTCTGGCGTGTGGCAAAGTTTGGCGCTATCCGGGTGAGAATGGTTGAGTACTCTCCAGGTTATGTCGCCGATCACTGGTGTTTAAAAGGTCACATTCTTCTGTGCCTGAAAGGCGAAATGACCACGGAACTGGAGGATGGACGAGTGTTTGTCCTGACGCCTGGCGTGAGCTATCAGGTGGCGGACAATGCCGAAGCGCATCGCTCGACGACAATGCAGGGCGCAACGCTGTTTATCGTTGATTGAAGGGAGGTAGGGTGATTTTCTTGTTGTACGCCAGTAAAGGGGGAAGCGCGTTTTTTAAACGTGAGACCGGTTGTTGAAATAATGCGCCAGAACCCGGCATGGAGCACGACAGGTGATGGCCTGCGTCATTAATCATGTGCTGAGTCAGGCAAACAATATAAACAGGTCTGAAATATCGTGATGATTTCATCAGACGAAAATGAAAAGGACTATCATGTTCTACCTGTCAGAAATAAATAAAGATGACGCTGCGTTAGCCTGCCTGGTAAGTGAACTTGATGCGTTTCAACGCGCGCTTTATCCTGCAGAAAGTCATCATTGCCTGGACCTTTCCACCGTCAGTAATAAGAAACTGCGCTGCGTCATTGCGCGTGATGCTAATGGGCTGCCCGCTGGTTGTGGCACTTTACTTCTTCAGGACGGCAACGTAGGCGAAATTAAACGGGTTTACATTCGTCCAGAATATCGGGGGCGCCAACTCGGCGAGCAAATTCTGGCCTCACTTGAAAAATTCTCGTCAGAGAACAGCTGTTATCAGCTACGCCTTGAAACCGGCATTCATCAACAGCCCGCTATAGCGCTGTATCGTCGATGCGGCTACAGACTTTGTGAGGCTTTCCCTCCCTATATCAGCGATCCTTTAAGCGTGTATATGTGCAAGGACCTGTAGAAGTACGGCTTACACTTCATCCCCCCGCTTTTATAACGCGCGGTGACATCTTCAGCGTTTGTCGAGGGAGCTGCGTTGCAACTGAGGGTAAATAATTCAGGGAAGACGGTGCAGTAACCGGTTTGTAAGCCCGCCATGTTTGCCTGTAAAGGCGGTCGTTCCCCTCTGCCAGGGTAACGTCTGCTGCTCTGGCACTGTTTCTAATACAAGGTTCGCGAGGATAGTGTCGCTTGTCTGACGCATGAATGTTTGTGCGGTGGCAGAAGCGGACGTTTCTGACCTGCTTATGTAGTTGTTTGGGGCGCGCAGTCCTGCTCATCCTGTCCCGGTTGCCTTGCTCACCCTCGCTCTGCGTCTATGCTTTTTCATTTAAGCTTTACAGGTAAAGTAAAATGCTTCCTTCTTCCGATCCTCAGATGTTGCTGCTGCTCTACTTTGTTTTGCCTGTCTGGCTTATTGCTGGGTTTGCGGACTGGCTTTGTCACAGAGCCACTGATATCGAAACCACCACCGGTCTGAAAGAAACCTATATTCATATTCTGATGTTTCTGGAGATGGGCCTGCCCTTACTCGCGGCCCTCTTTTTAGAGGTAAACGCGTTAGTCATTGCGTTTATGATAGTGCTGTTTTTCTGCCATGAGGCAACAGCGCTGTGGGATGTGACTTATGCTGTGACCGCAAGGCGGGTCTCACCGGTTGAGCAGCATGTGCACAGTTTTTTGGAAATGCTACCTTTAGTGGCGCTTCTGCTGGTGGTTTCCCGTCACTGGCCGCAGTTTTTGGCGCTGTTTGGTTTCGGTGAGGAATCTGCACGATTTGAACTTAAACTCAGAACAGACCCGTTGCCAGGCCACTATATCGTGGCTGTGCTTACAGGAATAGTGGTGCTTGAATTGCTGCCTTACCTTGAAGAGTACTGGCGCGGCAAAAAAGCAAAACAGCGCACACGAAACATCTGACCTGCCATCTGATACATCAGTCGTCATGATGCACTAAGCGGCGTCCGCTCAGACGCTTAAAGCCGTCGTTCGTTTAATCCTGCCTTGTCGGTATCCGAGGTGCCGATAAGCGTGGCGCAACCGTTATGACGCTGACGTGTTTCGTTGCGCTTCAGGGAGGATTTCACTGGGGTTCGTGTGGGGTGCAGACAGGAGTGGGAAGTCACAGTGTAAGGAAGATGGCGCGCTTTGTGTTTAAACGGATAATGTCCGGCCAGCACGGGAGTCAAGGTGCTCATACCTCTATTGATGACGATGCCGCACGGAGTCTTGATGTAGTCAAATCTGGAAGCGTAATGCGCCCACAGGGAGGGATTCACATGCTGGTGCTGTACAGCGGGGGCAGGCGCCTGGCGCAAGCAGAGACAATGCCGTGTCATCGTCAGCCACGGCAGGCTTCGGTGTACCCGACTGTCAGCGAATGCTGCCGGTCCGGAAATGGCGACTAACGCAAATGATAAGAATAGTCCGCCCGGTGAGCCGGTAATGTCTGTTTATTCAGTCTGGTCCAGGGCGTCTTCTGACCGTGAAGAAACACACTACAGGATCGGACAGGCCGGAGGCAGGAAAGGGCAGGGGAAGTCAGGTGCGGGGGCTGTCTGGCAGACATTATGCCTGTAAAAAAAAGCCCGTCGGCATAAACGCGACGGGCCAGCCCGAAGGCGATAAGTATCTTTCTGACAACAACCACATCACATCAGAGTTAACTCGCACTTCATGACAGGCATATTTCAGCCCGCGTCAGGTTTCGGCTTCTCCGTTGTTTCTTTTGCGGCCTGACGGGAAAGACAGTGAATAAAGTTTCCCAGTATGGCGACCGAACTGACGATACCCAGCAGATCTGCCGTGAGCAGCAAATCAGTACGCGCCAGGCGATCAATAAGACCGGACTGTGCCAGAAAGGGCTCAATGTCCTTAACCATTCGCAGCAGATGATGGAGATTGTTGGCAAAGGTATCCGGGCTGCTGTAGTCACCGCTTTTCAGTTGCGTAAAAAGTACATCAACATCTGCTTTTAGTCTCAGGACGAGAGTCATGTACTCGATGTCATCCTTTTCAGACACGGAATGCCTCCACCATGCCGCGCAGGGCGTGCGCCTGCTCAGAGAGGGAGCGGGATGCCGACGATGACTCCTCGACCAGCGCCGCGTTGTTCTGCGTCACGCCGTCCATCTGGCTCACGGCCACGCTGACCTGCGAAATCCCCTGCATCTGCTCCGACGAGGCCAGCGCAATCGTGTCCATGGATTCGGCCAGTTCACCGACCATATCCACGATTTTCAGGATGCTCTGCCCGGTGCCAGTGGCAACCTCCACGCCGCTTTCCACCTGGCTCACGGCCTGTTCAATCAGGGCCTTGATGTCCTTCGCTGCCGTGGCGCTGCGCTGCGCCAGCGTACGGACCTCACCTGCCACCACGGCGAAGCCGCGACCTTCCTCCCCGGCGCGCGCCGCTTCAACGGCGGCGTTCAGCGCCAGGATATTGGTCTGGAACGCAATGCTCTCAATCACCGATGTAATATCCCGGACCTTCAGCGCACTTGCCTGAATGTTATGCATCGTCTCCGTCATGTCAGTGACCTTTGCCTTGTCGGCGTCGACCGTGCGCGCGGTTTCGCGGGCGGACTCCGCAGTCTGCTGCGCACCGGCAGTGTTGCTCTTCACTGTGGCGGTCAGCTGCTCCATGCTGGCGGCGGTTTCCTGCAGCGCGGCGGCCTGTTCTTCGGTGCGGGAAGAGAGTTCTGTATTACCTTTGGCGATTTCGTCGGCGGCCAGGGCCACGGAGGCGGCGGCATCCTTGATCTGCGATACCAGGCCGCGCAGGTTGGCCTGCATGCTGTCCAGCGAGGCCAACAGGCTGGTTGTGTCGTTGCGGCGAAGGACGACGGGGGTGGTCAGGTCACCTGCGGCGATGCTGGCAGCCAGCGTCTGCGCCTGAGCGGGCTCACCGCCGAGCTGACGCATCAGTACCCGGATAATCACCAGGCAGGCGCCTGTCCCCACGAGCACAGAGGCTGTAGCGAACACTATCAGCATAAGAGAAGAGCGTGCGGCTGAGGCGCTGCTTTCTTTTACGGCGCTCTGGCTGTTGTGTTGCTGTATATCCGTCATTTCGCTGAGGGCACTGAGCAGCTTGTTTTGTACAGGCCGGACATTATTGATAAGGAAGGCAGCTGTCTCTCTGTCGTGGTTAGCGACCGCCATCTGGGCGGCCTCATCAAGAATTTTAAACGTGGGTGGGCTCGTGTCAGAAATACGCTTCATCGCCTCCCGGCCAGCCGGCGTAGAATCGGACTGCATTATGTCGCTCAGCGCCTGCTGGTTGGCCATAAACAGATCCTTTTGCTTTTGCAGGCGAGCCAGCTCAGGTTTCATTGCGTCATGCGTGCTGAGGAGGGCGATATTTCTGACCGCCACGCCCATGTCCCGCACACTGGTGAACATCGCCTGGGCAAGCTGGTATTTCTTCATCTTTATGTTGACGGTGTCCTCCATACGATCGCGCGCGGTATAGAGCGCATGAACGCCAATTCCTGAGCAAAAAATAAACAGAAGGATGAGCAGGCCGAAGCCTGCAGCAAGGCGGGTTGATATTTTCATCGGTTTTTCTCGTTATGTAGAGTAGCGCTGGTGTGTGTCAGTCTTTTCAAAACGTAAAGTAAAATCGTGAACATTTTATATTTACTTGATCATTAGTGCTTCTTTTGTGCCAAAAAAGATAAGAAAGATCTGAAATTTTGAGAGGCTGATCCCTTTCTGACCGGTAATCTGGCTTTTTGCGCTGACAGTTACAGTGGTGCTACGCTGTCTATGAGGCCGTGCAACCATGAAGTGACGAGTCAATCATCCCGCACGTCTGACAACAAAAGCCCACCGGCATGAACAACGGCGGGCCAGGCAAAGACGATGTACTTTTTTCTGGCAACGATCATGCCACGCAGCGCAGTGAACTCGTCCTGGGTGGCAGAGGGCTTTCAGACTGAGTCACCGTCACCCGGGTCTTTTGGCGACTGTCTGGCGTGACGAGCCAGACAGTCCATAAAGTTCCCGATTATCTCCACGGCGTGAGTGATGGCCAGCAGGTCCGCCATCAGCATGACATCCGTATGCAGCAGCATCTCCGTGACGCCGGGCTTGCTGAGCATGGGTTTCATCTCTTTTACTTTGTCTATCAGGTACCCCCAGTTGTTAACGAAGGTATCCGGACTGGCGTAACGACCGCTTCTGAGCTGCGTTAATATGACGTCAACATCAGCCTTCATCGCCCTGATGGCAGCCACACAGGACTTTTCATCCTGCGGCGTGGGGGAAGATAAATCATGGTCAGACACGGAACGCCTCCACCATGCCGCGCAGGGCGTGCGCCTGCTCAGAGAGGGAGCGGGATGCCGACGATGACTCCTCGACCAGCGCCGCGTTGTTCTGCGTCACGCCGTCCATCTGGCTCACGGCCACGCTGACCTGCGAAATCCCCTGCATCTGCTCCGACGAGGCCAGCGCAATCGTGTCCATGGATTCGGCCAGTTCACCGACCATATCCACGATTTTCAGGATGCTCTGCCCGGTGCCAGTGGCAACCTCCACGCCGCTTTCCACCTGGCTCACGGCCTGTTCAATCAGGGCCTTGATGTCCTTCGCTGCCGTGGCGCTGCGCTGCGCCAGCGTACGGACCTCACCGGCCACCACGGCGAAGCCGCGACCTTCCTCACCGGCGCGCGCCGCTTCAACGGCGGCGTTCAGCGCCAGGATATTGGTCTGGAACGCAATGCTCTCAATCACCGACGTAATATCCCGGACCTTCAGCGCACTTGCCTGAATGTTATGCATCGTCTCCGTCATGTCAGTGACCTTTGCCTTGTCGGCGTCGACCGTCCGCGCGGTCTCGCGGGCAGACTCCGCAGTCTGCTGCGCACCGGCAGTATTGCTCTTCACCGTGGCGGTCAGCTGCTCCATGCTGGCGGCGGTTTCCTGCAGCGCGGCGGCCTGTTCTTCGGTGCGGGAAGAGAGTTCTGTATTACCTTTGGCGATTTCGTCGGCGGCCAGGGCCACGGAGGCGGCGGCATCCTTGATCTGCGACACCAGGCCGCGCAGGTTGGCCTGCATGCTGTCCAGCGAGGCCAGCAGGCTGGTTGTGTCGTTGCGGCGAAGGGCGACGGGGGTGGTCAGGTCACCTGCGGCGATGCTGGCAGCCAGCGTCTGCGCCTGTGCGGGCTCACCGCCGAGCTGACGCATCAGCAGCCGGGTAATGAAAACACCGGTGCCTGCCGCAACGAGCACGGATGCGACAGCGAGCAACATCAGGATGAGTGAGGCATGTGCGATGGCGGCACTGTTCTGTTCTCCGGATGTGACGCTGACCTTCTTCTGTATTTTTACCAGGTCAGTAAGGGCGCTGAGCATCCTGTCCTGAACCGGATTGACCTCTTTTGCAAGATAGGCAATAAAGGCCTTGTCCTGATTGGCGAGTCCGAGCTGTCTGGCATTTTCAAAAACGGTAAAAAAAGCGTTCTGAGCGTCGTTCAGTCTTTTCAGCGCTTCCTGACCCGCTGGCGTTGAGTCTGCTTCCATGATCTGATGCATTTCTGCAAGGCTGGTCAGAAAGTCGGCTTTACTCTTCTGCATGAGTACATCAGCAGGTTTCATGTCTTCAGGAGTGCTGAGCAGGCCGAGTGTCCTCACCGAGATGGCCATGTCTTTCAGTTCACTGAGCATGAGGGTGGCAAGCTGGCTTTTTTTCATTTTGTAACGAACAACATCATCCAGGCTTTCACGCGCTTTAATCAGGGCATGAAGCGCAGTGCCAGTACATATGGCAGACAGGAGGATAAGAAGGCCGAAACCGGCGGCAAGGCGGGTGGAAATTTTCATGCGCTCTCTCTGTTAAATTGTTATTTTGCTGTGTTTTTAGTTACTAACCACAATTTACTATCGGCACACCGCTCCGCTTGCTCCACACTTGTTTTGTTAAATTAATATTTCACTTTCCATCCGCAGCCGTCCGACACAGGACTGAGCGAACGTCGCTGGGTGGCGTGCTGTAACGGATCACGGCTTCGCCTGACGCTGTGCTCTTTAACCCTTCTTCGTCCGTTTTCCGGGGACTGAACCCTCTCTGTACGTTAATGCCTGTGCCACATTTGGCGCGTCGAAAATGTTGGCGCACTGTAGGCTGAGCGCTGTCCTGCTCCCCCGCCAGCGTCTGACTGGCCGTCTGGCCGGACACCGGAAGGTTAAGTGTGCGTCCGAAGCAGGCGGCAGCCTGACTGGAGTTCATGAACAGACGAGAGGAGGGCGCAGTGCATAAATCCGGCAGAAGCGGCTGGCAATGCTATCAGCAGGCGCGTCGCCTGATTAACATCTTTACTGACGCTCAGCAGACCGCAAACTTTCGCCACATATGTCAGCGCAAAACGCGGCAGTGTGGGGTAGTCACCGTTATGAGGGAGTGATGATGCGTATTCGCGGAGCATTGATCCGTGTGATTGGCTGATGCAAACGCGATCGTTTATGAATTTGACCCGGAAGGTGGGTTTACAGAGTAAAAGGCGGTTTAAAACGACGCAACCCAGGCCGCTTTACGTCCGATAGTCGAGTTTCATTATCATTAAACCTGCTCTGCTAACGGGCGCAGAGCAGGTGATCAATCATCACACAGACAATGATCTTATTGTAGTGATCAGCAAAATAAGAGGCGACAATAGCATCCTGATTTCAGGCGTTAAACTTTATCAGAAAACGTGCCTGATGATAGTTAAAACACCTGCAAACAGAGCACATATTCCGGTCAGGATGACAAACCAGTTAATGAATCCACCGCGAAGATGACGCAATGCCGGGATTCGGTAAAATGCATATTGAGGCAGAAAGAAAACAATGAATACGCTGACGGGGACCATAAAATACTTGATGATGTTAATAACATCCAGATTAGCTATGGTGGGTATGATGGTAATAAAAAAGACGACCACGACAGATACAAGGCGCATTCCCGTTCCGTTTGAAAAGGCGTCGTTGCATCCGAAATTATTAAGCGCCATTCCAGTCAGGCTTTCACGCGTGGCAATAAACGTACCCAGGAAGGCTTTCATCGCCGCAAAAAATATAATTATCTGAGAACAGATGGCAAGCCAGGGAGCGTCAAACTTTCTTGCCAGTATTGACAGCGATGTCAGATTCTCAAGGCGCGCTTCCTTAATGTCTGACGGCGTTAAGGAAAAGATACACCCGAGCGAGAAAAAGACGACTGTTGATATGATGACTATCAGTGAAAGAACGAGGATCTGATTTATTTTTTCGAAAGCCTGTTCACCGTGGGTCTGTTTATAATGAGCAACCAGGCTGGAGACGATGGGCGTGAAGCTGAAAGCAAAAATTAATACCGGAAGGTTATTGAAGAGGGATTTTGCAATCTCCGGTATTGACGTTGTATTCGCCTCCGCGGTAAGGAAAGAAGTATTCCAGTGTGGAACTGACATAATGCCAAAAAAAATCAAAGACAGGATGAATGGGAAAACGATTACCCCGACAACT
The DNA here is from genome assembly GCF_003201175.1 of Pantoea sp. PNA 03-3. Taxonomy (NCBI): domain Bacteria; kingdom Pseudomonadati; phylum Pseudomonadota; class Gammaproteobacteria; order Enterobacterales; family Erwiniaceae; genus Pantoea; species Pantoea sp. PNA 03-3. The sequence goes on along the minus strand of NZ_QICO01000001.1, from coordinate 772,036 downwards.
TTTAATATCGTCTCTGTTTTTCCTAAAGAAATAAGCGACATCAGAAAGATTATTCCGAAAACGGTAGCGCCCCTGTTTAAGGGAGGAAACCCCATCTGCGTTTTGAAAAAATCCAAAAATGTATTGCTCATTGTTATGGCATAAACGGCCAATGATGGGACCATAATGAGAAAGTACGCCACGGTAAGAAATTTTACCGCTTTCCCTCCCAGTAATTCGTTGGTTGTGTCGATAAGATTGCTTTTTGACGTTCTCGTCACCGTTCCTGCCGAGATATACAGTGAAAGCACGCGGTACGTAAAATAAGTAACCGGAAATGCCAGAGCAATAAGTATCATCATTGACCATAAGCCGGCGCTGCCCAGACTCACAGGCCAGAAAAGCGATCCGCTTCCGACGGCACATCCATAAATGGCTAAAATCCACATTATATCTGTTTTAACGGTGTTCCCGGTTATTTTTGGCGTAAGGGTACTGGAAGACATGGTAATCTCCATTTCAAGAGGGGATGTTATGTTTATTTAAATTATTTTATTCAATGCGGAATCAAGATCGTTAATAAGTAACTGACAGTCTTCCAGGCCTACAGACAGCCTGATAATAGAGGCGGTGCTGTCGTGATAACGCCGGGAAGACAGACTTTCAGGCGAGTAATAGGCAATCAGGCTTTTGGTGCCACCATAGCTGGCTCCAATTCTGAACTGGGTCAGGCTGTCAAAGAAGCGTTCGAGGCGACTTTCATCTTTTAACGTTAAAGAAAAAACAGTTCCATATCCATCAAAGTATTTCTTATAGAGACGATTGTCTTCGGAAGATGCCAGTCCGGGATGAAACACAGCGGCCACGGCAGGATGCTTCTCAAGCCAGTGAGAAATAATCTCAGCCGAAGTGGACTGTTTCTCCTGGCGTAATGAATACGTTTCAAGCCCTCTTATCGCCAGGAAACAGTCGTCGGGGCTGACATACATGCCCATAATATCCTGCAACTTTCTGAGACGGGCATGGTGTTCATTATCAACAGTGCTGATACTGCCCAGCAGAATGTCAGAATGGCCATTCATCATTTTCGACACCGCCTCGACGACATAGTCCACGCCAAATCTGAATGGTCTGGAGAGCAGCGGACCTCCCCACGAATTATCGACAACCGTGAGAATATTATGTCGACGCGCTAGCATGGCAATTTGTTCAATATCCTGTATTTCCATTGTCAGTGAACAGGGTGACTCAATTAAGATCAGCCGGGTGTTGTCACATAGTGCATTCTGTATAAAAGCAGTATCTCGCGGTGGGCAAAATGTAACTTCAACGTTTAGCTGTGCTAAATAATCTGTTAGAAAGTCACGTAACGGCCCGTAGCAGAAATCAGGCGCAATAATATGGTCTCCGCCCTTCAATGTTGACATTAATACCAGCACCAGGGCGGCCTGGCCTGAAGGAAGTACAACGGTATTTCGGCTGCCTTCCAGACCGGAAATTAATTTTTCCAGTTCGCGGTGGGTGGGTGAGCCCGTAATGCCGTAACTGAATCCATCCGGCTGCCTTTTCTTTCTTTCTTCGAAACTTTGAAAATCCTCGAAGACAATTGTTGAACCTCTGTAAACCGGCGTCGCCAGAGATTTAAATGAATGTTTATCATTGTTCTTTTTCACGGCTTTTCCCCTTGTGTTTATACGCTGCCCCCACTATTGCGCTTAAAAAAGCGTAATTCTATACTGAACACTAATGACTTCATAAGTACAGGTAATGGGCTGTGTACAGAGAAATTGAAACCTTCAGAGCAGTTATGCTTACAGGAAGCGCAACGAAAGCGGCTGAAATGATGGGTGTTTCTCAGTCTGCCGTCAGCCAGAAATTAAAAATTTTTGAAAACGAATGCGGGCTTGTGTTGTTCAGGCGAGAAAGGGGCAGGTTAGAAGCCACGGAAAATGCTCACCTGCTTATGAAAGAGGTTGAAAAACATTTTCGCGGGATCGAACTGATTGAACATAAAGTGAAATCTCTCAAAAATCGCATTGATACAACCATCCATCTTGCGGCTCACCCGGTGTTCGGGCAAAAAGTGATTCCGAAAGTGATTGCTGACTTTGTCAAAACCTCTGTGACGAAAGTCAAATTTTCTATTAACAGTTCTCGTGATATTTATGAAACCGTAGATTCGGGAGAACTGGATTTTGGTCTGGTAGCAAACGAAATATATGGCAACAGCTGCGTTTTTTACAGTTTCTGCACGGTGCAAGGTGTATTCATTACGCCAAAAAACATGCTCAGCGCCTCAGTAAAATCGGTCAGCCTTACAGAAATAGCCGATCAAAACTTTATCGCCCTTAACTCTGAGGATACGACGAGAATAGCGCTGGAAAAAGAGTGTCGGTTAAAGAAATTAAGCTTAAACATGCTCGTTGAAACGCCATATTGTCATACGGTGTTAGAAATGGTGACGTCTGGGGCCGGTGTGGGTATTGTGCATCCTCTGACCCTGGCGGGGATTAACGCTGAAGCAGTAGATGTATTTACGCTTCGTGAAAATATTACTTTCGGAAGCAATTTGATTTTCAGAAAAGACAAGGTGTTGAAAGCCAGCGCAAAAGAATTGATAAAAAATCTCAGAATTCAGACGGCAAGAGAATTAAGAGAAGTGTCAAAGGTCCATCATGTCGATATCAAGGTAAAGCAATTCAATATTTGACTGTTTAATCTTGCCATTCTGCGTTTTTAACTTTCAGATGGCCGTCTGATTTACCTCAACTCCGCCTGTCAGCTCAGTAGACATGTGACCTGCGTTTTTACTTAAGTTGTCACAGTAAAAATACCTGATGGATGGCTGGCTGAATGCAAACAGGCACCCATCTCAAAGCGGGTCAGTATTAAAAAACACGCCTGTTTCCTTGCCTCTCTGTGCCTCGGATTGGTGAGACAGGAGCTTTACCATTCCCCGCTTCGGGCGTGTAAACAAACCGGTTATTTACCATGGTGATCTGAGATAGGCTGAGAAATCAGACCTCATGATGAAGGTGCCGTGCAGAGCCTGGACGCCTTTTCCTGCAACTGTTTCCCCGCGTTACAGAGGCAATATTTCATTACTCTCTTTAACAGCCGATATCATCAAACTGTCACAGAAGAATTTTTGAATACCTGAGGCGCGTCTTAACACCGCGCCCGCTTTTGTGAACATGTTTCTCATTTCGCTGAGTGCTGTCCAGGCAAACATCGATTAACTTACTTAAGCTGAGAGGATTCATCATGTCTCTGTCTGTCATTAAAAATGCAGTTAAAACCACAGCGTTGGCCACTGTCGTACTGGCTGGCCTGCAGGTGTCTTCGTTTGCAAAGGATCTGCCTTCTCAAATGACTTTCGGTGCAGTGGCAACCGGCAATGTTTCTGCTAAAAAGCCTGATGTTTCTGTTAATGAGCGTGCAGTTAAACTGGCCGCGTGGCATCACCATCTGGAGATTAACCAGGCCTGTGATGATCCTTCGCTGGGTGTGGGTCCGAGTTGCCCGAACGATGGCAACGCATAACGAGTAAAATCGACAGACACCGTTCACAGGTGCGGTGTCTGTGTTTCCTGAACTGACCGGCTACGGGCCAGTCAGCTTTCTGCCCGCAGGGTATCTGAGCTTTTATCCTGCGCCTGAACGTCTTCCGGCCCAATAACAGGACAGCAGGCCGCCATACGGGGCAGACAGGGTAAGCGCGTTCACCCTGGTGATGGCAGGAACCGCCTCAACGCGTTTCTCAGCCTGTGAGGAAAAAACGCCAAATGTTCCGGCTGTGGGAAAGGATCAGAGCCGGTAAATGTAACGCTATTTAGCAGCGCTGGCCGACAGGATTGAAGTCACCTGCCGCAACCAGAGTGGTGCGACGGTCAGCGACATGACTGCGTCATTGATCATGACCTACTGGCAGGCCAAAACAGCACGTATCGACGTGACAAAGGCACTTTACCGCTCGGTGGCAGAGCTGGATAACCAGCCGCTGATTGACACGTTTAGCAAGCGGGTAAACAGCGCGACAACAGCGATGCTTGCGAGCGCCAGCGACATGACGTTTCCGGACGTCAGTAGCGTCAACCTGACGCTTATCACCGTCATATTTGGCACCGTGCGTAATGTGTTTGAGCAGGACCTTACGCCATCAAACGCGGACAGGGTGATCCGACAGCTCATCACCATGTGCAATGCCTGTCTGGATACCTTCAGGACGGGGTAACGTTCCTTCTGCGGTAAGTTCCGTTGGCCGGGCGGGGGCTGCGGTAAGCGACTTTCGGCGTGCATCCCGGGCACATTGCTTTTCTGCTGCGGAAAACCAGCTTACCAGCAAAAAAGTGTAAGGTGTCGTGCGCAGAATGGCTGCGTATCGCTGACGTTTATCCTCTGTACGCACGGCGCATTTATTAAACGTCCTGGCTGGCATCAGATACACCTGAGCCCCGCCGTGTGCGACTTGCGCATGCTGTAAACGTACGGCGAAGGTAAGGCCGCGCAAAACATGCCGAACCGCTGCTAACAGGTTGCGTATGGCCAACCAGGCGGAGAACAGGAGTAAGGAGCTGACGCTGATGGTCGGTGACGTCGCTCCGTCATTTGTCCAGGCGCAGGCAGAAAAGATTGGGGGATTTAGCCCGCAAATTTCATATATGCACACCTGATCAGGTAAGGTTCGACTGAATAATATGCCCAGACTGACGACAGGACATTCAGGTCATGCTGACTGTCACCTGAATAGGCTTTTAACAGTTTATCTTTCTTGTCTTTGGACAGTATCACCTCTTCAAGCGTGTCTTTCATCGCTTTCCGGACATCGTCAGGCGCAGCTTTAAAAATCTGGCTTGAAAAAACGGTATCAGACAGCGCTTTCATTTTTTCAGGGTGTCCAAACGCGTCAAAGATGACGGCATCAGAGGCGGCCTGAATTAACGGAATGGACGTGATGTGGCAGTATTCCTGTACTGTTTTAAGGTCTGGCGTCTGAGCCGCGAGAGCATTGCCTGTCATCAATAAGAAAAAATAAATTAATCGTTTCATAACTACCCTAGTGTAAAACCCCTGTTACAGAAACGCGGTCTGCCATAAAGTGAGAACACGACGTCATCGGGATAAAGTGAAAGGGGAAAGGTGCAATCTTTGCCCGTCGGGTATTAAACGCTGAAATATGAAGTATTCAACGCCTCTGCTCAGCGCTAAAAGCCAATCCCTGGTCGCGATCACAAGACGAATATTAAGTGTAATGCTTTTCGCTTTCGTCCTTATGCGGGTTGACGTCAGACGCGTATTCATGCTTTAAAACCACAGAAAAAAGGGGCCCGGACGTGAGCCCCAAATGACTGCATTAACTTGCTATCGATTATAGAGTGTTACTCACCGGTTAGCCGGTTCGCTTAATGATAATCGGCAAAGCAAATGTAAATTGCAAGTTTTTGATTATGTTGAAATATAATTTATATATTAGTCCGAATATCTCAAGTAATAGTATATTTCGCTGATGATTTGCGTTGTCAAACCATAATGGACCAGTTCTTTATAGAATGTATAAAGCGCCGGGTGACAGACAAATCATAATGCGAAATGGTATCCGCCAGGACCTGGATTCTGATGTAATCCAGGCCTGCGTCAACATAGTTAATCAACGTGCTGTTCGCATCCTCAATAACGCGCTTAATACAGCTGTTTTACTGCCTGCAATATATTGCTGTGCATTCTGATTTGCCTTCGGTGAGCCGATTGCCCTGAGATGGCGGATATACCGCCGGGGCTGGTCGGCGGTTATCCTGTGTGTCAGAACTGCGTCCAGTTATTCTCGCTACTCTGGTATGTTCCCGCCAGCGGCGTTAATGTTACTGGTTGCGCGGCAGATCTGCCCGGATGTGGCTTGATATCGGGCTTTCTGACGTTCCCGTCTGCACCAGGCGTAAACGCGGCGACCAGGCCGTTCAGCGCTTCTGCCTGTTCGGTCAGTGAGCGGGCAGCGGAGGACGCTTCTTCAACCAATGCGGCGTTCTGCTGCGTCACGTCGTCCATCTGATTCACCGCCTGATGCACCTGGCTTATTCCCAGCGACTGCTCCTGCGCTGCAACCGAAATTTCTTCAATCATATCGGTGACCTGACGGACTGCATCATCCATTCGCGCCATGTTCTCAGCAACGTCACTGGCCTGAGACGCTCCGGCCTCTACAAACGCGATGGATGATTCAATCAGCTCTTTGATTTCACGCGCCGAGGCGGAGGATCGCTGTGCAAGATTTCTGACTTCGCCAGCCACGACCGCAACAGAAGTCGGTAATCGTATTCACTGACAGTCTTTTTGATAAAACATTAACCGGCCCGAAACGTCTGGCCGGCTAATCAAGCCTCAGACGAGGAACACTAATTGACAAGGCCAGGTTCAGCAGAACGCATCGCCGCATGGATTTCTTCTGCTGCGCCATCGCCTAAAGGAAGCAGGGGAGAACGCACTGTCGCATGGTCAAGAATGCCACGTGCAACCAGTGCATGTTTCAGTGCCACCGTGCCTTCCATGTGAGATCCGCGATGGTAAACCGCTTTCGTTACAGGCAGCAGGCGGTCGTGGATTTTACGGGCCTTACTGTAATCCTGATCCTTGCCCGCCTTAATCATTTCAACCAGAGGTTCCGGGGCGATATTACCGTAGCCCACTAACATGCCATCCACATCAAAAACGGTGTGCAACAAATATTCATCGTGGCAGGTCAGCACCTGAAGATCAGGACGCTCACGGCGAATCAAGGGGATTTCTGTATCCCAGCGACGCATGTTTCTGACACCGTTCTTCATGGCAAAAACCCCGGGCTGCGCTGAGATATCAAGTAAGGTTTTCAGGTTATAAGTCGCTTTGGTCACATCCGGGTACTGGAACAGAATCAACGGTAGCCCGCTTTCCTCATACACAACGCGATAGCGGTCCTGAGGAGCACCATCCTGATAACCGAACCGGAGCCAGCCATGTGAAGGATAAAGAAGGCCAGCTGAAGCCCCCGCATCAACAGCCCCCTTAGCTTCAAGCGCTGCCACTTCCGTCCCCTCACCGGTGATACCTGCAATCACAGGAATTTTTCCTTCAACAGACGTAACTAAAGCACGTATTACCGAGGCCTGTTCTTCCTGGGTCAGGAATGTGCCTTCATCCGCATGCCCCAGGACAACTCATCCTTTAACACCATTGATGCTGCCCAGCCAGCTCCCGAGGCGCTGAATGGCATCATAATCAATACGTCCGTCGCGCGGTGAAGAAGGCCGTGGTTTTGCCGTGGTGGCTGGCGAGGTACGTAATCTTGCGCAACGAACCTCCTCTTCGGCTAAGGAAATCAGAGAGCTGATCGATTCGTCGATGCAGTTTATCCATAAAGGTTCGGAACAGACTGAGGGGGTCAGATATAATCTTGACCGCATGAACGATGCGGTGAATCAGGTGAACGACCTTATTAATGAAATATTAGTGGCGGCCAGAGAACAGTCGCAGGACATCAGCCAGGTTCATCAGGCGGTCAATCAGATGGATGACGTTACACAACAAAATGCTGCACTTGTCGATGAAGCTTCTGCGGCTGCGCTGTCCCTTAAGGAACAGGCCATGTCACTGAGCAAACTGGTTTCTGCTTTTATTATATCGCCCCGCAAAAGCTCAGAAAATAAGAAGCCGGTAATCAGCCCGGAAACGTCAGGGCAGGGACATGTTTATCCTTCCCCAGGCGAAGCGGGTCGTTCTGATAATAACTGGCAGACATTCTAAGAGCGTGTTCCGTTTAAGTGCCGGGTTGTCACGGTGGATAAATACTTTCCTGTTTATTCAGTAATATGCATCCGCCCTGCGATCAGGATTTATGTGGATAGCCTGAACTGTATGAAAAGGAAGGATCGGGCCAACGTTAACAGACTCATCTAAGTCAGCTGTTACAGGAAAAAACAGTGCCGACAGCCTCGCAACGCTGCCGGCACAGCTTAACCAGTGTTTATTTTTTAGAAATTAAGGGGTTATTTGGCAGTGATATACTGATGGCTCATCTTAAATGATATGACCGGGAGTCTGCTTTGGGCCAGAAACAAACATTGCAAATATCACTGTTTTAATAAGTCATAACATGTGGACTTCATTGACTGCGTTCCATCAACTCAAGCGTCTGACCATCGGGGCTTTGTAAATATATTACTCTGGTTCCCTGCATGGGTCCTGACAAAACTGTCTGCGGTTTCCCTGGCGTCTTCCAGCCATAGTCCGATACTTTGCTCAAGAGCATATCAAGATCCTGCACTATAAACGCAAGATGCGCGTAGCCTGGGATATAGGGCGCTGAAGGCTCCTGTGGCTGTTCAATGTTATTGTATTGTAATAATTCAATTTTAATGCCAGCCAGTTCAAGCAAAGCCATTCGTACATCCGCTCCCCTTGCGCCTGTTACTTCATCAATAACAGGTCCAGACATTTTCCCTTCGCGTAATAACTTCCCTCCAAGGATATGGGTCCAAAAGAATAATGAGTCTTCAATATTTTTAACTGAAAAACCGACGTGATCAGCACTTAAGATCATGAGATTACCTGCTCCCAGTTGACTGATAAGAGACTGCATTACAAGTCTTTACCAGGTGTAGAAAAACTACGAAGGTCCGCTCCTCGCTCAAAGCGGACCTTCATCTCAGTCAGCCTGTTCGCTTTGTGACAGAAGCGGATACTGACATATCCGCACTGCATTATTACATCAGCGCAGAGCAGTACTTATCAAAAATATTCCATAGGGCAGTATTCGTCTGACATTCAGGCAGGCCGAATCCGGATGTTTGGCTCAAAATGTAACGACGTTAAACTTTGCACCCAAAGTCGGCTGAGTTCTGTAGCAGAAATTATTACTGCAGAAAATACCTACAGGTCAAAGTGAAGGTGCTTCTGGCACACCTGCAATCGGCTATTACCCAGGGATACAAAGTAAGGAAGGAATAGGATTGACTAATTAATCAAGTATCCTGGTCCGAGTGCAAAAAGGTCGACGAAATATTTTAAAGACGAAGTTTTGTCGTGTAGAGGCACTAAGCCAACTTACTCTCTCCCTTTGTTAAAATATATCAACCTGACTCTGGCATCATAACGTCCGCTTTTCACGCGGCGGATTTATCTGATACATTTCCGGAAAGTCTTCTCTGCCGTCCGCGTTGTTACCATCTTGACTGTCGTAGTCATTATTCCAGCGTTGTCACTCCTTTTAAAACGGGCTCAGTTTCTGTGGGGACAGGATATTGAAAAAAGGATTTTTAACATGGCAAATCATTCATAGCTGGCCTGGGACCGCCAGAAGGGAAATTACCGGGTTAACAGAGGAGGTACAGGCGGCCCTTCCGGTGCAGTATCAATATCATGTTAGGTCATCCGGAAAGCTTCAGGATAATGTTTCCGCTCCGTTCTTCTGGCCGGCTCTGTGCTGCGCGATATGTACAGGCAATACGGCCAGCTACATAGCCATTCGCTCTAAATCTGATTAATCCAGTAAGGCTATGAAATAGTAGTCTTTATTTTAAAAAAAAAGCCAGATACTTATAAGAACAAAAAGTTACAAAAAAAATATATTAAACAATTCATAAACACAACGAGGAATCTTCAAAAAAAACTTCCAATAATTTTATTACATGCGATAAATGGAAAAAAGGTTTCGTAACCAAGTGAAATAATTGAAATAAATTTAACATATTTCCGTAATTACGATTTACATGAAACTCGTAAAGCTAAGAAAAGTTTAACTTTAAATGTGCATGAAAGAGCTAATTTTTTATCAGCTTTGGCTCTTGTTGTAGCGGAGTAGCAGTTATCTTAAATAGCTAACCTTGGGAGAAATGAAATGTTAAATGTCCTATCTGAAGAAGAAGTTTTACTTGTTTCGGGTGGAAGCACAGCAAGTGATGGTATTGCATGTGCCGCAGGAATTGCCGCGACAGCATTAGCATCTGAAACTATAGCAGGAGGAGCAGCAGCGGCATTAGGAGCTGCCGCCGCATGTGCAAACTATGCAGATGATCTCTCGAATGATGATGATAGCGACGACGGCGATGACGATGGTGACGGTGGTGATAATTAATTAACTAATAAGTACCTGGTTTTGCAGGCACTTAATTTATAAGGTTAATAAAATGTCAAACAAACATAAAATCAGATTTTTTTTTGGAATATTAGCTTTTCTTTTAATTGTTGTAAGTTTTTTTATTGATTTCAGTAATGATGAGCCCCCAAAGCCGTCTCACATAGCATTGCTAATAATCATTTTCGTAGCTATGGTTTTTTCAATTTACAAAACAAAAAACAGGAAGAAAGATAATGAGTAATGCTAAGAAAAAGTTATTTTTAATTTTCATCTCAATGCTACCTTTATCTGTGTATTGTGAAGATCATGTATCAAAATATTCAATTGAGGTTGTATCAAATTTTGAAGTTAGCAAAAATAAAAAAATAAAATCCGTGTATAATGAAACTATAAAGATAAATTCTGCTGTTGGTGCAAAAAGTCTATCAAATATAAAAATCCCCTTTGATCAATATTTTTGGAATTTAACTATAAAAAACGCAAAGATAATCAAAAAAAATGGTCAGGAGGTCGCTGCTATTGTAAGACAAGATAATAATGATTTAATCGGGGCAAAGAATAATTTGTCAGACATTAGGACAACTCGTTCAGTACCTCTGCGACCGGACCATCGTAGTCGCTCAGTCTCAGTGAACCACCAAACATTTGTTTAACTCTGTAACGTTTACACTACCGAGCGACAGATTGTAATCTATTTTCCATTTCCACCGCGCACTGCTCACGTTCAGATGTTGATTAGCGACTTCATGATTAAGATCTGCGTACTCGCTGGGCCGTTAATTCGCCCCTTTGAGAATGAATGAAATCACTAATTATCTTAAGACCAGTTCATCGTGACATAGCCAAATGTTGTCAGAATCATTGGCGTCTGACCAAATTTTCCAGTGGGCCTGCCGGATTGATCCGAAAGTGGCTCTGAGTTCGTAACGTTGTTAAGTGCCAGGTCAACATCGATGTTTTCACATATCTTGCTGTCAACGGTCAGATGCAGTTTTCGCCAGATAAGGCTTCGTTCTTTACAAGATTTTTTGACTTACCATTCGCTATAAGCAAGTGTTAATTATAAAGGCAGCCCTTCAATACCTGTTTCTTCTTTAAGATTTCTGGATGCAGCTGTTTAAAGAGTTTCTCCCTTTTCTAATCCACCGGCAGGCAAGCTGAAGCAACTGTTCATTCAGCCAGAATTACTCCTTCGAAGCAGGCAGAGTTCATCCCCTCGTAAAAGTAAAATAAACACTGCAACGGATAGGTTATGTCTTTCACGACTCTTGGCCATACTACAGGCTCCGCTCTGGACATCAGGGCAATGCGGATCTTTGTCGCTGTTGCAGAGGCAGGGAGTTTTGTTGCTGGCGGCAAGGCGATGGGGTTAACGCGCTCTGCGGCGGGTAAAGCGATAACCCGGTTAGAAGAGCACCTGCAGACAAGGCTTTTTCAACGCACCACGCGGCGGTTATCTCTGACCACAGAGGGGCATGAATTCTATCACCGCTGCTGCAGATTACTGGAAGACATAGAAGAAGCCGAAGCCAGTATCCGGCATAATTCACCAGTGCCAGAAGGCATTCTGAGACTGACCGTGTCAGAGGGTTATGGCAAAATGGTTATCCTTCCTTTTCTCCAGACGTTTTTACAGAACTCACCGAATATAAACATTGAAGTCAGCTTTAGCGATCGGGTTGTCGATCTGGTGGAAGAAGGATTTGACCTTGCCGTTCGGGTAGGCAATGCAGCCACAAGCCATCAATACATCACACAGGTGATCGACAGAGCAAGGCCACAGCTATTCGTATCACCGGACTATCTTAAGCAATGGGGTAAACCGGAATCACCTGCTGACCTCAAAGAGCATCGTCGTCTTGTTTATGGTTTAGGAGCGGCTTCAGGCGCATGGACACTCTTTGACGAGGAGCATGGGCAAATAACGCTGAACGGCAGGAACCATGTCAGGTTCGACAGCGGCGATGCCATACGCTTAGCTGCCATAGCCGGATTGGGTATCGGTTATTTACCTTCATTCATGATTGAAAAGGATATTTTAGCAGGGCACCTGGTACAGGTATTGGCTGATACACGAGGCGAGGAGGTTGCTATCCATGCTATTTACCCCACTCGCTTACATCTCTCCCTGAGGGTGCGCATTTTTATTGATGGCCTAAAAAGCTTTCTGAGTAACCATAAAAAAAGAAATATCTCTCGTTGAGAATATATATCTCCATTTCTCGCTCAACGCGGGCATTATCAGCAACGAGGCCGGGTTAAAAAAGCAGCAGTCTATGACAGTTAAATGATTTCTCTGTGACACAGTTAAAGAAAGTAACTATTGTGGCGATAACGGTATAGCGTGATATACACGCTTTAACTACAAGGACTTAACATGGCCGTCATTAACACCAATACGCTTTCACTGGTTACGCAGAATAACCTGACCAAATCACAGTCTGCTCTGGGCACGGCAATTGAGCGTCTCTCTTCCGGTCTGCGCATCAACAGCGCTAAAGACGACGCAGCCGGCGAAGCTATCGCTAACCGCTTTACTTCTAACATCAACGGTATGACCGTTGCAGCCCGTAACGCCAACGACGGTATCTCTCTGTCGCAGACGGCTGAAGGCGCACTGACCGAAATCAACAATAACCTGCAACGCGTACGCGACCTGACCGTTCAGGCGCAGAACAGCTCTAACTCAGCGTCTGACATCGACTCAATCCAGGCGGAAGTTAACCAGCGTATGCAGGAAATCGACCGCGTCACCAAACAGACCGACTTCAACGGCATTAAAGTCCTGAACACCGGTTCCGGCAGCACCACCTACAACTTCCAGGTAGGCGCAAAAGACGGTCAGACAATCGGCATTACGCTGAGCGCAAGTGATGGCTTCGACCTGGCAGCAGCGGGGCAGTCAGGCACCACTCAGAATACCGAGACAACCACGGGCCAGACCGTAAACGGCAATGCCCGCAGCACCTCTGCTATCGGCTTCGACGTTCTGAAGGGCGCGGTCACCGGCGGCACTGGCGGGACGGCGTCCAGCAATACGCCGCTGGCCGACATTGATAAAGCGATTAAGGCGGTCGACAACCAGCGCAGCCTGCTGGGTGCGTCTCAGAACCGTTTTGAGTCCACCATCAGCAACCTGAACAACACCGTGACCAACCTGACCGCTGCCCGCAGCCGTATTCAGGATGCGGACTACGCGACGGAAGTGTCAAACATGTCCCGCGCGCAGATCCTGCAGCAGGCCGGTTCTTCTGTACTGGCACAGGCCAACCAGGTGCCGCAGACCATGCTGTCTCTGCTTCGCTAACAGACGCCGGTGAGCTGCATTCCGCAATGCAGCTCATCAGCATTCAGCGCCGTGAGCGTAAGCGCTCTTCCTGCCTGCACACCCTTTGATACAGCCCATAAAACAAGCAAAATCCAATCCATATTTTGTCTCATCGCGCTTTAACGCATATTTCACTGATGACCAGGCCCGGTTTTGGACCCGTAGCAGGGGCAGTAAAGGGTATGATGCGCAATTCAGTCCGAGCCCGGCAAAATGGGATGTTGTGTTGAGTAGTGGGCACACTCCCCGGAAGCCAACCAGAAAGTGTGCGATGAAACTGAAGGGTGCAGTGATGATTTTAAAGGCGCGAAGAGGCATCCAGCCGGATTTGCAGACGGCTTATGTTTTCGGTTATCTCCGCGGTTCTGTCGGCCAGTTCGCGGATTTCGCTGGCAATAACAGAAAACCCTCGTCCCTGCACGCCGGCTCTGGCGGCCTCAATGCTGGCATTCAGTGAGATGAGTTTGATCTGAGCGGCAATATTGGCATTTTCAGAGACCAAATCAGCGATCTCACTGACAGAGGCTGATGCCTCATCTCTTCGCTGGCGTTCATGCTCAGCCTGAACTTCCTGGTCTTTCAGCGTCTGTATATCGATCAGCGCCCCGACCGCCCGCAAAGGTATACCCTCTTTGTCCCGTCGGGTCTGCCCGCGTGCACGGAACCACCGGTAATTGCCGTTTTTGAGTTTAACGCGGTATTCAACGTCATAACCTGTTGCGCCCGAATGGTCGTTAAGGTGTTTGATAAAGGCATCCAGCGTGTGCTGACTGTCGTCGGGATGGAGACGGGAAGCCCAGCTGTCAATCACATCAGGAAACTCTTCAACGGTTTCGAATCCAAGCAGTTTTCTGAACTGTGGGGACCACCAGAAAACGTTATTCGGATGTAAAGGGTCACCATTGATGATCTGCAGGTCCCAGAGCCCGTCATTCAGCATTTCACGCGACAGGTTGAAGCGGGTCATGACAATATCATATTCGCTTTCGTGCGCCACGTCCTCACTGATGTTCAGCAACGTACCTGTCAGCCTCTGGTTATGGCCGTCAGCGCCGCGCTCACGTTTAACGGCTACCTGAAACCATTCGTAGCTGCCGCCTGCCGTCATAAAACGGCATTTATGGGTCACACCGGAAGCGGCAGAGGGCTGAACGGTTCGTAAAAGCTGTCTGAAATGACTTTTGTCTTCATCATGAACAAGCGAGCAAAGCGCCGAGAGAGTCAGGATATTGTTCCCCCCTTGCGGAAAATTAAACGGCGCGGCAGATGAAATCCAGAGCGGAGTGCTGTCGGTGATGTCTTTCCCCTCACAGACCCACAAGAACTCTGGCAGCAGAGTCAAAAAACTGTCCAGACGATCGGATAACGTCCCGCATGGCGGCACTTCTTCGACGGGCACCTCCTGGCGTGGCGGTAAAATGACTTCTGGCGCGGGCGGGGATTTCCTGAATAATTTGCCTAACATAACTGCTCCCTGAGATTAAAATTAATTACAGACAGGTTATCGGCCATGTTGCAGGATGCATAAGTCAGCTAAATGATGAAATTTTCTACTGTTTAGCCGGGCAGCTTTGTCTGCAGCTCATGTATGATAACGCCTGAATGAGGCTTTTTTTCGCGGGCCGGTCTCTTACAACGCAGAGAAGGGAAACGGGGCAGGCCTTATAATCACAGACCGCCGCCAAAAAATATTCGCGCCTGGCAGACGCAATACAGCTGATAAATCTGACCACATCAACCGCGATATTTTCGCCAGTCTTTTGCTTTTGCCGTCTTACCCATCATTTACCCCTGGTTATTACAGGCCCACGTGAAGTAGGTTATCCACTCCGCCATCATCGCCAACAGGAGACCCGGATGAAAAACGTTTTCGCGCTGTTGTTTGGTCTTGCAACACTTATCCCGTTGAAGGCTTCGGCTGACAGTACATTTGTGTTTTTCCGTCATGGCGAAAAGCCCGACAACGCCAGCGGGCAACTGACCTGCAAAGGGCTGAATCGCGCCCTGAAACTGCCGAGGGTATTGCTCAGCCGCTACGGCAATCCCGATGCGCTTTATGCCTCGGCACCAAAAGAGGATAAAACCGGCAGTTCACTGCGCCCGCTTTCAACCCTTATTCCTCTGGCGGTACAGGTTTCTCAACCCGTCATACTGCGCTTTCACGCCGACAAGCCCAATAAGCTGGTCGCGGATCTGCTGGCAGAAAAAGCGGTGCCTCTGACGTTTATCTCCTGGGAACACAAAAATCTGGTGACCGCTGCGCGCAGGCTGGTTGAAAAAACGGGTGGGGATGCCGGGCAGGTGCCGGACTGGTCAGCAACCGATTTCGATTCTGTCTATGTGGTGAAAATTGACGACAACCAGCATTTTAAATCCTTTAAACAGGATGCCGAGGGACTGAATGGCGTTTCATCTGACTGTCCTGACCGGTAGAAATGAATGCGCAGGTGGTTTGACATGAAACCTGTAACGAAGCCGCTAAAAGACAGCGATGCCTGATGGCTGAGAAACGGGAAAGGGGAGAGTTGAGAGCGGCGCGTTGAGCATGAAAGAGGCCAGCATCTGCATCTGGCCTCTGTCGGGGTCAGACCCTGAACGTTTCCACAATCGCCTGGAGCGCATGCGCCTGATCAGACAGACCGTGAGACGCGGTGGAAGATTCCTCAACCAGGGCCGCGTTATTTTGCGTGACGCCATCCATCTGACTGACGGCGATGCTGACCTGCGAAATACCCTGCATCTGCTCAGTCGATGCCAGTGAAATCTCATCCATGGCGGACGCCAGTGAGCCGACCATACCGACAATCTTCAGAATACTTTCCCCCGTTCCCTGTGCGACGCCCACGCCGCTTTCCACCTGCGTAACCGCCTGCTCAATGAGCTGCTTGATGTCACGGGCTGCCGTCGCACTGCGCTGCGCCAGTGTTCTGACCTCCCCCGCAACGACCGCAAAACCCCGGCCATCTTCACCGGCGCGCGCGGCTTCTACGGCGGCATTGAGCGCCAGGATATTAGTCTGGAAGGCGATGCTTTCAATCACGGCGATGATGTCGCGAACTTTAAGCGCACTGGCCGAAATCGTGTGCATGGTATCCGACATTTTCTGCACGTCAGTTTCCCCCTTACGTGCCAGCAATGCGGTCTCACGGGCAGACTCGGCGGTCTTCTGCGCACTGGCGGCATTGTTTTTCACCGTTGTCGTCAGCTCCTCCATACTGGCGGCCGTTTCCTGTAATGCGGCGGCCTGCTGTTCGGTTCGGGAAGACAGCTCGGTATTGCCTCGTGAGATTTCATCGGCCGCCAGCGAGACGGAAGCGGATGAGGCTTTAATCTGCGATACCAGGTCACGCAGGTTGTCCTGCATGCCTGCCAGTGAGGCCATCAGGCTGAAAGCATCATCGCGGCGAAGTTTAACCGGCGTACTCAGATCGCCGGCGGCAATGGCGGCGGCCAGCGCCTGTGCCTGGGCGGGTTCTGCGCCCAACTGTTTCTTGATACGGCGCGTAATCAGCCAGCTCATGACAAAGCCCAGAGCGATAAACACCACGGTGAGTACGCTCAGCGACAGGAACACGCCTGCGAGCCCCGTTTCGGTCTTCACTGCCGTACCGCCGGTCACACGATCCTGATAAGCCACCATATCGTTGACGGCTGAGCGGTAGTTCGCCAGGTCCGTCAGTAGCGCGTTGTCGATATGTTCACGGACGGCATTGCCGTCCTGTTGCAGGGCTCGCGTCGCACTGGCTTTGAAAGACGGCGATGACGTTTCGATTTTTTTCAAAAAGTCAGAGGCTTCATCCACTTCGCTGAGATTAATACCCGGAATGGTACGCGCTCCGTTAATCAGCGTGCGGAAGTGGGCGGTGGTGTCATCACTGTTTTGTTGTAATGCCGCAAATTTTGCAGCGATATCCTGTATGGATGCGTGCCTGTCACCCGAGGATGCCGCCAGAAGCAGCGTAGTTTGCTGTGCAACATTGTCCTTAATGGTCTGTAAGGTGCGTAAATCATTCAGTCGGGCCACCGTCAGCTTCTGCTGATCTCTGACCGTACTGAGCTTGATACCGGCAAAAAGGGTAATACACACGCCGAGCATGATGACGGTCAGGAAAGCCGCGTTGAGCATCATGTTGAGTGACATTTTTCCTGGTCTGAACATAAGGTTCTCCATAAGAATTGTTTCCGCTAATGCTGCAAAAAGGTTATCGGCAGGCCCGGCCAGACAAGGAATAATTTACATAGTCAGCCTCTGTCTTTACAAAACCTACCCGCGTGGCGGCTTGTTCAGGATGAAGCAAGGCAGCGGTAGCACCGCGTTTTTGCTGCGGGGACAAGCCAGTCTGCCGTGACGGTGTCCCTCGTCTTCCCGGGGCGTTTGTCAGTGACACGCCACGCAGGACGAAAAAATTTCGCCCCAGCCCGATCATCACGGTCAATGCGCCGCCTGGCTGCGGCTCTTCAGCAGCCTGTCAGCAAGGCAGGGCAGGGGCTTGGCGGGGATCATGCGAGGTGATTCGCAACTGAAAAGCATAAATCACTACGGTTCGCTTGTTTAATGCCGATAACACGATCACAGCGCAAGTGCTGGCAGAAGAATGAAAGGCAAAACGTCCGGCGTTTCCCGACGTGCAGCAATATGATGCGGCCGTCTCACGGTGGCTCAACCTTTCATGACTGACTGAAAGAGAGGGTGACGGCAGACATTCCGCCGGCGCGCCTTTTTCAGATATGAAACCTCGTCATTTTATGAGGACTTAACGACTAACCGATCACCCATAACGGCCGGATGAAAACACGCGGCAGGTTGCAGGCACCTGAATGAACACGAAAAGAAAAAATGCGACATTGCATACCTGCTTTAAGAAACGGCTTCAGGCCGGAGAATTTACGCCTTATTTTCAGCCGATTGTGTCGCTCGAGGATGAGCGGGTAGTCGGCTTTGAAATGCTGGCCCGCCGCGTTTTACCGGACGGGCTTATTATCCCGCCCGATCAATTCATTCCCGAAATGGAACGTCAGGGCCTGCTGAATGAACTGACCGCCGTCCTGTTAACTCAGGGCATCCTGACCGCAGGCACCTGGCCCGAACAGCAGTTTTTATCGGTTAATGTTTCGCCTTCCCAACTGAAGGGCCGTCATCTGCCTGACATCATCAAGCACGTGGCAAATCAGTACGCCTTCAGTTTGCCCAGGCTCAAGATAGAAATCACCGAAACGGCTCTGATAGATGATGTGGATTCAGCGCGTGCGCAGATTGATTACCTTTCAGATATGGGCTGCATGATAGCAATGGATGACTTTGGCACCGGATTCTCAAGCCTGGCCTGGCTCATTCAGCTTCCTGCCACCACAATCAAAATCGACAGCAGTTTCATTCGCTCAATGCTGCACCAAAAGGACAGTCGCAAGATTGTTTCCAGCGTTGTCGGCCTGGGACGCAGCCTGGATATGGACGTGATCGCCGAAGGGGTTGAAACAGAGGAAGAGGCGGAAATGCTGCGGAAAATAGGCTGCACCTATGCGCAGGGCTATTTATTCGGCAAGCCGCTGACCGCAGATGAGACGCACGCGTTGCTACTCACCCGACCGGGTAAAAAATTTCATCGCAGGGTACAACGCATGTCTCTCGATCAGCGCGCGCATCAGATCTCGTCCATGTACGCTGCGCCCGGGACCTCTATCTGTTTCCTCAACACGGATCTCCGGATCGTGGATGCCAGTGAGACCTTCGCCGAACGCGTCTGCTGGGAGCTGGACGATCTCATCGACCGTTATATCTATGAAGTCATCCCTTCGGAGGCGGATAAACTGTTATGGCTTCAGGACTTCCGCGAAAAAGGGCTGCCTTATCCGCCTTATGAAGTGACGCTGCCGGGCGGCCGTATTGATCTGGTTATCATTACCCGGGTGGAGGATGAAGCCAAAGACTTGCTGGGCTTCTGTGTGTTCGGTATCGACATCAGTAGCCGGATGGGCACAGAACACCCTGTGGAACAGGATTTTTCCGCTAAACAGCAGGGCGCGGAAAGTAAGATATTGCCGGGACGTTCAAAACCAGGCTGAATGAGCACGCTGCCGCATCGTAAAAAACCTGCGCCCCCGCAGGCACCTCATCGGATGGGGCAGGCCGGAGATCACTTACCTGCTGTCATCTCCCTGCCTGATAGCGTTGTGCACGTTTATGTCTGCACACCGGTCTGACCCGCCAGACCGGCTCAGCACCGAAGGAAAGAACCGTTAGCACACAGGCAGGATCAGCGTATTGCCTGAGTCTGTATTGACAGTGAAAGCATCCGACAGCCTGTAATTCGAAAGCCCGGCGGGAACGGGCCACAAGCGCGAATACTGCCATGATAAATTAACACGCAGAAAGGTAATATAAACCAGGCCGTGATAATCCTCTGCCGGGCATAATGCGCAACCTGTGAAAAATAAACACGATTTTCTGTCAGACATAAGGAATGCATGTTTTCGGATACCGTCTGTAATTAATCTGTTCAGGTTTACGGCATTGCTGTGCATTAAATCAGCAGGCGGCTTCGCTTTTCTCCTTTGTAACTTCCGTTCACATAATCACCTTCTCAGATAAGTCATTGTAAAAAAAGTCTAAGTTATTTTTATTTGAATTAATTTTCACGATGAGCAGCAATTTTATTTATCTCAGTTACGCTTTTAAGACTGATTTAAAAAGAACATGAAGGCAAATCTTAACCACGAAGGAGAAATGTATCGCAGGTCATTCCAGAGGGAATCTGTCATTATTCCGCCGTAGTTAAATTTGTCGGAAATATCCGAAAATATTGCGCAACCCTAATTATTTTAAAAACAGGGCAGGCAATCACGCTTTTTAGTCACGCGTATTTTAAGCGAACGGCCTCTTTCCACAGCGAACGCACGATTAGCGTCAGGCTGATTAACCAGCCCAGAAAATCTGATGCTGCTCGCCGTCCCGGTCAGGGCCGGTGGGCGCCAAATCATCCATGACCCGAGGGGGAAAATATGAAAGCAGTCGTTTATAACGGACCATACGATGTGTCAGTAAAAGACGTGCCCGATGCCAAAATTGAGCGTCCCACGGATGTTCTGGTTCGTATCACCACCACCAATATTTGCGGATCCGATCTTCATATGTACGAAGGGCGTACCAGCTTCGAACAGGGCCGTATCCTGGGCCATGAAAATCTGGGGCAGGTGGTAGAGATCGGCAGCGGTGTGGAGCGCGTGAAAGTCGGAGATTATGTCTGCCTGCCTTTCAACGTCGGCTGCGGATTCTGCGAAAACTGTGAAAAAGGGCTGACAGGCTTCTGCCTGACTACTAATCCAGGCACGGCAGGGGCGGCGTACGGCTTTGCCGAAATGGGGCCCTGGTCTGGTGGTCAGGCAGAATTATTGCGCGTACCCTTTGCCGATTTTAACTGCCTGGTGCTGCCACCCGATGCGGTTGAAAAGGAAGACGATTACGTCATGCTGTCTGATATTTTTCCCACCGGCTGGCATGCCACTGAACTGGCGGGGCTCAAACCCGGTGAAAGTGTGGCTATCTATGGCGCTGGGCCGGTAGGACTGATGGCGGCGCATTCGGCGATTATCAAGGGTGCCTCCGAAGTGTACGTCGTGGACACGCACGCCGACAGGCTGGCGTTGGCTGAAAAACTCGGTGCCATTGCCATTAATGCCACCGGGGCCGATGCGGTAAATAAAATCCTCGACCTGACGGATGGCCGGGGCACCGATTGTGGCTGCGAATGTGTGGGATATCAGTGCTGTAACAAACATGGGGTTGAAGATAACGCCGACACCATGAACAGCCTGGTGGCCTCCACCAAAGCGACGGGCGGCATTGGTGTGGTGGGCGTGTTTGTGCCACAGGATCCTGGTGCTGCCACCGATCTGGCGAAAGAAGGTAAAATGCCTTTCGACTTCGGCAGCTTCTGGTTTAAAGGCCAGTCTGTCCGCACTGGCCAGGCAAACGTCAAAGCCTATAACCGCCAGCTGGCGCGTCTGATCGCGCAGGACAAAGCGAAGCCGGGACAAATCATTTCCCACCGGCTGCAACTGACAGAAGCCGCAGAGGGCTATAAACATTTTGACAACCGCGACAGCGGGTGGACAAAAGTGATTTTAAAACCCTGAATAATTCGCAGTTAACCGGGCCGCAGCAGTCTGGGATCTCGTCTGAGTACGGGGGACCGGACTGTTGGCGGTTAAAGACGGCCCCTGTGGTTAGCTGGCTGACCGATGACGTTTTATCTCAACAGCATGGCTGGCAAAGGACGAGGCCGCCTCGCCTTCACTGTGCCAGCGTAAGTCACAGCCCATACCTGCTGTGGAAAGGTCTGGTACAGGGCGGCGTTTATAATACGAGAGAAACGTGAATATAATCGTTTGGCATCCGAAAGTATGCACCGAAAAAACGCGGGTCTGTTATATGATGGCGCTACGTCATTTGCTGGCTTTATTTAAGCGAAAAAAAACCGCCGGCGCGGCGGTTAAGTGAAACAGTGAAATTCGGTTTGGGGGAAACCTGTCGCTAAGTTAATTTCACAAAATATTTTTTCGCAAGCGTAAGCGGCAACCTAAAACTATCAGGAAGGGAGCAAAAAAAAGAATTTAAGAGTTTTCCTGGTGGCTGGCTGCCTGTTTCATATTCCGTTGGTATAAGAATCCTGTTTCCGATATTGCGCTTACACTTTGTTACCCCTTTTCCCTCAAATTCTCCTGCCGTCTCGCCTGATTTATCGACTGTGCACAACTAGTTTTAACAGGAAATAAAAATTACCTGGCCTTTATACAGGCAGAAAGCCGATGACCGCTTATCCCATCCGCGAAAAGAAAAAAGGTAAAATCATGGAAACATGCACCATTGTCTACAACGGGGAACGGCTGTCAGGTCAGGCAGGTTTGCCCCTGATTGATTTTCTCGAACTGCACGGCAAAAAACTGCCGCATGTCTGTTATCACCCCGCTCTGAAGCCACTGGAAACCTGTGATGTCTGTTGGGTAGAGCATGCGGGCAAACTGGTGCGGGGATGTACGCTAGAAACCGTGCACGACATGGTGGTCAGCAGTGTAGATCCGCAGGCGCAGGCGGCGCAGGAAGAGGGCATGGACCGCGTTTTAGCGCGCCATGAACTTTACTGTACGGTATGCGAACACAATACCGGCGACTGCACCTTACACAACGCGGTCAGCGATATGGCGATACCGATCCAGTATTATCCCTATGAACGTAAACCTGCGGAAAAAGACCATACCAACCCCTTTTATACTTACGATCCTGACCAGTGTATCCTCTGTGGTCGCTGTGTAGAGGCGTGCCAGAACGTCGAGGTAAACGAAACGCTGTCTATCGATTACACCGCCGACCATCCGCGCGTATTGTGGGACGGTGGCGAGCGCATAGCCGGATCAAGCTGTGTGAGCTGCGGCCATTGCGTTACCGTTTGCCCCTGCAATGCGCTGCTGGAAAAAACGATGCAGCCCAATGCCGGTCCCTTCACCAATATGCCGGAAACCGTGAAGCGTCCGCTGATTGACGTGGTTAAAAAACTGGAAAACAGCATCGGCGCGGGACCCGTTACCGGTGTTTCACTGATCGATATGGCGATGCGCCAGTCTGAAATTAAAAAAACGAAAACGGTCTGCACTTATTGTGGCGTAGGCTGCAGTTTTGAAATGTGGACGCGTGATCGCCACATCTTAAAAGTGCAGCCGGTTGCAGATGCACCCGCAAACGGCATTTCAACCTGTGTAAAAGGCAAGTTTGGCTGGGATTTTGTGAATGATCCGCACCGCCTGACTACCCCGCTTATCCGTGAGCAGGGGCGCTTTCGTCCCGCCAGCTGGGATGAAGCGCTGGCGGTTATCGTCCAGCGCCTGACGCAGATTCATCGACAGTCGGGCGGCAACAGCATCGGCTTTATCGGTTCCAGTAAAGCCAGTAATGAAGAAGCCTATCTGACACAAAAAATCGCCCGTTTAATCTTTGGCACCAACAATGTCGATAACTCCTCCCGTTATTGTCAAAACCCTGCCACCCAGGGATTGTTCCGGACCGTCGGGCATGGGGGCGACGCGGGAACCATCAAGGATATGCAGCAGGCGTCGCTGATCATTATCGTCGGCAGCAACATTGCAGAAAATCACCCGGTCATTGCCTCCCATATCAAACAGTCCCATAAACATCACGGGCAGCAGCTTCTCGTTGTGGATCCCCGTCGCCATGAAATGGCTGAGCGCGCGGATCTGTACCTGCGGATTAAGCCGGGTTATGACATGGTGTGGGCATCGGCGATGGCGCGTTACATGTTCGATCACGGCTATGCCGATGAGGCCTTTCTTGCCGAAAAGGTCAATAACGTCGCCGAGTTTCGGGCGTCGCTGGCGCCTTTCACGCTCGACTATGCCAGTCAGTTAACCGGTCTGAGCGTGCAGGAACTGACGAACGCGGCAGAAATGATAGGCCAGGCCAAAAGCGCCTGTCTGTTGTGGGCGATGGGCATTACGCAGCACAGTCACGGTTCGGATACCAGCACCGCACTCTCGAATCTGCTGCTGGTGACCGGCAACTATGGTAAGCCAGGCACCGGCGGGTATCCCATGCGCGGCCACAATAATGTGCAGGGGGCCAGTGATTTTGGCTGCCTGAGTAATGTCTATCCCGGCTATGAAAGCGTTACGGATCCGGCCGTGCGGCAAAAATGGGCGGCGGCCTGGGGCGTCGATCCGGAAGCGCTTTCGGCGGAAGTGGGCGCAGATAATTACCGGATGATCGAGCAGGCGCATCAGGGCACGCTGAAAGCGATGTACATCATTGGTGAAGAAACGGCATTTGCGGATGCGCATTCCACAAAAGTCCATGAGGCGTTCAGTCGGCTCGATTTTATGGTGGTGCAGGATATCTTTATGAGCCGGACGGCAGAATTTGCGGATGTCGTGTTGCCTGCCTGCCCGAGCGTCGAAAAAGAGGGGACGTTTGTGAACACCGAACGGCGTATTCAGCGCTTTTACGAGGTGCTACCGCCCTTAGGCGACAGTCGTCCCGACTGGCGGATACTGACCGAACTCGCCAGCCGCTTGGGCCATCCCTGGTATTATCAGCATCCCGCCGACATTATGGCGGAAGCGGCGCGCATCGCCGGTATCTTTGCCGGCGTCAGCTATGACCGGCTGGCGGGCTGGCAGTCACAGCTCTGGCCTGTCAGCGCCGACGGCAGTAGCACGCCGTTGCTCTATACCGACGGTTTTCACTTCCCCGATGGCAAAGCGCGGCTTTATCCGTTGCAGTGGGAAGCGCCTGCCGAGGAGAGCGATGCCCATTATGATCTGCTGCTTAATAACGGCCGCATGCTGGAGCATTTTCAGGCCACCAACCAGACGGGGGCGGGGGGACGAATCACCTCGCTGTCGCCTCACTGGTACGTTGAAATCAGCCCCGCACTGGCGCAGGAGCGTCACTTGCAGGAAGGCGACTGGGTCAGACTGACGTCACGGCGCGGTGCGCTTGAGGTGCCGGTGATCATTACTGAACGCGTGGCAGGTAATATCCTTTTTATCCCGATACATCATGGTAAGCCGGGCGTAAACGGACTCACGGGGGATCATCACGATCCTGACGTGCAGACGCCAGCCTATAAAGAAATTGCCATTCGCCTGGAGAAGCTGGCGCGTCCTCCTCACGCTTCACCGCTGCCGTCGCACAATTTTCGCCATGGGCACCGCACGCCGCGCGATCATCTGCCCGTTGAGGATAAATGGCGTCAGCCAGGTTATACGCTGCCGCCTGAACACACCGCCCATCCGGAGAAGTTTTAATGGCTGAACCGCTAAAGTATGACGTGCCGCCCACGCGCACCGAGCCCACAGCAAACGAAGCCCTTGCCACGCTGCTGGAAAGCCTTCATCAACATGGCTTCCTGCGTCTGGCTACAGATATCGTCAATGCCAATACCCAGATTGCCGGAGTGCTGGTTGACGGCCTGAACCAGCCTGGAGCGCTTAATGCCATGCAGAATCTGTCCCTGGTCTTTAAGGCGCTGGCAACGATTCCCCCCGAAGAGTTCAATCCTGTGCTGTTGGGGATCGTTAATGCCGCAAAAGCGATGCGGGGGGCCGGACTGGCCGGGGAAGACAAAAGCGCCCCCGGCATCCGCGGCATCATCCGATTACTGAAAGATGAAGAGTTATGGCGCGGGATTAAACCGGCTCTGGCAGGCGTCCGCGCGTTTGGACGTGAGATGAAACAGCCGTCTGAAAAACCGATCAGCCGGTATAGTGGGAAGCCTACCCAAAGTTGAGTATCGGGTAACGGTGGCTTTCCCGGGAGCCTGTTGTGCCGGTAATCCAGCCCGGACGGGCTGGATTACCGGATCCGTTCAGGACGCTGGCAACAGGCGCAAAATGTGCCCGTTTAATAAAGATGATTCACTGACATCCGCTGTTTAAATAAGGGCACCGCACTGCGTCATTTTCTCACTTATTCTCCCTTCATGTTGCGGACAGGGTATTAACACACCATCAGCGGGCCAGATAAAAAAGTTCCGTGCCGCCTGACCAATCTGTTTTTATTCCCGGCAGGCCAGAACACATCTTTACGTGTCGGCCTGGTGCAAAAAAACGCCGTCTGTGACTGCCCGCTCTTATTGATCGTATTAATGAGGATGAGGAAAGCCTGTTTTTGCGTCTGACGTTCCCGGATCGGATGGCCCGGCAAAATGCGAACGGCGGGCGTACAAAGCCTGACTAAGGCAAGGCAGAAGGTAGGCGCGTCAGTTTCTCAGGGGGCTGTTTCACCGGCTTTCAGGCTCAGAGGCGTCCAAAATTGTGTCATGACTTTTTTACCGGTGACGGAATGTTTCAATTACCTTCACAATATATTTTTCGGATCATTGCAGTGCGCCTTGCACCGTGATCTCCTGCTTAATTTTGCCCTGATTGTCGACAGATCTGTTTATTTCCGTAGAAAGCATCGCCTGAAACCCTTTATCGCCTGCTTATGTGAACCAGAATGTTTCTTACATAAACCATCACGACAGTAAAATAGTGCTGGCACACAATATGCTTTATTCCCACGCACAACATCTAATAATCAAAATCATACAGGGGCATATTATGGCGTCCACGGGACTTAAAAAGAAATTAGGACTGGTCGATCTGTCGTTACTGGGCATCGGCTCCATGATCGGGTCGGGCTGGCTGTATGCCGCCCTTAACAGCTCCGGTTATGCAGGCAGCTATACCGGCTGGGCCTGGGTACTGGGTGCGGTGATTGTGCTGATGATTGGCCTGGTTTACGCCGAGCTTTCCTCGGCGTTGCCGCGCGCAGGGGGTTTTGTGCGTTATCCCAACTATTCGCACGGCAATATTGTCGGCTTTGTTATTGGTGTCAGTTCTCTGCTGGCGTATACCAGCACCGCCGGAGTGGAAGTGGAGGCTGTTCGTCAGTACGCGATTTACTGGTGGCCTGCCCTGGGGCATACGGACGGCAGCCCAACGGGATTGGGGTTTGTGGTGCAGATTGGGCTGCTGGTGGTATTTTTCCTGCTTAACTACTGGAGCGTGAGTTTCTTTGGTCGTGTGAATACCATTGTTACCACCTTCAAATTTATCGTGCCGGTACTGACCATCATTACGCTCCTGCTTTACTTTCATGCGCCGAATCTTGACGTTCCGCCAGCACCGCCGGGCGGGGCGCATGGTGTTTTTAGCTCGCTGACGGGGGCAGGGATTGTCTTTGCCTACCTTGGTTTTCGCCAGGCCGTGGATTTTGCGAGTGAAGCCAAAAACCCACAGCGCAACGTACCGCTGGCGATTGGTATTGCCATTGCCGTCAGCTTCGTGATTTACCTGGCCCTGCAGTATGCCTTTATGGGCGCGGTGCCGGCCGATTTACTGTCACAACATGGCTGGGCCGGGCTGAAGCAGGTGTTCCAGTCGCCCTATGCCGATTTAGCGCGCAGCCTGGGACTGACCTGGCTGATTAACCTGATTCTTATCGACGCCGTGATTTCTCCGGCCGGAACCGGCAACATCTATCTGGCGGGGGCTGCGCGCGTGCTGTTTGCCTGGGCGCGTAACGGTCATCTGTTTAAAGTGTTTGGTGAAGTGGATGCAAAATCGGGCGTACCACGCGGCGCATTGTGGTTATCGCTGCTGCTGGCCATCGCCTGGACGCTGCCTTCTGAGTTTCAGGTCTGGGGCGGATTAATCGGTGCGGTCACCTCGGCCACCGTCTTTACCTATATGCCGGGCCCGATCACGCTGGGCACATTTCGTCGTCACCTGCCGGACATGCAGCGCCCGTTTCGCCTGCCGATAGCCGGGCTGCTCAGTCCGCTGGCGTTTGTAGCCAGTACGCTCCTGATTTACTGGAGCGGCTGGTCGGTCAATGAGATTCTTATCCCGATCCTGATTATTGCCTGGGTCGCTTACGCCGTCTTTGGTAAGAAGAACAGCGAATTCAGTCAGGATCTGCGTTGCGCCTGGTGGCTGCTGGCTTACTACATTGTGGTGATGGTGATTTCCATGCTCGGTACCTACGGCGGGAGCGGCGTGATTAGCACGCCATTCGATATGATCCTTATCATTGTCGCATCCCTGGTCTGCTACTTTTGGGGCGTGAGCGCCAGCCTGGCGAAACCTAATATTACCAATGAGGAGGAGGAGTCGGTATCCTTCGGCAAACACGCGTCCTAGCCTTTATCGTCTGCGCCTGTGCCCGGCACAGGTGCAGTTTTTCATGACGGCGCTCAGTTATGACATTCACTTTTTTGACCGCCCACATCAGGCATTGTGCCGTTCCTCTTGCTCCTGCTGAGTGTGAAAAATCCTTTTTTTGAGTCCATATATTAAAAGAAACAGAAAGCGGACAGGCAGCCCATAAAACTGATGCACGGACGTGCATCAGTTATCGACATTAGTCCTCATTGCCCCATTGATTCAGAAAGGTGGCGATCTCGTCAATACGCGCCGCATCAATGCCTGCCTCGGCGGCCATCTCCTGCTGCGCGTCTTCGCTGATCGCTTCGTTATTCATCAGCCGGGTAATCAGTAACTGGAAGTAGTGCGCCAGCGCATCATGTTCTGACTCGCTGACCGGCGTTGCTGTTTCTGCCGCGTATTCTTCAGCAATGTCATAATACTTGAGTGGAACATCAGGGGTCATATCAGGTCCTCAGGGAAAGTGCTTACTGCTTTCAGGCGGCGATCATAGCAGGGTTGCGTGGGTTTTTCTGCCCTGTGGGCTGTCGTTACCGCGGGGCAGGTTCTGTTTCACCGGTGAGTGAACACAGCGGCAAGCGCGCCAATATCCCTGACGATCACATCGGGTTCAGGCGCCAACGGGAAAGGCGTTTGTCCCGGCCGCGCGATAAAGGCGGTTTTCATCCCCGCGCGCTTCGCACCGCCGACATCCCAGCCGTGCGCGGCTACCATCATGCATGATGTGGCTGGCTGTTTCATTTCATCCATTGCCCAGCGATAAACGCGCAAATCCGGCTTATAGACCTGTAATGACTCGACGCTGAGCACCCGGCTGAAAAAAGAGCTTAGCCCAGCCTGACTGAGTTGTTTTTCAGCCAGCGCCTGTGACGAGTTCGTCAACGCCACCAGCGTCAGGCCGTGCGATTTTAATGCGGATAAACCGTCTGCAACGTCAGGAAAAGCCGGCATGGCCGATAAGGCGTCAGCCAGCGAAGTAGCGTCAGGTAAAGGCGTGATCCCATAGCGTTCGGCGGTCATCTGCAGCACGGCTTCTGCGATATCACCAAAGCTGTTCCAGCTGCCTGTGACGGATTCCACCAGCGAGTAATGCAGCAGCGAAGTGAACCAGGCTTCTGCGCGTTCGGGTTTATTGCCCAGGCGACGCACCACACAGGCTTTTAACGGCGCGGTATCCAGGAGGGTTTCATTGACATCAAAAAAAAGCGTGTGGGTATCTTTACGGGTGACAGTCGTGTCTGTCATTTGACCTCCGTTAACCGTTGAGTATAAACAGACGGTACAGTAACGCCCATCTGGTCAGGCTTAAGCGTAGAAGGCCCATCTGAAACACTCAACTGCGGGAAAGCGTGGCGCGTCTGGCCACGCCTCCAGTGGCTGGGACAAACAGCCCCAGCCCTGTTTCTCAGTGACCGTTCATCAGTCTTTCGACCTCGTCAGGTTTGTCATGCACGCCGAAGCGGTCAACCAAAGTTTGCGTTGCCGCATTCATTCCCCGCAGCCCGACCTCCGTGCCTTCCCGCCGGAACTTGATCACGATGCGGTCCAGCGCGCTCACTGACGTGATGTCCCAGAAATGTGCATGGGTGACATCAATAATGACGCGTTCCACCTCCTCGCTGACGTCAAAATGGCGGGTGAAGCGATCGGACGAGGCAAAAAAGACCTGGCCCGTCACGGTATAAATTCGTGTGTTGCCTTGCCGTTCAGAGGACACCGCCATAAAGCGCGCCACTTTAGTGGCAAAGTTCAGCGAGGCAATCAGTACGCCGATCAGCACACCCAGCGCCAGGTTGTGAGTGGCGACCACAACGACGACGGTGGCCAGCATCACCACGCTGGTGGACATGGGATGGGTGCGCAGGTTGGCAATCGACTGCCAGGAGAAGGTTCCTACAGATACCATAATCATCACGGCGACCAGGGCTGCCATCGGGATCTGAGACACCCACTGGCGCAGAAAGACCACCATCAGCAGTAACACCACGCCCGCTGTCAGGGTAGACAACCGTCCCCGGCCGCCCGACTTCACGTTAATCACCGACTGACCAATCATGGCGCAGCCCGCCATACCGCCAATAAAGGCGGTACAGATGTTGGCGATCCCTTGCGCTTTGCACTCGCGGTTTTTATCGCTGCCTGTATCGGTCATGTCATCCACGATGGTGGCGGTCATCATCGACTCCAGCAATCCCACCACAGCCAGGCCTGCGGCGTAAGGCAGGATGATCAGCAGGGTGTGCAGATTCAGCGGAATGTCCGGGATCAGAAACACGGGCAGGCTGTCGGGCAGCCTGCCCATATCGCCGACGGTGCGCACATCCAGATGGAGCCATACAGAGATTGCAGTCAGAACAATAATGCAGACCAGGGGGGAAGGGATGGCTTTGGTGATCCGGGGGAAAAGATAAATGATGCCGAGCCCGGCAGCGGTCAGGGCATAAACCTGCCAGCTCACATGAGTCAGTTCCGGCAACTGGGCCATAAATATCAGGATGGCCAGCGCGTTGACGAAGCCGGTCACCACCGAGCGGGAGACGTAGCGCATCAGACTGCCTAACCTGAGATAGCCTGCCAGCAACTGCAGAAGGCCGGTCAGCACGGAGGTCGCCAGCAGATACTGCAAGCCGTGCTCTTTAACCAGCGTGACCATCAGCAGCGCCATCGCGCCGGTGGCGGACGAAATCATCGCCGGTCGGCCACCGAGAAAGGCCATAACGAAGGGAATACAGAACGCGGAGTAGAGTCCGACCTGGGGATCTACGCCAGCGATAATCGAAAAGGCGATCGCTTCTGGAATAAGGGCGAGCGCGACCACAATACCGGCAAGGACGTCACCCCGGACGTTACCCAGCCAGTCCTTACGCGTCGAGGACAGCAACATATTGATTTCTCAGTTTTTTAGATGAAAGTAAGCCCATGCGGGCAAAATTTAGTGATGCAAAAGCACATCCGCAGTCGGGATGTTATTGCGTGCGCGATCGGTTAAGCCGGTGCGCCAGGGAAGGGGGAAAACTCAGGGTGGCGTAAGACGCATGATGGTAATTCTCCTTTACGGCCATAAGGGGCTTTCAGGAAGGACATTCCTGCCGGGACGCGATGTCCGGGGCAGACGGCGATGCCTGTCAGGGGGCAAAATGGTGCTTTCCTGAGCAGAACAGCGACTCACTATAAACAAAACGACACGCAGGTCAACGTTAAATCGTCCTGCATATTTCTGACAGGCTGCAAAGTCAACCCGAAAGTGAGTGTCAGGGGAACACAGTGAGGAAGGGGGGCGGCCGTACTTGAAAGAAAGCGCCACGCGTCGTGAGCCAGCTGTATCCGCGTGTTTGACGCGATCGTTTCGTTTACAGAACGTGTTTTGACCGCACGAGGAGCAAAAGACAACACCGTGGTTATTCACAACATGCCGTGAAGTGTCGTCCCTGACAGTATCTCCGGCCGGTACACGCTCGCGCGAGACCGATGAGGTTATCTCGTATCGTCGTCTTCCGGCCGGGGCCGGACTACGTCCATTGGCGTTATTTCTTTTCTTCGTTCAGGCCTGCAAGTGTCTGCAGGTAGGGCACTGGCTGCTTTACGAGACCGGGCGTTAAAAATGCTCTTAGCCATGTTCTGGCTTCCAGGATTTTACTCAGGCGATCGTCGCTGCAATTGTCTGTTGCCATGCGTCTCAGTTCATTCATCAGAGAAGTAATGTTTATTTCCCTGTCAGCCAGCGCCAGGTGCAATGCTGCTTCGCCAATAATGACGTGGCCTTTCTCGTCGTCTTGAAGTAACACGGTCAATCCTCCATAAGTACGATTTATGACAACCTCACCACTGACTGTAGTCGTCCCCGCAGATAATGCCTGCTTAAAATATTCAGCACTTACCCTGTTCTGTCGTGATGCGCTCAGAAACAGGTACGCGTAACCCAGACCAGGTCTGTTATTCGTGCGTTAAAGGGAACATAATGGCACTGCGACCGGAAGGGAGAAAATCTTTTTCATTTAAAGTTATTACCGTTAGCGTAATCTCTTCGGGTGTTCAGTTTCATTTGCACTGTCTTAACCTGAAAGCGCAAGAAAGAGCCAGGGTTGGGTGGTGGGATGAAAAGTGATAAACTGTATGTTTATACACCTGCCGGGAGGACGATTGAAAAACAATGAGCACGATATTTCACAAGAGGTGCTTGCTCTGGTAGGCAGAACCGTCAGCCAGCTCCTGAGACGGGAGGGCACTGTCATGCCTGAAGACCTGACGAAGGCCTTGCAGACGATGAGTGAACATACCATGGAGGCAAAAACGCGCGCGGACTGCGGTGAACTCATTATCCGGCTTATGAAAAAGATGCATTAATATCCGCTTCACGTCAGGCATCTTCTTATCTGCGTCGCAGTCGGGCCAGTCGCCGTAAGCTACATGCGCAGAATATCGGGCCTTACTCTCTCTGGTGTCGTTCCGGTCACGGTAATACGAAACGTTTTGTCTTCCAGAAAGCCTTGCCTGGCAGGGATAGCGCTTCGACGCTGTTTTCACCCCCAAACAGACAGCCTGCTTGTGTCGTTAATCGTAAATGACTTGCTTTGACAGACGTGTATAACGCTGAGACACGGTCAGTTCCGTGAGGTTTCATCGGCATCTTGTGACAGATGGGCGGCATGGTCATCGTCCCTGTCATCAGGAGAGCGACGAGCGGCCATATCGGCTTTAATTTCACTGATGGCCATGCTGACTGCGCGGCTTTTCTCTTCGCTGTCAGAAGAACGCATGATGGCATCAAGATTTTCCAGCACGCTCTTGAATGTGACGCTGCCCTGCTCCTCAAGGGATGCCAGGGCAGCCTCTCCAATGAGTGTGTCACGGAGTTTTTCATCTTTACTGTATGTCATTATTACTCTCTGAATAAGTTTTGCCTGCCCGGCTGTCGTGTATGTCAGCCACTGTGCCGCAAAGTCCTTTTCAGAAGGTTCCAGCCAGTATCAGAACAGAAGGCGCAACAGTTCCTGCAGGTGTTCTTCTTCCTGAGGAGAAGAAACATGGCTCATACGTTCAATGAGCGACTTGCAAAGCGCTTTGCGGTTCAGCGTACGACCTGCTCTGAGTATTTCAACCACAACAACGCCCAACGTTTCCTGCTGAGAGGGCAGTGATGCGCGGCTGAAGAAGGATGAAACATCTTTACTTACGCCAGTTACGGGCAGTCTGTGTTGCATAAGTTTCTCCATTGTACAGTTATTATGCTGAGTGTATAGATCTAAGTTATACAACAAATCAGTCATTGTACAGGTTTATTTTGGATTCTGATTTTTAGAGGTCAAATCATCAGGTTTCAAAGTAACTGATCGCCCAATGACGTTGGGAGAAACGGACAGGATGAGCCAGACAGCCGCTCTGACGGGACAGGCAACAAACGCCTGTAAACACGGGGGCTGGGCCTTTTCTTCTTAACGCGACATCGTTCCGCTGTACACCGGTGGTTTAATGACAGGCGTATTTCTCTGTTATGCTTTGGCCACGTCTTTTTAAATATCATAGCCAGTGTTATCCCTGGCTAAGCGCGAAGAGGGTGTGCCATAAAACGGGTGGGCCGGGTCACATCCTGTTGCCAGCGCCTTCGCCGCCGATCAAAAGTCGGCTTGCCGGGCCCCTGTGTTGTTATGTACGGCGCGCCAGTCCTGGCGGTAAATGTTTTTTCTCTGAGGATTACACTATGACGGCCTTTTATCAACTCAGTGCTACCCGTTTACATGGCGAGCGCATTACGATGGCCGACTACGCTGGCAAGGTGGTGTTGGTGGTGAATACCGCCAGTCATTGTGGCTTCACGCCCCAATATGCAGGCCTGGAAGCGCTTTACAAAAAGTATGCCGATCAGGGGCTGGTGGTACTGGGCTTTCCCTGCAACCAGTTCGGCAGGCAGGAACCCGGTAATGCCGACGATATCGCACAGACCTGCCATATCAACTATGGCGTGAGCTTCCCGATGTTCGAGAAAGTCGAGGTCAACGGCGGCGCAGCGCACCCGGTGTTTCGTTTCCTGAAACAGGCATTGCCAGGTGTGTTGGGTGGGCGGATTAAGTGGAATTTCACTAAGTTTCTGATCGCGCGTGATGGTAAACCGCTCAGACGATTTGCCCCCATCACTTCTCCTGAAAAAATGGAAGCCGCGATTGTTGCCGCGCTGGAAAGCACAGCGGCTGTGATGTGAAGCGTTGATCTGGCGTGCCAGCAAAGGACAGCGACCCGGTCAGGTTGTCTGCCGTGCCGCAACCGGCGCCAGGGGGGCTGACTGGCGCAGCGTTTGCCTGTCACCTCAGTAGCGCACCCGGCTGCTGCTCAGACGCAACGCGGGCGCGGCTGCCATAACCGTGCCCGGAATGACCGGCATGCCGCCCAGCACAGACAGAAATGCCTCTGCCCAGTGATGGCTGTCATGCAGATGTAACCCCTTCATCAGGCGCGCGTGCAGGTGTCGCCGTTCACGCAGCGGCATCAGCAGAGCACTGTGAATGGCATCGGCCATGGCATCCGGATCGTAGGGATTGACGATAAGCGCGCCGTCCATCTGCTCCGCCGCGCCCGCGAACTGTGA
Source organism: Pantoea sp. PNA 03-3 (assembly GCF_003201175.1). Taxonomy (NCBI): domain Bacteria; kingdom Pseudomonadati; phylum Pseudomonadota; class Gammaproteobacteria; order Enterobacterales; family Erwiniaceae; genus Pantoea; species Pantoea sp. PNA 03-3. The sequence continues at coordinate 737,326 of NZ_QICO01000001.1, read as the reverse complement.
CAGGATCAACACACCCGGGTTTTCTGGATCCTGCAGGGCCACATACATCTTCGCCATCAGACTCATGCCTGACATCAGGGGCGTGACCAGCGCGACGCGTGAGGCACGATAAATACCCGCCTGCTCCTCACGGCTGTAGGCATGCGTCAGGCAATTCACGGGATACCAGTTCATCATGCCATGCACGCCATTACATTCTCCGCACAGGGTTTCTAACGTGTGCGTGACAGCCGCTGCCCGGTCCGCGTAGCCCGCAGCAGGCGGGGCCAGTTGCAGCAGGGTAATATTTTTTTGATAGACGGCATGTTTGCGCAGTAACACTTCTACCGCGCTGATGCGGTAAGGCAGTCCGGCGCTTTCATCAAGATGACCGCCGCTCAGAACGGTGTTTTCCGGTAAGCTTTCACGACACTGCATTTCCATAAACGCACAGCTGTTGCTGTCACGCAGGCAGCGCACATCATCCAGATCGATCCCGACAGGAAAGACGCCGAGCTTTACAATCCGCCCCTGCACGCGAACGCTGTCTACGCTCAGGCGCTCGGTGCGGAATTCGCTTTCCAGCCAGACGATAAAGTTGTTCAGGTCCTGAACGGTCTGAAAGCCAAGCAGATCACAGCACAGCAGCGACTGCGTGAGCCAGCGCCAGTCGGGAATCGCCTCAATCATCGTGCCTGAGGGAAAGGGCTGGTGCAGGAAAAAGCCCACAGGATTAGTCAGTCCGGCCTCACGAAGGTAATGGGCGCAGCCCAGCAGATGGTAATCCTGTATCCAGATGGTGTCATCGGGCATAGCGTTATCACAGATGACCCGCGCATAGGCTTCGTTAACCTTTTTGTATTCCCGATAGCCGTCAGCAGAAAAGCGGGCCAAATCCGGACGCTGGTGGAAAACCGGCCACAATCCCTGATGAATATAATGGTGATAACCCTCTTTCACTTCGGCGGAAGACAGAGGAAAGGTCAGCGTTTCATAAGGGCCTTTCTGCTGAATGCTCAGCGGCCTTGGTGTATCAGAAGGCAGCACTGTCGTCTCACCATCCCAGCTTATCCAGAGTCCGCCGTGGCGGGAAAGCAGGCCTTCATAAATTGCAGACAGCGTGGAACGTTGTGAATGATTATGTGATACCAGGATAAAACCTGACATGGTGTTTTCCTTATGGGCGGGCAGGGCATCAGTTGCCGTGCCCGGCGTCCAGCCGTGATCGGGTTGAGGTCGGATGAAAAACTGCAGCAGGCCACACATGGCAAAGCGTCCTGTCCGCTTAATGGTGGTGGGCGCGGTCAGCGCTCAACGAGTCGCTCAGGCCGTAAGGCGCAACCGCCCTGAGATAAAGACCCGGCAGTGAGGCATGGCAAATGAATCCGTTGCGTTCAAGAAAGTCCTGGGCGCTGTCGCTCAGTGCAATAATGCGATGACAGCCACTGGCGCCAGGGTGGGTCAGACAGCAGTGGAGCAGCCAGGATCCCAGCCCGATATAGCGATACTCTGGCGAGATAAACAGGTCCTGTATAACCCAGGTTTCGGCCATATCGGTAACGACCCGCGCAAAACCGATCTGCCGGGTATGACGATAGAGGCCAAAGCAAAGACTGCTGTTCAGCGCCAGCGTCAGCAGACGTGCATCGGGAATAGCCGAACCCAGCCACTGGGCAATCAGCCGCGGATTGAGCATGGACGGATCGGTGTTGACCTCCATTGTCTCTCTGAACCATTTACGGGGAGAAAGCAGGCGCAGCCACTGCTGCTCGGCAAGATCCGCAATCACGGCATCACCACAAACCGGCAGGAAAGAGGCCGCATTCACACATTTCATCAACGGTTTCCTTTTACATGGACGCCTCAGCGCCCGGTGCCGTTGATTTAAGCGCCCGGCGTGTAAAAGTGGCGTAAAAAAGATCGGGTGCGGTGTAAAAAGGGTGCAAAGGAAAGGGCGCAGGCATGGGGCCTGTGCCAGTGAAGAAGCCCCCGTGGCGCAAAGATTACGTGCCGTCCTATCCCCAGCCTGATATATCCCTGTCCTCTCTCCTGAAAAGGGCGGCATGCATATGCTGAGGACGGGACAGAGAAGCAATGTTATGTGCAGGCGACTCGCCTTCGTCTCTGCCCGAGCTGTACCGCAGGTCGCGTTTCAGGTGACCGGTTCTGGCGATTTAACAGAGTATAAAGCGGCTATCTTCTGCTTTATGCGCCAATCCGCCATTGTTTTGCTGCGTTCATCATCGAGGCTGCATCCGTTCATACTGCGCTGATAAAGGGCAGTGAGGGATTTTCCGACCGGCGGAGTGATGCTGATTTTTGCCGCAAAAAAGCCGAAACAGCCACCATCAGCCCGGTCGTTCCGCCGTGAGGATAACGGTAACGCTTAGGTGAAGGGCGCGGTGAAGGCAATCTGGCAGAGTCATCATGACAACGGGAGATAACCGCACACATTACATATTTACAAATTTAAATGTGTAAATATAATGCCGACCCTGTTTCTTTTTAAGGATGTTAATTATGTCGTCTCTTTTCACGCCCCTGACGCTGGGTGATCTCACGTTGCGTAACCGCATTGCGCTTCCACCCCTGACCCGTTGCCGTAGCGAGCAGCCGGGCAACATTCCCGGCACGATGATGGTGGAGTACTATCGCCAGCGTGCCAGCGCGGGCTTCATGATTACCGAAGGTACGCAAATTGAACCGCGCGGGCAGGGCTATGCCTGGACGCCTGGCATTCACAGCGACGCACAAATTGCGGGATGGCGAAACGTCACCGACGCTGTGCATGCAGAGGGCGGAACGCTCTTTTGCCAGCTCTGGCACGTGGGCCGCGTATCGCACAATGCGTTGCAGCCCGGTAAACAGCCGCCTGTTGCTCCTTCCGCCGTTGCCGCCAGCGGCGTACGGGTCTTTATTGAAACCGGACCTGGTGCCGGTATGCTGACGGAACCCAGCATGCCGCGCGAACTGACCACATCGGAAGTCAAAGCGATTGTGGCGATGTACCGCACGGCAGCAGAGAACGCGAAAAAAGCCGGTTTTGACGGTGTCGAGCTGCATGCCGCCAACGGTTATCTGATCAATCAGTTTATTTCTGAACACACCAATTTCCGTACCGATGAATATGGCGGCTCCCTTGATAACCGCCTGCGCTTTCTGCGTGAAGTCACCGAAGCGGTGAGTGCGGTATTTGGCAGTCACCGTGTCGGCGTACGTTTCGCGCCATTGTTCTCAAGCACAGAGGAAGAACGCGTTTATCTGGGGCTGGTTGAACGCGATCCGCATGCTACCTACATTCGTGCTGCGCAGATGCTAAACGAGCTTGAAACTGGCTATCTGTCTATCGCCGAAGCGGACTGGGACAACAGTCCGGAGATGCCCGAAAGCTTCCGTATTGCGCTGCGTGAAACCTTCCGTTCCCCCATCATGTATTCCGGACGTTATACCAGGGAAAAGGCCGAACGTATGCTGGAAAAGGGATGGGGCGATCTGTTTGGCTTCGGGCGCACGTTTATCGCTAACCCGGATTTACCGGCGCGTTTCAAAATGGGCTACCCGCTGAACAACGCGGACCCTGCCTCACTGTATGGTGGAAGTGAGAAAGGCTATACTGACTACCCTTTCTATTCTGCTTGAGGTTCTGAGACGGCATGACACCTGAAAATGCCATTAAATTACTGGCTAACCCGACACGGGTTGCGGTGCTCAAATGGCTTAAACGCCCTGACGAAGCCTTTGCTGACTATTCTCAGCTGTATCCCTTCGATCAGTACGGTGTCTGTGCCAGTCTTATTCAGGACAAAGCGGGCCTCTCACAGCCCGCCACCTCGTTATGTCTGAAAGCGCTGCATGATGCCGGCCTGCTTGAGGCAAGCAAGGTCGGTAAATGGACATACTATCGCCGGCGTGAAGAGGCGGTTCACGAGATGAATACGTCAATTATCCAGGCCCTGCAGGATCTGTAGGCGGGTTGTCAACGACAGACACATGAACGTCCGGTAACGCTGCGTTGTGGCACGTCAGGACATGCAGTGAAAACCAGCGCCAGGCTCACGCATTTCGCTGGCGAGGAAGAGAGGGCGCATGAGCGCCACTCTCTTTTACCGTTGCGACGTTTAGGGCAGCCTGAATAAGTCACGATACAAAGCGCCATCCGTTCGCAACACGCGCCGGAATCTGTCGCAGATACCACAGCCTGTGAACCTGCGCCAGGCGGATGTGATTGCCCCTGTACCTTCCTGATGAAGCCTGGAACGCCGGCGTTACCTGAATGTTCAGACGCTAAACGATCCAACAATCTGTCGTAATGTTTGGGCCTGTTCAGACAGCGAACGGGAGGCCATTGACGATTCCTGGACCAGCGCCGCGTTATTCTGTGTGACGCCGTCCATCTGATTCACTGCCACGCTGACTTCTGAAATTCCCTGCAGCTGTTCAGAAGAGGCCCGGGCAATCGAGTCCATCCCTTCAGCCAGGTCGCTGACCATACTCATGACTTTCAGGACGCTCTGCCCGGTTAGCGCGGCAATTTCTACGCCGCTGTCAACGTGTGCGACGGCCTGTTCAATCAGACGCTTGATGTCTTTCGCGGCCGTGGCACTACGCTGGGCAAGTGTCCGCACCTCACCAGCCACGACGGCGAATCCGCGACCATCTTCACCTGCACGCGCGGCTTCCACGGCGGCATTCAACGCCAGGATGTTGGTCTGAAAAGCGATGCTTTCAATCACGGACGTAATATCACGGACCTTGACTGCGCTCTCATGGATGTTGTGCATGGTATCGGTCATGTGGCTGACCTTGGACTTGTCGGCGTTAACGGTCTCTGCTGTTGCCCGGGCAGATTCAGCGGTCTGCTGCGCACCGGCTGTGTTGCTCTTCACCGTGCTGGTGAGCTGCTCCATGCTGGCGGCGGTCTGCTGCAGCGCGGCAGCCTGCTGCTCGGTTCGTGATGAGAGTTCTGTATTTCCCCGGTCGATTTCATCGGCCGCCAGCGCAACGGACGCGGAGGCGTCTTTAATCTGCAACACGATCCCGCGCAGTCTGGCTTGCATCGCGTCGAGAGACGCCATGAGGCTGCGGTCATCATTTTTTCGCAGTTGAACCGTTGAGGTCAGATTCCCTTGTGAAATAGCGTAAGCGAGCCGTTGCGCTGTAACCGGCTCACCGCCGAGTTCACGCATAATCTTGCGAATCAGGTAACTTCCCGTCAGCAAGCCCAAAATGACCGCAATGCCCAGCAGAACCAGCAAAATAATATAGGCCTGCTCCGTTGTCTTACTGTTCTGACTGACGGCATTATCAGAGCGCTGAGTGAGCACTTCGCCCATTGAGGTGAGTCCGTCAATCAGGGGGTTCTGGGCTGGTCTGACGGTATCAAGAAGAAATTTCACTGTTGCTGCGTTATTTTTCCCCAATGCCAGAGGAACAGTATTACTGAAGGAGTCCAGGGCATTTTTTTGACTCTTTTCTATTGCCTCAAACGCTTTTTTTTCCTCGTTACTGCCCGACTGGTCAATCATCTGGCCCAGTTGAGAACTGCTGTCAACAAACCGGGCTTTTAATTTTTCAAGACGAGCGGATTGCTCTTCAAGACCTTTTTCATCTGTAAATAAGGACAGATTCCTTACCGTGATTGCCATATCACGCTGAATAAGTGTCAGGTCTGTGATTAATTTTGTTTTCTTCATATCACCCTGAACAATGGCTTCAAGGGTGTTTTTAGACTGGTATAAAGAATGAATGGCTACCACTATGCACAGGGAGAAAAAAATGATTAACGTGCCAAAACCCAAACCGAGCCGTGTTGCGATCTTCATAAATCTATCCTGATAAAGGGAGAGGGGGACGGTGATCTTTCGGCACAGACAGACCAACCTTTATCGAAACCAGGACAATTAAATGTAAGAAAACACGTCATGGGAATTTCAGGAAAAATTAAATTCTGTCAACGAGTTAAGACGCATTATTCATAGGTTTTTCTTATATCCCTCCCGTCATCAAAGCATCGGTAAATCGCAGTAAAAAAGTCATGTCTTCCCCTCTGTCTTACGGCGTGACGGGTTTTAGCATGACAAAACAGAAGGGCAGATCACTGCGCTGGCCATGAAGGCGTCCGGGCGGAAAGGGCGCGGCGGTTCTGTGCGCATCTTAACTGCGGGCAGGCATCCCAATGAAAATGCAGAGAACCAGCCTGTCGCAACCGTCGCCCTGTCCAGCACTGACCCATCAATAACAATAATCGCAGTAATCGTTGAAGCAATTGCCTCCTGTGTCGATAACGCATGCTCAGCTCAATGTTGGGGCTGAGCCTGAAGCGTCAAAGCTGATTATTACTCAGTCATTTGTGTGCTTTTTTACGACACCAGTACGTGCATTCCTTTTAATTACAGTGGAAACAACAATATGTCTGTCATCAAGACAATGACCAGAAGCTTAACCGGTTCACGTTTTGCGGGGGGATCTCAGCCCGCCAACGGGATCTTTAACTGTGAAAGCTTACCCACTTCGCTCTCTGCAGCAGGCCTCAGCAGTCGTGCTGCGGGTATTTTGCTGACGTTTGTGCCGCCAGAGGCCGATTTTCATAAGGTCAGTCAGGCATGGCAACGCTTTACATCAACAGATTTGACCGTCATTACGCTCTCCTCTAACGGAGCGCTCAGCGCCAGCGGCAAGCAAACAACGTACTGCAAAGGCGACGGGCAGGAAGGCAGCTGGCTCTGGTTACCCCGTAACCTGATTGCAGAGCATGAAACACATGTGGTCGATCTGCACCTTCACGATACCCACACGGCGACGGACCGCATTCGTGCCATCCAGGATGAGCTGGCTGCGTTGAGGCTGAGCATGCCGCTCTCTGCTGACCGTACCTTTGCCATGATTTACTGTGACGGCCTGTCTGCATCGGAAGGGTTTTTAATGCAGGCCTGGTATAATACGGGCCGCTTTCCCTGCCTGGCAATCGGCGGATCCGCCGGTGGACGCGTCACCTTTGACGGGACATGGATTGGCGCTGGCGGGCGTGTACTGCAGGGGAAAGCCGTTATTGTTTTCTGCAAAATGGCGGCGGGTAAGTCCTTTTCACCCTTTAAGAGTCAGAACTTCGAGCCACTGAACAAGAGCTGGCTGATTGCCGAGGCGGATCCGGTTAAGCGTACCCTGACTTCCGTGTTCAACCCACAGGGGCAGCAACAGCCCTTCACCCAGGCACTGGCTGAACATCTGGGCTGCAATGAACAGCAACTGACGGAGCGTCTGAAAGGTTTAACGTTTGCGGTGAAGGTAGGTGACGCGTATTTCATTCGTTCTGTAGCGAAGATGGACAGCCACAGTGTGCAGTTTTTTTGCGATCTGGAATTTGGCGATCGGCTTTACTTAATGCGTGAAACCGATTTTAAGCAGGCTACGCTGCGGGACTGGCAGGCCTTTACGCAACGTCATGGCAAACCGGCGGCGGTCCTGATGAATGACTGCATACTGCGCCGACAGGGCAATCCCGATAAGCTGCACGATGCGCATTTCTTTAAAGGCATTCCGGCTGCCGGGTTCTCCAGCTTTGGTGAAATTCTGGGCGTACCGATCAATCAGACCTTGTCTGCACTGGTATTCTTCAATCATAACGTAAACGCCATGGCGCAATTTCCGGTGGAATATGCCAGCTATGCCGCGCACTATGCGCAGCGCGCGTTACGTCGCTGGGAAGCGCTAAACCGCGTCCAGTCGGGCGTACTGGCTCGCGTGGTGAACTATCAGCAGGAGTTGGCACCTATCGTTCAGGCGCTGCCGGTACTTGAGGCGGCAACCCAGAGCCAGAGCGAAGCGTTGTCGATGGCCGAAAGCAGCATTCGCGCTATCAGCACTCTCGCCAAAGAAAGCCAGCAGGCACAAGGGCGCCTGGGAGACGGGCTGGACGATCTGGAAGCGATATCTAACGGTATCAACGTTATTACGCACGGCATCAGCAATATCGCTTTCCAGACCAATATTCTGGCGCTCAATGCCGCTGTCGAGGCTGCACGCGCGGGGGAAGCTGGCAGAGGATTTGCCGTTGTGGCAGGGGAGGTTCGCCGCCTGGCGCAATCCTCGAAAGAGCAGGCTGAAGCGACCGCTAGCAACATTAATGATGCGGTCGACACGATCTCGCGTATCCGCGATGTCGCGACAAACACGGTACAAACCGCGACGGACATGGCAGACCGCAGTATCCAGGCTGCCGATGCGATTGCCGCCATGAGCGATCGAAGCCGTCATGAACGGGCAGGGATGGCGAAACAGCTGGATAATCTGCGCACCTTAACGGCAGGTATGGATGCGATGCAGAAAGCGGTCGCCGAGCTGAAAGTGCTGCAGACACTTTCCTCGTCACGGTAAGTCACTGCTGGTGCCGCGACCAGGAAGGCCCTGCGCCAGTCTCTGTTAAGCAGGGATAACAACTAAGGTAATGGCAAAGTGAACCCGGGCTTTCTTGTTGTTATTTATCAAACCTCGTCAGGTTGCTTATTTGCCGCCTTATTTTCAAGACGGAAAATTCAGCCTACGTTGCGTTTGATCCTCAATGTTTTAGCGGCTTTTTTCAAACCTGTTCTGTGAAGCTTTAAAACAAAAAAGCCACGCATTCGCGTGGCTTTCACAACCTTGTTCACTCACGTGCAGTTCACTTCACCGTGAGGATTAGACGTTAAACAAGAAATTCATCACATCGCCATCTTTAACGATGTACTCTTTGCCTTCTGAACGCATCTTGCCCGCTTCTTTCGCGCCTTGCTCACCCTTATAGGTAATAAAGTCTTCAAACGCGATCGTTTGTGCGCGAATAAAGCCTTTCTCGAAGTCGGTGTGGATTTTACCGGCGGCCTGTGGGGCGGTGGCGCCAACAGGGATAGTCCATGCGCGTACTTCTTTGACGCCGGCGGTGAAATAGGTCTGCAGATTCAGCAGTGCGTAACCGGCACGAATCACGCGGTTCAGGCCTGGCTCTTCGATGCCCAGCTCGGCCATAAACTCGTCACGATCTTCGTCTTCCAGTTCGGCGATATCAGATTCGACAGAGGCGCAGACTGGCACAACGACAGAACCTTCTTTGGCGGCGATTTCGCGCACTTTATCCAGGTACGGGTTGTTTTCAAAGCCATCTTCGTTGACGTTAGCAATGTACATCGTGGGCTTGAGCGTCAGGAAGCTCAGATAGCGCAGAGCGGCTTTGTCCTCATCGGTCAGATCCAGCGCGCGCAGCATGCCCGCGTTTTCCAGATGAGGCAGACATTTCTCCAGCGCCGCCTGTTCCGCTTTCGCGTCTTTATCGCCGCCTTTGGCTTTTTTCTGCACGCGCTGCAGTGCACGTTCACAGGTGTCCAGATCCGCCAGCGCCAGCTCGGTGTTGATGGTTTCGATATCATCAGCCGGATCGACTTTATTATTCACGTGGATAATATTGTCGTTTTCAAAGCAGCGAACCACGTGGCCGATCGCTTCGGTTTCACGGATATTGGTCAGGAACTGGTTGCCCAGGCCTTCACCTTTTGATGCACCTTTTACCAGACCGGCGATATCGACGAATTCCATGGTAGTCGGAACCACGCGCTGTGGCTTGACGATCTCGGACAGCTGATCCAGACGCAGGTCAGGCATAGGTACAACGCCCGTGTTGGGTTCAATGGTGCAGAAGGGGAAGTTCGCCGCTTCAATACCCGCTTTTGTCAGCGCGTTAAACAGAGTGGATTTACCGACATTTGGCAGGCCCACGATACCGCATTTGAATCCCATGGTTTAATACCCTTTATAGCTGGATGGGCAACGCCTGAACGCAGGCGCCGCCGGAAACGTAAGATAATTTTCGCGCATTATACACAGATTCGCGACAATCGGGGCGATTAGACAGGCTTAAAGGCATGCAGGCGGTTCATTGCCTTAATGCGATCTTCCTTCAGCCACAGTTCGGTGCAGCGCGCTGCTTCATCAATGGCGTCATCGATCAGCTTTTGCTCGCTGGCGGGCGGTTTGCCTAACACAAATCCGGTCACTTTGTTGCGGTCACCGGGATGGCCGATGCCGATGCGCAGACGATGAAAGTTATTATTATTGCCCAGCTTGCTGATGATGTCTTTCAGGCCGTTATGACCGCCGTGACCGCCGCCTTGTTTGAATTTCGCAATGCCCGGTGGCAGATCGAGTTCATCGTGCGCCACTAAAATTTCTTCGGGCGCAATACGGTAGAAGGTCGCCATCGCCGCGACCGCTTTGCCGCTGAGGTTCATAAAGGTGGTGGGCACCAGCAGTCGGACATCTTCGCCCGCCAGCGCCAGTCGCGCCGTATAACCGAAAAATTTGGCTTCTTCTTTTAACGACTGATTGTGCCGCTCAGCCAGCAAATCCAGATACCACGCACCCGCGTTATGGCGCGTGGCGGCATATTCCGCACCGGGATTCGCCAGGCCGACAATCAGTTTAATGCTGCTCACAAGGAATATCCTGCTGTTATCACCAAAGGGCAGTAGTTTACTGTGCCAGGCTGCGGATCACAAAGTGTGAGCCACGAATTATTAGTGTCGGTGATTAATTGTTTTTCATCTAAATCAATAAGCTGTAATTATGCTTTGGTCACACTTATCCTGCTCTGAGTGTGACGAAGTGCACAAATTAGCCTGCTGTCATTGCCTAAACTACTGACAGGTTAACATTGTGTGCGCTCATCGGACCGCACCGTCAGGAGGTGAAAGATGAAACGTCATCACTCACGTATGGCAGGAAATGCCTTAATGGCACTGGGCTTAGTGACCATGGTACTCGGCGTTGGTTTTTCGATTATTAACCAACTTCCCTCTTTAAATCTGCCGCAGATACTGGCGCAGGGGGCGATGTTTGGGATTTTCTTTGGCGCACTGTTATGGCTGGCTGGTGCCTGTATTAGCGGTCGTGAGAAAGTCGAAGATCGCTATTACTGGGAGCGGCATTATGGCGATAAACGCTGCCGCCGCAGCCACCACTCGTCATAATCACGTTCCCGGCAACGTCAGGCAGGATTGGGTTCGGTTTCTGCCTTTGGCTTTTGCCTGATAGAGCGCTTTGTCAGCCAGCGCCATCAGTTCGCCAAAATCAATGTGGCGATTGTCGGCGGTAGAGAAGCCAATGCTGACGGAATAGGGAATCTGCCCCGGTCGGGAAAGGTGGATCGCCTGGCGCACCTGCTCGCACCAGACGTTAGCCTGTGCTGACATCATCGGCAGAAGGGCGGCAAATTCTTCGCCGCCCAGTCGCGCAAAGCGCGCCCCTTCAGGCAGCATGCCGGACACACGGTGACTGAAATCAATCAGAACCTGGTCGCCCTGATGATGCCCGTAGCGGTCATTAATGCCTTTAAAATGGTCCAGATCGAATAACACCACCGTCAGCGCTTTATTCTGCTTCTGACAGGCTTTAATCATCACCTCGGCCCCGGTAAACAGCGCACGACGGTTCCAGATATTGGTCAGAGGATCGTGCAGTGAAGCCGCTTTCAGCGCATTGCGCGTCCGCTCATTGACCATCGCCAGAATCGTCACGGTAAACCCAATGACAAACAGCATGGATTCCATAATCACATAAACGGAGAAATTCGAGCCGCTTATCGCGCCCTGAACGCCAACCGGGCGGGAATTATCCAGAAATATGCGGGCCACATGGAATATCAGGTGAATCCAGAGCAGGAGCTGGGCAGGCCAGAACGTTGCATCCATATTGCGCCGCGCCAGCCAGAGAAAATAGATAAGCGCTCCGGTATACCCGATGCAGAGCAGGCAGAGCACCAGTACGCGCAGCGATAAGCTGTAATAAAATCCCGGAATCAGGCAGAGCAGTGACCAGATCAGCGCCCCGACCAGACCACTCATCCCCGGCTGCTTACCGCAAAAGGTGCGAAACGCGCTGAACAATCCCCCGTAAGCCAGCATAAGCAACACGTTGCTCATGGCCACCGGTAAAAACTGATAGCCCTGGCTGCGCAGGCTACTGAGAATAAAGGCGACCAGCGTCAGTAAAATGGCCACGCAAACATAGCCCAGCGTGCGATCGTAATGCGAACCGACCCAGGCAAATGCCAGGATCAGACTCATAAACCCCAGTACGTAGAGTTCGCAAATAAATAACGTATAGACGTCGAGGTTCATAGTGGAAAACGATCGCAATAAAAAGTGCGGGCAAAGTACCACTCAACGCAGAATGGCAAAAGAGCAGATAAGATAATTTCAGCGAAAGAGTTTTTCGTAGTAAGCGTGACAATAACGGCGGTGACTCATAACGAAAATTTCTGTGAATCAAGCAGCTTTGTCGGAAGGGGAGAGGTACAGACAAAAGAAAAGGCCGGACAGCGTGTCCGGCCTGCGAAGATTAGTGTTCGAACATTGCCGAAATGGACTCTTCGTTACTGATGCGGCGAATGGCTTCGGCCAGCATGCCTGACAGCGTCAGGGTACGGACGTTTGGCAGCGACTTCATCTCTTCGGATAACGGAATGGTGTCACACACGATAACCTGATCGATGACAGATTTACGTAAGTTTTCCACCGCGTTACCGGAGAAGATAGGGTGCGTCGCGTACGCGAACACGCGCTTGGCACCGCGCTCTTTCAGCGCTTCCGCGGCTTTGCACAGTGTGCCGCCGGTGTCGATCATGTCATCGACCAGCACACAGTCACGGCCCGCTACGTCACCAATGATATGCATGACCTGAGAAACGTTCGCACGCGGGCGACGTTTGTCAATGATGGCCATATCGGTGTCGTTCAGCAGTTTCGCAATAGCACGGGCACGAACCACGCCGCCAATGTCAGGCGAAACAACAATCGGGTTTTCCAGGCCAATCTGTAACATATCCTCCAGCAGAATGGGACTGCCGAAGACGTTATCAACCGGGACGTCGAAGAAGCCCTGGATCTGCTCAGCGTGCAGGTCAACCGTTAAAACACGGTCAACGCCGACGCTGGAAAGAAAGTCAGCCACGACTTTGGCGGTAATAGGCACACGCGCAGAACGCACGCGGCGGTCCTGACGGGCATAACCAAAGTAGGGGATAACAGCGGTAATACGACCAGCTGAAGCACGACGCAGCGCGTCGACCATCACGACCAGTTCCATCAAATTATCATTGGTGGGAGCACAGGTGGACTGGATGATGAAAATATCACCACCGCGTACATTTTCATTAATTTGTACGCTTACTTCGCCATCACTGAAACGACCGACAGCGGCGTCGCCCAGGCTGGTGTAAAGGCGGTTGGCAATACGTTGTGCTAGTTCCGGGGTGGCGTTACCAGCAAAAAGCTTCATATCAGGCACGAGAAGAACCTCAGGCTTTGCGTCCAGAGAATGAACGTCATGACAGTAACCGGCGAATACTGTCGTGATCGTTCACACGGGTATGTGAGTGCGAAACGTGCTGTATCTGGAACAGGGTGACACAGTCACGCTATCGCTAATCGCCTTGCAGAGTGCGCTGTAACGGCGAGACGTTAACGCCTCGGGCTACAAAACCGCGCACCCATGACGGGGCAAGTTCCAGCACCTGGCGAGCAGCGTACTCGGTGTCAAATTCAGCAAACACACAAGCACCTGTCCCTGTCAGGCGCGACGGCGCGTATTCTAGCAGCCATGAAACAAGCTCATCAACCTCACGAAAACGTTTTCTTACTACTGATTCGCAATCGTTAAGAAAGGGGGCCTGTAAAAGTGCTGATAAAGTGCGCACGGGCGTGTCACGGGGAAGTGCCGGATCGTTAAAGACCACCGGCGTGGCCACGCTGACGCCGGGATGGGCAACAAGATACCATTTTTCGGCAGGCGATGCGGGAGAAAGCACCTCGCCGACCCCTTCGGCGAAGGCGGCGTGCCCTTTAACGAACACCGGGACATCCGCACCCAGTTTCACGCCCATCTGTGCCAGTTCCGTCGGCGAAAAACCGGTTTGCCAGAGATGATTAAGCGCCACCAGAACCGTGGCGGCGTCAGAAGAACCGCCACCCAGTCCACCGCCCATTGGCAAACGCTTTTCAATGGCGATCCGCGCACCCGCCTGTGCCGGTAGCGTTCCCTTCTCGCGGGCAGCCGCCTTAAGCATGTCGGCGGCACGCACGATCAGGTTTTCAGCATCCGGCACGCCGGACACGGGCGTGAGGAGGGTGATGGCATCGCTCTGATCGGGAACAATCTCCAGACTGTCGCCATAATCCAGAAACTGAAACAGGGTTTGCAGGTTATGGTAACCGTCCGCCCGGCGCCCGGTGATGTACAAAAAAAGGTTCAGTTTTGCCGGAGCAGGCCAGGTGGTGATCATTTCAGCGTCCAGCTATCCATACGTAACTTGATGCGCTGATCGCCTTCTTTCAGCTCCAGGCTGGCGGGCAGCGCAGGGGTGACGTTGCTGTCGTAGCCGGCGATGGTCACCTGCCAGGTCTGGCCATCATGCTGATAGTTCAGGCTGCGCAACTGATACTGATCGTTAAGCTGGTAGTCGGTCGCATCGCCCGGCAGGCCCATCATCCACTGGCGCAGGTTGGTCAGCGGAATATCCATGCCGGTCAGCTGCGAGATCATCTTCTGCGCATTGTTGCTGACATAGCGTTTGCCCTGGCTATCCACGATCTGCACCACAGAACCCTGCGCATCCAGCTGCAGTTCTGTGCTGCCTAACGGGTTGGTTAACAGCAGACGATAACGGTCAGGTGCGGTCTGCTGCCAGTTGAAGCGGGCATAGACTTTTTGTTTGTCCGACAGATAGGCGAACGCGCCGCGCGTCTGGTACTGCGTCACTTTACTGACCGCTTGCTGATGATGTTGCCATTGGGGTGCAGTGGCGCTCGGGCCGGGACCTTGTGGTTTATTGATGCTACAGGCAGCCAACAGAACAGCACCGGCCAGGGGTAAAAGGCGCAACAGATTGCGTGGGGAAGTAAGCATCAAGTGGTCATCTCCTCGGACTCATTTTTCATTGGTAACAGGTAACGCTAACCATCCGCATTTTAACCGTCAATGCTGTTATACGGCAAAATCGCTATGATCGGCTTAATCTTATTACAGTCATAGCCTTTGTATGGCTTTTCTTGATCTGCTGCATCTTGTAGAATGCGCTTCACAAAACCCTGACATTATTGGGACAACCCAACCTAAATCGCCATGACGCTGCTCGCTCTCGGAATCAATCACAAAACTGCACCCATTGCTCTGCGCGAACGCGTTGCGTTCGGGCCGGAGTCGCTGGAACAGGCCTTAGACAGCCTGTTATCCCAGCCCATGGTGCAGAGTGGCGTCGTGCTCTCCACCTGTAACCGAACCGAACTCTACCTGAGTGTAGAGCAACAGGTCGATCTGCAGGAACGTCTGGTGCGCTGGCTGTGTGACTATCACCAGCTTGATGAAGAGGATGTACGTAACAGCCTCTACTGGCATCAGGACAATGAGGCCGTCAGTCATCTTATGCGCGTCGCCAGCGGGCTGGATTCGCTGGTGCTGGGCGAGCCGCAGATTTTAGGTCAGGTGAAAAAAGCCTTTGCCGATTCGCAGCGCGGTCATGCACTGAGCAGTGAACTGGAACGTATGTTCCAGAAAACCTTCTCGGTTGCCAAGCGCGTGCGTACGGAAACGGAGATTGGCGCGAACGCCGTTTCCGTTGCCTTTGCCGCCTGTACGCTGGCGCGGCAGATCTTTGAGTCCCTCTCCACCGTCAACGTGTTACTGGTTGGCGCGGGGGAAACCATCGAGCTGGTGGCGCGTCATCTGAGCGAACATCAGGTCAAAAAACTGATTATTGCCAACCGTACCCGCGAACGCGCGGACGCGCTGGCGAAAGAAGTGGGCGCGGAAGTGATTGGCCTTGCGGACATCGACGCGCGCCTGGCCGATGCCGACATCGTCATTACTTCCACCTCCAGTCCCTTGCCCATCATTGGTAAAGGCATGATGGAACGGGCGCTCAAAGCGCGCCGTAACCAGCCAATGCTGCTGGTGGATATTGCGGTGCCGCGCGACGTAGAGCCGGAAGTGGGCAAGTTAGCGAATGCCTATCTCTACAGCGTTGACGATCTGCAGGCCATCATTGAGCAGAACCTTGCCCAGCGCAAAGCCGCTGCGGTGCAGGCCGAAAGTATCGTGGTGCAGGAATGCAGCGATTTCATGGCCTGGCTGCGTTCCCAGGGCGCGGTCAACTCTATTCGTGAATACCGTGCTCAGGCGGATGATATCCGCGCTGAACTGGAAGGCCGTGCGCTGCAGGCGCTGCAGCAGGGTGCCGATCCGCAAAAAGTGATGCAGGAACTGGCCCACAAGCTGACCAACCGTTTGATTCATGCACCGACCAAATCTCTTCAGCAGGCCGCGCGCGACGGCGACAGCGAACGCCTGCAGATTTTACGCGACAGCCTGGGTCTCGATTAGGCACACTGCTGTCGTCTTCTGTTACGGGAATCCCACAGTTAAATGAAAACCTCTATTGTTGCGAAACTGGAAGCGCTGCAGGAGCGCCACGAAGAAGTGGAAGCAATGCTGGGCGATGCAGGCGTCATTGCCGATCAGGAACGCTTTCGTGCTTTGTCGCGTGAATATGCTCAGTTGACCGATGTCACGCGCTGCTTCCGCGACTGGCAGCAGAACCAGGATGATATCGAGACGGCTAAAATGTTACTCGACGATCCTGAAATGCGCGATATGGCGCAGGAAGAGCTGCAGGCGGCGCGTGAGAAAACCGACGCGCTGGAGCAACAGTTGCAGCTGTTACTGCTGCCGAAAGATCCGGACGATGAGCGCGACTGTTTTGTCGAAGTCCGTGCCGGTACCGGCGGCGACGAAGCGGCCATTTTTGCGGGTGACCTGTTCCGTATGTACAGCCGTTACGCCGAGTCACGTCGCTGGCGGGTGGAAATCGTCAGCGCTAACGACGGTGAGCACGGTGGCTATAAAGAGGTGATTGCCCGTATTATGGGTGACGGTGCCTATGGCCGACTGAAATTTGAATCCGGCGGCCATCGCGTACAACGCGTACCCGAGACGGAATCCCAGGGCCGTATTCATACCTCTGCCTGTACGGTGGCGGTGATGCCTGAACTGCCGGAAGCGGAGCTGCCCGAGATCAACCCGTCAGATTTAAAAATCGATACTTTCCGCTCCTCCGGTGCCGGTGGGCAGCACGTTAACACCACCGACTCCGCGATCCGTATTACCCACTTGCCGACCGGTATTGTGGTGGAATGTCAGGATGAACGCTCTCAGCACAAGAACAAGGCAAAAGCCTTATCGGTGTTGGGCGCGCGTATCCATGCGGCCGAAATGGCAAAACGTCACGAAGCTGAAGCCAGCACCCGCCGTAACCTGCTGGGCAGCGGTGACCGTTCCGATCGTATCCGCACCTATAACTTCCCGCAGGGCCGTGTGACCGACCACCGCATCAACCTGACGCTTTATCGTCTGGATGAAACCATGGAAGGTAAACTGGACAGCCTGATCGAACCCATCGTTCAGGAATACCAGGCTGACCAACTGGCGGCGCTGGCCGGTCAGGATTAATGGATATTCGCCACTGGCTCAAACAGGCGGTTGCCACGCTGTGTGGGGGCGACAGCCCGAAGCGTGATGCGGAAATCCTGCTGGGTTATGTCACAGGCAAACCCCGCAGCTGGCTGGTGGCTTTTGATGAAACCCTGCTCAGTGACGCGCAGTTACAACAGTTGACGGCGTTGCTGGCACGGCGCGCCCGGGGAGAACCGATCGCCCATTTAGTTGGCGAGCGCGAATTCTGGTCGCTCCCGCTGAGGGTTAGCGACGCCACACTTATCCCGCGGCCGGATACCGAGATCCTGGTTGAACAGGCGCTGGCCCGATTGCCTGCCGCACCTGCGCGCGTGCTGGATCTCGGCACGGGCACCGGCGCCATTGCCCTGGCGATTGCCAGCGAACGGCCCGATTGCACCGTGATCGGCGTTGATCGTGTCCCTGCTGCCGTTGCGCTGGCGCAGGATAACGCTGCGCATCTGGCGATAGCTAACGCGACGTTTGTGCACAGCCACTGGTTTGCACAGCTCACCCCGACCCGATTTGATCTTATCGTGAGTAATCCGCCTTACATTGATGCCAGCGATCACCATCTGGAGGAGGGCGATGTGCGTTTTGAACCGCGCAGCGCATTGGTGGCAGATGAGGCGGGCATGGCCGATCTCCGGTGGCTGATCGCACAGTCACCCGCCTGGTTACAGCCGGGTGGCTGGCTGCTCCTGGAACATGGCTGGCAGCAGGATGAGGCGGTGCGTCAACTGATGTGCCAGCACCACTATCAGGCGGTGGACACGGTGAAGGATTACGGTGGCAATCCCCGGGTCACATTTGGGCAGACCGCGCCGATACCGGTATAGTGCCGCAACGTAAAATCACAGGGATGAATGATGTTTACTTATTACCCACTGCTAAAAAACCTGCATCTGCTAACCGTGGCGATCACGGTTTCGCTGTTTCTGCTGCGCTTCTACTGGCAGCGCGTTGGCGCAGCCATACTGCAACGCCGCTGGGTCCGTATTCTTCCACATGTCAACGACACGTTGCTGCTGCTGAGCGGCGCAGCGCTGGTAATGCTGACCCACTTCTATCCGTTTTCACCTCAGGGAAGCTGGCTGACGGAGAAGCTATTAGGCGTTATTATCTATATTGCCCTTGGGTCCGTGGCGCTGAGCCGCCGCCCTCGTTCTGATCGCACCCGCTGGATGGCCTTTGTGGTCGCCTTAATCGCGCTGGTGACGATCATTAAGCTGGCACTGAGTAAAATGCCGTTATTGGGGATAGTATGAGCTCCACCGAACAACTCGATTACAGTGAAACACCGCTCTGTGAGGCGGTGATGGGTGCAACCAAAGCCATTCGCACCGATTTTCCGACCCTGTCGGTCGAACAACAGTTAGCGGCGTTAGTGGCTGAAGCCCGGGATTACGTCAGCGACCAACAGGATGCGGATTTAAAGCTCGAAAAGCTGCTGGAGCTGTTTTACAAGCAGTGGAAATTTGGCGGTGCCAGCGGCGTGTATAATCTGTCTGATGCACTCTGGCTGGATAAAGTGCTGAAAACCCGTCAGGGAACCGCCGTGTCACTGGGCGTGATTCTGCTGCATATTGCGGCGGAACTGGAACTGCCCCTGATGCCGGTGATTTTCCCGACGCAGTTGATTCTGCGCGCCGACTGGCTGGATGGCGACAAGTGGCTGATTAATCCCTTCAACGGGGAAACCCTGGATACGCACACGCTCGAAGTATGGCTGAAAGGCAATATCAGCCCGCTGGCGCGTCTGTATGATGACGATCTCGATGAAGCCAAAACCGTCAGCGTAATGCGCAAAATGCTGGATACGCTGAAAGCGGCGCTGATGGAAGAGAAGCAGATGGAGCTGGCCCTGAACGTCAGCCAGGTGTTGTTGCGCATTGACCCGGACGATCCCTATGAAATTCGCGATCGGGGATTAATCTATGCACAGCTTGAGTGCGATCATATCGCGTTAACGGACTTAACCTACTTCGTTGAACAGTGTCCTGAGGATCCGGTCAGCGAAATGATTAAAGTCCAGATTCACGCAATCGAACAAAAACGCGTGACGCTGCATTAAGCGTCACCCCAGATAAGGAAAGGGCATGACACAGAAAGTTGTCAGTATTGGTGATATCAGGGTCGCAAACGATCTGCCATTTGTTCTCTTTGGCGGCATGAACGTGCTGGAATCCTACGACCTCGCGATGCGCATCTGCGAGCACTATGTAAACGTGACCGACAAACTCGGCATTCCTTACGTTTTCAAAGCGTCTTTTGACAAAGCCAACCGCTCCTCCATCCACTCTTACCGTGGCCCCGGCCTGGAAGAGGGCATGAAGATTTTCCAGGCGCTGAAGCAGGCCTTTGGCGTGAAAATCATCACCGATGTGCACGAAGCGGCGCAGGCTCAGCCTGTGGCGGATGTTGTTGACGTGATTCAGCTGCCGGCCTTCCTGGCGCGTCAGACCGATCTGGTTGAGGCGATGGCGAAAACGGGCGCGGTGATTAACGTCAAGAAGCCCCAGTTTGTCAGCCCCGGTCAGATGGGCAACATCGTGGACAAGTTTGCCGAAGGCGGAAACGACAAGGTTATTCTTTGCGACCGCGGCAGTAACTTTGGCTACGACAACCTGGTAGTGGATATGCTGGGTTTCAACGTCATGAAGAAGGTGACGAATAATTCGCCGGTGATTTTCGACGTGACGCACGCGCTGCAAACCCGCGATCCGTTCGGTGCCGCCTCAGGCGGACGCCGTGCTCAGGTGGCCGAACTGGCGCGTGCCGGTATGGCGGTGGGCATTGCGGGCCTGTTTATTGAAGCCCATCCGGAGCCGGACAACGCCAAATGCGACGGTCCGTCGGCGTTACCGCTGGATAAACTGGAACCGTTCCTGGTGCAGATGAAGGCGATTGACGATCTGGTGAAAAGCTTCCCGGCACTGGACACCAGCAAATAAGCCGCAGTGCAGACGAAAAAAGAGCGAATTCTCGCTCTTTTTTTTCGTCTCAGGTTTGTGAGATTACAGCATGATGGTCATCAGATAGCCGACAAATAAGGCCAGGTGCGCGGCACCATTCAGCACATTCGTTCTGCCGGTTGAGAAGCTAATCTGACACAGGATCAGAGAGGCAATCATAATGACCATCTGCGGCGGTTCCAGGCCGAATATCAATTCCTGGCCTGTCAGCGTCGCAATAATAGAGACCGCCGGTACGGTCAGCGAAATCGTGGCCAGCACTGAGCCAAAGAACAGGTTCATCGCGCGCTGTACCTGGTTCATCAGGACGGCCCGGATGGCACCCAGACCTTCCGGTGAGAGGATCAGTAACGCCACCAGGAAGCCGGTGAACTGCTTCGGTGCGTTGAGGTCGGTCAGCAGATGCTCCAGCGGGTTAGCATTCATCTTGGTGACGGCAATCACCGCAATCAGATGCACGATCAGCCAGATGGCGTGCCAGAGGCTACTGTGCGCAGAAGGTTTACCGTGGTGAGGATCGCCATCATCACTGTCATCTTCGTGCTCATAGACAAACAGGCTCTGATGCGTTTTGGTCTGAATCAACAGGAAAACGCCATACATCGCGGCAGAAATAGCGGCAATCAGTAAACTTTGCGCAGCGGTGAAATTTCCGCCCGGCAAGGCATTCGGAAACACCAGCACCAGGATGGCTAACGGAAAAATAGCGATCAGGTATTGCTTTACCCCGGCCAGATTCACGTATTGCGTCGCAAACTTTCTGCCGCCCAGCAGTAAGGCAAAGCCCACCAGCCCGCCGGTCACGATCATAATGATCGAGTAGAGCGTATCGCGCATCAGCGCAGGTGCCGCATCGCCGGTGGCCATCAGTGCCGAAATCAGGCTGACTTCCAGAATCACGACAGACAGGCTGAGGATCAGGGAACCATAGGGTTCGCCCAGGCGGTGAGCCAGCACATCCGCATGACGCACCACGCTGAACGCGCTGCTGAGAATAGCAACCAGCGCCAGTGAATTAATGCCGACGACGAGCGGGAGTGAGGTTTGTGCACCAAAAAAATAGAGTACACCCAGGGCAATAAGGGGAAGTATCAGTGAAAACTCTTTGTGACGTGTTTTTTCATGTAAAGGCATTCACTCTCCTCGCTGCTGAATAAAAGGGGCAATTCATTTACCCACCCTGACAGGGAAATATATAAGTCAAGCAGTGTAACTTTTCAATCGAACAGCAGGTGAAAATTTACCGCTTTTTACTTTCACACACATTCAGCCTGAAAAGGGGTTTATAAAAATTTATTCCCGCTTTTGTCAGATAAATCAGTCATCAAGTAAATCCTCTTTCGCGATAATCTTCCGCATTATTGCAAAATACATCCCAATAAGGTGATCGTTTATGCCAGAACAGAGAAATAACAAGCGGAGAGGCGCAGAAACCACAGTTTGCATTTTGGCTTATCTGCGCCAGACTTATAAACCATCATGTTAGAGGAGGATAAACGATGCCTTATGCTAAGCGAAGCGACCTGCCAGAAAGCGTTAAGCACGTCCTGCCAGCGCATGCCCAGGATATCTATCAGCAGGCCTTTAACAATGCCTGGTCACAATATAAGGATCCCGATGACCGACGAGGCAATGAATCACGCGAGGAAGTGGCCCATAAAGTGGCTTGGTCAGCGGTGAAACATGACTATGAAAAAGGGGATGACGATAAATGGCATCCCAAAAAATAGTGTGTTGCGTTGTGGGCCTGAACAGCAGGCCCGTTTATATGTCCCGTCCCGCCAGCATCATGTCCGTTCTCACGCGCATTTCTTCCCTCTGATCGCCCACGTTTCAGGCTTCTTGTCGCGCCCACGTTACGCATGTTTACTTCACGTTGCGCGAGCAGGGGTTATCCTGAACGCCAGGATGCCGTGAAGAAACTCATCAGCCCTTACCGTTTTAAGCGCTGTAAAACACCTTTTTGCGGTGTTATAGCTGCCGCTTTTAATAGTTAAATAAAGGCTATTTTTTAGCGGATATTCCCACTCTTACTTGAAACTGATTTTGTTAATAATTAATGTCAGTTTAATGAATACAGCGTAAATTTGTGAATGTTCACGCAACAGAACCGAGGAGTGTCTTACACAGGACGTGGTGAAAGTCGAGGAGGTCGCATTGCTTACCCGGGAATTTTTATTAAAAGCGGATTGTAAAACATCATTTGGTGATATTGAGGAGACATTACTGTGGAGTTGTGAACAGCGCGCGGCGTCGCTGGCGGCAACCCTGGCATGTCGGCCCGATCACAGCCCGGTATGGATCTTCGGCTACGGTTCTCTGATGTGGAACCCGGTATTTGAAGCCGATGAAGTGGCATCGGCCTCGCTGCACGGCTGGCACCGTGCCTTTTGCTTACGCCTCACAGCCGGGCGCGGCACGGCTTCCCATCCGGGGCGCATGCTGGCGCTGAAAGAGGGCGGCATCACGCAGGGACTGGCATTTCGCCTGCCGGAATCACGGCTGCACGACGAACTGGCATTACTGTGGAAGCGTGAAATGATCACCGGCTGCTATTTGCCGACCTGGTGTGAGCTGGTGCTGGACGATCAACGCCGCGTGACGGCGCTGGTTTTTATTATGGATCCGCGTCATCCGCTTTATGAACCGGATACCTGTCCTCAGGCGGTTGCGCCCCTGATCGCAGCGGCCAGTGGACCGTTAGGCTCGAACGCCCAGTACCTGTTTTCGCTGGAAGAAGAACTGACTAAGCGCGGGATGCAGGAGGACGATCTGATCCGCCTGGCGCATCAGGTGCGTGAACTGCAGCAGCACTGGCCAAGACAGGCGTAATCCGCGCCCGCCAGGCCAGCAGCATCCGGTCACTGGGTTGGGTTAATCAGCCAGGTGCCCGGTCTGTCAATCACCACGGACTGACTGCGCGTCGTATTCCCGGCATGCACATCAATGCGGTACTGGCCTGCCGCCAGGTTCAGCACGGCAAAACCGTTGCTGCTGGCGTGCAAGGCCACGGGCTGACCGTTCAGGACCACCTGTTCATCACCGGCCAGTTTCAGGTAAACCATCGCCAGGCCCGCGGGCACCGTGCCGGTCGCTGGTGCAGCACTGCGTTTCGCCACCTGTGGCACCGAAGCGGTTTGCGAGTTTTCAACCCACACCACCGCGCCGACGGCAATAACGGCAACGGCGGCCAGCGCCAGAAGCCCCGGTGACAGACGACGCACTGTGCGTCCGGTCAGCGGTTCCGCCATCGTCGCCCCGTGATTCATCGCCAGGACCACCGGTGGGACCGTGTCGGCCGCGGCTGCGTCCAGTTGGTTTTGCGCGTCATTGCGCTGTTGCAGACTGTTAACGACCGCCTCCACATCGCTGACCGGTAAGGCAATGAGGGCAGCAAACACGTCGATGCTCTGCGGACGATCGTGCGGTTTCATCAATAGCGCACAGTCAATGGCATGCAGCAGCGGCAGCGAATAGCCTGAAGGCTTACGCACCACCAGCGGTTGATAGTTGTCTTCAATGCAGCGCACCACGCTGACCGGCGGCGGGGAGCCGGTAATCAGCGTGTGCAGTACCGCGCCCAGCGCATAGATATCTGTCCACGGGCCTTGTTCACCTTCGCCTTCTTCGCTGTACTGCTCAATGGGGGCAAAACCCGGTTTCAGCATGATTTCGGTTTCATCAGAGAGATTGCCTATCTCTTTGCGGGCGGAGCCAAAGTCGAGCAGCACCGGCAGTTGATTTTCCTGAATCTGAATATTATCCAGCGAAATATCACGGTGCAGATAGCCAGCCTGATGAATGGTATTGATAGCCCCCAGCAAGGGCGGCAGTAAGCGGCGAATCCAGTCTTCGGTGATAGACTCATGGCTGGTTAACTGCCACTCTTTCAACGTCATGCCGTTGTAGTAAAGTGTGCCCATATAGGCGGTGCCGTTTTGTTCCCAGAAGCGCAGGACATGCAACAGGCCCGGATGATTGAAGCGTGCCAGCAGTCGGGCTTCCTGAATAAAGCTGTTCAGACCGGCATTAAACAGCTTCTGAAAACGTTCACCGCGCAGCTCCAGCGACATATCCGCCGTCCTGACCGCCAGCGAAACAGGCATGTATTCTTTAATGGCAATGGTGCGTTCAAGTTGATGGTCCCATGCGCGATAGACAATGCCGAAACCGCCGCCGCCAATCACTTCTTTGATTTCGAACTCGTTAAAGCGATATCCGTCAGGCAAGGCATTCGGTACTGCTTTCTGATTGTCATTAGCCGACATAGTGGACTCTCTGAACTGGGCCTGCTTGCCAGGCAACGCGATAATTAATGGATGTTACGCCAGGCACCTGCGCCGGGATCAACCTGATCCGCGCGCAAGGTGTCCACAAGTAACACATTCACTTTCTGTTGTGACGGTAAACTGCCTGCCCACCGGCTACGCAGCGTGTCGAGCCGTGCAGACAGGGCGCTGGCATTCTGCTGCGCAGTGGCTTTATCCGCTCTGACCAGAAGGGTGCCCTCAAAGCGCCACAGATGTTGCGTATCGTCGAAAGGCAGCACCAGCCAGCTGTCAGGCGCATCAGCACGGGTCACAATCATGCGCTGTTTATTGACGCTAACGATTTGCAGGGCGTTACCGGCAATGGCCAGACTGGCGATCGGGTAACCCTGGTAAAACGTGACGGCAAGCGTCTGCGGTTGGCCGTGTCCACTGACGGTAATATCACTGTTGCCTTCGAGCCAGCCTTCCGACGAGCAGCGCAACCGACCGCCTTGCGGGACAAAGATCGACAATCCGTTTTCGTCCCATGCGGTGCGAAAGCGGCAGCCATCAGGTAACGCAAAATGCTGTAACGGGGTGCTGTCTGCTGGCCGCGACGCGACAACCGGAACGTTACTGCTTGTGGCGGCATCAGCGTTCACAATCAGACGCCAGTTCTGCAATTTACTGGCGCTGCCGGAAGCCAGCACGCTGCCCTGGCTGTTGGTCATTTGCCAGGGCAGAACGTCCAGTTCATTGCACTGATTCGCTAACAGTGTCCCGACGCGCGGCAGGAACGATTTAAGGATCTCTGCATTCTGGCTCTTACCCGAGACAATACGCAGTGGCAGTGTCTCCTGGCACCAGTCGTCGGGCGTTTTGCCTTCAACGTTGTCGATATACACTTCCAGTTCGAGGCTGGGTGAGTACACCACGCGATAATTTTCTGCCTGCGCAGTAAAGGCCATCAACAAGGTAGCCAGAGCGGGCAACCACACTTTCATAGCGTTTCTTTCATCCATCACGAGAGGGCAGAAAACGGGTTGAGTCAGCCAGCGAATAAAGCAGCGTGGCCTCCTGCGGTTCGCCGATCCACACGGCCAGCGCACTCAGATTATCTTTCTTTACTTCACGGCTCACGGCATGTTCCATCAACGTCAGCCACTCTTCACAGGCATTCACCATGCGCAAGGTCTGCTCCATTTCCCGGGTGGTCAGATTGAGCCAAAACCCGTCGCTACAGACTAAAAACGCATCGCCGTCTTCCAGCAGTATTTCGTCAGAAAAGCTCACAGGATGGGCAGGTTCTGTGCCGAGCGCATTATAAAGTAAATTACTGTTAATTCCGGTATTTTCATAGCCTGCCTCGCTCAGTTTTTGCACAAGGCTGTGGTCGCGGGTGACCGCATTGAGCACGCCATGCCGAAAGTGGTAAACCCGGCTGTCGCCCGCGTGCACCCACCATGCGCGCTGTCGGGTGCGGTCGATAAACAGGCCCGCCAGCGTGGTGCACATCGTGGCAAAATTCGGATTATTACCCTGTGCGATTTCAAGCACAGAGCGGCACGTTTCTATCGCCTGCTGTGTGAAGGCGAGGGTAAGGTGCGGACAGGTGCGCAACTGAGTCAGCAGGCTGTCGCATACCAGTTGTGCCGCCTGTTCCCCACCGGGCAGTCCCGCTACGCCGTCGCATACCACGAAGCTGGCCTGATGGGCATCCAGTACCACACCGGTGCGATCCGCATGTTCATCACGCTGACCTTGCTGACTTCGCTGGGCAAACGCGATATTCATGCATCATCCGTACGCGTCTGGGAATCTTTGTACTGATTCACCTCCATGTCGTAAGCATGAAGGAAAGCTTCACCAAACAGCGTATGGAAATCGTCTTCGATTTCACCCGCAGTGCGCTGATAGCGGCGAGTGAAATAGTCCCACAGTGCGGCTTTTTGATAAGGCGTAAACGGGACTTTTGACACGGCACCGTCTGACTTCGCCTGTTCCTCCAGCCCCTGCGGATTAAACGACTGCAACATGGCGGCGATGATGGCGCGGATCCCGGCGATCATGCCCAACTGATGTGCCTGCAGATCCACCAGCGCATCCCGTACCGCCTGTTCAGGCTGCATAAAGCCCGGCATCTGGCTCTGGTACATCTGCATCAATACGGTTTTGCCCGAGGGCAGAATCTTGAACGGGTTATTTGCTTCGTTCAGGATCATCGTCATTTCCGCTTTGACGCCCCGTTTAAGGATAGAGCGCGACGACAGCAATGCCACCGTGCCCTGCGAAAACAGACTTAACATGCGGCCAGTGGTCCGCATCTGTTCTTCGTTAATCACCGTATTGTGGCCGTTGCTTAGTCCCATACCGTCAAGCAGCGCCGCGACCAGGTTGTCGTGATCGTGTGCGGCGGGCGAGGGCGCATATCGGGACTCACCGGCCTGGGGATCGATGGCCAGCCTGGCATCGCCCCGGTGGTCGTGGCGTCTGGCGACAGGTTCCTGAGCGACCTCTTCGACTTCAGTAAATTCGGGGATATCCAGCGGATTCGTCTGCGGGCCCGCATGGCTAAAAAACGCCAACGGATCGCTGTTGATGCCCTGTACCGCAGGGTCACGTACGTCGATGGCATAGTCGCCGATGCGCAGAGCATCCCCGTGTTTCAGGCTCACCTGCATCCCCCGGCTGAGCGGCACACCGTTGTGTTCGACCGGTGTCACGCTGCCCTGATTAGTCAGGCGGCACTCTCCGTTACAGGACAGGTGCACCAGCGCCTGCAGACGAGAAATAGAACGGGCTTCATCCGGTAACACCAAATCGTTATCCTGACTGCGGCCGATCGTGCCGCCCGGCGGATGAAACGTGACGGTTTTCACCGGCACATCAGACGTGCATTGAACGATGGTAAATTGCATGAGCTATCCCGTTATGAAGGACAAAGGCAACGTCTCACTCGAACATCGGTGGATAGAGGCCGTTGCGTCCCGGCTGTGCACCTGCTGCCGGATTAAACAGTAATGAGAACAGTTCTGCCGTGAGGGTACCGCTATGCTTGTGTGTCGCATGTACGAAACCGTCACTGCGGTTGCTCCACCAGTAACTTATGTGTTGCTGCGGGTCGAAATGTTCGGCGACGTCCTGCCAGCTCAGCGTGCAGGGCAGGTCCGCGAAACCGATTACATCCATAATATCTGACGGCTGCTGCACCGGGACCATCAGCGGAGCCAGGGCCTGGATGTGCTGCTCGAGCTGGTCCGGGCTCAGACCGTGAGTCACGGCATTCAGCAGCGTGGCCCCCAAATCCTGATACCAGTCCCCCGAGATCGTTAACTGTGCCGGATGCCACTGACTGAGCGGAAAGCTCAGCAAGGCCAGCAGCGGCCAGGCGCGCCCCACACGATCGCATGACGGTAACAGGCAGCCCATCTGTACCTGCTGACGCGTTGGCGTGATCGGTAACACAAAATTCCACACCGGCGCGCGCAGAAAATCGGCGCTCACGGCCGCGTCCTGCTGATGCCAGTGAATGAGGCCCTGCTGAAACCAGTGATTCCACGGCGTGATGACCTGTTCAGTGAGCCGATGATGTATAAAGTCCCCTGTTGAGGGCAGTTTGCCAAACCAGCCAGGGGCCAGAGATACAGACATGTTCACCTCGCCATTATGGATTATGCGTTGTCGGGCGCTGTGCCTTCGCGGGGGCAATCGCCAGTACCGCGCCGCCGCGCCCCGCATTGTTCAAATTATCAGCCAGCTTGCGCATCATCAGCGCATTGTCACGCGCATAAGGTGAAGACTGAATTTGCTGATCGAGTAGCTGGCTTAAGTGCCAGTCAAGCTGCTGCAAATCCCGCGCGCTGACCTTTTCAGGTAACGAACGCTGCAGATTTTGCAGGAGCCAGGCCCGTAGAAATTCCCCATCGTAGTTTCTGGGCTGATACAGCATCTGATAAGCGCGGAGCGCATTACGACTGTATTCATTGTCATCACCGGGATCGTTACGCAGCAGGTTGGTGATCTGCTGAGCGACCCGGGGCAGCAGTAAAGACTTAAGCGCATTTTGATAAAGCGCCCAGGCGGCATCGCTGACCTGATTGCCACGATATAAGCCTGCCCGCATAGTAAGCGGCGGATTATCGAGAGAAAACTGGTCGGACACCGGTAACTTCACCAGGTTATTCAGAAAGGGTAGCAGATCAAAAATATTATCAGCGGGCTGATGTATCACTTGCTGACTTTGTGCAGAAATTGCCGGTACGCGCGCGGTAACCTGCTGCAGATAATGCTGGTTCTGATAGTAGCTGATCAACCACAGTCCGCTCATGATCACCAGCGCCCCGGCCAGCATACCGTAGCCAATCCAGTGCAGGAGCTGATTACGGTATTCCCAGCGACGATTGCTGCCCGCCAGGCCACTTTCTTTAAACACCAGATTGCTCAGCAAATCACGAATAAAAAAGCTCTGGCCTTTATTGCCGGGAATAGGGCTGTTGCGGTTGACCCGATCCCAGGCGGCAATCGAGTGTGCCCCCGCCTGACGCAGTTGCAGTTTGCGGCTCAGCTCGCCCATCACGCGGTCAAAAGGCAAACCTTCCTGTGTACCGCTGGTAAAGAACAGCCCACGAGGATTCCAGGCCACGGTCTCAGAACGCGGGGAAAAAATGCTGTCCAGGTATTCGCTGAGCAGGGGACGCAGCGAGGCAAACTCCTGCGGAAACAGAAAACATTCTGCCCGCTCATTGAGGTCGCGCTCATGGGTCATTTGCCCGGCCAGTTGCTGCTGCAGTTGCTGTTCTAACTGGGTAAACTGCCCCTCGAAGTGAAGATGCCAGTCCTGCTTGTGTTGCTTACCGGCTTCCCAGGGAAACGTGAAGCCCCAGATAGCATCGCGGCGGGCCTTCTCCATGCTGCCGAAATAACTCATAAAGCCTTTCAGCAGGTCGGTTTTGGTCACCATGACATAGACGGGAAAATGAATACCGGTGTGCTGATGCAGTTCGTTCAGCCGTTCGCGCAGCGCATTCGCCTGTTCGTAACGCGCCTCAGCCGAATCGCTGAGTAAATCCGCGACGCTGATGGTCAGGATGACGCCGTTGATCGGCTGCCGCGCCCGATAGCGCTTCAGCAGATTGATAAAACTCTGCCACTCGCTGGCATCGCGTGCCCGCTGACTTTCCTGTAACGCATAGCGCCCGGCGGTATCGATCAGCACGGCGCTGTCGGTGAACCACCAGTCGCAGTGCCGGGTACCGCCGACGCCGCGAACGGCCTCGTTGCCGAACGTATCGGTCAGGGGAAATTTCAGGCCGGCATTGAGCAGAGCGGTGGTTTTACCGGCACCCGGCGCCCCAATCATCAGATACCAGGGAAGCTGATAGAGATAATTGGCGTTAATCCGTGCCCACAGGCTGCCCTGGCGTCGGCCAAAATGGGTGCGCTTGAGGCGCATGGCCGCCTCACTAAAGCGCTGGCTGAGCAGCGCCTCAGTGGCCTGCCGTTCCGCCGGATCGTCGCTCTCTGCGACCTGCAACCGGTCAAGCAGGCGACTGTTGAACCAGGCACGGTACAGCGCAGGAATCAGCTGGAAACCAATCCAGAGAAGATAAAGCAGACTGACCACAATCTTGCGGTGTAGCGCGGGTTCAAGCGGGCGGGTTTCATTCCACGCGATAAGCGGTCCCAGCATCCACAGCAGGCAACTCAGTGCCGTGACGCCAATAAAGCTCCACAGCAGCCGATGCGTTAAGAATAAGCGGAAAGAAGCGCGCATCAGGGTGTTCCTTGGTGAGTACTCAGTGTTTCAGGTGCGGCAAACAGCGTAATTTCAACACGGCGATTACGGGTACGGTTCTCGCTGCTGTCGTTGGGCAGCAGCGGATCGCTGTCGCCGCGGCCTTCTGACCGCAGCACGTGTGAATCGGCCAGTTGCACCTGCAGTAACTGGCTAATCGCCCGGGCACGGGCGAAAGAGAATTCATAGTTTGAGGCAAACCGACTGCCGTCAACAGGCTGATCGTCGGTAAACACCGACACCAGAATGGTGCCTTTGACGTCTTTCATCGCTGCGGAGACGCGCGCCAGAAGCGCCCGGCCCACCGGATTAATCACCGTGCCCTGTTCGGCAAACAGCTTGTCTGCCGGGATAATCACTTTGCTGCCAAACGCACCGTCGCTGACTTCGAGCTGGCCGGCGGCGATCACGTCATTTAACCGCTGACGTAAGTCGAGCAGCGCCTGTGGCGAAGAAGGGCGACGATTCATCATGATTTGTGGCAACGGCATATTATACAGACTGCGCAGCAGAGGCTCAGCCGCGTTGCCGAGCCGCCAGTTGAGTCCGCTGTAAATCAGGCAGCCGATCAGGGCCACCAGCATGGCACAGGCCCAGAGTGGCACCATCGGACGGGCCAGCGTATTAACCAGCGGATGTACCTGCACCAGCGGCGTGGACTCCGTGGTTTGCTGCGCACGGGTTTCGTCGATCAGCGCTTTTAACCTTGCCCGCAGGCTGTCGCACTGCGCCCGGCCTTTTTCACTGCCCCGGTAACGCCCTTCATAACCCAGCAGCAGGCAGTAATGAATAATTTCCAGCAGCCAAAGGTGCTGCTGAGGGCTTTGTGAAATGCGTGAAAGCAGCTGGAAGAACTTTTCGCCGCCCCAGCTTTCATTATGGAAGGTCACCAGCATGCCGTTGCCGGACCAGACGCCGCGCGTGCCCCATGGCGTTTGCGCGGCGGCTTCATCCAGGGCACTGCACACACAGTACCGTGCACCGATGATCATCTCAAACGGCAGGCCTGCCTGCTTGCAGCGTTGTTCAAACAGGCGGATTTCATCAATCAGAGACTGACGTAAACCTGCCGGGTCATCGTGGGTAGCAGCCTGACGAATTTGCACCACCGCATTCAGCAGAGGCGCGGCCGCTTTAAGTAACAAATTTTCGCGACCAGAGGTCGTCACCTCACGCGGTGAAGATTCCACGCTCATGGCTGTGTGTACTTCCCGCGTTGCGTTGCGCGTCCGGCAGCATGCGCAGGACGGCAGGGGTTAAATTTCATCAGTTCATGATCCAGGTTGCCGTCGTGACAGGACCGCAGTGTCTGCTGTCGCCACCCACGTCAACGCACAGGGGTTAAGTTATCTGGCCATGCAAATGCGTGCTGCCTCGCGTGTCACCGTCAGGACGATGGTTCACACCGGTGGTCAGCTCAACCTCGCCGGGAGCCTGCCCGCGGACATCACCGCAAGGGCATATCCGTATCGGCAACGTCGGGGTGGACCGGGGCTGTGTTGAGCCTTTGCCCGCGCGGCCTGACTCAGGCAAGGGCGGTGGGCATGTCCCGAACAGGGCGCGCACGTTCCACTGCACGTCACCGGCGAATCGGCATTGACCGAGGAGGGGGCGTTTTGCTGCCGGACAAAAAATGTGCAGCTAACGGGCAAAACGCTAAATGATTTTTCACCCTTTTCCTCACGTCAGTGTCTCTGCCTGCACGATGTTTATCACACGTATCGCGCCTCCTCATCGGGAGGCGCACAGCCGGGCAGGTGATCTGTTCAGAGACAAGGCCGCTCATGGTCACTCTTTACAGCGCTCAGTCTACCTAAGACTTTTGAGAATTCAAACCATTGCACCCAATGATATAGCATGGTAATGGCCGTTTAGCCCGTTCCTTGTGCAGGGGCTTCAGGGATGGCGCCTCTGGGGCAGTATCGGGCGCATTACTCGCGACATTTCGCCTCAAAAAAGCGGGTGATCCCATCCCTGCCACGGCCCGGCGGCCTGGGTAAAAGAATAAGCCGCGTTAACCACTTTACACCGCAGTGAGAAACGGAAAGGGCGGAACGTGCGGCACAAGCCGTCAGGCTAAGAAAAGACGGGGCGGAAACGGCACGGCTTTTGCTTGACTCCTTTTTTGTACGAAAAGGGGATGAGCAATGGATGACGCACTGAGCTGGGTGCAGGCCTCACGGCAAAGCGATATTGCCAGCCTGCAACGCCTTCGCCAGACCGGTAAACTCATTACCACCGTCAGCGAACTGGTGCATCAGCTTCAGCGTGAGCGGGGGGCGAGCACTCTGTGGATTTGTTCTGAAGGCCGGCTTTACGGTGAGCAGCGGCTCGCCAGTGAGCAGGATGTGACGCGCTGCCAACGGGATTTTTGCCAGGCCTTGCCCAAAGCCGAAGCCCAGCCGGGATACAGCCGGTTCTGTAACCTGATCGCCGCCGCGCTGCAGGCCCTGGCCGGGTTACCGGCGTTGCGCCAGCAGATTACGCAACAACAGATTGCGCACGCGCAGGCCGTTGCGGCATTCAACTCAATTATCCGTAGCTTACTGAACCTGGTCTTTGAAGCCGCCGACACCGCCAGCCATCCTGACATTACCCGCGCGCTCATTGCGCTGTTCAGCTTTATGCAGGGCAAAGAGCTGGCGGGACAGGAACGTGCTCTGGGAGCGGCCGGCTTTGCCGCCGGCCAGTTCAGCGCAGAGCAGCGCAGCGCCATGGTGGCCTTAATTGAAGCACAGGAACAAAGTTTTTCGACGTTCCAGCAGTTTGCCGATGAGGCGGTTTTGCACCACTGGCAGCCGCTGGCGCAGGCCAGTCGCGAGATTGAACGACTGCGGCGCATTGCCTGTACCGACGGGCGGCGGGATGACAGCGGCGCACCGCACTGGTTTTCACTGCTGTCACAGCGTATCGATCAAATGAAACTGCTGGAGGATCAGCTGTCAGCCACGCTGATGTCGCGCTGCCGCGAGGCGATCGCACTGGCACAGCATCAGGCCGCTGAACCCCTGCATGTGGCACAGTCGGGCTGCAATTTTACGTTATATGTCTCCGGGGCGGACTGGCTGGCTGCCGAGTCCGGTGCGCTGAACAGCGACGGGCTGGCGCCCCAGCTCGGTCGCTCGCTGCTGTCGTTGATCGCGGAGCAGTCCCAGCGTTTGCAGCATCAGGCCAATGAGCTGGCCACTCTGCGCGCCACGCTGGAAGAGCGCAAACTGCTCGACCAGGCTAAAAACTGGCTGATGCAGCAGCATGGGTTGAGTGAAGAGCACGCCTGGCAACGGCTGCGTAAAAGCGCGATGGATCAGAACAAACGGCTGCCGGAAATCGCTCAGGCGATCGTCACGGTGGCCGCCACGATGAAGAGGTAACTCGAAAGCGTTAGCTGCACAATGCTTGTGCGTGATCTGCGTCACCAATGTGCAAAATCGGTTAAAAACTCGCCAGAGGAAACCCTGAAGCGCCACGCGCAGGACCGTTTCAAAGCTGGCACGCGGTTTGCTTTACCTTACTGAGTGTGTGCATTTGCTTTGCCAACGGCGGTAAAGCGAGTGCTTTGGATAAAGGCGTCCATCTCCCTGTGAAAGCAGTGGAGAGGACGCCTTTTTTTATTTCCTGAGGGTGGCAAAAAATGAGCAAATCGCCAGTTTCACTGTCTCGTCGTCAACTGCTGTTATCCAGCGCCGCCGTTGGCGGGCTGTGGCTGTTGCCGGGATTGCGCAACGCCGTATGGGCGGCGGGTTCCGATGCGCCAGAAAAAGCCACCGTGCGGGTGGGATTTATTCCGCTGACCGACTGTGCGCCGGTCGTCATGGCCTCGGTGAAAGGCTTTGACAAAAAATATGGTCTGACGCTACAGCCCAGTAAAGAAGCCAGTTGGGCAGCCGTCCGCGACAAGCTGATCTCCGGTGAGCTCGATGCGGCACACGTTTTGTACAGCCTGATCTATGGCCTGCAACTGGGCGTTGCCGGCCCGCAGCATGCGATGGCGAACCTGATGACGCTTAATAACAATGGCCAGGCGATCTCCCTGTCGAACCAGCTGAAAGCGCAGAAGGTTACCGATGCCGCCAGCCTGAAAAAGACCATCGACAGCCAGGCCAAAGGCAGTCTCACCTTTGCCCATACCTTTCCGACCAGCACCCACGCGATGTGGCTGTACTACTGGCTGGCGAATGCCGGTATCAATCCGTTTGATGACGTGCGCACCGTCGTCGTGCCGCCGCCGCAGATGGTGATGAATATGAAGATTGGCAATATGAGCGGCTTCTGTGTGGGCGAGCCGTGGAACCAGCGCGCCATCAGCGACGATATTGGTTTTACCGTCGCCACCAGTCAGCAGATTTGGCCCGATCATCCCGAAAAAATTCTCGGCACCCGCGCCGCGTGGGTGAAAGAGAACCCCAATACGGCGCGCGCGCTGACGGCGGCTGTCCTTGAGACGGCACGCTGGATCGATGCCTCCGATGATAACCGCCGCGAAACGGCGCAGGTGCTGGCCGGGCGCGCCTGGATCAACACCAAACCTGAGATTCTGCAAGGCCGCATGCTCGGCCAGTACGAAAACGGGCTGGGACAGAAATGGCAGGATCCGCATGCGATGCGCTTCTTCCATGACGGCAGCGTCAGTTTCCCGTATCTGTCCGATGGTATGTGGTTCCTTACCCAGCTTAAGCGCTGGGGAATGCTGACCCAGGATCCGGACTACCTGGCTGTCGCAAAGCAGATCAACCAGATCGATATCTACAAACAGGCTGCCAGCGCTGTCGGCAACGTCACGTTGCCCGGCAGTGAGATGCGCAGCAGCACCCTGATGGACGGCAAGGTATGGGATGGCACGAATCCTGCCGCTTACGCCGCCAGCTTTGCCATTAACCATAAAGAGAGGTCGTGATGAAAACCCAGACTCGCTCGCTGGCGCAGCCTGAGACGCTGCCCACCCACGCCACTGTGGTGCCCCTTCAGGTGACGCCAAAAAAGATGCGTTCACCTGCGCGCCTGCGTCCGTTTTTGCAGCGTGCCATTCCCGCGCTGTGCGGTGTGCTGCTTCTGCTCCTGATCTGGCAGATCGCGGCGCTTTCCAGCAAAGGCTTTCCCGGCCCGTACGCCACCTGGGAGGCGGCGAAAGTCCTGTTCGCCGATCCGTTCTATAACAACGGCCCCAACGATCAGGGCATCGGCTGGAATGTGCTGGCCTCGCTGCAGCGCGTGGCTGTCGGCTTTGGTCTGGCCGCGCTGGTGGGGATTCCCGCAGGCTTTCTGCTGGGGCGTTTTACCTTTGTGGCACGCATGTTCAATCCGGTTATCGCGCTACTGCGCCCGGTCAGCCCGCTGGCCTGGCTGCCTATCGGCCTGCTGCTGTTTCAGCGCGCCGAACCGGCCTCCAGCTGGACCATTTTTATCTGTTCCATCTGGCCGATGATTATCAATACCGCAGAAGGCGTACAGCGCATTCCCCAGGATTACCTCAACGTGGCGCGCGTGCTGCAACTGTCGGAATGGACCATCCTGCGCCGCATCCTGTTTCCCGCCGTTCTGCCAGCGGTGCTGACCGGGGTCCGCCTGTCGATTGGCATCGCCTGGCTGGTGATCGTGGCCGCCGAAATGCTGACGGGCGGCCTGGGGATCGGCTTCTGGATCTGGAACGAGTGGAACAACCTCAATGTTGAAAACATCCTGATTGCCATTTTGCTGATTGGCGTCGTCGGCCTGCTACTGGAGCAGGGACTGATGCTGCTGGCGCGTCGCTTTAGCTGGGATAAATAAGGGGAACACTATGCAACCTATCATTCGTGTACAGCAGGTCAGCCAGCGTTTTACCACCTCCGGCGGCGATTTTCTGGCGCTCGATAATGTCAGTTTTGATCTTCATCAGGGGGAAACGCTGAGCCTGATCGGTCACTCTGGCTGTGGTAAATCCACGCTGCTCAACCTGATCGCCGGTTTAACCCGGCCTACCAGCGGTGTCCTGTTGTGCGATAACCGCGAAGTTACCGGCCCCGGCCCTGAGCGCGCCGTTGTGTTCCAAAACCACTCTCTGTTGCCCTGGCTGACGGCGTATCAAAACGTTGAGCTGGCGGTCGAGCAGGTGTTCAAAGGCAAGATGAACAAAGCCGAAAGACGTGACTGGATCGAGCACAACCTCAACCAGGTGCAAATGAGTCATGCCATGCATAAGCGCCCCGGCGAGATCTCCGGCGGCATGAAGCAGCGCGTCGGCATCGCCCGCGCGCTGGCAATGAAACCTCGCGTGCTGCTGCTGGACGAACCCTTCGGTGCGCTGGATGCCTTAACGCGCGCGCATCTGCAGGACAGCGTCATGCGCATCCAGCAGGCGCTGAACACCACCATCGTCCTGATTACCCATGATGTGGATGAAGCCGTGTTGCTGTCCGATCGGGTGCTGATGATGACCAATGGCCCGGCGGCGCAGGTGGGCGACATCCTGACGATTGACCTGGCCCGGCCGCGTTCACGCGTGGCGCTGGCGGATGACGTGCGTTATCACCATCTGCGCCAGAAAGTGCTGCATTTTCTCTACGAAAAACAAACCTCGGCGGCATAAGGACGACACCATGAGACAACGGTTGCTGGTTGTGGGTAACGGGATGGCGGGCATGCACATGGTGGAAACCCTGGTGCAGCTGGCGCCGACGCGTTACGACATCACCGTGATTGGCCGTGAGCCGCACGGCAACTATAACCGTGTGCTGTTGTCGCCACTGCTGGCCGGAGAAACCACCGTTGCGCAAACGCTGATCCACGATCGTGACTGGTATCACCGTCACGGCATGACCTTGCTGGCGGGAGAGACGGTGGAACAGGTGAATGTCGCTGAGCGGACCTTACGCACCGACCAGCGCCTGCTGCACTGGGACCGCCTGGTACTGGCGACCGGATCGCAGCCCTGTCGGCCGTCTGTCCCAGGCAGCGACCTGCCGCATGTCAGCACCTTTCGCACGCTGCAGGATGTAGACACTTTGCTGGCGGGGCAGGGTCCGGTCGTGGTGGTCGGCGGCGGCTTTCTGGGTATTGAAGCGGCCGCCGGCCTTCAGGCACAGGGGCGTCAGGTTACGCTGCTTCATCGTCAGTCGTGTTTGCTGGACAGACAGCTGGACGCCAGGGCAGGGGAATTACTGCTGGCTCAGCTCCGGGCGCGCGGCATTCGCTGTGAACTGAATACCAGCCTTGCGGCGATCCGGACGGATAGCGTGATCCTCCACGATGGCCGGGTGCTGGCGGCGCAGCAGGTGGTGATGGCCATTGGTGTCCAGCCGGCAATCGCCCTGGCGCAGGCCGCCGGGATTCCCTGCCAGCGCGGCATTCTGGTGGATCGCCAGTTGCGCAGTGCGCACGCGGGAATTTATGCCGTAGGCGAATGTTGTGAAATCAGCGGCGAGACCTTCGGTCTGGTCGCGCCCTGTCTGGCCCAGGCGAAGATTCTGGCGGCGCAACTGGCCGATCGGCCTCAGGCGGATTTCTACAGCGCAGCCACGGGCACCCGTCTCAAAGTCAGCGGTATTTCCCTGTTTAGCGCCGGTGACGTTCGCGAAGCCCCGTCTGTCACTAGTTTTGACCCGATCGCCGGGCACTATCGCCGCCTGTTCCTAAAAGACGGCCGGCTGAACGGCGTGCTGCTGTATGGCGACTGCCAGCAAAGTGGTGCGCTGCTGAACCAACTCCATAATGCCGGACCGGTTTCTGTGAATACGCTGTTCGGCCTTGATGAACCTGAAACGCAGCCGCTGGCTGCAGGAAACCCTGTGATGAGCCAAACGAAACCTGTATTAGCCGTGGTGGGTCACGGCATGGTCAGCCACCATTTTCTGGAGCAACTGGTCGATCGTAACCTGCATCAACATTATCACGTGGTGGTTTACGGCGAAGAGCGCTATCAGGCTTACGACCGGGTTCACCTTTCCGAGTATTTCACCGGTAAAACGGCCACGCAGTTGTCGCTGGTAAGCGAAGAATTTTTTGCCCAAAACGCGATTGAACTGCGTAGCGGTTGCCGGGTAGAGGCGATCGATCGCCAGCAGCGCAGCCTGCGCGACAGCGCGGGCCGTGAGCTGGCCTGGGATAAGCTGGTGCTGGCCACCGGCTCGCGCGCCTTTGTCCCCCCGGTACCCGGCCATGACGGCGAGCGCTGCTTTGTCTACCGCACGCTGGACGATCTGGATGCCATCGCAGCCTGTGCCCGCCAGAGTCAGCGCGGCGTGGTGATCGGCGGCGGGCTGCTGGGCCTGGAGGCCGCCAACGCGCTGAAGCAGCTTGGGCTGGAGACCCACGTGGTTGAGTTTGCGCCGCGCCTGATGGCTGTGCAACTGGACGAAGGCGGGGCGCTGATGCTGCGGCAAAAAATCGACGCGCTGGGCGTGACGGTACATACCGCGAAGCAGACCGAACAAATTGCCAGCCAGCCTGACGGCAGTCTGGTGCTGCACTTTGCCGATGGCGGCGAGCTGGCCACCGATCTGGTGCTGTTCTCTGCCGGTATCCGTCCGCGTGATGAGCTGGCCCGCAGTGCCGACATCAGCGTGGGGCCGCGCGGGGGCATTACCATCAATGACCATTGCCAGACCAGTGACAGCGACATTTATGCCATCGGCGAATGCGCGCTGTGGAACGGGCAGATTTTTGGCCTGGTAGCGCCGGGCTACCAGATGGCGCGAGTGCTGGCCGGGCATCTGGCGGCCGAACCCGCGCAGTTCACCGGTGCCGACATGAGCACCAAACTGAAGCTGCTGGGCGTAGAAGTCGCCTCCTTTGGCGATGCGCACGGCAAAACACCGGGCAGCCTGAGCTACCACTGGGCCAATGGACCCAAAGGCATTTACAAGAAGATCGTCGTGAGCGCTGACAATACACGACTGCTGGGCGGCGTGCTGGTGGGAGACAGCAGCGACTATGCCACCCTCCTGCAAACGATGTTAAATGACATGCCGCTGCCGGCAGCACCGGAAGCGCTGATTTTGCCTGTATTAAATGGCGCGCCGGCCAAAGGGTTGGGCGTCGCTGCGCTGCCGGACAGCGCCCAGGTGTGCTCCTGTCATAACGTCAGTAAAGGCGATATCTGCCAGGCGGTGCAGAGCGGCTGTGGCGAGATGGCCAGTATTAAAAGCTGCACCAAAGCGGCAACCGGCTGTGGCGGCTGCGCTGCGCTGGTAAAACAGGTGATGGAGTTTCAGCTGGAAAACCAGGGCGTCGCCGTTAAAAAAGACATCTGTGAGCACTTCGCCTATTCCCGTCAGGCGCTGTATGACCTGATCCGTATCAATGGCATCAAAACCTTTGACGAGCTGCTGGCCAGCCACGGACGGGGCTGTGGTTGCGAGGTATGTAAACCGCTGGTGGGTTCGCTGCTGGCCTCGTGCTGGAACGATTACCTGCTGAAACCGGCCCATTTACCCTTACAGGACACGAACGACCGTTACTTTGCCAATATCCAGAAAGATGGCACCTATTCGGTAGTGCCGCGCGTGCCAGGGGGCGAGATCACGCCACAGGGCCTGATCGCCATCGGCGAAGTGGCCGCGCGTTACGATCTCTATACCAAAATTACCGGCGGCCAGCGTATCGATCTGTTTGGTGCGCGACTGGACCAGTTGCCTGCTATCTGGGAAACCCTGCTGGAAGCCGGCTTTGAAACCGGTCATGCCTACGGAAAATCCCTGCGTACGGTGAAATCCTGCGTTGGCTCGACCTGGTGTCGTTATGGCGTGCAGGATTCTACCGCCTTCGCCATCGCGCTGGAGAACCGGTATAAGGGCCTGCGCGCACCACATAAAATCAAGATGGCCGTGTCCGGCTGTACCCGCGAATGTGCGGAAGCGCAAAGCAAAGATATCGGGGTCATCGCCACGGAAAACGGCTGGAACCTGTATGTCTGCGGCAATGGCGGCATGAAGCCACGCCATGCGGAACTGTTTGCCAGCGATCTGGACGATGACACGTTGATCCGGTACGTCGACCGGATTCTGATGTTCTACGTGCGCACGGCGGATCGCCTGCAGCGTACCAGCGTCTGGATGGATAACATGGAGGGCGGGCTGGACTACCTGCGTGAGGTGGTGATTCATGACAGCCTGGGGATCGCCGCCACGCTGGAACAGGACATGCAACAGGTGGTGGACACCTGGCAGTGTGAATGGCAGACCACGCTGGCCGATCCTTCGCGACGTGCGCTGTTTACCGCCACAGTGAACAGCGATCACCCGGATGAAACGCTGCACTATGCGCGCGTGCGCGGACAGCGCCAGCCCCACAAGGCCAGCGGTATTCCCCTGATGCATCTGCCCGCCGAACCCTGGAGCGAAATCTGTCCGCTGGAGGCCATCCCGCCAGAGGCCGGCATTGGGGCCCGTCTTGGCAGCGTCCGTATTGCTTTATTCCGTCTGGGTGATGACTGTTATGCGCTGGAGGATCGTGAGCCAGGCAGCGAAGCCAGCGTGCTGTCACGCGGCATCCTTGGCGATGTTGCCGGGGAGCCGGTGGTGATCTCTCCGCTTTACAAACAGCGGGTGCGCCTGCGGGACGGACAGAGCCTGGATAACCCTCAGCATCAACTGCGCTGCTGGCCGGTCAAACTGGAGGACGGCCAGGTGTGGGTCGCCAACCGTCCGCTTAACCTGATGGCGCAGGCATCATGAAAACCACCTGCGCTTATTGCGGTGTGGGCTGCGGCGTCGAGGTCACGCAGTCGCAGAGCGCGTCGGCTCAGGTCCGGGGCGATGCCAGTCATCCGGCGAATGCCGGGCGGCTGTGCGTGAAGGGCGCGGCGCTGGGCGAAACCCTGACACAGGCCGGACGGTTGCTGCATCCTCAGCTTCATCACCAGCGCGTCAGCATGGAGGCGGCGCTGGATGCCGCGGCTGACGGACTGCGCAGGATTATCGATACGTACGGCCCGGAGGCGGTGGCTTTTTACGGTTCCGGCCAGTTACTGACCGAGGATTACTATGTGGCGAACAAGCTGATGAAAGGTTTTCTCGGCGTCGCCAATATCGATACCAATTCACGCCTGTGCATGGCCTCAGCGGTGACGGGCTATAAACGGGCGTTCGGTGCGGATGCCGTGCCGTGCTGTTACGAGGATCTGGAGCAGGCCGAGGTGGTTATCCTGGTCGGCTCGAACGCCGCCTGGGCTCATCCGGTGCTGTTTCAGCGCCTGAAGCAGGCAAAAACGCAGCGCCCTGAGATGCAGGTTGTGGTGATCGATCCGCGCCGCACGGCCAGTTGTGAATTCGCCGATCTGCACTTACCGCTCCGGCCGGGCAGCGATCCGGCCCTGTTTTCGGGCCTGTTGCACTGGCTGGAACAGCATGGCGGCATTGACGCCACGATGCTGCCGCATCTGGACGGTGTAGACACAACCTTACAGGCCGCGCGGCAGTGGGATTGTGCGACGGTGGCAGCCCATTGTGATATCAGCCACGACATGATCGCCGCGTTCTACCGGTTGTTTACCCGGCATGAGCGCGTACTGACCTTATGGTGTATGGGCATCAACCAGTCACAAAGCGGCAGTGACAACAACAATGCCATTCTCAATGCGCATCTGCTCAGCGGCAAGATAGGCCGACCCGGCTGCGGCCCGTTTTCGCTGACCGGACAGCCGAATGCGATGGGCGGGCGGGAGGTTGGCGGACTGGCCAACCAACTGGCGGCTCATATGAGTTTCACTGCGGAAGACTGCGACCGTTTACAGCGTTTCTGGCGCAGTCCGCGTATGGCGCGTCAGCCCGGCCTGACGGCGGTCGATCTGTTCGACGCCATTGATCGCGGGGCGGTCAAAGCCGTATGGATTATGGGCACCAATCCGGCGGTTTCGATGCCAGAAGGCAATCGCATTGCCCGGGCGCTGGCTGCCTGTCCGCTGGTGATAGTGTCAGACGTACTGGCGCAAACGGATACCACCGCCTTTGCGCATATTTTGCTACCCGCGCAGGGATGGGGGGAAAAGAACGGCACCGTGACCAATTCTGAACGTCGGATTTCCCGCCAGCGCGCGTTTATGCCCCCGGCCGGAGAAGCGAAACCGGACTGGTGGTTACTCGCCCAGGTCGCCCAGCGTCTGGGTTTTCATGAAGGCTTTGCCTGGACGCACCCGGCAGCCATCTTCCGCGAACACGCGGCGTTGTCGGGGTTTGAGAACAACGGCCAGCGCGCGTTTGATATTAGCGGTCTGGCCGGGATGAGCGACGCACAGTGGGATGCGCTGACGCCGGTGCAGTGGCCGGTCAACGCCCGCTATCCCCAGGGTTGCGCGCGGCTGTTTAGCGACCGGCACTTTTACCATCCTGATGGTAAAGCCCGCCTGTTGCCACCGGCCACGCCGCAGCCCGTCGCGTGCAGGGCGGCGTATCCGTTATTGATGAACAGCGGACGGATCCGCGATCAGTGGCACACCATGACACGCACCGGTCTGGTTCCCCGGCTCATGCAGCATTGTGATGAGCCGTTTGCAGCACTGCATCCGCAGGACGCACAACACTATGGCCTGTGCGCAGGGGCACTGGCACGGGTGCAGTCCGACGCGGGCTGGATGACGGTGCGCGTGACGCTGGACAGCGGTCTGCGACGCGGTGAGATCTTTGTCCCTATGCACTGGAACCGACAGTTCAGCCTGCAGGGCACGGTCGGCGGGCTGGTGGCCTCAACCCGCTGTCCGGTCTCGGCACAGCCTGCCTTTAAACAAACCGCCGTACGTATCCAGCCGCTCCACACCCGCTGGCAGGGCTGGCTCTGGCAGCGCGACGTAAGCCCGCCTGACGGGCTGCGCTACTGGGCGCGTACACCCTATGAGGGCGCGCAACGTTTTAGCCTGGCCGGAGACGGTTCGCCAGAACAGTGGCTCACGGCAACGATCCCGCTGGACGGGCTGCAACGGCAAACCGCCCACGCGGCGGAACCGCATTACCGCCTGCTGGCCTGGGGCAACGGTGAGCTGCAGCTGGCCTTTTATGCCGGCGCGTCGTTACCCGCGATCGATCATGACTGGATTGCACAGGCTTTTCGCCAGGCGCCGGCGAATGCGGCGGAACGGCATGCTCTGCTGGCGGGACAATCGGCACAACGTGCCGTGGCTGGCCGGACGATCTGTAGCTGCTTTGGCGTCGGAGAAAACACGATCTTACAGGCGATTAAACAGGGCTGTCACAGCACCCAGGCACTGGGTAACGCACTCAACTGTGGTACTAACTGCGGCTCCTGTCTGCCGGAGCTAAAACACCTTTTGCTTTCCGTTGCTGTACCGGAGGAAGAATGACGATCGCGATCAACGCTTTAGATAAACTGCTGGCGCCGGAAAACGCGTCCAGCC
The DNA here is from genome assembly GCF_003201175.1 of Pantoea sp. PNA 03-3. Lineage (NCBI taxonomy): Bacteria > Pseudomonadati > Pseudomonadota > Gammaproteobacteria > Enterobacterales > Erwiniaceae > Pantoea > Pantoea sp. PNA 03-3. Next base: position 693,478 of record NZ_QICO01000001.1, on the reverse strand, counting down.
CGGGCAAGGTCTGGCTGGTCGGGGCCGGGCCGGGGGATGTGGAGCTACTGACAGTCAAGGCGCTGCGTCTGCTGCAACGCGCGGACGTCGTGGTTTATGATCGCCTGGTCAGCGAAGCGGTGATGGCGGAAGTCGCCAGCAGCGCGCTCTGTATCGACGTCGGTAAACAGCCGGGTCATCACGGCCTGAAGCAGGCACAGATCAATCAACTGCTGGTGGATCTGGCCGCCAGCGGGCGCAATGTCGTGCGGTTAAAAGGCGGCGATCCCTTTATCTTTGGCCGTGGCGGCGAAGAGATGGTCAGCCTGCAGCAGGCGAATATTGTCTGCGAGGTGGTACCCGGCATTACCGCCGCCGTGGGCTGTGCGGCTGCCAGCGGCATTCCGCTGACGCACCGTGACTGCGCCCAGTCATTGCGCTTTATCACCGGGCACGGGCGCAGCGGCGAACCGCAGCTGGATGCGGCGGCGCTGACCGCCACCAATCAGACGCTGGTGTTTTACATGGGGTTAAGCTGGAGCAGCGTGATTAGCGCCCGGTTACGGGAATATGGCCGCAGTGAGGCGACGCCGGTGGCAATCATTGAAAACGGTACGCGCCGGGACCAGCGGGTGCTGATCACCACGCTGGCCGGGTTACCTGATACGGTCGAACAGCAAAAACCGGTGTCGCCGTCGTTACTGATTGTGGGCGACGTGGTGCGCTATTACCGTGCCGATCTTATGGCTGCCCAACCGCGCGAGACGGCGATGAGCGTGACGGCATCGCACTGACGATGACGGCGTCGGGGGAAAAATCAGGGACAGACTATCCTGACCGGCGGGCCGGAGTGGGCGCAACCAGCACCCTGACGCCCAGCGCTTCAAAGGCCGCAATATGCGACGGGCTGATCCCACTGTCGGTGATCAGATAGTGGATGTGGCTCCAGTCGCAGGGCAGGGCAAACATCGAGACCTTGTCGATTTTGCTGGAGTCCGCCACGACATAAACGGTACTGGCGGAGTTAATCATCGCCATTTTCACTTTAATATCGGTTTCACTGGGAAAGCTCAGGCCCAGCCGCGGCGAAATACAGGCGGTGGCGAGAAACAGCTTTTCCGCCAGCACATTTTCAAAAAAGCTGGCCGCTTTATCGCCCGACGTTGACAGCGTCGGAAACTTAAAGGTGCCGCCTGTCAGCAACACATTAATGCCCGGCTCACCGCCCAGTTTCAGGGCGATGTTGACGGCGGTGGTCACCACGGACAGACGGCGAATGTGGCTGATGGCATCGGCAATCGCCGTCGTTGTCGTACCGGAATCGAAAATCACCGTATCGCCATTTTCGATGTGCTGCGCGGCCAGACGACCAATGGCGTCTTTCTCTTCCAGATGCGTCTGACGTTCAAGCTGCAACAGGCCGGTGTTCTGCTTGCCGGTCACCAGCGTTGCGCCACCATGATAGCGTTGTACAAACCCCTGTTTTTGCAGCATGCGCAGGTCGGTCCGCAGCGTGGCCTCGGTAAGCCCAAAGGTTTGGGTTAACGCTTTAACCGTTACCGTGCCGTCTTCCCGAATCATCTCTAAAATCTTTTCACGCCGCTGCTGCATTTCAGCTAACTGCTCAGTTTTGCTTTTCAATCGAAATGCTCCCTCTTTTACTTGCATCGGGCTTCGTGCATTCACGCGCTGTGAAAGAGTTTACCTTGCCGGTTTCGCGTTGGCGAGTGAGCCCCGACTCTCTGTGTGTTTTCGAACGAAAATCAATATGATTTATTGTCGCCTCCTGTCTCTCACCCTGTCACCGTTTGCACCGCCTGTTTCACGGGATCTGTAATCTGGATCACGGGATTTTAACGGGCTGTCGCTGCCTGAAGGGCATTTTCGCGAAATTTGATCTTAGCCACATTAACCATCAATTCGATAGCATATATTTTTGTTCGAAAATGATTGTGGGGAATTAAAAACCTGAGAGGACAGTCGGATGAGCAGTGAATATGACGTTAACCTGCGTTATGGCGTAGACAACAACATGGATCTCAGCGGCAAAGTAGCCGTGGTGACGGGCGGTCTGGGCGGCATTGCCATGGCCAGTAACGAGATGTTGTTGAAGAAAGGGGCTCGCCTGGCGCTGCTTTATCCGCCTTTTGAAGCCGAAAAAGCGGAACACCTGCGTGAGACGTTCGCCGGTCAGCCGGTGCAGCTGGTGTGCTGTGATGTGACGGAACCTGCCGACGTTGAACGGGCGTTCGGGGAGGTGGAAAACCACTACGGACATATCGACATTCTGGTGAACTGCGCGGGCTATGTGATGCTCCAGCCGGTGCTGGACACCGAATTTGCGGAATGGCAAAAGCAGATCGCCGTCAATCTGACCGGGCCTTTTCTGTGCTCGCAGGCAGTGGCGAAACGCATGGTCCGGGCTGGCAACGGCGGCAAGATTATTAATATCGCCTCTCAGGCGGCCTCCATCGCTATCGACAACCATGTGGCCTATACCTCGGCGAAAGCTGGCCTGCTGGGTATGACAAAGGTGATGGCGAAAGAGTTCGCCCCGCACCGCATTAACGTCAATACCTTATCACCGACGGTGGTACTGACGCCCATGGGCGAAAAAGCCTGGCGCGGTGAGAAGGGCACAGAAATGAAAAAACTCATCCCCTTGGGCCGCTTTGCCTATACCGACGAAATTGCCGCCGCCGTCCTGTTCTTTGCCAGCAATGGCAGCGACATGATCACCGGTGCTGACCTGATGATCGACGGTGGATTCACCATCTGGTAAGGCGACCGGCCCGTCATCTTTTCCCTGCCACAACGATAATAGCGAGACATCACCATGAAAAAAACGACGTTGCTCTGTACTTCGATTGCCGCCTGCCTGTTTTCCCACGCGGCGCTTGCCGTGGAAAAGGGCACCATCATGATTTTGGTTAACTCCCTGGATAATCCCTATTACGCCTCAGAAGCGAAGGGGGCCAATCTGAAAGCGCAGGAACTGGGCTACAAAACCTCGGTGCTGTCTCATGGTGAGGATGTCAAAAAACAAAACGAGCTGATCGATGCGGCCATCGGCAAAAAAGTGCAGGGCATCATTCTGGATAACGCGGACTCGACAGCCAGCGTCGCGGCCATTAAGAAAGCGAAAGACGCCGGGATACCGGTGGTGTTAATCAATCGCGAAATCCCGGTAGACGATGTGGCGCTGGAACAAATCACCCATAACAATTTTCAGGCCGGTTCGGATGTGGCCAACGTGTTTGTCGAGAAAATGGGTGAGAAAGGCAAGTATGCCGAGCTGACCTGTAACCTCGCAGACAATAACTGCGTCACCCGTTCAAAATCCTTCCACCAGGTGCTGGAACAGTATCCCGATATGCAAAGCATCGCCCGTCAGGATGCCAAAGGCACGCTTATCGACGGCAAACGCATCATGGACAGCATTTTACAGGCCCACCCGGACGTAAAAGGGGTGATTTGCGGTAATGGTCCGGTTGCGCTGGGCGCGATTGCCGCACTAAAAGCGGCAGGCCGCAACGATGTGGTCGTGGTCGGGATTGACGGCAGCAATGACGAGCGTGATGCGGTGAAAGCCGGGACCTTAAAAGCCACCGTCATGCTGCAGGCCCAGGCGATTGCCGCGCAGGGCATGACTGACCTGGATAACTACATCCAGAAGGGCGTCAAGCCGGAGAAACAACGTGTGATGTTCCGCGGCATTCTGATCACGCCAGACAATGCCAAAAACGTACAAGATTTTAACTACAAGTCGTAATTCACGCGTATTGCGCCCGTCTTTACGGGCGCCAGGGAGAATGTATGTACAACCGACTCTGTCTGATACTGGTGGTTGCCGCGCTGAGTGGCTGCCGTATTGTCTCGCAGCAGGAACTGGCCGATCTCAAGAATCCCCCCAATCCGCACATGGCCAACATCCACGCCCTCTGGCAGCAGAAGCTGGTTCCGCAGATCGTCGCTCAGGCCAGACCGCTGGGCGAGTTGATGCAGCGGCTGCAGGCAGAGAAGGATCTGGACAGCGCCTGTAAGGCGCTCGGCTATCGCTCACAAAGCGAAAACCCCTGTGTCTTTAGCGTCAGTGTCAGCGGCGATGTCACGGCGCTGGAGACCACCTCGCGCAACGGCAAAATGAAAGTCAAAGATGCATCAGGTGACACTGTCACTATTCAGACGGGCCCGATCATTCGTGGTACGGCGCTGCGGGATGCGTATAAAGGCACCAGCTATCAGGACTTCAACAATCAGGACCTGTTCAGTGATTTTGGCAAAGCCATTAATCAGCAGGCCGTCAACATGATGAAGGACAGCCATATCAAAACCGGTGATCACGTCCAGGTGGTAGGGGTGTTCAGTAGCTGGGATATTCCGCGCGCCCTTCCTGCTATCACGCCAGCCCAGATTACGCGTCAGTGAGGAGGTGATCATGCCTGAAGCGCAACCGCAAGACGACGTCATTATTGAAACGCGTGGCCTGTCACGCGTGTATCCCGGTGTGACCGCGCTGGATCAGGTCAATTATCGGGTCTATCGCAACAAAGTAAATGTGCTGATCGGGGAGAACGGCGCAGGCAAATCCACCATGATGAAGATGCTGGCGGGGGTTGAAACGCCCTCATCAGGTGAAATCTGGCTGGATGGCAAGCCGGTTGCGCTCAGTTCCACTCATCAGGCTGAGAAGTTGGGCATCAGCATTATTTTTCAGGAACTGAACCTGTTCCCCAATATGAACGTGATGGACAACATCTTTATCGCCAACGAATTCTTTCAGCGCGGCGTCATCAATGAAAAGTACCAGTATCAGCTGGCCCAGGCGCTGCTGGAGCGGCTGGAGCTGGACGTCGATCCCTGTGCGCCGCTGGATGAGTTGGGCATTGGTCATCAACAACTGGTAGAGATCGCCCGGGCGCTGTCAAAGGACACGCGCGTGCTGATCATGGACGAACCCACCAGCGCCCTGAGTCAGTCGGAAGTCAAAGTGCTGTTCAACGTGATTGAGCAACTCAAGCGACGTGGTGTCACCATCATTTATATCTCCCATCGGCTGGAAGAACTGATGGAAATTGGCGACCACATCACCATTTTCCGGGACGGGCGCTTTATTGCGGAACGGGAGGTGCGCGAGGCCAGCGTGCCCTGGATCATTGCGCAAATGGTGGGCGACAAGACAAAACATTTCGACTATCAGCCTGCCGTACAGGGCGAAACGGTACTGAAAGTCGACGGGCTGACGGCGCTGCATCAGAACGGCGGTTACCGCCTGAATGCAGTCAGTTTTAGCCTGCGCAAAGGCGAGGTGATTGGGATTTATGGTCTGCTGGGTGCCGGGCGAACGGAGCTGTTTAAAGGTCTGATCGGGCTACAGCCCTGTCAGGACGGGCATATCTGTCTGGGTGAGCAGCGACTGGATACCTGTAATTTTCAGCAGCGGCTCAGGCGTGGGATTGCGCTGGTGCCGGAGGATCGCAAGGGCGAAGGCATCGTGGGGTTGATGTCGATCACCGCCAACATGACGTTGTCCGATCTCAGCCTGCGCGGGTTTCGACGCGCGCTGGGCCTCGTAAACCCTGAACGGGAGCAGCAGCGGGTGAATGACATGATTCGGCAGCTGGCCATTAAAGTCAGCGACAGCGAACTGCCCATCACCTCGCTGAGCGGCGGCAACCAACAGAAAGTGGTGCTGGGCAAAGCGCTGATGACCGGTCCTCAGGTCGTCCTGCTCGATGAACCCACGCGCGGCATTGATGTGGGCGCCAAAACCGATGTGTACCACCTGATTGGTCAGCTGGCGCAACAGGGGCTGGCGGTCATGTTTTCGTCGTCTGAACTGGATGAGGTCATGGCGCTGGCCGATCGCATTCTGGTGATGGCCGACGGCCGTATTACTGCCGATCTTCCCCGCGCGGATGCCACGCGCGAAAAACTGATTAGCGCGTCAACCCCGCAAGCCTGAGGTGCCGGAGAACTCCATGAACCAAAAATATCTGCTTTATATGTATTTGCTCAAGGCGCGTACCTTTATTGCCTTACTGATCGTCGTCGGTTTCTTTAGCGTCATGGTGCCGAATTTTCTGACGCCCTCTAACGTACTGATCATGACGCAGCATGTGGCGATTACCGGCCTGCTGGCGATTGGCATGACGCTGGTGATCCTGACCGGCGGCATTGATCTCTCGGTGGGCGCGGTTGCCGGTATCTGCGGTATGTTCGCGGGGGCGTTGCTGACCGCAGGCATCCCGTTATGGGACGGGAACCGGCTCTTCCTGAACGTGCCGGAGGTGATTCTGGTGGTAGCGCTGTTTGGTGTGCTGGTGGGCATGCTTAACGGGACGATAATTACCCGGTTGGGCGTCGCCCCCTTCATCTGTACCCTGGGCGTGATGTATGTCGCCCGTGGCGCGGCGCTGCTGTTTAACGATGGCGCGACCTATGCCAACCTGGTGGGCCTGCCTGCGTTAGGCAACACCGGCTTCGCGTGGTTAGGATCGGGCACCTTCCTGGGCGTGTACATTCCGATCTGGCTGATGATCGGCTTCCTGCTGCTTGGCCTTTATCTCACCCGTAAAACGCCGCTTGGTCGCTACATTTATGCGACGGGCGGCAATGAACCGGCCGCAAGGCTGGCCGGTGTGCCGATTATCAAAGTGAAAGTATTCGTCTATGCCTTTTCGGGCCTGTGTGCCGCACTGGTCGGCCTGATCGTTGCCTCCCAGTTACAGACTGCGCATCCGATGACCGGCAATATGTTTGAAATGGATGCTATCGGTGCCACGGTGCTGGGCGGTACCGCGCTGGCGGGGGGGCGCGGTCGTCTCTCCGGCTCAATCATCGGGGCCTTTGTTATCGTCTTTCTGGCTGACGGCATGGTCATGATGGGCGTCAGTGATTTCTGGCAAATGGTGATCAAGGGCGTGGTGATAGTGACCGCCGTGGTGATTGACCAGTTCCAGCAGCGCCTGCAGAGCAAAGTGATACTGCTGCGTCGTCATGAAAAAAAGCAGCCGGTCACGCCACGGGCTGATATCAGTCATGGATAACAGGGGAGCAGCATGAACCGCAATTTTAGTGGAAAAACCGTGGTGATCACCGGCGCCTGCCGCGGGATTGGTGCCGGCATCGCCGCCCGCTTTGCCCAGGACGGCGCAAACCTTGTGATGGTCTCCAATGCTGATCGGGTATTTGCCACGGCCGACAGTCTTCGCGCCACCGGGGCCGCTATCCTGGCCCTGCAGGCGGATGTCACGGATGAAGCGCAGGTACAACGCCTGTACCGGCAGGCCGCAGAACGTTTTGGCGGCATTGACGTGTCGATTCAAAACGCAGGGATTATCACCATTGATGCGTTTGATGCGCTGCCGAAAAGCGATTTCGAGCGCGTGCTCGCCGTCAATACCACCGGTGTCTGGCTGTGCTGTCGTGAGGCGGCCAAATACATGGTGCAGCAAAACGGCGGCAGCCTGATCAATACGTCCTCCGGCCAGGGACGCAAAGGCTTTATCTACACGCCGCATTACGCCGCCAGTAAAATGGGGGTAATCGGTATTACACAAAGTCTGGCACTGGAACTGGCGCGCTGGAACATTACCGTGAATGCGTTTTGCCCGGGCATTATCGAAAGTGAAATGTGGGATTACAACGATCGGGCCTGGGGGGCCATTCTCAGCAGCGATAAGAAAACTTATGGCAAAGGCGAGCTGATGGCGGAGTGGGTCGACACGATTCCGTTGAAGCGCGCCGGACAGCCGCAGGATGTGGCCGGGCTGGTGGCGTTTTTGGCCTCGGATGATGCGCGCTATATTACCGGGCAAACGATCAATGTGGACGGCGGATTGATTTTCTCCTGATGTTTTCCCCGGCGCGTTACGTCGGTGAAGGGTTATCTTAACGCCGTTTCATGCGGGGTTTGCCGCTTCGCTGAGCACAAATATCGCTTCAAATCATTAATCTGTGTCACATTATGCTAAAATAGTCTGCGCTGGTTTTGTCATTCTCGTTGAGAAACCACCTGATAATGTTTATGCCCGGACCTGATGATGTGATTTACAGACCTGTTCTCCTCGCGTTGACTGTCATGACGGCCATCGCCGCCGCCCCTGTTCGTGCGCTGCAAGCCGACAGTCAGATTCCTGCTACCCCGTTTGGCGATCCCGCTCGTTTCCGGCAGTCGCTTAACGATCTTCCGTCGCTGGGGCATGTCGAGGAGGATCATCAGTGGAGTGAAAAACTGGCGAAGGCGGCGAAAAGCATTGCAGAAGCCAGTGAAAGCAGCAGCGATGTGACCTTTGGTCAGCAGGCCGGGCAGTGGGCGTTTAATCATCTGCGTGACGAAGTTGCGACGCGGGTGGAAACGGAAGGGCAGTCGCTGCTCTCTCCCTACGGTAATGCAGAATTCGACCTGAAAGTTGACATGGACGGCAATTTTGACGGGACCGGCGGTAATCTGTTTAGTCCGCTGGCCGATGAAAACCGCTATCTGACGTTTAGTCAGCTTGGTCTGCACGATACGGTGGAAGGGGTGGTCGGTAATGCGGGACTGGGCCAGCGCTGGGATCTGGGCAACTGGCTGTTAGGCTACAACAGTTTTATCGATCGCAGTTTTCGCAGCGGCCTCCAGCGCGCATCGGTGGGAACGGAAGCCTGGAGCAACAACCTGCGGCTCTCCGCTAATTACTATCATCCGCTTTCAGGATGGCGCAATCGTGACAGCAGCCAGCAATACCGCATGGCCGAAGGTTACGACATCACCACTCAAAGCTATCTTCCTTTTTACCGTCAACTGGGCGTGTCATTCAGTTATCAGCAGTATCTGGGTGAAAAGGTTGATCTGTTTAACAGCGGTAATCGCTACCACAATCCGGCGGCACTCTCGCTCGGGCTGTCTTACACGCCCGTGCCGCTGGTGACCTTCACGGCCAGCCACAAAACCAGCAGTGCCGGCGAGACCCAGGATCAGGTTGGGCTGAAACTGAATTACCGTTTTGGCGTGGCTTTAAGCCGCCAGCTGGATGCCAGTAACGTCGCCGAGATGCGTTCGTTGCGTGGCAGTCGCTACGATACCGTCACGCGCAGCCAAACGCCGGTAATGGCTTACCGGCAGCGCAAAACCCTCTCCGTGTTTCTGGCGACGCCGCCATGGCAGCTTAATCCGGGCGAGAGCGTTCCAATTAAGCTGCAGGTACGCGCCAGTCATGCGATTAAGGGGCTGAGCTGGCAGGGCGACACGGCGGCGCTGAGTCTGACTGCTCCCCCGAACAACAGTGCAACGGACGGCTGGAGCGTGATTGTGCCGCCGTGGGACAGCACTCCGGGGGCCAGCAATACTTACCATCTGTCGGTTACGGTCGAAGACAGTAAACAACAGCGCGTCACGTCCAACTGGATCACCCTCAGGGTCCAGCCGCCGTTGTCGCTGGATGAGCCGCCCGCGGAACAGGGGGACGCGCGCTCGCCGGTTACCGATCCGCTGAGCTTCAGCGACTAACGTCACAATAAAGTGTGATTTTTGTCACACTTTTTCACTGGTAAAAGCACACGCACACTCGCAGAATCGGCAAAAATATCCATTCATCTGCACACCATGATTCTTCGACCCCCCAACCATTGGTTTATCCGTCTGTTTGCCTGGCATGGCTCTGTTCTGCCCGATATCCTGTTCCGCCTGTTTCTTAACCTGTTAATGTCGCTGCTCGCCCTGGCGTTGCTGGACTGGTATGAAACCCTGGGCATTAAGCTCACGCTGGCGCCGTTCAGCCTGTTGGGCGTCTCCATCGCTATCTTTCTGGGTTTCCGTAACAGCGTTTGCTATGCGCGATTCAGCGAGGCCCGCCTGTTACTGGGGGCGTTGCTGATTGCCTGCCGTAATATTTTGCGTCAGGTTATTGCCTTCTGCCCGGCAGATGCGGAGCGGGTGCAGGCCATGCTGCTGGCATTCTGTGCCAGTCTGAAACATCAACTCCGTCATACGGATGCACGTGACGACCTGACGCGCCTGCTGGGCAGCGAGGCCGAGGTGCTGCTGGGCCAGCACTCGGCGGCAAATATGCTGCATTTGCAATTGTCGCAGTGGCTGGCAAAGCAGCGACAAATAGGGGTAATCAGCGATATTGTCTGGAGCACGATTGACAACAACCTCAACCAGATTGCGGCAGTGCTGGGAGGATGTGAACGGCTGGCCAGCATGCCGGTGCCGTTTGCCTATGGCTTGCTGCTACGGCGTACCGTTTATCTGTTTTGTGCGTTGCTGCCGTTTGCGCTGGCGCCGGACCTGCATGCGATGACGCCGCTGGTGTCGATGTTTATTTCCTACACCTTTTTGTCACTCGATACGCTGGCGGAAGAGCTGGAAATGCCGTTTGGCTATAAGAATAACCATCTGCCGATGGATGCTATCTGCATCAACATAGAAATCAATTTGCGGGAAATGTCGGGAGAGAAGGATCTGCCCCAACCGATGCAGCCGGACTGTCACTATCGCCTGAGCTGAGAGGACGGGGTAAAGAGAAACGGCCCGTCAGACACAGGCCGGGCCGTTTAACAATGAGGGGGTAACGCTTAGAACTGGTAGACCAGACCTACCGCTGTAATGTCATCTGTTGCCAGACCCAGCGGATTATTTTTCTTCAGCAGGTTAATACGGTATTCGCCGTACACCGACATGTTTTTATTGAAGTAGTAAGTTGCACCCACAGAAGAGTATTTATACAGATCGGCATCACCGATGCCTTCAATGTCTTTGCCTTTTGAGGTGACGTAGCTTAATGAAGGGCGTAAGCCATTCAGGAACTGGTATTGCGCAACAAATTCCATGTTCTGTGCTTTGTTAGCGAAACCGGTCGCACTGGAAGGCATCGGTGTGGCGTTAAGCGTTTCACCGTACATTGCTGCCAGGTAAATCTGGTTAGCATCATACTTAACAGATGTTGCCCATACCTGTCCTTTGTCACCGCGACCAAAAGTCGCTGCGTTTTGTGCCTGAGTACGTTGCAGGCTTGAGTAAGCGCCAGCAAAACTCAAACCAAAATCAAAGTCATATGAGGTAGATAAAGCAAAGCCATCGCCATTCGCACGGCTCACCTGCAGACCGGCATTGTTGGTCGAGGTACGATCGTTCTTACCTTCGTACTGTGCCGCAATGTTCCAGCCCTTCACCAGACCAAAGAAGTCTTTATTGCGCCAGGTCAGTACACCACCTGAGCGAGCAGTCAGGAAGGCGTCGTTATAGGCAGAGTCTCCACCCCATACCGGCAACATATCGGTGTAGCTTAATGCGTCATAAACCAGACCGTAGTTACGGCCGTAGTCCAGTGAACCCAGTTCGCCATATTTCAGCCCGGCATAACCCAGGCGGGTTTTGTTACCGGTGTTGGCATCTGCACCTTCAGAGTTTTTGACGCTGAACTGGTACTGCCAGAAACCATAGCCAGTGAGTTGATCGGTGATGGCGGTTTCGCCTTTAAAACCGATGCGGGCATAGGAAGTGAGATCGCCATTATTTGACGGATCATCTGAAAAATAATGCGAAACGTTAACCTTGCCTTGTAAATCCAGCTTATTTCCGTCTTTATTATAAATTTGTGCGGCCTGAGCAGTCGGCAGGCCGATCAGTAACGGCATTAATGCCGCCACTAAAGTGCGCTTCATCATTTATTATTTACCCTGTGGTTGTCTTATTATTTGCCCCTCTGGTGGGGTGAAAAGAAAATGACACAAATTGTTAATTCAGCCTAGCGCAATAAGTGTAACTAAATGTGTATTTCAGGGAACTAAACGATAAAAACGCCTTTGCTGACTGGCTTGTGGCCGGTGTTATTGTTTTTTCTTATGAATTATCTGGCAATAAAAAGAAGAAAATATCATATATAACAGTCATTTGATTTATATCATTAACGTGCCCTGTTCAGACCAGTAAAAAAACGAAAGCGCTAGCGACCGTGGTGAAATAATCAACCTTTTATGACTAAAAAATAATCTAAAAAGGACAGGTTTCATATCATTAGTCTGCGTAGTAATTGTAATTCTGGCCTGGTACAGGTTATTAAATTCCTGATAGTCACCCTGGAAATAAAATAAAAAAACAGATGAATAATTATAAATTATGAAACCAGGAGTGATTTATTCCAGTTCATTCTTTTGTCTTTTATTTGAGTTAATTCATCCCGGTCATAATAGTTTTCTTTTGTTTTGCACAACAACCATGCAAGCGCCCCATTGTGAGGCGTACTTTGCACGCTTTTAAACAAATAATTTATCAGCGATCACAAAAGCAATATTTCATATCGCCGTTGCATAATTCCGCTTTAAAAAACGCTACTATCCCGTCTCTCTCAGACTATTATTCACTATTTATGCATTTTAAGTGAATAGATGCTGATCGTAAGTTATTGATAATTGGTTATGCGCTCCATTTTATGCATTTTAGTCCTTGGCTGGCACGCTATCTGCAATCTATCGTAGGACGAGTCTTTACATTCTTAACATTTAACAAACAAACAGATTACCCCTGGGGTACAGGAGAAGGACTATGCCACTGCAGGTTTCGCGTCATGATTTTGATCACTGGATGATGCCGGTTTATGCACCCGCCAGTTTTGTACCGGTCCGCGCAGAGGGCTCAACCGTCTGGGATCAGCAGGGAAAAGATTATATCGATTTCGCCGGCGGTATCGCCGTTAATGCGCTGGGCCATGCGCATCCCGCGCTTCAGCAGGCGCTTCAGGAGCAGGCTTCACGTCTGTGGCATACAGGCAATGGATATACCAATGAACCCGTTTTACGTCTGGCGAAACACCTGATCGATGCCACCTTTGCTGACCGTGTGTTCTTTTGCAACTCCGGGGCAGAGGCAAACGAAGCGGCGCTGAAGCTGGCCCGAAAAGTGGCACATGACCGGTTTGGTAACCATAAAAGCGGCATCGTCGCATTTAAAAATGCCTTTCATGGCCGCACGCTGTTTACCGTTTCTGCGGGAGGGCAGCCTGCCTATTCAAAAGATTTTGCGCCACTTCCGGCAGATATTCAGCACGCGGAATTTAACGATCTTGCGTCTGCTGCCGCACTGATTTCCGATCAGACCTGTGCCGTCATTGTCGAACCTGTTCAGGGGGAAGGCGGTGTTGTTCCGGCAGAGCCCGCGTTTCTGCGCGGCCTGCGTGAACTGTGCGATAAACATCAGGCCTTGCTGATTTTCGATGAAGTGCAGAGCGGCGTTGGCCGGACCGGCTCGCTGTACGCCTATATGCACTATGGCGTGACGCCGGATGTCCTGACCAGTGCCAAGGCGCTGGGCGGTGGGTTTCCCATCGGTGCCATGTTAACGCGTGAAGACCTGGCGCAGGTGATGGGCGTGGGCACGCATGGCACAACCTATGGCGGTAATCCCCTGGCGAGCGCGGTGGCAGGGAAAGTCATGGAACTGATTAACCGGCCTGAAGTGATGGACGGCGTGAGGATGCGTCATGACTGGATTGTGGCGGCGCTGAATGACCTCAATCAACGTCTACATCTGTTTAAAACGGTGCGCGGGTTAGGGTTATTGATTGGGGCCGTACTGAACGACGACTTTGCGGGGAAAGCCAAACAGATCAACCTCGCCGCCGCTGAACAGGGCGTTATGGTACTGATCGCCGGGGCTAACGTGGTGCGTTTTGCGCCGGCGCTGAATATCAGCGAACAGGAAGTAAAGACCGGTATGGCGCGCTTTGCCCAGGCCTGTGAACAGCTGTTTAAGGGCCAGGCATCATGATGGTGATTCGTCCGGTCGAGCGGGATGATCTAAGTCAGCTGATGGCACTGGCGGCAAAAACAGGCGGCGGACTGACCTCCTTGCCGGTTGACAGCGCCACGCTACAGGCCCGAATCGAACGCTCGCTGCATACCTGGCAGGGCACGCTGCCGCGTGCTGAACAGGGCTATGTGTTTGTGCTGGCTGACAGCCAGGACAATCGCGCGGTGGGGATCTGCGCCATTGAGGTGGCTGTAGGTCTACAGGAACCCTGGTACAATTTTCGGGTCGGCACACAGGTGCATGCCTCAAAAGAGCTGAACGTGTACGCCACGTTGCCGACACTGTCATTAAGCAATGACCATACAGGCAGTAGCGAACTCTGCACGCTGTTTCTGGATCCCGACTATCGTGACGGTAAAAACGGTTATCTGTTATCGAAGTCCCGTTTTCTGTTTATGGCGAACTTTCGCGACTGCTTTATGGCGCGGGTGGTTGCCGAAATGCGCGGCGTCAGCGATGAACAGGGGCATTCCCCGTTTTGGGACAGCGTGGGCATTCACTTTTTCTCGATGGAATTTCGCAAAGCCGATTTTCTGAGCGGTACCGGGCAGAAAACGTTTATTGCGGAACTCATGCCCAAGCACCCGCTTTATCTGCACTATTTAACCCCGGAAGCGCAGGCCGTCATTGGTCAGGTCCATCCTAAAACCGCGCCCGCACGTGCGGTACTGGAGGCGGAGGGTTTCCGCTACCGCCAGTATATTGACATCTTTGATGGCGGGCCGACGCTGGAATGTGACATTGATGACATCCGCGCCGTGCGGGACAGCCGGTTACTGACGGCACGAAAAGGCGAGGCCCGGCAGGATGCGCCACTTTGTCTGGTCGCCAACACCGATTATCACCGGTTTCGTGTCGCACTTATACCGGTCGATCCGAGCGCTGAACATATTCAGCTTAATGACGAACAGTTACAGGCGTTGCAGTGCCAGCCGGGTGACAGCCTGCGCGTAGTGACGCTGTGTAGTGAGGAGAAAAAGGCATGACGCACCTGATTAACGGACAGTGGCTCGCTGGCGAGTCAGATCACTTTTCCAAACAGGACCCGGTCAGCGGCGACACGCTGTGGCAGGGGTGCGCGGCTTCATCGGAGCAGGTTACAGCGGCCTGCCAGGCGGCCCGGTCGGCCTTTCCGGCGTGGGCAAGACAGCCTTTTGCCGCCCGTCAGGCCATCGTTGAACGTTTCGCGGTACAGCTCGAGAACCATAAAACCGCCCTGGCCGACTGCATTGCGCAGGAAACGGGGAAACCGCGCTGGGAAGCGCTGACGGAAGTGACCGCGATGATCAACAAAATTGCGATTTCCGTTAAAGCCTATCACGCTCGCACCGGGGAGCAGCAACAGGGCGAAAATGCCCTGCGTCATCGTCCTCATGGCGTGCTGGCGGTATTCGGCCCGTATAATTTCCCGGGCCATTTACCGAATGGCCACATTGTGCCCGCCTTACTCGCCGGTAACTGTGTGGTGTTCAAACCCAGCGAGCTGACGCCGGCCACCGCTGAGAAAACGGTACAGCTGTGGCGGGAGGCGGGCCTGCCAGATGGCGTCATGGGACTGCTGCAGGGCGGACGTGAAACCGGCCAGGCGCTGGCGGCTGAGCAGGGCATTGACGGCCTGCTGTTTACCGGTAGCGCACATACCGGTTATCAGCTTCATCGCCAGTTTGCCGGGCAGCCTGAAAAAATGCTGGCGCTGGAAATGGGCGGTAACAATGCACTGATCGTGGACGATCCCGCGGATATCGACGGGGCGGTGCATATCGCCATTCAGTCAGCCTTTATCACGGCAGGCCAGCGTTGTACCTGCGCGCGCCGCTTACTGGTCAAACGGGGCGCGGCCGGTGATGCCTTCCTGACACGGTTGGTTGAGGTGGCCGGGCGGTTGCAACCCGGCGCCTGGAACGCCGATCCGCAACCTTTTATGGGCAGCGTGATCTCCTGCGCCGCTGCCGAAAAAATTTATGCCGAATGGCAGCAGCGCGTCGCGGCGGGCGGCAAGATACTGCTGGCAATGCGCTGGCCCAACCGGCAACAGGCGCTGTTAACGCCCGGCATTATTGACGTGACCGCGGTAGACAATTTGCCGGATGAAGAAGTATTTGGCCCGCTACTGGCGGTGATGCGTTACGACGATTATCCGCAGGCGATTCAACTGGCTAACCAGACGCGCTACGGCCTGTCGTGCGGGTTAATTTCACCGTCCCGCGAGCAGTTTGACCAGTTGTTGCTGGAAGCGCGTGCCGGTATTGTGAACTGGAATAAGCCACTGACTGGCGCTGCCAGTACGGCACCGTTTGGCGGGATTGGCGCTTCGGGTAACCATCGCGCCAGCGCCTGGTATGCCGCAGACTATTGTGCCTGGCCGATGGCCTCGCTGGAATCGCCGCAGCTTACGCTTCCGGCAACACTGTCACCGGGCCTGGATTTTTCACCGCAAGGAGGTCGCACATGAAAGCCACAGAAGCCAACTTTGATGGGCTGGTCGGACTGACGCACCATTACGCGGGGTTGTCATTCGGTAACGAAGCCTCGACGCGCCATCAACACCAGCCGTCGAATCCGCGGCTGGCGGCAAAGCAGGGCTTACTGAAAATGAAAGCGCTGGCCGACATGGGATTTGTTCAGGGCGTGATCCCGCCGCATGAGCGGCCCGGCATTGCCGTGCTGCGTCAGTTGGGTTTTAGCGGCAGCGATGCGCAGGTCCTGGAAAAAGCCCATAAAACGGCCCCCGCGTTACTGTCAGCCGCCAGCTCGGCCTCGGCGATGTGGGTGGCCAATGCGGCAACGGTATCACCCTCAGCCGACAGCGCTGACCGTCGGGTGCATTTCACCGTCGCGAATCTCAACAACAAATTTCACCGTTCCATTGAAGCCCCGCAAACGGCCGCTCTGCTGCGAGCGCTGTTTCGCGATCCGCGACATTTTGTTGTGCATGATGCGCTACCGCAGGTGGCCAGGTTTGGCGATGAAGGGGCGGCCAACCATAACCGTCTGGGCGGCGACTATGGTGACGCGGGTGTACAACTGTTTATCTATGGTCGCGACGGCCAGTCTGATACGGCCCCCCGACGCTACCCGGCCCGGCAAACCCGTGAAGCCAGTGAAGCGGTCGCCCGCCTGCATCAGCTCTCGCCTGAAAAAGTCATTTTTGCGCAGCAAAATCCGGCGGTCATCGATCAGGGCGTTTTCCATAACGATGTCATTGCCGTGAGCAATCAGCAGCTGCTGTTTTGCCATCAGCAGGCTTTTGTTGATCAGCCCGGTTTACTGGCGCAACTGCGCGACCGTGTGCCGGGTTTTGTCGCCCTGGAGGTGCCAACAGCCCGGGTCTCCGTGCAGGATGCCGTCAGTACCTACCTGTTTAACAGCCAGCTGCTGACGCGCCCGGATGGCAGCATGATGCTGGTGCTGCCGGAAGAGTCGCGCCAGCATCCCGGCGTCTGGGAATACCTGCGTGAACAGGTGGAAGGCGGCGGTCCGTTACAGTCCCTGCAGGTGTTTGACCTGCGGGAAAGTATGCAAAACGGTGGCGGCCCCGCCTGCCTGCGGTTGCGTGTGGTATTAACCCCCGAGGAGCGCCAGGCCGTTAACCCGGCGGTGCTGATGAACGATCACGTGTTCGCCACGCTGAACCGGTGGGTCGATAAGCACTATCGCGACAGGCTGACGCAAAGCGATTTAGGCGATCCGCAATTACTGGAAGAAGGGCGGGTTGCCCTTGATGAATTGACCAGGCTGCTAGACTTAGGAAATGTGTATACATTTCAGCAGTGAAGCAGGTGGTGCCGTCAGGGTTGCCCGCTTCCGCTTTTAAGGAGAAACGATGCAGGACTTTTTGCAGCAAACGCTGTCGGGTGAAGCGCCACGTTTGCGTAGCGGTGAGACGGCGCATCTTCGCTGGCAGTGGTTATACCATGGTCTTTTGCTTATGGAGCCAAAGGCACCGGTTAACCAGGCGCTGGTACTCTCTGCGGGCATTCACGGAAATGAAACCGCCCCGGTTGAAATCCTTAATCAGCTCATCACGCCTTTACTCCGGGGCGAAAAACCACTTCAGCAGCGTATGCTGGTGGTGTTAGGTAATCCTTCGGCGCTGCGCGCGGGGAAGCGTTATGTGACCAGTGACATTAACCGACTGTTTGGTGGCCGCTGGCAGCAGATTGATGATGGCGATGAAGCGCGGCGGGTGCTGCGGCTGGAACAAACGCTGGAAAACTTCTGGCAGCGGGGGGCATGTGACGAAACTCGCTGGCACCTGGATATGCATACGGCACTGCGCGGCTCTTACCATCCCCGCTTTGGCGTACTGCCGCATAATCCGCGTCCCTGGCCGGACGCGTTTTTGCACTGGCTGGGCGCAGCCGGTCTGGATGCGCTGGTATTTCATCGTTCGCCGGGGGGCACCTTTACCCATTTCAGCTGCGAACATTTTGGCGCAGCCAGCTGCACCCTGGAGTTGGGGCAGGCGCGGCCGTTTGGCGAAAACGATCTGTCGCAGTTCAGCGCCGCGTCTCAGGCCCTGGCTGCTCTGCTGTATGGTGAAACATTGCCTGAGCCCGCCGGTCGCCCGCGCCGTTATCGGGTCTGCCAGCAGATCACGCGCTTAAGTGAGGCGTTTCAGCTGCATATGCCGGATGACACGAAAAATTTTACCGCGTTTCCGCAGGGGGCGTTGTTAGCTGAAGATGGCGAGACGCGCTACTTTGTCCAGCAGGCGCGGGAATACGTGCTCTTTCCCAATCCCCATGTCGCGCTGGGATTGCGGGCGGGTTTAATGCTGATTGAAGAGAGCGAGCAGACTCAGGCGTTACCTCTCTGAACGGTCTCACCGCGCAGTATAAAAAAAGAGCGGAAGAGACCTTCCGCTTTACTGCTAAAGGCATTACAATTCTCCACGATTTATCCGAAATTTCCTGATTATTCATACTCTTTTGCAATTCCTGACGCCATTCTTCTTATTCCCTCCATGATCGGCTGAAATATGACTTTTGTGCTTTCACGCTTTTACGCTCACTCGCAGTAGTTGACGTTCAACGTCGTATGCTTGTTTCCGAAGACGCGACAGCGCGCTGTCGTAACGAAAGTGAACAAGTAAAAAAGGACACTGTTATGCGTAAACTGACTTCTCTGTTACTGGCTTCTACCCTGGCATTTGGTGCGGCATCTGTAGTGCATGCCGAAGCGGATAACCTGACGCCACCGCCAGCAGGCAGTGAGAAACCGATGCACAAGCCAATGCACCGGGGTGGGATGGATATGATGTTTGGCGGACTGAATCTGACGCCAGAACAAAAAACAAAAATGCATGAAATTATGAAAGCGGGCCGTGGCGAGATGCAGCGCCCGTCAATCGAAGAGCGTCGCGCTAACCATGCGATTATCGCCTCTGACAGCTTCGACAAAGCGAAGGCCGAAGCCCAGGCGGAGAAAATGACCGCCAACGCCAAAGCGAACGCGGTGGCAATGATGGAAACCCAGAACAAACTGTACAACGTACTGACGCCAGAGCAGAAAAAGCAGTACAACGCGAATTTTGAAAAGCATCTGACTGAAAAACGCCCGATGCATGACAAAGCGGCTCCGGCCCCTGCACCTGCTGAATAAGCCTCGGGTTAATCATTAAAGTCGGTCTGAGACCGCCGGCCTTGTCCACGTTGCGTGGGCAGTGCCGGCGGTTTTTTTATGCACGCGCGCCAGCGGGAAGGCGGTTAAGGAAAAGGGCGGTTCTGTCGCGTCACGCGGTCAACTCAGGGTTGCGTTGCAGGTCGTCATATGTCCGCCTTTTGTGCCGTCAGCAGGCGCTTCAGAGCGGAATGACCGGATACTGGCCGGACAACACCGGACGGCACAGGATCTTATAACCATCGTGGTCGAACCCGCCTTTACCCCGTTTCAGCCGTCTGGCTTCTTCAATCGAGTCAACTGAGCCCAGATAGAACCAGTGGTCAATGACATGAATCTGCGTCATCTGTTTCCCTTCTTCCACCAGCGCCACCGCCCCCTGCCAGGGCCAGCAGAAGACGCGGACGTTTTCCAGCGCCGCCAACAGTCGGTCCTGATGATCGCTCACGGACTCTTTGCCACAGCAGGCACCCGCACAGCGGCGTAACGCTGAGCGGAAACAGCCCCGGCTGGGGCTCAGTGCTTCCAGACCTAATAAGCCGTGGCAAAGCTGATACTCATCGGCCAGCTGTTTCAGCCGTTCCAGGGCAGCGAAGCGACTGCGGTATAAACCAAACAGGTTGGGCGACTGACTGAAATCGACATCGCGCGCATACACGACCTGTGGTTTCCCTTCGGGCGTAATTTGCAGCGAGCAGAGCTGGCGATTTTTGCGCAGGCGTTTATTGAAGAGCGGCTGCTGAGTTTTAATCATCTGCGCCTCCAGTAGCAACGCGCCGAGATCGCCCGCCGTGGGGATCCAGCTAACGCGTCGCGACTGGCGCAACATTTTGGCTTCATCAGGTGTTCGGAAATGAGACATGACGCGCGAACGCAGGTTAACGCTTTTGCCAATGTATAACGGCAGCGTGTCGCTTTCGCCATGAAAGGTATACACGCCGGGCAGGTTGGGCAAGCCTTCCAGCCATTCACGCAAATGTTCCGGGTATTCATAAATCGCTGCCGCATCAAATTCGAGGCGGTGGGTTGCTGCACGTCTTGCCAAAACGAACTCCCTATACTGGTTGTCCATACAGCATAACAGGCAGGTTAAATGATCGCCAGCCTCAGATTCATAACCGGTATGTTGCCCGCCAGCCGATCAGCGAGCCTGCGGTGATCAGGGCAACACCTTGCCAGAAGCTGGCGGGCGGTGTCAGGCCCAGCCATAAGCTGGCCAGCAAGGCGGTCAGCACGGGCGTAAAACAGGAGGCGGTCGCCAGCAGGGGCAAATTTCCCTGCTGAATGCCGTCGTTCCAGGCAGAGTAGGCCACGGCGGTAGAGGCACCCACGAACAGCACTTGCGCCAGCGCGGCTGCGCTGACGTGCATCGTTTCCTGCTGTGTGCCGAACGCGAATTTAAGCCAGCGCGCCAGCGCGGTGACGATAAAAAAACAGTGAAACACCGTTGCTACCGCATGCATGACGGCGTGTCACATTGTTATAAAGCGCCCAGGCCAGGGCTGCCGCCAGTGCCAGCAGATAAGCCAGAGGGTTATGGGCCATATTTAACGCCATCTGCGTGGCCACGCTGTCATGTGTGCCTTTCATGACCCAGACAATGCCGCACAGAGAGAGCAGCAGGCCGGGCCACAGCCAGTGGCGGAAACGCTGCTGATTAAACGGAATGGCCAGCACAATGGTCAGGGATGGCCAGAGGTAATTAATCATGCCCAGTTCCAGTGACTGTGTCCGATCGTGGGCAAGTCCAATCGCCAGCGCCAGACAGATTTCATATCCCACAAACAACCCGCCGCCCACCAGCAGATAGCGACGGGGCAGGACACGCGGATCGGGCAGGCCTCTTGTCAGGCACAACAGCAGGGCGGTGATGGAATAGATCAGGGCGGCACCGCCGGTGGGGCCAAAAGCCTCGCTGACGCTGCGCAGCAGACCCAGGGTGGTACTCTCCAGAGTAAAATTGCGCTCAGCCCGGTCAGGGTGGCGCGAGGTAACGTTACGGACTTGGGGTTTCAGCAGTTAAGGCAACCCTTGCCGGGCGGCAAGGGTCGGCGGCATTATTTCCAGAAATCGTCGAAAACAGTTATGGGTGGTCGACGTTTGTGCTCGGTTTTCAGATACCAGCCTTCAATGATTTTCGCGCTGTCCGGATCGATCGTTTTCCCTTCAAGGTAGTCATCGATCATGTCGTAGGTGACGCCCAGTGCGACTTCATCCTGCAGACCGGGGCGATCGTCTTCTAAATCGGCGGTCGGTTTTTTCAGATACAGATGTTCCGGGCAACCCAGCGTTTTCAGCAGCAGTTTGCCCTGGCGCTTATTGAGGCGGAAAATAGGGTTAATATCGCTGCCGCCATCGCCGTACTTGGTAAAGAAGCCCGTGACGGCTTCAGCGCCATGGTCGGTGCCCACCACTACGCCTTTGGTCATACCGGCAATGCTGTACTGCGCTTTCATACGCTCACGGGCTTTCTCATTGCCGCGGACGAAATCCGACAGCACAATGCCGGCGTCTTTCAGCGCGCGCTCACTGGCCAGCACCGCTTCTTTAATATTGACCACCAGCGAGCGGTCTGGCTGGATGAAGGCCAGCGCATCCTGGCAGTCCTGCTCATCAGCCTGCACGCCGTAAGGCAGACGCACCGCGATAAAGGTGTAGTCGTTATCGCCTGTTTCCTGGCGAAGCTCCGTGATCGCCATCTGGGCCAGCTTGCCCGTCAGGGTAGAATCTTGTCCGCCGCTGATACCGAGTATTAACGCCTTCAGGCCGCTGTGGCGCGTTAAATACGCTTTGAGGAAATCCACGCTGGTACGAATTTCCTGCTGCGGATCGATAGTGGGTTTCACACCCAGTGCGGTAATGATTTCCTGCTGCAGTGACATCAACATCTCCTTAAGTCTTTAGCCAGCCGGCACAATACAAAGCCTGTCTTAAAGCTAACGCGCATCCCCGAAAACAACAAGCCAAAGCGGGTGATGTTTTCTTTTTGCTGGTCTGAATCCGACAATTTTTACCTCAGCGGAGGTTTTTTTGCCAAAACGATAAAGGTCAGTATAGCCAGCATGAAGCAACCAAATATCGTCAACGTCATACTGATTACTGATGTGCCGCCCATCCCGGTTACCGGCACGGCGAGTGCGCCCAGAGTGAACATCGTCACGCCAATGACGGCCGAGGCGCTACCGGCACGTTGCCCCTGACTTTGCATCGCCAGTGAGGCGGCGGTGGTGGCAATGACACCATTGCTGGCAATCGAAAAGAACAGCGCAACCAGCAGCAGCGGGAGCGGGGCGTGCGTTAACCCGGCGGCCAGCAGCGCGCTGGAGGCCACGAATGCCAGCATCAGGCCGCCTTTCAGGACGCGATATTCACCCCACAGCGGGCAGAGGCGGGCGCTGGTCTGTGAGGCAATCACTAAACCGATACCGTTGGCGGCAAAGCAAAAGCTGAACGCCTGGGGTGACAGACCATAGATTTCCTGCAGCACGAACGGCGATGCGCCGATATAGGCGAACATGCCCGACATCATAAACCCTTGCGTCAGGCAGAAACCCATAAAGGCACGGTGGGTGATGACCTGCCCCAGCGCAGCATAAGCAGCAAAAACCGAGCCCTGACTCCGCCGATCAACGGGCAGACTTTCATGCAGTTTCCCGCGCGCCAGCAGGATGAGCAAAATGGCGATGCCGCTCAGCACAACAAAAATACCGCGCCAGTCCAGCACGGTCATCAGGGCACCGCCCAGTACGGGGGCGCCAATAGGGGCAAGGCCGTTAACCAGCATCAGCAGCGCAAAAAAGCGCGTCAGTTCATGGCCATTATACATATCGCGCGCAACCGCCCGTGACAGCACCGCACCGCCCGCTCCCGCTAATCCCTGAAACAGACGAGCCAGTAACAGTTGATCGATAGTCTGGGCAAGGGCGCAGCCCAGCGACGCGATAAACAACAACGTCAGTGACAGGGTCAGAGGGCGCAGACGACCAAATTTGTCGCTCATGGGACCAAACAGAAGCTGACCGGCGCCCAGTCCCAGCAGGCCAGCGGTAAGGCTGAGCTGTGCGGTAGACGTTGGCGTAGCCAGGTCGCTGGCTAACTGCGGCAGGGCGGGCAGATACAGATCGATGCACAACGGTCCCAGCGCAGCCAGTAATCCCAGGGTGATGGCGTAAACCAGCCGGTTGGGTGAGGAAAGCGTCATTTGGCCTCTGATGATAATGTTTAAGTGACATTGTCACAAAAGTGCATTCAGCGCGTCTTTTGTGCCTGTAAAACGGCACTGGCCAACACGCAATGGTGCAGTGAGCCAGCATGCCTGGTCTGTTCCGGCGCATTTTAACAAATCCCGCGAGACAGATTGAGTTTAAGTCTGTCATTAACTTGATAAAAACCGTTTTATGTTCCAGGCTTTTCACCACATGGACAAAAAATGAGGAACAACAAGATGAATAAAGTGATGGGATGTATCGCTGCAGCGCTGACGCTGGCTGCGCTCTCTGGTTGTACGACTTACGATCGTGCGGAAAGCTACGTGACTAAGCCAGTGGTTAAGGACGTCAAAAAAGGCATGACCCGCCAGCAGGTCCGTCAGATTGCTGGCCCTGCTTCAACTGAAATCACCATGGTGCATGCGCGCGGTACCTGTCAGACCTATGTGATTGGCGAGCGTGACGGTAAAGCACAGACTTACTTCGTGAGCTATAACGATATGGGTCGCGTGATGAACTACGGCTTCCAGAGCTGTGCTGAATACGATACCGATCCGCAGGTTAAGCAGTAAATTTTTGCTGACCTGAAAAAACGGCTCGCTTATGGCGAGCCGTTTTTTTATCTCTACAGTCCAGCCGGACGCGGCACTTCAACGTAGCTGCCGTTAATCTCCCGCTGATAGTAATGCCCGTCCTGCACGTAGAACCGTCGGCCATTAAAATCCAGCACCCGCATACCGCCGACGCTGCTGACATAGGTCGGAGCAGGCGGCTCAACAACCACGTACTCATCACCGTGTCGCTGATAATAACTGCCATTCAGCAAATAGTAGGTTAATCCCCCAATCAGAACCGCCGTTGCCGCCAGTGGCAGAACGTGGAAATGGTCAGGACCATGCCAGCGTGGCGCAGGACCATGCCAGCCTGGGCCGGGCCGGTACCAGTGAGGGCCGGGCCCCCAGTCGCCGGGGCGCGCAAACACTGCGCTGGGCGTAATCATCGCTAACGCGAGGAATGAAGCGATAACCGTTTTCATGTGCATTCTCCTGCTGTGACTCGCTGCAGAATTCTCCTTTTAGCGTCCAAAAACAAGCAGAAAGCGCACGTATTATTGCCCCTTTACCACGCTTAACGTTTCCTTAACGTGAATGTAAAGAGAGAGGGGAAATAAGGAGAAACAGGCAGGGAAAAGGGAGAAGACCTGGCACCGGGTGCCAGGTCAGCTGTGATTAGCTGTGCTCTAATTCACGGTGTTCGTCTTGCTCAAGAACGCGTCGGTCTGTCAGGCCCAGCCAGCGACTGGTCAGGGAACCTGCGGTCATTGCACCATTCACGTTCAACGCGGTTCTGCCCATATCGATCAACGGCTCGATCGAAATCAGCAGTGCGACCAGCGTGACGGGCAGGCCCATCGCGGGCAGCACGATTAACGCCGCGAAAGTCGCGCCACCGCCGACACCGGCAACGCCCGCTGAGCTCAACGTCACAATGCCCACCAGAGTGGCAATCCACAGCGGATCAAACGGGTTAATGCCCACTGTCGGCGCTACCATCACGGCCAGCATGGTCGGATAAAGACCGGCACAACCGTTCTGCCCGATCGTA
The DNA here is from genome assembly GCF_003201175.1 of Pantoea sp. PNA 03-3. Taxonomy (NCBI): domain Bacteria; kingdom Pseudomonadati; phylum Pseudomonadota; class Gammaproteobacteria; order Enterobacterales; family Erwiniaceae; genus Pantoea; species Pantoea sp. PNA 03-3. The sequence goes on along the minus strand of NZ_QICO01000001.1, from coordinate 668,269 downwards.
GCGCCAAACGACGCCGAGAAACTGGCAATGGATTCCGGCACGCCCAGACGACGGGTTTGCGCTTCCACGTTCAGCGGAATGCTGGCGGCACTGGAGCGGCTGGTGAAGGCAAAGGTCAGCACGGGCCAGACTTTGCGGAAAAAGCGCATAGGGTTGATGCCATTTACGGACAGCAGCAGACCGTGTACCACAAACATAATGCCCAGGCCCAGATAGGATGCGACCACGAAGCTACCCAGCTTAATGATGTCCTGCAGGTTCGATCCGGCAACCACTTTAGTCATCAGCGCCAGCACGCCGTAAGGCGTCAGTTTCATGATCAGGCGCACCAGCTTCATCACCCATGACTGCAGCGTATCGATCGCCGTCAGGACACGCTGCCCTTTCACTTCGTCATCTTTAAGCAGGTGCAGGGCCGCCACGCCTAAAAAGGCTGCGAAGATGACGACACTGATAATCGAGGTGGGGCTGGCACCGGTTAAATCGGCAAAGGGGTTTTTCGGGATAAAGGACAGGATAAGCTGCGGCGCCGTCAGATCGGCCACTTTGCCTACATAGTTATTCTGGATGGCACTCAGACGCGCCGTTTCCTGGGCACCCTGTACCAGGCCGGTTGCATTAAGATGGAACAGCCCGGTCACGAAAACCCCGACCAGCGCCGCAATCGCGGTCGTAAACAGCAGCACGCCAATGGTCAGGAAACTGATTTTGCCCAGCGAAGAGGCGTTATGCAGGCGCGCCACCGCGCTCAGAATTGAGACAAAGACCAGCGGCATCACGATCATCTGCAACAGCTGGACATAGCCGTTACCAACCACGTTAAACCAGCCAATTGACGCTTTGACCGTATCGCTGTTACTGCCGTAAATAAACTGCAGCGCCAGGCCAAACGCGACGCCAAACACTAACCCGACCAGCACTTTTTTTGACAGACTCCAGTTGGCGCGGCTCAGGCGTGACAGCAGAAGCAGCAGCACCACAAAGGCAATGATATTAAGCGTTAAAGGGATATCCATAGAAACTCCGAATCATGCAGCATTCCCCTGGTAAGGAAAGCAAAAGTAGTTATTGTTCATACAGGTGTCCGGAAATGGTATCAGGTGAATTTAGTGCGATCTTATATCCAAATGGAATAGCTTATAACTTTGCTTGAGCGGCCAGTGGCTCAGGAGCCGGAATGCCCGGACAGGAGGCGGCTGACGCCGTTTTGCAAGGTATCAAATACCTGAGTGGGCCAGCCATTTTCGCCAAACGCAGGCATCCCTGGCGGGAACCACAGCGCGTAAGCCATCAGGCACAGGCACAGAGCGCGCTCCAGTTGATTGCCTTTTTGGCTGTTCAGAATGGGCAGACGAAAACGCCAGCGACAGGGCCAGAGCAGAGGAACGCCGGCCGGAGTGAGCATATCGGCCACAATGTGGCTCAGGTAACCCAGCGTCATGCCCTGCAGAACATCGGCGGGCACCGGCCAGCTTTTCGGCACGTTAATCTGAAACAGCCACAGGCCAGCCGCGACGGCAAGCAGGCTGTGGGTGAACCCGCGATGACCAAATGCCCGGGCAATGGGATGCGACAACCAGCGCAGGCGCTGGCCCAGCAATGACTTAGGATGATCGATGTCAGGCAGCAGGCAGGTCAGCAGGCTGGCGGGAATTAAATGCCACCAGTCCGCCTGAGCCATCACCGGGGTGAGCTCGGCCCGTTTCGCAAAAATGGCGCTGGCAACAGCAAAAAAGATATGGCCTTCGGCCGTCATGATAAACCTGGCTGCAAAAGAAACTGTCAATGCATCCAGTATAGGGATTTATCCAGTAAATGAGAACCTGTGACGCTGTAACGAAGCGTTAATTTTTTAAGGGGATGCAACAGGTTACAGCGCCTTTGCCGTCAAGCCTGCAAATGCTCCCGCGTTAACTGTGTCAGGCTGCTCAGCTTCACGTCGGCAAGCGCCCAGCGGGCATCATCCTGATGGCTGGCTGCCGGAATCACAATTGATCGCATTCGTGCGGCTTTGCTTGCTACCATGCCGTTCACCGAATCTTCCAGCGCGACGCAGTGAAGCGGATCAATGCCCAGCGCCTCGGCGGCGTTGAGGTAGACCTGCGGATGCGGCTTGCTGTAGGGCAGATGTTCGGCGGAAGACAGCACATCAAAATAGTGATTCAGGTTAAACATCGCCAGTACCTGTTCCAGCATGAAGCGGGGCGATGCGGAAACCAGGCCGGTCTTCAGGCCGTGCTGTTTGCACAATGAGAGGGCGGACTCAACGCCGGGCAGAAGCGGGCGGTTTATCGCAATCAGTTCCATTGCACGGGCGATGATACGCTGTGTGACCGCTTCCTGACTCGGTCCCGACCAGGGCAACGTTTCGTACCACATGCGCACCGTCTGATCGATACGTAATCCGAGCGTATCAGGTAATTCGTGGCGTCGGGTCAAATCGATATTCAGGGTTGAGAAGATGTCCATTTCAGCCTGATCCCAGAGAGGTTCAGAATCAATCAACAATCCATCCATATCAAATAAAGCTGCAAAAACAGGGCGGTGGTAAGACATGTGTCGCTCCTTAAAAAGTTCAGGCTACCTTAGCATGAACACAGGGTTGGTGCGCAGATGAGGCGAAACGGGCGCAGACCGCTCTTTTTTTTGGGAAAATTCTGCAAGGGCAGGTAGACTGAAGCAAATGGGATTTTGGGTTCAGGAGATATCATGACCTATCAACAGGCTGGCCGCATTGCCATCCTTAAGCGTGTCGCTGGCTGGGTGATTTTTTTACTCGCGTTGCTGTCTACCATCATTTCACTGCTGAGCTTTTTGTTTAAGCACAGTGAAAAGAAACCCGGTATTGATGCCGTGATGCTGGATTTCATTCATGTCATGGTGGATATGATTCGCTTTAATACGCCGTTTCTGAATGTGTTCTGGCAAAACTCACCGGTGCCCGAGTTCAATGGACAGATGAATCTGGGCTTCTGGTTTATCTATATTTTGATTTTTGTCGGGCTGGCGCTGGAAGCGTCCGGTGCGCGCATGGGACGTCAGGTGCGCCATGTGCGGGAAGGGATTGAAGATCAGATGATTCTTGAGCAGGCAAAAGGCAGCGATGGCCGGACCCGGCAGCAGTTGGAAGAAAAGGTACGGGTCCCGCGCCACACCATTTTTCTGCAGATTTTCCCGCTCTACATCCTGCCGCTGGTGATTGCCATCGCCGGTTACTTTCTGCTTTCTCTGCTTGGTTTTCTCTAAACGATCAGGCCGGTTTCACCTGACCGGCTGCCCGTGCATCGTCATCCAGCAACTGGCCCACGGCAAACTGCGCCGCGCCCAGCCAGTTGCCGCCAAACACGTTGGCCCGGTTCAGGAGATAGTAAAGCTGATAAACCGGCTGACGCTGCGAAAAGCCATCGGGTAATGGCCAGCTCTGGTGATAACCGTCAAAGATCGCCTTCGGCAGATCGGTAAACCAGCTCAGCATCGCCAGGTCGCATTCCCGGTCGCCCCAGTAACAGGCAGGATCGAAAATCCAGGGGCCAGTCTCGCTGCCCGCACAGTTAGCTGGCCACAGATCGCCGTGGAGCAGGGAAGGTTGAGGGTGATGGGACGCCAGGGTCCGTTGCACACAATCAATAATCCGTTCGGCATCGCCGTACAGAATGCCTTTCTCAGCGGCAATCTGCAGTTGCCAGCCGATTCGTTGCTCCGCAAAGAAAACTGACCAGCGCCGCAACCAGCTGTTGGGCTGTGGTGTAGAGGTCAGATTATTATCGAAATCAAGCCCGAACTGAGGTTGCTCGCTCCACTGATGCAGACGCGCCAACTGCTGGCCTAACTGGTAGGCGCTCTGCGGATCCAGGGGCTGAGGTTTGATATATTCCAGCAGCAGGAAACTGTAGTCACGATCGCTGCCAACGCCATAAACGTCCGGAACGCGGACCGTCTGGGTACGGCGCAGCAGGGCGAGTTGATCGGCTTCCCAGCTAAACAGGGACACTTTATCGCGGCTGTTGCACTTCACAAACACATCCTGCTCACCATAGCGGATGAGCCAGGCGGGATGCACATCACCCCCGGGGAGTTCATGACGTTGGGTAATTTCGGCGTTGCCAAATTGCTCGTTTAACAGACGACTAATGGCTGACCACATCGGGTTATCCTCTTTATTCGCTGCCTGAGTTCAATTGTAACGCGGACGCACGCGATAAAAACCTGCGCGTGTGCACAGACTAGTCTGCGGCACCTGTTGCTTGGCGCAGAAAGTCGTCAAGCGTGGTCAACGTCACGTCGGGTTTCTGGCCCAGCGCGCTTTCGCCCGCGGCAAGAGCCTGCTGTTTTAGCGCGGCCTCATCCAGTGTGGTGACAATGCCAAAACTGTTAGTGCCAAGCTCATGGGCGGTGCCACTGTCATCCATTAACGTGGTAGAGAAGCCCCCTGATGTCAGAGCACCGGTCAGGTTCAGAACGTCACTGAGTCCGGCTTCCTGATAATGAAAGGTCACGACATAGCGATGTAGATCTTCACTGCTCATTTTGCACCTCGAAAGGGTTAAATATCACACAGCGTAGTACAGGGTGAAAAAACAGGCGAATAATGAAGGGGATGAGCCAACAATTCGGACTAAACTGTTTACCGTTTGTGCGGATGCTGGCGACCCGAACGTATGTAAATCTTGTAAACGAACAGATGTTATTTGGCAAAAACAACTCTATAATGCGCGCCGAACTCAGGTTAACGTCCAGCAAATACGGGACGTTACGCTAATGCATGATGTTCTGAGCGAATTCATATCTCTTTACAAAAGTTACGGTAAAGGGGATTGATCGCACCGGGAAACCCTTCAGAATCTTCGTTTTCAAAACTGTTGCACGGATCACACTTAATGAACGCCTTTAACAAGCTGTCTGCTGTTCTATTGCTCTCTGCCGGAGCGTTTTGTCACCAGGCGCTGGCCGATAACGCGGTCTTCACCGCGATGGATGACCCTTCAACGGCGAAAAAGCCTTTTGAAGGATCGGCCTCTGCAGGTTACCTGGCGCAAACCGGTAACACCACCAGCTCATCGTTGACCGCACAGACCAACATGACCTGGTATACAGAATCAATGGCCTACAGCTTGTGGGGCAATGCCGCGAATACCTCTGCAAACGATGAGCGCTCGTCCGAAACCTATAACGTAGGTGCGCGTTCGCGTTACAACATGAGCGCCTATGACTACCTGTTTGGTCAGACAAGCTGGTTAAGTGACCGTTACAATGGTTATGACGGACGCGATGTCCTGACCGCCGGTTATGGTCGTCAGATCCTGAATGGCCCGGTGCATTCACTGCGTGCGGAATTCGGTCCTGGTGTCCGTTACGACGATTACCGTGAAGGTGGCCATAAAACGCAGGCGCTGGCTTACGGTGCGGTGAGCTACCAGTGGCAGCTGACAGATACCACCAAATTCATTCAGGGGGTTTCCGTGCTGAGCTCACTGGGTGACGATACGACAGTGAACTCTGAAACGGGCTTACAGGTAGCGATTAACGACCATTTCGCCCTGAAACTGGCGTATAACGTCACCTGGAACAACAATCCACCTGAGTCTGCGCCCGACCATACGGATACCAAAACCACGGTCATGCTGACGTACGCGATGTAATCCGCGTTAACTCTGTCTGACGGAGAAGCGGTCTGGCCTGGGGCCTGGCCGCTTTTTTTTGATCTGACTGAGAGTTAGCGGAAAGGCATGGGTTTTGCTCACGTCTGAAAACTGCTATTATTCGTGCCGCATCAACTTCCTGGCGACATTCCGACAATGTGGGTCTGATTTCACGCCAGGTGAATCAAACTACTCAATTTTGTATGTAGGCTTTCGTGTGGCTTACCACTGCAACTAAGGACATTCTATGCCTGTAATTACGCTTCCTGATGGCAGCCAGCGCACTTATGATCGCCCTGTCAGCGTGATGGACATCGCGCTTGATATCGGCCCCGGTCTGGCCAAAGCCTGTATCGCCGGACGAGTAAACGGTGAACTGGTCGATGCGGTTGATCCCATCACCGACGACGCGTCTGTCGCCATTATTACTGCAAAAGACGAAGCGGGTCTTGAAATCATCCGTCACTCTTGCGCGCACCTGTTAGGCCATGCCATTAAGCAGCTGTGGCCCGACACGAAAATGGCTATTGGTCCGGTTATCGACAACGGTTTCTACTATGATGTCGATATCGATCGCACGCTGACCCAGGAAGATATTGAGCTGCTGGAAAAACGCATGCATCAGTTGGCTGAGACCAACTACGATGTCGTGAAGAAGAAGGTTAGCTGGCAGGAAGCGCGCGATGTCTTCGCGGCGCGGGGTGAAGTCTATAAGACCACCATCCTGGACGAGAATATCAGCCATGATGATCGCCCTGGGCTGTATCATCATGAAGAATACGTCGATATGTGCCGCGGTCCGCACGTACCGAATATGCGTTTTTGTCACCATTTCAAACTGCAGAAAATTTCAGGCGCCTACTGGCGTGGCGACAGCGACAACAAAATGTTGCAGCGCATCTACGGCACCGCCTGGGCCGATAAAAAGCAGCTGTCTGCCTATCTGCAGCGTCTGGAAGAAGCGGCGAAGCGCGACCACCGTAAGATCGGTAAACAGCTCGACCTCTACCATATGCAGGAAGAAGCGCCGGGTATGGTTTTCTGGCATAATGACGGCTGGACAATTTTCCGTGAACTGGAAGTGTTCGTCCGCAGTAAGCTGAAAGAGTACCAGTACCAGGAAGTAAAAGGTCCGTTCATGATGGACCGCGTGCTGTGGGAAAAAACCGGTCACTGGGAAAACTACAAAGATGCGATGTTTACGACCTCTTCGGAGAACCGTGAGTACTGCATCAAGCCAATGAACTGCCCGGGTCATGTGCAAATCTTTAATCAGGGGCTGAAATCCTATCGCGATTTGCCACTGCGTATGGCCGAGTTCGGGAGCTGCCACCGTAATGAACCCTCAGGTGCGTTACATGGTCTGATGCGCGTTCGTGGCTTTACTCAGGATGATGCCCATATTTTCTGTACGGAAGATCAACTGCGCGCCGAAGTGAACAGCTGTATCCGCATGGTTTACGACATGTACAGCACCTTTGGCTTTGAAAAGATCGTGGTGAAACTGTCTACCCGTCCTGAAAAACGCATCGGTTCTGATGAAACCTGGGATCGTGCAGAAGAGGATCTGGCTGCGGCGCTCAATGAAAACAACATTGCGTTTGAATACCAGCCGGGTGAGGGCGCCTTCTACGGCCCGAAAATTGAATTTACTTTATACGATTGCCTTGACCGTGCCTGGCAGTGCGGAACAGTTCAGCTAGACTTTTCCCTGCCTAAACGTCTGGATGCCACCTACGTGGGTGAAAACAACGATCGTCAGACGCCCGTGATGATTCACCGTGCGATTCTGGGGTCGATGGAACGCTTTATCGGTATTTTGACCGAAGAGTTTGCCGGTTTCTTCCCTAGCTGGCTGGCACCAGTGCAGGCTGTCGTCATGAATATTACCGACGGTCAGGCAGAATATGTTGAGACTTTGACACGTAAATTGCAGAATGCTGGCATTCGTGTGAAAGCGGACTTGAGAAACGAGAAGATAGGCTTTAAAATCCGCGAGCACACATTACGTCGCGTCCCTTATATGTTGGTCTGTGGTGATAAAGAGGTGGAAGCTGGCAAAGTGGCCGTTCGCACCCGCCGTGGTAAAGACCTTGGGTCGATGGATGTCGATGTGTTTGTTGAGAAGCTGCAGCAAGAGATTCGCAGCCGCAATCTTCACCAATTGGAGGAATAAGGTATTAAAGGCGGAAAACGAGTACAACCTACGCGTCCGAATCGCATCAACAGTGAAATTCGCGCAACAGAAGTGCGCTTAACAGGCGTTGAAGGCGAGCAACTTGGTATTGTCAGTCTACGCGAAGCTTTGGAAAAAGCTGAGGAAGCGGGTGTAGATTTAGTTGAAATCAGCCCGAACGCCGAACCGCCGGTTTGCCGCATTATGGATTACGGCAAGTTCCTCTATGAAAAAAGCAAATCTTCTAAGGAACAGAAGAAGAAGCAAAAAGTTATTCAGGTTAAGGAAATTAAATTCCGTCCTGGAACCGATGATGGCGACTATCAGGTCAAACTACGCAACCTGATTCGCTTTCTGGAAGAAGGCGATAAAGCCAAAATCACGCTGCGTTTCCGCGGTCGTGAGATGGCGCACCAGCAGATCGGTATGGAAGTGCTTAACCGCGTCCGTAAAGACCTGTGTGATGATCTGGATTTGGCTATTGTCGAATCCTTCCCTTCGAAGATCGAAGGCCGCCAGATGATCATGGTGCTCGCACCTAAGAAGAAACAGTAGGCATTCAAGTAGCAATGACCGCGCAGCGCTCGCGTTGTGCGGTTTGTTGTTCGCCTGTCTGGGTCATGTTATCAACAATGCGAAGTGGATATTTTTTAAAATGCCAAAGATTAAAACTGTACGTGGCGCGGCTAAGCGCTTCAAGAAGACCGCTTCTGGCGGCTTTAAGCGTAAACACGCGAACCTGCGTCATATTCTGACTAAGAAATCTACCAAGCGTAAACGTCACCTGCGTCCGAAAGGCATGGTGTCTAAAGGCGATCTGGGTCTGGTTGTTGCCTGCCTGCCGTACGCATAAGTAAATTTTTTTAATTAATTCAGAATATTAAACAGGAGAGCTAAATGGCTCGTGTAAAACGTGGTGTAGTTGCTCGCGCACGTCACAAAAAAATCTTAAAACAAGCTAAAGGTTACTACGGTGCACGTTCACGTGTTTACCGCGTTGCCTTCCAGGCTGTTATCAAAGCTGGTCAGTATGCTTACCGCGACCGTCGTCAACGTAAGCGTCAGTTCCGTCAGCTGTGGATCGCGCGTATCAACGCAGCGGCGCGTCAGAACGGTATGTCTTACAGCCGTTTCATCAATGGTCTGAAAAAAGCAGCCATTGAAATTGACCGTAAAATCCTGGCCGACATCGCTGTATTCGACAAAGTGGCATTCACTGCACTGGTAGAAAAAGCGAAATCAGCTCTGGCGTAAGTCAGTTGAAAAAGGGAGCTTGCTCCCTTTTTTATTACCTGTAACCTGAGCAAAAGATTGACTTTTTCGCCTCTGCGCTTTTCAATAGTGCCGTTGAGTATCACGACAAGGTAACGCAAGCATGAATGCTGCTATTTTCCGTTTCTTTTTTTACTTTAGCGCCTGACAATCAGGGGCTTTTGCGCATAAGAAAAGAAACGAAAAATCGCGCTGAAAGCCTCCCACGTGGAGGCTTTTTTATTTTTGGCGCTGGCATATTGGACCGGCAGGTCCCAACAAGTACTAACCAGCCTGACTGGAAAAAGAGGAAAACATGTCCCAACTAGCAGAACTGGTGGCGAACGCCACGGCGGCCATCGACGGGGCGACCGATATCGCCGCCCTTGACGCGGTGCGCGTCGAATATCTGGGGAAAAAAGGGCATCTGACTTTGCAGATGACCACGTTGCGTGAGCTGCCAGCAGAAGAGCGTCCAGCAGCCGGTGCCGTGATTAACGAAGCCAAACAGCAGGTGACAGATCGTCTGAATGCCCGCAAAGAAGCGATGGAGTCGGCGGCGCTCAACGCCCGTCTGGCGGCGGAAACCATCGATGTCTCGCTGCCGGGACGCCGTATCGAAAACGGTGGGCTGCATCCGGTTACCCGTACTATCGATCGCATCGAAACCTTCTTTGGTGAACTGGGCTTCGCGGTGGTGACCGGCCCGGAAATTGAAGACGATTACCATAACTTTGACGCGCTGAATATCCCCGGCCATCACCCGGCACGTGCCGATCACGACACCTTCTGGTTCGATGCCACTCGTCTGCTGCGTACGCAGACATCCGGCGTACAGATTCGCACGATGAAAAACCAGCAGCCGCCGCTGCGCATTATCGCCCCGGGCCGCGTGTACCGTAACGACTACGATCAGACGCACACGCCGATGTTCCACCAGATGGAAGGCCTGATCGTCGATAAGAACATCAACTTCACCAACCTGAAAGGCACGCTGCACGATTTCCTGAACAACTTCTTTGAGGAAGATTTGCAGATCCGTTTCCGTCCGTCTTACTTCCCGTTCACCGAACCGTCTGCGGAAGTGGATGTGATGGGGAAAAACGGCAAGTGGTTGGAAGTGCTGGGCTGCGGCATGGTGCATCCTAACGTGCTGCGCAACGTCGGTATCGATCCGGAAGTCTACTCGGGCTTCGCCTTTGGTATGGGCATGGAGCGTCTGACCATGCTGCGTTACGGCGTGACCGATTTACGCGCATTCTTCGAAAATGATTTACGTTTCCTCAAACAATTTAAGTAAGGGCAGGTTATCCAATGAAATTCAGTGAACTCTGGTTACGCGAATGGGTAAATCCAGCCCTTGACAGCGCAGCGCTGTCAGAACAAATCACCATGGCGGGTCTGGAAGTGGATGGCGTTGAGCCAGTGGCTGGCGCGTTTCATGGCGTGGTGGTCGGTGAGGTCGTAGAGTGCGGTCAACACCCGAATGCCGACAAGCTGCGTGTGACCAAAATCAACACCGGGGGCGATCGTCTGCTGGACATCGTGTGCGGTGCGCCGAACTGTCGTCAGGGCCTGAAAGTAGCCGTCGCCACCGTGGGTGCCGTTCTGCCGGGCGATTTCAAAATCAAAGCCGCAAAGCTGCGCGGTGAACCCTCGGAAGGCATGCTGTGCTCGTTCTCGGAGCTGGGTATTTCCGATGATCACAATGGCATTATTGAACTGCCTGCCGATGCGCCTGTGGGCACCGATATCCGTGACTATCTGCAGTTAGATGACAACACCATCGAAATCAGCGTGACGCCTAACCGCGCTGACTGTCTGGGCATCATGGGCATCGCTCGGGATGTTGCGGTCCTGAACGGCCTGCCGCTGAATGCGCCCGCCATCGAGCCGGTCACTGCCACGATTCCCGATACCTTCCCGATTCGCGTTGACGCGACCGATGCCTGTCCTCGCTATTTAGGCCGGGTGGTCAAAGGCGTGAACGTTGCCGCAGCAACGCCGCTGTGGATGAGAGAGAAACTGCGCCGCTGCGGTATTCGCTCTATCGATCCGGTCGTGGATATCACCAACTACGTGCTGCTGGAGCTGGGTCAGCCGATGCACGCCTTCGATCTGGATCGTCTTGACGGCGGGATCGTGGTGCGCATGGCAGAAGAGGGCGAAGCACTCACGCTGCTGGACGGTACAGAAGCCAGACTCAGCAGCGATACGCTGGTCATTGCTGACCACCAGAAAGCGCTGGCGATGGGCGGCATTTTTGGCGGTGAGCATTCCGGCGTAAACACCGAAACGCAAAATATTTTACTGGAATGCGCCTGGTTTGAGCCGCTGGCGATTACCGGCCGGGCGCGTCGTCATGGTTTGCATACGGATGCTTCACATCGTTACGAGCGTGGTGTGGATTCGGCGCTGCAGCACAAGGCGATGGCGCGGGCGACGCAGCTGCTGCTGAGCATCTGTGGCGGCGAAGCCGGTCCGGTTATCGATCAGACGGTAGAGGCCGCGTTGCCGGTGCCTGCCACCATCACCTTACGTCGTGAGAAGCTGGATCGCTTAATCGGTCATGTGGTCAGCGATGCCCAGGTGACCGACATTCTGACCCGCCTCGGTTGTCAGGTGAACGTAGGCAATCAGGAATGGCAGGCGGTCGCACCGACCTGGCGCTTCGATATGGCTATCGAAGAAGACCTGGTGGAAGAGATTGCGCGCATCTACGGTTACAACAATATCCCCAACGTGCCGGTGCAGGCCGGGCTGGTGATGACGAAGCACCGTGAAGCCAACCTGTCGCTGAAACGCGCGAAGATGCTGCTGGTGGATAAAGGCTATCAGGAGGCCATTACCTACAGCTTCGTGGATCCAAAAGTCCAGCAGTTGCTGCATCCCGGCGAAGAGGCATTGCTGCTGCCAAGCCCGATTTCCAGCGATATGTCCACCATGCGTCTGTCGCTGTGGACCGGTTTGCTGAGCGCCGTGGTCTATAACCAGAATCGTCAGCAGAGCCGCGTGCGCCTGTTTGAGAGCGGCCTGCGTTTTGTGCCTGATACACAGGCAGATTTAGGTATCCGTCAGGATTTGATGCTGGCCGGCGTACTGAGTGGCAATCGCTTCGAAGAGCACTGGGATCTGGCGCGCCAGGCGGTTGACTTCTATGATTTGAAAGGCGATTTAGAGTCATTACTGGATTTAACCGGTAAGCTCGACGCCATCACTTTCCGTGCAGAAGCAAATCCGGCGTTACATCCGGGACAAAGTGCGGCAATTTATTTGCATGATGAACGAATCGGATTTATCGGAGTGGTTCATCCCGAACTTGAACGTAAGCTGGATCTCAACGGTCGCACCTTAGTCTTTGAACTGCTTTGGAATAAGGTCGCAGACCGCGTCCTGCCTGATGCGCAAGAGATTTCGCGCTTCCCGGCAAACCGCCGAGATATCGCCGTTGTTGTGGCGGAAAACGTGCCCGCAGCAGATATCATCGCAGAGTGTAAGAAAGTTGGCGTAAATCAGGTAGTTGGCGTAAACTTGTTTGACGTGTACCGAGGTAAGGGTGTTTCCGAGGGCTATAAGAGCCTCGCAATCAGCCTGATTTTGCAGGATACCAGCCGGACACTCGAAGAAGAGGAGATTGCCGCGACGGTTGCCAAATGCGTTGCGGCATTAAAAGAGCGATTCCAGGCAACCTTGAGGGATTGAACCTATGGCGCTTACAAAAGCTGAGATGTCAGAATACCTGTTTGAGAAACTCGGGCTGAGCAAACGTGATGCAAAAGAGTTAGTGGAGCTGTTTTTCGAAGAGGTTCGCCGCGCTTTGGAAAATGGAGAACAGGTTAAACTGTCGGGGTTTGGTAATTTTGATCTGCGTGACAAAAACCAACGTCCGGGCAGAAACCCAAAAACGGGAGAGGATATTCCGATTACTGCACGTCGCGTAGTCACCTTCCGTCCAGGGCAGAAGCTTAAAAGTCGCGTTGAGAACGCCACACCCAAAGACAGTGACTGATCCCAGTGTTTTAAAAAGGCCGCGCAAGCGGCCTTTTTCATTTCTTTTTTTCGCAATCCTTTTACAATCAATTCCCTGTTACCCAGATCAATTCCGCTTATGTCCCAGCTTGAACAACTTGTACGGCACAGCACACGGCAAAATCAAAAATGGCTGGTGGGCCTGAGTCTGCTGCTACTGGCGCTTTTTACGGTCAGCCTGTGTGCAGGCGAGCGCTGGATAGGGCCTGCCGCCTGGTGGAGTGAGAGCGGCAGGCTGTTTGTCGGCCAGTTACGTTTACCCCGTACCGTCGCGGTGATGCTGGTGGGGGCGGCGCTGGCGTTGAGCGGGGTGATGATGCAGGCGCTGTTTACCAATCCGCTGGCCGAGCCCGGCCTGCTGGGGGTGTCCAGCGGGGCAGGCATTGGCCTGGTGGCGGGCGTGCTGTTCAGCGGCGGCGCATTATGGAGCCTCTCGCTTTCGGCGATAGCGGGCGCGTTGGTGATTACGCTGATTCTGCTGCACTTTGCCCACCGCCATTTATCCGTCAGCCGTTTGTTGCTCACCGGCGTAGCGCTGGGCATGATTTGCAGCGCGATGATGACCTGGGCGGTGTATTTCAGCAGCAGTCTCGATTTGCGCCAACTGATGTACTGGATGATGGGCGGATTCAGCGGCATCGACTGGCGTTATGGCTGGATGATGCTGGCGTTATTGCCGGTGATTCTGGCCAGCATGACGGCGGCCCGCGCGCTCAATCTGTTGGCCCTCGGTGAGACCTCCGCGCGCCAGTTGGGACTGTCTCTGGTCTGCTGGCGTAATCTGCTGGTGCTGGCCATGGGCTGGCTGGTCGGGGTAAGCGTTGCGCTGGCCGGGGCGATAGGATTTGTCGGGCTGGTCATTCCTCATCTGTTACGCCTGGTGGGATTGCACGATCATCGTGCGTTGCTGCCGGCCTCCGCGCTGGCAGGGGCCAGCGTACTGCTGGGGGCAGATATTATTGCCCGTCTGGCACTGGCCTCGGCTGAGTTGCCTGTTGGCGTGGTCACGGCCACGCTGGGTGCGCCATTGTTTATCGTTCTGTTAGTCAAATCGACACGTCAGCCTGCGCTGACAAACAAGTCTTAACCACAGGAACCCCGTATGAGCATTTATCAAACTGAACTGGTTACGCTGGATGGTGAGAAAACCACGCTGTCTGCCTGGCAGGGCAACGTCCTGCTGGTGGTGAACGTGGCCTCGAAATGTGGTTTAACGCCGCAATACGAAGCCCTGGAAAATATCCATGAAGCCTGGCATGACCAGGGCTTCAGTGTACTGGGTTTTCCGTGCAATCAGTTCCTGGAGCAGGAACCCGGCACCAGCGAAGAAATCAAGACGTTTTGCAGCACCACCTACGGTGTGACCTTCCCTCTGTTCGAAAAATGTGAGGTGAATGGTGAACATCGTCATCCGCTTTATGCGCAGCTGGTGGCCGCAAAACCGGATGCCGTTCGGCCGGAAGAAAGTGGCTTTTATGAGCGTATGGTCAGTAAAGGCCGGGCACCAAAAGCGCCAGGGGATATTTTGTGGAATTTTGAAAAATTCCTGATTGGACGTGACGGCAGCGTGATCCAGCGTTTCTCGCCCGATATGTCGCCAGAAGACCCGATTATTCTGGAAACGATTAAGGTCGCGCTGGCGAAATAGGTGTTACTCAGCCTGCAAGCGGTCGCCGTTGCCGGACGGCTGCAACCGGTGAGCGGTGCGCTTCATGCCGGGCATCTGATCCATCTGGTGGGGCCGAATGGCGCGGGCAAAAGCACCTTGTTGTCCGCGCTGGCCGGTCTGGAGCCGATAACCGGTCAGATGACTTTACAGGATAAAGCGCTGGCTGACTGGCCCGGACCGGCGCTGGCCCGGGTGCGCGGCTGGCTGCCTCAACAGCAGCTGCCACCCGGCATGATGCCGGTTTATCACTATCTTCGTCTGCATCTGGCGTCTTCAGGGCCACACAATGATGCGCGGTTAATGAGCTTACTCGCCCGGCTGCAGTTGACAGAAAAACTCTCCCGACCGCTGAATCAGCTTTCCGGGGGCGAATGGCAGCGCGTCCGGCTCTGTGCGGTCATGGCACAAATCGATCCGCAGATTAATGCGGACGGTAAACTGCTGATTCTTGACGAACCCATGACGGCGCTGGATGTGGCGCAGCAACACGCTGTCGATAATCTGATTCAGGAACTCTGTCGTGCAGGGGTTTGTGTGATTGCCAGCAGCCATGACCTTAACCACAGCCTGTGGCATGCCGATCGGGTCTGGCTGTTGCATCAGGGCGCGGTTGTGGCACAGGGCAAACCCTGTGAAATCCTGCGTCCGGAACAGCTCACGCCACTCTACGGTATCCCTTTCCGACAACTCACCCTGGAAGGCCGTCCGCTGCTAACGGTTTTACCCTGAGACTTGCCACGCAGCGGGCTTTGCCGCTACATTTACCCCGTTATAACTGATTAAGGATGAGCTGTGATGCGCATGGGGTTGCTGTTCGTGGTGTTACTGTTGGTGGGCTGTAGCCATCGTGCACCGCCCGTCAATGGTCGCCTCTCTGACTCCATTACTGTTATCGCGCAGCTCAACGATCAACTGGGGAGCTGGCGGGGAACACCGTATCGCTATGGTGGCATGAGCCGCAAGGGCGTTGACTGCTCGGGTTTTGTCTATCTGACATTTCGGGATAAGTTTGATTTGCAGCTCCCACGCAGTACCGCCGCCCAGAGTGATATCGGCACGCGCATCAGCAAAGAGGACCTTCTGCCCGGCGACCTGGTGTTCTTCAGGACCGGCAGTGGCGAAAATGGCTTACATGTGGGCATTTACGACACGGATAACGCCTTCATCCATGCTTCAACCAGTCAGGGCGTCATTCGGTCCTCGCTGGATAATGTCTACTGGCGGAAAGTGTTTTGGCAGGCGCGACGCATATAATTTGTCAACCTAAGCCCGCCCGGTTAGTGCGGATTAATTCAGAAAATGACCGGATCTAAAAAATATTCCTAATTTGGCTTTAACCAACTCATTTTATTTATAACATTGGGAGCGGGAATCTTTTTCATACTTTACAGAATTGTCCCAAAAATTATTTGGCTTAAAGTTTATTTTCTTAAAACTAAAGCCAGTAATGGCCTAAAAATATCTATCTCATCAGTCCTTTGCTACTATTGCCAGTAAGTTTTTAATCATATACGATGCACTATCGCCACATATACTGGCTGTAAAATGAAAATTCATCTGTCGGCCGACTATGAGTCGGAAATTTGGTTTTATGCCGCCTGTTCCCAGGAAGGGCACTTAACCGCTATTGAGCTGGCTACCCAGTTCGTCCACGAAAGTGCGCCTATCACGTTGCCGCAGGATGTTCTGTTGCCGCAGCTTGATGAGACACAGCGCCTGCGCCTGCTGCAGCGGCAGGTTTCGTTACTGGAAAAGCATCAGACCTTTTTCGAAACGCACAATCTGCTGGCCTTTATGCCCACAGACGAGGGCATGGCAAGCACCCTGCTCGAAAGTGAGTTTCTGACGCGTAAAATAAAACAACTGCCCTTTTTAAGGTTGGATATCAGCGAAACGTTTCTCTCGCTCCATTTGGGAAAAAATAATCCGCTTCTCGCGGCGTTATATGGTGAGTTTAAATTGTCTCTGTCGCATTTTGGCGCGGGGAAATCGTCGACGACTGCCGTTTACGATAATCTGTTTAGCTGTATCAGGCTGGACAAACACTTTATTCAGTCGCTTGCTAAACGTGCTTCTTTTTTACCATTTATGCAAAGCATCATTGATAATTTCCGTAGCCATTGCGATCGGATGATTATTTGTGGCGTAGATGACGAAATTTTACTGGATAAAGTTAGCCATCTAAGTAATGTGCATCTGCAGGGTGCCTTGTTCCCGGTGGTGAAATCTGATGCGTTTGAGTCCTTGATCTACTCCGAGCAATTCCTGCACTCTCCCTGATATTTGCACGACTGTCGCCTGTTTAATCCCGGCTATCAACGCTACACTGTGGGTTTTATCATACGATACCCGGTGTCGTTTGGGAGTAGACATGGTCTTTGACAACAGCTGGTTTCGAGAGCTTTCGGGTACTTATACCGCCTTACATCCCACCCCGCTTGCCGGTGGCAGACTGTTATATCACAACGGTCCGCTGGCGCACGAAATGGCGTTGGAGAGCGATCTGTTTACCGGGCAGGGGCACGGTGTCTGGTACGGTGCGTCACTGTTGCCGGGTATGCAACCGTTGGCGCAGGTATACAGTGGCCATCAGTTCGGCGTCTGGGCAGGTCAGCTGGGTGACGGGCGCGGCATTCTGCTGGGTGAGCAGCGCCAGCAAGACGGCAGCCGTCTCGACTGGCATTTAAAAGGCGCAGGGCTGACGCCGTATTCTCGCATGGGCGATGGTCGTGCTGTGGTGCGCTCGACGGTGCGTGAGTTTCTGGCCTCGGAGGCGCTGCACCATCTGGGTATCCCGACCACGCGCGCGTTAACGATAGCCATCAGCGATGAGCCGGTTTACCGTGAAACCGCTGAGCGCGGTGCAATGCTGATGCGGATCGCGCCGAGTCATCTGCGCTTTGGCCATTTCGAACACTTCTTTTACAGCCAGCAGCCTGACAAGGTCAAACAGCTGGCGGAGTATGCCATTCGTCATCACTGGCCGCATCTGACGGAGGACGCCGACCGTTATTATCTGTGGTTCGCCGATATCGTCCTGCGCACAGCACGCCTGATTGCGCAGTGGCAGAGCGTGGGCTTTGCGCATGGTGTGATGAATACCGACAACATGTCGATCCTTGGCCTGACGCTGGATTACGGCCCTTACGGTTTTCTGGATGACTATCAGCCGGACTTTATCTGTAATCACAGTGATTACCAGGGGCGCTACAGCTTCGAGAATCAGCCGATGATCGGTCTGTGGAACCTTAATCGTCTGGCGCATGCCCTCTCAGGATTACTCAGTACAGAGCAGCTAAAGCAGGCGCTGAGCGGTTATGAAAACGAACTGATGCGCGTCTGGGGCCAGCGGATGCGGGCGAAACTGGGCTTTCTGACCGAAGAGGCAGGGGATAACGCGATTCTGACCGATCTGCTCAGCTTAATGAGTCAGGAACGGCGCGATTATACGCTGACGTTCCGCCTGCTCAGTGAAACGCAGCAGTCAGAACAGCGATCGCCGTTACGGGATGAATTTATCGATCGCGCTGCCTTTGATCGCTGGTATCAGGATTACCGCACCCGTTTGTTGCAGGAGCAGGTCAGCGATGCGACGCGCCAGCAGGTGATGAAAGCGGCCAATCCGGCGCTGGTCTTGCGAAATTATCTGGCACAGCAGGCGATCGAGGCGGCGGAGCAGGGTGAGAGCGGGGCGCTGGCCCGTTTACATCAGGCGCTTCAGCAGCCCTTCAGTGACGCGACGGCCGCTGAGTATCGTCAACGGCCGCCGGACTGGGGCAAATCACTGGAAGTCAGTTGTTCCAGCTAAGTTATAAACGGTGAGTAACTGCCTCAGCTAACAGGGCCAGTACAGCTTCGCTGTCTTGCCAGTTGAGGCAGGGATCGGTGATGGACTGACCGTACGTCAGGGGCTCACCGCTCACTACTTTCTGATTGCCTTCTTCGATAAAACTTTCGATCATCACGCCCGCTACCGCGCGTGAACCTCCTTTGATCTGTTCAGCCACATCAGCAGCAACGTCGCGCTGACGACGATGCTGTTTCAGGCAGTTGCCGTGGCTGAAATCAATCACCAGCTGTGGCGCTAAGCCGAATTCATTCAGGCAGGCAGTCGCCTCGGCGACATCGGCGGCATGATAATTGGGCTGTTTACCGCCACGTAAAATCACATGGCCGTGCGGGTTGCCGCTGGTCTGGTAAATGGTCATCTGCCCCTGTTTATCCGGCGACAGGAACATATGGCTGGTTCGGGCAGCGCGAATGGCATCCACCGCAATACGCACATTGCCATCGGTGCCGTTTTTGAAGCCGACAGGACAGGAGAGCGCAGAGGCCATTTCACGATGGATCTGGCTTTCAGTGGTGCGGGCTCCAATGGCCCCCCAGCTGATCAGATCGGCAATAAACTGCCCGATCACCATATCCAGAAATTCCGTTGCTGTGGGTAAGCCGAGGGCGTTGATATCAATCAGTAGCTTACGGGCAATGCCGATGCCGCGGTTCACATCAAAGCTACCGTCCAGATCCGGATCGGAGATCAGGCCTTTCCAGCCGACCACCGTACGTGGCTTTTCAAAATAGGCCCGCATCACGATTTCCAGCCGGTCCTGATACTGCTCGCGCAGCGCATTTAAACGCCGGGCATAGTCTAAAGCCGCCACCGGGTCATGCAGGGAGCAGGGACCAATCACGACCAGCAGACGGGGATCGTCGCCCGTGAGGATGCGCGCAATGCGCTTGCGTGCTGCGGTGATATTATCGGCCATGGCGGAGGAAAGCGGATATTCAGCTGCCAGACTGGCAGGAGAGATCAGGCTGCCAATGCGCGCCGTGCGCAGTTCGTCAGTTTTATTCATGGTGTTCTCTAAATGTGTTCTTCGCAGCGGTGGAATACCGGGAAGTGATGAGGGTCACAATAAACCATTAGCTTGTGAATTCAAGCACCAACGTGACAATGACAGGCAAAATTACGGCAGCGCCACGTTACAGGGCGCTGCCGGCGGCGGATCAGTACATGCGGCGCGTCAGGCCCATAATATCGAGGATCTTGGTGGCGATCTCTTCCACGGAATAGTTGGTACTGTTGAGATAGCGAATCTGGTGGGTACGGAACAGCGCTTCCACTTCGCCCACCTCCAGTCGACACTGACGCAGGGAAGCATAGCGGGTATTTTCCGCGCGTTCCTGACGTATGGCCGCCAGGCGTTCCGGGTCAATTGTCAGGCCAAACAGTTTATGCTGATGCTGGCGCAGAGCGGGCGGCAGTTTCAGGTTATCCATATCATCGGCAATAAACGGATAGTTCGCGGCACGAATACCAAACTGCATCGCCAGATAGAGGCTGGTGGGGGTTTTACCACAACGGGAAACGCCTAACAGAATGACCTGCGCGTCTTCCAGGCCGCGCAGTGAAATGCCGTCATCATGTGCCAGGGTGTAATCGATCGCCGCAATACGCGCATCGTATTTGCCCAGATTGCTGGCATCCAGTCCGTGCGTTCGGTGTGCGACCGGAGCCGGTGCGAGACCAAGCTCCTGCTGAAGCGGAGCGACCAGTGCCTGAACAATGTCCTGACAAAACCCGTCACTTTGCAGAATGATGTCGCGCACTTCCGGCGTGACGATAGAAAAAAAGACCAGTGGACGCACGCCGCTTTGCTGAAAAAGGGCATTGATCTGCGCTTTAACCGCCTGCGCGCGCTGAACATTCTCAACAAACGGCAGGGTGACACTGTTGGTGTTAACGGGAAACTGCGATAGCACCGCGTGGCCTAACACTTCGGCGGTAATCGCAGTGCCGTCGGAGATATAAAAAACGCTTCTGTCGGTGGTCATGGAGCATGCCTCGTGCAAGGAAGTCGTGAAAAGACGGAGCAGGGTTAAGTTCAGGCGCGCGAATCCCCGCGGGGGCATGTGAAGTCTGGCTTAACCATTTGTCGTACAGTTTTAGCATAACCGACAGAAAATATTCCTTTTCTCCGCCACAGATTTGCCATGAAAATCGCGCCTGAAGCTGCCTTTTCCACCCGCCTTGTTGCGCAACAAAAACGACGCTTCAGGCGGCACTGAAATGAAAAACACTTTTAAATGAGTGGGTTGTGATAAAAACAATCCTTTGCGCAACGTCTTAAAAAAGCGGGTTATAGTCTGAAACTGCCGTGCAGAATCTGCTTTAACGATTCAACAGATCGTGTTTGCCAAAACGTTATGCCAGGCTGATTGTGTTAATAGCAGGATTTTCCATGTGCCCATTCATTAATAAAGGATCAGTTCAATGTCCAATAAAGGCGAACAGCCGTTAGTACTCTGGTACAACCAGCTTGGCATGCATGATGTTGATCGGGTAGGAGGCAAAAATGCGTCTCTGGGTGAGATGATTACCAATTTGTCCTCTCTGGGGGTTTCGGTACCCAATGGTTTCGCGACCACCTCCTGGGCCTTTAATCAGTTTCTTGAGCAGAGCGGTCTGAACCAGCGTATTTATGCATTGCTGGATGACACCAATATTGATGATGTTGATCAACTGGCGAAAGCAGGTAAGCAGATTCGTCAGTGGGTCGTCGAAACGCCCTTCCAGCCTGAACTTGAAGCCGCCATTTTGTCGGCCTACGAACAGCTCTCAGCAGACGATGCCGAGGCCTCTTTTGCCGTACGCTCCTCGGCCACCGCAGAAGATATGCCCGATGCTTCCTTTGCCGGACAACAGGAAACCTTTCTGAACGTGCAGGGCATCGAAGCTGTGATGGTAGCGGTGAAACATGTTTACGCATCCCTGTTTAACGATCGTGCCATCTCTTACCGTGTTCATCAGGGCTACGATCACCGGGGTGTTGCCCTGTCGGCAGGCATACAGCGTATGGTCCGTTCCGATCTGGCCGCATCAGGCGTGATGTTTACCATTGATACGGAATCTGGCTTCGATCAGGTGGTGTTTATCACGGCGGCGCTGGGTCTGGGCGAAATGGTGGTGCAGGGCGCTGTCAACCCGGATGAGTTTTACGTGCATAAACCCACACTGGCCGCGAAGCGTCCGGCAATCGTGCGCCGCAACATGGGCTCGAAAAAAGTGCGGATGGTGTATGCCGATTCACGTGAGCACGGCGAGCAGGTGCGAATCGAGGATGTGCCGGAAACGGAACGCGACCGCTTCTGCCTGAACGACAGCGAAGTTCAGGCGCTGGCACAGCAGGCGGTACTGATCGAGCAGCACTATAAGCGCCCGATGGATATTGAGTGGGCAAAAGACGGGCATACCGGCAAGCTGTTCATCGTGCAGGCGCGACCGGAAACCGTGCGCTCAAATGGTCAGGTGATGGAGCGTTACACCCTGCAAGGCCAGGGAAATGTGGTCATTGAAGGCCGTGCAATTGGCCATCGCATTGGTGCCGGGCCGGTTAAGGTGATTCATGACATCAGCGAAATGAACCGTATCGAAAAAGGTGACGTGCTGGTGACCGATATGACCGATCCTGACTGGGAACCGATCATGAAAAAGGCCTCCGCTATTGTCACCAATCGCGGGGGGCGTACCTGTCATGCCGCGATTATAGCGCGTGAATTGGGGATTCCGGCGGTGGTCGGGTGCGGCGATGCCACCGAGCGCCTGAAAGAAGGTCATACCGTGACCGTGTCCTGTGCGGAAGGCGATACCGGCTATGTTTACGACGAACTGCTCGATTTTGACGTGACCAGTTCGCAGGTCGATACCATGCCGGACCTGCCGCTGAAGGTGATGATGAACGTGGGTAACCCGGATCGCGCCTTTGATTTTGCCTGCTTACCCAATGAAGGGGTTGGGCTGGCGCGCCTGGAGTTCATCATCAACCGCATGATCGGTGTGCATCCTAAAGCGCTGCTTGAGTTTGACCAACAACCGCCGGCGTTGCAGCAACACATCCGTCAGCTGATGAAAGGCTTTGACGATCCCGTCGAGTTCTATATTGCGCGCCTGACTGAAGGTATCGCGACCCTGGGCGCGGCATTCGCACCCAAACGGGTGATTGTGCGATTGTCCGACTTCAAAACCAATGAATACGCCAATCTGGTCGGCGGGGAACGGTACGAACCGGAAGAAGAGAACCCCATGCTGGGCTTCCGCGGCGCTGGCCGTTACGTGTCAGAAAGCTTCCGCGACTGTTTTGCGCTTGAGTGTGAAGCGGTGAAGCGGGTGCGAAATGACATGGGACTGACCAATGTCGAGATCATGGTGCCGTTTGTACGTACGGTGGACCAGGCGCAGGCGGTGGTCGAAGAGTTAGGTCGCCAGGGCCTGAAGCGGGGTGAGAACGGACTGAAGGTCATTATGATGTGTGAAATCCCGTCAAATGCTCTGCTGGCGGAGCAGTTTTTACAGCACTTTGACGGCTTCTCCATTGGCTCGAACGACATGACGCAGCTGGCGCTGGGGCTCGATCGTGATTCCGGCGTCGTGTCTGCCCTGTTTGATGAACGCAATGAGGCGGTGAAAGCCTTACTGTCCATGGCGATCAAGGCGGCGAAAAAACAGGGTAAATACGTCGGTATCTGTGGACAAGGGCCTTCGGATCATCAGGATTTTGCGGCCTGGTTGATGGAGCAGGGCATCGACAGTTTGTCACTTAACCCGGATACCGTCGTGGAAACGTGGCTGAGCCTGGCGGCCCTGAATAAGTCTGCCTGACGCGACGTTTACACTGTTACTTTAAGGCCAGCGCAAGCTGGCTTTTTTATTCCCGGCGGAAAAACAGACGGGGTTGATCAGTGCTGACCCGCTCCGGTTGTCGAGATATCACTTGCGCGGAAAGCGTATATGGGGCGAGGTTGCTCTTCGGCCTGTTCATACAACCTGACCGGTGAAAAAGGGGCGCAACCCCTTTTCGACAGGCAAAAAAAAAGCCCATCACAGGGGATGGGCAAAGACTACACACAGCAATTCTTTACGCTACTCAGGGGAAATAAGGGTGTTTAGAAATCAGTGAGTTGATTTCAAACTTGTTAAATATGTTATTCATACCGCTTGCTGGCGTCTTTAAGAATCCTCTTATTAGTTTAAAGGAAATAATATTTTGACCATCATTAAGAGCGTTCAGGAGAGTTATTATGTATGAAAAATAATCATTTCAGGCCGAAAAATGGGCTTAAAGCGCTAAATATGCGTTTTATCTTAAAAACTACTAATGAAAAAAAGGCTGGTGATATCTTAATCAGCCAGCCTACTTAACCACTACTAATCATATGAAATGCAGAACAGGGCCTATTGATCCGTCTTTTCGTCCAGGGCTTTGAGCGGATCGACCGGTGGTCTGGGCACTTCATTCATCCAGACGGACACCAGGCGATAGGAGACGGCCAGCACGACGGGGCCGATAAACAGTCCGATCATGCCAAACGCGATGAGTCCGCCAATGACACCGGATAAAATCAGAATCAGCGGCAGGTCGGCACCCATACGAATCAGCACGGGACGCAAAATATTGTCCAGTGTTCCGACGACGCAGCTCCACACCAGCAGCACCGTGCCCCAGGTCGTATCGCCGCTCCAGTAGAGATAAACGATGGCGGGCACCAGCACCAGCAGGGGACCAATCTGGACCAGACAGCAGAGGATCATCAGGACGGTCAGCAAGGTCGCATAAGGAATGCCGGAGATGGCCAGCCCGATACCGCCCAGCACGCCCTGTACCAGCGCAGTCACCACCACGCCCAGCGCCACCGCGCGTACGGCTTGCCCGGCCAGCAAAACGGCGGCATCACCGCGACGGCCCGCCATGCGCATAGCGAAATGGCGAATTCCCAGCGCCGCCTGTTCACCGCGCCAGTAGAGCAGCACGCTAAACAGCAGCATCACGGCCAGATGAATCATAAACCGGCCAAAGTGTCCGGCCTGCGCAACAAAGAAGCCTGTTGTACGACCGACGTAAGGCTGAAGCTTGGCCATGATGGCCGCACCGCCGCCGGCCACCAGTTTCTGGTAGCTGGCATACAGTTTTTCCCCGACCACAGGAATGTCATTCAGCCAGCTCAGCGTCGGCAGCATATGGCCCTGCGTCGCCCAGGCAATTACCGGAGCGCTGTTATCAATCAGGCTGTTCACCAGCAGGGCAACCGGAATAATAAACAGCAGCAGAAGCAGAATGGTCATCACAATGACGGCCAGAGAACGCCGGCCCCAGAGCAGTCGCTGAATTCTCAGCATTAACGGCCAGGTTGCAATCACTACCATGCTGGCCCAGGCGAAGCCGAGGATAAAAGGTTGCACCACCCATAAGCAGGCGGCAATCAACAGCAAAATGAATATCAGAGTGAACAACATTTGGGGAAGGTCTATCTGCCGTTCCAGGCTTTTCATCTTAAGCATTACCTCTTTGAGATCCGTCAACGCAGGGGATGACAGTGACCCGTCATCATGAGCTATTTGAGGGCGTTTAAACAGGCTTGTAAAGAAATGGTTTCAGCCTTTCCTGAAAAAACGACAGGGCTGACAGAAATGTGATAAAACAGGAGATTAACGCACGCGACAGACGCAAACCTACACAACATCTTTGGTCACAGAATCATGATCCCACAGATTTCTCAGGCACCGGGTCTTATCCAGCGGGTGCTGACATTCCTTGAAACCCTCAAAGAACAGGGCTTCACCGGCGACACCGCCACCAGTTATGCCGACAGGCTTTCTCTCTCAACCGACAACAGCATCTATCAGCTGCTGCCCGATGCGGTGCTGTTTCCGCGCTCGACGGCTGATGTCGCGCTGATTGCCCGCGTAGCGGGAGACCCGGCGTTTTCGAGTCTGGTTTTCACCCCGCGCGGTGGCGGGACCGGCACTAACGGTCAGTCACTGAATCAGGGCATTATTGTGGATATGTCCCGCTACATGAACCGCATCCTGGAGGTTAACACCGAACAGGGATGGGTACGTGTAGAAGCGGGCGTGGTTAAAGATCAACTTAACGCGTATCTGAAACCGTTTGGTTACTTTTTCTCGCCAGAGTTGTCGACCAGTAACCGCGCTACGCTGGGCGGCATGATCAATACCGATGCCTCCGGCCAGGGATCACTGGTGTATGGTAAAACCTCTGATCATGTTCTTGGGTTGCGGGCGGTCCTGCTGGGGGGCGATATTCTGGATACCCGGCCCATGCCCACGGCGCTGGCCGAAAGCCTGGCGCAAACGCCCACGCCAGAGGGCCGCATCTATCAGCAGGTCCTGACGCGATGTCGCGAACAGCGTGACCTGATTCTGGAAAAATTTCCCAAACTGAACCGCTTCCTGACCGGCTACGATTTGCGTCATGTCTTCAGCGACGATATGCAAACGTTTGACCTGACGCGCCTGCTGTGCGGCGCAGAAGGCACGCTGGCCTTTATCAGTGAAGCCCGGCTGGACATTACGCCCCTGCCTAAAGTGCGGCGCGTGGTGAATATCAAATACGACTCCTTTGATTCTGCTTTGCGCAATGCGCCTCTGATGGTACAGGCGCAGGCTCTTTCCGTCGAAACGGTGGACTCGAAAGTGCTCAATCTGGCACGGGAGGACATCGTCTGGCACTCGGTGAAAGCGCTGATCACCGATGTTCCCGACAAAACGATGTCAGGGCTGAATATTGTGGAGTTTGCCGGGGATGACGAAGCGAAAATTGAGCAGCAACTGACGCAACTCTGCAGCCGACTTGATGCGCTGATCGCGCAGCAGGAAGGCGGCGTCATTGGCTATCAACGCTGTAACGACCTGGACAGCATCGAACGCATTTATAACATGCGTAAAAAAGCGGTGGGATTATTGGGCAATGCGAAAGGGCGGGCGAAGCCGATTCCGTTTGTCGAAGATACGGCCGTGCCGCCGGAACACCTTGCCGACTACATCGTCGAGTTCCGGGCGCTTCTTGACAGCCATGGCCTGAGTTACGGCATGTTTGGCCATGTGGACGCAGGCGTGCTCCATGTCCGGCCGGCGCTGGATATGTGCGATCCGCATCAGGAAATGATGATGAAGCAGATTTCTGATGAGGTGGTCGAACTGACCGCGCGCTATGGCGGTCTGCTGTGGGGCGAACATGGCAAGGGCTTTCGCGCGCAATACAGTCCGGCCTTCTTCGGGGACACCCTGTTCAACGAACTGCGCCGTATCAAAGCGGCGTTCGATCCCGATAACCGGCTGAACCCCGGCAAGATCTGTACGCCTTACAACAGCGATGCGGCGATGATGCAGGTGGATGCCACCAAACGCGGCAGCTATGACCGCCAGATTCCTGTACAGGTGCGTGACACCTGGCGTGGCGCGATGGAATGTAACGGTAATGGCTTGTGCTTCAATTTCGACGTGCGCAGCCCAATGTGCCCCTCGATGAAAATCACGCGCAACCGCATTCATTCACCTAAAGGGCGCGCCACCTTAACACGCGAATGGCTGCGCTTGCTGGCAGAGCAGGGCGTGGATCCGGTGATGCTGGAGAAAAAACTGCCAGAGAAGACGTTGTCGTTGCGGGGGCTGGTTGGCCGCATGCGGAACACCTGGTATGCGAATAAAGGGGAATATGATTTTTCGCATGAAGTGAAGGACGCCATGTCAGGCTGCCTGGCCTGTAAGGCCTGTTCAACCCAGTGCCCGATTAAAATTGACGTGCCGGCTTTCCGCTCGCGTTTTTTGCAGCTTTATCATACGCGCTATCTTCGTCCCCTGAGCGATCATCTGGTGGCCGCGGTGGAAAGCTATGCGCCCGTGATGGCAAAAGCGCCTACAGTCTTTAACTTCTTCCTTAAACAGCCCTGGGCCGCATCGTTCAGCAAAACGCACATTGGCATGGTGGATTTGCCCTTGCTTTCCTCACCTACACTCAAACAGCAGCTGAGCGGCCATCCGGCAATGCAGATGACGCTGGAACAGCTTGAAGGGCTGACGGAGGCGCAGCGGGCGAAAACGGTGCTGGTGGTGCAGGATCCCTTTACCAGCTTCTATGAGGCCCGGCTGGTCAGCGACTTTATCAGGCTGATTGAGAAACTCGGCTATCAACCTGTTCTGTTGCCCTTCTCGCCAAACGGTAAGGCACAGCACGTTAAAGGCTTTTTACAACGCTTTGCCCGCACGGCCAGTAAAACCGCCGATTTTCTCAATCGCGTCGCCCGACTGGGGATGCCAATGGTCGGCATCGATCCCGCAACGGTCCTGTGTTATCGCGATGAATATCGCCAGACGCTGGGAGAGGCGCGGGGCGACTTCAATGTGCTGTTGGTGCATGAATGGTTGCAGAATGCGGTGCAGGAACGTGACGTCCAGATTGCCAGCGGCGAAGCCTGGTATCTGTTTGCGCACTGCACCGAAGTCACCGCCTTGC
Organism: Pantoea sp. PNA 03-3; assembly: GCF_003201175.1. Lineage (NCBI taxonomy): Bacteria > Pseudomonadati > Pseudomonadota > Gammaproteobacteria > Enterobacterales > Erwiniaceae > Pantoea > Pantoea sp. PNA 03-3. The sequence continues at coordinate 640,195 of NZ_QICO01000001.1, read as the reverse complement.
CTGCAACGCCCGGTCAGTGGCAGGCGATTTTTTTACGTTTTGGTGCAAAGCTGGAAAACATCAACGTGGGCTGCTGTGGCATGGCGGGCACTTACGGACACGAGAGCAAAAATCTGGACAACTCGCTGGGCATTTACGCGCTCTCATGGCATCCGCAGTTGCAAAAGCTGCCGCGTCAACGCTGTCTGGCAACCGGTTTTTCCTGCCGGAGCCAGGTTAAACGTGTTGAAGGCAATGGTATGCGCCATCCGCTTCAGGCTCTGCTTGAGCTGGTGTAAAAAGGCAGGAGACGTCAACCGCAGGCTGGATTAGAATATCCAGCCTGCATGTTTGACAAAGTTACTCTGGAGCACCGTCGCCTGTTCCCATTCACCTGTAATGGCCAGCTGGTGGCATAGCCGGGTCAGTGACAGTCTTGCCAGCTGGTAAGCCTGAATGCGAAACAGCCGATCCCGGTCGGGATTTTGCATTTCTACGACCAGTCGGTGATGAAGCTTACCCATGGCATGCAAATAACTCTGGTCGTCACCGTTCAGTTGGCAAAGTTCTGCCATATCCAGACAGGTATCATTGAACTGACGTAACTGCTGAACGGTACACTCAGCCCGGTCAAGTCTGGCCTGCGCCAGGTAAAAATCGACAGTGAGATCGCGAACCGAAAAACGGTATTCATCAAGTTTGTGCTGAAGCCAGGCGGAAACCGATAACGACATAACGCATCCTGATGCTGAATGATAATAATTATCATATTCAACTGAACAGCGATTGCAATTGGCAAATGAGAATTTTTTTCCGATTTATTTCACCTGTCGGTATAATCGGAAATAACAATCTGTTTACAACACAGAAAGGCGTAACCTATCAATAAAGGGTTTATCATAAAGTGATGATTTTAAAATTCACCAGTTATTAACAGGTTACGGGGTCGTGCTTCCTGCCTGTTTTGCGAATGCAAGCCTGGCTGAAGACGCTATGCTTAATAAATGCGCTGTTAAAAACAGCACCTAATGATTATCCCTGCAAAACAAGAGGTTGAAGTGATCAGTGAGATCACTACCATAGGGGGATAGCCTGAAAAGGTCCGGACTCACAAGAGGTAGCAACATGTCATCCGTGAATGCAGACTCTTTCTCACCTGACGAATATGTGTGGAAAGGGTTAACGCTGACCGAAACCGCAGCGAAACAAATTCTAAATCTGGCCGCAGAAAACCCAGAAGTCAAGGGCCTGCGTTTAGCGATTAAACAATCCGGTTGTGCCGGCTTTGGTTATGTCATGGATCTGGTGAAGCAACCAGAAGATGACGACCTGCAGTTTACCTACTACGGCGCAACATTGTTTGTACCGCTTCAGGCGATGCCATTTATCGATGGCACTGAAGTGGATTACGTCCGTGAAGGCCTGAATCAAATTTTTAAATTCAATAACCCTAAAGCTCAACACGCCTGCGGGTGCGGTGAAAGCTTTGGCGTCGAGTAAGTGAAATATGTCACGACACAGCGAAACATCTGACGATGTACAAATGTGGGAAGGCAAGCTCAATTATAAAGAGGGCTTCTTTACCCAGTTGCAAACCGAAGAATTTGCCAACGGCATCAATGAAGATGTCGTGCGCGCAATTTCGGCTAAGCGTAACGAGCCAGAGTGGATGCTGGAGTTTCGGCTTAAAGCTTTTCGTGCCTGGCTGGAAATGGAAGAGCCACACTGGCTGAAAGCGCACTACGAAAAGCTCGACTATCAGGATTACAGTTACTATTCCGCGCCGTCGTGCGGCAATTGTGACGATACCTGTGCGTCGGAGCCGGGAGCCACGCAGGCTTCAGGCGCGGCGCCTGCCAACGATTACCTGACGAAGGAAGTGGAAAACGCCTTCAACCAACTGGGTGTACCGGTGCGTGAAGGCAAAGAAGTGGCGGTTGACGCCATTTTTGACTCGGTGTCAGTGTCCACCACCTATCGTAGCAAGCTGGCGGAACAGGGCATTATCTTCTGCTCGTTCGGTGAAGCCATTCACGATCATCCGGAGCTGGTGAAGAAATATCTGGGCACGGTAGTGCCACCCAACGACAACTTCTTCGCTGCCCTGAATTCAGCGGTTGCGTCAGACGGTACCTTTGTTTACATCCCGAAAGGGGTGCGTTGTCCGATGGAGCTGTCAACCTACTTCCGTATTAACGCGGCGAAAACCGGTCAGTTTGAACGCACCATCCTGATTGCTGATGAAGACAGCTATGTCAGCTACATTGAAGGCTGTTCTGCACCGGTCCGTGACAGCTATCAGCTGCACGCAGCGGTGGTCGAGGTGATCATCCACAAGAATGCGGAAGTGAAATACTCCACCGTGCAGAACTGGTTCCCGGGCGGTGAAGGCGAGGGCGGTATCCTTAACTTCGTGACCAAGCGTGCGCTGTGTGAAGGCGACCACAGTAAAATGTCCTGGACGCAGTCGGAAACCGGGTCGGCCATTACCTGGAAATACCCGAGCTGTATCCTGCGTGGCGATCACTCCGTGGGCGAGTTCTACTCCGTCGCCTTAACCAGCGGACGCCAGCAGGCGGACACCGGTACCAAGATGATTCACATTGGTAAAAACACCCGGTCGACCATTATCTCCAAAGGTATTTCTGCCGGTAAAAGCCAGAACACCTACCGTGGCCTGGTGAAAATCATGCCGACGGCCACCAACGCACGTAACTTTACTCAGTGTGATTCCATGCTGATTGGGCCAGATTGTGGAGCACATACGTTCCCGTATGTTGAAACCCGCAACAACACCGCCCAGCTGGAGCATGAAGCGACCACTTCACGTATCGGCGAAGATCAGATGTTCTACTGTCTGCAACGTGGCATCAGTGAAGAAGATGCTATCTCGATGATCGTGAACGGCTTCTGTAAAGACGTATTCTCTGAGCTGCCGCTGGAATTTGCAGTGGAAGCACAAAAACTGTTAGCCATCAGCCTTGAGCACAGTGTGGGCTGATTGACGCCGTCACACGCGTTGCCGGAAGCAATGTGAAGGAATAAGTATGTTAAGTATTAAAGATTTACAGGTTAGCGTTGAAGACAAAGCGATCTTACGTGGTCTGAACCTTGAGATTAAACCGGGCGAAGTTCATGCCATCATGGGACCGAATGGTTCAGGTAAAAGTACGCTGTCTGCGACCTTAGCTGGCCGTGAAGACTATGAAATTACCGGCGGTTCAGTGACCTTTAAAGGCAAAGACCTGCTGGAGCTGGAGTCGGAAGAGCGCGCGGGTGAAGGGATCTTCATGGCGTTCCAGTATCCGGTTGAAATTCCTGGCGTCAGCAACCAGTTTTTCCTGCAGACCTCTGTGAACGCAGTGCGCAAATACCGTCAGCAGGATGAGCTCGATCGTTTTGATTTTCAGGATTTCATCGAAGAGAAAATTAATCTGCTCAAGATGCCTGAAGATCTGCTGACCCGTTCTGTCAACGTCGGTTTCTCCGGCGGTGAGAAGAAGCGTAACGATATTCTGCAGATGGCCGCGCTTGAGCCCGATCTGTGCATTCTGGACGAAACGGACTCCGGTCTCGACATCGATGCCCTGAAAATCGTGGCTAACGGCGTAAACAGCCTGCGCGATGAGAAGCGTGCGTTCATCATCGTCACGCACTATCAGCGTATCCTGGACTATATCAAACCTGATTTTGTGCATGTGCTGTATCAGGGCAAGATCGTGAAATCTGGCGACTTCTCGCTGGTGAAACAGTTGGAGGAGCAGGGTTATGGCTGGCTTACCGACGAAGAGTGATACTGCGCTGCAACAGTGGCACCACCTGTTTGAATCGCGCGGTGAACTGCGCTCCATGCAGGCACAGCAGCACTGGCAGCAGTTAATGCGTCTGGGCTTGCCCACGCGCAAGCATGAAAACTGGAAATACACGCCGCTGGATGGCCTGCTGGCACAGCACTTTGTGTTGCCTGAGTCTCAGGACGTGAGTGCTTCACAGGTTGAAGCGCTGGCTCTGCCGCTGGATGCCATTCGTCTGGTGTTTGTCGACGGCAAATTCCAGTCTGCGCTGAGCGCGACCGGGACTGATTTTTTCGAGATTCAGCACAGCGTTGCCGCTGAGCGTCGCGATCTGCCTGCGCCCATTCAGCCAGAAGTCTTTCTGCATCTGACGGAAAGCCTGGCTGAAGAAGTGACCCATGTTCGTCTGCCGCGCGGTAAGGCGGCTTCACGTCCGCTTTACCTCCTGCACATCACCAGCGGCAAAGATGATGGCATGAACACCGTTCATTACCGTCATCATCTGCAACTGGAAGAGAGTGCAGAAGCGGAAGTCATCGAGCACTATGTCACGCTGAACGACAGCGCACACTTCACCGGCGGTCGCTTTACCTTTGCTGTCGCTGATAATGCTACGCTGAAGCACACCAAGCTGGCCTTTGAAAGCACTAAAAGTTATCACTTTGCCCATAATGACATCGTGATTAACCGTGATGCGCAGGTGACCAGCACCAGCTTCTTACTGGGTGCGGGTTTAAGCCGTCATAACACCAGTACGCAGCTCAATGGCGAAAACACCCAGCTTTCTTTGAACAGTCTGGTGCTGCCCGTGAATCAGGAAGTGGCGGATACCCGCACCTATCTTGAGCACAACAAAGGCCACTGCCTGAGCCGTCAGATGCACAAAACCATCGTGCGTGACAAAGGGCGTGCGGTCTTTAACGGCCACATCAAAGTGGCGCAGCATGCGTTAAAGACAGATGGTCAGATGACCAACAACAATCTGCTGTTAGGCCGCCTGGCCGAAGTGGATACCAAGCCGCAGCTGGAAATTTATGCCGATGACGTTAAATGCAGCCACGGTGCGACCGTAGGCCGTATTGATGACGAGCAGATGTTCTACCTGCGTTCGCGCGGTATTGAGCAGGATGCCGCGCAGACCATGATCATTCACGCCTTTGCGGCTGAGTTAACCGAAACGCTGGAGAACCCCGTTCTTCGCCAGGCGGTGCTCCAGCGCATTGCTCAGCGTTTTCCTGGAGACAACTCATGATGAACTTCGATCTCGAGCGTATCAGAGCGGATTTTCCGGTTCTGAAGCGTGAGGTCAACGGTCATCCGCTGGCTTACCTTGACAGCGCGGCCAGCGCACAGCGTCCTTTGTCGGTCATCAATGCCGAAAGCCATTTCTACCAGCACGGCTATGCCGCCGTGCACCGCGGTATTCACACGCTCAGCCAGCAGGCAACCAGCGATATGGAAAACGTTCGCGAACAGGCGGCACGTTTTCTGAATGCGGCTTCTGCGGAAGAAATCGTTTTTGTTAAAGGTACGACGGAAGGCATCAACCTGGTTGCCAACAGTTGGGCGGGCAGTCAACTGCAACCCGGTGATAACCTGATTATCACGCAGATGGAGCACCATGCGAATATCGTGCCCTGGCAGATGGTGGCTGAACGCTGTGGTGCGGAAATTCGGGTACTGCCCCTGACCGACAACGGTGAGCTGGCGCTGGATCAACTGGCGGGGCTGATTGACAGCCGCACGCGCCTGCTGGCGGTCACCCATGTGTCCAATGTGCTTGGTACGGTGAATCCGGTCAAAGCCATCGTCGCGCAGGCCAGGGCAGCAGGTGTGGTTACCCTGATCGACGGGGCGCAGGCCGTGATGCACAGCGCCGTCGATGTACAGGATATCGACTGCGACTTCTATGTGTTCTCCGGCCATAAGCTCTATGGCCCAACGGGCATTGGCGTGCTGTATGGCCGCAAGGCGCTGCTGGACATCATGCCACCCTGGGAAGGGGGCGGATCGATGATTGGTGAAGTCCTGCTGCCCACCGGCACCACCTGGAATACGGCACCGTGGCGTTTTGAAGCCGGAACGCCGAATACCGGTGGCATCATTGGTCTGGGCGCCGCGCTGGAGTATGTTGAGGCGCTGGGACTGGATACGATTCATCAGCGGGAAACAATCCTGATGAATTATGCGCTTGATAAGCTCGCCTCCGTGCCGGATATCCAGATCTACGGTTCGCAGCAGCGTACCGGTGTGATTGCCTTTAACCTGGGCAAACATCACGCCTTTGATGTCGGCAGCTTCCTTGATCAGTACGGTATCGCGATTCGTACCGGCCACCATTGCGCTATGCCGCTGCTGCGCCATTATCAGGTCCCCGCGATGTGTCGCGCTTCTTTCACGTTCTACAACAGTGAAGACGAAGTGGATCGGCTGGCGGCAGGTCTGACGCGTATTCATCGCCTGCTGGGCGGCTGAACAACGTAAACGGAGTGATTCATGGCCACGTTGCCAGAAAAAGAGAAACTGGTGCGCAACTTTAATCGTTGCGCTAACTGGGAAGAGAAGTATCTGTACATCATTGAATTAGGTGCCAAACTCCCGGAATCGTCTGAAACACTGCACCAGCCTGAAAATGCCATTACCGGCTGTCAGAGTCAGGTGTGGATCAAGATGACCCCGCAGGCAGACGGTACGATCGCCTTTGAAGGTGACAGTGATGCAGCTATCGTTAAAGGACTGATTGCTATCGTATTTAGCCTTTATCAGAACCTGCAACCCGCTGAAATCGTGGCACTGGATGTTCGCCACTGGTTCAGCGAACTGGCCCTCGTTCAGCACCTCACGCCGACGCGCTCGCAGGGGCTGGAGGCGATGATTAAGTCAATTCGCCATACCGCTCAGAACCTCAGCTAAGATACACTCCAAAGACGCCATCCGGCGTCTTTTTACTGTCTGATGAGAACATCGCATGAAACCTGCTTTTTATATAGCCGGTGCATTGCTGCTGACCTGTTTTGGGCTCTCTGCACCCGGTTTTGCTACCGAATATCCCTTGCCGCCGCCTGGCAGCCGCCTGACAGGTGAAAATCTTGTTACCCAGGTGCCAGATAATAAACGCCCGCTGGAAGATATCGCTGCGCGTTATCAGGTTGGCCTGCTGGGCATGCTGGAAGCGAACCCAGGCACCGATCCGTGGTTGCCCAGGCCGGGTACGCAGCTGACCATTCCGCTACAGATGATTCTGCCGGATACGCCACGCGAAGGCATTGTGGTAAACCTGGCGGAACTGCGGTTGTACTATTACCCAAAAGGTGAAAACAAGGTCATCGTGTATCCGATTGGTATCGGTCAGATGGGGATCATGACGCCCGTGATGGTGACCAGCATCAGCCAGAAAATCCCTAATCCCACCTGGACGCCTACCGCGAATATTCGTAAGCGCTACGCGAAAGAGGGCATTACCCTGCCTGCAGTGGTGCCCGCAGGCCCGGATAACCCTATGGGGCTGCATGCGTTGCGTATGGCGCGGGGAACCGGGCAATATCTTATCCATGGTACTAATGCCAATTTTGGTATCGGCATGCGCGTGAGTTCGGGTTGTATTCGCCTGCGCACGGACGATATCGAAGCGCTGTTTAATGCGGTGCCGGTGGGAACGCGCGTGCAGGTGATTAACCAACCGGTGAAATATACCGTTGAGCCCGATGGCAAACGTTACGTTGAAGTCCATCAGCCCTTGTCGCGCAGCGAGAAAGACGATCCGCAAACCGCGCCTCTGGCCTTAAGTGCGGGCTTCAGGACGTTTATGAAGAGCGAGAAAAGTGACCAGGCCTTGATTAACGCTACGCTGACGCGCCGTTCGGGCATGCCGGTGCTGGTCAGTGCCGGTGAGCCGGTGCGGGATGAGGCAAGCGTCCTGTCGGCACACTAATTAATGCGGGACAGGGCGCGAGTCCTGTCAGTGCAGTAACCGAAGCAGATTGAGGCGACAGGCCTGCCTGGACATAACCGATGCGGAATGGGGCTAACGGACAGTCGCGACAGTAAACGAGGCAGGACAGGGCAAACGTGCTGTCGACGAACGACGCGGCATCAGTGAAAGAGAAGGCGTTAGTTGCGGATCAGCAGACAAAAAAAATGGTGCCACAAGGGCACCATTTTTAAAACCAGAACTCTTACTTACGGTAAGAGTGAGCCTGGTTGTCCAGACGCTGGTTAGCGCGAGCTGCGTCATCTTTAGCAGCCTGAACGTCAGAACGCACTGCGTTCACGTCGTTGCTCAGCTGGTCAACTTTAGCGTTCAGAGTCTGAACGTCTGAAGACAGCTGGTCGATTTTAGCGTTGCTTGAGCAACCAGCCAGCAGAGTTGAACCCAGGATTACCGCGCCCAGTACCAGTTTAGTACGATTCATTATTTATACCCTCTAGATTGAGTTAATCTCCATGTAGCGTTACAAGTATTACACAAAGCTTTTTAACTTGAGAATAATTTTTTGATAAGAACATGCTTAAACATGATCGTTCGCTCAAAGAAACAGCGGATCAAAGAAGAAGATAAAAAAATTTAGCTAAAACAGAGAGATTTAATCGGATTAACCTTAATTTCAGGGGCATTTTTATTGTTGTTTTGGGCTGGCGTTTTCAGGAATCTGTATTACAAAGCCCATAAAAAAAGCGCCTTTTAAGGCGCTTTCGATAATAAAGCCATAAACCCCGTATTACAGCACGTGTACCGATGCGGTATTCGTGGTTCCACTTGGCACCAGCGCGCCAGAAACCAGCACAACAACATCGCCTTTTTGAGCAAAACCGCTTTCCAGCGCCGCTTCTTTACCCAGACGATAGAAATCGTCGGTTGAGGCAATTTCGCTGACCATACGCGTCTCAATACCTTTGCTCAGAATCAACTGACGCGCTGTGGTGGCATTGGTGGTTAAGGCCAGGATGGTGGCGTTAGGGAAGTACTTACGCACGGCCTTCGCTGATTTACCGCCTTCTGTTGCGACAACGATAAGTGGCGCTTCCAGCTTCTCGGCGGTTTCAACGGCACCACGGCACACCGCTTCGGTGATACGCAGTTTGCGGTTGTCATTCTGCTCATCAATGCGCGGCTTCATCACGCGGTCGGTACGCTCACAGATGGTCGCCATGATGGTGACCGACTCCAGCGGATAACGGCCTTTCGCACTTTCGCCCGACAGCATGACGGCGTCCGTCCCGTCCAGGATGGCGTTCGCTACGTCGCCGGCTTCTGCGCGAGTAGGACGTGGATTCTTGATCATGGAATCCAGCATCTGGGTGGCGGTGATAACAACCTTACGCGCCTTATTACATTTTTTGATCATCATCTTCTGCGCGAAGATCACTTCTTCAACCGGGATTTCAACGCCCAAATCGCCACGGGCGACCATGATGCCGTCAGACGCATCCAGGATCTCGTCGAAGTTGTTCAGGCCTTCCTGGTTTTCAATTTTAGAGATGATCTGAATATTTTCGCCGCCGTGCTGCTTCAGGTGCTCACGGATTTCCAGCACGTCAGAGCGCTTACGGATAAAGGACGCGGCAACGAAATCAACGCCTTGTTCACAACCAAAAATCAGGTCGCGTTTGTCTTTCTCGGCCAGCGCAGGCAACTGGATAGAAACGCCTGGCAGGTTAACACCTTTATTCTCACCTAAATCACCGTTGTTCAGGACTTCACAGATGACGCTGTTTTCGGTGACTTCAGTCACTTTCATGCCGATCAGACCATCGTCAACCAGAACGGTATTGCCGATTTTCAAATCGTTGGCAAAGCCAGAATACGTCACCGCAACACGTTCGCTGTTGCCAATCACGCTCTGGTCAGTGGTAAAAGTAAAGGTCTGGCCAGCTCTCAGTGACACATCATTGCCACCTTCCAGCTTCATGGTGCGGATTTCCGGACCTTTGGTATCCAGCAGAATAGCGGCAGGAATGCCAGTTTTTTGGGTGACAGCACGCATATTGGTGATGCGCTGACCGTGTTCTGCATAGTCGCCGTGCGAGAAGTTCAGACGCATCACGTTCATGCCTGCTTCAAGCAGCTGGGTCAACATCTCTTCGGATTCGGTTTTTGGGCCGATAGTACAAACGATCTTAGTCTTTTTCATGACGGGTTATCTGTAAGTTGTGATGGATGATAAATAGGGTTTCGATGACAGCGCACCGAAATGAAAACGCTGGTTGAAAGAGAAAAGGGTGATACAGGATAAGAATAGGTGACGAAGGCCAGGCGTGCAGAGAAGTTGCGTGGTTAGTTGGCTTAACCACCGGGACGTTGTTGCGCAAACAATCTTAATTATCGTCATAAGCACGTAGTCGCTGAAACCTTTCAAGTAAACAACGCGGCCAGTATAATCACTAAGTATGCGAAAACCAATCGAAAAACAGTACGTAAAGGCAATGTAAATCAAGAAATGGGTTGTTGCGCAAGTGAAGAAAGGAAGTAAAAGAGTGGTGCGCTCTAATGGACTCGAACCATCGACCCCCACCATGTCAAGGTGGTGCTCTAACCAACTGAGCTAAGAGCGCAAAATAAATTTGGTGCGTCCGAGTGGACTCGAACCACCGACCCCCACCATGTCAAGGTGGTGCTCTAACCAACTGAGCTACGGACGCACTTGGTGCGCTCTAATGGACTCGAACCATCGACCCCCACCATGTCAAGGTGGTGCTCTAACCAACTGAGCTAAGAGCGCAACATGCTGTCAGGGCGACAGCGGGGACGAATATTAACGACAGCGCAGAAGGCTGGCAAGGGGAAAAACGCAAAATTGCAAATGAATGAACATCATCTGTGCGAAGCGTCGTTTTTTTGAACGTAACGGGCCTGTTACGGCCCGTTCTGCTTTTAACGCGATGCGCGCGAAAGGATTAACGCGGCCGGGAGTTGCTGCAAACGCCGAACCCGCCACAGCATCATGACGGCGGCTGAGGTCAGGCCGACAATAAACCCACACCAGAATCCTGCCGGGCCCATGCGCGGCACCACCCAGTCGGTCAACGCCAGGATATACCCTGAAGGCAGCCCCAGTAGCCAGTAGGCGATAAAGGTTATAAAGAAAATAGACCTTGTGTCTTTGTAACCGCGCAGGATACCGCTGCCAATCACCTGAATGGAATCCGAAATCTGGTAAATGGCGGCCAGCATCATCAGTTGAGCAGCCAGCGTCACTACGTCGGGGTTATCGTTATAGAGCTGCGCAATGTGATGGCGGAAGGTCACCGTAAAGATCGCCGTAAGCACGGCCATACTCACGCCCACGCCCTGCGCGGTCCAGGCGGACACGCGCGCCTGTTCGGTTGATCCCTGACCCAGGCGATAGCCCACGCGAATGGTTGTCGCGACGCCCAGTGACAGCGGCAGCACGAACATCAGCGAGCTGAAGTTCAGGGCAATCTGGTGACCAGCCACATTCACAATGCCCAGCGGGGAGACTAACAGCGCCACCACGGCAAACAGGGTCACTTCAAAAAACAGCGCCAGGGCGACAGGCAGGCCCAGACCGGCCAGACGTTTCAGAATGGCGGCCGAGGGCGATGACCAGCGCTGTTCAGGCCGGATATCCTGCATGCTGCGCATGCGCCGCACCCAAAAGCGCATACAGATAAACATCGCCCAGTAAACGGAGGCGGTGGCGACGCCACAGCCCACACCGCCCAACGCGGGCATACCAAAATGCCCATAGATAAAGACATAGTTGAGCGGAATGTTGAGCATCAATCCCAGAAAGCCCAGCACCATGCCGGGCTTGGTTTTAGACAGCCCTTCGCACTGGTTACGCATCACCTGAAAAAACAGGTAACCCGGCGCGCCAAACAGCAGGGCATGCAGATAACCTTCCGCTTTTTCAGCCAGCAGCGGATCGATATCGTGCATCGAGCGAATAAAATAGCCCGCGTTCCAGAGGACCAGCATAATGAGCAATGAGAGAAAAAACGCCAGCCAAAACCCCTGACGAATCTGTTCAGCGATGCGCTCGCGGCGACCTGAACCATTAAGTTGCGCAATGGTCGGCGTCAATGCCAGTAAAACACCATGACCAAACAGGATGGCGGGAAGCCAAATGGACGTGCCAACAGCGACGGCGGCCATATCCGTGGCGCTGACGGCGCCGGCCATAATGGTATCTACAAATCCCATCGCGGTTTGCGCCACCTGAGCCAGGATAACGGGAATCGCGAGGGCCAGCAATTGACGCGCTTCTGTTAAATACTTCTGCACGTAAACACCTGACTTGTGTGATTAATAAGGAAATGAGGACGACTTCAGGCGAAGTCGGCACTAGTGTAACTGCCGCAGCCGATTTCTCCAATCTTTGTCACGCTTTGCGGTTGCGCATCTCTCAGCACGTTGAAATCTAAAAGTTAAGCGCGCCTGTGATAAACTGGAGGCAAACTTCACAGAGGCAAAGATTATGTTTACCGGTATTGTGCAGGGCACCGCAGAAATCGTGTCCATTGAAGATAAAGGTTTATTCCGTACTCATGTTGTCCGGCTTCCCGCTGAACTGGTGCCAGGACTGGCACTTGGCGCATCCGTGGCCCATAACGGCTGTTGCCTGACCGTTACCGAGATTAACGGTGATTTGGTGAGTTTTGACCTGATCAAAGAAACCTTACGCGTGACCAATCTGGGCGACTTGCGACAGGGCGACGTGGTGAATATTGAACGCGCGGCCAAATTCAGTGATGAGATTGGCGGACACCTGATGTCGGGCCATATCATGACCACGGCAGAAATTTGCAAAATTATCCGCTCTGAAAACAACCGCGAAGTGTGGTTCAGGATTCAGGATCCTCTGCAGATGAAATACATCCTGCACAAAGGATTTGTCGGCATTGATGGCATCAGTCTGACCGTGGGTGATGTGACAAAAACGAAGTTCTGCGTCCATTTGATTCCTGAAACGCTGGAGCGTACCACCCTGGGAGCCAAAACCTTTGGCGATCGGGTCAACATTGAAATCGATCCCCATACACAGGCCATTGTGGATACGGTAGAGCGCGTGCTGGCGCAGCGTGAAGCCGCTGCCGTGAAGGCACTTGCGGAGCAGGCCGATCAGCCGGAAGCCGATCACGAATAAGGCCCGCCTGGCAACAATCTTGTTGTCATCCGCATGCGGGTATTGCAAAAAAAGCAGCCCTGTTATCAGGGCTGCTTTTTTATCGGGAAACCGCTGACGCGCCGTCGCGTTTCGTCGCCCCGGCATCTCAGCCAACCGACCTGAGCCGGTTCGGGCAATGCGCGGCGCTAAACCGCAGCGCGTCCTGTTACCGTGCTACGCGCAATCCTCCCTCTATGCCTCGGCTAAACACCACCTGCCATAGCTGGATCTCGCGGGCGCGAAACGCACCCGCGCAGGCATTCAGATAGTACGTGAACATGCGGCGGAAGCGTTCGTCATAGCGCCCGGCAAGCTGCGGCCAGGCATGTAAGAAGCGTTCGTGCCAGGCCATCAATGTCGTGTCATAGTCCGCGCCAAAGTTATGCCAGTCTTCCATAATAAAATGGGGTTCGCTGACGTCGGCGATATGGCGCAAAGAGGGCAGGCAGCCGTTCGGAAAGATATATTTGCCAATCCAGGGATCGACATGCATATCCGTTTTGATCGCGCCTATTGTGTGAAGCAGGAAAATCCCGTCAGGCTTCAGGTTGCGATCGACCGTAGCAAAATAGGTGGGGTAATTTTTAGGCCCGACATGTTCAAACATGCCCACGGACACAATGCGGTCAAACTGCTGATCGAGATCGCGGTAGTCCTGCAACAGGATTTGGACATCCAGCCCCTCACAGCGCTGTTGAGCCAGTTTTTGTTGCTCTGCCGAGATGGTTACGCCCTGAACGCTCACGCCATAATTTCTGGCGGCAAAGGCCGCCAGGCCGCCCCAGCCGCAGCCGATATCCAGCAGGCGCATTCCCGGTTTGAGTTGCAGCTTGCGGCAAATCATATCGAGTTTGGCTTCCTGCGCCGCCTCAAGCGTGGTGGCGTCTTTCCAGTACGCGCAGGAATACTGCATGTAAGGATCCAGCATCAGGCTGAAGAGATCGTTGCCTAAATCGTAGTGGGCTTTACCCACCTGCCAGGCCCGCTTTTTGGATTGCAGGTTCACCAGACGCGCCAGCGCAATACGCAGGATGTCCTGAATATGATGCGGCAGTTGCTCGTCGAGTTTATGCTTCAGCGCCCGATGAAAAAACATATCCAGCCGCTCGCATTCCCACCAGCCATCCATATAACTCTCGCCCAAGCCCAGGGATCCTTTCTGCAGAACGCGTTTGAAAAAATCGGGGTGTTTAACCTGAATATCCCAGGGCCGCGAACCGTTAATTTCAATATCGGCTTTTTGCAGTAACTCCTGAACGATGCGATACCAATGGTTACGTTCGATGCCTACTTCTTCTACACATGATGAACTCATAGCCACTCCATCACCAGAACCGTCAGAACCTGAGAAAAAGCAGGAGCTGTTTCTCAGGATTATGAGAAAAGTCACAGATGACGCCTTGCGCCAGACAACAAAAAGGGTACAGAGAAGAGAAAACGTCGGTATCCATGCAGCGTTGCTCACACAGATGCCGTCACAGCCTGAAGGCTGTGTGAAACATTTTTATTATGATGACAGTGCGAGTGGGTCTGGCAGAGGAGGCACACTGGCAGACCCTGATTCAGTCAGTGAAAACGGGTAACACGCAAATCGTTGCCTCAGTGATTATCCTGGCAGGGATGTGCAGATGAGGCAATATCAGTTTGTGCGCCGGCGCGGCGCTGTAGCTGATAGCCCATCACTGCCAGACCAATCGTCACCATCATAATTAGCGTGGTCGTAAACAGAGCCTGGATCAAGCCTGCGGACACCGCAAGGCTGGCGGCAAAACAGAGTCCGAGCTGAAGTGTGTTCTGCAATGCCGCCGCTTTCCCGGTGGCGTGGGGGAAGGGCAGCAGCGCACTGGACACCACAATCGGATAAATCGCGCCATTTGCCAGCGCCATGCCGCAGAACGGCACCAGTAACGCCGTGAGTGACGGGCTTCCCGAAAGCGCGACGGCAAACAGCGCCCCGACACTCAGACTATAGACGCCGAGCAGCCACGGCAGCAGCGTTGCGCCAGAAAACCGGTTGAGCAGCGCACGGCAGCCAAACCCGCCGATTAAAAAGGCGATGGTTTGGGGAATATAACTGAGCCCGATATCCGCAGGAGACAGACCAATTTCAGCCAGAATAAACGGCGAACCCGTCAGCCATGCAAAAAAACTGGCCGAGCAGGCGGAATACATCAGTACGTTACCGCTGTAGGCACGTGCGCGCAGCAGCGTCAGAAACCCAGGCTGTGGAGCAGGGGAACGTTGATTTTTTTGCGGCGAAGGCAGGCGCAGCGTGACCAGGATGAGCGCCACAGCAATTCCCGTCAGCACCGCAAAAATGGCGCGCCAGTGAAAATGGCCGATCAGCCAGGCGCCCAGTAACGGCGCCAGGGCGGGAGACAGCGCGACGAGCGGCATAATGGTAGCAAAGACTTTATTGGCCTGTGACTGAGGATAGCGATCGACGACCAGCGCCTGCCAGCTGACGGCCGCCGCGCACACGCCGATAGCCTGCACAAAACGCAGTACCAGCATCAGGATCACATTATCTACCCACAACATACCCGCACAGCCCAGAGCAAACAGGGCGAGGCCTGCCAGCAGCACCGGCTTACGCCCCAACCGATCAGATAAGGGGCCCCAGACCAGCTGACCACAGGCAAAACCGGCCAGAAACAGACTCATGCTGGCGCTGATCATCCCGGCTGACGTGCTAAAACTTTGCTGCATAGCGCCGAAGGCGGGCAGGTACATATCGGTTGCCAGAAAGCCCAGCATACTGAGCACGGCAAGATAGGGAATAAAGCCTTTTGAAGCGGACATCGGGTTCTCATCAGTTGCAGAATAAACGCGGGGCAGTGTAAAAGCTGTACTTCACGCTGTGAAACGGTAAAATTTGCCTGTTGCTGTTAAAAATTTTGAAGGCAAATTATGTGGTCTGAATATGCGCTGGAAGTGGTGGATGCGGTCGCACGCGGTGGCAGCTTTAGCGCGGCCGCCCAGGAACTGCACCGTGTGCCTTCTGCCATCAGCTATACCGTTCGCCAGCTGGAAACCTGGCTGGCTGTGCCGCTGTTTGAACGCCAGCACCGGGAGGTGATTCTCACCCCGGCGGGCGAGCATTTTGTGCGGGAAGGGCGCAGCGTTATCAAAAAAATGGATGCCACACGACGTCAGTGTCAACAGCTCGCCAACGGCTGGCGCGGTCAGATTGGTATTGCCGTCGACTGCATCGTCAAACCGCAGCGGACCCGGCAGTTTGTCAGGGATTTTTACCGCCATTTTCCCGACATGGAGTTGCACATCAGCTATGAGGTCTTTAACGGCGTCTGGGATGCGCTGGCAGACGGGCGAGTGGATGTGGCGATAGGTGCGACACAGGCGATTCCGGTGGGGGGGCGTTTCGCCTTTCGCGATATGGGCACCCTGAACTGGCGTTGCGTGGTGGCGCGTCAGCACCCTCTGACGCAGGTTGCTACGCTGGATGATGAGGCGTTGCGCAACTGGCCTTCTCTGGTGCTGGAAGATACGTCGCGCGCGTTACCGCGTCGTATGACCTGGGCGCTGGATAACCAACGCCGGCTGGTGGTCCCGGACTGGCAAACCGGTCTGGACTGCGTGCGCGCCGGTTTGTGTGTCGCGATGATACCGGGCCATTTAGCGCGGCCCTTACTGGACAGCGGCGAGATGGCAGAGCTGAACTTACCGCAGGCGTTTCCGGAAAGTCCCTGCTGCGTCAGCTGGGCGGAAGATCGCGCATCACCGGCGCTGGGGTGGTTACTCCAGTACCTGGGCGATGCGCAAACGCTAAATCAGGAGTGGTTGAGCGAGGATTAACGGCGATAATCGCGATAAGGGCCATAGCCCACCGAGCGTCGCTCAATAAGCGTCGGGTGGACTTCAATTGTCTGCGACTCTTCCCGTTTACTGGTGATGCGATCTAACAACATCTCCAGCGCCTTCTCACCCAACTGGGCTTTAGGCTGATGCACCGTGGTCAGTGCCGGGGTGAAATAGCGCGCATTGCGCACATTGTCGTAACCGATGACGGAGATATCCTGCGGCACGCGCAGACCCATTTCGTCGGCCGCGCAGATTGCGCCCATCGCCATGATGTCGCCCCCACAGAATACGGCGCTTGGGCGCTGCTTCTGTGACAGAATCTGCTGCATGGCCTGATAGCCAGATTCGGGTTCAAAGTCACCCTGCACAATCCATTCGGCACGTGGCTGAATACCCGCTTCTTCCAGCGCCTTGAGGAAACCGGCATGGCGACCGCCTCCCGTGTTACGCTCCATCTGGCCGGGAATGGCACCAATATCGCGATGACCACGCTCAATCAAATAACGTCCCGCCAGATAACCGCCCTGGAAAGCATTGTCCAGTACGGTATCGGTAAAGTCGGCACGGGATTCGCCCCAGTCCATCACCACCATCGGAATATTGCGGTTCGCTTCCAGCATTTGCAGCAGATCATCCGGATACTCTGAACACATCACCAGAAGCCCGTCAACGCGCTTTTGCGCCATCATCGACAGATAGGCGCGCTGTTTTTGCAGGTCATTATGTGCGTTGCCCAGAATCAGGGTATAGCCTTTATCGAAGCAGTGATTCTCAATGGCTTCGATAATTTCAGCAAAGTAGGGCGCTTCACTGGACGTGGCGAGCAGGCCCAGCGTTTTGGTGTGATTCACCTTCAGGCTACGCGCGACTGCGCTGGGAGAATAATGCAGTTCCCGAATCGCTTCCCACACCGCTTCGCAGGTATTTTCTGCGACAAAGCGCGTTTTATTGATGACGTGTGAGACGGTCGTGGTGGACACGCCCGCACGCTTCGCCACATCTTTAATTGTTGCCATGTAAATCGAACTCCCGGGCCTATCTAAATTATTGATAAGCATATTGTTAAACGTTTGCGTCAGCGGACGGTTATTTCTGCGAAAAACATCGCTTTTCTGTCCGGTATTGAGTCATCAGGGCAGGAAATAACGTCTGAAAAGGGCGCGGACGCAACCGATATTGCGCGCTGTTGCGCAACAAAGGGGGGATTCTAACAAGGCTGTGCGGATAAAACGAGATTTTTACCCACGCGTATGTGAAAATGCTTTCACCTTACAAACGTCAGGGTTAAAGGAGAGGGGATGAGTACCGATTTAAAACTGTCATTAATGACGACGGCAGCCGCACTGTTAATGATCATCGCGTTTAGCTTCACCGCTATTCTGCACTAGCCGCATTCGTTTGCAGCGACGCTATACTGGCTGGCTGACTGGCTGACTGGCTGACTGCGCGTCCAGCCTTGCCGGTGATACGTCCTGTCTGTCAGACCGTATCACCGGCAGGTGCGGCATTTTCGCCCGCAACACCCGGCTGCACAATCGGGGCGATGTGGGCAATAAAAAAGCCGGGAAGTTGCCTTTCCCGGCTTTTTTGTATGAAGGACGTTTAGCGAACGGTCTTTGGCGTCATAACGCGACGCGCACCAATATAATGGCGCTGCCAGTAATCTTCGCTCAACGCACTGATTTGAATATCTTTACCGGTACGCGGTGACTGAATGAATTTACCGTTGCCCAGGTAAACCCCGACATGATCTGCGGTTCCACGCCCGTTGATGCGGAAGAAAACCAGATCGCCTTTTTCAAGGGATTCGCGGTTGACCGGTGCGGCATCCCGCAGATGGTACATTTCGTTAGCGGTACGGGGGATCTTAAACTTCACGACGTCTTTGTAGGCGTACCATACGAGGCCACTGCAATCAAAACCCGTATGGGGCGATTTGCCTCCCCACTGATAACGCTTGCCAAGTTGCCCCATCAGTTTTGCCATCGCCGTTTCACGCGCTTTCTGGTAACGCTGGCGATGCGCTTTACTCATTTTAATGGTGCCGGTTTCGGTATTGTCTGCCGTTAACGCCTTCGCAGCACGTTGATGACCATACCGTTTTTTGCTGACGGCATTAATGGCGACTTTTTTGCTCAGCGTCTTGTGCGAGGCAGTCGTTTTAGCGAGCGTTTTGTGCGTGGTGGTGTGGGAGGTCGTTTTGCTGGTTTTCGTGGTCTTACTGACTTTCTGAACAGCGGAGGTGCGACTTTTTTTAGATGAGGCTTTAACCGCGCGTCGTTTGCGCCGATCATCGTCGCGCGCACTTTTTTTCTCTACCTTATGCAAGCTGGCCTTAACCGTCGCATGCGGGGAGGCAGCAGCGATGTTAAAGAAGAGTTGCGCAAAAGCCAGAATAAGAAGCGTAATGATTGAACGCATAGTCCGTTTACTGGTTAAGCTGTCAGATCAAACAGGTCTCTGACAAAGTTAAGAAAAATCTGATCACCGATCAGCGCCGAAGTCATTCTAGTCCAGTTTTTTTTAAAAGAGTAAGTCCTTTTTTTATTAATTGATGGCCTGGATAAAAATCAGGCATAAATCAGGAATTTCAGTCTCTTATAACAGCAAATTCATTGCAAATTATGAATACATTCATAGTCTTTGTCACAGTTTCCTGCGAATGCCTGACCAGCCTACTTAGCAAACATGGCGATTTAACGTCGGACGAGCCAAAATCTCGTTTTCAGTCCTGGCGTGAAGTCGCTACAATAAAGAAACACGAAGTGACGAATTAAGGAAGGCAATAATGAGTACTGTAGAAAAAATTCAGCGCCAGATCGCAGAAAACCCGATCCTGCTGTACATGAAAGGTTCGCCGAAACTGCCAAGCTGCGGTTTCTCTGCGCAGGCGGTCCAGGCGTTGTCTGCCTGTGGTGAGCGCTTTGCTTACGTGGATATTCTGCAGAACCCGGATATTCGCGCAGAGCTGCCAAAATACGCCAACTGGCCCACGTTCCCGCAGTTATGGGTTGATGGCGAACTGGTCGGCGGCTGCGACATTATTGTTGAAATGTTCCAGCGCGGCGAGTTGCAGCCGTTAATCAAAGAAACCGCTGAGAAGTTTAAAGAAGCGGAATAACTGAAAAAGGCCGACCTCGTCGGCCTTTTTTACGCGCGTTACTCGGTTGTTTCTCCACCCGTCGCCGACGCTTCCGTTACAGCTAACGGCCAGCCTCCCAGCCGTTTCCAGCGGTTAACCAGCTCGCAAAATAAGGTCGCCGTTTGCTGTGTATCATAGAGCGCGGAGTGCGCCTGACTGCTGTCGAACGCCATTCCTGCGGCTTTGCAGGCTTTCGCCAGCACGGTCTGGCCCAGCACCAGTCCGCTCAGCGCGGCCGTGTCGAAGGTCGCAAAGGGATGAAAGGGATTGCGTTTCAGGCCCGCACGTTCCGCCGCCGCATTCATAAAGTTCAGATCAAACGTGGCGTTGTGAGCGACCATGATGGCGCGGTTGCATCCGGTCTCTTTGATGCCTTTTCGCACCATTTTAAAAATGGCATGCAGGGCCTCATATTCGCTGACTGCGCCGCGCAAAGGATTCGTGGGATCGATGCCCGTAAACGCCAGCGCTTCAGGGTGCAGGAGCGAACCGACAAAGGGTTCCACATGAAAATGCAGCGTCTCGTCGTGATGAAGCCAACCCTCATCATCCATTTTCAGGGTGATGGCAGCAACTTCCAGCAGCGCATCGGTTTGCGCATTAAAGCCCGCCGTTTCAACATCGATCACGACAGGATAAAAACCACGAAAGCGTTGATTGAGTGCGTTGGGGGAAGACGATTCAGACATCAGGATCTCATTGCAGAAAAAGGGCAGCGCGTAGTATGCCAAAAAAGCGCACTCTCTGCAGCAGATGTGGGCGAGGGAAGTAAGAATCAGCCTGCAGGAGGCAGGCTGATAGGCGGTAACGGTTAGTTACCGAGGCCGTGACCGGCATGTTTGTTTTCGATCAGCTCGATCTTATAACCGTCAGGATCTTCAACGAAGGCGATGATGGTGGAGCCGCCTTTCACCGGGCCCGCTTCACGGGTCACGTTGCCGCCGTCGTTACGGATACGTTCACAGGTTGCCGCGACATCATCAACGCCCAGCGCAATGTGGCCATAAGCATTCCCCAGGTCGTAGCTGTCTACGCCCCAGTTATAGGTCAGTTCAATCACCGCGCCTTCGCTCTCTTCGGTGTAGCCGACGAACGCAAGCGTATATTTATATTCAGCATTTTCGCTTTGACGCAGCAGACGCATGCCCAGCACACGGGTGTAAAAATCGATTGAGCGTTGTAAATCGCCAACGCGCAGCATGGTATGAAGTAAACGCATAGTTTCCTCTTTAAAAAAACGTCATCCCCGGATGACATAAATACGCAGTATAGCGACGATCATCGCCAAACAATAACCGCAGCCGTGACACCTTCTCACGGCTGCCTGCTGTTTTACAGCGCAGGATAATCAGTATAGCCCTCTGCGCCACCGCCGTAGAACGATTCGGGACGTTGTGGGTTAAGCGGAGCATCTTTTTGTAAACGCTGCGCCAGATCCGGGTTGGCGATGTAGTCACGACCAAACGCAACGGCATCGATCAGGCCACGGCTGATCAGGTCATCGGCTTTTTCGACGGTGTAGGCGCCGGCACCAATGATGACGCCCGGGAAGGTATCCCGCACTTTCTGGCGGAACGCATCGCTGTAAGGCGTGCCGCCTGCCCAGTCCGGTTCGGACATGTGCAGATAAGCGATGTTGCGTTTCGCCAGCTCAGCGATAAACCACAGCGCATCTTCTTCTTCGTTCGGACCGTTATCCAGGTTCTGGAAACTGCCAACAGGCGACACGCGAATACCTACGCGGTCTGCGGACCAGTTAGCAATGGCGGCATCGACGACCTCCAGCGCAAAACGGCCACGGTTTTCCACGCTGCCGCCGTAGGCATCGGTACGATGGTTAGACGACGGCGACAGGAACTGATGCATCAGATAACCATGAGCAGAGTGCAGTTCCAGCAGGTCGAAATCAGCTTCACGCGCATTGGCGGCTGCCTGACCAAAATCCGCCACAATCTGCTGGATTTCACTGACGCTCAGCTCGCGCGGCATCGAGGTATCTTCGCGATACACGCTGCCGTCTTCAGCACGCAATGAGGTGCGGGTGCCTGCCGGAATGGCGGACGGTGCAACCGGTGCCTTACCTTCAGGCTGAACGCTGTTATGTGAAATGCGGCCGGTGTGCCAAAGCTGGACTGCGCTGTGGCCGCCTGCCTGATGAATGCCTTCATTGATGACTTTCCACGCGGCAATTTGTTCCTGCGTGTGCAGGCCTGGCGCGCCCGCATAACCTTTCGCCTGGAAGGAGACCTGAGTCGCTTCAGTGATAATTAACCCCGCACCCGCACGTTGGCGATAGTATTCGGCCATCAACGGCGTCGGGATATCGCCCGGTTCGATGCTACGTAAACGCGTCAGTGGGGCCATAAAGACACGATGAGGAACGGTAATTGCGCCCACTTTTAACGGACGAAACAACTGAGTACTCGCCATAACAACTCCTTTCAAGTAGACCGGTCGTCTACAAATGGTGGTTTTTTTAAACCAGCGGTTTTGTTAGCCACTGTTCGATGGTAATTAAGGCCAGCCGCATGGGCTGTGCATTACGGGATAGCTTGCTCTGTAAACTCGCACCCAGCCAGAGAACATAAAGCAGTTCAGCCAGTTGCTCCGGAGGCGAGGGCAGAGATAAATCCTCTTCGTGCTGTGCCTGCGTCAGCGCCTTAACATAGGCGGCGATAACGTGGCTGGCTCCCTGCTGCAAGGCTATGCGCATAGGCTCTGACAGGTCGCAGACTTCGGCTGATAATTTTACGCTCAGGCAGCCCACAATATTGCCCTGCCGTTCAAACAGATCGAGCGCATGGCGAAAATGGGCCAGTAATCGCTCACCCGCCGATCCCGCAGGCTGGAAGAGCTGCTGCTCAAGGTTCTGCAGGTAACGGACAAAGTACCGCTCAAGCAACGCCACGCCAAAGGCTTCTTTAGAGGGAAAATAGTAATAAAACGATCCCTTAGGGATCTGCGCCTGGTTCAGTAGCTGGCTCAGGCCCATGCCGGTAAAGCCCCGTTGCAGGCAAAGCGATTCGCCTGTCGTCAGCAGGTGTTCCCGGGTTTCATTACGTTGCGGCATCTTATTCATGGGGTTCATCCTGGTAGACCAATCGGTCTAATGCAAACTTTTATCGCGCGCCAGGCACGCAGTGTTAAATTGAAAGCGATTTAGAGTGAATAAATTGTTCAAGTTATGATTATTTCTTGCACAAATGCCGGACTCTGGCTTCAATAGACGTATCACCGTTTCAGTAGAGGCCGTTGTGGCAGAGCAGCTTGAGTTTTTTCCGGTACCCAGTCCCTGCCGGCGTATTTGCGAAACCGATTCACGTGGCTACTGCAAAGGCTGCCTGCGTAGCCGTGAGGAACGTTTTAACTGGCTGCAATACAGCGACAGTCAAAAGCGTGAGGTGCTCCGCCTCTGCCACCAGCGCCGTTTGCGCCTGTTACGTCAGCAGCACAAAGAAGAACCGCAGGAACCGCAACAACCCACCTTATTCTGACCGCATGGTGATTTCCGTTATACTCCCTGACACACATCCAGCCTCAAGGCCACAGGGAGAACACTATGCTACAACCGCAAGCCATCGCGCCACAGGGCCCCGACTTTTCACCGCTGATTATGGGCTATTGGCGTTTGATGGAATGGGGCATGACACCACAGCAGCTGGTGGGGTTTATTGAGCACCATCTTTCACTGGGCATTTCGACAGTCGATCATGCCGACATTTATGGTGATTACCGCTGTGAGGCCGCATTTGGTGAGGCGCTCAGACAGGCCCCGGGATTACGTGATCGGCTGCAGATCGTCACCAAGTGCGGTATCGCGACCCGCGCAAAACCTGAACACCAGATTGGCCATTACATTACGGAAAAAGCGCATATTGTGGCCAGTGCCGAACGCTCGCTGGGACATTTCAATACCGATCGCCTTGATCTGCTGTTGATTCATCGCCCCGACCCGCTCATGGCGGCCGATGAGGTTGCCGAAGCCTTTCTGCACCTGCATCAGGCAGGCAAAGTGTTGCATTTTGGCGTGTCCAATTTTACCCCCTCGCAGTTTGCCCTGCTGCAGTCTCGTTTGCCGTTTAGCCTCGTGACCAACCAGCTTGAGATCTCACCCGTTCAGCAACATGTTCTGCTTGATGGATCGCTGGATCACTGCCAGCAGCAGCGTTTGCGCCCAATGGCCTGGTCGTGCCTGGGGGGCGGACGTCTGTTCAGCGATCCGCATTTTCAGCCGCTGCGCGACGAGCTGGAAGCCATTCGTCAGGAGATCGGGGCATCAAGCCTTGAGCAGGTCGTCTATGCCTGGGTGATGCGTCTGCCGAGTAAACCCTTGCCCATCATCGGGTCAGGCAAAACCCATCGCATTACAGAAGCGGCAGGGGCGGCCGGGCTGACGCTCAGTCGGCAGCAGTGGTTCCGCATCCGCAAAGCCGCACTGGGCTATGACGTGCCCTGAGCGTAAACATTCGTCAATTTGCGGCAATCTTTGCGCTACGGGGCCAGGCTTAAGCTGAACCCCAGAGCAAAAAGGAGCCACAATGAAAGTGAACGCAATTGCGATAGCGACGCTGTTAGCCTGCGGTGCCGCGCAGGCGGCCAGCGAACAGGTGACAATTCATGCCGTTTCGGCGCAGGGAATCGGCAATGCCATCGGCACGGTAAATATTGAAGAGACGCAATACGGTTTGCAACTGACGCCCATGCTGGAAGGACTGAAGCCGGGCATTCACGGTTTTCATGTCCATGCGAAAGGCAGCTGTGAACCCGGCGAATCGGAAGGAAAAAGGGTGGCCGCGGGGGCGGCAGGGGGGCATCTTGATCCGGCGAACACCGGCAAGCACCTGGGGCCTTATGCTGAGGGCCATTTAGGGGACCTGCCTGCGCTCTATGTCGATGCGCAGGGTAAAGCCACCTATCCGGTGCTGGCACCGCGCATTAAAACGCTGAGCGAGGTAAAAGGCAAAGCGTTGATGGTGCATGTGGGCGGGGATAACCATGCGGATCACCCACAACCTTTGGGCGGTGGCGGGGCACGGTTTGCCTGCGGTGTTATCTGACGCTGTGTGTCGCTGATGGCGGCAGATTTTGCCGCCATCACGGCTTTTCGCTTGTTGACAATTTGTTGTAGCATCATCGTCTTATTCCCCCCTATGATACTGATTCCCGTTACAAAGCCTGACAAACTGAGGAGCAGTGCAAATGAAATGGAAGGGCGCCTGGCTACTGTGTCTGTTGCTGGCAGGATGCGATAAACCCAATGATACGCAACTGATCACAGAGACAGGACGTGAACTGCAGCGCACCATTGATACCAGTTCAGCACGCCTTCGCTGCGAAGAGATTGCGAAGGGCCGTGAACGGCTCAGTCGGGATGTGCGGCAAAAGCTTGAAGCGCAGCATTGCCAGAATGTTCTGCGCAGCGCCACGGAAACCAATTTCACGGATACCACCATTTACCGGCACAACACGACAATGATTTGTGGTGGCATCCTGGGCAAAAGTTTTACGGGGTCGATGATTTACCGGCGTTTTATCTATTCACCCGACGAAAAAGCCCTGGTGATTGAGCCTGTTTCCGAAGCCGATAAAACCCGGTTCGAAGGGCAAAAAACCGTTCAGCAACTTCAGGATGATTTTAACCGGCAGCACCAGCAGTATTGCCAGTAATCAGTCGGGAATCGCCTGTTTCAGCTGCGCCAGTGAACAGCGCAACCGCCACAGCAGGCCGGCCAGGGTGCCGGCGTCGGCACTGTTGACACTAAGCGCCTCTTCTGTGAGGCCCTGAAGCGCGTCCAGCGCAGTGTCCAGGTGGCGATGCTGCACACCGTGTAAGCTCATAATATTCTGCAGATTGTGCAATGCTTCGCTCCGGTACTGGTTCAGTAGCGGTGTGTCTGTTTGCCAGTCACGCAGTTGCCAGACGAGATGGGAACAGTTAAGCAGAACGACGCCCCAACGCAGTAGCCAGACGCGCGCCGTTTCATCTTTACTGTTACTGAGTTGACCAATTTTATGATAAATCAGCGATTCAAAACGGTTCTGATCCCGATGGGGATGCTGACGAAGCTGATCCAGAAACGCCAGCCTCAACGCCTGGATATGACGACGGCTGCGGCGTGAATCGGAGCTGGGCCGCAGGATCTGGAAAGCCAGCCAGGCCAGCAGCACACCGCAGACTTTCGCTATGTTATCGTTCACGAACCCCTGATAATCCCAGTCGGGCGGATTGGTGACGGCCAGAAACGACCCCAGAAAAACAATAAACTGGCCCCACATCGCCGCCCGCTGTTTTTGCTGTACCCGGAACAGTTGTAGCGTCAGCAGCAGCGGAAACAGGATGGCCAGCAGTTGCCACAGCTGATTAAACTGCACCATCACACCAAATTTAAACAGCACGCTAAAAGCAAACAGCCAGAGCAACGTTTTCAGTAACAGCGTAATGCTGCCTGTGGGCGAAGGGGCCGAGGCGTAAAGGACACAGGCAATCGCCGTAAACGTCAGGGCCGAGGCACCCGAGGTCCATTGTGTCGCGATCCAGAATGCGCAGCCTGCCACGATGATGCTGAATGTTCGTAGCGCACTCCAGCCGGCTTCGGCGCTGTCACTTTCGCTGGCCAGCGCAGACACTGCAGGCGGTTGAAAGCGGGTATCGGCATCAGCCTGGTCCAGCTGCCTTATCCAGCGCAACACATTGAGGTACATCCAGCAGAAGTAGCGCAACCGCTGACAAAATGCCCGTTGCCGGTAATCACCATCGCTGGCAGGGGTGATGCTGCGTAACAAAGCTGCCAGCCGGTACTTATCACAGTACGGTTTTGCCAGCTCCTGCATAATGCGTGTTAAAGCCTGATACAGCGCTTCCGGCGCATCTGGCCAGTTCAGCAGCATGCGCCGCAGGCTGGACAGAACGCTGGTCAGACGAAGCTGCTGATGCAGGATATAGTTCAGGACGTTATTTTGGCGACGAAAGCGGTAATGGCTCCAGAATGCCTGGATACGCAATAAATTCATGGTCAGGATCTGGCCAATCACCGCTTCGTGAGCGTGACGGATCTCGTCGTTCCGGGTGTCCTGCAAGAGCAGCGTGGCGTGATCCAGCAGACGCGTGTGCATCTGCTTCAGGGCGGAGATCAGGGCTTCACCGTCTGACGTACTGGGCAGGATCATCATCATTAAACCCGCACAGAGCAGCCCGGAAATCACCTCACAGACGCGCGCCTGGGCAATGTCCCACAGGCCACTGATATCGGTCAGATTGACACAGCTGAAGGCAATGATCGCCGCAGTGTACCCGGCCAGCGAAAACCCATAGGCAACATTATTTTGATAGTGGTTGGCCACCCAGGTACACAGCGCCAGCCAGCCTGCGATAAAAAAGGCAAACAGCCAGGGTTCATTAAGCGTATGGCCCGCAATCAGCAAGGCGGCCGTTGCCCCCAGCAGGCTTCCAACAATACGTCCCAGACTCTTACTGATCACACCGCCGATTGTCGGGAAGCTTACCACCGCAGCGGAGGTCATGGCCCAGTAGGGTTCGTTAAGATCCAGTCCATAGGCAATGCTCAGGGCCAGGCACATGGCAGCCGCGTTACGCAGAGCATAACGCCACTGATTGCTGTCCGCTTTCAGCCAGGGCAGGTTTTGCCAGGCCAGTCCGTTGAGGTTCATGGTTGTATCGTAATCGTGCAGGTCGTACCGGCGATTAACAGAGCGTTATCCGGGAGAGCAGCGAGACGAATGCGTACAGGTACACGTTGAGCAAGGCGCACCCAGGGCACGTTCGGCTTGATATCGGGCAGCAGCCCACTGTCGGCGTCCAGACTCTGATCGTAAATCGCGCGCCCTATGCTCTCAACCTGACCGGATAACTGCCGGCCCGTACTGTAGAGCGTCACCTGAGCGGCCGCACCCGGACGAATATGGCGCAATTTGGTCTCTTCAAAGTAGCCCACGACATAAAAAGCGTGACTGTCCACCAGCGCAAAAAGCGGAGTGCCAGCCGTGGCGAAATTGCCGGGACGTAGTGTCAGATTGCTGACCCAACCGTCCGTGGGGGCGTTCACGGTGGTTTGCTGTAAATTCCATGCGGCCTGTTCACGCGCGGCCTGCGCGGCCTTGACGTTGGCCTGCGCCCCCGCTGCATTCAGTCGGGCGACATCCAGATCTTCGCCCGAGATGGTATTGCGCGGCAGTTTACTGCGCCGGTTGAATTCATTTTGGGCTTTCGCCATATCGGCCTGCGCCTGGCTCAGCTGTGCGTCGGCTTTATGCAGAGCGATTTGCCAGGGCACAGGATCCAGCGTCAGTAACCGATCCCCTTTATGTACAAACTGATTATCGACCACGTTCAGTGCCGTGATCCGTCCCGAAATTTGCGGGGTGATCGTGACCAGCTCGGCACGTACTTTGCCGTCGCGCGTCCACGGTGACTGCATGTAGTAGTTCCAGGCCCACCAGGCGCTGAGAAGCGCCAGCGTGAAAACAATCAACGTAGAAAAGTACTTTAATCCTGAAAGGTTCATCTTTTTCATCCGTGCGCCATTAACCAGAGTGCGCCTGTTACACACAACACAAACAGCGAGAGATCGAACAAGGTGGGATGCCAGACCTCACCCGACGCAAGCCAGCCGCGCAGAAGCGGGTGGATAAATAACCAGAGAACAAAACCGGCCAGCACCGCTTTAAACAGGGGAGGGAAATAGAGTGAGGCGCCGAAAATCAATTCGGAAAACGGGCTGATGCTGAAAAATCCTTGGCGAATGATATCCATTGCAGTGCAGTATCCTGGAACCTGTGCGTGAAACAATTTCAGCCGAAACTGTTCACTTGGTTATTTGTAATTTAAACTTCGGGCTTGCAAAATGCTATACAATGCAGCTTGATAGCTGCGTACATACATTATAAGGAGATAGCATGGATACCCCTCTCGGCACGGATCTGTCCAGGCTGGTGCGAATCTGGCGAGCACTGATTGATCAACGTTTGAAGCCGTTAGAGCTGACTCAAACGCACTGGGTAACACTGCACAATATCCATCAACTGCCGCCTGAGCAGTCGCAAATCCAGTTAGCGAAAGCCATTGGTATCGAGCAGCCTTCTCTGGTCAGAACCCTGGATCAACTTGAGGAGAAAGGGCTGATTACCCGGACCACTTGCGCCCACGATCGCCGGGCCAAACGCATTAAGCTGACACAACAGGCAGAGCCAGTCATTCAGCAGGTTGAACACGTGATTGATATTACCCGGGATGACATTCTCTCCGGTATCAGCCGCGACGAAATCAACCAGATGGTGACGCTGATTGCGCGTCTTGAAAAGAATATTCTCGAACTGCAAAACAAAGAGAAATAACACCGACGCGCAGTGCGACCGGCACCGGCGTCGGTTGGTCACTGCGTTAACGCGGAGAAACGGTAACCTGACTACCGTCGGTGGCCAACGCAACACGTTGTCCGACTGAGTAACGGCTGGCTGCCTGTTTCTGCACCACCATAATGGTATTGCCGTCATCCTTACGGATTTCCAGCTCAACGCCGTCAGTTTTGTTCATTGCGCCTTGTACGCCCTGACCTGCAACGCCACCCAGCACCGCGCCTCCCGCTGTTGCCAGGCTACGTCCTGCACCACCGCCGATGGTATTACCCAGGAATCCACCCAGTACGGCGCCGCCAATGGCCCCAATGATGTTGCTGTCGTCTCCACCCTGGATTTTAACCGGGCGAACTGAGACTAAGGTACCGTAAGAAACACTTTGTACCTGCTTGGCCTCACTGGCACTGTAGGTATCGCCCGATAACGTATCGGTATTGCTACAGCCCGCCAGCATCGCACCAGTCAAAGCGACCACAATTAAACGCTTAATCATTTGAAACTCCTTTATTCAAGAATGCGCCATCTCTATCGCGAAATCCTGTAAACAGTATAAGACAGAAAACTGGCGAATTAACCTTCTGCGGAATAAAACATGGCTGTCGACAGCATAGACCGCAAATTTTTAACAATGATTCAATCAATCATAAAAATACCCGGGACGTTAACCACCAGACAGTTTATTGATTTAAAACAAAGTAATCGTGGATTCAGGGCCGATATTTTGTCAGGCTACAGGCAGCGTATTCACTTTTTCATCCCGATGAAAGGAACGGCTATGAAATCAGGACGCTACATTGGCGTGATGTCGGGTACCAGCCTTGATGGGGTCGATGTCGTGCTGGCCGCCATCGACGAAAATATGGTGGCGCAGCAGGCGAGCTACTGCCATCCCATGCCGCCCGACCTGCGCCAGAGCATTCTGGCGATTTGTCAGGGCCAGGCAGTGACGTTGTCGCAACTGGGGCAACTGGACACGCGACTGGGCCAGCTATTCGCTGACGCAGTACTGACGCTTATGCAGCGCGAGGCGCTGGAGATGAGCGATGTGGTGGCGATTGGCTGTCACGGTCAAACGGTATGGCATGAGCCGCACAGCGCGGCACCCAATACCTTACAAATTGGCGATAACAACCAGATAGTGGCGGCAACAGGCGTGACGGTGGTCGGGGATTTCCGTCGGCGCGATATGGCGCTGGGTGGGCAAGGCGCGCCGCTGGTGCCTGCCTTTCATCAGGCCCTGTTAATGGATGCCACGGAACGGCGCATGGTGCTGAATATCGGCGGTATTGCCAATCTCTCCCTGCTGATTCCGGGGCAGCCCGTGCGCGGCTTTGATACCGGGCCGGGCAATATGCTGCTGGACGCATGGATATGGCGTAATCAGGGGAAAGCCTATGATAAGGACGCGAACTGGGCGCGAAGCGGTAAGGTCAGTCCTGCGTTACTGGAAGCGCTACTGCGTGAACCCTGGCTGGCGCGGGTGCCGCCCAAAAGTACCGGACGTGAACTGTTTAATCTGGGCTGGCTTGAACAGCATTTGCGCCACTTTCCCGGCATCGCTGCTCAGGATGTGCAGGCCACGCTAAACGAATTTACCGCCGTGACCATTGCGCAACAGGTACAACTCAACGATGGCTGCGATCGGTTGCTGGTATGCGGAGGCGGCAGCCGAAATCCGTTGCTGATGGCCCGCCTGGCGGCGCATCTGGCCGGAACAGAAGTCACGACAACCGATACCGTCGGGATTAATGGTGACGACATGGAAGCGCTGGCATTTGCCTGGCTGGCTTACCGCACACTGTCTGGTTTGCCGGGCAATTTACCTGCGGTGACCGGGGCGCGGGAGAAAAGCATCATCGGGGCGATTTATCCGGCGAATCCGCGCTTTTACCGCTGAGAGAAAGGGGACAGGTTTGTCCCCTGAGCAGAAGGCGCGTAAAACAGCATCAGGCCACGCCGGGCAGGTGCGTCAGTTTACGCACGCCGGTAATGACGGTGGCGACGATCGTTTCACGTCGTGTAATGACTTCAACCTGGTAGTATTTGCTGCGATAGGCAATCGAATAGATAACCGGATGGTATTTGTTTCCCTCACCATAGCGGGACATATGGGCTTCAAGCGCGCGCGAGGCGGCTACGATATGGACGGGTTCTTTATCACCGCGGATGATTTGCTTCATTCAGTTCCTCAAATGCTGTACCTGTGGGGCGCGCCTTAAAACGGCGCGTGACTTCGGCCTTTAACACTGAACATCTGACTGCTTAACATCTTTGATAATTTAAAAACAGCGTGCACGTCGACTATTGCAATGCGATGACACAATCTGAAACGCGCTTCTAATATTTAGCAGCGCGTTTTCAGTCCGGCAAGGAAGAACGAAAAATTCACTTTCCTGCGGATAACCGTCTTATTTTAACTCAGGCCAGGTAACAGAGGAGACGCCGTTGACTTTCGGCCAGGAGAAAAGAAACCCCTGGAATTGTGAAACGCCGGCCGCTTCCAGCCACATCCATTCTTCGGGCTGTTCAATGCCCTCTGCAATCACGGTAATTTCCAGTGACGAACAACAGGCTAAAATAGCGTGCACAATAGCCTGCTTCGGGCCGCTTTTATGCACATTGCTGATAATGCTGCGATCAATTTTTATTTTGTCGGGCTGAATCTGCGTCAGTAAGGATAGCCCGGCATAGCCCGCGCCAAAATCATCCAGTGCCACGCTGATGCCCGCTGCTTTGAGCTGTTTCAGCGCCGCTGCAAAGTCGTCAGGACGGGAAATGATTTCATTTTCGGTAAACTCGACCACGATCTGCTCAGGAACCAAATCGTGGGCGTAGATTTCAGTAAGCAGAAACGTTACGGCATCCGGCACCAGCACCAGCGACATGGGCAACAGGTTGACTGACAGCATAATGCCTTCTATCCCCAGCGCCTTCGCCTGTGCAAAAGCGATGCGTTTGGACTGCAGATCGTCGCGGTAGATGTTCTCCGGCGGGAGGCGTGAAAAGTAATCCTGTTGTGTTTCGCCCTGCGAGCCCCGAAGCAGGGCTTCCAGCGAGACGATTTTACGTGCAAGGGGATCGATAATCGCCTGAAAAGCAAAATTGACGCCTTCGTGATTAATCAGCGCGTCGTCACCTTCGCGCACTTCCTCATCATCACTGATAAAATCCCAGCTTTCCGCTGAGGGAATTTCAAAATAATTCTCTTTTTCCCGTGCTTCGACAAAGGTGCGCAAAAATTTAAGCGCTCTGTCTTCATAGGTCAGCTGATATTTGGTTGTGCCTTTTTCAAGCACGGCATTAAGCACAGTGGTTTTATCGTATTCACGCAGATCAAACAGCTCCATGCCCACGTTACCGAAACGGCGGGAAGGCGCATAATCCCGCATTAATTCCACAATATTATGATGGCTGGTATCACGGCAGATACGTTCGTAAACCGCCAGTACATCATTCTCTGGACCTTCAAGAACCTGAAAAAAATGGGTGCCATTAAATAATAAGATGCCGGTAACGCTTGATGACTCATTAATTTTATTGGCTTTAGCGACCAGGCCTTCCAGCATTTTCAGTGGAACATGATCAGCGATGTGACTGCGATAGATAATTGTCAACAACATAACGTCTTCCAGATTCTTGTTCTTTTTACCGCACACATTGCCAAAACCCAGACCGGGCGGCCCCGAGCCTGCGTGAATGCCGTTGCAAAATGTGTTTGAGCCAGGCGTTTCCAGCATGGCGCAAGGAGGGTGCTTACCTGTGAGGTTCCGTTGTCACAGACGGGTTAATAGCGTTCAGATCACGCTGCCGGGCATCAACCGATTTGCTCTGGTTTTTTCTTTACCAGCGTGGTATCGCATCGTTTCCATTATATCAGCACTTCGACGTCCGGCGAGGAAATCCTGGTGTCTTTTTTGCAGTTTATGAACGGTTAATAAAGCAGTTTCTCTGCCTCAGCAGTCAGGTTACGCGGGGTAATCAAATTTTCTCTTTTATTGTCTCCTGCACGGGATTTAAAAAGGGTAGTGCCTTGATTTGGTATGATTTTCTCAGCGGGAGGCCAGACGATAAGGCCGAACGTAATGATTAAGACGGCGAACCGAACTTTTCGTATAAACCGTTTTGTAAAACAGGATGCTGATGCAACATTAACGGAAGGGCGAAGATGGGTTGCGAATAAATCTCAAAACCACCGTTTTATAATTGCCTGCGTAGTTTTAGGCATAATTCTCAGCTAGTGTTAATGACGCTACATTATTAAATAAAATCATACTTTGCTTTTTCTCACCTGATTGATACAGCAACCACCGGGGGCAGTACCATGCTTAAATCAAGCTACTATTATGTGTGTCCATACAACAGAAGCGGATGGATCATTCATAAAGAAGGCTGTGTTCATCTTTATAACAGCCGTGGCCGGGAATTTATTGGTTCACTGTATAGCCGTCAGCAGGCGCTGACAGTGGCAAAAATCCATCATCCCGAAGCGATTCTGTGTACGGTCTGCCTGAGCCATTATGTCTGTCCCACAGCCGGCAACCGTCTCACTTCCCGTGGCCGTCCGCTGCCGACACGACATACGCCAAAATCATCCTGAATAAGGCTGAGTGATAAAGCAGGGGACTATGATGTCAGAAGGCGGAGGGCGCCGGTCAGCCCGACGTGCCAGAAGTTGAAATGGCGGTTGCTGAGCCCGTGAAATAACGGGCAGCGGCGCTGTCGTGCAGTCAATAAAAAGCAGCTGCGAACAGCTGCTTAAGTCGGTTAAGCCTGTTTAGGCTGACCGTTTGAGGCGGTCAGGCCGCCATCGACAGGCAGATTCGCCCCGGTAATGTAGCGGGCGTCGTCGCTGGCAATAAACGCAATCGCATCAGCGATATCTTCCGGCTCCCCGGCGCGACGTAGCGGAATTCGGTCGTAGAAGCGTTCAAGCAGTGCCTGATCGTTCTTAACGCCTTCGGTCAGGTCGGTAAACGTAAAGCCAGGACAAATGGCGTTGACCCGCACGCCATCGGTGCCGTAGTCCATCGCCAGTGAGCGGGTAAAATTGGTGATTGCGCCTTTCGCCGCGTTATACACACTCATGCCCCAGTCGCCGCCCAGGCCTGATACTGACGAAATGTTCACGACGTTGCCCCGGGTTTTCAGCAGGGCAGGCATAAAATAGTGCACGCAGTGGAAGACGCCGTCGAGATCAACGCTCATCAGCTTTTTCCAGTCAGCGAGTTCAATCTCGTGAATGCGGCCCTGCACGATGATCCCGGCGTTATTCACCAGCACATCAACGCGGCCATATTTTTCTTCAACGCGGCTTGCCAGGGCCTGAACCTGGTCGGCTTCAGCGACATCACAATCGGCAACCATATGGTCCTGACCCGACAGTTGTGCCGCGACCTTTTCCAGTTTATCCCGGGTACGTCCCACCAGCACAACAGACGCGCCTTCCTCCGCAAAGCGTTTTGCACTCGCTGCGCCAATTCCTGATCCGGCGCCTGTCACTACAACGATTTTTCCTGTAAATCTGGACATGTTGCCTCCTTAATGGCGTTGCTTTTCTGTTGATACGCGTTTAAGCCTGGCAGCCACCAGGCTCAGGTCAAGCGCAGCGCGTCCGGATGCGCAGAGTTTAACCTGAGCAATCGCGGTACGCGTTGCGCTAACGCCGGCCTACGGCCTTCTGAACAGCGCCATACTGCGGCCTTCCAGTTCGAAGTCCTTTTCCTTGGTAATCACCAGACCGCGTTTATCCACATCGCTGGTGGTCAGCTCCAGCACCCAGCCGCCGTCACCGAACTGCGGAATACGGAAGGGCACATTACCCTCGAAAGGATTAATTAACATCAGCACGTCATACCAGATTCCTTCCTGATTCTGCAGGTCGGGCCGACCGATATAAACGCCAAGGGTTGAGCCTTCATCCCACTGTTCAGCCTGTTGCAGACCGCCGCCCGCATTGAACCATTTAATTTCCATGCCATCGCGCCAGCTTTCGCGCCGCAATAACGGCTGGGTTTTACGTAAGGCGATAATGTGACGGGTAAATTCGCGTAACGCTTCGGCGGAAGGGGGCAGATTGTCCCAGTGAACCCAGGAAATTTCACTGTCCTGACAATAGCCGTTATTGTTGCCCATCTGGCTACGGCCAAACTCATCGCCTGCCAGCAGCATGGGCGTACCGTGCGAGAAAAACAGGGTGGCCAGGAAGTTACGCTTCTGACGCTCACGGACGGCATTGATGCCTTCGTCATCCGTCGGCCCCTCAACGCCATAATTGTACGAACGGTTATCGTTATGCCCGTCGTTATTGTCTTCACCATTGTCGGCATTATGCTTCTCGTTGTACGACACCAGGTCGTTCAGCGTGAAGCCATCATGCGCCGTGATAAAATTGACGCTGGCCCAGGGGCGGCGACCGCGCTGGTCATACAGATCGCCGGAGCCAAGCAACCGCGCCGCAAAGTCGGTAGAGACATTATTGCCTTTCCAGTAATCACGCACCGTATCGCGATACTGATCGTTCCATTCCGCCCAGCCCGGCGGGAAACCACCGACCTGATAACCACCCGGACCAATGTCCCACGGTTCCCCGATCAGTTTTAATCGGGAAAGCAGCGGATCCTGAGTAATGGCGTCGAAGAAGCCGCCGCGTGGATCAAAGCCTTCCGGTTCACGTCCCAGAATTGTACCCAGATCGAAGCGGAAACCATCGATATGCATGGATTCTGCCCAGTAGCGCAAGGAGTCCGTGACCATCTGCAACACACGTGGATGCGAGGTGTTGACCGTGTTACCGGTTCCGGTGTCGTTAATGTAGTAACGATGCTGGTCCGGTAATGTACGGTAGTAGGAGAAGTTATCGATGCCCTTAAACGACAGGGTTGGACCGAGCTCATTGCCCTCGGCCGTGTGGTTATAAACCACGTCCAGAATCACTTCGATACCGGCATCATGGAAGGCGCGCACCATATCGCGGAATCCCTGAATTCCACGCGGGCCGAAATAACGTGTGGCCGGGGCAAAAAAGTTCAGTGAGTTATAGCCCCAGAAGTTTTTCAGCCCTTTATCCAGCAGGTGTTGATCGTCGGGAAACCAGTGCACCGGCAGCAACTCTACTGACGTAATGCCCAGACTTTTGATATAGCCCACCGTCGACTGATGGCTCATGCCATCGTAGGTGCCGCGCATCTCCGGAGGTAACGCCATGTTCAGTTGGGTGAAGCCTTTCACATGGGTTTCATAAACGATGGTTTCTGACCAGGGAATCTGCGGCCGGTTCTGATCCTGCCAGTCAAATTCGTTCGGATCGATGACGCGACATTTCGGCGTAAAAGGCGCACTGTCGCGATCGTCAAACGTCAAATCTTTATCGTCGTGATACAAATCATATGCGAAGTGCGCCTCATTCCAGGCGATATCTCCGGCCAGTTCGCGCGCATACGGATCGACGAGTAATTTGTTAGGGTTGAAGCGGTGACCGTTTTCCGGGTCGTAAGGGCCATACACCCGGTAGCCATAAAGCGCACCTGGCTGTAAACCCGGCACGTAACCGTGCCAGATCTCATGCGTAAACTCTGGCAGCTCCAGACGGGCGATCTCCTGCTTGCCGCTGGGATCATAAAGACACAGCTCTACGCGTTCTGCATGCGCAGAAAACAGCGCAAAGTTGACGCCTTGCCCATCATAATTTGCCCCAAGCTGATGGGCCGATCCCGACGTAATTTCAAAACGATGATTTGACATCTGTCCCTCTCAATTAACGAACCCAGTAACGGCGTTTTAGTCCTTGTACCAGCCTGTTTCTAGCAAGCTAACAGTGCCAGTGCCCAAAAGTTATTTAATCTGTCCAGCGCAATATGGTCGGTCAGGGTGATTTCCTCACCGCTCAGCAGATCGCGGTAGCGTCGATGCGCCAGCGCCTCAGGCAGCGGGATCGCGGTGTCATCCCAGCGTCCGGCAGGTGGGGACGTCAGCGTCTGTAGCGTGTTAAAAATCAATCGCGGCGTAATCACGATAATCGCCTCGTCACCCTGCGTGCGGGCAAACGCCAGCAGCGCGTCCTCATGGGCGCCCTGTGCCGTCAGCGGCAGGTACGCGCCCCGGGCAAACAGCGCGGGGTGCGACTGCCGGGCGTTCAGCAAGGCCTGCGTGGCATACTGGTTCACGTGACCACTGAGCCAGCCCTCAGGCGTATCGGGCAGCGCGGTGATGCCAGCATGCAGCATCTTGTCCAGCGCCGCGTAATCGGGCTCACGCCGGTTGTCCGGATCGACCAGGCTGAAGTCAAGCGCTTCGCTTCCCTGATAAATATCCGGCACGCCGGGTGCGGTAAGTTTGATGATTCGCTGGCTCAGACTGTTTATCAGCCCGGCCTGAATAAACGGCTGTAATGCGGCGACAAAATCCTGCAGAAAAGCCTGATTATCAGGGGAGAGCAGATGATGAGCGTAATCCAGTACCGCCTGTTCGTAATCCGTATTGTTTTCCGTCCAGTCGGTACGCAGCTTGGCTTCACGCAGGGCTTTTTCAACGTAGCCGGCAAAGCGCTCGGCCAGGGCGGCCAGTCCGGCCCGATCATCCGGTTGCAACGTCGGCGGCCAGACGCCCGCCAGTGCCTGAAAGAGTAGCCATTCCACGGTGGCTTCGGGTGCCGGACCCTCCGCAAGCGAGCGGATCGCCGGGCGATTCAGCTCACGCCAGCGCGCGACACAGGCTGCCCACTTCTGCGGTGCTTCTGTCAGGGTATAGAGACGGGCACGGGCATCTTCGCCACGCTTGGTATCATGGGTTGAACTGGCGGAAAGAGCATCGGGCTGGCGCGCAAGGCGGTCCTGCATTTCCTCATGAAACTGCGCCGGTGTAAACTGCGCCTGCAGCGGTTCTGCGCCCACTTCATTCAACGCCAGCGCCATGTTTTGACGATAAAACAGCGTGTCTTCGATGGATTTCGCCATCAGCGGGCCGGTCAGTTGCTGGAAACGTGTACGGAAGCTGTCTGCCTGCCCGGTCACCGCATGCGCCACATCACCCTGCATAATGCGCAGCAGGAAATCCAGCGCGTGGCTGTCCGGTGCATGGGCTGATGCCTTGACGTCTGCGGCGACCGCCTGCAACCGTTGCTGGTCATCGGCGGTCAGGCCCTGCGTATTGCCATAGGTACGATAAACCGGAAACGCCACCAGCAGCTCACGCAGCGCGTTGCGCAGATCGTCCGGGCGCACGGCGACGTGTTCATCTTCGGCAATAGCCGTGGCCAGCTGCAGCAGACGTGAAAACTCGCCGGCAAAGTTACGGTCTGCCATCAGGCATTTCGCTTTACGCAGTTCCTCTTCCATCTGCACGTCAGCGCCGCTGACGTCTTCCCAGGCCTGACGCAGTGATCCAAGCGTTTTATTATCCACCAGCACATGAGACAACGCGCTGATAAATTCATAGCCCGTGGTGCCTGAGATGGGCCAGTCGGCCGGAAGGTGTTCTCCGGCGCCCAGGATTTTCTCAACGGTGAGATAACAATCTGGCCCGGCGGCCTGGCGGAGCTGCTCCAGATAGCCTTTGGGATCGGCCAGCCCGTCAACGTGGTCAATGCGCAGCCCGTCAACCGCACCGCTGTGTACGAGGCTCAGAATAAGCCGGTGCGCATCTTCGAACACCGCCGGATCTTCCACCCGCACGCCCACTAAACCGGTGACCTCGAAAAAGCGACGATAGGAGAGGTCGTGTGCAGCATCGCGCCACGACATCAGCCGCCAGGGCTGCTGCTCATGCAGTGCCGCCAGGTCGCCTTTGCCGCTGAGCTGGAGCACCGCCGCTTCTCGGCCCTCCCAGCTTGCCGGGGTCAGCGGATAATAGCTTTCGAAATAGGCCAGCGCGGGCTTGCCTGTATCGGGATCGCGCTTCACGCTGAGCTCGCCATTTTCCAGCACGGTATCGATATCGTCGCCCAGGAACGGCAGCGTTAAGCGCCGTGACCAGTCAATATCAAAGTAACGTGCATAGCGGCTGTCCTGACCATGCTCAAGGACGTCGCGCCACCAGCCATTTTCCAGCGAGGCCGCCATGTGGTTGGGTACGATATCAATAATCAATCCCAGTCCGGCGGCTTTCAGGGCGCTGACCAGACGATCAAAGCCCGCACGACCGCCAATCGCCGGATCGATCGCGTTGACGTCGGTGACATCGTAGCCGTGGGTGGATCCCTTTGTAGCGGTAAAAATGGGCGAGGCATAAAGATGGCTGATGCCCAGGTCTTTCAGATAGGGCACCAGCGCCGCAGCACGATCAAACGTCATGCCGTTACGAAACTGAATACGGTAGGTAGCGGTTGGAATACTCATTTGCTGTCTCCCGCAGCCAGACGAACCACGATGGAATGTTGGGGCAACCGATCGGCCGCTTTCGGCCAGGCAAAGAGGGTTTCACCGGGCATTTCAGGCAGCGGCTGGGCCTGCTCACCTATGTTCAGCGCCATGGACAGTGTCCCCGCAGGGAAGGTCCAGCTCACGGCAACAAAGCCCTCGGCGGTCGCCAGCACCTGACCGCTGTGACCGCCTGCGGTGGCCAGCAGCGGGACAATGGACTGCTGTCGGATTGCCAGCAGTGACCGGGTCAGCGTCAGCCAGCGTTGGCCTTCCTCACTTTCCAGCTTGCGCCAGTCCAGCTTTGAACGCACAAACGTCGCTTCGTCGTTTGGATCGGGCACGCTTTCGCCCTCATGACCGGCATGGCCTTCAAACTCTTTTGCCCGGCCTTCACGCACGGCTTTAGCCAGATCGCCATGAAAATCGGTAAAGAACAGGAAAGGGTGGGTTTCGCCATACTCTTCCCCCATAAACAGCAGCGGGATATGCGGTGATAACAGTAATGTCGCCAGTAGCACCTGTGTACGTTCAGCGCCGGCCAGCGAAATCAGCCTTTCGCCCTGCGCACGGTTGCCCACCTGGTCGTGGTTCTGAATAAAATCAACAAAGGCCACAGGCGGCTGTCCCGTGCTGTCTACACCGCGTTTCTCACCGGACTGAACGGACACCTCACCCTGATAGACAAAGCCCTCGGCCAGCGCGCGCGCCACGCGTTTTTCAGGCTGATCGGCAAAGTCTTTGTAGTAAGCGTGCGTTTCACCGGTGGCGAAGACATGCACGGCATTATGGAAGTCGTCATTCCACTCCGCCGTAAACAGCGGCACGCCGCCGTTTTCCGTCCTGGGGTGCAGGAAAATGACGTTACGGCAATCTTCGGTGGTGAGGTGAATCTGGCGGTCAGGAATGTCCGCCCGGATCCGCTCAGCAATCTCCGTTAGCACATGTTTGTCAGCGATATCCTCAATCTGATCGATGGCATCAAAACGCAGGCCGTCCAGACAATACTCCTGCAGCCAGAAAAGGGGCGCTTCCGCGATATAGCGGCGAACGGCGTCAACATCATAGGCAATACCCGCGCCCCACGGCGTCATGCGATCTTTGTGAAAGAAGTCGGGTGACAGCAGCGGCAAATAATTTCCGTCCGGACCAAAGTGGTTAAGCACGATGTCGAGTACAACTGCAATGCCATAGCCATGCGCGGCATCAATAAACGCTTTGAAATCGTCGGGCGAACCGTAGGCGGCATGCGGTGCGTAAAGCAGCACGCCATCGTAGCCCCATCCGCGCTGGCCGCCAAACTGCGAGACCGGCAACACCTCAATCATGGTGATGCCGGTCTCAGCCAGATAAGGCAGTTTTTTAATTGCGGCCTGGAAAGTACCTTCTTCCGTAAACGTGCCGATATGCATTTCATAGACCACGCTTTCCTGCCACGGACGACCACGCCAGTCGGTGTTCTGCCAGCGATAGTGTGTCGGATCGATAACCAGCGACGGTCCACTGACATCATCCTGCTGCGCGCGTGAGGCGGGATCGGGGATAACGGTGCCATCGTTCAGCACAAAGTTGTACGCTGCGCCCGCCTGAATGCCGCTGGCATGATATTCAAACCAGCCGTCTTCGGCGGGTGTCATGGCACTATCCTGACCGTCCAGTCGCAGCGTGACCTGCTGCTGGCCGGTCGCCCAAACGCGGAAACGCACGCTCCCGTCGGCCAGAAACTCCGCCCCCCAACTCTTACAAAATGCTGTCGATCCCATTCCGTTGCCTCTTTAATCAGAAAGTACGCAATAAGCACCCTCACGCTATCGGTCAGCCGAGGGTACGGGTTGAAAATGTTGTTAACGAGATCAGGCACCCAGGAGAGGGGAACGCCTTCATCACCTCTGCCTGCGTTACTATTCAGAAAGTGTTATGTGTCATACCGCTTCAGACGCCAGGCAGCGTCTGTTTCACACCATGCTTAAGCCCTAATCATAGACTACGTTGCCGCATTTACTGCGCGTGCCCGCCTTTGTACACGATTTATTCCTCAGCGAGGCTGATACGCACCGCCATCGGGCCCGCCCTGGCTTTCGCTGAATTTTATGGAAAATCAGATAAAACCCTGTGCCGTTATGCACAAAAAAACCGCCGTAAACAGCGGTTTCGCGGTCAAACAGGTGAATTTATGTGACGTTGTCACGATAACGTCAGCCAGACCCGAGAGCCTGGCTGACGCGCCATCAGGCCGGGATGGTTTCCGCCTTTTGGCTACGTGACCAGACACGGTGTTCGGCCATGGCCGCCGTGAAATCATTCATCAGCGCGATTTCAGCATTGTCGGCTTCCACGATGCCGTCTTCCTGCTGATTCTCATCCAGGTCAAACTGCGCTTTAAAGCGACGCGCTTCCCCACTCAGACCAATGACTTTCAGGTGCTTGTACGCTTCCAGCAGGAAGTAGCGTGCATCACCACTTTTCAGCAGCGCATCCATGTTGCCATTGGGGACGATCACGGCGTCGAACGTAAGGGAAGGCAGGCCGTTAAAGGTGGCATCGATGGGTAACTGTGATCCATCGTCGGCACTGACCTGGCCCATGTGCGCCGCCAGCAGTTTCGTATGCACGCCGGCCGTTTTCAGGTGTTGCAGGATATGCAGCACATCATCGGCGTTAACGCCCTCGCTGACTAACAGCGCCACCTGGCGGCCTTTGATATCCCCATCCGGGATCGCGTACAGGCTCAGGCTGTCATCCTTTTGCAGGCCGTTAACCTCTTTTGGCGCGGCGGTATTCAACTGGTCGTCGCTGAGCGCAATCCCCAGATTGGCGGCAACGCCCTGCGCCAGCGTGACGTCAATGCGCAGCAGATGATCGAGCACGCGCTCACGAATGTAAGGGCGAGCCACTTTACTCAGTTCAAACGAATACGCGCCAATAATATGTTGCTGTTCGATGGCAGTCTGGCTGTTCCAGAACAGTCGCGGCTGTGAATAGTATTCGCCGAATGAAGGGCTGCGTTCGCGCACTTTATGTCCTTCAATGCGCTCCTGATAGCTTTCAAAGCCGCCACCTTTTGCCGCCGGTGGGGTTTCCCGTGGCCAGTTGTCATTGATCGAGTTCGGCTCGTAGTTGGCCGGATTGGTATCAATGTCCATCCGGTGCATGCCCTGACGCTGAAAATTGTGGTAAGGGCAAACCGGGCGGTTAATCGGAATTTCATGGAAGTTAGGCCCGCCAAGACGGCTGAT
Source organism: Pantoea sp. PNA 03-3 (assembly GCF_003201175.1). Taxonomy (NCBI): domain Bacteria; kingdom Pseudomonadati; phylum Pseudomonadota; class Gammaproteobacteria; order Enterobacterales; family Erwiniaceae; genus Pantoea; species Pantoea sp. PNA 03-3. The sequence goes on along the minus strand of NZ_QICO01000001.1, from coordinate 597,370 downwards.
TTGCGTATCGGTGTAGGAGAACAGACGGCCCTGAAGCAGGGGATCGTTGGTGAAATCCAGGCCGGGAACGATGTGACCGGGATGGAAGGCGACCTGCTCGGTTTCGGCGAAGAAGTTGTCCGGGTTGCGGTTCAGCACCATTTTGCCGACGCGCACCACAGGCACCAGCGCTTCAGGAATCAGTTTGGTGGCGTCCAGAATATCAAAGTCAAACTTAAACTCATCCTCTTCCGGAATCATCTGCAGGCCAAGCTCAAACTCAGGGAAATCACCCGCTTCAATCGCTTCCCACAGATCGCGACGGTGGAAGTCGGGATCGCGGCCTGTCAGCTTCTGAGATTCGTCCCACAGCAATGAGGCTTTACCGGCCAGCGGTTTCCAGTGGAAACGCACAAACGTGGCTTTACCTTCGTCGTTGATCAGGCGGAACGTATGAATGCCGAAGCCTTCCATCGTGCGGTAGCTGCGTGGGATACCGCGGTCGGACATCGCCCACATAACGTTGTGCAGGGTTTCGGGCTGCAGCGAGACATAATCCCAGAATGTGTCGTGCGCACTCTGGCCCTGAGGGATCTCATTGTGCGGTTCGGGTTTCACCGCATGCACAAAGTCCGGGAACTTATGCGCATCCTGAATAAAAAAGACGGGCGTATTGTTGCCCACTAAATCAAAAACGCCTTCCTCGGTATAGAACTTGGTGGCAAAGCCACGAATATCACGCACGGTATCCGCCGAACCGGCACCGCCCTGAACGGTTGAGAAGCGCACAAAAACCGGCGTGATCTGCTCAGGCTCGCTCAGAAAATGGGCTTTGGTCACGTCCTTCAGCGAGCAGTAAGGCTGGAAGTAACCATGCGCGGCCGAGCCGCGCGCATGGACGATGCGCTCAGGGATGCGTTCATGATCAAAATGGGTGATCTTCTCCCGCATAATAAAATCTTCAAGCAGCGTCGGACCGCGTGATCCGGCGCGCAATGAGTTCTGGTCGTCTGCAATACGGGTGCCCTGGTTGGTGGTCAGCGCGCTGCCTGTGCCGCCTTTGCGGTTCACCTCCAGCTGATCCAGCTTTGCATTACGCGTCTCAGGGGCTTTAAGGCTGCCGGGCGCCGTTGGTTGTTTCCCCGGTGGTGTGGGTTCGGCAGGAGGCTGATGTGAACCGTCTTTGGGGGCTAATGATCCCAGGCCGGGCTGTGAGGATTCGGGGCCGGTGGTTGGGGCACGGTGATTCAGGGGCGTAGTAGATTTCTCATTCGACATGACACATTGCTCCAGCTTTTTTTATACGACGTGAGGTGGCTGTAAATATAGAACACCTCACCGATTACGCCTGAAAATATTCTGTTTAACCGGTGCGCTTAAATATCGCACGGTGTGTGATGCCTGTTTTTTTATTTTCAGCAAAGCACAGGCGGAAATAATTTATTAGCGAAATTAAATAGCAAATTTTGGATATTTTTTCGTTGTTTTTCATTTGTTTGATTGTTTTCTGTAAAGACGGGGAAGGGCCGGGCAATCGTCGCACGTTTATTTTTCATGCGGTATTTTCTGAAACAGGTCACCTCTCGTGATTAACGCACTTTGCTGGCGATACGGTATTTTACGCATAGCGTTATACCGCTGCGCTTATTAAGATAAAGGGCGAAGTGATTGAGTCAGACAAAAGACAAAGCAGAGCCGGTGATAGTGTGCAGAGCGGATAAAAGGGGGAACTGACAGAGAAAAAGTGCCAGTCCATGGCGTCGTCCTTCCTCAAGGCGCCTTACTCAGAACTACTTAGACGTGCGTCGGCTGGTTTTGCCGCCTTTCCGACCGGCCTCCCTGGCTCTTTCAGGATCGTTTCTGAAATTACCTCCGCTGGCTTTGCCTCCTGCACTGCCAGCTTCACTGGCGCGATCAGGATCGTTAGCAAAATTTCCGGCTCCACCTCTGTATTTCTGTTGTGTCATAGTCAGACCTCATATCAGTGTTCCGTAAGATAAAAAGGACTAGCTAGTCACACTGTCATTTTAGTTGTTACAGGAAATTATGCCACTCTGCACGCGCAGACTTTTTGCGGCTTCCGTAAATTATTTCCCGAAAAATCAGTAAGTAATATTCTGTTACGGGTGAGCGGCTGTGACGGGATGAGTGACGCTTATCGTTCACCCACTGTCAGAATGGGTTTAATGAAGCATTACCTGGAAAGATGGTCATTAACCTATTGATAAAATTGCCCAAAATGGCGAGTTAAAAATTAGCTGTTACACTTTCTGAATACCTTTCAGGAGTGACTATGAAATTAGGCTTTGCATGCAAGTACTTAAATGCGGACGGCAAGCAGTTCTTTCCCTTTCGCGCCACCACCCGGACACGTTTTCTCAGCCTGGATAAGGCGCAGGGCGGCGCACTGCTTTATGAGATCGCGCAAACTAATTTGCAGAATCTGTATTTAACGCTGGAGGCGATAGCGACACAGCCTGACGCGTTAAGAATGATGCGCATTGGTAGCGATTTACTGCCGCTGTACACCGTGCCAGAAGCAAAACCCCTGTTTGCCCGTTTTTTGCCGGAACTGTATCCGCTTTTTGCCCGCTGCGGTGAACTGGCCAGACGGCATAACATTCGTCTGTCATTCCATCCGGGACAGTACAGCGTGCTGGCGTCAGACAATCCCGATGTAGTAACCCGCGCGCTGGAAGATGTGGAATACCACGCCCTGTGCGCCTGCCTGATGGGCTACGGCAAAACCTTTCAGGATTTTAAAATCAACATCCATATGAATGGCAAACGGGGTTTTGACGGGTTTAAACAGGCCTTTCACCGTCTCAGTCCCGAAGCCCGCCTGATGCTGACGGTAGAAAATGATGAGATATCCTGTTCGCTGGACGACGTGCTTCAGGCCCGTGCATTGTGTCCCGTCGTGTTAGACATTCATCATCACTGGGTGAAAGAGAATCAGTTTATTCAGGCCGATGATGTTCGTATTGCCCAAATTACAGAGTCCTGGCGTGGGGTACGGCCAGTATTGCACTATTCCATTTCGCAGGAGGGCCTTATCCCTGAGAAGGGGTTCCCCGATCAGCAGCAACTGGCGGTGCCAAAAACCAAACTGCGGGCGCACTCCGATTATTATTTCAACGCGACGCTCAATGACTGGGCATTGTCGTATAGCGATTTCGACATTATGTGCGAAGTGAAAATGAAGAACCTGGCCAGAGAAACGCTTTACACGCAGGCAAAAAGTCACAGGCTGGTGGCCTGACAGGACCGGCGGGCAAAAAAAGAAGGGCCGGTGGCCCTTCAGATCATCACAATCCCTTTTTCAGTGGCGGAACGCCACCTTCGATTTGTGCCTGCTGAGCACCGGAACCGGGGCGGGCATTCCCCAGCAGCGGCTCTTCTCCTAAAATATCCGGCTGCTCTTTCGCGCTAAACTCACCGCGACCGTCGAAGGAAGGGCCTTCACTCCAGCGGCCTTTCGGCAACGGTTTATCCAGTGAGGTATTCAGGCAGTAGTAAGCATGTTCCTGCGCTTCCCCTTCCTGTGGGAAACTGTCCGGGATGGGCAGCGACGCATCCAGGCCGCCTAAATCTTCGATTACCGCCAGCCACTGCTGCTGGTGCATCGTGTCGCGGGCAATCAGGAAAGACAGGAAATCCTTCATGCCTTTATCCTCAGTCAGATTGTACAGGCGCGTCGCCAGTACCCGGCCTGTGGCTTCAGCCGTCACGTTTGCCAGCATATCGGCCGCCACATTGCCGGACGCGTAAATATGGCTCATGTCAAAAGGCATGCCGTTCGCATTCACCGGCAGGGCAGCCAGCCCTGATGACAGGATATGACGGGGATTCATTCCGCCGAGAATCGCATTCACCACGGGATCTTTTGCCGAGGCTTCCTGATAAGAAAGGGGCGCGCCCTCCAGGTTGAGGGCCACCGCATGGCCCAGCATCTCAATATGGCTCAGTTCTTCAGTTGCCGTAGAGATAAGAAGATCTTTGATTCGCGCATCGCCGCGTGCGCCCATGGCCTGGAAGAAGTACTGCATTGCCACACGTATTTCGCCTTCCACGCCACCAATGGCTTGCTGGAGTAACATGGCGAATTCAGGATCGGGTTTCTCTACTCGCACGGGGTACTGCAGCTTTGATGAGTGATGAAACATGGTTATCTCCTGGTTAGTGAGGAATCGATCAACAGCCAAAAGCCTGGTCATGAATGCCAGAGAAATAAAGCGCAGCGAGGTAGGTTTTCTTCATCGCCGCTGCGTTTAACCTGTTGATTTACCGCGAAAGGAGAGGCGAGGTAAGCTGAAAAAAAATAAAAAAAAAGCCCCTGAATCAGGGGCGAATTTTTAGGGAAGGCAAAGCATCCATGCTAATTAGCGTTTCATCACAACTTATCAAAAACGGACATCGCCCGGCGTACGCTGAAGCACAATCTCCAGGGCCTGACGATAGATATCCTGCATGGTCACATCGGTTTCACATTCGAGTTTGTGGATCAAACCCAGCACGATGTCTTTTTCAGAAACGTGAGTCTTATAGGCAGCAAGCTCTGACCAGGTTTCGGCAATCACATCTTTTTCGCTGGTGAAATGGGCACCCGCGTTCATGAAATAGTCTGAAATCTGAGACTCAGTATTCGTTGTCGTTTGCATCATGGCCTCAAAATCGTTAGAAAGAAAAATTTTGCATCTGAAGGTGGAAATCCACTCACCTTCAGATGCGGTGCAAAGCACCTTTCGTTACAAGTGACTTAACATCACGCCGTAAAGTTATACAAAAAAACCAAGTTTGTACAATTTTTTGTATAAAATTTTAAGTGGTCGGATGACTTTTCGGCGCTTATTGCAACATAAAATCTAAAAGCATTAACATTTGCTGTTGATTTTTAAGGGATTATTGAGGGTGCCCTCTGCGCGGCGCCTCTTTGGAAAGTTGTACAACCTTGTACAAGATGGCTTTTCTGAGCGGGCCGGGTTGTACAGGCGACGCGGGAACGGATCACTGTCACGCGTGCTGTGTGCGGCAGCGTCCTCCCTGGCGGCAACGTCGACATAGCAGGCTAATAACCCCTGAGCGCAGACGGGGAACCGCGTCTGGCAGGTGAACTCTGCAAACAGGCCGGGGCGGGCGCGTTGCCTGGAAGCGCCGTGTGAATCTGTCGGGAACCGTGGTCATAATTTACTTTCTTATGAACGCGCAGGGCGTTAAGGTTTACGCCTCTTGAATCACAAGGACATGATAATGGTTAACGACTATTTTTCACTGCCGCCCGCGGGCATGACGCAGGAACAACACAAACGTACGGTCGCCGTTGCGGCGGCGCTGGCAGTGGCAAAAGAGTCAGTCAGCGCCTCGACGTCAGCGAATGGCTCTAAAGCAGCCTGGGATTTGCAGGCCGTGGCAAACGAAATTGCCAATCTGGCGGATGCGATTCAGGATGCGCTGGAGGCCGACAGCACCGTGTAATCTCCCTGCCTGACGGGATGCGCGACGCTGATTGCCTTCACGTGCCAGCCGTCAGGCACGGCGACCTGGCGGGCGCAGGGCGGATTAAGGAACGTGAGCGTCAGCTGTCCGCCAGCCGGATTCTCCCGGTTATATTCACGACAGACAGCTACGCAGCGATCCGGATGCCGCTCACATCGCGTACAGGAAAAGCGGTACCGCCACGACAGGACCACGCCGCCCGGCCACGGACACTCACGCAGTGCGGGCTTAAGGCACGCGGCGGGTGTTATCAAACCCGGCCAACAGGCGGGACATTTTTGCCTGGGGCGTGGTGTCAACGCCGTCTTTACCGCCGTCTGCCTGGCCCATCCAGCTCTCGTCGGCTTCCGGATGCGGTCCGGTTAACACAACCGTGCCTTTTCCATACGTATAGTGGGCGATAGCGACGTCACCATTCCGGTAAAAGGCCAGAGGGGTAAAACCATCCCGGGCTTGATTGCCCTCAAGGTACGGACCGTCCTGATAATAGAACCGCGTTGGCTGACGCTGCCAGTCAATGCGAATCGTGTAATCGCCCTCATCAGCAATGCCCGAGCCTGGACGGCCCACTTCCGATTCCAGCGGTGAGCTAATCAGCCCCAGCCACTGACTGTCTGCCAGGTAGGCCCCCATGCAAAGGCCCAGAAACCCCTTGCCGCTGCGAACAAACTGTCGAATAGCCCGGACGCCTTCCTCTCCCAGTGCGGCATAAGCCGCGGGAATATCCTGACCGCCGCCAGGCTGAATATAGAGATCAAACTGACGCAGGTTCTGTGCCGTCAGCCTGAGCGTTTCATGCTCGCCGATGTACGTTGTGCTAACCGGCCGGGTGAGGCCGTGGAGCGATTTCACCACCATTTCCGAACAGCCGTCACATCCTGCCGCGCCGCGATAAACGGCGATGTTCAGCGGCGGCGGGACAGCCAGCACCGCGCCGGGCACCAGGCTTAAGGCAAGCAGCAGGGCGGTCAGTCTTCCGTTACGGGGGCGAAGGATTGCATGATAAGCCAGCCTCATAGGTTATTTCCTGTCGGTTAAATAACGTGGGTATGCACGGCGTAATCCCGGCCAGTCGCCTGTGCTCAGGCAGGCGTGCTGGCGGTAAACCGGTGACTTGAGCAAGCGCTCAATTTAGGGGAGTGACGGATGCCTGTCAACGGGTTTATTGACCTGACAAACCTTTTCAGCGGCGTGATACAGCCCGTACAGACAGGCCATATCACGTGTTAACGCCGTTACGGTCGCTTAGTTTTCATAACCTGAGGCGATAATTTTTGCGGCGCTGGCCAGCACATCCTTACGCGAGGCCGCGTGTTTGTCGGTCTGCGTGTAGTAGGTCACCAGCACCAGCGGGGCATGATGCGGTGGCCAGATCACGGCGATGTCGTTGGTGGTGCCGTAATCACCGCTGCCGGTTTTATCCGCGACCACCCAGTCAGCAGGCAGACCCGCACGTATGCTGTAGGTGCCGGTTGTATTGCCCTTCATCCAGTCGGCTAACTGCTGGCGTTGAGCAGGTGCCAGCGCCGTGCCTAAAACCAGTTTTTGCAGGCTCTGCGCCATCGCTGTCGGTGACGTTGTATCACGTGTATCACCCGGAATAGCGGTATTAAGCGTGGGCTCGGTTCGATCGAGACGAAACGTGTTATCGCCGATGCTGCGGGCGAAGGCGGTCACGGCATGCGGCCCGCCAAGGTGCGTCAGCAGTTTATTCATCGCCGCGTTGTCGCTGTACTGCAAGGCCGCCGCACTGAGTTCTGCCACGGTCATCGTGCCGCCCACCTGTTTTTCGGTCACGGGGTTGTAATTCACCAGGTCGGCGTGACGAATCGCGATGTTTTCATTCAGCAGGCCTTGTGCGGTTTCCGCTTTCTTCAGAATGGCCGCCACCGTAAAGACTTTACTGGTGCTGCAAAGGGGAAAACGTTCGTTACCACGATAAGTAAAAACAGAACCATCACCGGTGTCGATCGCCGCCACGCCTAAGCGTCCGCCTGCGGCGTGTTCCAGCTGCCGGACAGGTTGCGCTAACAATGCGTCATTGAAATGGGCCTCGGCGATAAAAGGGACCGCCAGCGCCAGTAGGGTTGCCGCTGCACAGATGCGCAGCCGGGGAGCCGTAGCCATATAAACCTCCGTTAATGTGTATCTGCATTCAGACATACCCGGCACCTCACCGCCTCAGGAAGCGGCGCGTACTGAGCGAAACGTGTGAAATGCGCCCCTCGTGAAACTTATGTCAGTTTCTGCCACCTGATGCCCCCGTTATGACACGAAGGTCGCGTTATTGCGGGACATATCGCCTGTCAAAAGTGCGACGAGGGAAAGAGTAAGGGATTTCAAATTATCGACAAGCGAGATAATTTGAGAGGAGCCAAAAGAATTTCTGGGGTTAACAATGAAAAATGATGTTCCGCTTAATGCACTCCGGGCCTTTTATGCTTCGGCCCGGTACCTGAATTTTACTCACGCAGGTATGGCACTTTTCGTCTCGCAGGCGGCCGTGAGCCAGCAGGTCAGGCTACTTGAAGAGCGGCTGGGCGTGACGTTATTTCGGCGCTTACCGCGTGGACTGGAGATGACGGACGAGTCCCGGCTGCTGTTTGCCGAGGTGTCCGAGGCGTTCACCCAGCTTGAAAAAGCCTGGCGCCGGTTTGAAGGGGGTGAATACCGCGAAGTGATGACCCTCGCCTGTGTCGGGACCTTTGCGCTGGGCTGGCTGCTGCCGCGTCTGGATGCCTTTCATCAGCAGCATCCTGCGCTGGAAGTGAACGTGCGCACCCATAATAACGTCGTGAATCTGGCGGGCGAAGGCATCGATTATGCCATTCGCTTTGGAACGGGGGCCTGGTCTGCAACGCACAACGAACCGCTGTTTACCGCACCGCTGACTGCGCTTTGCCGGCCGGATATCGCCCGTCGGCTGCAGCAGCCCGGCGATCTGTTACGGGAAACGCTGCTGCGTTCTTATCGCGCGGATGAGTGGGGCAACTGGTTCACTGCGGCAAATATCACGCCCCCCAGAATGACTGGTCCGGTTTTCGACTCCTCGCGGCTGATGGTCGAGGCAGCGGTTCAGACGGGCGGTGTCGCGCTGGTGCCGGTCTGCATGTTTCAGCGGGAGCTGGAGGCGGGCATCCTGGTGCGGCCTTTTGACATTGAGATTGATGTCGGTGGCTACTGGTTAACCTGGCTGCGATCAAAAACGCTGACGCCATCGATGGAGATATTTCGCGAATGGATAAGGCAGCAGGTAAATGGCTAACCGGATCGGTCACAAGCCCATGCGCCCCACACGCCGATCAGGTTACGGTTGCCGGCGGAAAGCGCAGGGCGAGTCAGGCGCGCGGTGACGTTATCCCGGCATGATGACGGCGCAGGGTTAACCGATGATGCCTGCGCGGACATTGTGCGTATTCATCACGCGGGCGGAGGCAACGTATTATCCTGCCATGCGGGCAAAACAGCGCGACGTTTTTTATTTTCTGAGATGAATCAGCCAGAGGATAAACTCACTGTTATTTCTCACGCCTACTTTCTGCATGATTTTTTGCTTAAGATAATAGATGACGTGTACAGGTGAAGCCATCTGGTACGCGATCTGGTTAACCGTCATACCGGTCATAAAAAGCCAGCTTAAAGAAAGTTCCTGCTCGGTTAAATAGACCTTTTTTCCCTGTGTACTTTTCAATTCCATTTTTATTCTGCCTCTCAATGCTTTTTTCAATGCCATGGTGATAGCCGTGTTCGGCGGTAATGCAGGCATGATAGGCAAACGTGTTGGATATCACAGTATAAATCATTTCACGTTATCTTATTTTTTTAAATATATGATTATTATTATTTTTAATCCGGATGAGACACGTTCACATCACAAAAGATGAACGTTGTATCTGGCGATCCTGTCTTCATTTTTGCAAAAAAGATTGGCTGTAGTGATTTTCCCGTCATAAAGGGCGAGCGTGCAGCGTGAAACAGCGCTGGCAAATCAGACCCCGTTTATCGCCTGCTATTTTGACGCCTTTTTCGGACTTGCTTAGGGCTATTTTTATCACTATGCACGGTCAGGCGGTTGTTTATTTCCGTTATCGTCTGCGCGCCGCTTGTACGCTTAGCCGATTGATGTTGCTAACGCTGTCAGCATTATTTCCGCCCGGGTTGTGCGGCGAATAAATACGCGCCGCTAACGGGCAGCGTTCCGTGCTTTTTAAACATCCGTTCAGCGAAGAGAAGAATTCTGCATGCGCCGGCGAAAAAACAACCGGTACGGTTAATGGCTGCACAGGCCTGTCATAAGGCGGTGAAAAGGGCAGAAAAAAATATCCATCCACATCAACTGTTTTACATAAACCTCTCCGGTTTCGCTTGATCGCACTGGCGGATCGCGATTACTGTAATTATATACAGTAATTTGGCGTGAGAGGTGAATATGGAATTTATCAGGCCAGCAAAAGTGAGCACGCCTTTGCAATTACCGCTGTTTGTCGAGCGGGTGCCGTGCGGTTTTCCGTCTCCGGCGCAGGACTACGTTGAGCAGCGGATTGATTTGAACAAGCTCATCGTTCAGCATCCCAGTTCGACATACTTTGTGCGCGTCAGTGGAGAATCGATGTCCGGAGCGGGCATTAACGACGGCGATATGCTGGTGGTGGACAGCGCACTGGTGGCTTCTCATGGCGATATTGTGGTGGCCGCGATTGAGGGCGAATTTACCGTCAAGCGGCTTCAGCTTCAGCCCTGCCTGCAACTGATGCCAATGAACCGTCAGTTCAAACCCATTGTGATTAGCACAGAAGACGCGCTCGAAGTGTTTGGCGTTGTGACCTATGTGATCAAGTCGGTTTATTAATCATGTTTGCGCTGGTCGATGTGAACAATTTTTATGCCTCCTGTGAAACGGTGTTTCGACCGGATCTCAAGGGCAAGCCCATTATTGTGCTCTCTAACAACGATGGCTGTGTGATTGCGCGTAATGCCGAGGCCAAAGCCCTTGGCGTCACCATGGCCGTGCCGTTTTTTAAAATGAGAGAAATCATTGCCCGCCATAACGTGCAGGTCTTTAGCTCTAACTATGCGCTGTATGCGGATATGAGCACCCGGGTCATGACGCTACTGGAGGAAATGGCCCCGTCGGTAGAAATTTATTCGATTGATGAGGCCTTTCTGGATTTAACCGGCGTCAGCCACTGCATGTCGCTTGATACCCTGGGGCACCAGATTAAAAAACGCATCAAAAAAGAAATTCATCTTAACGTCTGTGTCGGGATTGCCCCTACCAAGACGCTGGCGAAGCTGGCGAATTTTGCGGCCAAAAAATGGGCGGGCTACACCAACGGTGTGGTCGATCTGTCCGATCCGGTGCGCCAGCAAAAACTGCTGGCGAAGGTGTCGGTCAAGGATATCTGGGGCGTTGGCCGCCGTCTCAGCCAGCGGCTTGAGGAGATGGGGATAACCTCGGCCGCAGACCTGGCGCGTCAGCGTCCCAGCCTGATTCGTAAGAATTTCAGCGTGGTGCTGGAACGCACGGTCAGAGAATTATGCGGTGAACCCTGTCAGGATTTAGAAGCCCTCGAACCCACCAAACAGCAGATCATGTGCTCACGTTCTTTCAGTAGCCGTCTTTCAGACTATGCACAGGTGCGTGAGGCAGTCTGTACCTATGCCGAACGTGCCGCCGAAAAACTGCGGAAAGAAAAACAGTACTGCCGACAAATCGGGGTGTTTCTGCGCACCAGCCCCCATGCCGTTGGTGAAAACTTTTACGGTAATCAGGCCACTGGTCAGTTACTGACGCCGTCGCACGATACGCGCGACATTATCCGGGTGGCGACCGACATGCTGGACTACATCTGGATCGCGGGCCACCGCTATATCAAAGCGGGCGTTGTCCTGAGCGACTTCTTTGACCACGGCGTGACTCAGTTGGATTTGTTTGATGAGCGACCGGTCAACCCGGGCCGTAACGATCTGATGCAGGTTATCGATCAGATCCACAAAGCGGGCAAGGGGAAAATGTGGTTCGCCGGACAGGGGACAGAGAAGCGCTGGGCGATGAAGCGCGAAATGCTGTCGCCGGCTTATACCACGCGCATCAGCGATCTGCCGGTGGTGAAGTAAGGCGCGGGCAGGGATGACAGCAACAGAATGCTCTTATAAGGGGGCCGTTTGGGCTGCCGCTCGGTTTAAATCTGGCGTTGTGGTCTAGGCTAAAACAGGTATCCATCCCCTTAAGGAGAGCTTTGTCATGTCAGAACTCAGTAAATCGCCGGTGGCAGATCGGGCCGAACATAACGCCTTTTTTCCTTCTGCCTACTCAATTGACCAGTTCACCCGCCCCACATCTGATCTCGGTGATGCCGACTATCCCCAGCCGTATTCAGGGAATAAAAAGGTCCTGGTGATCTGCACCGACGAGCGCTATCTGCCGCTTGATAACGACACCCTGTTTTCCACCGGTAACCATCCGATTGAGACGCTGCTTCCGATGTATCACCTGTATCAGGCCGGTTTCCAGTTTGATGTGGCGACGTTGTCCGGACAGATGGTGAAGTTTGAACACTGGGCGATGCCCCAGCAGGATGAGGTGGTTATTGGCTTTTACAATCACTGCCTGTCGCTGTTTCGTTCCCCGCTGACGCTGAACGCTGTCGTTCAGTCACTGACGCCCCGGTCAGAGTACGCAGGCGTCTTTATTCCGGGCGGTCACGGCGCGCTGATAGGGCTGCCCGAAAGTGAAGCTGTCGCTGAGGTGATCCGCTGGACGCTGGCCAACGATCGTCACCTGATTTCGCTGTGCCATGGCCCGGCTGCCTTTCTTGCTCTGGACAAAGGCGACAATCCGCTTAATGGCTATAAAATTTGCGCCTTCCCCGATGCGACCGACAAACAAACACCGGATATCGGCTACATGCCGGGACAGTTAACCTGGTTCTTCGGGGAGAAACTTCAGGCCATGGGACTGACGCTGGTGAACAGCGATATTAAAGGGACCGTGCATAAAGATCGCCGGGTACTGACGGGCGACAGTCCCTTTGCGGCGAACGCGCTCGGTAAACTGGCGGCAGACGAGCTGCTTAAAGCCAACGCCTGATCGGCCTGCTTTTTATCCCACCACGGCATCGCCTGCACCGCACTTTGTGCAGACGATGCGCCGGGGTGGGATTCGGGTGTACTTGCACCCGGTGCCTGAGATACAATCGTTCTGCCTATCGTTTCCGGGTAATGTCGGAAATGCAGCCTCTCAAACTGGTCGTCATGAGCAGCCAACAATCCACAGCGAATAAACAAAAAGAACGCGGCAGGCCCAGAGAATTTGATATCGAACAGGCTCTGGACCAGGCGATGATCGTGTTCCGGCAGAAAGGATATCATGCCGCCTCGCTTAACGATTTGAGTGAGGCAATGCAGCTTTCTGTCGGTAGTATCTACAAAGCGTTTCAGGACAAGCGATCGTTGTTCCTGCTGGTTTTTCAGCGTTACATCACGGTCCGCAACGAGGATCTGCGCGGACGCCTGGCCCGCTTTTCGACCGGCCGCGCAAAGTTAAGTGAACTACTCCAGTTTTATCTGGATTCTTCCCGGTCAACGGAAGGGCGCACCGGCTGTCTGGTCGTAGGCAGTGCTATTGAATTACAGGTGCTGGATGCGGAGCTGTCACAACAGGTTACACAGGTTATCTTCCGCAATAAGGCCTTTCTGATGTCACTTTTGCAGGAAGGGCAGCATGATGGCTCCATCAGGCGCGACCTGGATGTGGAGACGGCTGCAGGACTGATTTTGCGTATTGCCTTTGGTATGCGTGTTACCGGCAAGGTGGCGGATGTACACGATGAACAGGCTACGATTGCGCTGGCCCTGAAAATCCTGGATTAATCTTTGCTCATTTAGGAAGCAAATATTCCCTTATGTCATCCATGCAGGGCGGCCGGTCACCCACGGGCTGCCAGACACAGGCACAGTGTGCCTTCTCTAAAACACTTTGCTGTTACAGAAAAAGTAAAATTTGAGGATTATGCGTGAAACATGACAGGGCAAACATCGGTGAAGAGATTCACGCGCTTTTAGGGCGCGTTGTGTCAGGCATCCTGCAGCCGGGTAAAACGCTCACACTGCAGGAAATTATTGGTGCGTTGCACCAGCAAAGTCTCCAGACAAGCTGTAAAACGACCCGACAGACCTGCGAAGAGGCTATCCGTATCCTCGCGCATAAACTCCATTAATGACGACGGGCTGAAGCAAGGAAGCCTGTATGGCCGTCACGTCACAGTAACGACAGCAGCAACAATAATGCCAGCAGCAGCAGCGAAAAGGCCGCAACGGCTTCGCAACGATGCCCCGTCCCGTCACGGCAGTCACTGGCCGTCTTAACGACCAAACAGCAACCCAATCAGTTCACGGCAAAGGCGCTCTTCTTCCTGACTGGCTGACAGCTCAAGACGGCGCAGCAGTTTAGTGCAGATAGACTTACGGTTCACGTTCTGGCCGGCGCGTAAAATATCTACCACGATTTGCCCCAGCATTTCCTGCTGTGAAGGGAGACCCGCCGCAGAAAAATAGCGGGAGATATCGTCGGCGCTCTGCGGTAAGCGATGATTGCGTTGCATAGAGGTTCTCGGGTGGTTCAAAAGTAGTCAGTTGAAAGTAGCGTAAAGTTATACAATAAAATAAAACTTGTACAGCTATTTTCGCAGAAAAAGCGTGCGGCGCGATTCAGGCGGGGACAGAGAGAAGGGCGGAAAGCGGACACAGAGAGAATACAGACAGCTGGCACGCAGTAAACGCGGACGCATCCGGCGTCCGCGAAGCGCGGTATCGCATTAACCTGTCAGCGTTAATGCTCGGTCACATTGGCGGGAACCTGGCCCGTTACTACCATCCAGTTGAGTTCGGCCCGCTCGCGCGTAGCCACGTTAATAAAGCTTTTCAGCCATTTACGCGCATCGGCGATCAGGAGCACGCGCTCATCGTCGCTTTCATGGTCCGCCATCGTGCTGAGCTGGCGAATCAGTGAAACCACCGTGATCTCCTCATTCTGTAGTGCCAGGTTCACCGCAGCTTCACCAATAATCTTATGACCGGTAGCCTCATCGTGAAAATTCATATGCACCTCCTGAGAGTGAGTGAGAATGTCGTCGACCCAGTGATTAGTTTAGTAAAAGGAATGAATAGCGATAGTGTGATTTCATTCGGTGATACCTATCAAAGAAAACATTAAAAACAGTGAACTTTCATACCGCAGGCTAACACCTTAATAAGCGAGCGAAAATTTATACAGACCCGTTTTATCCGCCAGAATTGAAGTGATTAAACCACTAGATAGTGGTGAACTGGCCTGAAATTACGATAGGTCCCTGACACGGTGACCTGGCCGTCAGCGGCATTCCGGACCGCAACCTGACGCTGTAAATAAAATGTACATAAGAAAGAGATGCTAATGTTTTTGTGTTGTCGCAAAGCAAAGTGAGAAGGAATGAAAAAGGCCATAACAGGCGAGCGCCTGCGTCAGAAAGACAAAAGGATATATGAGCCATGATCATGCCGTGTAAGTCGTTATTACACTGTTTACGACGAACCGTTATTTCCGGATAAAAAGATATTGAGAGGGTGAAGCAATGAAGAGGCGGCAGGAAATAAAAAAGCCGCCCTGATCAGGCGGCAACGCTGTTATTTTGGCACTTCGGAAACGGCTTTAACGTCCGCTTTATTGATCTGCTGTTTCACACCATTGGCATCGGTATAACCCAGTAAACCGGCATCAGATTCAGACGGCTTACCGTCGCTGATAATAGTGCGGCCATCGTTGGTATGAATAGCGTAGCTTGTGCGGGTACAGCCTGTTAATGCGGTCATGCCGATCAAAACTGCCAGCGGTAAAATCAGAGTCTTCTTCATATTATCCACCTTATTTCTGTGATTGAGTCCGTTAGTTATCAAGTTCACTCATATTGCTGATCTGATCGCGATTAATTTGTTCGGTTTTGCCTGTCTGGGCGTCACGATAGGACACCAGCCCCGTATCGCTGTCAATTTGAGGCTTACCATCGGTCACTATTGTACGGCCGTCTGACGTTTTAATGGACTGGTTGGAAGAACAACCGGCTAACGTTGCCAGAGAGAGGGCAAGCAAAACGGCAGCTGACAGGGATTTAGTATGCATTTCATCTCCTTGAAGTGGACCTTGAATTAAACAGCATAGTCGCTTTTGAGAATTTTGCAGGGCGGTGGGCGAAACAATAAACGCACTTGCGCAGAAAAAGCGCGAATAGCTAAAGCGTATTTATGCCTCTCAGAAATTTCACATTTAGCGCCTGCGGTTTGGTATTTAGTCTGCGGCCCTTTACGCTCGTTGACAGGTTAACGAAAAAAAGGAATCGAGAATGAAATGGCAAATGGGTGCAGTTGCAGCGTTATTAATGGGTTCCGTTTCTTGTGCGGCAGAAACAATCGCGATGAAGAATCCGCTGAGTGTACACGTATTAAATCTGGAGACCGGCACGCCGACTCCCGGTATTTCTGTTGACCTCGAACATAAAGAACAGGGCAAGTGGGTTAAGCTTTCCTCAGGGGTAACCGATAAAAACGGCAGAATTAGTGCACTATTCCCGACAGATAAACAATATGAAACGGGCGATTATAAAGTTGTATTTAAAACGGGAGATTATTATCAGAAGGTTCAGCACGCGTCCTTTTTCCCGGAAATTCCGGTGATATTTCACATGGACAAAAGTGAATCGCATTACCATATTCCATTGCTGCTGAGCCCGTACGGCTATTCTACCTATCGCGGTAATTAATCTTCACCGGCAACGCCTGAATACCCGGGTGTTACCGGTCTCTTTCGCCCTCTCCACCCTGGTCATCGCCGCGCGATGTCGCGTTTTCCCGACCAAACTCTGGCTTTGCAGTCTTCACCTTCCCACGCCCGGACAAAAAAACTTTTGCTGCTACGGGTGCGATCATCGGTTAAATTGCCCCTCTGTGCCGGAACGGTTAACCTGCCGGTGCCGGAACCTTCATACCGAACAAAGCAGGGCGCGCTGTGCCTGCTTTACGTACAGGAGAATCGCTGATGCGAAAAGGATTAACTGTGGTTGCCATGGTCATGCTGTCAGGCTGCAGCCTGATGCACAAATCGTCGCCCGCGCCAGAAACGTTACACTATCGCTGTGGCACCTTGCCGCTCACCGTCACCCTGGATAACGCTAAAGATCAGGTCAGCTTTATCATGGATGGCAAACCGCTGACGCTGACGCAAACCGTTTCTGCCTCCGGGGCCCGCTACAGCGACGGACAGTATGTTTTCTGGTCTAAAGGAAACGGTGCTTTTATTGAGCGCAACGATAAAATCGTCGTGAATGACTGCGAGCTGCAACCGGCTGGTTAACGTTATCTGAGTGAGTGTGCATGATGAGTGACAATGAAATGCTGCAAAACATTGCCCACCTGCGTCGTGAATACACGCGCGGTGGTCTGCGTCGTAACGATTTGCCGGATAATCCGCTGGCGCTGTTCGAAAGCTGGTTAAAGCAGGCCTGCGAGGCACAATTGCCCGATCCTACAGCCATGACGGTAGCCACGGTCGATGAACAAGGCCAGCCTTATCAGCGTATCGTGCTGTTGAAGCATTATGATGAACAGGGCATGGTGTTCTATACCAACCTCGGCAGCCGTAAAGCACAACATCTGGCCAACAATCCGCGTATTTCGCTGCATTTCCCGTGGCATTTTCTGGAGCGCCAGGTCATGGTGCTGGGCGAAGTCGAAAAACTGTCGCCGCTGGACGTCCTGAAATATTTCAGCAGCCGCCCGCGTGACAGCCAGATCGGTGCCTGGGTTTCGCGTCAGTCCAGCCGGATTTCTGCCCGCGGTGTGCTGGAAGCGAAGTTTCTGGAACTGAAGCAGAAATTCCAGCAGGGCGATGTGCCGCTGCCCAGTTTTTGGGGCGGCTATCGGGTAAAATTTAACACCATGGAGTTCTGGCAAGGGGGCGAACATCGCCTTCACGATCGTTTCCTCTACCAACGGGATAACGACGGCTGGAAAATTGACCGACTCGCCCCGTAAAACTGCGCTTTCCCCTTATCAGCGCTGGCACAGAAGCCGTCAGCGCTTTATGCTATAGCCCTCATTTTTTTCTTCCGCAACTCAGCGGAAAGCTGTGTACCAGCCTAGGTGCAGTCTGATCAATTTGGAGTCAGTGATGACCAGCAGTAACCTGATACAACAATTGCAAGAACGGGGCCTGATCGCCCAGGTGACGGATGAAGACGCGTTAGTCGAGAAACTGGCGCAAGGGCCAATTTCGCTCTATTGCGGCTTTGACCCCACTGCTGACAGCTTGCACTTGGGCCATCTGGTACCGCTGCTCTGCCTGAAACGTTTTCAGGACGCCGGACACAGGCCGGTGGCGCTGGTGGGCGGCGCAACCGGTCTGATTGGCGATCCCAGTTTTAAAGCGGCAGAGCGTAAGCTCAACACCAGCGAAACCGTCGGTGAATGGGTCGAAAAAATCCGTAAACAGGTTGCGCCATTCCTGGATTTTGACTGTGGGGCGAACAGTGCGATTGCGGCCAACAACTATGACTGGTTTGGCAATATGAACGTGCTGACCTTCCTGCGTGACATTGGTAAACACTTCTCGGTTAACCAGATGATCAACAAGGAAGCGGTCAAACAGCGTCTGAACCGTGACGACCAGGGGATCTCGTTTACCGAATTCTCCTACAACCTGTTGCAGGGCTATGATTTTGCCTGCCTGAACGAACTGCACGGCGTAACGCTGCAGATCGGCGGCTCGGACCAGTGGGGCAACATCACTTCCGGTATCGATCTGACACGTCGTCTGCATCAGAACCAGGTGTTTGGTCTGACCGTTCCTCTGATCACCAAATCGGACGGCACCAAGTTCGGTAAGACCGAAGGCGGCGCGGTCTGGCTGGATGCTAAGAAAACCAGCCCGTACAAGTTCTACCAGTTCTGGATCAACACCGCCGATGCGGATGTTTACCGTTTCCTGAAATTCTTCACGTTCCTGAGCATCGAAGAGATTACTGCCCTGGAAGAAGAAGATAAAAACAGCGGAACCGCGCCGCGTGCACAGTATGTACTGGCCGAGCAGGTTACGCGCCTGGTTCATGGCGAAGAGGGCCTGGCAGCCGCGAAACGCATCACGGAAAGTCTGTTCTCCGGTGCGCTCAGTGACATGACCGAGGCTGATTTCGAACAGCTGGCGCAGGACGGCATGCCCACCATTACGCTGTCTGCTGAGGACGATCTGCAGCAGGCACTGGTTAAAGCGGAGCTGGTACCGTCACGCGGCCAGGCGCGCACCATGATTGGCTCAAATGCCGTATCGCTGAACGGTGAGAAGCAGTCGGATGCGGAATACCGCTTCCGCGACAGCGACAAGCTGTTTAACCGCTTCACGTTATTACGCCGCGGTAAAAAACATTACTGCCTGATCAACTGGCAGTAGCTTTTCAGGGCCGGTTTCCGGCCCTTTTTTATGGCAAGGCACGACAGGGTAAAAAAGTGAAAAACGTTTTAGCAATTCAGTCGCACGTGGTGTTTGGTCATGCAGGCAATGCGGCGGCAGAGTTCCCGATGCGCCGTATGGGCGTGAACGTCTGGCCGCTGAATACCGTGCAGTTTTCCAATCATACGCAGTATGGGCACTGGACCGGCACCGTCATGCCGGCGTCGCATCTCACCGACATTGTCAAAGGCATCGCCGATATCGACCGCCTGAAAACCTGTGATGCGGTGTTAAGCGGCTATCTGGGATCGGCCGAACAGGGCGAAAAGATTCTGGACATCGTGCATCAGGTAAAAGCCGCCAACCCCGATGCCTGGTATTTTTGCGATCCGGTCATGGGGCATCCGGAAAAGGGCTGCATTGTGGCACCGGGCGTGGCGGAGTTTCACTGCAAAATGGCGCTACCGGCCAGCGATATCATCGCGCCAAATCTGCTGGAGCTGGAAATGCTCAGCGAACGCACGGTAACCAGTGTCGAATCCGCCGTTGAGGCTGCCCGCCTGCTGATCACGCAGGGGCCAAAAGTGGTGCTGATTAAGCATCTGGCACGGGCAGGACGCCGCAGCGATCGCTTTGAAATGCTGCTGGTCACCGCCGACGAAGCCTGGCACATCAGCCGTCCGCTGGTGGACTTTGGCGTTCGCCAGCCTGTAGGCGTGGGCGATTTAACCAGCGGCTTATTGCTGGTCGATCTGCTGCACGGACAGTCGCTGCAGGCGGCGCTGGAGCACGTCACGGCCGCCGTCTATGAAGTGATGCTGAAAACGCATGAGATGGGAGAATATGAGCTGCAGTTGGTTGCTGCGCAGGACGCTATCGCCCGACCAACGCACTATTTTCCGGCAGAGAAGCTGTAAAAAAAGGGCCGGTAACGGCCCTGATCGTGTCAGATAAGGCCTTCCGCTTTTAGCGCGGCCTGAACCGATGGCCGTTCTTCAACGCGCGCAAACCACTGTTGCAGGTGGCTCAACGCGCTGACATCCAGGTTCAGCGCTTTCGCCCAGCGCGTCACCACATACAGATAAGCATCCGCGACGCTGAAATGCACGCCCATCAGCCAGGGCTTGTCCTGCAGTTCACCGTTTACCCAGGCAAATTTTGCCTCCAGCTGACGGCGCACCAGCGCTTTGTACTCGTCGGGCGCATCGTTGCGGAACAGCGGTGAAAAACTCTTATGTAACTCACTGCTGATGTAGCCGAGCCACTCAATAGTGTGATAACGCGTCAGGCTGCCGACGGGGGCCAGAAGATGACGATCGGGCTTGAGATCGGCCAGGTACTGCACAATCGCCGCGCCTTCAGTCAGGACATTACCCTCACTCAATTGCAGCGCCGGTACCTGACCCTTGGGGTTGATTTGACGAAAATCATCCCCGCGCTCGGTGAGCTTGGTTTGCAGGTCGACATTGACCTGAGTGAAATCCAGACCACATTCACGCAGAACAATATGGGGTGAAAGAGAACAGGCACCAGCTTTACAAAACAGTTTCATCATGAAGCCACCATGTTGCGAGTCGTGTTTGCATAGTAATCCCCTGTGGCAGAATTACCAGTTATTAGCATGAGTAATCTACCAGGAACCGATCGGCGACAAAAACAAAAAAACCGGGCAAGGCCCGGTTTTTGCTGCGTGTCAAAATCGCACTCAGGCTTTTTCCGCTTCCGTCGTCTGCGTCATACGGTTCAGCAGCGGGGCCGTCACCAGCATCAGCACAGCGATGACGGCGGTGGCAATCCCGATCTGCTGGAACACTTTGCCGTACGTGACCAGCGAAATCAGCGGATCGGTAACGTTTTCAGGCACCGCCATCAGGTTGGCCACTTTACCGGCAATGACGGCAGCACCCGCGGTGGTCAGGAACCATGAGCCCATGATAAAGCCCATCAGGCGCTGTGGAACCAGCTGTGCCACCATCGCCAGGCCCAGTCCCGAAATCATCAGTTCGCCGATACTTTGCAGGCCATAGCTGAGAATGAGCCAGTTCAGGGACACGATACCGGCATCGCTGGCAAATTTCGCGCCGACAGGCAATACCAGGAACGCGGCAGAACACAGCACCATGCCGATAGCGAACTTGTGCGGCATCGGCAGCTTGTCGCCCAGCTTGTTATACACGGCTGCCAGAATGGGGCTGGCCAGCATAATCCAGAACGGGTTCAGCGCCTGGAACTGCTCTGGCGCAAAGGTAATGCCAAAAAGGGTGTGCTCAACGTTACGAATCGCAAAGAAGTTCAGCGACGTAGGCATCTGCATGTAAAGCACGAAGAAGACGATGGCTTCGACCATCAGCAGGAAAGCGACAATCATACGGCGACGTGCCGCGCCCTTCAGTGCGAAGGCTTCTTTGGCAAAGATCACCATAATGCCCAGCGCAATCAGGCCCAGCAGAATACGGGCAATGGCCTGATGGTGCAGCATCCAGTTAGCCAGGGCGATCAACACCACAATACCTGCCAGCGTCATCAGCAGTTTGCCGAACTGGAGTGGGGCAAAGTCCGGTTTGGAACCAAAGTCTTTCACCAGGCGCTTACAGAACAGGAAGTTAAGCAGCGTGATGACCAGGCCGATCACCGACAGCGAAAACGCCACGTTATAGCCATATTTTTCGGCTAACCACGGCGTCAGCATCATTGAAAACAGTGAGCCGATGTTGATGGACATGTAGAACATGGTAAAGGCGCCATCAATGCGCGGATCGTCTTTCTCGTAGCAGGTGGAAAGCAGGGAAGAGGGGTTCGCTTTAAACAAGCCGCTGCCCACCGCAATAGTCGCCATACCGATATAGACGACGCTGACGTTATGACCGGAGAAGGCGACAAGCGCGTAGCCGATGGCCAGCACCAGTACACCCAGCACGATAACGCGTTTGGTGCCCAACACTTTATCGCCCAGCCAGCCGCCGATAGCGACCAGACCATAAACCAGTGCGCTAAAGGACGAGAACAGGGTAATGGAGTCGGACTCCGACATGCCCAGCTGTCGAACCAGATAGACGGCCATAATGGCCTGCAGGCCGTAGTAGCCAAAACGTTCCCATAATTCGATTGAAAAGATCAGGTAAAACGCTTTGGGCTGTTTAAAAGCATTAAGGCTGACGGCCTCGTCGGTGTGTTTGTTTGCAGTTGACACTTGTACCTCTGTTATTTCATATCCTGCGTCGTGACAGGCATTCCGTCCGCGCCATGTGATCACACCATGGGCCAGATTTTTATTAGATGGGAAAAACGGCGACTAATTTGGCTGAATAAAGGCGGCAGGGCAAGCGTTTTCTACCTTCTGCCAGACAGGGTCAATATGGTGTTAAAACCTAAATAAATATTACTGATTGAAATTTTGTCATGTTTTCGGGTTTTTTATTGGTTCAAAATACCTGCGTGGAGCTTTTCAGATCGTCAATAATGACATTAACCACTAAACGGCGGTTGCGTAGAGCTTTGCTTTGGAAAGTGATCTTTCATCAGAATAAAGCGCCGGAAATGCGGCTTTTGACGTCGTTTTGCTGAAATAATCTGCATATTATGACGCAAAACGACGTCGGGTGCGCAATAAAGTTGATTAAACTCACATTATTCGCTGTTATTTCAGCAGAAGAAAAATGGTTTCATCAGGAAATAATGCGTCCGGCCCTTAATTAACAGGCGTAAAAAACCAGCAAAAATGCGCTCACCTGCTCGACAGCGCACGCGCACTCACGTAGCCTCTTTATTTCCTAAAAAGGATGTTGCTATGTCGTTATCTTTACGTCTCGCCTTAGTGGGGGACTACCGCCCGGACGCTGTTTCGCATCAATCCATTCCCCTGGCGCTGGCGCGCGCCGCGGCGCACCTTGCCATTCCGATTGAGCCTGACTGGATTCCCACCCCGGATTTAGATGATCTGTCCGCCGTTACGCAGCATGATGCCGTCTGGCTGGTGCCAGGCAGCCCCTATAAAAACGATGACGGCGTGTTTAGCATGCTGCGTTGGGTACGGGAAAACGGTAAGCCCTTTCTCGGCTCCTGTGGCGGGTTTCAGTATGCGGTTATCGACTATGCCCGCCACGTATTGGGCTGGGAAGATGCCAGTCATGCCGAAACCAGCGAAACCGGTCGGATGGTGATTGCGCCGCTAAACTGCTCACTGGTCGAACAGCGAGGGGAGGTCACGTTTGCACCCGGCTCGCGTATGGCCAGCGCCTACGGTGCGCTGACCAGCGATGAAGGTTATCATTGCAATTTTGGCGTGAATCCGGCTTTCAGTGCGGCGCTGCAGGGTAAAAACATGCGGATCACGTCCTGGGATCTGAACGGCGATGTGCGCGGCATTGAACTGACCGATCATCCTTTCTATGTCGCCACCTTATTCCAGTCCGAACGGGCGGCATTACAGGATAAGGATTCGCCGCTGGTGATGGCCTGGATGCGGGCGGCGCTGGCGCAGCGTCAGCGCTGAACAGTAAAACAGCCTGTGACCAGTCACAGGCTGTTATCCGGGCTTATTCGACCTTATCGGGATATTCACACAGATCTTCAATCAGGCAGGACCCGCAACGCGGTTTGCGCGCCACGCAGGTGTAACGACCGTGCAGAATCAGCCAGTGATGGCAGTCGACTTTAAACGCCTTCGGCACGACTTTTAACAGTTTCTCTTCGACCTGCTCGACGTTCTTACCCGGCGCAAAATTCGTCCGGTTGCAGACGCGGAAAATGTGCGTATCCACCGCAATCGTCGGCCAGCCAAAAGCCGTATTCAGCACCACGTTAGCCGTTTTACGGCCGACGCCAGGTAAGGCTTCGAGCGCGGCGCGATCTTCAGGCACCTGACCGCCGTGCTGGTCCAGTAAAATACGGCAGGTCTTAATCACGTTCTCGGCTTTACTGTTGAACAGGCCGATCGTTTTGATGTACTCCTTCACGCCGTCCACGCCCAGCGCCAGCATTGCAGCAGGTGTATTCGCCACCGGGTACAGCTTTGCAGTAGCCTTGTTAACGCTCACGTCCGTCGCCTGAGCCGACAGCAGAACCGCAATCAGCAGTTCAAACGGCGAGGTGAACTGCAGCTCGGTCGTAGGGTGAGGGTTGGCCTGCTGCAGACGACTGAGAATCTCAATGCGTTTCGTCTGGTTCACACGGCTTTTCCCGTGTTGCCCTGCGGCGCATCAAGCGCCGCGTCTTCTGCGCGACGCGCTGCGCGCTGCTTCATTTTCTGATCGATCACATATTTCCCCGCCAGCATCATGCCCAGACCGATAAAGGCACCCGGCGGGAGCATTGCCAGCAGCATTGGCGAGTTAAAATGAATCACGTCAATCCGCAACACTTTAGCCCAGGGACCCAGTAACTGATCCGCACCGTTAAACAATGTGCCGCTGCCGATGATTTCACGGATCGATCCCAGTACCACCATTGCGCAGGTGGCGCCCATACCGATAGCAAAGCCATCCAGTGCGGCAAGGGGAATACTGCTTTTCGAGGCCACGGCTTCAGCCCGGCCCACAACGATGCAGTTGGTCACGATCAGCGGAATAAAAATACCGAGTGACTGATACAGACCGTAGGCGTAAGCGTTAATCAGCATCTGCACGCAGCTTACGACAGAGGCGATGATCATCACGTAGATAGGAATACGGATCTCAGAAGGCACCCAACGACGCGAGGCCGAAATAAAACTGTTTGTCAGGGTCAGCACCAGCGTCGTGGCAAGCCCCAGCCCCAGAGCATTGGTGGCCGTAGCGGTCACCGCCAGCAAAGGGCACAGGCCCAGCAGTTGCACCAGCGCCGAGTTATTTTTCCACAGCCCGCCGACCAGCAGGTTTTTCGCTTCACTCATTGGCGTCTCCACATTCGGGTAACGAAGAGAGTTTCCCTTTCAGGGATTCAATTAACAATGCCGTACGTTTGGTGGCATTCACGACGGCGCGCGGGGTAATGGTGGCACCGGTAAACTGGTCGAATTCGCCGCCATCTTTTTTGACGGCAAACGCTTTGTCATTCGGCCCGGTTACCACTTTGCCATTAAAACTGTTGATCCAGTCAGAAATCCGTAACTCGATTTTGTCCCCCAGGCCTGGCGTTTCATGGTGCTCAATCACCCGCACGCCGAGTACCTTACCGTGAAAATCCGCGCCGACCAGCATCTGAATCGCGCCAGAATAGCCATCCGGAGCGGTGGTTTCCAGGGCGGCGGCCACAGGTTCGTTGCCTTTTCGCGCCAGATAAAGATGATGAGGACTGGCATTACCCAGCGCCGCATCAGTGACAACGTAACATTCCTGCTGAATGTGGTTATCGTACATATCGGTCGGCACCACCTGATCCAGCAGATTTTTTTGCTGTAACTGCGTCTGGTGCTCGACGGTGGGTTTGGTCACGGTATTTACAACAGCAGTAACGCCGGTGGTAATCGCGGCAAAGAGAGCCAGGGTCACGCCATTCTTGCGTATGGTGTCCAGCATCATTTAATCCTTTTGATGACCGTAAACGCGCGGCTGCGTGTAATAGTCAATCAGCGGTACGCATATATTAGCCAGCAGAACGGCGAAAGCAACGCCGTCCGGATAACCGCCAAAACTCCGAATGAGCCATACCAGCAGACCAATAAGGGCACCATAAATCAGACGGCCACGGTCAGTGGTGGAGGCGGTAACCGGATCGGTGGCGATAAAAAATGCGCCCAGCATCGTCGCCCCGGAAAACAGATGAATCAGCGGACTGTTCAGCGAGGCGGGAGCCAGTAACCAACCAAGCGTGGCGCAGACGGTCAGCGACAGCAACATCGCGGCCGGAATATGCCAGCGAATGGTGTTTTTCCACAGCAGGAATACCCCGCCAAGCAGGTAACCCACGTTGACCCATTGCCAGCCCAGACCGGCCAGAACGCCGCTGTAAATGGGCTGGGCTAACAGTTGCTCTGCACTGTGGCCTGCGCGCAAGCCGGTTTTAAAGGTATCCAGCGGTGTGGCCTGGCTGACACCGTCCACGCCCAACTGCAGTTGCTGTAACGTATCGCCCGCCAGCGTATGACCCGTAAAGATCATGCTCAGCGAGTCCAGCACGCCGGGTTTAATCACCTGTAAGGCTTCTGGCGGCATCCAGCTGGTCATCTGAACCGGAAATGAGATCAGAAGAACGACATAGCCGACCATGGCCGGGTTGAAGGGGTTTTGTCCCAGGCCACCGTACAACTGTTTGGCAATAACAATCGCAAATACCGTACCGACCACCACTAACCACCAGGGGGCCAGAGACGGGATGCTGATCCCCAGCAGAATTGCCGTCAGCAGGGCGGAGTTGTCGGCCAGCTGAGGGGCGACCGGTGTGTTACGCAGGCGCAGGATAGCCGCTTCTGTCAGCAACGCTGTCAGCGAGGCCAACACAACCTGCAATAAGGTTCCCACGCCAAAAAAGTAGCACTGCGCGGCAAAACCAGGCAGCGCCGCCAGGATAACCAGCATCATGATGTTGCCGGTACTGCGGCGGTTATGAGTATAAGGTGAACTTGCGATACGGAACGCCATTTAATCCTCAGGTGTCAATGTCGATTGCGCTTTACGCGCTTTGGCACGGGCGACAGCCGCCGCAATCGCGGCTTTACGCGCATCGGCGGGGTGATCGAGTTCAGGTGCCTCTTCGGCTTCGGCATTGGCATGATTAGCCTGCTCCTGCGCCCTCTCTGCCTGCTCAACGTCCCTGTGCGCTTCGGCCGCCGCGACAGCCGCCTCACGGGACGCGTCTTCTGCCTGCGCCTGTGCGGCAGCGCGCTTTTTCGCTTTGGCACGTTCAACGGCGGCAGCCACCGCGGCCTTACGCGGGTCTTCGGGTGCAGTGTCGGCCGTCTCACCGTCAGCCGCCTGGGCGGCTTTCTTCGCTTTGGCTCGTTCGACGGCAGCGGCTACCGCGGCTTTGCGCGGATCGTCGGATGCTGTGTCGGCAGCCTCAGCGTCAGCCGCCGCCCGGGCGGCTTTCTTCGCTTTGGCACGTTCAATGGCAGCGGCTACCGCGGCCTTGCGCGGATCGTCGGATGCGGTGTTGGCCGTCTCAGCGTCAGCCGCCTGGGCGGCTTTCTTCGCTTTGGCACGTTCGACGGCAGCGGCTACCGCGGCTTTACGCGGATCGTCGGATGCGGTGTCGGCAGCCTCAGCGTCAGCCACCGTCTGGGCGGCTTTCTTCGCTTTGGCACGTTCGACGGCAGCGGCCACCGCGGCTTTACGCGGATCGTCGGATGCGGTGTCGGCAGCCTCAGCGTCAGCCGCCGTCTGGGCGGCTTTCTTCGCTTTGGCACGTTCGACGGCAGCGGCTACCGCGGCTTTACGCGGATCTTCGGATGCGGTGTCGGCCGTCTTAGCGTCAGCCGCCTGGGCGGCTTTCTTCGCTTTGGCACGTTCGACGGCGGCGGTCACCGCGGCTTTACGTGGATCTTCAGATGCGGTGTCGGCAGCCTCAGCGTCAGCCGACGCCTGGGCGGCTTTCTTCGCTTTGGCACGTTCGATGGCGGCGGTCACCGCGGCTTTGCGTGGATCCGCCACCGCCGTTTCAGTCGTGTCCGTACTGTCAGGCGTCACCGGTTTCTTCGCTCTGGCACGCGCAATTGCCGCTTCAACCGCAGCCTTGCGTGGATCGGTCGTCTGACGACTCAGCGCCTGGGTTTCCGCCTGTGCCTCAGCCTGCCGTAACCGGGCCTGCGCATGTCGTGCCTCGGCAGCGGCATCTTCATTCTCAGCAGATTGTTTCGCCCGGGCGCGGGCTTTTGCCGCAGCCAGTTCTCCGCTTTCGCTGCGGGCTACGCGCTGTTTGGCTTCAGCATGACGTGCTTCACGCGCCTGCTTTTCCCGCTCCAGTCGTGCCTGGCGTGCCTCAAAACGCGCTTTCGCTTCCAGCGTGCGTTTGGCTTCCAGGTCGATGGCGCGCAGCTCAGCTTTCTCCTGGCGATAGTACTGCACCAGCGGAATGTTACTCGGGCAGACGTAGGCGCACGCACCACATTCAATGCAGTCATCAATGTGATGAGCACGGGCTTTATCGTGATCGCCTCCCTGGCTATACCAGTACAGCTGCTGTGGCAGCAGGTTGGCCGGACAGGCGTCAGCACAGGCAGAGCAACGAATGCAGGACTGTTCCTGTTGCGTGTTGCCCATCTCAGTGCCGGACGGGGCCAGAATACAGTTGGTGATCTTCACGACCGGCACATCCAGCGACGGCAGGGTAAAGCCCATCAGCGGGCCGCCCATAATGACCATTTGTCCTGGTGAAGGGTGAAAACCGACCTGGTGCAACAGGTGGCTGATTGGCGTCCCTAAGCGGCTCCACACGTTCCGGGGTTGCGCGATGGCTTCACCGGTGAGTGTCACCACGCGCTCGGTGATCGGTTCGCCATTGATAATGGCGCGCTTCACGGCCCATGCCGTACCGACGTTTTGCATCACCACGCCAATATCCGTAGAGCGACCACCATGCGGCACTTCCATGCCGGTGAGTATTTTGGTCAGCTGCTTAGCGCCGCCGGACGGATATTTCGTCGGGATAACGCGGATCTGTAAATCCCGCTCACCACCCAACGCCTGCTTCAGGGCGGCGATAGCCTCGGGTTTGTTATCTTCGATACCAATCAGCACGCGCTCCGCCTGAAGCACCCAGGCCAGAATGCGGCATCCTTCCAGCACCTCGGCGGCGCAGTCCTGCATCAGACGATCGTCAGCGGTGATGTAAGGTTCGCACTCAGCCGCGTTAATGATCAGCGTGTTGACGCCCTGCAGGCCGCCTTTCAGTTTGGTGGCCGTCGGGAAGCCCGCGCCGCCCAGACCGGCGATGCCGGCATCATGTATGCGTTTAAGAATGGCGCTGCGTTCATGCTGACGGTAGTCCGGAAGCGGGGAGAGCGGCATCCAGCGATCGTCACCGTCAGGCGTCAGAAAAATACACAGCTCTGACAGGCCAGACGGGTGCGCTGTCATGTGCTGAGCGATAGCGTCAATGACGCCCGACGTGGGCGCATGTACAGGCAGCATTCTGCCCTGTCCAAACGTAAGCGGCTGGCCGCGCAGCACCTTATCGCCAGGGGAAACGCAAATTTCGCCTTCGTGGCCAATATGTTGCTTCAGGGGAATGATAAACCGGTGCGGCAGCGGCAATTCAGCGAGCGGCGTGCCGTTGGACTGGGTTTTCATCTCAGGCGGATGAATCCCGCCCTGAAAATCCCAGATCTTCTCTTTTTTAAAGAAATTAAGCAGATTAAGCATGACTCTCTACCGGGATCACCCGAACAGGAATGGTATTCAGATCCCACTTCCAGTTGGCCGTGGTGGTGGCAACCGGACGCATTTCAATGCAGTCGGTAGGACAGGGGGCAACACACAGATCGCAGCCGGTGCAGACATCGCTCAGCACGGTATGCATGGCGCGCGTGGCACCGACGATGGCGTCAACCGGGCAGGCCTGAATGCACTTTGTGCAGCCAATACAGTTTTCTTCGTCAATCCACGCGACGGTACGCACGGGCGCTTTGGCCTCGTCATCGCCATCGATCGGTTGTGGCTCAACATTGAGCAGGGCGGCCAGCTTAAGCATGGTCTGCTCACCACCGGGCGCGCATTTGTTAATGGCTTCGCCATTGTTGCCCACGGCGTCAGCATAGGGACGACAGCCGGGGTAACCACACTGACCGCACTGGCTCTGCGGCAACACGGCGTCAATCTGCTCAACAATGGGATCTTCTTCGACTTCAAAGCGGCGTGAAGCGTAACCCAGCAGGGCACCAAAGACCAGGCTCAGGGCGCTCAGTACCGCCACCGCTATCCAAATTGCACTCATCAGAATTTCACCAGACCTGTAAAGCCCATAAAGGCCAGTGCCATCAGCCCCGCGGTGATCAACGCAATAGAATTCCCTTTGAAGGGGGCCGGGACATTCGCCAGCACCAGACGCTCACGCATCCCGGCAAATAACACCATCACCAGCGAGAAGCCCAGCGAGGCGCTGAATCCATACAGCGCCGCCTGAAGAAAGGTGTGATTGAGGTTAACGCTCAACAGGGGGACGCCCAGTACCGCACAGTTTGTCGTGATCAACGGCAGGAAAATACCCAGCAGGCGATACAGCGATGGGCTGGTTTTGCGCACCACCATTTCGGTGAACTGAACGACAACCGCGATCACCAGGATATAAGCCATGGTCCGCAGATACACTAAGTCCAGCGGAACCAGAATGAGGTGATTCACCAGCCACGCGCAAATGGAGGCCAGCGTAATCACAAACGTGGTGGCGAGGCCCATGCCAATGGCCGTTTCCAGCTTTTTGGAAACGCCCATAAACGGGCAAAGGCCGAGAAACTTCACCAACACGAAGTTGTTCACCAGCACTGTGCCAACAAAAAGGAGAAGATAATCGGTCATTTTTTCGCCTGAATACCAGAAAGCGGCTTATTATCATTGATAAAGCGCTGCATCACAACTCCATCGCATTATTGTCAGCCGCCAACCGCACTCAGAATTAAACTCTTGACGAAAACAGCAGCGTTATCGCTGAGTAAATGTCGCTTTTACCCGCGCGGAACGTTTGAAATAGGGAACAAAAACGGCGGCGGCGGCCAGTGAGAGTAGCAAAGTCTGCAACGCGCGTGCATCAGACACCGGCGTAAAGGCAAAGGTTTTCAGCGCCAGCAAAACGGTGATCAGCAACCACACGATATAGTGACGCGGCAGACGGTGCGAACGTTTAAAGAACATCCACACAACCCACATGCTGTAAGCCCACAATGCGGTGGCGGTCAATAATGAAATGGCCCAATAGCCCGTCACCAGCGAACGGTGGTTAAACAAGGTTTCGCGCCATTGCGCATCAAACAGTGGCGTCAGATACATGGCCATCACCAGCGCGGTGGTCAGCAGCGTCATCAGCAACCATGCCAGTGGCAGTAAAAGCCAGCCGCCAATACGTGGGGCTGTCATCGGGGTCGTCATTGCGGTTCATCCTGTTTCAACGTCGTCAGCGGGTCAGAATAGCATGTTAAGACAGACGCAAACCAACAGTGAAAACAGGAGGGCGGGAACAGGGGAGATGCGCGGGATTACACCACGTAGCGCCAGACTGACTTTGGTACGCAGCCCAGGTCGAACAAGCGGCCACCCGATGCGAGTTCGGCACGACGATGGTCGGCTGCCCGGTACATATTGATAATGTCTTTGTCGTCCGACAGCGAATAATTCAGATGGTCATACAGTTTTTCAAGACTTTCAAGGTTATTCACTTTGCGAAATTTTAACAGGTAATCGTGCGCAGTCATTTTTGTCATAACGAATCAATAAGAAAGAAGGCCAAGTATAGGGAGCCGCTTAACGCTGTCCAGTTCCGCGGATGAAAAAAAGCAAAAATCAGACAAACGTGGGGCATAGCTCGCTAAAGGTGAATTTTATCAGGTTTTGAATCGTCGCCATAATCCTGTCGCTGTAAAGCGGTGCATCCAGACCCAACCTAAAAGAATCATTTCTGAGTCACAAGTCACTTTTTATCTGCTTTTATGTACGAATCGATTGTGTATAACTGCGATTCAGGGCCGGATAACAAAATAACCAGGATAAACCTCAGGCCAGTGCGGTCAGCGGAATCGTTTCATGCCGGAGACAGGGGATTTCTGTGTGTGCTGGAAATCACAAAACAGACTTTTCCCGGGGCTGAAAACGGGATGGCTCATTCTGTACGCCTGGCTGTAATCGTTTTCAGCAGAGTCACACTTAAGCGATTCTGTTTATTACATTTATTTAACGTAAGTTGAAAAAAGACACAGGCGTTTTGTCCATAAGCCCGCGCTGAGAGCATTCCGTTAATCAACGTAACCCCTTTAAATCGCTCAGTTTTGTGAGGCGTGTCGCCCTAATCTGCCCTTTTTTACGTCAGGCTACACAGGCACTTTACCCTGTACAGCAAACGCCCTTCAGAGGAAGAAAAACTATGTGGAAACGTTTACTCCTGACGACAATGGTCAGCGCCGCATTAAGTGGCTCAGTGTTAGCGGCGGAAATGACAGTGGGATTCTCACAGGTAGGCTCAGAATCCGGCTGGCGTTCGGCTGAAACCAATGTCGCAAAAAGCGAAGCCAAAAAACGCGGCATTAATTTAAAGATCGCCGATGGTCAACAGAAACAAGAGAATCAGATTAAAGCCGTGCGCTCCTTTATCGCGCAGGGCGTGGACGCCATCTTTATTGCGCCTGTTGTGCAGACGGGCTGGGAGCCGGTATTAGAAGAAGCCAAAGATGCCAAAATCCCGGTATACCTGCTGGACCGCGCCATCGTCGTAAAAGATAACTCGCTCTATCAGGCCGTTGTCACCGCCGATAACGTTCTGGAAGGTAAGCTGATTGGTGACTGGCTGGTAAAAACCGTCGGCGATAAAAAATGTAATGTCGTAGAGCTGCAAGGCACGGTCGGCGCGAGCGTCGCCATCGATCGTAAAAAAGGCTTTGCTGAAGCGATCAGTGGCCACCCGAATATTAAAGTGATTCGCTCTCAGTCTGGCGACTTTACCCGCAGTAAAGGGAAAGAAGTCATGGAAAGTTTCATCAAGGCCGAGAACAACGGCAAAAATATCTGCATGGTTTATGCCCATAACGACGATATGGCCATCGGGGCCATTCAGGCGATCAAAGAAGCCGGTCTGAAACCGGGCAAAGATATTCTGACCGGATCGATCGATGGTGTGCCGGATATCTACAAAGCGATGCTGGCCGGGGAAGCCAACGCTAACGTCGAGCTGACGCCAGATATGGCCGGCCCGGCCTTTGACGCGCTGGAAAAATTCAAAAAAGACGGCACCCTGCCTCCCAAAATTATCAGAACCGAATCAAAACTCTTTTTACCTGCTGACGCGCAGGCCGAGTTAGACAAGAAAAAGAACATGGGTTACTAAGCCGCAGGCCGCCCTTCGGGGCGGTCTTCTTTGATGTAGGGCGGAGTTGACAGCATGACGATACACAATGAATCACCTCTTTTAGCCATCAACGGCGTCAGTAAAGGTTTTCCCGGCGTGAAAGCGCTGGACGATGTCTCTTTCAGCCTGCGCAAAGGCGAAATCATGGCGCTGTTAGGTGAGAACGGCGCAGGCAAATCAACCCTGATCAAAGTGCTGACCGGCGTGTACACCCGCGACAGCGGCACGATTACGTTAAACGGTCAGGCCATTTCGCCGCGCAGTACTGCTGAAGCACAGAAAATCGGTATCGGCACGGTCTACCAGGAAGTGAATATGCTGCCGAATATGTCGGTGGCCGATAATCTGTACATTGGGCGCGAGCCGCGTCGGTTCGGCATGATTGATCGTAAGCGCATGGTGCGCGAGGCGGATGCCC
This sequence comes from Pantoea sp. PNA 03-3, assembly GCF_003201175.1. Taxonomy (NCBI): domain Bacteria; kingdom Pseudomonadati; phylum Pseudomonadota; class Gammaproteobacteria; order Enterobacterales; family Erwiniaceae; genus Pantoea; species Pantoea sp. PNA 03-3. The sequence continues at coordinate 564,044 of NZ_QICO01000001.1, read as the reverse complement.
TGATGCGCAAATACGGTTTTGCACTGGACGTCACGCGGCCGCTTGGTCATTACTCCGTCGCGATGCAGCAGATTATTGCGATCTGCCGGGCGGTGGATCTCTCCGCCCAGGTATTAATCCTCGATGAACCCACCGCCAGTCTGGATGCCAGCGAAGTGGAAATGCTGTTCACCCTTATGACAGAGTTAAAACATCGCGGGATGAGCCTGATCTTCGTCACCCATTTTCTGGACCAGGTTTACCGCATTACCGATCGCATTACCGTTCTGCGCAACGGCAAGTTTATTGCCACGCACGACACCGCTACGCTGCCGCAACTTGAGCTGGTCAAACTGATGATTGGCCGGGAACTGATGGCGACCGCGCTGCAGCGTCAGGGCAGTACGCTGAAGAGCAACCAGCCGGTCGTGTCATTCGAAGATTATGGTAAGAAGGGCACGATCGAACCTTTCACGCTTCAGGTCCGGCCGGGTGAAGTGGTCGGGCTGGCAGGCTTGCTGGGCTCGGGGCGGACCGAAACCGCAGAGGTGCTGTTTGGCATTCGCCGCGCCGATCGCGGCACGGCAAAAATCAAGGGCAGGGTTGAACCGATCCGTACGCCCGCGCAGGCTTCCCGTCTGGGGATGGGCTTTTGTCCGGAAGACCGAAAAACCGACGGAATTATCGGGGCGGCTTCTGTCCGCGAGAACATCATTCTGGCGTTACAGGCGCAGCGCGGCTGGCTGCGCCCGATCAAGAAACGCGAGCAGCAGGCGATTGCCGAGCGTTTTATTAAAAGCCTGGGCATTCGCACACCGCACGCGGAGCAGCCCGTCGAGCTGTTGTCGGGCGGAAACCAGCAAAAGGTGCTGTTGTCTCGCTGGCTGGTGACAAAACCGCAGTTCCTGATTCTGGATGAACCCACGCGCGGCATTGACGTGGGCGCACATGCCGAAATTATCCGCTTAATTGAATCGTTATGTGCCGATGGGCTGGCACTACTGGTCATTTCCTCGGAGCTGGAAGAGCTGGTGGGCTATGCCGATCGCGTCATCATTATGCGCGATCTGAAACAGGTAGCAGAAATCCCCCTCGAGGCGCTTTCTGTGGCGGCAATCGTTAACGCCATTGCTGATGGAGGTACGCAGCATGCTTGAATCACCGGTTACCCCGACCCGGGCGACACGTCGCACGTTCAGGCTGCCGCCAGGCATGCCGCAACTTATCGCGCTGTTGCTGGTGCTGTTGGTCGACAGCCTGGTTGCCACGAATTTCTTCGCCATCCATTTACAGGATGGCCGGCTGTTTGGCAGCCCGATTGATATCCTCAACCGGGCTGCGCCGGTAGCCTTACTGGCCGTCGGCATGACCTTAGTGATTGCCACAGGCGGGATCGATTTATCGGTCGGCGCCGTTATGGCGATTGCCGGCGCGACGGCGGCCACGCTGACCGTGGCGGGCCACAGCGTGCCGTTTATTATTCTGGTCACGGTGGCCAGCGGGCTGGCCTGCGGGCTGTGGAACGGCATTCTGGTTGCGTTGTTACGCATACAGCCATTTGTGGCGACCCTGATTTTGATGGTGGCCGGGCGCGGCATCGCCCAGTTAATTACGCAGGGACAGATCGTGACGTTTAACAACGACAGCCTGGGCTGGTTCGGCAACGGCGCGCTCTGGCTGTTGCCGGTGCCGGTCTGGATCACGATTGCGGTCGCGCTGCTGGTCTGGCTGCTGGTGCGTAAAACGGCCCTTGGGTTGTTTATCGAAGCCGTCGGGATCAACCTGCGCGCTGCGCGTAATGCGGGCGTGAATGGCTGGCTGGTCGTGATGTCCACCTATGCCATCAGCGGAATCTGCGCAGCGGTGGCGGGGCTGATTGTGGCGGCCGATATTCGCGGGGCCGATGCGAACAACGCGGGGCTGTGGCTGGAGCTGGACGCCATTCTGGCGGTGGTGATTGGCGGTGCCTCGCTGATGGGCGGGCGATTTAACATTCTGCTGTCGCTGATGGGGGCACTGATTATTCAGGCGATGAATACCGGTATTTTACTGTCGGGCTTTCCGCCGGAACTTAATCAGGTGGTGAAGGCGGTGGTGGTGATGTGTGTACTGCTGCTGCAATCCCCGCGCTTTATTGCGATGTTTAAACGGAGACGTGCATCATGATTAAACGTCATCTGCCTTTAATGATTACGCTGCTGGTGTTTGTACTCGGCTATCTGTTTTGCCTGAGCCAGTTTCCCGGTTTTGCCTCGACGCGGGTCATCTGTAATATTCTGACGGATAACGCGTTTCTGGGCATTATCGCGGTGGGCATGACCTTTGTGATTCTGTCGGGCGGCATCGATCTGTCTGTGGGGGCCGTCATCGCGTTTTCTGGCGTCTTCCTGGCCAAAGTCATCGGCGATTATCACCTTAATCCGCTGGTGGCCTTTGCCCTGGTCCTCTGCATGGGGGCGCTGTTTGGTGCGATGATGGGCTGGCTAATCGACGCACTCAAAATCCCTGCGTTTATTATTACGCTGGCGGGCATGTTTTTCCTGCGTGGATGCAGCTATCTGGTCTCCGAAAACTCCATTCCGATTGATCATCCGCTGTACGCCACGCTTTCCGGCCTGGCCTGGAAAGTGCCGGGCGGCGGGCGGCTCAGTTTGCTGGCGTTGATCATGTTGCTGGTGGTTGTAGGCGGGATGATTCTGGCGCACCGCACCCGGTTCGGTAATCAGGTGTACGCCATCGGGGGCAATATGACTTCCGCGCAGCTGATGGGCGTTTCAACCCGCGCCACGACCATCAAAATCTATATGTTGTCGACCACGTTAGCCTCGCTGGCGGGTATTGTGTTTTCCATCTACACCTCTGCGGGTTATGCGCTGGCCGGGCTGGGCGTTGAGCTGGATGCCATCGCCTCTGTCGTCATCGGGGGAACCCTGCTGTCCGGTGGTGTAGGAACCCTTCTCGGCACGTTATTTGGCGTCCTGATTCAGGGGCTGATTCAGACCTGGATTAACTTCGACGGCACGCTCAGTTCCTGGTGGACCAAAATCGCCATCGGCATCCTGCTGTTTGCCTTTATCGCCCTGCAACGGTTACTCACCGTAATGTGGGACAGGCAGCAGAATGCACCGGTGAAGCGGCTGAGTTGACGTCAGGCAGGTGCATGAGAAAGCGGCGCTGCGGCGCCGCTTTTGTCGGTGTCGGGCAGGGAAGACGGACGCGACGAACCTGCGGCAACCTTATCGTCATCTCAGGCGCGGGCATCAACGATGAGGACTCGGGCGCAGGGGGAATAAGCCCGCACGGCCGCCGGGCTCTGTCTTTGAAACCGCCGCGCCGGTACCCGACGCGGTAAGGTTATTAAAAGCTCGTCCAGCCGTCGTCGGCATTGTCCGCCTTCGTGGTAACCGCCTTCGTCTGGCGTGAAGACATGACCGTGGGCGCGACACCGGCCGTCGCCACCGTGGTCGCCGGAGAACCCAGGCTGAACACGGAAACGGCCTGTAACAGCATGTCGGCCTGTTCTTTCAGACTGGATGCGGCAGACGCGGATTCTTCCACCAGTGACGCATTCTGCTGTGTGGTGCTGTCCATTTCCGTCACGGCGGTGCCCACTTGCTCAATGCCACGCGCCTGTTCGGCACTGGCAGTGGTAATCTCTTCTACCGTATCTGTCAGTTTGCCCACAGCAGACAGAATGCCTGACATGGTTTCAGACGCGTGAACGACCAGTTCATTTCCCTGGCCTACGCTTTGGGCGTTTGCCGCGATCAGCTGGCGAATTTCACCGGCTGCGGTGGCGCTGCGCTGTGCCAGCGATCGCACTTCACTGGCGACGACCGCAAAGCCTTTGCCGTGCTCGCCTGCACGGGCGGCTTCCACCGCGGCGTTAAGCGCAAGGATATTGGTCTGGAAAGCGATCCCGTCGATAACGGCGGTGATTTCAGCGATACGGCCGGAGCTGTCGCTGATGGATTTCATGGTGCCGGTGATCGCCTCTGTCGCGTCACTGCCTTTATTGGCCACTTCCCGCACACTGACCGCCAGTTGCCCCGCCTGACGGGCATTGTCGACGTTATTTTTGACCGTCATACCCAACTGCGTCATCGTTGCGGCGGTCTGTTCCAGCGAGCTGGCCTGTTCTTCGGTTCGTTGTGAAAGCTCTGCATTACCCTGAGCAATCTGTGTGCTGGCCGAGGCAACACTCTCCGCGTTTTTCCTGACCAGGCTGACCGTATTGATTAGCGAATCCTGCATTTCGCGGATGGCGGACAACAGTTTGCCCGTTTCATCTTTACCCGTGGTTACGACGACACCACTCAGATCGCCGTGGGACACGCGATAGGCGGCCTCAACCGCTTCTTTCAGTGGACGTGTAATACTGCGGGTGATAATCGCGGCGGATATGGCGGCCAACAGCAGCGCAACAATCCCGGCAATAATGAGTATCATCAGCGCATCGGCGCGATCTTCCCCCGATTTGTCGGCCGCGTATTTCATGCGCGCTTCCTGAAACGTCTGCATCTCTTTCAGCGACGCCATGAAGTCACCCTGCGTCTGGTAACGGGGGCCAAAAAGCAGCTGCGTCGCCTCATCACTTTTTCCCTGCTGAGCCAGCGCGACAACCTCATCGATAAAAGGCAGGAACAGGGCTGAGCGGGCGTTCAGTTGGTCAAAAATCGCTTTGCCCTGAGACGTGCTGACCTGTTTGCCCATCTGCGCGATCAGCGTATCCACTTCATGACGTTCCCCACGGTAATCACTTATGGCTTTCTCTCTTTTCGTCACGTCTTTAAGAAGAATGGCATTTCGTGCCAGACGGCTCATATCAGAGGTGTAATAGCGCAACGCAGCAGACGAGGAGGATTTGCTGTAGAGCGCGCCCGAGATCTCATCATTGGCGTTGCCGAGTGAGTTAATTTTTATCACGCCGATCAGGACCATAAAAATAACCAGCAGCGCCATAAAGCCGAAGGCGGCCCCAAGCCGTATTCCAATTCTGATGTTGTTCATATGCATTCCATAGTGTCAGGCCCCGGCATGAACGAGCCCGATGGGCGAGCTGATGCGAAGATGTTTTACGTAAAAGTCGGAAGGTGATCGGTATAAAATTTTGTAAGGTTAACTATCGCCAGTCGTGGTATCGGCATTATTCGGCAAAGGCTTTAGGTGAAATATTCACGTTGAGTAACATTTAACCATGTGAATAATTTGTTAAATAAAGCACGGCTGAGTGGTTGTCTTATGGCCTCGTGCGGCGCATCGTCAGAACGAGACCGCTAAAAGCCGTGACAGGCGTAAACTGCCAGGTTCAGAAAGGGCGTAACCCGTCGGGTGAGGAAAAAACGTGTCTGTGTCGATATGGCCGCCAGACAGCAGCGGTAGTGGGCGCAAAACGGCCGGACAGGGCGCGGACCCACACCGCAACGAAACAGACGGAAAGGCGGTTCAACGGTTGATGTCTCAGGTAACGCCCGTCCCCGTGCACAGGCCCGTTACTTGCCTATTCCCAGCTGCAGTTTCCGTTGGCAATTTCGCTCAACGGTTCTTCCCGCCACGGCCAGGGGTGCCTGAGCACCACGCGGCTGGCGAATTTGGCAATGCCGATTTCGTCGTCCAGCAGCCGCGCCATTAAATCCTGAAACCGGTAAAGGTTGGGGGCGATGATTTTCAACAGATAATCGTAGCCGCCGCTGATGTTGTAGCACTCGACAATCTCCCGATACTGACGGGCACCGGTTTCAAACCGCAGGAAATCAGCAGGGTAATGACTCGCCAGGGTGATCTCGGAGAACACCACCAGATTGCAGCCCAGTTTATTCAGTGAAATCCGGGCGGCATAACCGGCGATAATGCCGCTCTGCTCCAGACGGCGGGTTCGCGCCAGACAGGGACTGGGGCTGAGGTTTATTGCCTCAGCCAGTTCGACAATCGAACAGCGCCCCTCGCGTTGCAGATGCTCAAGTATCCGGATATCGGTGCGGTCAGGGAGCCTGGCATGTGACATAGATGGCGTATTCTCTCAGGTTGAATGGCCCATGCGTGCTGCGGTGGCGTCCGTCAACGCCTGGTCGAGCACGTCGATTATTATATCCGCCTGTTCGGCCGTCAACACCAGAGGAGGACGGATCTTCAATACGTTATGGCCCATGGCGCAGGCACTCAGCAATACGCCTTTTTGCCGCATCCGGTTCACCACCTGACTGGTCAGCCAGCGGTCGGCTGCGCGGCTCTGCCGATCAGAAACCAGTTCCACGCCGACAAACAGGCCCGCCCCCCGGACATCGCCGATGGCTTCGTGCCGGTGGCTCAGGCCGCGAATGCCTTCCAGCAGCCTGTTCCCGGTTTCACGCGCATGCGCAATCAGTCACTCTCGCTCAATGGTATCCAGCACCGCCAGGGCCGCCGCGCAGGAAACAGTATTACCGGCAAAGGTATTGAAGTAGCGGGAGCGCTGCCCAAACTCCGCCAGCACGTCGGCTGTGGCCAGTAAACCGGCAACAGGCTGACCGTTGCCCATGGGTTTGCCCAGCGTCACGATATCCGGTCTGAGTCCGTGACGTTGAAAGCCCCACATGTTTTCGCCCGTGCGGCCAAAGCCGGGCTGGACTTCATCGGCGATAAACAGGCCGCCAGCCTGCCGGATGGCGTTCACCGCGCCGTGCAGGAAGCCGGTCGGTCCGGGCAGGATCCCGTCGCTGGTAAAGAGTGAATCCACGATCAACGCGGCAGGCTGAATGCCGTGACGTTGCAGATCGGCAATGGCCATTTCCACATCCTGGGTAAAACGTTCGCTCAGATCGACACCGTCGGCGTGATAGGCGCGCGGGGCAGGGACCAGCCGAACATGCGGCCCCAGATCGACGCTTTTGCCCAGCGAGGGTGAGAACTGTGAGACGGCGTCCGTAATGCCATGATAAGCGGTTTCGGTCACAATAATTCCGGTGCCACCGGTCCGGATTTTGGCAATACGAAAGGCCAGATCGTTGGCTTCACTGCCCGTGCAGGTCAGCATCAGGTGAGCCAGGTGGGTTTCAGGTACCGTCGCCAGCAGGCGCTCGGCCAGAGTCAGAATCGTGTCATGCAAATAGCGCGTGTTGGTGGCCAGCGTTTTGACCTGATTGCAGATGGCGTCCGTCACCGCCGGATGGCAGTGCCCCAGCGAGGTCACGTTGTTATACACATCCAGATAGCGACGCCCTTCGGGATCGAACAGCCAGGCACCCTCACCGCGCACGATGTGCAGAGGATGTTCATACATCAGGCGATAGGCCGGGCCCAGCAACGCATCGCGGCGGTCAATCATCGCCGCGGTCACCGGGCCAACATTGGCCTGTCCGGGGATATAGGCATTAACCATATTCAGGTCGGTGGTGCTTTTCATGGAAGTCTCCCGTATCAGAGTTCGGCCAGCAGGCGATCACGTGCCGTGTCGCGGGTCAGGTCTGCCAGCATCGACAGCGCCTCCCAGGCGGCAGGATTGTGACGCATGATGTAAGGGCGGTTATGTGGATAGCGGGCCGCGCGCCATTCGGTAATCAGGACTGTAATCAGATGACGCGTCGCCATCAGGTCGGTGACAATAGCCTGTTCCAGATCGGTGAGCGGCAGGGTTTTGTGGTAGGCACCGACGAACTGCGCAGCTCCTGCGAAAGGATCGTCACAGCCGGTCATCTGAAAGGCCGCAGCAGTGGCCACTTCGCCTACCAGCGGTGCATAGATCATGTCGCCAAAGTCAATGATGCCAGTGAGACGCTCCTGTGCATCTGGCGCAACCAGCACGTTATACAGGTGATAATCGTTATGGATCACCTGCGCCCGCAGCGAGCCAAGACGCGGCAATACCTGGGTGGTGAAGCGCATCATAAATTTTTCTGCGAGGCGACGCCGTGCCGGATCGATGACTGCCTCCAGTTTGTCCATCAGGCGATGCGCGGCGGAAACATTCCACAGCAGATCGTGGCGGGCGGCCGGATGTAAAAAATCCTGTAACGCCAAATCCAGCCGGCCCAGACAGCACGCCATGGCCCGACGCTGTGCGGGGGTAGGTTGGGTATCCCTGACCTGAGTGCCCTCCAGCCAGCTCAGCATACGAACCAGCGTGGTGCTCCCTGCTGGTAACGTGACAACGTCACACTTCTTGCCCGCTGATGTGCGCACGACGCGCGGTATGGGCAGATCCGGTGCCACCTCGGCGATATGCTCAAGCGCGGCGATCTGGAAATCGACAATCGCCTTCGCTTCGGCGGGATTACTGATTTTCAGGACAAAACGCGTACCGGTCGGGGTTTCAATGCAGCAGTTCTGGTCGCGTTCGCTTGCCAGTGGCTGCACAATGGTATCCGTCATACCGTACCGCTCTGCCACTAACGCCTGTACGGCAGATAACGACAGCGCAGGCGCGGCGGTATTTAGAGCGACAGCCTGATGTGTCTCAGTTTCAGACATGATGTTTCCCTGCCGTTGAAGAGATTACAGGCCCAGCAGGCCGGGAAGCTGGCGGAAGTCGGTCAGGCGGTTCACACCGTAACCGTCAATGGCCGGCTCATGACCGCGATCGATAAACGCCCTGGCCATAAAGCCCAGATCGCACGCTGTCATCAGGTCATAACGAAAACTGGATGAACAGTGCATCATCTGTTCGGGGCCGCAGCCCAGTTGGTCGAACATATACTCAAAAATCCGGGCACGCGGCTTGTAGGCCTGGGCTTCTTCGGCGGTGTACACCGCATGAAAGGGCGCGCCGAGACGGGTAACGCTGTGCGGGATCAGGTCGATCATGGAATTGGATAAAATCACTAACGGAATATGCTGTGCTATCGTCGTCAGCGTCTCAACCACATGCGGATGAGGTTGCCAGCTGGCCACGGCAGCATAAAGCGTCTGCGCATCGCTTTCCTGATAGACGACGCCATGGGCATGACAGGCGCGCTGAAGCGCATTTTCAATCACCTGGTAAAATGGTTTCCAGGCACCCAGCACCTCATCAAGCCGGTAGAAACGAAAATGCGCCAGGAAAGTCGCCATGTGCGCTTCGCTGACCCGATCGGCATAAATGCCCTTTGCCGTTGGGCCCATTTCGAAATTGATTAGCGTGCCATAGCAATCAAAGCTGATAAATTTTGGCCTGAAAATCATTTGCTTAACCTCTTTCATGTGGATGAAAGAAGTATATCGCGCGACGCAAACACATAATTTCTTATTACCGCGACAAAGAAGGGGTTTTTGCTCAATTGCGGCCGCTTTACGGCATCGGCCCGGGTGGTGGGGAAGATCCTCACTGACGGGGCAGGCTGAAACGGCGGGACCGGACGTAATGATGCCCAAAAACGTAGTGCGTACGGGCATTGTGTTTTACACTGCGCGCTGCAAAAATTAAGGTGATAAACGATTAAACAGGCGACAATGGCGATGAACGGTACAATTACTACCTGGTTTCAGGATAAAGGCTTTGGTTTTATTAAAGATGAAAACGGCGATAACCGTTATTTTCATGTCATCAAAGTTGCCAATCCTGACCTGATTAAAAAAGATGCCTCGGTCACGTTCGAACCTACGACGAATAATAAAGGGCTGTCAGCGTTTGCGGTGAAAGTCCTGCCGGAGAGTAAATACATTTATATTGCGGGTGAGCGCATCAAACTTACCGCGATTAAATCTTACGTTGTTTTCAGTGAAGACGTTCCGGCAGATGCAGGGATTGATAAAGAAAACACGGTGCTGTCGGTGGGAATACTGATGAATAATATCCGACCCAAATCAGCGCAAAAGACGAAAGCGATGCGCACCCTGAAAAAACTGGCAATCACGACCTTTCAGGGCGCAACCTTAATCTTCACGGAAGATGAGATTGATATTGACGCTACCGTCAAAATGCTCAAAGTCTGATGCCCGATAACGCCGCTGGCCCGCTGGGACGACGGTCTGGCCGATAAGGCGATGTTCATGGAGCGAGGTCATGCGCCGCCAGCAGCCCATCCGGCAGCGCGGTTATGACGATGTACCGCCTGCCACGCGCCGCAGATCCGCACCTGACCTCGCGCTTTCCGCCTGTCTGCCGACGCAAAAAGGCGGGGCGGTAACGCCTCAGGCTCACTTCTACACTCTAATTTCACCGATGCAGAGACGACAATGACAAAACTCACTCTTCAGGAGCAGTTATTAAAAGCGGGACTGGTAACCAGTAAAAAAATGGACAAGGTCCAGAGAACCGCGAAAAAATCACGCGTGCAGGCGCGCGAAGCGCGAGAAGCCGTAGAAGAAAACAAAAAAGCGCAGATCGAGCGGGACAGGCAGCTCAGCGAACAGCATAAACAAGCGGTGCTGGCGAAAGAGTATAAAGCGCAGGTGAAGCAGTTAATTGAAATGAACAGAATCGTCGTGGCAAAAGGTGAGATCGGTTTTAACTTCACGGATAACAACCTGATTAAAAAAATCATGGTCGATAAACCTGTGCAGACCCAACTGATTAACGGTCGCCTGGCCATTGCCCGTCTGATGGCAGAAAACAGCGACGAGCCACACTACGCGATTATTCCGGCCAGCGTCGCGGATAAGATCGCGCAGCGCGATCCCGGCAGCATTGTCTTAAACAGCGCACTCAGTCAGGACGCGCAGGAAGAGGACGATCCCTATGCCGATTTCAAAGTGCCAGACGATTTGATGTGGTAATCCACGCGACATCAGCCGCTTCAGAGCGCCTCCGCCTGGTCGCGGGGGCGCGCAGAATAACCGCGTGGCGTTTTCCCCCTAAAACGGACTGTCATGACGGGCCTGAATCGCTTCTCCGCTGACAGGATGGGTAAAATGCAGCTCGCTGGCATGCAGCATCAGTCTGGGTGCCCGTGCGCTGTGCGGCGGCAGACCGCCATACCACTCACAGCCTAAAATAGGGTGCCCCAGGTGCTGACAGTGAATACGCAGCTGGTGAGTGCGACCGGTTTCAGGACGTAACTGCACCCGCGTGACCGGCAGAGACGGCCCGTCATCTGGGACATACGTAAAACGCGCCAACACCTGATAGCGCGAGCGCGCTGGTTTGCCGGTGCGTGCGCAAATCGCCATCAACGGAAACTGCTTCGCAATCGGCGCATCCACTCTTCCCTCATCGTGTTCAACGTGGCCGCAAAGTAGCGCGGTGTAAACTTTGCTGACGCTTCGCTGACTGAACTGCGCGCACAGGGCGGCATTGATCGCCTTATTACGGGCAATGACCATCAGCCCGGAGGTGCCGAAATCCAGCCGGTGAACCAGGGTACAACCGGGAAAGCGCGCTGCCAGCCGGAAATGGACCGAGTCCTGATTTTTCGGGTGCCTGCCGGACAGGCTCAGCAGCCCGCTGGGTTTGTTAATCAGCAGCAGGTGCGCGTCCTCATAGAGGATCGCGATCGCCTCATGGCAGGGCGGCGCAATAAAATCGTCGAACAGGGCAGACATCAGGCAGCCTCAAAGGGAAGCGGGCGCGGATAGTAACCCATTTTCCGCCCGCAGGCGAATTACGCCAGGCGCAGGACAAGCCCGCGCACGCCGCGTTAGTTAATGCCGGTCACTGCGGCTAACGGCTGATAGCCAGCGCGGTGATTGCTGGCGTGCTTACCGGCAGGCCGGACGTCATCAGTTCACTGCGGGGATCTGACCAGATCAGCACGGTTGCGGGCACCGCGCCAGTAAGCTCCGGGCGTGACTCGCTGTTCACCGCCTTGTTGCAGGCGGGAACAGACATCACGACAGGGCGCGACAGACCAGGCGCATCCTGCCAGATAACCGGGCCCGCGCCACAACAGGCTGCATTATCTTTCCGTCTTTCCCTGGCGCTGGCAGCGACACAGCCGGTTACGGGGCGTCAAAAAAGGTTAATAAAAAATACCTAAAGGTTTTTCATGAATACCCGTTATAGATAAATGCAGTGTGATCATTATAACTGCATAAAAAATAACGATTTAGGGCGGCTGAATAAAGGGAATGGCATTCATGATGAACAAAATTATCGTTACGGGCACGCTGGCTTTACTCTTTCTGACGGGATGTGCGGAGAATAAAAATACGCATTTGATCAAGGCGGAGAACGGCAGTTCACTAACCGTCAACACGATTTTCGCACCTACCGATATGAATAATAATACCTACGCGGATGTTAAACTGCGCCAGGTCACGCCGGCCCGAGCCGGGACAGGAATGGGAATAGCGGTACTGAGTGCCGTGCTGGGGGCGGCATCAGCACGGGTTCATTTGATAAGAATAACTACAAGGGCAGTGATATTGACAGCATGCCGGAACCCACCGCCGCGTATTTCACGCCCAAAGCCGACGTCAAAATCCAGCAATGGCTGAATAAAAATGGCGGGGGTTATGCTTACACACAACCCTTGTTCATTGCTGCCTCAAAATGGTCGCTGGTGTACACCGATATGTCGTCCGGCAACAGTAACTACGATTTAACGTATCGGGTCCTGTTTTATAAACGTCCGGAAGGCGGCACGATCCTGAGTCCCTATGTGGTTGCGGAATGTGAACCCGCGCATGTCACCGCACCGCTGAATGACTGGACGGCCAACCATTACGCCAAAGTCACGCAGGTGACGCAAAAGATGATGGATGCCTGCCTGCTGGAGCTGGATAATCAACTGCCACGCTTACTGAAAAAATAGTGAGCAGTACGGCCTGTTTTAACCGGCAGGCCGTGCAACAAGCGCCTTAGTCTCCGCTGTAAATCCGTCTCCCAACGTCCTTTATCCGCTGCGCCATAAAGATAATGACCACAGCAATTAATTTTCAGGCCGCGCCTGCCGATAATCTAATCACAACTCTGAACGGAGGGCGTTTCGATGTCTGAACTTAAACTGTCTTTATCTGCGGATGATACGCGCACACTGATCATTCGTGCAGGTTTTATGCTGCGTAATTTACGTAACAGCCTACGTGAACTGGGCTACGATCAAACCCTGTCCGAGGTCGCGGGCGGGATCCCGGATGCCCGCGCGCGTCTGGGCTATGTGGTGACCATGACCGAAAATGCGGCCAGTGAGGTACTGGGCTGCGTGGAGCTGACGCAGCCTGCGCAGACAACGCTACAGGATACGGCGGAAAGTCTGCTGGCGCGCTGGAACAGCACGGCTATCACACCGGAAAACGAGGCCGCGGCACGGGCGCTGGCGGAAGAAACGCGCACATGGCTTGGCACAGTGCCGCAGTTAACCGGTTTCACCCGTCAGCAACTTCAGGCGGTGATGATGGCTCAGGGTTTCCAGGACCTGACCGGCCAGATTATCCAGCGCATGACGAAAATGCTGAACGAGCTGGAAGTCCACCTGGTTCAGGTGCTGAGGGATAACGTGCCCGCACAGCCTGTGGCCAAAGTGGCCAGTCCACCGGCTGCTGCACAGCCATCAGAGAGCCCGTCAGCCTCGCAGGATGACGTGGACGATTTGCTCGCCAGCCTGGGACTCTAAGGCTGGACTCGCTCTCTTTAAGACCCATCTCTTCCGGCATACTAAAGGGTTGCCTGCGCCATTCGTCAGGCAGGGGGGCGACCTCTCAGCGATACCGCCCACCGGCGCCTTTTCCGCAACACCGACGGCACAGCGGGACAGTTTTCTTCTCCCGTTTTGCCAGCCGCACCGCGCATCCTGGCGCGGTACTGTCAACGGCGGCAGTCGCGTATGCCTGCCTGGCCGTCGGCTGTCAGGGCTTGCGCTGACATAAACATCCCCACACAGAACGGCGATCCGCTGCTTCGCGAAAGAATAAAAATGCTATAAATAACAGTTAATTGCATTCGGCTGTCTCGGGCCATATGCATGCTGGCAGGGCTTTTTTACCGACAGGTCAGTCAATTGTTAAAAAATTTCATAAACTAATGTGCGCAATGACTTCATTCGTAGATAACCGGGAACACAACGGTTACTGATTTTAGTGACTTATCCGACAACTCAGGTTGCTGACGGACTATAAGGGGAAATGATGCCATTACTTATTGGGGAGTTATCGGGTGCGCCAACATGGATACCTGCTGTATTGCTCGTCACGCTTTCATTTATCGTGGGCTTTCTGGCCCGGTTTATTTTTCTCAGGTTCATCCGCTTCTGGCAGAACCGGGACCGAAAACTGTTCAAATCACTGGAAAAGCACCTGCGCGGTTCGCTGTTTCTGTTTATCCCCTTGGTGTTGATCAATATCGGCATTAACTACATCGATCTGCGTCCTGAAACCGTGGCGTTTATCACCTCCACCGCCAATATCTTTATCATTTTATCGATTTGTTCCATTTTGATTCGGTTGACCAATGTGGCGCAGGATATGCTTTTCATTCGCTACGATATCAATCTGTCGAACAATCTGCGTGCCCGTAAGATTCGCACGCAGTTAATTTATGTGAAAAAAGTGGCCATCGTGATCCTGGTCTCGCTGAGTCTGTCGATGATCTTGCTCAGCTTTCCCGGCGTGCGTAAATTCGGCACGACCATCCTGGCCGGTGCGGGCGTCGCAGGCATCATCATCGGTTTTGCGCTGCAAAAGTCGCTGGTTAACCTGTTTGCCGGTATTCAGATTGCCTTTACCCAGCCGATCAAAATTGATGACGCTGTTGTGGTGGAAAAAGAGTGGGGCTGGATAGAGGAGATCAATCTGACGTATGTGGTCGTGCGTATCTGGGATCTCCGTCGGCTGGTGCTGCCGATTACCTATTTCACGGAAAACGCCTTCCAGAACTGGACGCGCAACAACGCGCAAATCCTGGGCTCGGTGTTTCTGTATGTGGATTACTCCCTGCCGCTTGAGCCGCTGCGCCAGCATTTCGAGAAAGTGCTCAGTGAAACCAAACTCTGGGATCAGCAAACCCAGGTGCTTCAGGTCACCGACACCTCTGAAAAAACCATGACAATCAGATTATTAATGACGGCACAAAATTCGCCCACCGCCTGGGATTTGCGCTGCTACGTGCGGGAAAAAATGATCGAATTTATTCAGCAGAACTACCCGCAGAGCCTGCCGCATGTCAGGGCAACGCTGACTGAGACGGACTCGCGCTGACGCCAGGGGTTCTCACGTCTGTATTGAGGCAGGAGGCTGGCTCACCCGTGTGGGGCAAGCGGGCGTGGGGCAAGGAAAGTGTGGCGTTAAGCCACAGGCGGGCGCGACGTCTGGACTGCATTGACACGCCGGTCTCAGGGACGGTCAGCGGCACCGCTGCGTGCGGGGCGGTGGCGTTCCTGGCGCACAGCGTGATTGAGCAAGATAACTGCCGCTGTCGACAGTCCGTCAGGGACAGGCTTTGTCGTGACGACGCCCACCTGTTCCTGGCGGTTTGTGCCGAATTTATTGCTCTCTGGCGGCGGTTGCCGCCTTTTTTACACCTGAAATGCCGCGACCATGCCGCGCAGCGCATGCGCCTGTTCCGACAGTGAGCGTGACGCCGAAGACGATTCTTCAACCAGTGCGGCATTGTTCTGCGTCACGCCATCCATCTGGCTCACCGCGATACTGACCTGCGAAATGCCCTGCATCTGCTCGGAGGAGGCCAGAGAGATATTATCCATGGCGTCAGCCAGTTCGCCGACCATTCCAACGATTTTCAGGATGCTCTGCCCGGTTGAGGAGGCAACCGTCACGCCGCTTTCCACCTGTTCAACGGCCTGTTCTATCAGCGTTTTAATGTCACGTGCTGCCGTAGCGCTGCGCTGGGCCAGCGTGCGCACTTCGCCCGCAACCACGGCGAAACCGCGTCCTTCCTCGCCGGCACGGGCCGCCTCAACAGCCGCGTTCAGGGCCAGGATATTGGTCTGAAAGGCAATGCTTTCGATCACGGCGGTGATGTCGCGCACTTTAGTGGCGCTGACCGAAATGTCATGCATGGTGTGCGTCATGCGCTGCACGTCAGATTCGCCCGTGCGGGCAAGCTGTGCGGTTTCACGTGCCGAATCGGCCGTCTGCTGTGCACCGGCCGTATTGCTTTTCACCGTGGCCGTCAGCTGCTCCATGCTGGCGGCCGTCTCCTGCAAAGCCGCCGCCTGCTGTTCGGTACGTGAGGACAGTTCGGTATTGCCCTGCGCGATTTCATCGGCAGCCAGCGCAACGGAGGCCGAAGCCTCTTTAATCTGGGAAACCAGTGCACGGAGCCTGGCTTGCATGACGTCAAGGGAGGCCAGCAGGCTGGTGGTGTCCTTGCGGCGCAGTGACACGGTGGCGGTCAGATCGCCGGCTGCGATGGAGGCGGCCAGCGCCTGCGCCTGCGCCGGTTCACCGCCCAGCTGGCGCATCAGCACGCTGATAGTGACCGCACAGGCACCGACCGCGACAATCACAGAAGCGGTGGCCAGTAGCATCAGAATCAGCGAGGCGCGGGCAGTAGAATGGCTGTTTTGTTGCACAGCAGCCTGGCTGTTTTTCTCCTGAATCTCTGTCATATCGCGCAGAGCATTCAGTAACTTAGTCTGAACAGGACGCACGTCCTTTAACAGATAGTCCGTGGTTTCTTTATCAAGATTGGCCAGCCCGAGCCTGGTTGCCTGATCCAGGGCGGCAAACGTTGGTCCTTCGCTGTCGGTAATTCTTTTGAAAGCCTCACGACCCGCCGGCGTAGAGTCGGTTGCCAGGATAGCGCCGAGCGCCTGACGGTTAGCAATAAAGAGCGCTTTCTGTTTCTGAATCCGCGTGACTTCAGGCTGCATCGCCTGGGTGTCGCTGAGCAGCGCGATATTCCTGACGGCAATGCCCATATCTCTGACTTCACCGTACATGGATTGCGCTAACTGATACTTTTTCATCTTGATGTTGACGGTATCGTCCATGCCTTCACGGGCATGATGCAGGGCCTGTTGGGCGATCCCGGTGCACAGGATGAACAAAAGAATAAGCAGGCCAAAACCTGCAATAAGGCGTGTGGATATTTTCATTATTGTCTCATTATGTAGGTTAAATTTGCTGTGTTTGCGTTCGTAGCAAAAAGGACATTACTTTTTACGGCTACGTTTAAATCGTATCAGAAATAAGCAGTTTTGCTTTTTCGTGCGCACATTTTGCCGAACAGGCCTCATCACATTTTCCAATGACGCATGGCCTTGTCACTTCAGCGTGAGCATGACACTATCCTTGCCTGTCTATACATGTACTGTCACCCTGCGTTGGCATCCGCCGGACGTAAACAGCAACGCACCCCATACACTGCCCAGTGAGGAAATGATGCCAGCCGAAACATCTGCAGCAGGTTATTCAGGCGTTGAGAAACCGCGCCTCTCTGAAAGCCGTTCCATTGATTACATCCCACTGCGGGAGCGACATGGTCATCCTTTTAGCCAGTTCACACTGTGGTTTGGCGGAAATCTGCAAATCACCGCGATAGTTACGGGTGCGCTGGCGGTGGTGTTGGGGGGCGATGTGGTCTGGTCACTGGTGGGATTACTGGTCGGACAGATCCTGGGCGCAGGCATCATGTCATTACATGCGGTTCAGGGGCCGCGCCTGGGTTTACCGCAAATGATCACCAGCCGCATGCAGTTCGGCGTCTATGGGGCGGTCATTCCGCTGCTGCTGGTATGCATGATGTATGTCGGTTTTTCGGCCAGCGGTACCGTGCTGGCCGGCCAGGCGCTGGCTAAGCTGGTGCATATCAGCAATGCGACGGGCATGATCCTGTTTAGCGCGATAATCATCGTCATTGCGGTGCTGGGTTACCGGGTGATCCATCAGCTTGGCAAACTGGCCAGCCTTGTTGGTGTACTGGCTTTTGCTTATCTGTTTATCACATTGGTGGTAACGCATGACTTAACGCCTGTCTGGCAGAATCAGCACTTCACGCTGGCTCATTTCCTGTTGGCGGTGTCGCTCTCCTCCTCATGGCAGATCGCATTTTGCCCTTATGTCTCCGACTATTCGCGCTATTTGCCTGCGAATGTCTCCGCGAAAACGTTGTTCTGGTCAGTGTTTTTCGGCACCGTAACGGGGACGCAGGCGTCCATGACGCTGGGTGTGATTGTCGCGGCGCTGGCCGGAAAGGCGTTTGCGGGCAATGAGGTTGGCTATATTGTCAGCCTGGGCAGTACGCCCACGATGGCGATGGTGATCTATTTCGCTATCTGCTTCGGCAAAATCACGTTCACCACCCTGAACGCTTACGGCAGTTTTATGGCACTGACCACTATTGTCTCGGGTTTCCGCCAGCAATCCGCAATGGGTCGGAGTGCACGCATTCTGTTTGTGGTCCTGATGGTCAGTGTGGCCTGTGTGATTGCATTGCTGAGTGAACCTGCTTTTCTGAAAACGTTCACCCATTTTCTGTTGTTTTTACTGGCGTTTTTCGTGCCATGGAGCGCGATTAGCCTGATCGATTTTTATGTGATCACCCAGGGCAAAGTGGATATTCCTGCGCTGTCACAGCCAGACGGACGTTATGGCCGCTGGAACAGGGTGGGGATTACCGTTTATGTCCTGGGTGTGCTGGTACAACTGCCGTTTATCGACAATCCACTTCACCATGGTTCACTCACCTGGCTGTTTGCCGGTAACGATGTGTCGTGGTGTATTGGCTGGTGCATCACGGCACTGCTGTGGTGGATGGCCCGCCGCTGGGATCGCCGGGGCACACCCGTCCATTCAGTCTCACCGGCAGAATAGCCGTTGCCATGCTTTCTGGCGGCAGGTAAGACGGGTTAACGGGGGAATGGAAAAGCGTTTTACGGCATCTTCCCCGTCTGAACAACGGACAACATCGCGTCACAGGCATTTCCGAAAGGGACCCGATGAATCATCCTGACCGTGTCGATGCTCATCGCAAACCGGGCACAGAACCGCCTCCGCCCGTACAGAATTCATGAGGTTACGTCTGGCCTTCGGGCGTTGCCGTCAACGTAACACACTGCTGTTCACAGAAGCTGGAGATCGCATTCGAACAGCATGATCCCCCTGTGTCGGGAGATGTCTGATACGCCGCGTTTTATCGTGACATGTTTACTAACAATATTCTGAAAAAAGAGTTTTCGCCCTCCCAGCCGCGCTATGCGCGACTTTGCCGTATTGGCTTTGCTTTCTGTCCGCTCTGTCCCACCCGAATTCCATTTTGTCATCTATATAGATTTCCCTGTCAGCCGTTACTGACAGGTGAAGGAAACACACATTTTCATTTGCAGAGATCTTTCCGGCAAATGTATTCAGCAAAATCGGACTACACACAGCAGTAGCAACATTATCGGGGAAAACACCATGAAAATTGCCACACGTCTCGCTGCAGGCTTCAGTCTGCTCATCCTGCTTTTTGTGCTCTGCACAGGCATTGCGCTTCACGCACTCTGGCAGGCACGGGACGACATGGATAATGCCGTCAACAATAAAATGTATCGGTACAATCTGATCCAGGATATGCGCAGTGCTGCCCGGGATATGTCCGTTGCGGTAAGAAATATTGCCTTACTGAGCGATGCAAAAGAGAAGCAAACCGAGTGGGAGCGGGTGCAGAACCAGAAAGCGAACTACCTGGCGAAACGCGAAAAACTGGTGAGCAGCATGTCGCAGAATGTATCAGCCGAAGGGAAAAATGCCCTGGAGAACCTGCTCGCTAAAGATGACCAGGCGCTGAACCTGATCACCATGGCAGGCCAGAAGGCGATGCAAAGCGACCAGGCGGCCATAATTGATTACCTGCTGAAAACGGTACGGCCGGTACAGCGGAAAATGCTGGATGCACTGGATCGGCTTTCTGAAATTCAGATGGAGGTGAGTCAAAAAACGGTTTCTGATGCCAGAGAGTCAGCGTCACGTACGGCCAGTCTGATGGCGATAATGGTCTTTTTGTCTGTGGTTGTTGCTGTGATGGCCTGCGTTATCATTATCCGTACGCTGATGCGCCAGCTGGGCGGCGAACCGGCGCAGGCACAGGCGCTGGCAGCATCGATTGCGTCCGGAAATTTAACGTCACCTGTCACACTTCGTCGCAACGACACGACCAGCCTGCTGGCTTCCCTTCATGTCATGCAGGCCAACCTGCGCAACATGGTCGCGAATATCCGGGATACGTCGAACGCTGTCGCGTTAGCCGCCGATGAAATTTCTAAGGGGAATGCCGAGCTTTCTTCCCGCACCGAACAGCAGGCGGCAGCTTTACAGGAAACGGCCGCCAGCATGGAGCAGCTGACGGCCACGGTGAAAAGCAACACCAGCGGCGCACGGCAGACCGCCGAATCTGCCCGCGAAACCGCCCGTCTTGCCCGAGGCGGCGAAGAGGATGTGCAGCGGATGGTCGATACCATGCAGGACATATCCATGAGCGCAACGAAAGTGCGTGATATTACGACCGTCATTGAAGGCATCGCTTTCCAGACCAATATTCTGGCGCTCAATGCTGCGGTTGAAGCGGCACGCGCAGGCGAAGAGGGCCGGGGATTTGCGGTAGTGGCCGGTGAAGTCAGAACGCTTGCGCAGCGCAGCGCTACGGCTGCGCGCGATATCAAACTGCTGATTGAAGAGGCGGTAGGTCAGGTAGAAAACGGCACCACGGTGGCGTCTACGACCGGACAGAGCATTGTCAACATTGTGGGGAGGGTGAACGAGCTGGCTGAGGCTATGGATAATATTTCTCTGGCTTCCTCTGAGCAAATGCAGGGCATTTCGCAGGTCAGCATCGCGGTGAGCCAGATGGATGGCGTAACGCAGAACAATGCAGCCCTGGTCGAGGAGTCATCCTCTGCCTCCCATTCGTTGTCAGAACAAGCGCATGCGCTGCGTAACATGGTGGAGGCATTTCAGGTCTGACAGATCACCGCCCGCCGGGCTATCCGGGCGGGCGGTGCAGTAACCGGATGAACCCTGTTATCTGATGCAACGTCATGAATGTTGAGGGGGATATCCTCACTGTCTCAGCTGACAGCGAGTCATTATCAGCATGACACGGGTGACTAACAGGATGCGCCTGGCTGCGAAAATCAACGCCCGGTGAGGCGCAGCCCCTGTCAGGGCTTTCTGATGCGCGCTGACCGGCTGATGGCGAAAGCCGCCTGTGAGACACTTTTCTGTTAACGTAAATATGTCCCGCGCCTGCGTCGTAAAAAAATAACCTCATGTTCACGATGCCGTTTAAAAAAGCAGACAGCAGCAAAGCGTTTATATGGCTGCAATGACACAGCATTGCAGAAAAGAGAAAAATGATATAAGGCTATTAAAATAGTGCGGCGCTTAATTGAGTTTTGCGAAAAAATAACATCTGATTACATCTCTTATGGTATTCCCTACAGTAATAATGCGGCGCTCAACTACACTTCCTGCGCTGCGCTATACAGTGTCGGCCTAAAGGTGGCAGTTTATTGATTGGTGTTAGCCCGGCATGCCGGGCTTTTTTTATGGCTATAAGTAATGAGTTATCGCTTAAGGATAAATTAAAAATAGGGTTTTATGCGTTGCCGGTTCATCACTGTACAGGCATTCAGCGTGGCTGATGACGTGAAATGTTCCCGTATTGAAAACGACAGGGTAACGGTTTAATGGCACGTGTCGCCACGCGATTTTGCCATAATTGTTTGTTTTAACAGTATTTTTATGGCGTTTCGTGTAGTGAGGCTGGCTGTCGCATCAGAAAGCAGCAGGACGCCGCTCTGCAATGTGAGGACGCGATGCAGGATTCCCCCCCTTACAGAACAGCGCTCCCGCGTAAAGAAAAAATATTTAAATATGTCATTTAAAATACTGCTTTAATTTTCTTGATGGTTTTTCCCTTTTAACAGGAAAAATGAATGATAAAGGCGGGGGCTTAACGTCAGGCACAGAAAAAGTGGTGTTATTACGTTTTAAATGCGCGGCATTAAATTTTTAGAAAACAGCGTTGCAAAAATAACTGAGGCCTTTCAGTGAGTTGTTTTTTCAGGAGGGAGGCATGTATAAATGGCGTGTAAACAGAGCGGGAACTCTGTTTGATTATTTTTTTATGGCGCCGATATTTTATTTGACTGTCTGTATGTCGCCTCTTTTCTGAATCATATCAGACGTATTTCTTTTCTCTTTTACCAGGTAAAAACAATGACTATAACTCAGCGTCTTTTATTCACGTTTTCGCTGCTTTCCGCAGCGCTGGTCGCTATGGTTGTCGTATCTGTCAGCGTGTCGCAAGGGTTTCAGACCCGCTTCAAATACGTTAACGAAAATACGGTCCCGTCAATCACCGGTATTTCAAAGATGATTGAAGGCAGTAATGCCGTCATCATCGCCCTTTATCATCATCAGAGCGTGACTGACCTGGCCAGGCAGGCTGTCATCGAAAAAGAAGTCAACGACACAATCAAACATATTCGTGCGCTTAATCAGCACTACCTTGCAGAGGACACGTCCAACGAGCAAGACAGGCAAATGACGGAAAAGGCGTTTACGATGATTAATAAAATAGAACGCGACCTGCCAGCCTTTCTGGCCGCCTCACGTGCTCAGAATGATGCTGTGTCTCTGGGAATGTTGCAGGGGACAATAGGGATTGGTGCCGAAGCCCGACAGCTCATTGCGAATTATCAGCAGCAACTTCAGCTTAATACCGATCTCGCCAATGCGCTCAGCAGAGAAAACGACAGAACCTATCACCATACACTGTTAACCCTGATCACCGGCTCAGCCGCCGCTATTTTGCTGCTGGGGTTTTTTACCGTTAAGACAATTTTAGCCATTCGCCGCCAGCTGAATGCCATGCGCCTGACGATGGAGCAGGCCAGCGAAAACCTCGATCTCACTCTCAAAGCAGATGACACACGCTCTGATGAAATCGGCCTGACGGCAAAAGCGTTTAATCATCTGATTCAGACTGTGTCGCTGTCACTGAACGCTGTGGAAAGTGCCGCGCAGTCTGTCAGTACAGCGTCATCGCAAATGTCAGCGGGTAACGAGGATTTATCGGCAAGGACTGAAGAGCAGGCGGCATCACTTGAGCAAACGGCTGCCAGTATGTCAGAGCTGAGTGAAACGGTGCGTCAGACGGCAGAAAATACCCGACTGGCCAGCCAGTTAGCGAAAAATGCGCGCGAGATTTCAGAAGACAGCGCAGATCGGGTGAAAACAATGCTGACGACGATGGGCGATATACGCGAAAGCTCGGCCAAAATTACCGACATTATTTCTCTCATTGAGGGGATTGCCTTTCAGACCAATATCCTTGCCCTGAATGCGGCGGTCGAAGCCGCACGGGCAGGTGAGCAGGGCCGTGGTTTTGCGGTCGTGGCTGGCGAGGTGCGCAACCTGGCGCAGCGTTCGTCATCATCAGCCCGCGAGATTAAAGCGCTGATTGAATCGTCAATGGGCTTTGTGGAAGCCGGTGCGGTACAGGCTGAAGGGGTGGGTACAAATATGCACAAAATGAACGATGCCGTCCGGCAGGTTACCGATTTGGTCGATGAAATCTCTGTCGCCGCCCAGGAACAGTCTCAGGGAATTAGCCAGGTCCATCTGGCCGTCAATCAAATGGATGATGTGACGCAGCAAAATGCGGCCCTGGTGGAAGAAGCATCCTCTGCGTCGCGTTCATTAATGGAGCAGGCCTCAGCATTAAACCGCCTGGTTGCTGCGTTTGTTATCCAGCGTGCAGGACCTGACGCGCTTAAGGAAGTGAAAAGCGCGATAGCTCCGCCCGCCATGATGCGCCCTGTCAGCAATATTGTTCCCGCTGCAGCGGAGACCAACTGGCAGAGTTTTTGAAAATCAACACAAACGCCTGTGCTGCTGAAAACGGGCGCAGGCTCTGAACGGGCAGGGGTCACCACAGATTCTCCGTGGTGACCTTGCGGTTCTTACAGAACGTGACCCTTGCAAAAAAACCACCTGCCGGAGTAAGTTGAAATCCGCCTGACGTGTCACGTCACCGAGGCACGCCACGACCGGGCGTGCGATGACAGAAACACGCAGGCTGTTCGCCGCTTCAGGCGGGAAACCCGGAAGGCAGAGCTCAATTCGTCATGCAGAAACCCAACCCTGAAGATGTGGCAGAGGCGTAAAGTGAAGGTGCAGGCAGGCGCGATGGGTCCGGCGCTTCACCGCACGGAATGGCGGGCGAAGGGTCGCGCGCGTGCGCTTCCTGAAGAAGCCCTTTCAATGCCGAACCTTAATTCTATACAGTCAGGTCACTATGAAACCATCACTGAGCAGATATGCGTTGGCCGTCTTTGCGAGTGCGGCTTTTCTCTTCCCGTCCCTGTCGGCTGTCGCCAGCCCGGTTCCGGCTGGCAACGTCCAGTCCGTGCCGCCGCAGGATGCGCCCTGTTGCGGCGCGCTCACGCCCAACGCGCAAAAGATTCTTGCCGTGCTTGACCATGCGGACGTGGAGCATTTATGGCTGAATCATCATCACGTCAACTGGGAAACGGGCAAGCCTGACAGACCGGATACCTATTCTGGTCCCGGTAATCATACGCACTGCAGCGCGTTTGCGGCAGCGGTAGGCGCACGCCTGGGCGTCTATATGCTCAGGCCGCCTCAGCACAGCCAGATTTTCCTGGCGAGCGCACAAACGCGCTGGTTTGACAGTAGTGAAGGGCGTCAGTCAGGCTGGATCAGGGTCAGCGATGCGTGGCACGCTCAGCAGCTGGCGAATAAAGGCATGCTGGTGGTGGTCGCCTATGAAAGCCCCGATCAGCACAGACCGGGTCATATCGCGGTTGTCAGGCCGTCACGTATCTCGCTGGCAAGATTACGCGCTGACGGTCCGGATATCACCCAGGCAGGCAGCCGAAATATGACGATCGGTCACGCCGCTGCCGCCTTTTCAGGCCATCGGGGCGCCTGGCCTGATGGGGTTAAATTCTTTGCGCATGCACTACCGCAATAAGGGTATTCGGGGCGCGCTTAGCGCCTTGTTATCACCAGCCTGAGGGGTGCCATATTATGCTAAACAGGGCCCGTTCTTTCCGGTCTGAAAACACAAGCACGTGGTGAAACAGCCAGCCTGTAGCGCTGTTCGCTTCATGCAACCTGTTAAAGCTTTCTGCTGGCAGCAACACCTGGTGCGGGCAGACCTGTCTCCATTTCCTCTGAAACCGACCCGCTGTATGACGACCTGTAAGCCGTTCCCTGTTATCTGGTATAACCGGCCTTATCACCTGAACGACGGCGATCCCGACTTCTTCCCGGAGCACATAATCCCTGCTATTCACAATCGAGTGGGTCTTTGTCGGGTAACCACTGACAAGACAGTGTCTGATTTCAGGCAGCGTCCGGGCCTGCATGATGTACGGATAAAAAAACGGCTATCTCTGCGCGGCGTCCCTTTTAGTAAGGAAACAGTTAAAAACCGCTGCGTTAGGAGAAAAAATGGCCGCCTTACATTGATGGGATGGCGAACTTTAAAAAGTGGGTAAAACCCATCCTGCGCATTCAGGCTGACGTGAGAATCAGGCGTAATTTTCCAACGATGCGCAATATCGCCTTGTTTCTCGCCTGCGCCCCTGGCGGTCTTGGTGTTTGTTTCAGGATTAACGCCTGACGTTATAAATCATTAACAGGCTTTTCATTACATTATCCTGTGGCGAGGGTTGAATACGTCATAAGCCTGTGAATCAAAGAGTTAGCGTGATTTTATATTGCATCGTGTGAGGAATACTTATATTACTAATTGACAAGCCGTGCGCTTCTCTGACGCTTCAGTGTGCAACAGACCCATCATAAGGTGACGTATGACAACAAAGCCCGCCGCTGAAATCAGGGTAGAGCCCGGTGTATTTAAGACGTTAAAAACCTTTCCGGCGACAGTTCACGCGCTGCTCATTTTTACCCTGATTATTCGGTTCAGCTATTTTATGGCCTGGCCATTTATCGCAATGATCATGACACAGAACTACCACATGTCGCCTGTTGCCATCGGTTGCGCGATGACCAGTAGTGCGCTGGTATCCGTGGGGCTGGGCATGTATGGCGGCCAGATTTCGGACAGGTTAGGACGACGGATTATTCTGCTGATGGGCTGTGGATTTTCGGCAGTCGGCTATATCCTTCTGGCGCAGGCGACGGGAGTCGGTCTGTTTATTACCGGCCTGATGATTATCGGCGTTTGCTTTGCGTGGGTCGATCCGCCTTTGCGTGCGTTAATGAGTGATTTACTGGGCGATCGTCGCCGCCGCGCACTGGCTTTGCAAGTGCGCTACTACCTGGTCAACGTCGCTGCGGTGTTGGGCCCCCTGGTGGGCATTGCTTTTGGCCTGACGTCTCAGAAAGGCACATTTCTGATAACCGGCCTGAGCTATTTCCCTTTTTTTATCTACGTGCTCCTGTTTATCCCGGCGGGTAAACCGGTGAACACGCCGCCGGCCGACAAGGTTTCCGCTGTTAGACTTCATCAGGTTATGGGAATTATTATCAGAGATAAAATTTTTGTGGCCGGGCTTTTGTGCAGCACATTGTGCAGTATCGTTTTTATTCATTTTGAAGCGGTACTGCCCCAGTACCTTCTGTTACTGAACAGCGACGCGGCTGTAAAGCTGGTGACGTTAATACTGGTCACGAATGCCTCGACCGTGCTGGTATTTCAAACCTTTCTGGTCCGCATTATGGCGAGGATGCATTTACCTCAGCGAATTCTGTTGGGTGCAGTGATTTTCTTTTTCTCACAGCTGTGTTTTTTCTCCCTGCGAACAGCGGATAGTTGGCTTTGGCTGTCTGTCACCGTGTTGTTTAGTGCAGGCGAAGCGATTCTGATGCCGAACCTGAATATTTTACTCGACCAGTTGGCACCCGCAGAACATCGAGGTGCCTACCTGGGCGCCTCAACATTGTCAACGCTCGGTATTGCTGCCGGGCCGCTACTGGGTGGTGTGATGCTGGCCATGACCGGGCCGGGCGTATTTATAAGCACGGCCATGCTGAGCCTCCTGCTCTGCGCCATTATTTATGTCAACAGGCAACGTATGCTGGCACGTTTGCAGGCGAAATCGTGAAGGCACCTGTATAGCGCAAACGGGAGGCGATCACGGCAACTGACATGCGCAGCAACGAACCAGAAGATCGGGTCAGGCGTGATAACTGTCCGGCGGGGAGGTCAGGATGCCGAACCGGCAAGAGCGTCGGCAGGGCAGGTCTACGATGCAAACCGGTTTACAAAGCACGATGAGGTGAAGAGGGAAGCCTGTATTCAGCTATGTGGGCAGGAAAGGCAGGCTGTTTTGCACAGTTTGCCTTGTGGGCTCGGTGAGAATTCACGCCTATTGTGCCCGTGTCAGCCGGCTAATCACAAATGCTAGCGTTGAGCGGGGCCTGCAACAGATGACTTGCCTGCTGCAAACCCGCATCCCTCTGTTCAGGCCGGTGTCTGATCGTCCCGTATTTCCTCCCGCGCCGCATGGCGAGTGGCATTGGCGACCGTGCCGTGGTCGATCAGTTTTGCCTGCAACAGCAGATTATACACGGGCGCATGGGGCCGGTTCAGACGGTTCTGCAGAAGCTGGATGGCTTCGTAGCCCAGCTCCCGACACGGGACGGCAAAGCCTGTCACCGGCCTGCCGGCCGCGCCCGCCAGCTGACTTGCCAGATCGGTCGTCATCAGTGAGATATCTTCGGGAATACGCAAGGAACGTGCCGCCAGCACAGTCTGAACGCCGGTAATAATCCCTTTGCCCACCGGCACTATCACATCGGGCCACTCCTCACGCGGATGTTCGTCCAGCCAGCCATTCAGGGCGGCTTCGGTTTCATGCTCAGAATAGGCTTCAACCACAATCAGGTCCTTTTGCGCGCTAAAGGGCAGGTGAAAATGGCGATACGCGTCTTTAATCCCTTCCAGCCGCAGAAACAGCGTTTCACGGCGCAGACAGGTGACGGTCAAAACCCGACGGTGCCCTTGCTCAAACAGGTGCTGCATGGCGCTGAACCCAATCGCATGGTGATCGGGGGAGACCGCATCCAGTTTCATGTCTTTATCGCGGGAATTTATCAGGACGCAGGGTTTATTCAGCGAGGCTGCCAGGCTGAATATCGCCTGATCGTCGGTGCCGATGATGATGATCGCATCGTTGCTTTTTGCGCCCGCCTTCTCCAGAAACAGTTTCACATCGGCACGCTGTTCCTCCAGTGGGCAGTAACTGATGTGCACATCATGGCTGGCACAGGCTTCGGCAATCCCGCGCGTCACTTCCAGATAGAAGTGATCGCCGCGCGGCGCAAAGGTCCGGGCGGGCGCAAAGACCACCAGACCGTTAATTAACAGGCGGCTGCTGACCATGTCGTGCAACACACCCAGTTGACGTGCACAGCGCACAATCGCATTACGGGCTTTTTCACTGGTATAGGCCTTGCCGCTCAGTACGCGCGAAACGGTACTGACAGAGTACCCGGTTTTTGCCGAAATTTCGTCCATCCTGAGCTTGCCCGCCATAGTGTGATCCCCGTCCCAATCAATTTTTGCAATTTTTTGCAGCCGTAGTGGCTTGATAGTAATGCGGTTTTACATGCTGTTCACAAACTACCTTGCCGCTCTGCGAACATTCTCACAAAAACAGTTTGTCCCACGACAGCCGCTTTTCTATGTTCCTCGCAAAGACGACAGCGACGGTCAAAGACGGAGAAGTGGCATGTTAAAAATTGCGATAGTAGGTATGGGTAATATTGCCAATTTACATATTCAGGCGTTTTTGCAGTTTCCCGAACGCGGCAAAATTGTGGCGGTAGTGGATGTGTACCCGGACAAAGCCCGCGATAAATTGCAGCGTTACGGCCTGAAGGATGTACGCGTGTACAGCGATCATCTCGCCATGCTGGCGGATGGCGCAGATATCGATGTGGTGGATGTCTGCACGCCGCCTTATGTGCATGCCGAGAATACGATAGCGGCGCTACAGGCAGGCAAACATGTGCTGTGCGAGAAGCCGATGGCGGCATCGCTTGAAGAGTGCGATGCCATGATCGCGGCGCAAAAGGCCAGCGGCAAAGTGCTCTCCGTGGTGGCGCAGAACCGCTTTACCGATGCCTTCTGGCGGTTAAAAGCGGCCGTGGATTCCGGCCTGGCAGGAAAGATTTGTCACGCCCAGGTTGATTCATTGTGGTGGCGCGGTCATGCCTACTACGACCTGTGGTGGCGCGGGACGTGGGAAAAAGAAGGTGGGGGCTGCACGCTCAATCATGCTGTGCACCACATCGATGCGCTGCAATGGATGCTCGGCGCACCGACGGACGTGGTCGCCATGATGAGCAATGTCGCCCATGACAATGCGGAGGTCGAAGATCTCAGTGCCGCTATTTTCCGTTACCCGAACGGCACGCTGGCACAGCTGACGGCCTCGGTGGTGCATCACGGTGAAGATCAAAAAATCATTTTACAGGGCGAGAAAGCGCGGCTCTCTGCGCCCTGGCAACCCGTTGCTTATCAGGCGGCGGAAAACGGCTTTCCGGAACAGGATCATCACATCGCGCTGGAAAACGAACTGGACCAGTTGTATGCGCAGATCCCGTCCTTGACATGGACACTGCATGCCGGTCAGGTGGATGACTTTTTCTCGGCCATTGAGCAGCAGCGTGCGCCGCTGGTAGACGGTGAGCAGGGCAAGCAGTCCCTGGCGTTAATCACCGCCATCTACAAGTCGGCTATAACCCATACCACCGTCACGCTGCCGATTGCCAGCAACGACACCTTCTACCGTACCGGTGGCCTGATTGCCAGCGCACCGCACTTTTATGAAAAACAGGCCTCCGTGGAAAATTTCGCGGATGAGGATGCGATCCCGTTAGGCAAAAACTTTGCGTGAGGACAACACCATGAATCAAAAGGATGGCATGAACTACGCGCCGAAAGGTAAACCCCAGCCGGTTGTAAACCCAGGCGAGTTTATTATCGCTGCCGCCGGGCTGGATCATGGGCATATCTATGCGATGTGCAATGGCCTGACTGAAGCCGGGGCGACGCTGAAATGGGTTTATGACCCGGATGCGACCAAAGTCGACAGGTTCCTGCAACAGTTTCCGCAGGCTCAGGCGGCGGATTCCCTGGAGACGATTCTCGCTGACACACAGGTGCGGCTGGTGGCAGGGGCGGCCATTCCCTCGGAACGCTGTGCGCTGGGACTGAAAGTCATGGCGGCCGGGAAAGATTACTTCACCGATAAAGCCCCACTCACCAGCCTGGAACAGCTGGACGATGCCAAAGCCATGTGCGCCAGAACCGGCCGCAAATATGCGGTGTACTACAGCGAGCGTCTGCACGTTGAGAGCGCGGTTTTCGCGGGACAGTTAGTGGAACAGGGCGCGATTGGTCGGGTGGTGCAAACGCTGGGCACGGGCCCGCATCGCGAAGGAACCGGTCGTCCGGACTGGTTCTATCAACGTCGCTACTTTGGCGGCATTTTGTGTGATATCGGCAGCCACCAGATCGAGCAGTTTCTCTATTACACCGGCAATGGTCAGGCCCGAGTGGTTGCCAGTCAGGTGCGCAATTTTCACCATCCGCACCATCCGCAGTTTGAAGATTTCGGCGAGGCGATGCTGGCAGGGGAAAATGGCGCAACCGGCTATTTTCGCTGTGACTGGTTCACCCCGGAAGGCTTATCGACCTGGGGCGACGGGCGAATGACGCTGCTCGGAACCGACGGTTACATCGAAATTCGCAAGTATACCGATCTCACGCGTGACGAGCAGGATGTGGTTTACCTGGTGAATCAGGACGGTGAGTTTCGCTACAGCGTGGCGGGCACGGTGGGTTTCCCGTTCTTTGGCCAGTTGATCACCGACTGTCTGCATCGCACAGAGCACGCCATGACACAGGAACATGCGTTTAAAGCGGCTGAACTGTGTATCAAAGCCCAAATGTTAGCTAACGCGGTGTAGTCAGCCCGCATGCCCATTCTTTTCCAATTCTGTTGATAACAGCGACGGCAGGCACTGGCTTGCCGTTATATAACACCGACCAGAACAGGAAGCAGATAAATGGTTAAACCGACTGAACGTCGCGTCGGGTATGGCGTAGCAACAGGCTACGGCATTACCGACTTATTTGGGGGCGGTGCCTTTGCAGTGATAGGTGCCTGGTTACTGTTTTTTTATACCACCTACTGCGGGTTATCGGTGCTGGAAGCCGGATCCATCTTCGCCATCGCCAGGGTGATTGATTCCGTACTGAGTCCGATCATGGGGTATATCACGGATAATTTCGGCCATACCTGGGCCGGGCGCAAATTCGGCCGTCGTCGTTTCTTCTTGTTAATTTCCTCGCCTCTGATGCTGCTGTACGGCGCATTGTGGGTCACGGATATGAGCTACTGGTATTATCTTGGCACCTATCTCACCATCGAATTGTTATCTGCCATGGTGCTGGTGCCGTGGGAAACCCTGTCGTCAGAAATGACCAACCGTTTCAGTGAACGCACTCGCCTTTCCGGCGTGCGGATGATGTTTTCCTCGCTGGGAAGTTTTCTTGCGGTCTCGGTACCGGGCGTCATCATGACGTACACGGGCAAAGACAACGCCATCACCTATACACTCACGGGGGTGATTTTCTCAGTGATTTACTGCGTCGCGGTATTTATTACCTGGTATACCACCTGGGAAGCGAAAGATATTCAGGATGCAGACGAGGTTCAAAAGCCACCGGCACCCGCGCGTCATTTTCTTTCGCATGTGAAACACATGTTTGTGGATCTCGCCTCGTCATTTAAAATTCGGGCGTTTCGTCAGCACCTGCTCATTTATATCTGCTCGTTCACAGCGATGGATGTGTTTCTTGCCGTTTTTACCTATTTCGTTATTTATGGGTTAAAACAGGATGCCTCATTAGCCTCGCTGCTTCTGAGTAATATGATGTTTATGTCTATCCCCGGCACCTTTTTATTTATGCTGTTGCTGGGCAGATTTTCTATGACGCCCTCTAACGCCTTGAGACTCTCTTATATATCTATTGCCGTCGTGCTGCTTTTTCTGTATGCCGTTTATCTCTGGCAGTGGCATGTACCCGTGCTGTTATTTAGCGCCGCCTTCCTGTTTATGGGGATAGCGCGCGCGGGGCTGTACTATATTCCGTGGAATATTTACAGCTTCATTCCCGATATTGATGAAATGGTAACCCGTCAGCGCCGGGAAGGCATCTTCGCGGGGGTCATGGTGCTTACGCGCAAAAGTTCGGTCGCGATTGCCATCTTTACTATTGGCGTGGTGCTCCAGGAAAGCGGGTTTGCCAAAGGGAACGGCGCTCAGCCTGATAGCGCAATCACCGCCATTGTCCTGCTGATGGCAGGCGTGACAGGCGCGCTTCTGGCCGTGAGTTTCTGGCTGACGTTCCAGTTCAAACTGACCCAGCGCAGCCACAAATTGCTGATTAAAGAAGTCGCACGCCGTAAGCTGGGCGGTTCACCTAAAGACTGTGATGCCGAAACCCGTGAGGTGATCAAAGCGCTGACCGGCTATGCCTATGATGATGTCTGGGGCGCCAGTAAAAAAGAACCTCTACAGGATGCTGCTGTAAAGTCAGAACTGAAAGGGTAAGCGAACAGGCCGTTGGCGTGACTCACCGGAGAAATATAAACCGCCAGAAGCGTCAATGGCCAGCCAGAAATAAGCAGAACGGATAAATGAATATCACGCGACGCGAGTGGATATGATTTTCGTCGTCATTATCCCGCTATTTGGCGGACGCTGCCTGCCCGTGATTATGCAAATGAAAAGTGACGCCGACTCGCTATTTACGCGTAATTTAAAATTCTGCCTTTTAAGCGAAACACGGCGGGTAACGCCGTTGGGACACTAAAAGCGCATGGGCTGCAATTAACCGCAGCGAGGTAACATTTTGCAAAAATTAAATCAGGCTTTGCGCCCTGCTTAACAGGCGTGTTCCCAATCCTGTACCAGGCTTAAGCAAAAGTCATTGACACAGGTTGGGATAAAAATGAAAGAAACGAATCGTACTTTTGGGGTCAAACCGTATGGCGGCTCAGCGGGTGGCTGGGGCGCATTAAAAGCTGTAGCGGATGCGATTCGGGGACAAATGGCGGTGAAACAGGACGTCATTGCCCTGTTCAGGGTGAACCAGCCCCAGGGTTTTGATTGCCCCGGCTGCGCCTGGCCTGATCCGCAGCATACGTCTTCTTTTGAGTTTTGCGAAAACGGGGCCAAAGCGGTGTCGTGGGAAGCCACCAGTAAGCGTGCCACGCCCGATTTTTTCGCGGCTAACAAGGTCAGCGATTTGTGGGCGCGCAGCGCGTTGGATCTGGAAGGCGAAGGGAGGCTGACCCATCCGATGAAATATGATGCGGCCAGCGATACCTATCAGCCCATCGCATGGGAAACGGCCTTTCGTGAAATAGGTGAGCGGCTACGCAGCTATAGCGATCCGAACATGGTTGAGTTTTATACCTCTGGCCGCGCATCGAATGAAGCCGCTTTTCTCTGGCAGTTGTTTGCCCGCGAATACGGTACCAATAACTTCCCAGACTGTTCCAACATGTGCCACGAACCGACCAGTGTGGGGTTGCCGGAATCCATCGGCGTAGGAAAAGGCACCGTCGAGCTGGATGACTTTGACCATTGCGACCTTGTCTTATGTATTGGTCATAACCCGGGCACCAACCATCCGCGCATGTTGGGCACGCTCAGAGAGGTGTCAAAACGTGGTGCGACGATTGTTGCGATTAATCCGTTACGCGAACGCGGGCTGGAGCGGTTTACCTCACCGCAAAGCCCGATCGAGATGCTGTCGATGGGCTCAACCGAGCTGGCGTCAACCTATTATAAAGTGCGCGTAGGCGGTGACGCGGCCATGTTGAAAGGGATCATGAAATTCCTGATCGCTATGGATGCGACGGCCAGAGAACAGGGCGAACCGGGTGTGCTGGATGAGGCCTTTATTCATGAACACACTGAGGGCTTCGAGGCGCTGAAGGCCGATCTGGAGGCGACCAGTTGGGCGCACATTCTGAAAGTTTCAGGGATGGAGCGTGAAGAGATTCAGCATCTTGCCCGGCTGTATGCGGAGGCGGATCGCACCATTATTTGCTACGGCATGGGCATTACACAGCATCAGTACGGAACACAGAATGTACAGCAAATCGCGAATCTGTTGCTGATGCGCGGCAACATGGGCAAAAAGGGGGCCGGAATTTGTCCGCTGCGCGGCCACTCCAATGTTCAGGGTGATCGCACGGTTGGGATTACCGAAATCCCGTCTGACAGCCTGCTGAACAGTCTGGAAAAGGTGTTTGGCTTTACGCCGCCCAGACAACACGGTCACGGCGCGGTTGAGGCAATTCGCGCCATCCGTGACGGCAGTGCTAAAGCGCTGCTGTGCCTTGGCGGCAACCTGGCTGAAGCCATGTCTGACCCACAGGTCACCTTTCCTGCCATGCGCAATCTGGATTTGGTGGTGCACATGGCGACGAAGTTGAACCGTTCACATCTGTTGATGGCAAAGCACAGTTATCTTTTTCCGGTACTGGGACGCACGGAGGTGGATGAGCAACCCTCGGGTGCGCAAAGTGTCACGGTTGAGGATTCCATGTCGATGGTACATGCTTCACGAGGCACGCTCGATCCCGCCTCGCCGCACCTGAAGTCAGAGCCGCTGCTGGTGGCCAGCCTGGCGAAAGCCACATTGCCTGATACGGTTGTCGACTGGGACAAGATGACGCGTGATTACAGTAATATCCGCCAGGCCATTGAAGCGGTGTTTCCGGGCTTCGAAAACTATAATCAGCGCATTCAACAACCGGGTGGTTTTCGCCTGCCCAATGGCGCATCCGAGCGCATCTGGCACACGCCATCAGGAAAAGCGCAGTTCCTGGTGATGGCGGGCATCAATGAAGATCCACGCTCACTGACCTGCCACGATCTGGTGCTGACGACATTGCGCAGCCACGACCAATACAATACCACGCTCTATGGTCTGAACGATCGCTACCGGGGCGTAACAGGACGCCGGGATGTGCTGTTTATCAACCCGGATGAGGCCGAAAAACGGCAGTTACGCGTCGGCGAGCAGGTCAACGTCATCGCCCTGGACCCGGACGGCAACCCGACCTCAAGGCGCATGGATAAGCTGACCATCGTGGTGCACGATATGGCCTATGGTTCGGTCGCAGCCTATTATCCGGAAGCGAACGTGCTGGTACCGCTGGACAGCCATGATACCAAAAGCGGTATACCGGCCTATAAAAGCACCCCTGTCAGGCTCGAACGCGTTCAGCCTGAAAGCGCACTGGCCGGCTCTGCCACGCGTCGTTAGCCGGTATTCACAGAACGTGTGCGCCCTCTGAGAGAAGCGGTACGCAGCGGGCGCAGACTCGCGTCGCCGCCGCATTGTGCGCCGCCAGTGGCATTGAGTTATATGGGGCGCATCACTGGGGGCATGAACCGCCGCGGATGCGTAACCGGAAAAGGCGGCCCGGAACTAACCTGTCCGGCGCAATCACCGCCATGCTATGGCCCGCGTTAGTCCACGGTCTTTCATAAAACGTCAGGATTGAAGGACAAATGAGTGCGTTTACTGTAAGGCAGGGGTCACGCGTATCCACACCAGAACAGCACGCAAGGGGTGTCAGAACGCAAGGGAAAGCGCCGGAGAACATACCGCAGCCACGCGGAGTGCAGAGAAAACGCTAACCTGTATGCGGAATGAAGAGGGGAAGGGCAGCATTAACGCGAACCGGCTACTGAACGCTGATTTGGCTGGCCTGCCAGATCAGATGGTGATCGTAAGACTTACGCTGATGAGCTGGCAGCGGCACAGAGGTGTCCACGCAGACATCCACACTAAAGCCCTGTGCCGTTAACCGGATGGCCTCAAGCAGCACATCTGTGTTCTGTACTTCACCTGCAATCTCAAGCAACAGCGGTACGCTGGCCGAGCGAGAAGCTGCGCGAGTCACACAGGCGTGATGATGCTCCGTGACATGTTCAAAGCGGGCAAGCCTGCGCGCAGCGCCACGACGCTGGTCCTCGCGCAGCCAACTGCAGAGTGGACGCATTAAAGACCGGACAAAATCGTCACCGGCAAAGTCACGACTCAGGCTACGGATAACCCGGATCAACTGCCTGTCTGAACCAAACTCCAGGCTGGTCAGGATTTCGCCACGGCGGGCGGGCCAGCCATACGTCATTACGCCCTCTGATTGCCTGCGGCCATCGTGTATTTCCTGCGCCGTTGCGCCGTGGGCATTGGCTGACATGACTTCGCGGATTTCTTCGAGCTGGGCTTCTGTCCAGTAGTCTGTCACGGGATCTACAGCAACAAGTCCATACCGTTGCCAGCGTCGTACATTGGTCAGGGAGGCGCCTGTGAGCGCACAAAGCGTGTCGGATGACAACATAAAAACTCCTGTTTATAAAAATCAGATGTGCGCCAGCGCCAGGAAGATAAGCGGCCTTCCTGGCGTTGCGCGTTTCGGTGGAGATATAAAGAGATGCTCGCCAGCGCGGCAAAGGCAGACGGGCGAAATCGCAAAGGGAACTAGCCCGTACGACGGCTGACTTTTCCCCCTTTACGGCCCGCCTCTACTGCACGCTCGGGGTTGTTCCTGAAGTTTCCGCTACTGTTTTTGCCGCCTTTCCGACCCGCTTCAGAGGCTCTCTCGGGGTTTGCTGCAAAATTTCCTGCGCCGCCACGATATTTGACCATGGGTCTATCCTCTCTCATTTCATCATTAACAGTGGAAAGCCTCATTTTGGTCGATGGTTTCTGATAATTCCAATGCGAAACAATACAATGGAAAAAAATAAAAAACGGTTTTTTTAATGCCGCTTCGTCTTGAAAGGTTTTTTACTCTTTGAAAATGAGGATTATTAGCATTAAATTTGTACGAAAGTTTCATTCCATGTACAGCTTTACTGCCCGATTTTTTTAAGACGAATCTTAACTGTTTTGTAGCCTGTCGGCCTGACGGCGACATATTCAGGCTGCCACGCAGCGATCCCATTTTCTTTTTTCACCCAACAGAAACGCTCAATCCGCTTATCAACACACAGGGCGCGATAGCATTTTTTGATGTCAGTGAATGCCACTATTTTCATAGCTGGCGTTGGGGGCGTCCTGTTATGTTTTAACCGACGAAACGGGAGGTCGTCTTTTTAAACCGCCAGGCGAGAAAATAAAGCGGTATATTCACACGCGCGACAGGCGCGGGGAGCCTTTTTTAGGCGCAGGGTTTTATTTAGAGCGCGATGAGTAATGAATATTCACAATCGGCGTGGCTTTTCTGATCGCGTGCTGTTGCCGCTGACGGATGACTGAAATACATTACCTGTTACTGACGACAGACCACTCTCTTTTATTTCCAGACAGCGTTAGTGTGCCCCTGATCAATAAGGCCGTTAACACGTGGCCGACGCCCACAGGTAAAGCTTAATGGCAGAGCACGGTATTACAGGGCAGGCGTCAGACGCGGTAGCGTCGTTTTCTGAGGCTGGCAAAAGGTTGAGTGGGATGCTGCGGGAGCACGTGGTGGTGCGTAAACAGATTGTCTTTTAACCGTGAAGGGATGTCAGCCTAAGGCTGAGTATTTATTTTGCCTGAAAATTGCCGTTCTACACGCCTAAATGTAACCTCTTGTTAATTTTTTGACGAATGAAAACAGTCGCATTTAAACAAGAGAAGCGAGTTTTATGGTGATTATCTTGTTGTTTTTCGCTTTTATTTTCCGCCCTCCGTTGCGGTTGCGCGGCAGTATTAAAAGCGCTAAACAAAGCGGCGAATGTTTTATCCGCCACGCTTGCAGATTAACAGGCGCGTTATAACCTTAACAGTGCCATGCAAATGGTGAAGCAAAGAAGCAGACAACTTTAACCTGAAGAGGAAATATTATGACTGAACATCGTGGCGGATCAGGTAATTTCGCGGAAGATAAAGAGAAAGCTTCTGAAGCCGGTAAAAAAGGCGGCCAGAACAGCGGCGGCAATTTCAAAAACGATCGTGAAAAAGCCTCAGAAGCCGGTAAGAAAGGGGGCCAGAACAGCCATCGTGGCTCCTGATACCGGCTTATAAGGGACTGAACAGCGGAGCAGGGACTGCTCCATGATCCCACCGTTTCCGCAGGCATGACCAATGCCCACGCTAATTCATCAGAGACGGCAGCGGCCCCCGCACGAAAAAGCCCGGTCAGTGCCAGGCTGTTCTTACACAAAGGGATGATAACGACAAGGCAGGGATGGCAGGCGAGTCACGTAAGCGCTCACCTGCTGCAGATTACCCGCGTGAACTATGCTGAAAGCTCCTGACGGACAATAGCCGCGCCCGCGCTTAAGGCATGGAGCTTGCCACGCGCCACCTCACGGGATAATGGCGTCATACCGCAGTTGGTTGACGGATAGAGTTTGTCGGCATCCACAAACTGCAACGCCTTACGCAGCGTCGCGGCCACTTCTTCCGGCGTTTCAATGGTATTGGTTGCTACATCAATGGCACCCACCATGACTTTTTTACCCCGAATCAGCTCAATCAGCTCCATCGGCACGCGCGAATTCTGACATTCCAGCGAAACGATATCGATTTTTGATTTTTGCAGTTTCGGGAAGACTTCTTCATATTGACGCCATTCCGTCCCCAGCGTCTTCTTCCAGTCGGTATTGGCTTTGATACCGTAGCCGTAGCAAATATGCACAGCGGTTTCGCACTTCAGGCCTTCCACAGCGCGTTCCAGCGCGGCGATGCCCCAGTCATTGACTTCATCAAAGAACACGTTAAAAGCGGGCTCATCAAACTGAATAATGTCGATGCCAATCGCTTCTAACTCTTTGGCTTCCTGATTCAGAATTTTGGCAAATTCCCAGGCCAGTTTCTCACGACTCTTGTAATGGCCGTCATACAGCGTATCAATCATGGTCATCGGACCCGGCAGCGCCCATTTGATCGGTTGCTTAGTCTGCTGACGCAAGAATTTCGCATCGTCAATAAAGACGGGTTTCTGACGGCTAACCGCGCTGATCACCGTCGGTACGCTGGCATCATAACGATTACGGATACGGACAATTTCGCGCTTCTCGAAATCAACACCATTCAGGTGCTCAATAAATGTCGTCACAAAGTGCTGGCGCGTTTGTTCACCGTCGCTGACGATATCAATACCGGCCTGGATTTGATCGTCCAGAATTAAACGCAGCGCATCTTTTTTCCCTTCAGCCAGTTCTGAGCCTTGCAGCTTCCAGGGCGACCACAGCGTTTCAGGCTGAGCCAGCCAGGATGGCTTCGGTAAACTGCCTGCGGTTGAGGTAGGTAACAACGTTTTCATAATAGGTGACCTTGTATTTCGGTTAATCAAAGCGCGTAACTGGCAGACCACTCTTCAAGAACGGCTTTATAAGGTTTAATGAATTTCTCTTCGGTAAATTTCCCTTGTTCTACCGCTAACAGGCTACGCTCTTCGCGATCGTAAACAATGCGCGTTAATGAATAGTCCAGATGGTTCAGGCTTGGCTGATAACACTGGCCAGCCGGTGAATTAGCATTGTAAATCTCAGGACGATAAATTTTCTGGAACGTCTCCATCGTACTAATGGTGCTGATCAGCTCAAGATTGGTGTAATCACTCAACAGGTCACCCGAGAAATAAAACGCCAACGGGGCAACACTGTTTTCCGGCATGAAATAGCGCGCCGTCAGGCCCATCTTGTGGAAATACTGGTCAGTCAGGGAATAGGCATCCTGCTGGTATTCAATACCCAGTACCGGATGACGGTTTCCTGTGCGGGTATAAACGTTTTTGCTGGACACGCTCAGGCAAATGACCGGCTGTTTTTTAAAGTTCTCTTTAAAGGCCGAAGAGTTCACGAAGCACTTGAAAATATTGCCGTGCAAATCGCCAAAGTTAGCAGGTGCGCTGAAGCCGGTGTTGTTTTTATTGTGCTCAGACAGCAGCACGCTGAAATCATAATCGCGCACGTAAGAGGAGAAGTTATTGCCAACAATACCTTCAATACGCTGCTGAGTTTTTTTATCGACGATATGGGTTTTCAGAATTTCAATTACAGGAAACGCGCCGCGTTGCGTCTCGTTTTCGATATTTAACTCAACCGAGATAATTTCAAGTTCCACACCATAACGATCGGCCTTTGGATTATCCCAGTGCGCCAGCGAGTTGAAGCGATTATCAATCATCGTTAAGGCATTGCGCAGGTTTTCCTGACGGTTTGTCCCGCGCGCCAGGTTAGCAAAATTGGTGGTGATGCGCGTATTTTCAGACGGGTTGTAATTCTCATCGAAAACACTGCTCTTAATCGTAAATGTGAATTCTTTTTTCATCGTGATGCACCCTGCGTTCTGATGTGAAAAACGGTCTGTGGCTGTTAGTTATCCAGACTGGCCTGCATTCTGGTTTTTCGTTTAACCGCTTTCACGTTGTGTGTTTGTCAATAAAGCATATTTTATGCCAGAGCCGCGGAGGAAGGGAAAGCGACTTAATTTCAACACAACATGAGCCATCTTCATGGTCGACAGAGGTAAAGCCTCTGCCATACGCGTAATGGAGACAAACGGACAGAGTGTGCCGTGATGCAATGCGCCCTGAACCCTTGTGGCGTAAGGCCTGCCAATATCCCGGTTTCCGTCTCCTCATGAAAACGGCTCATGTGAAGGTTTCTCATGTTGCGGGAAAAGCGGTGATATTTATTCAGGTTAATGAGCCTCTTTCATGAGCGTTGTACAGGCCCGCAGCAAGCGCTACCGTACTCACGCAGGGATTTTCAGCCCCGCGCAGCCATATCCCCCTGAAGCCCGCCATCATCCCTGGTTTCGGGCCGCCCGATCAGGCGTTTTCTTTACTGAACTTGCCTGGTGAAACACCGATGACACGCTTGAAGGCTTTTGCAAAGGCGCTCTCAGATTCATAGCCCAGACCGGCAGCAATCGCGGTAAGCCCGCCATTCCCTTTTTTTAACTGGTCGCAGGCAAGATGCATGCGCCATTGCGTGAGATAGTCGACGGGCGCGATGCCCACCGTTTGCTTAAATCGTTCAGCAAAAACCGCGCGTGACATTCCCACCCTGGCTGCCAGTTCCGCCAGCGTCCACTTGTGTTCGGGGTGCTGGTGCATGCAGGCCAGCGCCGCGCCCAGCTTTTTATCCTTCAGAGCCGCAAGCCAGCCTGACTGCTGCGGGTCATTTGCATACAGCCGTAACGCCTGAATGAGCAGCATAAATGCCAGCTGTTGCACGATGAAAACGCTGCCGGGCTGCGCTTCACGGACTTCCTGTGACATTCTTTCCAGCGCCCATTGCATGGCGGCTCTGTCTGCGCTGCGCCGGATATGCACCACTGGCGGCAGCGTACCTAACAGCATCTGTGCGGGCCGTCCGGTCAGCAGGAAATGCCCGCCTACCAGTAAACAGGCGGAGGTTTCATCAAGCTTTGCCGCTGTCACGGCAACCATCTCAGACCGCACCGTCTGGAAATCGACAGTCTGCGCGTCCGGGTTTGTGGCCAGCCTGAAAGGTGCGCCTGGCGGGAGCAGATAGCACTCGCCGGCGTTAAGGCGCAAGGGTTCCGCAACACCGTCAACGGTCAGCCAGCAGGCACCCGCTACGACGGCATAGCACTTCACGCCATCATGAGCGGGCCATTGTACCGACATCTCCGGCGTCAGTATCACACCACCGGAAACGTAACGTTGTGGTTCAAGCAGGGCTAAGAGCTGTGAAAGCGGGTCCATGATCATCCCAGACGGTCAGACATAAAAAAGCGACGTTATCACATAGAGCGCATTCCTTCTCCACCGTAAAGTAGACAACCACGGTTGCGAAGGCTGACACGAGGACGAACAGACATGCGGTTATTTCTTACAGGAGCAACGGGTTTTATCGGGTCGGCGATTGCGGCCGATCTGATCGCGGCAGGGCATGAGGTGGTCGGACTGACCCGACATCAGCAGGGTGTCGACAGGCTCAGCAAAGCAGGCGTCGAGCCCTTTTGGGGGGATATTAACGATCATAATAGTTTGCAACGGGGCGCGGCAAGCTGCGAGGGGGTGATTCATACCGCCTTTAACCATGATTTTTCGACGTTTCTGACAAACTGTGAAGCCGATCGGCAGGCAATCGCCGCGATGGCCACGGCACTGGCAGGAAGCGCACGGCCCTTAATCATCACCTCGGCGGTGGGACTGGGCTCGCCGGGGCAGGGAAAACCTGCCGTAGAAGACTATTTCAACCCGCTTCATCCTAATCCGCGCCGGGCATCCGAGCTGGCCGCAATAGTGGCACTGGAAAAAGGGGTCAACGTTTCCGTTGTGCGGTTATCTCAGGTACATAATCCGTTGAAACAGGGCCTGGTTACGTCGCTGATTGAGGTGGCGAGACAGACAGGCGTTTCCGCTTTTATTGATGAAGGCCAAAACCGCTGGTCAGCAGTGCATCTTGACGATACGGTTTGCCTCTACAGGCTGGCGCTGGAAAAAAACAGACCAGGAAGCCGTTATCATGCTGTCGCCGAAGAAGGCATTACGCTGCGCGTGCTTGCCGACGCCCTCGGGCGGATCCTCAACCTGCCGGTCATATCCCTTTCAGCCGCTGAAGCTACCGATCATTTTGGCTGGCTGAGTCATTTCGTTGCGCAGGATATGTCCGCCTCAGGCAGGCTTACTCGGGCGCAACTGGGATGGCAGCCCACAGGGCCGGGATTGATTGCCGATCTTGAACGCATGCCGGGCTAAGCGTGCTTAGCTGCCGGGAAGATGGCAATATGCGACGAGTCAGTATCATTTTCCCCTGATTTGAGAGGTCATATGTCTGTGACGCCAGTTTACCGCGTAGGTGAGTGCGAGGTCTTTAAAATTCCTGAACTGGACGCGTCTCTGTCCACGGAATGGCTGTTTCCCGCGCAGGCGTTAGCGAGCGGAACGCCGGAAACGATTACGCTCTCTGTTCACAGTTGGGTGGTCCGCACGCCTGACAACCTTATTGTGATCGATACGGGCAGCGGCAATGGTCGCGAGCGGGCAGGCTCTCCGCTCTCCCATCAGCTGAATACGCCGTATGCGCAGCGCTTACGTGACGCGGGCGTCGATCCTGACGCGGTGGATATCGTGCTGATCACCCATCTGCATGGCGATCATGTGGGCTGGAATACGCACTGGATGGACGGTAAATGGACACCGTTTTTCAAACATGCCCGCTACTACTGTTCGGATAGCGGGTTGAAAGGCTGGCAACACGATCCGGCACGCAAAACGCTGTTAGAGGACAGCATTAATCCGGTTATCGCGGCGGGTTTGCTGGAGACGTTCGATGTGACGCAAGAGCCGGTG
The DNA here is from genome assembly GCF_003201175.1 of Pantoea sp. PNA 03-3. Taxonomy (NCBI): domain Bacteria; kingdom Pseudomonadati; phylum Pseudomonadota; class Gammaproteobacteria; order Enterobacterales; family Erwiniaceae; genus Pantoea; species Pantoea sp. PNA 03-3. The sequence goes on along the minus strand of NZ_QICO01000001.1, from coordinate 520,932 downwards.
TTTGCTGATGTGCTGCGCTATGTGCCCACGCCCGGCCACAGTCATGACCACGCGTCGATTATTCTGCACAGTGCGGGCGATTATGCGCTGTTTTCCGGTGACCTGATGCATAACGATTTGCAGGTCAGTCAGCCCCAGCTTGCCTCGCGCTTTTGTGCTGATGCCGCGCAGGCCGAAGCCCAGCGGCGCTGGGCAATGACGTGGGCGAGTGAGCATCAGGCACGCTGGTTTAGTTCGCATTTTCCGGGCTCGTCGGCAGGTTATGTCAGCCGCACCTCAGCGGGATTTGAATGGCAGTTTATCTGAGTTTTACGTTCTGTAGTTAAGCTCACGGACGTAAAACGGTAATGAGAAGAGTCCTGTTAATGATGCAAAAATCACAACAATTTATGCTGTTAGCGCTGGCGCAGTCCCGCCATGCGCTGCCGCATTGCAGACCTAACCCACCGGTAGGGTGCGTAATTGTTCACAATGGTCGGGTTGTCTCGACCGGATTTACCCGTTCACCGGGTCAGTACCATGCTGAGGCTGATGCACTTTCCACACTTACGTTACCTGTAGAAGAGTGCGAAATCTATGTCACGCTAGAGCCCTGTGCCTTTCAGGGCAGAACCCCGTCCTGCGCACTAACACTGGCCCGGCTCAGGCCCAGACATATTTACATCGCCATTGAAGATCCGCATCCGCGTAATCGCGGAGAAGGGATTGCGATCTTAAAGCAAGCGGGCATCGGCGTGACGCTGGGCGTGGCGAGAAATGACGTTGAGTGTTTTCTGGCGCCCTATTTAATTCGCTCGCTTGCGTAAAATGTAGGTGAGAAGGCGTGCTGTTAGCCAGACATCGGCATTTACATCCCTGAACCGCTGGTGAAACATCGTGAGATTCCCTTTCAAAGCGTAACGACTGGAAATGAACTTCTGTTTTATCTCTGTTCCGGGGCATGTGATGTTAGGTGTGCGGTGAGGCCTTTTGCCCGCCAGGGAGCAAAACGTTTCCGCGACATCCCGTAAACAGACCACCAACGCGCACTGAGTTAAGGGTAAAAAATGGAAAAACCATTTTTACAACAGCCATCTCCTGAGTCGTCCCGCGTGGCCGCGGCTGGCGGCGTTTCCTCTGCCTCACTGTTTGTGCGGCGTAATCTGTTCTCGCTGGTGGTGGGGACGGTGAGCCTGATCTGTTTTGTCGACAATCATGCGTCCGGTCTGCGCCAGGTGCTGTCCAGCCGACACGCGTCCGCGCGTCCGCTCAGCGCCGCTACTGTACCCAACCCGACCGGACAAATCGCTGCCGTCAGTGAACATTTGCCGCATGCCTCCGTGCCTTCAGTCGTTATGATCGCCGAGGCAAACCGTCAGGCACTCAAAGGCATGCAACTCGTCAGCGATCAGTTGAAGCTGGAGCAGGGCAGCCTGCTGCAGGACATGGCCCACACGCAGCAGCTGGCACTGCAACAGGTCAGTGATAACCACTTCCAGGCCGCCATGCTGAACGGACAACTGGCGCAACTTGATCAGCAAATCAAAATCGAGTCCGCGCAGGTTGGCATGGCGCAAAACCTGGTCAACAAATGGCGACCGCTGCTGAACAAAGGCTATATTTCGGCGTTGCAGTTTGCACAGGAGCAGTCGGTGGTCTGGGGCTATGAAAGCCAGTACCGCGCGTTGCTGCAACAACAGTATGCGACCCGTCAGCAGATTAGCGTGCTGGAAGATCAGGAACGTCAGATTCCGCTGGCGACCGCAGTGAAACTCAATGTGCTGCGGCGGCAGCTGGCGCAGGTGAATGAGAATCTGGCCCAAAATACGCTGACCGAGGCGCGGATAGCCTGGCAGCCTTCCGCAGCGCCCGTGAAGCCGCTTCTGGTCAAGGCAGACAAGGCCGCCGGGACGCCCACGCAACAGACAGAGCAAGACAGCCGCTTCCTGTCTGACAGGCCCGCTCGCGTCAGCCACAGCGACGTTCACTATCAAAACATTAACGATCAGACGGGCAGTCATAGCGTGACGCCGCGTCACACTGCTCTCACGCACAACGTCTGAGCCGCATAACAGTCACGTAACGGTGCCTCGCGGAGGGGAAAATTAACGAAGATAATCTGTCCCGTTATCGGGCGGTCATATCGCCAGGCCGGCAGCGGCTTTTGCCGATCGACTGGCAAAGGAAACAGACAGCGGTCAGGGGGGATTATTGCCCGATATCAGGGCAGTAACGCTGAGCCTCAGGTTGAGCGCGACGCATAAAAAAGCGGGCCGCCAACGGGCTGACCCGCCGCTTTGTTAATGCGTTCGCTAGCGGTGCTTAACGCTTCATATGGTAATAGGCGTCATTCCAGCGCAGCGCATCTTTAAAGGCCGGAAGCCGGGTGTGCTCATCAATCACCAGCACTTCAATGCCGTGCATCTCGCCGTACAGATACATATCGTCCAGCGTCAGAGCCTGACTGAACACCGTATGGTGCGCACCGCCTGCCAGAATCCAGGCTTCAGAGGCGGTCGCCAGAGACGGCTGCGCTTTCCACAACGCGCGGGCTACCGGCAGTTTTGGCAGTGGTTTAGGCTGTTCAATCGCGTCCACTACGTTAACCAGCAGGCGGAAACGATCGCCCATATCGATCACGCTGGCGTTAATGGCACGACCGGCCGGCGTGGAGAAAATCAGCCGCGCCGGATCGGCTTTGTTGCCGATGCCGAGGAACTGCACGTCGATCAGCGGCTTCTCTTCCCGCGCGATAGACGGGCACACTTCCAGCATATGAGAACCCAGCACTAAATCGTTGCCCGGAGAGAAGTGGTAAGTGTAATCCTCCATAAAGGAGGTGCCGCCGGGACGGTCACCCGCCAGCACTTTAAAGATGCGCAGCAGCGCGGCGGTCTTCCAGTCTCCTTCGCCCGCAAAGCCATAACCCTGGCCCATCAGGCGCTGTACCGCCAGGCCGGGCAACTGCGTCATGCCGTGCAGCGTCTGGAAGTTGGTGGTAAACGCCTTGCAGCCTTCGTCGTCCAGAAAACGCTTCAGGCCCAGCTCGATGCGTGCGGCGTCCAGTACGTTTTGCCGTTTTTCACCGCCTGCGGCGGCCACGTCGGAGAAACGATACTGGCTTTCATATTCGTCAACCAGCGCATTGACATCACCCTCGCTGACGCTGTTGATCACCTCCACCAAATCCCCCACGCCCCAGCCATTAACCGCATAGCCGAACTGGATTTGCGCCGCCACTTTATCGCCTTCGGTGACCGCGACTTCACGCATGTTGTCACCAAAACGCGCGACTTTGAGATGCTGACTGGCCTGTTTGGCCAGCGCCGCACGCATCCAGTTGGCGACGCGCTGCTGGCTGTGTTTATCCTGCCAGTGGCCGGTCACCACGCTGTGCTGCAGGCCCATGCGCGCACCAATAAAGCCAAACTCACGGCCACCGTGCGCCGTTTGATTCAGGTTCATAAAGTCCATGTCCATGCTGTCCCAGGGGATCTCGGCATTGAACTGGGTATGAAACTGTAGCAGGGGCTTCGTTAAGACATTCAATCCGCCGATCCACATTTTGGCCGGCGAAAAGGTATGCAACCATGTAATGATACCGATACAGTTTTGATCGTGACTGGCGTCACGGCACAGCGACAGCGCTTCATCAGGCGATTTGACCAGCGGTTTCAGCGTCAGACGTACAGGCAAACCCGCCTGATTTAATCCGTCCACCACCTGCCGGGCATTGTGTTCAACCTGACGTAACGTTTCCGCGCCGTAGAGGTGCTGTGTACCAATGACAAACCACACGTTGAACTGTTGCATAAAACCACTCCTTTACTTAGCGGAAGCGGAACGGGCGGCATAATGGGGTTCTGCCGTCTCGCACCATTGTTGATAGCGTTGATAAAGTGCCTGATAACGCGCGACGCGCTGCGGATCGGGCTGCAGCGTCACGTCAATCGGGCTGGCCATGACGTCCTGTGCCTGCTCCACATCGCGGTGAACGCCCGCGGCGACGGCAGCGAAGATGGCTGCGCCCAGCGCACAGCACTCATCGGAGGCGACGATATCCAGCGGCCGGTTCATCACGTCGCAGCAGGCCTGCATAATGGCGGGGGATTTACGGGCAATGCCGCCGAGGGTAAGAATGTTTTCCACCGGAATTGCCTGCTGCTCGAAGCACTCCATGATGGCGCGGGCACCAAAGGCGGTGGCCGCAATCAGGCCGCCAAACAGGGCCGGAGCATCCGTGCCGAGATTCAGGTCGGTAATAACCCCTTTCAGGCGCTGGTTGGCATTGGGCGTACGGCGGCCGTTGAACCAGTCCAGCACTACGGGCAGGTGATCCAACTGCGGACTGGCGACCCAGGCCTCGGTCAGACGGGTGATCAGTGACGTTTGCATCTCCGCCAACTGCGGTTTAAGTTCGGGATGGTGCTGCGCTGCCAGCTGCAACGGCCAGCCCAGCAGGCGGCTGTACCAGGCATAAATATCGCCAAACGCCGACTGGCCTGCTTCCAGACCAATCGCGCCCGGCACGACGCTGCCATCAACCTGACCACAGATGCCTTTGATGGCGCGGTCGCCGACTTTCCCGGTGTCAGCAATCAGGATGTCGCAGGTCGACGTGCCAATCACTTTCACTAAGGTATAGGGTCGCGCACCGGCGCCGACTGCGCCCATATGGCAGTCAAATGCGCCGCCCGAAATCGTAACCTGCTGCGATAAACCCAGGCGTTGCGACCATTCCGGGCTCAGCGTGCCCACCGGGATATCCGCGGTCCAGGTCTCGCTGAACAGGGGAGAATCCAGCTGTTGAGTCAGCGCCGGGTCCAGCGCGTTAAGGAAGTCGGCGTCGGGTAAGCCGTTCCAGTCAGCATGAAACAGCGCTTTGTGACCAGCGGCACAACGCCCACGACGGAGTTTGTCCGGGGCGACGGTATCGCTGAGTAAGGCGGGCACCCAGTCACAGAGTTCAACCCAGGACACGGCCGCATCGCGCACGGCAGTATCCTGGCGGGTAATATGAAGAATCTTGGCCCAGAACCATTCCGACGAGTAGATCCCGCCGATATAGCGGCTGTAATCGGTAAAGCGGCCGCTGCGACACAGGCGGTTAATCTCTTCCGCTTCTTCAATGGCCGTATGGTCTTTCCACAGCACAAACATCGCATTGGGGTTTTCCGCAAACTCCGGTCGCAGGGCAAGTACCTTGCCGTCACGATCGATCGGAGCGGGGGTGGAGCCGGTGCTGTCGACACCGATGCCGACGACGGCGGCCCGTTGCGTGTCGCTCAGCGCCGCGAGCACACCCAGCATGGCCTGCTCCATAGCATCAATATAGTCCTGAGGATGGTGACGAAAGCGGTTGCTGTGAGGATCGCTGTAAAGTCCCTGCTGCCAGCGTGCATAGTTGGCCACGGCACTGTGCAGCTCCTGACCAGTGTGACAATCCACCGCCAGCGCACGCACCGAATCACTACCAAAGTCCAGCCCCAGGGTGATGGCTTCAGTACGCATTTGACTCTCCTGTTGTGAATAAACCTCCTTATCCTGAGTTGTGTAAAAAAGAAGGGTTAGTCACGGCTGGCTGAGAATATGCACTTTTCTGCCACACGCAGTGAATTTGTGATCCATTGCAAAAGTTAACAGACGGTTAAATTTGCTGAATATATGGATCATTCTGTCGTGATTTTAAGATGTGATACCGCTCTACATTTTTCTTCTTCATTCCCGCTAAAACTAGGCCAGCGTTTAAGCAGGCTACCCACATGGCTCCCGCTAACGTGCTGATTTACATCTGTACCTACAAAAGAGAGTGAACTGGTAGCGTTTACACCGATCCGTATTTAACAGCGATAAAACCACTAGCGCCGGAGAGCATCATGCATAAATTCACTAAAGCGCTGGCAGCCATCGGGCTGGCAGCGGTTATGTCACAATCAGCTATCGCCGAGACCATGAAGCTGGGTTTTCTGGTGAAGCAGCCGGAAGAACCCTGGTTCCAGACCGAATGGAAATTTGCGGATAAAGCCGGTAAAGACCTGGGCTTTGAGGTGATCAAAATTGCCGTTCCGGACGGTGAAAAAACCCTTAACGCTATCGACAGTCTGGCCGCGAATGGTGCAAAAGGCTTCGTGATCTGCACACCGGATCCCAAACTCGGCTCCGCCATCATGGCAAAGGCGCGCGGTTATGGCCTGAAGGTGATCGCCGTGGACGATCAGTTTGTGAACGCCAAAGGCAAGCCGATGGACAGCGTACCGCTGGTCATGATGGCCGCGACCAAAATTGGCGAACGTCAGGGACAGGAACTGTATAAAGAAATGCAGAAACGCGGCTGGGATGTCAAAGACACCGCCGTGATGGCGATCACCGCTAACGAACTGGACACCGCGCGTCGTCGTACCGGTGGTTCGATGGATGCCCTGAAAGCGGCCGGCTTCCCGGAAAAACAGATCTATCAGGTCCCGACCAAATCGAATGACATCCCCGGCGCATTTGATGCCGGTAACTCCCTGCTGGTTCAGCACCCTGAAGTGAAGCACTGGCTGATTGTCGGTATGAACGACAACACCGTGCTGGGCGGCGTGCGTGCGACCGAAGGTCAGGGCTTTAAAGCCGCTGACGTGATCGGTATCGGTATCAACGGCGTCGACGCCGTCAGCGAACTGTCAAAAGCCAACGCGACCGGCTTCTATGGCTCACTGCTGCCAAGTCCGGACATCCATGGCTATAAGAGCAGCCAGATGCTCTACAACTGGGTAAGCAAAGGACAGGAGCCACCGAAATTCACCGAAGTGACAGACGTCGTGTTGATTACGCGTGACAACTTCAAAACCGAGCTGGCGAAGAAAGGGTTGATGTAATAACAGGCAGTACGGATAACACCATCGGGTCATCAGGAAAGCAGGGCTGAACACCGCGACGGTGTTCAGCCTGAGCGTCAGGTGCCCCGATTCCTCACAGCCATCTATTGGAGACACCATGAACACTGATTCAGCCTTTCTGTCGTTTCATGGCATCAGTAAAACTTTTCCCGGCGTGAAAGCGCTGCAGGATATTTCATTTGAATGCCATGGCGGTCAGGTGCACGCGCTGATGGGGGAAAACGGTGCCGGTAAATCGACACTGCTTAAAATCCTCAGCGGCAGCTATCTGCCCAGTGGCGGCGAGATTCGCATCAAAGGCAAGCCGATGAATTTCCAGCACACCACGGATGCGCTGGATGCGGGTGTCGCCATTATCTACCAGGAACTGCATTTAGTGCCCGAAATGAGCGTGGCGGAGAATATCTATCTGGGTCAGTTGCCGCATAAACATGGCCTGGTGAACCGCAAGCTGCTGCGTTACGAAGCCGGGCTGCAACTGAAAAATTTAGGTATGGACATCGATCCGGACATGCCGCTGAAATACCTGTCGCTGGGCCAGTGGCAGATGGTTGAGATTGCCAAAGCGCTGGCCCGTAACGCGCGCATCATTGCCTTTGATGAGCCAACCAGCTCGCTGTCCGCACGCGAAATCGACAATCTGTTTCGGGTGATCCGCCAGTTGCGCGCGGAAGGGCGCGTGGTGCTGTATGTCTCGCACCGTATGGAAGAGATTTTTGCCCTCAGTGACGCCATCACCGTGTTTAAAGACGGGCGCTATGTGCGCACCTTTACGGACATGGCCAATACGCATCACGACGATCTGGTACAGGCGATGGTCGGACGTAATCTGGGTGATATCTACGGCTACGCGCCGCGGGAAAAAGGCCCGGTACGGCTGGCGCTACAGGACGTAGAGGCGAAGGGCGTCAGAGCGCCAATCTCGCTGAATGTGCATGCCGGGGAAATTGTCGGCCTGTTTGGTCTGGTGGGCGCGGGACGCACCGAACTGCTGAAAGGGCTGTTTGGTGCCACGCGCCTGCGCGCTGGCCGCATTCTGCTGGACGGGGAACCCCTTAACGTGACGGCGCCAATTGATGCGATTCGGGCGGGCGTGATGCTGTGCCCTGAAGATCGCAAAGCCGAAGGCATTATTCCGGTGCATTCGGTGCGCGACAACATCAACATCAGCGCCCGCCGTCATAACCTCACCGCCGGTTGCCTGATCAAAAACGGCTGGGAGGTGAAGAATGCCGACAGCCATATCCGTTCCCTCAAAATCAAAACGCCCAGCGCTGACCAGTTGATCATGAACCTGTCCGGCGGTAACCAGCAAAAAGCCATTCTTGGCCGCTGGTTGTCCGAGGAGATCAAGGTGATTTTGCTGGACGAGCCTACCCGCGGCATTGATGTCGGGGCTAAACACGAAATTTATAACCTGATTTACCAGCTGGCGAACAACGGCATTGCGGTGCTGTTTGCCTCCAGCGATCTCCCGGAAGTGATGGGCCTGGCCGACCGCATTATCGTGATGCGCGAAGGGGCGGTCGCCGGGGAATTACTGCATGACGAGGCCACAGAGCAGCTGACGCTGAGCCTGGCCATGCCTAAAACGACACATGCGGCCGCCGTGGCCTGACAGGAGAGTACCGTGACTTCTTCCACGACATCAAATACGCCGCCAGCCGCCCCTCGCCGGGGTGTGCATTTTGGGCGCGTCTGGGACAACTTTGGCATGCTGGTGGTGTTTGCCCTGCTGTTCATCGCCTGTGCGGTTTTTGTCCCTAACTTTGGCTCCTTTATCAACATGAAAGGCCTGGGGCTGGCCATGTCGATGTCCGGCATGGTGGCCTGCGGTATGCTGTTCTGCCTGGCCTCCGGCGATTTTGACCTGTCGGTGGCCTCGGTGATTGCCTGCGCGGGCGTGGTCACCGCCGTGGTGATCAATATGAGTGAAAGCCTCTGGCTGGGGGTGGCGGCCGGGCTGTTACTCGGTGTCATCACCGGATTTATCAACGGGTTTGTTATCGCCCGACTGAAAATCAACGCCCTGATTACCACGCTGGCGACCATGCAGATTGTGCGCGGTCTGGCCTATATCTTCTCGGACGGTAAAGCGGTGGGCATCGAAGACGAGCGCTTCTTCGTACTGGGCTTCGCCAACTGGCTGGGCGTGCCCGCGCCCATCTGGATCACGCTGGGTACCATGGTGATCTTCGCTTTCCTGTTGAACAAAACCACCTTTGGCCGCAACACGCTGGCGATTGGCGGGAATGAAGAGGCTGCACGGCTGGCGGGCGTGCCGGTTGTGCGTACCCGCATCATTATCTTTATTCTCTCTGGCCTGGTTTCTGCGGCGGCGGGCATCATCCTGGCGTCACGCATGACCAGCGGTCAGCCCATGACCTCAATTGGTTATGAACTGGTGGTCATCTCGGCCTGCGTACTGGGCGGCGTGTCACTGAAAGGCGGCATCGGCAAAATCTCCTATGTGATCGCCGGGGTACTGATTCTGGGCACCGTTGAGAATGCGATGAATTTATTAAATATCTCGCCATTCTCACAGTATGTTGTGCGGGGTTTGATACTGTTGGCAGCGGTGATATTCGACCGCTACAAACAAAAGAATAAAGTCTGATTTGGCGTGAAACCTTCCCGCGGACGCGAAAGGTGTCCGCGCGTGATCAATCAACGACGAAGTGAGGACAGTATGTATCACCGTGAATTACCGGCAGAGCAGCAGAACCCTTTGCTGCCCGGATACGCGTTTAATGCCTGGCTGGTGGCGGGATTAACCCCGATCACCGCGGATGGTCCGCTGGATTTCTTTATTGATCGCCCACACGGCATGAAGGGTTATATTCTCAACCTGACCATCAAAGGCAAAGGGCGGGTGTTCGACGGCGAAAAGGCCTTTGACTGTGAACCGGGTGAAATGCTGCTGTTCCAGCCAAAAACGGCTCACTATTATGGTCGGGCGCCCGACAGTCCGCAGTGGTTTCACCGCTGGGTCTATTTTCGTCCGCGCGCGTACTGGCATGACTGGCTGCGCTGGCAGGATGAACAGGAAGGCGTCGGTCGGCTGCGCTTACCGGAGTCACTGCGGGGCGAATTTGATCGCCTGTTTGCCACCATTGAACAAACCCACAACTCATCGCGTCGTTTTGCCGAAGAACTGGCAATGAATTTGCTGGAACGGCTGTTGTTACGGGCGGTGGAAGAAGATCCACGTAACCATCAGCAAATCCGCGATCCCCGTATCATCGAAGCCTGCCAGTATGTGAATAATCATCTTGCCAGCGAGGTCAAAATCGAGGAAGTGGCGCGCCATGTGTGTCTGTCACCTTCGCGGCTGGCGCACCTGTTCCGCGAGCAAATGGGCGTGAACCTGCTTCGCTGGCGGGAAGATCAGCGCGTCATTCGCGCTAAGTTGCTACTGCAAACCACGCAGGAACCCATCGCCAGCATTGGGCGTGAAGTGGGCTACGACGATCAGCTTTATTTTTCGCGCGTCTTCCGTAAGCGCGTCGGCGTCAGCCCGAGTGATTTCCGCCGCCGCAATCAGGACGTACACGATAATCTGGCCAGTCAGAGCGCCTGGAACGGTGCACGGCGCTCAGTCTCCTGATTTTAAGGGGAATCCTCCTTGTCCTGACCCGACTATTAGTCTTAAATCAGTCTGGTTAGCGATTAATGAGGAAAAGGAATGAGCGAGAAACTGCGAGTAGGACTCATCGGCTATGGCTTTGCCAGCAAAACCTTCCACGCGCCCCTGATCGCGGGCACGCCGGAGGTTGAACTGGCTGCCATCTCCAGCAGCGATGCCAGCAAAGTCCATGCCGACTGGCCCGCCGTGCAGGTCGTCGCCGAGCCCCAGGCCCTGTTCGACGATCCTACGTTAGATCTGATTGTTATCCCTACACCGAATGATACGCACTTCCCTCTGGCTAAAGCCGCACTCAACGCAGGCAAGCACGTCGTGGTGGACAAACCGTTCACCGTGACGTTGTCACAGGCGCGCGAGCTGGATGCCTTAGCTAAAGCCAAAGGGCTGCTGTTATCCGTATTCCATAACCGCCGTTGGGACAGTGATTTCCTGACGCTGAAAGGCTTACTGGCAGCGGGTGAGCTGGGTGAGGTGCGTTATTTTGAATCGCACTTTGACCGTTTCCGTCTGGAAGTACGGCAGCGCTGGCGCGAGATGAAAGGGGCGGGCAGCGGCATCTGGTACGATCTGGGACCGCACCTGCTGGATCAGGCGCTACAGCTGTTTGGCCCGCCGGTGGCGATTAACGTTGATCTGGCGGAAATGCGGCCGGGTGCCCAGACCACCGACTATTTTCATGCGACGCTGACCTATCCACAGCGCCGGGTGGTGCTGCACGCCAGCATGCTGGTGGCGGCCGAATCCGCACGCTATACCGTGCACGGTACGCGCGGCAGTTACGTCAAATACGGTCTGGACCCGCAGGAAGATCGGCTGAAAGCGGGGGATTTCCCGCCGGGCGAGAACTGGGGTTACGACATGCGTGACGGTACGCTGACCCAGGTGGAGGGCGACGCGCTGAATGAAAAAACTATCCTGACACAGCCGGGCAACTATCCCGCCTATTACGCTGCGATTCGTGATGCCATTTCCGGGCGCGGGGCGAATCCGGTGACGGCGGAAGAAGCCATTCAGGTCATGGAACTGATTGAGCTGGGGCTCCAGTCGGCGGAAAAACGCCAGACGATGTCGCTGAAATAAGCGCTTTCAGCGCTAAAAAGGCCGCGAATAACGCGGCCTTTTTTATGCTTACTGCACTTTCGCCCGGATGGCGGCTTTTTCTGCCGCGCTTAAAAACGCGATAGTCAGGCCGTTGTCCTGTGCCTGACGCATTTGCGCCTGGCTCAGTCCCGCAGCCGGGGCGGCATGCAGGTACTCATGGGCCAGCTCAATGCCCTGTACGGCGGGATCGTCGGTGTTGATGGTCGCCAGCACGCCATGCTCCAGGAACGTTTTCAGCGGATGCTGCGCCAGCGAGGCGACGGTGCTGGTCTGGATATTGGAGGTCAGGCAGGATTCGATACCAATACCGTTTTCCGCCAGATAGTCCATCAGCGCGCGATCTTCAATAGCCTTCACACCATGACCGATGCGTTCAGCGCCCAGATCACGAATCGCCTGCCAGATACTTTCCGGGCCTGCGGCTTCACCGGCATGCACGGTAATATGAAAACCGGCATCCCGGGCGCGACGGAAGTGGCTCAGAAAACGGTGACCCGGCGCACCGAGTTCATCCCCGGCCAAATCCACGGCGGTAATATGGTCGCGATGGGCGAGGAAGCCGTTCAGTTCATCCAGACAGGCCTGTTCGCCAAAAGTCCGGCTCATGATGCCCGTTAAGCGCACGGTGATATCATGCTGCTGGCAGCCGGCCTTTACGCCATCAATCACCGCCTCAACCACACCGGCAATCGGCAGATGGTGGGTCATCGCCATATAGCCGGGTGAAAAGCGCAGCTCGGCATAGTGAATCCCGGCGCGGGCGGCATCCTCGACGTTCTCACGCGCGATTCGCTGACAGGCGTCAAGATCGCCCAGCACTTTCACGCCCCAGTCCAGCTTTTGCAGAAAGCTGACCAGATCCGGTTGCGTTTCGGTGACCTGAACATGCGGACGCAGGGTGTCCAGCGTATCCGCCGGTAAGGTCAGGTTAAACTGGCGGCCTAAATCAAGGATGGTTTGTGCACGGATGTTGCCATCAAGGTGGCGGTGAATGTCGGTAAGGGGAAGCGTTGAATCAATCATGGAGTGCACTCGTCTGGATATCTGTAAAGTGCAGAGCATTATAAAAATATCTTGCGCAACAACGCCAGTGATTTGCGCAACAAGTGTGAAAGGCAGGGGTTAACTGTTCACTTTATAAACGGGAACGCGGCGCAGGCCGCCTGATGAGAGCGAATCGGGAGAGAAAAGCGGGCGGTGCAGTGACGTAAAAAAGGCGGCCAGGGCCGCCTTAATCGAAAAGGTTGACCTTATTGCGGCATGCCTTCGTTTGTCGGGACGCCAAGCATATAGCGTGACATGAACTGCTCCAGCGACATCTTATCGCCGTTCATGTTCACCTGACCGTTGGCATACTGTAGGCTGGTAACGATGTTGTTGTCCTGCGTTTGTGTCAGACGGAACATCTGGCCCATCGCTGCCAGCCCTTTAACCTGCTGATCGGCCAGTTTCTGCGCGTCGTCAGCCTGATAACCTTCAGCCAGGCCAATATGGCGCATGGTTTCCGTCGCCATCGGCATGTTGACAGACAGCTTCAGATCCAGCGTTTTCAGTACGCGATCAACGGATGCCGCCAGCGTCTGCGGTTCGCCTGTCACCGTGGACGGATCGTTAAAGTGGGCATTCAGGTTGAAAGTACTCTCGCCTTTATCGTTCTTCCAGCTCAGTGGTGCGATGCTGATGGACGGGGCCCCTTTCAGCAGGGTCGGCAAATTGTTCAGCAGGATCGCGCGCACACCGTTCTGGAAACGCACCGGATCGTCTTCCACGCCAGGCTGGTTCATCAGGGTGGTCAGCTGAGCGTTATAGTTATCCGAGAAGGTTTTAACGCTTTGCGCATCAAACTGTGACAGCTTCATTTTTAATGCGAACTGACCCAGGTTCTGCTTTTGCACCTCAACGCCGTCAATTTTGTAATTAATGTCGCCATTGATTTTGCCGGACTGATTATCAAAAGAGGAATCACCGACCATCTTGTTAAGAATAACCGCGTCCTGACCGCTGACTGCGGCGGCCACTTTATCCACGCTGATGGACTGATCGCCAATGCGTACGCCTTCGTTGGTGAGATGCGTATCCGCTTTCAGCTTCAGGCCGTTCAGCGTAAACATCACCGGCTGATCGACCTGATTTTTGGTGGTGATGGCAATGCTGTCGATATCACTGTCCAGGCCCACTTTATCGCCTTTGTTGTCTGCGCTGATATTCAGCGTGCCGCCGCTGGTGGCTAAGCGTTGCGCTGTTTGCGCATTTTGATAATCGATGGGCAGAATTTTTATTGCGGTGTCGGTGCTGCCGCTGTAACCCACACGCGTTTCGGCGTTGATAAACGACTGATTGTTGGTCAGTTCAAACAGCTTTTTGACCGCATCGGTATTGGTCAGCGTGGTATGCACGGACGCCATGCTGGGGATCAGGTTGGCTTTTTTCAACTGTGCGAAGGGGAACGGGCCGTGGTCGATCTGCTCGTTCAGGATGATGCTCTGGCCGGGCTTGAGCAGAGGATTATCTTCGGTCTGAGAGCTGGCCTGGATAACCACATTCATTTTGCTGCTGAAAATGCCGCGTTGATAATCCTGATAGCTGACTTTCAGACGACTGTTGGGCGCCAGGGTGGTTAACTGAGCGTTAGCATTTTGAATCATTTGATCCATATTGCTTTCCAGCTTTTTGCCGGTAAACCACGCCGCGCCTGTCCAGACTACGCCCAGAGCGACTACCACACCAACGGCAACTTGAGTCTTTTTCATTGCTGAATCGTCCTTATCCTTGATTTCACCCGTGTCACAGACAGCGGGTGAAGAAGCGCCCGCAGGCATTTTAGCTAATAGTTTGAAATAATAGCAGTTAAGCGCAATGGCGTCAGCCGTCTCAGTTAAACGTGTTATACACGCGCGCCACCCGGCCCTGGCCGGTGAGTGACACTGGCGCATCGGTGGCGGCCACGAAACAGGACTCGCCGGGTTTTAGCACCAGTTGCTGCTGGCGATTGGTGACGGTGGCCTCACCTTCAATACAAAACAGCAGTGCCGCGCTTTCCTGATGCAGGGTAAGCGGCTGCGCATTCACCGTATGAATGGAGAAAGCAAAGTCGTCTACCGGAATGGGAAAATACTCGCCATCCTGCTGTATCTCAGGTTGTGTAAGAAGCTGGCTGGCCGGCTTTTCGTCAAATTTGAGGTTGGCCATCAGTTCCGGAATATCAATATATTTTGGCGTCAGGCCAGCGCGCAAAACGTTATCGGAGTTGGCCATGACCTCCAGCGCCACGCCATGCAGATAAGCATGCGGCGTTTCCGCAAACAGGAACATCGCCTGTCCGGGCTGCAGAGTAATCACATTGAGCAGCAGCGGCGAGAATAACCCGCTGTCATCCGGATAGTATTCCGCAATCTCATGAATGGTTTGCCAGGGTTCGCCTGTCTGCTGACTGACGACGTTTTTCAGTACGGTTAACGCCTGCGCTTTTTCGTCCTGTTGAAGCGACAGCAGGGTTGAAAACAGTTGCGCCAGGTTGTCGGGGCTGGGCTGGCGCAGAAAATGCGCGATCTCAGGATGCGCGTCCGCCACTGGGGTGAGCAGTGTCACCATCTCGTTGCGCTCGCGAAACCCATTGATGGCTTTAAACGGCGTTAAGGCGTACACCAGCTCCGGTTTATGGTTGGCATCTTTATAGTTACGCTCAGGCGAACTGAGCGGTACAGAGGCGGCATTTTCACGCGCAAACCCCTCTTCGGCGGCGGATTTGCTGGGGTGCACCTGAATTGAGAGCGGCTGATCGGCACACAGCACTTTAAATAAAAAGGGCAGTTCGCCAAAGCGTTTTGCCACGGCGTCGCCCAGCATCTGCGACGGATGGGCCGCGATGACATCGCGTAACGAGCGGGATTGCCCCTCAACGTCAACGGCGGACGGGCTTTTGGGATGCGCCCCCATCCACAGTTCCGCCATCGGTAAGTCTTCAGGATTGGCGATGCCATACAGGGAGGTTAATGCCGTCTTGCTCCCCCAGGCATAATATTGCACCGCATTACTCATCTTTTTCATTTCACTGCCTTTCTGGCATGGGAATATTGCGCTTATTAAAGCAGAAACTGACATGGAAAATACATATCCAGCGCAAGAAGGATGCTAAGCTCGGATGATGTTAAAAATTTGTATGAGTTTATCTGCTTCATGCGTACCGAACACCCGCGCGTGAACGAAGGGTTTATTTAAAACGGTGAAAGGAGAAAGTCATGGCAGCCAATCGCGTTGAAAAAGATTCAATGGGGCCAATTGATGTACCGGCTGATAAACTTTGGGGCGCACAGACACAGCGCTCCCTGGAGCATTTCCGTATCTCAACAGAGAAGATGCCGGTAGCGCTGGTGCACGCGCTGGCGATGACCAAACGCGCGGCCGCCAGCGTTAACCGGGATTTAGGCTTACTGCCTGCGGAGCGGGCGGAGGCGATTATTCAGGCCGCTGATGAAGTGCTGGCGGATAAACACAGCGATGAATTCCCGCTGGCGATCTGGCAGACCGGCTCCGGCACCCAGACCAACATGAACATGAATGAAGTGTTGGCCAACCGTGCGAGTGAGCTGCTGGGCGGTGAGCGCGGCATGTCCCGCCTGGTGCATCCCAACGATGACGTTAATAAAAGCCAGAGTTCAAACGATGTCTTCCCGACGGCGATGCACGTTGCGGCGGTCATTGCGGTACGTGAGCACCTGATTCCCCAACTGAACGTCCTGAAGCAAACCCTGCGTGCCAAATCTGACGCCTTTAAAGACATCGTTAAAATTGGCCGTACCCATCTGCAGGACGCCACGCCGCTCACGCTTGGTCAGGAGATCTCCGGCTGGGTCGCCATGCTGGAGCACAACCTTAAACATATTGAGCAGAGCATTCCGCATCTGGCCGAGCTGGCGCTGGGCGGCACCGCGGTGGGAACTGGCCTGAATACCCATCCTGAATATGCTGTACGTGTGGCCAAAGCCCTGGCGGAACTGACAGAGCAGCCGTTTGTGACCGCCCCTAATAAGTTTGAAGCCCTGGCCACCTGCGACGCGCTGGTGCATGCACACGGTGCGCTGAAAGGCCTGGCGGCTTCACTGATGAAGATTGCTAATGATGTCCGCTGGCTGTCATCCGGTCCGCGCTGTGGTATCGGCGAAATTGCTATCCCGGAAAACGAACCCGGCAGCTCCATCATGCCGGGCAAGGTTAACCCCACCCAGTGTGAAGCGATGACAATGTTGTGCTGTCAGGTCATGGGTAATGACGTGGCGATTAACATGGGGGGCGCATCAGGCAACTTCGAACTGAACGTTTATCGTCCGATGATTATCCATAACTTCCTGCAGTCCGTTCGTTTACTGGCGGATGGGATGGACAGTTTCAATCACCACTGCGCTGTCGGTATCGAACCGGTGCGTGAGCGTATTGATCAGTTGCTCAACGAGTCGCTGATGCTGGTCACCGCGCTGAATACGCACATCGGTTATGACAAGGCCGCTGAAATTGCCAAACAGGCCCATAAACAAGGCTTAACGCTGAAAGCTTCGGCGCTGAAGCTGGGCTATCTGACGGAAGCGGAGTTTGATGCCTGGGTGCGTCCGGAAGACATGGTAGGCAGCATGAAGTCGTAAGTGAGGTCTGTCAGGGCCTGCACAGGCCCTGATATCACACCGGGCAGTCCACCCAGAGATGCAGCCGTGGGATCAGCAAATGCAGGGGTTCTGCGGCGGGTTTATAGCGATGCGTAATTGCCTCCGCATCGTAATTCAGCAGCTCACCTAACTTTGGCACCTGGGTGCGATCCCGGCACAGCACAAGAATCGGTGACGGGCAGGCAAGCTGCGTTTGCTTTTTCTCTTCCGCACGCCAGATGCGCGCAACCGGCTGCACTTTCACCGGACGTTTAATCTTCAGGCGCGCGGATGCGGGCAGGGCGCGTACATCCGCCAGTTCCTGCTGCACTTTTTCCGCCCACTGCTCGCGTGTCCAGGGAGCCTGGGCACGGCCAGCCTTCAGACTCTTTTCCAGTTGGGCGATGATCTCGTCCCGTTTAACGTTCTTAATGACCTGCTTGTTTGCCCAGCCAAAGCGCACACTCTCTGGCGCGGGAAGGGCGGTGATGGTCCGGTAAGCATTCAGGGTAATTAAGCCACGCAAATGCTGATGCACAAATTCGAACCGGGCTTCGGAAGGCAGACCGGACTCCACGGTGATCATGTGCTCAAGACGGGCTTTCAGCTGGTTGATGCTGTTGATAAACGCGGTAAGCTGCTGCGCGTCCTGCTCGCTGCATTCGATGCAGAGCGCACCCGGCAGGCGCACGGCGGCTTTAGTGCTGAGCTTTTCTGACTGGTGCTGCATGAACAGACGGCAATAGTGGTTGAGCGCCCGCTCCCGCGCCTCTGTGCCCAGGTGCTGCTCCACGGCAATCTGAGTAATCGCATCGTGTTCATGCCCTTTTTCAATCGGGGGCAGACTGAAGACCCGGGCGATTAACAGCGGCTGCGCCTCAATCTGCTGCCGTAATGCTCCCAGGGCTTCTTCGAGATCCTTGACGCACTGCTGCATATCTGTGACTAAATCATAACGCACCGCAGTCTCTCCTGTAGTTACAACATGCTCAATGTGGCAGAAAGATCGCGCTGCTGCAAACGTCTTTATAGTTACAACATACTAAAAAGGCTTTCTGAAACGGTGCGGTCTGTGGCATGAGCAGGGCGAAGATAGCACAGGGTGCGATGGGGTCCACCAGAAAAAAGCGAGTGACAACTCCACGCGGGACAGAGTGCATTACCATCGTCACCAGCGTAGACAGAACCGGCGGGAAGCGGCTGGTCACCGACGGTGACAAAACCAAAAAAGGTTATTCGGTGCCTGGCGGGCGCTCTCGCCGCCTTCAGGCACCGGGGTTAAGCGGCGCAGGATTAGGGATGTCGGCTGAACAACTGATAAATCCGTTCCGGGAGCAGGCTGAATAAACATATTGATACAGCTTCGCAACATGACAGCAGCGTTTCGCCTTTTTTGCGCCAGAACAGGGTTACGATGATCACGGCTACGGCCGCCACACCGAGCGCGCCTGCCATATCCAGTGGGAAGTGAACCCCGAGAAAGATGCGTGACCAGGCAACCAGCAGTGAGACGAGCGTGAGAATGCCACCGGAGCCCCAGTTACCCCTGGCCCATAATGCCAGCGTGATACTGAAAAACAGCGTGCCGTGGTCGCTGGGAAATGACGTATCCGCAGCGTGATCGATCCACAGATGACCCAGCCGAATCATAAAAGGGCGCGGATGAAAATAGAATGCTGAACAGAGAAAATTCAGTGTCAGCCCTGTGATGGCCGTTACGATGGCAAACAGGGCGGTTTCGCGTTCTGCGCGCCCACCTGTAAACCAGTAAATCAGCAGCATAAGCGGCAGCAGAAAGATCAGATACTCTGCGCTGAATGTCGCAAAATCGATGAGCCAGCCGGGCGTGCCGGGAAGGGCATTAATGGTAAGGAACAGATCCTGATTATAGGTTTCCAGCAAAGTATTCATCAGCGCGTGGGCTCGGTGGTAAGAGAGGACAAGGGCCATTTTCCCCGCGCAAGATTAATAAAACCTTAATCCTCATTCGCCGCGTTCATCTGTTCAGCCCGCTGAATGAGCGGAAACACCTTCTCAAGAAAGAGGCCCGCCTTGCGGCCGCCATAAACACCACAGCGGTAAGCGCAGGGTATTCTCAGGCGGGCATGATGTGTCAGCGGCAACGCGCATTTTCTCCCTGACAAACAGGGGGGATCTCGTTCAGTCAGTGCCTGACCCTTAACCCCACTCATGAGTGAAGAACACACCGCGTCGGTAACGTGACGTGGTGCCTGAAACATCACTTCGCTAAGACTTTCAACTGCGATCGGGCCGTGAAAAAACGACGATACGACAAATAGACGGCGATGATGGTCGATAAACTGGCTGTGCCAAGCAGCATAAACGTAACCATAATCTGGTACTTAATCGCCTTAAGCGGGTCAACACCCGCAAAGATCAGCCCGGACATCATGCCGGGTAAACTCACCAGACCAACAGTTTTGGCGGCATCAACGGTGGGGATCATCGCGGCGCGAATGCTGTCGGCAAGGATTCGCTGCGAGGCCAGTTTGACTGGCGCGCCAAGGCTCAGCATCTCCTGAATTTTTTGGGCATTGTCGCTGAAGCGCTGGTTCAGGTTGCTGTAACACAGCCCCACAGCAACCATGGCATTGCCGGCAATCATGCCGGAAACCGGAATGACCTGCATAGGCAGAAAGGCGATTGCACCGCTCATGACCAGAATGGTCAGCGTAATGGCGGTGCCACTCGCGATCGCAACGAACGAAATCACAAAGGCATTACCGATGTTACGGCTGCGCTTACGGGCATTAAGCGCCGCATTGACGCAGATAAACAGCACCATCAGCACGGTCAGCCCGCCGTTATTCACATCAAAGACCGACTTGAGGACATAGCCTACGATGGCCAGTTGAACGATCGCGCGGCTGACGCTCCACAGAATATCTTTGCTCATGCCAAGCTTCTCTTTCTGGCTGATAAGCAACGCAATCAGGACCAGAACCAGCGACAGCAGTAGCGAGTTGTCACTTATTGTTGTCTGATGCATTCATCTTCTCCCTGTCAGGTGACGTGAGGCGAAGCACATGCTCCGCCTGCTGTATGTCGTTAACATCGTGACTTATCCAGACGACGGCCATCGGGTGTTCTGCGACAAGCCGCCTGATCAGCGACTGTACCGTCAGGCTGTTTTCTTCATCAAGCGCGCTGGTCACTTCGTCAAGTAACAGCACGGTCGGCACAAACTGCAGATGGCGCAGCAGCCCAATACGCTGCTTTTCGCCGCCAGAGAGGGGCTCAATCGCAGCATTCAGCATATCCGGCGAGAGATTAACGCTCTCCAGCGCCGCCTTGAGTTTCGCCTGTGGCGGCGTCTGGCGGCGAAGTAGCCAGGGCAGGGCAAGGTTGTCATAAACCGTCTGACCGAAAAGCTGTGGCGTCTGAAAACAGTACGAGACCTGCTGACGGTATTCCTCGGCCCTGAGCGTGGCGATATCGCGGCCCTGAAAGTGGATCTCTCCGGTCGTTGGCGTTAACAGAGAGGCAAGGATCTTCAGGAAGGTACTTTTGCCACTGCCGGAGGCACCGGTGAGCACGACAACGTCGCCCGGCGACAGCTGTAAAGAGACCGGCTGCAATAGCTGTCTGCCGCCGTGTGAAAAGGTGACATCCTGCGCATCGAGCAGGGGCAGAGAAGGGGCCATCGTTGCTTCCTGGATAGGGGTTAATAAGTCCGGTTCGTCGATATCTGAAAGGCGGTGCATTCAGCCTTTTACTCCTTGCGTGGCTTTCCAGCCCGGCCTGGCATCTTCCTGTTTATGCCGTGTCCTGTCAGGCCATGAGTCAGAATAGCCGAATTCACCACCGGTGCTAACGGAACGCACGAGCCGGTTCAGACGGGCAACGACATCACGCCGCGCGTCCCGCTTCGGCTCAGGCCTGAGCGGGACATGCCTTTTTCATTTTGGTTGCTGATTTTTTCACACCCTGCCGGGCGATTAACTGTGCGGCAGGGCAACAGCACATTTTGAATGTCCTTATCGCCTTAGCTGCGTGTGCTCTACCACCACAGGGAGAAGAAATCCCGCTGGGGCGTGCGGGTAACCGGACCGTTGGGATGCGTAAAAAGGCGGTAAAGCCAACGGCGGCATTTTTCCTTCTAGCTGAACATGTTATAAAAACACTTTGTTTGCTAACGGATCCTCAACATGGACGTGATTAAAAAGCCGGGTGTCACGCAAATTGTCACGCTGGGCCTGGTTCAGATCCTCTCCTGGGGCGGTTCGTTTTATCTGATGGCGGTCATGGCCGCGCCTGTTGTAGCAGAAACCGGATGGTCGCAACAGTGGGTTTACGGCGCGTTATCGCTGGGCATTTTAGTGTCTGGGTTGCTCGCTCCGCGCTGTGGCCACCTTATTGCACGCACGGGCGGTCGCCTGATGCTGGCACTCAATGGCATCGTGATGGCGGCAGGGCTTACCCTTATGGGATTCAGCCATCACTTACCGGTGTTTTTACTGGCCTGGGTCATCATCGGTATCGGCATGGCGATGGGGCTGTATGATGCGCTGTTTGCGACGCTGGGCACCCGCTATGGTGGGCAGGCACGCAGCGCCATTACCGGCATAACCCTGATTTCCGGTTTTTGTACCAGCGTGGTCTGGCCTGCCACCGCGCTGCTTATTCACTGGCTGAACTGGCGGGGCGCGTGTTTCGCCATCGCCGCGCTGTTGCTGGTCAGCGTCTTACCGGCCTATTTTTATGCTTTGCCCAAAGGCCATCTTATCTCACCCGTCAAACGTAAAAGCGCACCCGGCACAGCGCCGGATTTGCCCGCAGTCTTGTTTTACCTGTTGTGCGCCATTTTCACGCTGGCCTCGGTGATTATGACGGCCATTTCGGTGCAGCTTATCACCCTGTTGCAGGCCAGTGGTTACAGCATGGCGGCGGCGCTGGCAATCAGTACGCTGCTGGGGCCGTGCCAGGTGGCATCCCGTCTCATTGATATGGCCTTTAAAGGGGGCCATCCCATCTGGACCACTTTTTTTTCGGTGGGGCTGGTGGCGCTGGGGTTGTTGTTGCTGGCGCTGTTTCCGCAACTGGCCCTGTTAAGTATGATCTTTTACGGTGCGGGAAACGGCTTACGCGCCATTGTGCGCGGCACTTTGCCGCTGATGATGGTAAAACCTGAAGCGTACGCGGTACTGGCAGGCCGGATGGCGCGTCCGGCGTTAATGGGGCAGGCGGTAACGCCGTTAGGCGTGGGCTATGTGTTTGCGACGTTGGGGCCCAAAGCCACGCTGTGGTTACTGTGCACACTGGCAGTGATAAATCTGCTGCTGGTGGTGGCACTGAAAAAGCGGCTTCCAGCGCCAGCGCCATCTGTGCGCTAATGCTGTCCGCTACCGCTGGGCAAATAAGCACCTTGTGCGGTCGCGGGCTTCCGGGTGGGGAATATGTGCCTTGTGGCGGGTGGGTTGCTTCTAAAAAGTGACAGTGTTTGTTATATTCATCCCTGTTTGTTGGTTCACTTAGGCGGCTATATAACAACAAGAATGCACCGCAATTCAGGATACAAAGATGCTTGATTATCGCTTCCCGACAGCTTTGCAAATGGTTCTGAGTGTGGCGGTGGCGGAGCAAATGGGAAAACGCTCTACCAGCGCGATTCTCGCTTACGGGCTTGAAGCAAACCCGAGCTTTATACGTAAGTTAATGGTCCCATTAACCCGTGATGGCATTATCGTGTCCACGCTGGGTCGTACGGGTTCCATTCATTTGGGCAGACCCGCAGCTGAAATCACGCTGCGTGATATTTATGTCTCTGTGACAGATGATAAAAAACTCTGGGCGGCTCGCCCGGATGTGGCACCGCGTTGCCTGGTCAGCGCCAACCTGTGCTGGTATTTTAAATCGATTGCCGAGGAAGCCGAGCAGGCATCACTGGCGGTACTCGCGAAGCGCACCGTCGCCGACGCGTTAAATGAGCTGAAAACCCACGACACCAGCAACTGCACCGCCGTGCCTGAGCCTGAGGTGACGGAACCGGATACCGACTGCAAAAAAAGCCGCTGATGCGGCTTTTTTTACGTCTTATGTAAACTGACGACCATCACGTGCGAGGGTGTTGCATTCATCATCGGCAGGTTTCACCGTCACGTCCTCTCTGCCTGTCTCTGACGAACACCCGTACTCAGTTATCCCGTCCGCGCTCGCACAACGCCTTTTAAATAAAATAAATGCTAACCGGCTCCGCCAGGGCACGGGTCAGGCGTTGTATATACTGACGTTGAGAGGCAGTGCCCCGACGTCCGCAGGATCGTCGGGGCACACGCATTACTGCGCGTGTTCCGTAACCGGGCGAGCGGCGTTACGCGTCACCAGCTTACGCAGCGCCACATAAAACACCGGCGTTAAAAACAGGCCAAACAGCGTCACGCCTAACATACCGGAGAACACCGTGACGCCCGTCACGCCGCGGACTTCCGCGCCTGCGCCTTCCCCCAGAATCAACGGGATAGTTCCGGCGATAAAGGCGATAGAGGTCATCACGATAGGGCGCAGACGTAACCGACAGGCCTCAAGCGCGGCGTCGACAATCCCTTTACCCTGCATCTCCAGTTCGCGCGCAAACTCCACAATCAGAATGGCGTTCTTACAGGCCAGGCCCATCAGCACCACCAGACCGACCTGCACAAAGACGTTGTTGTCTCCGCCTGTTAACCACACGCCCAGCAGGGCCGACAGCATGGTAACCGGCACAATCAGGATCACCGCCAGCGGTAACGTCCAGCTCTCATACAGCGCGGCCAGCACCAGGAAGGCCAGTAACACCGCCACCGGGAAAACAATCAGCGCGGTATTGCCCTGCGTCGCCTGCTGGTAGCTGAGGTCGGTCCATTCGATGTTCATGCCGTTCGGCAACAGCTGGCCGGACATCGCCTCAAGCTGGCGCATCGCCTGGGCGGAGGACAGTACCCGAGGGTCCGCATCACCGATCAGGTCCGCCGCCGGATAGCCGTTGTAACGAATAACCGGATCGGGCCCGTAAGTGGTGGTGATATGCACCATGCTGCCGATGGGCACCATCTCGCCACGATCGTTGCGGGTACGCAGGTTGGCAATGTCCTCCACGCTGTCACGAAATTCGCCATCTGCCTGTGCCATCACCCGCCAGGTCCGGCCAAAGCGGTTAAAGTCGTTAACATAGGACGACCCCAGGTAGGTTTGTAGCGTACTGAACAAATCCGTCAGCGCCACGCCCTGTGCCTTGGCCTTATCACGGTCAACCTGCACATCCAGTTGCGGTACGTTGGCCTGATAAGACGAGATTGGGAAGTGCATGCCCGGCGTCTGCATTACCGCGCCGGAGAGTGTATTAATCGCGGTTTGCAGTGCGCCATAGCCCAATCCGGCCCGATCCTGCACGTAAAGCGAATAGCCCGAACCCTGGCCCAGACCCAGAATCGGTGGCGGCATAATGGAGAAGCCAAACCCCTGCTGGATACGGGCGATTTTTGCATTGATGTCCGCGTTAATCTCCGCCGCCGTGCGCTTACGTTCACTGAAAGGTTTCAGGCCGAAAAACACCGTGCCGCTGTTCGGCGTATTGGTAAACTGCAGCGCATTCAGGCCCGGAAAGGCAACCGCATAGGCCACGCCTTCCGTTTGCAGACCGATTTCGCTCATCTGCCGGATGACCTCATCCGTGCGCGCCAGCGACGATCCTTCCGGCATTTTCACGCCGCCAATCAGGTAAAGCTTATCCTGTGTGGGGATAAATCCGCCCGGTACGGCATGGAACATCCAGCCGGCACCCGCCAGTAACACCAGATACATGCCAAATACCGCGCCGCGCCGCCGCAGGGTTTTCGCTACCATCGACTCGTAGCCATGGGCCGTGCGGTGAAAGAAACGGTTAAACGGGCGGAAAATCCAGCCAAACAGCCAGTCGATCAGGCGCGTGGGCCTGTCTTTGGCGGCCTGGTGATCCTTAAGCAACATTGCTGCCAGCGCAGGCGATAAGGTCAGCGAGTTGATGGCAGAGATGACGGTCGAAATGGCAATGGTGGTGGCAAACTGCTTGTAAAACTGACCGGTGACGCCCGACAGAAACGCCATCGGCACAAACACGGCACAGAGCACGAGCGCGATAGCGATAATCGGCCCCGATACTTCGCGCATGGCCTGATGCGCCGCCGCTTTGGGTGACAGACCCATTTCAATATTGCGCTCAACGTTTTCCACCACCACGATGGCATCATCCACCACGATGCCGATGGCCAGCACCAGACCGAACAGGCTCAGGGTGTTAAGCGAGAAACCGAGCAGGTAAAGCACGCTGAACGTGCCCACTACGGAAACAGGGACCGCCAGCAGGGGAATGATCGAGGCCCGCCAGGTTTGCAGGAACAGAATCACCACCAGCACGACCAGAAAGACTGCCTCCAGCAGAGTCTGGACCACGGCCTTGATGGAGTCGCGCACAAACACAGTGGGATCGTAGGGCGCTGCCCATTTCACATCGTCAGGAAAGCGGGTGGCCAGCTCATCCATTTTGGCTCGCACCGCGTTGGAAAGATCGATCGCGTTGGCCCCGGGGGCCTGAAAAATACCAATGCCGACGGCATCTTTATTGTTCAGCTGCGAACGCAACGCATAGCTGCCCGCACCCATTTCGATGCGTGCCACATCGCGCAGCCGCACCAACGAGCCGTCCTCAGCGGTTTTTAAAATGATATCGCCGAACTGCTGCTCATTTTCGAGCCGGCCCTGCATGTTGATCGACAGCAGAAAATCGCTCTGCTTTTTCAGCGGTTCCGCACCAAGCTGCCCGGCAGAAACCTGCACGTTCTGCTCCTGCATTGCGCTGACGACGTCGGCGGCGGTCAGGCCGCGTGCGGCCACCTTGTTGGGATCCAGCCAGACGCGCATGGCATATTCGCCTGCACCAAAGATCTGGATCTGCCCGACGCCTGGCAGGCGGGCCAGTTCGTCTTTCACTTTCAGCGTGGCGTAATTCCGCAGGTAAAGAGAATCATAGGTACTGCCCGGCGAAAACAGATGCACCACTAAGGTCAGCGTAGGCGACATTTTTTGCGTCGTAATGCCCAGCCGGCGCACGTCTTCAGGCAGTCGCGCTTCCGCCTGAGCGACACGGTTTTGTACCTGAACCTGCGCCTGGTCCGGATCGGTGCCGGGACGAAACGTGACGGTGGTCACCAGCACGCCATCCGAACCGGCGACGGACTTCATGTACATCATGTTTTCGACGCCGTTAATCGCTTCTTCCAGCGGGGTCGCCACGGAATCGGCAATGACCTTTGGGTTCGCGCCGGGGTATTCGGCACGCACCTGCACGCTCGGCGGCACCACGTCGGGATACTCACTGATGGGCAATAACGGTATGGCGATCAGGCCGGTCATGAAAATCAATACCGACAGCACGGCGGCAAAGATTGGCCGATCAATAAAAAAGCGGGAAAAATCCATATCAACCTCGGGTTATTGAGCGGCGGTAGCGGCCATATCGACAGTTTTGGCCGTCACCGGCATTCCGGGCATAAACACTTTTTGCAGTCCGGCAACGATGACCCGGTCGCCCGCCTGCAAACCGGCCTCGACGATACGCAGTCCGTCAGCCATGGCACCAGGCTTAATGTCGCGGCGCTGCGCTTTCCCCTGAGCATCAACGATATAAACATATTTGCGATCCTGGTCGGTCAGCACGGCTTTATCGTCAATTAACAGGGCGTTGAAGGTTGCACGACCCGGCAGGCGAACGCGCGCAAAGAGGCCAGGCGTAAAGATACGCTGATGGTTATCCAACTGCGCACGCATGCGAATGGTGCCGGTGCTGGCGTTGAGTTGGTTATCCAGGAAGTCGACGTTACCCCGGTGCGGGTAACCCTGTTCGCCTGCCAGCGCAATCTCGACGGGCAGGGCATGACGTTGCTGGCCCTGACGCGCCATGGCCTGGTAGTGCAGGAAGGTGGTTTCATCGACGTCGAAATAGACCACCATCTTGTCTTGTGAAACCAGCGTCGTCAGAACGCTGGCGCTGTCCCCGGCGGTTACCAGGTTTCCTGCGGTGATCATGGCCCGACTGGCGCGGCCGTCAATGGGCGCCGTGACGCGGGTAAAATCCAGATTCAGTTGGGCCATGGCGACAGCCGACTCGGCGGCCTGCACATCGGCCTGCGCCTGGCTGGCGCTGGCGCGTCGCTGCTCCCACATCTCACGTGATACCGCCTGAGTACCGAGCAGTTTTTCTGTGCGCGCCGATTCACTGCGGGTCAGGCTGGCCTGACTCCGCGCACGCGCCAGCGAGGCTCTCGCCTGATCCAGTGCGGTGCGGTAGCTACGGTCGTCAATGGTGAACAGGACCTGACCCTTTTTCACCTCATCCCCTTCATGGTAATTAACCGTGGTGATGTAGCCTGAAACCCGTGGGCGCAGTTGGACGCTTTCAACCGTTTCTATGCGGCCATTAAAGCTGTCCCACTGACTGACCGGTTTTGTCACCACCACAGCCGCACTCACCTCGGGCGGCGGCGGCGGGGCGCTGTTCGCCTGACCCGTGTCACATCCACTTAACTGACTGATGACCAGTCCCATCCCCAGCAGGGTAACTCCCTGACGAACCCAGTTGCTTATCATTGTTGTGATTCCGCGATGAACAGTGAAGTAAAGCCCGCAGGCCAATATTTGCAACTTCTATGGTTGCAATTTATCGCGAGGAGTGTAGGCTTGTGTGTCTGAGAACTGCAAGAATAACTGATACACTTTATGTGCGGTCTGATGAGCGATGATTTATCGGCCAGTATCCAGCCTGACAGGGCATGAGGTAAGTCCCCATAAAATGTGCGGCATTTAATGTATTAATTAAACTTGCATTAAATGGCATTGTCAGTCACGCTTTAAGTGTAACTGCAACTGATACTAATACTGTTCGCTGTCGCGACCGGAGAAGACAAATGATGAGTAACGCTTTTATTCACGATCTGATTAACTGGATTGACAACAATATTGAAGCACGCCTCGATCTCGATACGGTTTCTGAGCGCGCGGGCTACTCAAAATGGCACCTGCAACGGATGTTTAAAGAGCACACAGGCTATCCACTGGGTGAATATATCCGTATGAAAAAATTAAAAAAATCAGCGGATCGCCTGACCAGCACCAACGAACCTATTCTGAACGTAGCCATTTCGCTGGGCTTTGACTCGCAGCAGTCGTTCAACCGCAGCTTCAAGCGTCAGTATGGTGTTGCTCCGGGTGCGTGGCGTCGTCACAGTGTGCCGTCGCAGGCTGCAATGCAGTAAACCCCGCCAGGGCCAGGTCATCTGGCCCGCGCTGTTTTATCCGCTGAGAAAACTGCTATTATCTGCATCCTGTTTTCCAGGGATGTCATCATGTCAAAAAAACTGTGGTTAGGATTAGTCCTCATCCTTATCCTCTCCTGGATAGGTCTGCGACCCTATCTGACGTCTGCACCTGCCAAAACCTCTGCCGCAGACATCGCCGCCTTAACGGATGTGCGAACCGTCGCCCGCTGGGTGCTACAGCATCAGCAGTTGCCCGATTACTACATCACAAAGAAGCAGGCCCGCCGTCTGGGCTGGAATCCTGCGAAGGGCAATCTGTGTGACGTGCTGCCAGGCCGGGCGATTGGCGGCGATCGCTTTTCCAACCGCGAAAGAAAGCTACCTGAACGTTCCGATCGGCAGTGGTATGAGGCGGATGTGAACTACCGCTGTGGCCATCGTGAGGCGGATCGCCTGGTATATTCGTCGGACGGGCTGGTGTTTCTTTCCACTGACCACTATCGCAGTTTTAAGCCGGTGCAGTAACGATGTTGCGCCTACGGTTTGATCTCGGTGAGCTGGCGGATCGCGATGCCTTTTACCGGCAGTTTGCCGCGCAAAGCGACTGTTCCGGCGACTTCGGCAATAACCTGGACGCGCTCTGGGACTGGCTGACAGGTGGCATGGCCCTGCCGGCGGAGATTTATCTGCTGAATGCCGATCGGCACGACGCGGATCTGGCCCCGGTTCTGGCGTTGCTGGAAGAGGCGGCGCAGTCGCTGAGTGGCGAACTGCGCCTGATATACGCTTAGTTACGCAGCGGTTTGAGCAGGTCGGCTAGCGCTTCGCGCGCGCTGACCGGCAGATCGCCCCCACCGGTATAGCCGTTGTTTTCGATAATGACCGTGTTCAGGCCCACCAGCCAGTCATATATGTAGTACGCCGTGTGGTTTGCTGGCGTAGCCGACAGTTTTGTCAGTCGCTGACCGGCGCTGAAATTCACACTCGGCGCAGGCGGACGTGAGAAGATCGACTGGCCACGGTTAACCCGGCTGGCCGGACGTTCCGCTTCCGGACGCTGCAGGAAGCCCAGCCACGCGACGAAATCCCCCAATACCGTCATGGCACGCGTCACCTGACGATCGGCGCGCGACTCATGCGACATGCTCTGCGCGTCCGGTTCATGCAGGGCGGTTTGCAGCGACTGCAGGATACCGGTGCGGAAACTGGCGGTGATCAGTTCTTCTATTAACCATTCCATCGTGGCTTTGTCGATATTCAGCAGCGTGAGCAGGCTCTGATTTTCCGGCAACTGGCGCAGATGGTTCAGCCACAGGCTGAAGACCTGGCGCGGGAACTGAGTCAGGCCCTGGCCAAAGCTGGACTGCTGAGGCGCGGGCTGTTCAATTTCAGCATCGCTGAACAGGTCGAACTCAAAACCGATACCAAACTGGTTCTCCGGTGCCTGAATACTGGTGGTGGCGGCAGGAACGGATGAGCCCGACTGATTCAGCCACAGCTGACGCAGGGCTTCACGGGAAGGCTGCAACCGCTCCAGCAGTTCTCCATGCAAACCGGTGCGATGTTGCAGGCATTTCAACAAGGTATCCGCGATGTTCTGCTTGCGCGCCGCCTGATCGGGCGACGCACCGGCTTCGGTCCAGGGCTGTAGCCGACGTTCAACGACCATGTGCTGAATCTGCGCCAGTTGCGCGATAAGCTGATCGCGGCGGGCCTCTGGCTGCATCTCATCCTGTAACCATTCGGACATGCGATCCACACCGGCGCGATCCAGTGCCAGCATGGAACCCCATTGCTGACCCGGCTGGCCGACCTGACGCTGTACCGCCTCATCCACATTCACCTGCTGATGGCGCGCATCATAAGGCGTGATCGCCCAAATCAGACGCGGTTTTTCACCCGCGTCGTTTTTTGGCTGAAGGCGTTGCCATTCGCGCAGGGCGCGGCTGGCGATATCCACATCCTGACGCTGGCTGGCGGCGGTGCAGATCAGCAGCAAATCGATGCCCTGGCGGGCGGCATAGATGCCGGGGAGCAGTGTACGTTTGTGCTCCAGCAGCCGTGCGCGCAGCGCATCCTGCTGCTGCAGGCGCTGGCGTTCTTCCCGCAGCGCCGCATCACTCGGCGTACCGGGTGCAGGCAGCTCCAGCATGTCCGCTTCGTCATAGATCGCGGTGCGCGGCGTGGAGCTGAGCGGAATCGTCACCTCCAGCGTCAGCAGCGCCAGTAATCCCAGCGCCACATGTTGCGGCTTGGCCAGGCGGTTTCCGTTTAACGGGCAGATCTCAATGTGCAGCGAGAGATCCTGTTCGCTGGCCGGGACGATAAGCTGTTCGGCAGGCAGCAGAGACGAATCGGTTAACAGGCTAAGCGGCCCCAGCACGCGTGTGCTGTTACGCAGTTGGTGGCGCAGATGCAGCAAGCTCCGCACCAGCTCATTCAGGGCCGGTTCGGCGGGCCAGAGCAGAGAGAACAACTGGACCCGATCGTCGACGCTCAGCCACGGGGCCAGTTCAACCGCCTGAGGCCAGAAGTGCCGATCCAGTTGTGCATCATACAAATGATGGCGGCGGCACCATGACCAGAGCGTAACCAGCGCATCGCTCTCCAGGCCAGGCAGTGGCGTCGTTAAACGATGACGCTGCAGACGTTGTATCACGCTGTCGATGTTTGCGGTATCGGGCTGGCTGACGCCTTCGCCACACGAAATCGCCAGGCGTAGCACCTCGGCTTCGCTCATCAGGGCCAGCTCAACCGGCCACTCCGACGACAGCGGCTCGCGCTGATGGGTAAACCGCGTCGCCGTGGCGAAATCAAGGTTACCCGGGTTGATATGCTGAAAATAGTTAACCGGCTTGTCGCTTAGCGCGGTGATTAACTGTCCCTGGGCATCGGCGACCATCTCCGTTAACAACCAGGCTTTGCCTGCCTGAGACTGCCCAAACAGGGCTAAGGTGACGGGGCGGGCCACCTGCTGCGCCAGCGCCTGCGTTTGCACACGGGCCTGACGTAACTGCAGGGTCAGGGTTTCGGCTTCCAGTGCCAGACGGGGCGACTGTTCGCGGGTGTTTTCAATCCATGCCAGGCTGCCATTCAGGGCGTCCTGCAATAAACTCAGGCGTTTTGCCAGCGTTTGCGGCTGGCGGGGTTTAACCGATCTCATCGTTTACATACACTCCCGCTGTCAATCCAGTATTGCGCATTGGCATTGCCAGTGGCGGAGAGAGTATTCAGTTTGAGGCTCAGATGTTCAAGCGGAACGCGCGTTCCATCGTCCAGTCGGGCTTCGCTTAACACCAACGTCTCGGGGCCAGGCGCATCCGGACCGGCCTTCACCGCCAGCTTCACGCGCAGCACGCTTTCACCCGCAACCTTACGCGCCAGCGCGGCATCATTGAGCGTCAGGCTGTACAACGGCGACGCGGGCCAGCGTTCATTATCCAGTTGGCGGAAGCCCAGACAGACGTTGCCACGAATCCGGAAGCTGCTTTTGCGATCCAGCGAGAAAGCGGGATCGTCCAGGTCGATGTCGCTGTAGCACAGGTTCTCATCGGTCAGGGCCTGGTTTTCGTCCAGCATGCCGAGATAACGGATCGTGGAATAGGGCTCGAAATCCCCCGCGCGGAACCAGAAGCTGCTCAGGCGCAAATCCAGGGCCAGCAGGCATAACATCGCGCCCACGGCGGCCGTGGATTTCGGGTTATCGATACGACCATGTTTGTTAAACGGATACCAGTCACTGGTGTGATAGCCTTCCAGCGACAAAATGCGGCTGCCCGGCAGCGGTTGCAGATGACGCACCAGCGCCTGAATGCCGGGGAAGCGTGAGGGCCGTCCGGTCAGCAGCAGGACGTCACACTGATACAGTGAGACCACTTCACACATAGATCGCAGTGCCGGAATGATCGCCATGCGGTGCTGCATAAACTCGCCGTGAAGCTGCGCCATGCTGACCACCAGCGGCACCTCAAGCAGGTCAAAGCGGCTGTTGCCGCCTAATTCACGCTGGATTTCGCCATTAACAAACGCCAGCACCGCGTCTGCCGGACGTTGATCGACCAGCTCACCAAACAGCGCATTAATTTCGGCATGGCTTTCCAGCGGATCCCAGTTCTCGTAACGTTCAAGCACCGCCTGCGCCAGGGGAATAAACACCTGCAACGTGGCTTGCTGCCGCAGCGTCGCCTGACCGTCCATCCGGCTGTCGTGGCCAAACAGTTTGTTGATCAGCGGTTCGGCCAGCGTCAGGCCGGCTTTCTGCAGGCTCTGTTGCAGGGCCGGCAACACCCACAGCTGAATCACATCCAGTAATATATCGTCGCCGGCCACTTTAAAGCCTTCACGGAACAGCAGACGCGGCGTAATTTTGACGTTATTGCCCTGGCCGTCATCGAGACGGTACTGGGTAATCGCCAGGTCGGTAGTGCCGCCGCCAATGTCGATAGAGGCAATGCGCAGGCTCTTGCCGGGCTGCTCATCGGCTTCACGCGGACGATCCGGACGCGCCATGCTGCTGAAGAAGTCTTCTGCGCGGCCGGCAAAGTTCACCTGGGTTTCGTTAAACAGCCACACCATCTGACCGCAGGTGGCTTCATCCCACTCCATCTGCACGTCCGGCACGGGTTTACTGCTTTGCGCCTGCGTCTCCGCCGTAAATTCCTCGTCGGCCGGATGCCAGCCTTCGGCTTTCCACACCAGCGCAATCGCTTCCTGCATGCGACGACGAAAGATTTCACGTTCAGGTTTTGGCATGGCGGACGGAAGCGTCAGAATCACATGACGCAGCTGGCGCGGTGCATGACTTTGCGGCATGCGCT
This sequence comes from Pantoea sp. PNA 03-3, assembly GCF_003201175.1. Lineage (NCBI taxonomy): Bacteria > Pseudomonadati > Pseudomonadota > Gammaproteobacteria > Enterobacterales > Erwiniaceae > Pantoea > Pantoea sp. PNA 03-3. The sequence goes on along the minus strand of NZ_QICO01000001.1, from coordinate 487,584 downwards.
GACGCTGTGCCGCGCTGTTCATTTGCATCAGTGCCTGGGCCAGCAGCTCACACAGCATAAACGTCATGAGTGAACTGCGGCTGTAGTGAGCGGAGAACACCGGCAGGCGTTCATCCAGCGGCAGCGCATACAGCGGCTGACCTTCGTCATTCATCAGTGAGGTGAAAGGGGCGGCGCAGGCCTGCGGTTCACCTTGTGGGCTCTGCTGGTTAAAGCGCCAGCCCGGCTGATAGCGCGCTTCGTCCCACAGGTAACGCCGCGGGCTGGACAGCCCGGTGCTGCCTTCCAGGCCGGCACGCTGCAAGGCCAGGCGGCTGGCTTCGCGTCCGACGCGGGTCAGTGAAGGCCACATAAAGGCCTGCTCACGGCCGCTTTCCAGCGAAAAGTTGGCTTTACCAAAACGCGCTTCGGCAAATTCCAGCCGACTGTCGAACAGCTCGTTATACACACGATGTGGTTGAGACAGATCGCGCATCTGCAGCTCGTAGGTCTGCTTCAGGCCGTTGCTCTCTTCCGGATGGTCTTCCACCAGAATACCGCAGGTGTGCGAGTTGCCGACGTCAAGAATGATATCCACGTTGACGGCTGGCGTTTGCAGCGTGGCGGCCTGGATGTGAATCTCCGTGAGGTTAAGCTGCTCGCCCAGCAATTCCAGCAGGTTGAGGTAGTGCGCCTGATATTCAAACTCACGTAGCGCCTGGCTGATGGCCTGTTCACGGCGATCGGACACGCGGTCGGTGAAGGATTCGCGCAGCCAGCCATCTACCCAGGTGTGATCAAGAAATTCCCCCAACTCGTAGTTGTGCCAGGCCAGGGCAAAGGTAACGCCGTTCTGTGCGTCGGATGGCGTCAGTCCCAACTGTTCGCCGCCATCTTCTTCCGCCACGCAGCGCGTATCAAACGCCAGCGTAACGCGGTGCGTGTTGCCTGCGCTGTCAGGTTTTTCCAGCGCCACTAACCGCATGCGCGCCCAGTTTTCCGGGCCGCCGATAAAGCGACGACCTGAGGCGCAACGCAGCATTGGCAGCGGCAGCCAGCAGGCTTCCAGTAAGGTCAGGGAGTCGGACAGCGCGATATCGGTTTCGGGACGCACGACTTCCGGTGCGCCACCGTCCTGCGGGTAAAGTAAAAATTTACCGCTGTTACCGTCCATATTCAGACGCAGTAACGGGCCATTTGCGGTCTGGCGCACAAACTGACGGCGCGCCTGGGTTGCGGAGAGTTGCAGACCAAAATCCAGGAACTGCACGCCGCTGTTCTCAATCAGAGAAATTTTTTGCTTATCATCGATCAGGGGAGCCAACATAGTTACTTACTCTCACGCTTAATCGTAATGGGATACACACGATCCCCGGTGTATTGCGCTTCGCAGGCGGCGGCGCCAATGCTGGAATGACACACTAACATCGGCATACGGTAACGCGATTTGTCCGCGCACCGGGCGGTAAAGCGGCTTTCTATCACCATGTTACCCGCGCTGGTCATCGCCGCCGTGACATCGGCCTTACAGGTGGTGTTCCCCTGGTTGATCTGTACGCTGCCCTTGCCATTGTTAAACTGGAAGTGCATGACAGGGGGTTTACCGGTTGGCGTTTTGATGTTTTCGATCTCTACGCGCCAGCGTCCGTCAATCACCTGAACCTGACCATCACGTACGGCATCCGGTGTCACCACCAGATCGTCGGGTTTCGCGGGCACCGCAGGCGCAACCACGTTGGAAAGCGTCGCAGACGGTGCCGCTGCAGGCACAGGCGCAGCGCTGGCGGCGGTTTGCGCACCCGCTACCACGGCGGCCGGTTTCTGCGGCAAAGTGTCAGCCAGTTTTTCAGCCGGCACCATGGCTGCCGGCCTGATGGCGGCAACAGGGGCGGTGTTTTGAGCGACCGGGGCGGACGGCGTGACGGGCTCCGATTGCGGCATATGCAGGATAACCGCCGTCGCGGCCGCTGCGGCAACGGCCAGCGTCGGAATCAGATACCACAGACGGAAAGCCGGACGACGCGCGGCCTGAACGGGCACAGGCTCTGGTACAGGTTCCGGCTCAGGCGCGGGCACCTCTGCGACCGGCGGTACCACCACGGCGGGTTCGGGCACCACCACCGGTTCGGGCGCAGGCGGCACAACAGGTTCGGGTGGCAGTTCGACCAGCGAAGCAGGCAGCGACTCCTCCAGGCTTTCACGCAGGCAGGCGAGTGCATCATCACGGTTGCGCTCCTGCGCATCCACAAATCCCCAAAAGGTGATGACAGGTTTACCGTTCACCAGATAAACATATTGCTGATTAGGGAATTGCAGGCTCTTGCCGAGTAGCGCGCCAAACAGGCGCATGGCCGGATTGGCAGCCTCGCGGGCGCGGGCGCTAATGGCCTGCAGATCCTGCTGGCAGGCAGTGAGATGTTGCAACGCCTGACGGCGTTCATAATCGCTCGCGGCCATCCAGGATTTGACTTTGCCGGAAAAAGGGGCGTACCAGTCAAGCCGGTCGCCACGTTCATTGGTTTGCGGAATCGCCAGGCAGTCTGCCAGTGCGCTTTGGCGGCGCAAACGCAGGGTCTCACGGATTTGCAGGGCGGACGTAAATACTGGCTGGCCGTTCTCACCTAAAGCCAGAACCGCATCCAGATTGCCGCTGCGCAGAAAAGTTTTTGCCACCTGTTAGGCCCTTATCGGTCGTTGTCTGAGGCAGAAGATCGCGTGTTATCGTCAATTACGGTGATTTTACGTGGGGCAATGGCAAATCAAACCGCAGAAAAAGAGGTCAAATGCGTGGTTTTTTCGCCCGCTGCCGGGAAAATAACCAATGCCCAGATGATGTTACGCTGTTTTACGTTTTAATAACAGATGCGCGATAACGCCACCCACTAATCCCCAAAACGCGGACCCGATCCCTAAAAGCGTCACGCCCGACGCCGTGATTAAAAAAGCCAACAGCGCGCTGTCGCGGTCAGCAGGCTCTGCCAGTGCCCGTTGCAGACTGCCGCCCAGGGTCGTCACCAGCGCCAGGCCCGCCACTACGTGCACCATTACAGCCGGCAGTGCGCTGAACAGCACCGCAATCAGCGCACCGGACACGCCAGCCAACAGATAACATCCGCCGGCCACTGCCGCGGCAATCCAGCGACGACGGGGATCGGGATCGACCTCTTCGCCCATACAAATCGCTGCCGTAATGGCCGCCACACACACCGAAAATCCGCCGAACGGCGACAGAATCAACGCCAGTAATCCGGTCCAGCTCATGAGCCCGGACACCGACGGACGATAGCCGTGTGCCTGTAGGGTGGCGACGCCGGGCGCATTTTGTGACGCCATGGTGACTAAAAAATAGGGTAGACCAATACCGATAAGCGTGTGCAGTGAAAACGACGGCCAGACAGGCGCAGGAAGGCTGAAACGGGCAGCCTGCGCCGGAAAATGAAGACTGTTCTGGGCTACCGCCAGGGTAACACCGACCAGAAGCGTGATCAGAATGGCATAACGGGCCAACCAGCGGCGCGCCAGTAACCAGCTCATACACATCGTGGCGGCGAGGGGAAAGTTCACGGCGAAGTCGCTAAACGTCTGCAAGCCAAAGCGCAGTAAAATGCCCGCCAGCATGGCTGCCGCCAGCGACGCCGGGATGTGATTCATCAGGCGGGCAAACAGGCCCGTGACCCCGCATAACACAATCAGGACATTGGCAAAAACAAATACGCCCACGGCCTCATTGAGAGACGTGCCCGGCAGGCTGGTAGCCAGCAAGGCCGCCCCCGGCGTGGACCAGGCGGCCAGCACCGGCATGCGGTAAGCCAGGGAAAGCCCCGTTGAGGCGATTCCCATTGCGATGCCAATGACGGAGAACCAGCCTGCGATCAGCGCAGGCGGCGCACCAGCCGCCTGGGCGGCCTGATAAACAATCGCACCTGTGCTGCTGTAGCCGACCAGCACGGCGACAAAGCCTGACACCACCATAGGCAGGGTAACGGGAAACGGCGGATGGCGCAGTGACATAGTCTCTTCCTCTTGTGCGTTATAGCGCACATCGTCGCATAGTGCGCTATAACGCACAAGTGCTACACTGATGCGCTTATGCAGGAGACAATATGGAAAATTTGCATCACTATCTTGGCGAGGCGCTGAAACAACTGAGGCAAGCCAATGGCTGGAGCCTTACGTTAACCGCCGAGAAAACAGGCGTCAGTAAGGCGATGCTGGGGCAGATTGAACGCGGCGAGTCCAGCCCGACGATTGCCACCCTGTGGAAAATCGCCACCGGCTTTAATGTCCCGTTCTCGTTTTTTGTTCATCAGTTGCCCATCGCCGAAGGGGAAGTGGCCCGTTATCGCCAGCACAATGCGCAGATGGCGGTGACGCCGTTGTTACCTTATGACGATCGGCTACGCTTTGATTTGCTTGCCGTTGAGCTGGCACCAGGCGCGCAGAGTGATTCTGCCGCGCATGAAAAAGGCGTGATCGAGCAGGTGGTGGTGCTGGAAGGCGAGCTGTTGCTGGGCATTGCTGATACCTGGCGGCGGCTGAAGCGGGACGAGGCCTTTCAGTTCCGCGCGGACGTGGCCCACAGTTATCGCAATCCGCTGGATACGCGCCTGCGCTTTCACAGCCTGATTCACTATGTCGAGCGACGCTGAGCACCGGATCGGGTTTGCCCATTAATCAGCCTGACTTACAAATTGAAACGACCCGCGCCTGTTCAGCGCTGCCCGGCACGCTATAATTGCCTCCCCCTGTATGGCGCGCCTGTTCGGGCACTGGCGGCGAACCGGCGGTGCGTAGCGGCATCAGCCTGCGCCATACTTCTTATACTGTTTCCAGAGGACTCACCATGGCTTTAACCACACTTGATGCGAAAACCGCTCTGATTGTTATCGATCTGCAAGAGGGGATTGTTGCGCTGCCGGTTGTGCATGAGCCACAGCCGGTTATTGAACGCTGCGCAGCCCTGGCGGCCGCCTTTCGTGAAAAAGACCTGCCTGTCGTGATTGTGAATGTCGCGGGCGGCGCACCGGGCCGAACCGAATCCCCCCGGCATCAGGGCGAATTACCGGCAAACTGGGCCACACTGGTACCGGCGATGACACCGCAACACAACGATATCACCGTCACTAAGCACACCTGGGGCGCGTTTAATCAAACCACGCTTCATGATCAGCTACAAAAACGCGGTATTACGCAGGTGGTTATCTGCGGTATTGCCACCAGTATCGGCGTAGAGTCGACGGCACGTCAGGCTTACGAATTAGGTTACAACGTCACGTTAGCGGTCGATGCGATGACGGATTTAAATAGCGATACGCACGAAAACAGCATTAAACGCATTTTTCCTCGCTTGGGGGAAACCGGCAGTTGTGACGATGTGCGTGCAAAACTTAACGCCCTGTAAGGGTTAAGCGACTTGCCAGGGGATGAGCAGCATCACGCTCATTCCCTGGACGTCTTTCGGCTGACGCGTCGCCAGAATCAGATCAGGCTGCATCGCCGTCGCTGCAATCAACGCATGGGTGTCAGCACGTCGAACGGGCACATACAGCCGTGCGCAGTTGCGTGCAATCCTGCCAGCGTCCGCTCATGATACACCGCCAGCACCTGGGTCTGGTACGCGTGGCGTAAGCGCTGCGCCTGTTCACTGTCCCGCATTGCCGGGCGCGCGATGCCGCGTCTGGTTTCCAGCCATGTCAGGGCCGAAATAAAGGTCCTGTCAGCCTCAGCACCACCGGCCCCCGCGAGAACGCAGGGATCCATTCGCGGCGTCCCGCAAAATTATCCCGGCATGTAACAACGTCATGCCTGAAAAATAAGGGAAAGAGCGAGTCAGCGGTCACGAAGCACCTGCGCAGCCGCCTGCGTTTACTGGAACTGTCAGGCCAACGCTGTAGTTGCGTCACGGTACAGATTTGTAATAACGGCCATTGCTTTCGTTGACGATGACTGAGCCCATATAGTCAACCAGATTATCGACCCGGCCAACCAGATCCTGTGTTTATGCATCAACCAGCCATTTTTAGCCGCTGTTTACCACCGTTACGGCATACGAAGGTGCACGCACTGTGTTGCTGTCATCTGCGGCAATATTGCTCATATAACGCCATTCCGCGACCGCATGAAAGCTCTGTTCAGGGGCTTATTCTAAGCCGGTATCGACCCGGTTGCGCATGATACCGGGCATCCGCTTAACGTCGCAGTCAGCGGCAGAGAAAAGATGGCAGGCAGCACAAAAAACGGCAGGCTTTACCGGCGTAATCGCTTAATATCCCTCTGTATTTGGCCTGAAAGCGGCTATCCCCGGGGATGTCGCCAGCCCGATGCGGGGCGAACGCCACGACGACTGGCGGCAGGTCGCAGTATAGGGGGATAAACGAACCCACGGGCACAGTCGCCCTCATGTTAATCGTTTTGTCTGTTGTCTGGAAAAACGTAAATGTTCAGCCGATGGATGTAACCGTGAGACGGGCATCCTGGGTAGATCTCTCCCGCGTTTGGCCCGGTTGCGGGCCGAACGACAGGCGGCGTTGTCAGTAACTGGATTGGGAAGCCACAGCGGACGTTAACGGAAGGACGAGGTAACCGATGCTACCTTTTATCTTACGCCAACCCGTATGAGCAACACGGGCCTGACTATTCACTACAAGGAAATCAGCATGAACGTAGCGGTTTTAGGATTGGGTGCCATGGGGCACGCCTTTGCAGCGAATTTACTGAAAAAAGGGTTTGAGGTTCACGGCTGGAACCGCACGCGCGCACGGGGCGAAGACCTGGTTGACGCCGGGCTGAACCTTGCGGATTCGGCATCTGAAGCGGTAAGCGAGGCTGATGTCGTGATTGCGATGTTATCCGATGGCGAAACGACAGCGCAGGTGCTGCATGAGGTGAACGCGGCTCTGAAGCAGGGCGCCACGCTGTGTCAGATGGGGACCATTGGCGTTGAAAATACCGATGCGCTGATCGCCTTCTTTGCTCAAACGCGCCCGGATGTGGTGTTTATCGATGCACCGGTTTCCGGCACCAAAGCGCCTGCGGAAAACGCCCAGATTCTGGTGCTGGCCAGCGGCGACCGTTCGCGTGCCCAGGCTGCTGAAGCGGTGTTTGCCGCGATAGGTAAAGGCACGCAGTGGCTGGGCGAGGCGGGCAAAAGTTCGCGTATGAAACTGGTGATCAACAGCTGGTTGATCGGCCTGATGCAAAGTCTGGCGGAGAGCAACCGGCTCGCTGAACAGTTTGGTTTTTCAACCAACGATCTGTGGCAGGTGCTGGACGGCGGTCCGCTGGCCGCGCCGTATGCCAAAATGAAGCTCGCCATGATGGAAAGCGAAGATTACACGCCGCAGATGCATCTGCAGTGGGCGCTTAAAGATGCCCGGCTGGCGCTTGAGGCGTCGGACAGCACACTGCCCGCGCTGGAAAATATCGCCCGCGTCTGGCAGCAGGCCGTGGAGGCCGGGCACGGCGAAGAGGATTTAGCGGTGATCTATAAGTACCTTAAGTCGCAATGAGTGCAACGATCAGTTTCGATTTCAGCACGCGTCCGCTGGTGCCGCTGGCGCACGATTATCCGCACGGGGCAACGGAGCCCTGGCATTTTCATCGTTGTGCGCAGTTGATTCATACCTTAAGCGGCGTGGTGCGGGTTGAAACCGAACAGGGCAGTTGGGTGGTACCGCCCAGCCGCGGCGTGTGGCTTCCAGCCATGACGCGCCATAGCTTACAGATTACCGGCGCGGTCGCGGCCCGGGTGCTGTTTGTGGACCCGCTGGCCAGGGCCGATCTGCCTGCCAGTTGCCAGGTCGTACAAATTTCGGCCCTGCTGCGGGCGCTGATCGTCAGCGCCATGGATTTACCGGTTTCCTATGCGCCCGCCAGTCGGGCGGAACGGATTTACGAGCTGATCCTGGATGAAATTCGCGGCATGGATGTGCTGCCCTTTGCCTTGCCCGTGCCGGACAGCCCGCGTTTACAGGCATTGTGCATGCAGATTCAGGCGGAGCCCGCCGGTGACTGGACGTTGGCCCGCGCCAGCGAATGGCTTAATGTGTCTGGCCGGACGCTGGCCCGTCACTTCGAACGTGAAACCGGGCTTTATTTCAGCGAGTGGGTGCGCCGTGCGCGCGTGGCCATTGCCCTGACCCGGCTGGCACAGGGCGACCCGGTTCTACAGGTCGCCCTCGATCTGGGCTACGAGAGCCCCGGTGCGTTTAGTGCGATGTTTCGTCGTGTGCTCGGTGTGGCACCGACGGACTACTTCCCGGCGGCAGAAAGTGACCTGCCGCGTTGAGGAGGGCCTGCAGGGCGGCACGTGACGTATCGCTGTCGATGCTGACGCCCCATGCGCGCTCTCCCTGAAGATTGATACAGCTGACATAGGCAACCGATCGGCTGTCGCTGCGTTTTCCCAGCGTGTGTTCATGGTAATGTTCGATCGTTAACGTCAGATCGCAGGCGTGACGCAGCGCGTTGACGGCGGCGGACAACAGCCCGTTACCGCAGCCTGTCAGCAGGAGAAGGTGGTCGTGATGGCGGACGTGGGCGCGCAGGCGCGTTTGCTCGCCTTGTTCGCTTTCACTCTGGGCATCCATCAGACGCAGCGTGGGCCGATCAATCTGGTAGTGACGACAGAACAGTTGCCAGACCGCGTGCTGCGTCATTTCTTTTCCGTGGGCATCGGTTTCCTGTTGTACACACCGACTGAAATCCTGCTGAAGGGCGCGCGGCAGTTGCAGACCGTGGTTCTGCTCCAGCAGCCAGGCCGCCCCACTTTTCCCCGACTGGCTGTTAACCCGAATCACCGCTTCATAACTGCTGCCGATATCCGCCGGGTCGAGGGGCAAATAGGGCATCTGCCACACGGTTTCCTGCTGCTGTGCGCGCCAGGTAAACCCCTTTTTGATCGCATCCTGATGCGAACCGGAAAACGCAGTGAACACCAGTTCGCCGGCATAGGGATGACGCGGATGGACGGGCAGTTTATTGCAGGCGGTGACGACCTCAATCACGCGGGCCATGTCACTGAAATCCAGTCCGGGGGCAACACCCTGGGTATAAAGATTTAACGCCAGCGTCACCAGATCCACATTCCCCGTGCGCTCTCCGTTACCTAACAGGCAGCCTTCAATGCGGTCCGCACCGGCTAACAGCGCCAGTTCCGCGCAGGCAACGCCCGTGCCGCGATCGTTATGCGGATGAACGCTAATGCACACTGCCTGTCGACGACTAAAGTGACGGCAGAAAAATTCAATCTGATCGGCATACACATTGGGCGTGTTAACTTCAACCGTGGCGGGTAAGTTGATGATCATGGGGCGCTCAGGCCCGGGTTCCCAGACGGCGGCCACCGCTTCACAAATGTCGAGGGCAAACGCTGGCTCGGTAAAGCAGAAGGTTTCCGGCGAGTATTCAAAGGTCCACAGTGTCTCGGGCGCGGCCTCGCAGGCGGCCCGGATTTGCCGCGCGCTGTCGGTAGCCAGCGCCACAATCTGCGCTTTACTCTGGTTAAATACACGTTCCCGGAACAGCGGTGCGGTGGCATTGTACAAATGGATAATGGCGCGCGGTGCGCCTTTCAGGGCGCAGAAGGTCGTCTCAATCAGATCGTGGCGCGCGGGGGTTAAAACCTGCACCGTCACGTCTTCAGGAATGCGCTGCTGTTCAATCAAATCCCGTACGAAGTCAAAGTCGGTTTGCGAGGCTGACGGGAAGGCGACTTCGATTTCTTTGGCCCCGCAGTCCAGCAATAATTGCCAGAACTGCAGCTTTTGGGCGCGACTCATCGGTTCAGCCAGCGCCTGATTGCCATCCCGCAGGTCGGTTGACAGCCAGCGCGGCGCACGGCTGATTGACCGCGAAGGCCACTGACGGTCAGGCAGGTCAACCAGGGGGAAAGGGCGGTATTTCTCGGCGGGATTCGTTAACATTGCGTTCTCCTTTTCGGTGTCAGCTCAGTGTGGCGAAAGCGCAGCCATGCGGCGCGCGCAAAACTGACAACCTGATACGCAAAAGTGACAACCGTGATTCATGGGCTGTGGCACGGCGTGCGCTGCCATTTGCCGAAGCGGGGCGACAGCGTTAGCATAACCCGATGTTCTTGAGGGGGTTTTCTATGCAGATTTTCGACGGGCACAACGATCTGTTACTGAATTTGTGGCTGCACCATCGTGATGCGCCTGCTGAGGCGTTCTTTGCCGGCGTGCCTGAGGGCCATCTGGATTACCCTCGCATCCAGCAGGGCGGATTCGCAGGTGGGCTGTGCGCGATTTTTGTTCTGCCGAAGGATTACCTGGCGCAGGTCGCGTCCACGCGTGCTGCAGAAGAACCTTATGATCCCCTGACGATAATGTGGCAGCAGCTTGACCTGCTGCAGCGTATCGTGGCGCACGCGGAGGGGCGGGTAAAACTGTGCCGCAGCGCGGCAGAAATCGACGCCTGTCGCGCAGAGGGCGTTTTGGCGTTAGTCGCCCATATCGAAGGCGCGGATGCGCTGGATCCCGACGGCGAGGCGTTGACGGCGTTTTATCATGCCGGGGTGCGCTCGATTGGGCCTTTCTGGAATCTGAAAAACCGCTTCGGCGAAGGGGTTAGCGGCAGCTTTCCGGGATCACCCGACACCGGTCCCGGCCTGACGGCAGAAGGGGAAGCGCTTATCAGGCAGGCGGCCGCGCTGAATATGATGATTGATGTGTCCCATATGAACGAGAAGGCATTCTGGGATACCGCGCGGCTCGGCCTTTCCCCACTGGTCGCCAGTCATTCCAATGCGCATGCTCTCTGTCCGCAACCCCGTAACCTGACGGATGATCAGCTTCGGGCGATTCGCGACAGCGGCGGTGTGGTCGGGATTAACTTTGGCAACGCTTTTCTGCGTGCTGACGGAAAACGTGACAGCGACACCGATTTGACAGAAATCGTCAAACATTGCGATCACCTTATTAACATAATGGGCAGCGATCATGTGGCCTTCGGGTCAGACTTTGACGGCATTTCGGTGCCCGATGCGCTCGGCGATGTCAGTGGGTTGCCCCGGTTGCTCGCTGTTTTTCGCGACAAAGGCTATGATGAAAGCGTGCTGGAGAAATTGACGTGGGGAAACTGGCTGCGGGTTTTACACCTTACCGGCATCCGTTAACACGTTTTCTTACGGGCTTTTCGTTGATTTCACCCCAGGGTCTGCGAGAAAATAGCGTGACAAGGTTCGCATTTTAATCCCTGTTACGATGCTGTCTTGCAGTACGTTCTTTGTCTGTTTATTTATAAGGAAGAAAATTATGTGGAAAAAACCAACATTTGTTGATCTGCGCCTCGGTCTGGAAGTAACACTGTACATTTCCAACCGTTAATCCTTTGCCCGCCGCTTGTGCGGGCATTTTGTTTCAACACCTGGTCCCTTTCATGTTTATTAAAGTCCTTGGTTCGGCGGCAGGCGGCGGATTCCCGCAATGGAACTGCAACTGTCCCAACTGTCAGGGTGTCCGTAACGGCACCGTTCAGGCGACGCCGCGTACGCAGTCCTCTATTATTGTCAGCGATAATGGCGAGGACTGGGTGCTGTGCAATGCCTCCCCCGATATCAGTCAGCAGATTTTGCACACGCCAGAACTCATCAAAAAAGGTGTGCTGCGCGGTACGGCGATCGGCGGCATTATCCTGACTGACAGCCAGATCGACCATACTACCGGTCTGCTCAGTCTGCGTGAAGGTTGTCCGCATCAGGTATGGTGCACGCCGGAAGTCTATGACGATCTCACCACGGGTTTCCCGGTGTTCACCATGCTGAAACACTGGAACGGCGGCTTACAGCATCGTCCCATTCGCCCGTTAGCGCCGTTTAGCGTGGACGTCTGTCCGGATCTTCAGTTCACTGCGATTCCAATCCTCAGTAACGCACCACCGTACTCGCCTTATCGCGATCGGCCGTTACCGGGCCATAACGTGGCGCTGTTTATTGAAAACCGCGCAAACGGCCAGAAACTGCTGTATGCGCCCGGACTGGGCGAGCCGGATGCGGTGATTCTGCCGTGGCTCGAACAGGCGGACTGCCTGCTGATTGACGGCACGGTCTGGCAGGACGATGAATTACTCTCCGCGGGCGTGGGCAAAAATACCGGCAAGGCCATGGGCCATCTGGCGCTGGCCGAAGAGCAGGGACTGATGGCGTTACTCGCCCGTTTGCCCGCAAAACGCAAAATCCTTATTCATATTAACAACACCAATCCCATTCTTGACGAACAGTCGCCTCAGCGTCAGTACCTGACTGAACAGGGCATTGAGGTGAGTCAGGACGGAATGGCGATACAGTTGCAGGACGAAAGATGCTGATTACGGAAACCCTGTCGCCTCAGGCCTTCGAACAGGCGCTGCGTGATAAAGGCGCGTACTACCATATCCATCACCCTTATCACATCGCGATGCACAATGGCCAGGCCACACGCGAGCAGATTCAGGGCTGGGTGGCGAACCGCTTCTATTATCAAACCAGTATCCCGTTGAAGGATGCGGCCATCATGGCCAACTGCCCGGACCCGGCCACCCGGCGTAAATGGGTACAACGTATTCTGGATCACGATGGCAGCCAGGGCGCTGATGGCGGCATTGAGGCCTGGCTGCGGCTGGGCGAGGCGGTCGGGCTGACGCGTGAGGCATTGCTTTCTGAACAACATGTCCTGCCGGGCGTGCGTTTTGCGGTAGATGCCTATGTCAACTTTGCCCGCCGCGCTAACTGGCAGGAGGCGGCCTGCAGTTCGCTGACGGAGTTGTTCGCGCCACAGATTCATCAGTCACGCCTCGACAGCTGGCCTCAGCACTATCCGTGGATTAAAGAAGAAGGCTATTTTTACTTCCGCAGCCGTCTGAGTCAGGCTAACCGCGACGTGGAACACGGTCTTGCCCTGGCGCTTGAGTTCTGTAATACGGCGGAAAAACAGAACAGGATGCTGGAGATTCTGCAGTTCAAGCTGGACATTCTCTGGACGCTGCTGGATGCCATGACCATGGCTTACGAACTTCACCGCCCGCCTTATCACAGCGTGACCGATAAGGCCGTCTGGCACACAACCCGACTGGTATAATGATGAACGAACACACAATTGTCGCCTTTCGCCGTGGCTACCGTATGCAATGGGAAGCGGCACAGGACAGCCATGTGGTGCTTTATCCCGAAGGCATGGCGAAGTTAAATGAAACCGCTGCGGCCATTCTGGCGCTGGTGGACGGCAAACAGGATATCGCTTCCATTATTGCCACGCTGGATGCTCAGTTCCCGGACGCGGGCGGCGTGGGCGAAGATGTGAAAGAATTCCTGCAGTCAGCTTATGAACAGAAGTGGATACAGTTCCGTGACCCAACCTAAACCCGGCGTCAACCCACCGCTCTGGCTGCTGGCAGAGTTAACCTATCGCTGTCCGCTGCAGTGTCCGTACTGTTCGAATCCCCTGGATTTTGCCCAGCAGGCGCGCGAGCTTACCACCGCACAGTGGATCGAGGTCTTTCGCCAGGCCCGTGCCATGGGCAGCGTGCAGCTGGGCTTTTCGGGCGGTGAACCGCTGACGCGTAAGGATCTGCCCGAACTCATCAAAGCGGCGCGTGATTTAGGGTTTTATACCAACCTGATCACCTCCGGCATTGGTCTGACGGAGAAAAAACTCGACGCATTCAGCGAGGCCGGTCTGGATCATATTCAGATCAGTTTTCAGGCCAGTGATGAAACCCTCAACGCGGCGCTGGCCGGCTCGAAAAAAGCCTTTCAGCAGAAGCTGGAGATGGCGCGCGCAGTGAAAGCTCACGGCTATCCGATGGTGCTGAATTTCGTACTGCATCGCCATAACATCGACCAGATCGATAAGATTATCGATCTGTGCATTGAGCTGGAGGCGGATGATGTTGAACTGGCGACCTGCCAGTTTTACGGTTGGGCACAGCTGAACCGCGAAGGGTTATTGCCGACGCGCGAGCAGATTGCCCGGGCGGAGGCGGTCGTTAACCGCTACCGCACGCAGATGAACGAGCGGGGCAGTCTCACTAATCTGCTGTTCGTTACGCCAGATTACTATGAAGAACGACCAAAGCCGTGCATGGGCGGTTGGGGCGCGATTTTCCTGAGCGTCACGCCAGAAGGCACGGCGCTACCGTGCCACAGCGCGCGACAGTTGCCGGTGGCCTTTCCCTCGGTCCTGGAGCAGTCGCTGGAAGACATCTGGTATCACTCGTTTGGTTTTAACCGCTACCGGGGGTTCGACTGGATGCCGGAACCCTGCCGCTCCTGTGATGAAAAAGAGAAAGACTTTGGTGGCTGCCGCTGCCAGGCCTTTATGCTGACCGGCGATGCCGATAATACCGATCCGGTCTGCAGTAAGTCACCGCATCACAGCACAATCCTTGAGGCGCGCCGTCAGGCAGACTGCAGTGATATCAAAATCGGTCAGCTACAGTTCCGCAACCGCACCAATTCTCAGTTGATCTATAAAACGCGGAATCTGTAATGCACACACGCAGCCTGACCCTGAACGGACTCCGCGTGACGCTCGTCCACCAGCCGGACGCAACGCAGGCGGCGGCGCTGGTGAAGGTGGCGGCGGGCAGTCACGATGAACCTGATAACTGGCCCGGCCTGGCGCATCTGCTTGAGCATATGCTGTTCAGCGGTGGCCAGCGCTGGCCCGACGAAGGGCGGCTGATGAGCTGGGTGCAGGCGCAGGGCGGGCAGGTGAATGCCACCACCCTGGCGCGCCAGAGCGCCTTTTTTTTTGAAGTCGCCCCGGACAGTTTGACTGATGGCCTGCTGCGCCTGCAGGATATGCTGAGCGCACCGCGGTTAACGCCAGAGGCCATTACTCAGGAAATTGCTGTGATTGATGCCGAGCATCGGCTGCTGCAGCATCACGCTGCGGCCAGAGCAGAGGCGGCTATATTCTCAACGGTCATCGCACCGGCCAGTTTCCAGCGCTTTCAGACCGGCAACAGGGCGGTTTTTGGTGACAACGTCACTGAGTTGCAGGCCGCGCTGCGGGCGTTTCATCAGCGTTTTTATCACGCCGGCACGATGACGCTGTGGCTTCAGGGGCCGCAGCCGCTGGACGAACTGGCAACGCTGGCTGAGATTTTTGCTGCTCCTTTTGCCCTTCGCGATGCGGGCAGTCTTCCGGCACCAGACGTTGAATTATCGGCCGACAGGAGGCTGATGTTGCAGCAGGACGGCCCGTCCGAAGTGACGCTGAGCTGGCTGTTACCAACGGCGCTAAGTGACAGTGTCACGCTGTTGCGCGAGTTTTTGCTGGATGAAGCCCCCGGCGGCTTGCTGGCCGCCTTGTACGCGCGCGGGCTCGCCAGTCAGTTACAGCTAAAATGGCTGTATCAGTCCGCAAAAACGCAGTGGCTGATGATGACAGTGACGAGTGAGCAACCCGCCGTGGTAGAGGCATTACTGAAGTCATTTTTCGCCGCCTTGAGTCATACCACAGCGACGCAGCGGCAACACTACTGGCACCTTGCGCAGCGGCGGCTGGCTGCATTGTCGCCCTTAATGCAGCTTCAGGCGCGGGCTTTAGGGTTTGCCGCCACGGGCGACTGCCCCGAACTCTCGCCCTTATTACAGACGCTGGCCGGCGTGCCAGCAACCACCCTGGTTTGTGCCGCCGACGTGGCTGGCGAATCACGCAGCGTACAGGGTTATGCGCTCACCCTGGCACGCTGGCAGGTGCCCGACATCAGTGTTCCCCCTGTTAAGTGGTTTTTTTATCCCGGCCCTAATCCTTTCCCGCCCGCCAGGCTGCCCACCACCGCGGTGACGTTGCCACACATTCACCCGGATGAAACCTCCGGCACGCTGATACTTCGTCCCGAACTGTACAGCACGCTGTGGGCAGGTCAGGCCTGTGAAAGCGCCTTGCGGCCGGTGTTTGCAGTACTGCGTCACTTTGGCGGCGGTGGGGAATGGTGTGAAAGGCAGGGCGTCTGGCAACTGACGCTGGACTTACCCGCCGACGAGGCGTTGCTCAGCGCGGCGCTGGCGCAACTGTTATCCTGCCTGATGCCGACAACGGAAGAGGCCAGCTCTGCCATTCCCAGTATTGCAATACGCGAACTGCTACGACAATTGCCTTACTGCCTGGCGTCGTCCGTGCAGCCGCAGCGCTGGCGGGCCATCCTTCTGGGCGGTAATGCCCCTCGACATCAACAACTTGCGCACCAGCTCAGCGTGCTGAAGGTCAATTCTCCTACATTACCCGCGCGGGCATGGGTGAGCGGCGAAAGCAGGATACCGCACCCCTCGGACGACAGCGCCATTCTGCTGTTCATACCACTGGCCGATCCTCAACAGCTGGCCGCACTGCGCGCGCTGGCGCTGCTTTACGCGCCGCGATTTTATCAGCGCTACCGTGTTGAACACCCCATCGGTTATGTCGTCAGCTGCCGTTACCAGCGTTGTGTGGATATCGACGGTATTCTTTTTGCGCTTCAGTCACCGACCCTGTCTGCCACAACGCTGATTCAGTATTGCGACGATTTCCTGCAGCAGATGACGTCCGTGACAGACGCGGCCGATCTCGACGGGGTGAAAACACAGTTAGCCGCAGCGCAGGAAGAACCCACCGTCGAGGCGCTGCGTCAGGCTAACGGACTGCCCACACTGACGTCACAGGATATTGCTGCCCTCAGCACTCAGCAGTTAACGCAGCTGCATCACCAGTTATGCAGCCAGAAATCAGCGTGGCGCATCTTACGTACAGACGATAAGCAGTAAAATAATTACTCGTCGATATTGTTGAATGATTTTGATTGTTTACGCCAAATCTCTTCACTTTTTATTCCTGCCGCTTTGCACCAGACTTAATGTGACGCCATAAAAAAGGAATGAAAAGTGAAAGATATTAAACGTTTTACACTGCCACTGATCGCAGTTGCCGCGCTGTATATCCCGGTTTCTCAGGCTGAGACAATGCACTACCAGCTGGACCCACAGCATACGTCGGTCGTTATGAGCTGGGAACACTTCGGCTTCTCGCATCCTACCGCCGATATTCCGGATGCCACGGGGTCACTGGTGTTCGACAGCAGCAAACCCGAGCAGTCGCGTGTTGACGTGACCTTGCCTGTCACCAAAATTGACAGCCATGTGCCTGCACTGACGAAAGAATTTAAAGGCGCCGACTATTTTGACGTCGCCAAATACCCGAGCGCGACCTTCCGCAGCACCAAAGTCATTGCTAAAGGCGATAACAAATTTGACGTAGAAGGTAATCTGACGCTGAAAGGCATCACCAAACCGGTTACGCTGCACGCCACGCTGAACAAGCAGGGTGAGCATCCGATGGTGAAAAAGCAGGCGATTGGTTTTGATGCGACCGGCACCATCAAGCGTTCTGACTTCAAACTGGATAAATACGTGCCTGCGGTCAGCGACGATGTCAAACTGACCATCTCCACCGAAGCGTACGCAAAATAACGCTTCCAGCATGTTTTCCCGCCCGGCACATCCGTTGCCGGGTTTTTTATGCCCGCTTCACCCAATGCCACCGGTACAACACAGCCCGCTTTGCGCAAACGTTCATCATCGTGCCGCGCGTGTAAAAAAACCGGTGAACGCTTAACCGGACAAGATGAATCCTTTTTCGCTGCCGAAATAACCGGTATCTGTGCTGCCCGTATAACTAACCCGCCAGCATCACAGTGAAAAGTGAGGCGAAAATCACAAATCTGCATCGCGGTTTTTTTGTTATCCGGACACGCGCCTGAAATAACCGTTTCTCTTCGCCTGATGATATTTAACCCGTTGTTTTATCAACCGAAGCTCACAGACCGGGCGCGCTTATTAATTGTGATTTAATTCACATAAACACCTGTTTTAACCCCGCTGTCAATCTATCCACCCGGCAAAATACTCTCGTTTTTGTGATCTCACTTGCAAATATAAGGCTTGTATCCCGAAACAATAGCCCGCAGACGCATTGAGCCAGAGAGGAATGGAGAATGAGAATCGGGATGGTAATCAGCGGCGGCGATGTTACCGGCATAAATAATTTTATTTTTCAGATTGCGAGAATGACGCAGGCGGAAATGCTGTTATTTAATGGCGGTATTCCGGGACTTCTCGATAATGTCTGTCAGGAAATTGCACAACGCGATTTAGTGGATTTCTCTGTTACCTCGATTCCGGTTATGCAGTCGGGAAGGACCACGCGAAAATTAATTCGCAGCGAATACGAAACCATCACCCGACAGCTTAAGGCATTGCGTATTGATGTATTAATTATGGCCGGCGGAGATGGCTCACTGCAATTTTTACATACGCTGAGCGAATTCGGTGTGAACTGTTTTGGCATCGGTATGACGATTGATAACGATGTCTTCGGCAGTGATTACACCGTGGGCTTTTCCACTGCCTGTGAGCAGGTACTTAAAGAGGTGGCAAAACTGCGGAATACGGGCCGCGCATTAACCGGCCGGGTATTTATGGTCGAGTTGCTCGGCGGTTACTGCGGTGAACTGACGCTGCAATCGGCAATAAAATCGAATGCGGATTTTGCGTTAATCCCCGAGTGTCAGATTCCGACGGCGACGCTGGCCGGGCGCATCACTCAGCGCCTCAGTGAACAGAACAGCGTCATTATCCTGTGCTCTGAGGGCTATACACGTGAATATTCACCGGGCTTTCAGGGCGCAATCGATACCTTAATTAAGCAACTTGAACCGTTGATCGGTGTGCGCATTCGCAAAACGATTGTCGGTTATGGACTGCGTAATGGCGATCCCACCTGTGAAGAAATTTATCAGGGCACCATTATGGCAAGTGAAGTGGTTCGTTGTATTCAATCCGGAATGCGCAATAAAGCCGTCATTATTAACGGCAGCAATAAGCCTATTCCGATTGACTTAATAAGCATGAAAAAACGCCTGGTCGATACAGAAGGGCACCATTATAAACTCGCTAAACAACTGCAAATAGTGTGAGGAGAAAACATGCTGAAAATTTTATGTGTTTGTGGTTGTGGTCTGGGTTCAAGTTTCGCCATCGAAATGAGTGCGAAAGCCGTTTTAAAAAAACTGGAAATTGAAGCCGATATCGATCACACCACAATTTCAGAAGCTAATGCATTTAAATCCGACATGATTCTGACGCAAAAAGCGTTTGCGGATGTTTTAAATGCTGACGCCACACCAGAACAGATTAAACGGGTCATTATATTAAATAAACTTACCGATAAAGCCGAAATTGAGCAAAAGATCGTGGCTTTCTTAAAAGAACGTAATATGAAGGTTGCTAATCATGAATAGTGTAATCAATTTTCTGGTTAAAGATTTACTGGGGCAGGCATCCATTCTTATCGCTTTTATTGCGCTGATTGGGCTGGTGCTGCAAAAGAAATCTGCGGGAAAAGTGGTGGAAGGGACGTTTAAAACCCTGCTCGGCTTCTTAATTATGATGGCGGGCATCAATATTATTGTCGGCGCACTGACCTTCCTGAACAGTATCTTCACCCACGGCTTTGGCATGCAGGGCTACATCACTGATGTGGCTGCCATCGCCGGGCTGGCCAACCGTGAACTGGGCTCCGAAGTGGCCATGACGCTGCTGGTGATCTTTATCGTCAATATCATCATTGCCCGCCTGACGCCGTTTAAATACATCTTCCTGACCGGACAGGCGTTGTTATGGATGGCCACGATTGGTGCCGTCATCGGCTATAAAGCAGGCTTAACCGGCTTACCGCTGATTCTGACCGGCGGGATTTTTGGTGGCGTTATGGCTGTCGTGATGCCCGCGCTGGCCCAGCCGGTGATAAGGCGCATTACCGATTCGGATGATGTCGCCCTGGGCCACTTCTGTACCATCGGCTATCTGCTGACGGCGGCCGTGGCGAAGGTGGTCGGTAAAGGGTCACGTTCGACGGAGGATCTGAAGTTACCGGACAACTTCAAATTTTTACAGGACACCTACCTGTCAATGGCGGTGGTGATGGTGCCAATGTACCTGATCCCTGCGCTGGCAGCCGGTCCCGCCTTTATTGCGCAGTACAGCAGCGGCACCAACTACCTGATGTATGCCTTTATGCAGTCCATTCAGTTTGTCGCGGGCGTGTTTGTCCTCTACAGCGGTGTGCGACTGCTGCTGAATGAACTGGTTCCTGCATTCCGTGGCATTGCCATGCGGCTGGTGCCGGATGCGAAGCCTGCACTCGACTGCCCGGTCATGTTTCCTTATGCGCCTAACGCAGTCATTGTCGGTTTCCTGGCGACCACGCTCGGCTCCGTGGTCGGCATGCTGGTGTTCCCGATGTTTGGTCTGGCAATGATTCTGCCGGGTCTGCTCACCAACTTCTTTGCAGGCGGCACGGCAGGCGTGTTTGGTAATGCGCTGGGGGGCCGGCGCGGGGCGATGATCGGGGGCTTCGTGCACGGCTTATTCATTACCTTCCTGCCGGCCATTCTGGTGCCGATGCTGGAAAGTTATGGCTTTACCGGCGTGACCTTCAGCGATTCCGACGTCATCAGTACCGGGCTGGTTTTGGGACATGCTTTCCAGAATAACTGGTTGTTCGTCGCCGTATTCGTCGCCTTTGTTACCGCTATCGCCTGGTTTGTTAACGGAAAATCCACTTCATCCCGTGAGGAAAACGTGCATGAAACTTTATAATTTCACTGACCTGCTCAAGATTGCCAAAGAACGTGATTTTAAAGCGGTGGGATCGTTTAATCTACATTGTCTGGAAATGCTGCCCGCCTTTTTTAAGGCGGCAGAACAAACCCACAGCCCGTTAATGATTCAGATATCTACCGGTACGGCAAAATATCTCGGACACGAATTACTGGTCGATGCCGTTAAATCTTTAGCGAAAAGTAAAAATATTCCAACCTGTCTGCATCTGGATCACTGTTCTGATTTAGAGGCGATTCAGACAGCGATTAACGCCGGATTCAGTTCGGTCATGTACGATGGCTCACATTTACCGCTTGAGGAAAATATTGCTAATACCCGACGGGTTATTGATATGGCGCGCCCGCTAAATGTCTCCGTGGAAGCTGAGCTGGGCGCAATCGGCGGATCGGAAGATGGTAAATGCGTGGAGATGGATGAAATTGCGTTTACCCCTGTAGAGGATGCCAGGCGCTTTGTGCACGAAACGGGCGTCGACATGCTGGCGATTTCCATCGGCACCGTGCACGGCCTGTATACCGGGAAAGCCCATATTCAGCACCAGCGCCTTGCCGCAATCACCGACGCCACCGCGACGCCGCTGGTCCTGCACGGCGGAACGGGCGTGAGTGATGAAGATATGCGCCTGGCTGTCAGCAGCGGTATCGACAAAGTGAACGTGGGCACCGAGATGAATGTCCAGTGGGTGGCGCAGTGCAAAACCACGTTCGAAAAAGGCAAAGTAAACGACAGCGTGCGTAATTTCCTGGTGCCCGCTAATAATGCGGTAACCAATGTATTAGTGGAAAAAATGCAGTTATTCCGCTAACCCCATTTATCCCGACGTAAATAAACCTGAAGTGCCCGCGCGCTTTTCGGGGCAGGAGTCGCTATGTTTGGATTCATGAAAAAGAAAGTGGAAAATCATCCGCAGGATGCGGCTGAACAGGATCGCCTGGCAGAATCCGTCAGCGAGAAAATAAGGCAGCTGGAAGCGAAGCTGGCCAGTAATACCGCCGATACCGACACGCAAAAACAATTAATGCTGGAATATAACCGGGCATTATCACTCTATGCAAAAAGCCGTCGTTACCGGGATCACATCGATCCTCTGTTTGTGAAAATTGATGAATTACGCAATCTGGTGCGAAAATCAGTTTAAGGAGCAGTAATGACCATTAAACAGTTATTACAGGAAGCCAATGCCATTCAGGTCGGGGTTGCGGCCAGCGACTGGCAACAGGTGATCGCCATGGCGGCCAAACCGCTGGTGGCGGGCGGCTATATTCGGGCCTCGTATCCTCAGGCTGTCATTGATAACACGCTCACGCACGGTGCCTATTATGTGTTTGAAGAAGGTATCGCCATTCCTCATGCCCGCCCGGAAACGGGCGTTATTCGCGACTGTTTTAGTCTGATTGTGCTGGCAGAACCGATCTCGTTTGAGGGCAGTGAAAAGGCCGATATCGTCATCATGTTCGGTGCCCGTGACAGTAATGCCCACATTGAAGAGGGCATTCGCGCGATTGTCTCGCTGCTTGACGATGACGCGACGCTGGTCAAACTACGCCAGGCCAGTAGCGTGGCGGACGTCATGGAGATCTTATGACCAGACAGGCGGAAAGTAAGCGAGTAGTACTGGTTAACGGAATTCCCGCCTCGGGCAAAAGTACGCTGACCCGGATGCTGTCCGGGCGTTTCACCTTACCGGTATTAACGCTGGACAGCATTAAGGAGCCCTTCATGTCCAGCTTCGCCCCGGTCGATCGTCAGCGTAACCGACAGCTCGGCTGTGCGGCTTACCAGGCGATCTGGAATATTGTGGGCCAGTCACCGGTGAACACGGTTTTTCTGATTGATGCCTGGTTTGGGTTTCAGTCGAAAAGCGTGCTGGAGCAGGGTTTGCAGCGAGCGGGCGTGGATGAGGTGCTGGAGATCTGGATGCAGATCTCACCCGATGAGGCGGTGGCGCGTTACCAGGCTCGCCTGGCGCAACGCATGCCGGGTCACCCCGGCGCGGAGTATCTTCCGGAACTGCGTCGTCTGGCGGAAGAAGCACAACCCATGGCACTGGGGCCGCTGCTGCGGGTTAATGCCAGGGCCATCGATGAAGCGGCGGTTTGTCAGTGGCTGGCTCAGCATACGGGAAAGAAGGACTATACTGCGTCTGTTGAGGATGAAACAGAGGAGCCGCCCCATGCCACAGCCCCCTTATCTGCAAACGGGCGAGAGCGTCGTGCTTTATGATGGTGTATGCAAACTTTGTACAGGATGGGTGCGTTTCCTGTTGCGCCACCGGCTGGCGCGGCAGGTCCGTTTTGCTTCCGTCCAGAGTGAGGAGGGCAAAGCACTACTGAGATGGGCCGGCCTGCCTGACGACAATATCAGCACGATCGTCTACATTCGGGATGAACAGCACTGGCTTCGGGCGCAGGCTATTTTTCGCGTTTTTCAGCAGTTGCCGCTGCCGTGGCGCATCATGAGCGTGCTGCGCTGGTTGCCGAAACGCCTCAGTAACCTTTTTTACGACGCCATTGCGCTGAACCGCTACAGGCTGTTTGGCCGCTATGCGACGCAACAGCCCATTCGCGCCGATTATCCAGGCCGGTTCCTGTCGCATCAGGCCTGACGACACCGTTTACCCGTCATCGCCTGCAAAGGTGAATTAAAACCATCATTTTTCTTCAGGTTTACTAATATTTTACAGGCAGGTTAACAACGTAATGGAAGGTAATACGTTGTGCCTGGGCTGTATAACTATTGAAAATGGAGAAAATCATGCGCAACACCTCTGGACGATCGGCCATCGCCGTGACGCTTTACGCTCTCCTCGAACCTCTACCGGTGGGCTTTTTTGTAGCGGCCTGGCTGTTCGATATCGTCTATATGAAGACGACTGTCATCTTCTGGTCTGTCAGTGCCAGTTGGTTAATCGCGATAGGTCTGGTCATTGCTGTTCTGCCAAGAGTAATTAGTCTTATTTATCTGTTCCGCGGCGGCAGCGCGCCAGAGAAAACCCATTTCTGGATCTCGCTGGTGGCTATCCTGCTGGCTATCGCCAACGCCTTTATTCACAGCCGTGATGCGTACGCCGTGGTGCCCACGGCGGTGATTCTCTCAACGCTGGTGGTGATACTGCTACTGCTGGCGAATGTGCAACTTGCCCTTCGTCAACGCATCGCTTAAGGAGAAGCCCCAATGAAAATGCCACAATATTCCCTGATAGCGTTGGCGCTGACGGCCCTGTTAGCCGGGTGTGATAACGGTGCGTCGGTCGCGCCTGAAAAACAGATTGGTGCGAATCCTGAGCTGCCGGAAGCCAAAAATTTTATGGTACCGCCGATGCAGGTGCCCAAAGGTGTTCCGTGGAAGAACGGCGAAATGCCTAAGGTCGCCGAGGGGCTGAAGATAGAGAAGATTGCCGATAAGCTTCAGCATCCGCGTCAGGTCTACGTGCTGCCGAACAACGATATTTTGGTCGCGGAATCCAACGGCACACCCAAACCCACGACCAAGCCGAAAGAGTTGATTACGGGTCTGGTAAAAAATGCCTCAGGCAAAGGGGGCAAAGGCGGTAACCGCATCACCCTGTTGCGTAATGTGAATGGCAAGTGGGAGCAACACCGCTTTATCGAGAATCTGACCGCGCCGTTTGGCATGCAACTGGTCGGGAATACCCTGTATGTGGCAAATGCAGACAGTCTGGTGAAATTTCCCTACAGCGAAGGCCAAACCGAGATTCGCACCGCGCCGGAAGAGGTGACCGAATTACCCGGCGGGCCCATTAACCACCACTGGACAAAAGCGCTGTTAGCCAGTCCTGATGGCAGCAAACTGTACGTCGGCGTCGGGTCGAACAGCAACATCACCGAAAACGGTATTGGTGCGGAATACCGCCGTGCCGCCGTGCTGGAGGTCGATGCCGCCAGCGGTGCCAGCCGCATTTATGCCAGCGGCTTGCGTAACCCAACGGGGCTCGACTGGGAGCCGCAGACGAAGCAGTTGTGGGCGGTCGTCAACGAGCGTGACGAAATTGGCTCGGATCTGGTGCCCGACTACCTGACGTCTGTTAAAGAGAAGGGCTTCTATGGCTGGCCCTACAGCTATTTTGGTCAACACGTTGATGTACGCGCTCAGCCGCAGCGACCGGATCTGGTCAAAACAGCCATCAAGCCTGATTACGCTCTGAGCTCGCATGTCGCCCCACTGGGCCTGTTGTTTTATGGTGCAGAGAATATGCCGCAGTACCGGGGCGGTGCCTTTATCAGCGAGCATGGGAGCTGGAACCGTAAGCCACTGAA
Organism: Pantoea sp. PNA 03-3; assembly: GCF_003201175.1. Classification (NCBI taxonomy): domain Bacteria; kingdom Pseudomonadati; phylum Pseudomonadota; class Gammaproteobacteria; order Enterobacterales; family Erwiniaceae; genus Pantoea; species Pantoea sp. PNA 03-3. The sequence continues at coordinate 462,672 of NZ_QICO01000001.1, read as the reverse complement.
CGGCTACAAGGTCATCTGGGTGAAATTCGAAAACGGGAAACCGGTGGGGCAACCGCAAACCGTGGTGTCCGGCTTTTTGACTGAGGATGAAAAAGAAGTGCACGGCTTACCGGTGGGCCTGGCCAGCGATAAGCAGGGCGGGTTAATTATCGCCGATGATGCAGGTGATACGATCTGGCGCGTCAGTTCAGCGAAGTAATTGCGACTGCGCAGGCATAAAAAAAGGATTTGGCATAACGCCAAATCCTTTTTTCTTTTGTTCGTCCTGCGGCGGGTAACCGGAGGACAAACGAGGTGCTCAGCACTCTCCACAGGTTGAGTGTAAAGAGTGACAGCGAAGACTTCAAGTTTGGCCAAAATACTGTATATTTATACATGTGTTGAGCGTCGGGCATCGCACCGTGGTTAACTGATTGCTTCCAGGGGAGCACGGTTATGTAAATCCCGGCAGGTCCCAGGTGGTGCTGGCCTGTGGCTTAAACCATGAGTGCCGCTCAGCCCTCTCCACAACGTTGTGCTCAGGCAGTCGGCGGGTAATGTCAGAGTCCCGGCTGCTGAACAGCGCGCTCCCTAAGCAGGAGAAGGAAAGTGATGGAACTGACTAAGCTGATTCTGGAGATTATCCGGGTCATCTTGCAGATCATCGTTGCCCTTTTGCAACTGACCGGTCATGCAAAATAACCGGAACTTTGACCAAGGCGGAGCTAACCACTCCGCCTTTTTCGTTGTCAATTGTCTGTCATGTTATCCGGCTACAGTGGCGCGGCAGTCAGGCGCCTTACGTGCATCACTTATCCAGACCTCAGACCAGAGCCGGGAGCGTTTCCATGTCACTTGCCGCGGTAAAACCCGCCAAACTTCAGCAAACCGAAATCGATGCCAGCGTACGCATGCGTGAAACGCAGATTGGCGCGCAGTGTGAAATTCTGGCTCACAGCTATCTGGAATACAGCACCCTGGGCGATTTCTCCTATGTAGGTGAACATTGTTGCATTGCCGACAGTGAGATTGGCCGTTTCACCGCGATCGCTAATCAGGTCCGGATTGGCGCGCCGAATCACCCGATGAATCGCGCGTCACAACACCGCTTTACCTATTGTCCGGAGTATTACGACGCGACCGCCACGCGCGACCACGGTTTTTTCACCGCCCGGCGAGAAGACAGAGTGATCATTGGCAATGACGTCTGGATCGGTCATGGCGTGATCGTATTGCCCGGCGTCACGGTGGGCGACGGGGCGGTGCTGGCGGCGGGCGCGGTGGTGACGAAAGACGTTGCAGCCTATACCGTGGTCGGTGGCGTGCCCGCCAAACCGATTCGGGTTCGCTTCCATCCGGCGATTGCCACGCGCTTACAACACATCGCCTGGTGGAACTGGCCACGGGAAAAGATCATGGCAAACCTTGCCGATTTTCAGTCAGAGGATATTGAGCAGTTTTGTGCAAAGCATGGCTGAATGCGACGGGGATAAAACGGTGGCGGATGCCACCGTTTGGCAGGGCGGTTTAGCGTTTAGCCCGCGCGTCCAGCACGGCCGTGGCGATGCGGTCGCCAATGGTTTTGTCGATATTGCGCCAGTACGCAAAAGCCCGCGACAGCACTGGCTCTTCCACGCCGTTTAACAGATGACCCGTAACGTTGTTGACCAGCCGGTCACGCGCGGCGTCATCCATCACCTTATTGATCAACGTATTCGCCTGGCCTACGTCGTCGTCGTCACGGCGCAGAGAATAGGGTGCCCGTACCATATCGCCGCTGGCAGACCAGACCGAGTCGGTTGGATAACGTTCACCATCGGCAACCGGGCCGCCTTTGCTGTTGGGCGCATAAACCGGGTCGGATACCGGGTTAATGCGCATCGCGCCGTCTTTGCTGTAGCTGTTGACCGGCGACTGCGGGGCGTTAACCGGAATCTGCTTGTAATTTACCCCGAGTCGGGCGCGGTGGGCATCCGCATAGGCAAAGACGCGCCCGAGCAGCATCTTATCCGGGCTCAGACCAATACCGGGCACCAGATTGTTAGGCTCAAAGGCAGCCTGTTCAATCTGCGCATGGTTGTCGGTAGGATTGCGGTTCAGCGTAAGTTTTCCAACCTTGATCAACGGGTAATCGCTGTGCGGCCAGACCTTGGTGAGATCGAACGGGTTGTAGCGGTATTCATCTGCCTCCGCAAAGGGCATGATCTGCATATAGAGCGTCCAGCTCGGAAAGTGGCCGTTTTTAATGGACATGAACAGATCGCGCGTATGGTAATCGCCGTCCTCACCTGCCAGCTTATCGGCTTCCTGCTGCGTCAGGTTTTCAATGCCCTGATCGGTATGGAAGTGGTATTTCACCCAGAACTTCTCGCCCTGTGCGTTTACCCACATATAGGTGTGACTGGAGTAGCCGTTCATATGACGCCAGCTTTTGGGAATACCGCGATCGCCCATCAGCCACGTGACCTGGTGCGACGATTCCGGTGACAGCGTCCAGAAATCCCACTGCATATCGTTGTCACGCAGATTGTTGTCCGCACGGCGTTTTTGCGAGCGAATAAAATGCTGAAACTTCATCGGGTCGCGAATAAAAAACACCGGCGTATTGTTACCCACCAGGTCGTAATTGCCTTCGCGGGTATAAAACTTGATGGAAAAACCGCGTGGATCGCGCCAGGTATCCGGGCTGCCGCGCTCACCGGCTACGGTTGAGAAGCGCATCAGCACATCCGTTTTCGTGCCGGGCTGAAAAACGTTGGCTTTGGTGTAGCGACTGACATCTTCAGTCACCTCAAAAAAGCCAAAGGCACCGCTCCCTTTTGCATGTGGCTGCCGTTCAGGAATACGTTCACGGTTAAAGTTCGCCATCTGCTCAATCAGATAGTGATCGTGCAGTACCAGCGGGCCGTCCGGTCCTACCGACAACGAGTGCTCATCGCTGGCAACCGGAATGCCTGCGTCGGTGGTGGTGGGTTTACGCGCATCGTGACTCATTCAATTAGTCTCCATGTTTATACGGGTATTGCATGGAGTAAGCGTAGCGTAAAACTGAGAAGCGCAACGGTGAATCGTTCACTCTTTATATGACGATCTGTTTATCTTCCTGTTCGCCTCTGACCCAGGCAGGCAGGGCTTTTCACGCCCCAGACCTGACAAACCCACCGGGATGGTGAGTGTTTTTTAATCATTCCACCTTCAGGTGTTGTCGCAAGCTCATCAGGCCGTGATGCAGGAGATCTCTCCCTTTCCGGGCGAGGCGTGGGCGGTGTGTTGCCCGTAAGGTGAGGCTGGTGGGTATGTAGGGGGACGTTTTGGCCGGTACTGGTTCAGACAGCTCGCTGTCGGTCGTGCTCTGCCGCAGGCATTGAAGGCGGCAATAACTGTTTTACCGTCCGGCAGATAAAAAAATGCAACGTCAGTGACGTTGCATTTTTAAGTGACAGGTGGGGTTACGAGGCCACTTTCACGACGGTTTTACCGAAGTTTTTACCGTTCAGCATATCGATAAACGCTTTGGGTGCGTTCTCCAGACCGTCAATCATGTGCTCGCGATAGTGGATCTTCTTACTCTCTACCAGCGGCGTCATGGCTTTCAAAAACTCAGGATAGCGGTGGCCGTAATCCTGGAAAATGATAAAGCCCTGCATGCGAATGCGCCGGGTCAGAATACCGGCCATGATGCGTGAGGTACGGTCAGGGCCTGGCGGCAGCTCTTTTTGGCTGTAGGCAGAAACCAGTCCGCAAACCGGCACCCGCGCCGCCGGGTTCAGCAGCGGGAAGACCGCATCGAACACCTTACCGCCCACGTTTTCAAAATAGATATCAATGCCATCCGGGCAGGCATTTTTGAGCTGCTCTTCAAAGTCCTGGCTGTGGTGATCGATACAGGCATCAAAGCCCAGATTTTCCACCGCATGACGGCATTTTTCTTCACCACCCGCGACACCTACCACGCGACAGCCTTTCATTTTTCCTAACTGGCCCACGGTCGCGCCCACCGGACCGGTTGCCGCCGCGACAACCAGGGTTTCGCCTTCTTTCGGCTGACCGATATCCATTAATCCCATATAGGCCGTAAATCCGGGCATGCCGAGAATTCCCAGCGCCCATGAGGGATGCGGGAGGTCGCTATTCAGACGGGCAACGTCTTTACCATCAGACACGGCATATTCCTGCCAGCCGCTCTGGCAAAGCACCCAGTCACCCGCTTTAAATTCACTGTTTTTGGATTCGGCGACCTGACAAACCGTGCCGCCAACCATCGGCTTATCCAGCTCTGCCGGTGGCGCGTAAGATTTCCCTTCATCCATACGTCCGCGCATATAAGGGTCGAGTGACAGATAAATCGTACGCAGTAAGATCTCGCCATCTTTGATTTCAGGTGTCGGCTGCGCAACATAACGGAAGTTGTCTTCCGTTGGTTCACCCTTGGGGCGTGAAGCCAAAAGCCAGGCGTGATTTGTTGTCGATTGTTCAGTCATAAAGTCGTCCTTTGCATGGGCAAACCGCTCAGGGTTGCCGGGAATGAATGGCTAAGTGTAGATGACAGAACAAAGCATGCTTAACCGTGCTGGCGGTCAACGGGCGGGGCAAACAGGACTCGCCCGGCGTACCGCTACGCACAGCGCGCGCCACGTGGCCCGTTCAGATTGCTCCGAATCCAACGCGTCGTGACGGTGTCACACGGGGAACAACGTTATACCGGTCGTCACGGAGTCTGAAGGGGGCGGTGACGCTGAAAGCCGCGTCAGGTGGCGGGAGAAAGGGGGCAAAGATGCCCCAGCGCATAACCATGTCGCAGACGGTTCCCGCGCCGTCGGGCGACGGCGCGGGGGCGGGCTTAGTTAAATCGTTCCGGCCGGAAGGTCGCGAGCATGGGATGCCGGACGTCGTTAAGGATCTCCTCCGTCAGCAATTCGCCCAGAATCAGTGCCAGCGTTGCGCCCGAATGGGTAAAGGCCACAAAGCAACCGGGGACTTTTTTCAGCTCCCCGACAACCGGTTCACTATCCCCCGGCACGGGTTTCAGGCCAATTTTCCAGCTGTCTGCTTCCAGTGGTGCGCCGTCGCCAAGCAGGTGACCCGCATCCGCCATTAACTGGCGAATAACGGCATGATCGATGCTGTACTGACCATCAGCATGCGCAACGATATCCTCTTCATACCAGTCATGATCGACCGCCAGCGTACGGCCAGGGTTGGGACGTATCGCCGCGCGGGGCGTATTTAATACCACGTTAAGATCGCGTTCCTGTGCGGTAGTGGTAACCAGCATGGACACCGGCGACCCGTTGGGAATGCGTACACCAAGCGGCGCAACGACATCGGGCGTCCAGGGACCACAGGCGACAAGCACCCGATCGGCCATGATGTCGCCCCGTTTCGCGCTGCGAATGCCTGTGGCCCGCCCACCTGCGGTCAGCACACTGGCTTTGCCTGCCTGTTCAATCACTTCGCCGCCTGCGGCTTTGAAATCCTCAACCAGTTTTGCGGCCAGATGCGGCAGGCTTACCCAGCCCTCACCAGGGTTGGCAATAGCGACGCTGGCCAGCGCGCTGGGGTTAACCTGCGGATCCACCTCATGCACCGTGCGCGGATTAACCAGCCGGGAAGCATAGCCAAGGGCGTTTTCATAATCATGACGCGCTTTGGTGCCCGCCTCGTCATCCGCCGCCCAGAACAGCGCACCGTCAAAGCGCAGCCAGCTGAGATCGGGATGGCGGGCAAACAGGGTGCGGTAGCGGTCAATGCCCGCCATTCTCAGCGCATGGTAAGGCGCGGAACGCTCTCCGGCAGAGTTAAGCCAGGAAAGTGAACGTCCTGATGCGCCAGAGCAGAGTTCGGCTTCGGTGACCAGCGTCACTTTCGCGCCAGCCTGTGCCAGCTGGCATGCCGTGGAAACGCCTAAAATGCCGCCACCCAGTACAACAACGGTTTTGGCCACAGAGTTGTCAGTCATCATGGATTCCTTCTGTCAGAAAATACCCCATTCAGGCAAGGCGTACGCGACTTTGCCGATGGAGTTGCTCAATAAGTTTCAGCACGCCCAGCGCCTCGCTGGCGTCCACTGGCGGCGGGCCGCCGTGTACCAGGGCACGGGCAAGACGGTGATAAAATTCAGGGTAATTGCCGCGCTGCAGCGCCACCGCCTCACTTTGCTCCACGGTGCCCAGCCGGGCTGCGCGTTCAGGCGGCGTTACGCCGTAGGCGCTGTCAGTCGGGGACATGCCCGCGGCCAGCTGCGGCTCCTGGTTATCCAGGCCCCAGTGCGTAAAAGCTCGCTGGCTGCCCAGCAGATGGAAGCGGGGAGCATTAAGCGCGGCCTGGCCATTCATCCACAGCCGCGAACGCACGCCACAGGTATGCAGTAAAGAAACGAAGCAATCCTCATCGCTGTTGGACTGACTGCCGGAATAGCGTGCCAGCTCGGCGCTGGCCTCCTGCACCGGACCAAACAGCTGTATCGCCTGATCGATCAGGTGGCTGCCCAGATCCAGCAGCAGGCCGCCCCCTTGCGCAAGCGAAACGCTGTCGCGCCAGTTACCAAATCCGTCAGGTCGCCACCACTCAAAGCGCGACTCAAAGCTTCTGACGGTGCCAAATGCCTCGTCCTGCACCAGGCGTTGCAGCGTCAGAAAATCGCCGTCCCAGCGGCGATTGTGAAAGACCGTTAACAGGGTGCCAGCCTCTCGGGCGGCGTCAATCATCGCTTCCGCCGCGCTGACGTCAGGCGCAAAAGGTTTATCCACCACCAGATGGATACCGCGCAGGCTGGCCTGGACAGCCTGCTCACGGTGCTGAGCGGGCGGCGTCGCCAGCACAATAAGATCTACTGCGATGTCGCCGTTGTCGATCAACTGCAGCAGTGACGGCCAGTCCGGCACAATTCGCGCCTGGGGATAATGCGTTTTTGCCGCGGCGACGCGTTGCGCATTACCGGTCACGATCACCTCAAGACGGTAAGCGGCATCGTGTGAAATCAGTGGGGCATGAAAGACCTTGCCGGCAATGCCAAATCCCACCAGCGCCGTGCGGATGGGACCTGTCACCTTATGCTGTGCCATCAGAGCACCTCCGATAAAAAACGTTGTAAACGGGCAGATTGTGGACGTTCAAATAACTGATCGGGTGGCCCAGCTTCGACAATCTCGCCCTCATCCATAAACACCACCTGGTCGGCCACGCGGCGGGCAAATCCCATCTCATGCGTGACCACCACCATCGTCATGCCGCGCTCACAGAGTTCAGCCATCAGCGTCAGCACGCCTTTCACCAGTTCGGGATCGAGCGCCGACGTGGCCTCGTCAAACAGCATCACCTCGGGCTCCATCGCCAGCGCCCGGGCGATCGCGACACGTTGTTGCTGCCCGCCGGAGAGATCGCGCGGACGATGGTCGGCGCGCTGTGCTAAGCCGACCTCAGCCAGACGTTGCCGGGCAATTGTCTCTGCCTCCGTTTTCGAGCGGCCTTTGACTTTCCAGGGAGCCAGCGCGACGTTTTCCAGCGCACTGTGATCGGGGAACAGATTGAAGTGCTGAAAGACCATGCCAATGCGCAACCGCAGCGCATCGGGTTTGTCCTTCAGTACCGAACGCCCGGCCAGCAAGACGTCGCCGCTTTTGGGTTCATGCAGGCGATTGATACCGCGCAGCAGGGTCGATTTTCCCGATCCGGAAGGGCCGATGATGCAGGTGGTGGTGCCGGGCGCGATGGTCAGTGACACATTGCGCAGCACCTCAATCGGGCCGTACGCCAGGGTCAGATTACGCAGCTCCAGGCTTGCGCCGTGAAATGCAGTGGACGTTGCCATCTCAGTGTCCTCGTTCGCTGGTCAGGGAGGCCGTGGGCGTGACGGCGCGTTTTACCGCCACCTCATCAATTTCTTTCAGTCCGCTCTGCGGCGCCGTTGCCCGGCGGCGTCCGGTGCGGTAACGGACGTCAATATGGTTCACCGCATGGGTTAAGGGCACGGTAATCATCAGGTAGAACAGCCCCGCCAGCATCAGCGGTGACAGATTGCCGCTCAGCACCGCGGCATCCTGGCCAACCCGGAACAGTTCGCGCTGGCTGGACATCAGCCCCAGCAGATAAACCAGCGAAGAGTCTTTAATAATCGCGATGAACTGATTCACGATGGCAGGCAAGACGCGGCGGATGCCCTGAGGAATGATCACCAGCCGCATCGCCCGACCATAGCTCATGCCCAGCGCCCGGCAGGCTTCCATCTGGCCTTGCTCAATGCTCTGGATCCCTGAGCGAAAGATTTCGCCCATATAGGCGCTGGCAATCAGACTCAGGGCAAAAATGCCCAGCGGATAAGGTGAGGGGCCAAACAGCTGATAGCTGAAGCGCGCCAGCCCCTGACCAATCAGCAAAATGGTCAGGATTGAGGGCAGGCCGCGAAACAGATCGGTATACAGCCGGGCCGGTACACGCAGCCAGCGCGAAGGCGAAATCCCCATCAGCGCCAGAATCAGGCCGAAAAAGGTGCCCAGCAGCGTGGCGGCCAACGAGATGATCAACGTGTTGACCAGGCCCGTTGCCAGCAGCTGCGGCAGGACGTCCTTCATTGCAGAAAAATCAAAGAAGGTACGGGAAAGAATAGTGATCAGATCCATAGCCGATTCTCTGTTGCGGGTGACGGACAACGCCCGTCACCGAATGTATTCACTCGCACACCGGTTGCGCGGGGACTAATTGTGCTGAGGCAGATACTGTTCAGGCATAGGCGAGCCCGGAAACCACTTCTCATAAAGCTGTTTCCACGTCCCATCCTGCATCGCCGCTTTGATGGCTTTGTCCAGCGCCGCTTTAAAGGCCGGTTTGTTTTTCGCTATCGCCACGCCCGCCGGGGCGTCGAAAGAGGGGATGTTGGCTGCCGTCACCAGTTTGAAGCGGGTGGCATAATCTTTGGCGGCTTCGTAATCGAGGAACATGGCATCAATAGTGCCGTTGTTCAGCGCGGAAACGGCCGCGTTGTTATCGGGAAAGCGCACCAGATCGGTCTGTTTGAAGTTGGCCAGCGCATAGCTTTCCTGCAGCGTGCCCTGAATGACGCCCAGTCGCTTGTGCGCCAGCGTTGCCACGTTTTTCACGCCGGAATCGCTGCGGGTCAGCACCGTCAGGTAACCCGCCAGATAGCCCGTGGAGAAATCAACGGTTTTTTCACGGGCCGGTGTGATTCCGATCGCGGCCACGCCTGCATCATATTGTCCGTTGGCGACGGCGGGCAGGATGGCGGAAAAATCCTGTCCGACAAAATCCACCTTATCAATGCCCATACGATGGGCGACATTTTTGAAAAATTCGACGTCAAAGCCGGTGAAATTTCCGTCTTTGTCCGTAAAGGTATAGGGTTTCGCGTCGCCCAGGCTGGCGACACGCAGATGGCCCGGTTCAATCAGCCCATAGGGATTGTTGTCGCTGGCTGCCCGTGCACTGACGCTGGTTGAGAGCATTACCGCGAGGCCGAAGACAACGGCGGTTATTTTGGTTAAACGTTTATGCGATGTCATAAAGCTCTTCCATTTTGCAGGTGAAACGTCGAAGGTCACTGAGCCAGTACTGTCTGATTGAGACCGGTCTCAATGCGGGTCAAAATGAAACCGGTAGTTGTTGTGAGACCGGTCTCAAGTGGATACAATGATATTAAGCACACGCTTTCAGCAGCGTCAATTACGATGTTATCAACTTGTGATTCAAAATAATTATGACCAGCAAAAAACAGCAAGTACGCGGACCCACAGTAGCCGATGTGGCACGTCAGGCAGGCGTGTCAAAAGCCCAGGCGGCCAGAGCATTGGGCGGCTATGGCGCCGTAAGTGAAGAGGTACAAATCCGCGTCACCCAGGCGGCAGAAACCCTGGGTTACCGGCCCAATGAGCTGGCGCGCAGCATGAATACCGGGCGTTCGAACACGATTGGCGTGATCGTGGGCGATATTGAAAACCCGCATTTCGGCCTTGCGCTGCGTGGCATGGCGGATGTGGCGCGCCAGGCGGGGTTTCATTTGCTGCTCAGCAACAGCGATGAAACCGTGGAAGAGGAACGGGAAGCCGTGCGCGTCATGCTGGACAAGCGCGTTGATGGCATCATCGTGGCCCCCTGCAGCTCGCTGGCGTGTGATAACGACCATCTTAAACAGGTGCTGACGGAAGGCCGCGCGCTGATGACCTTTGACCGTTCCGTCGAAGGGCTGGACGTGGAAACCATTCAGGCTGACTTTCTTAACGTGGCGAGGGAGGCGACGCAGCTGTTGCTTAACGCCGGTCATCACCGTATCGCATACCTTTCCAGTATGCGCATTGCCGCGCCTTACACTCACGCGATGAGCTTAGGACCCACGCCGGTGGCGCAGCGGGTGAAAGGGATGATTGATGCCCACCACGATGCCGGTATGGCACTCGACCCGAATCTGGTGCGCCTGAATGCCCTTAACGAAGCGTGCATCGAACAGATTCTGACGGAGCTTCTCTCGCTTCCCGAACCGCCCAGTGCGCTGATTGCGTCCGACAATTTGATTGCAATGGGAATTCTACGTGGACTGGCCAGACGTGGGTTGCGTGTGCCCGAGGATATTTCGTTTGTTATGTACGATGATTTTCCCTGGACCGAACTGATGACGCCCGCGCTTACGGTCGTGGCCCAGCCGGTTTATGAGATGGGCCGCGAAGCCGCACGCCGGTTAATCTGCCATATCCGGCAGCAGCCCGCCGGCGCGTTACCGGCATTCGACAGCTGGATGGTGGTGCGGGGATCGGTCGGGCCAGTGCGGGCAGGAGGAAAGCCGGTTCCAGCCGCCTGGGCGCTGAGCAAATAGGGGATTGTTCTTACAGCGGTCTTACTGCCGTGTCCCGTCATTATCCTCAGACGAGCAGGCCCGAGCGGTCAGTCAGGCTGCCGAGGTTGCCTGCATGACGCAGTTTGCGCAGCAGCATGCCTTTTGCAGCGGAGTCGTTTACGCATCCTGTTGAAGGTCATACAAAAAATTTATTTTTTATTAGTGAATTAATTTCACCCGGTAATAATCAACGGAAACTATCACAACAATACATAATGCCAGGGTCTTAACAGCCGATAACCAGATTAGTCAACTCAGATTACGGTCGTGGTTATGCGCTTTAATGTATTAAAAAATGTCTTTTCCTTTCTTAACGATCTTCGCAGCGGGCGTAGATCGGCGCCGTTCAGGGCGCTTAACAGCGCGATGCCGGTTATTGAATTCAGTCCTGACGGAACGATTCAGAAAGCCAGCCCGCTTTTCCTGACCGCAATGGGCTACGAGGCGCACGAAATAATTGGGCAACATCACAGCATGTTCTGCCCGTCTTCCCTGACGGATTCACCTGAATACCGCCATTTCTGGCAGCGCCTTGCCGCCGGTGACGTTCGCAGTGGTAAACATCTGCGGCTGGCTAAAGGAAACCGTCCTGTCTGGCTGGAAGCCAGTTATATCCCGGTCAGGAACCGCCGTGGCAGGGTGTGCAAAATCATTAAGATAGCGGCGGACATCTCAGAACGCATAGAGGCAGGGCTGGAACAGGAATCTGTGATCAACGCCATCAACCGGTCAATGGCTGTGATTGAGTTCAGTCCTGACGGTCGTGTCCTGGATGCTAATGACAATTTCCTGAAAACGACCGGTTACAAACGTGAGCAGGTTGTGGGTCAACACCATCGGATGTTCTGTTCAGAACAGCTTTCTGAAAGCGACGAATACCGGCAGTTCTGGAAAAGGCTTAATCAGGGCGAATTTTTTTCGGGGCAGTTTCCCAGACTCAATCATCACGGGAAGCCACTCTGGCTGCGCGCGACGTATAATCCTGTTTTTAACAGCAATGGCGAATTATATAAAATCGTCAAGTTTGCCACGGATGTGACCGAACAGGTTTTGAATAACCAAAAAGAGCACGATGCCGCCGTACAGGCCTGGGAAATGGCTGTACAGACGCTGGGAAATGCGCAGAATGGGGCGAATGTAATTGAGAGTAGTATTGAAGTTGTGGACCGGATCGCGCAGGACATGAACGCGATCTCCGCTGACATCGCGCGCCTCAACAGCCAGTCAGGAAGCATTGACGGCATGGTAGAGACCATCAGACGGTTTGCGACACAAACACGGCTTATTGCCCTTAACGCCGCGATTGAAGCTGCCAGAGCAGGGGCGTCCGGCAGGAGCTTTGCGGTTGTGGCCGCCGAAGTGCGCGCGCTGGCGGCAAGCGTCAGCGGGGCCACAGAAGAAATAGAACAGGTGGTATCAAATAATAATCAGCTGGCCCGGGAAGTGCTGAAAGGTATGGAACTCAACCAGAAAAATACGGAGCAGGGCGTCATACTGATGCGCGAGGCCGGCGAGGTCATCGCCATCATTAAGAAAAACTCGGAACGCGTGGAAGGGGCGGTCAGGGAGTTTACGCATACGGTTGAAACTGAGTAACGAATCCGCTTTAGCCGTTTTATCATTCAGCATTATCCTGCTTTCTGAGCACAGGGATGTCCTTCAGTGCAGCGCCTTGCTTTTTTAACTTTTGCCTTTCAGGGAAAGGATACGCCATGTTGATAAACATTCGTCACGGAGCGCAGTCTTCGCCACGCTCCGCAGACATTCTGCGATTGCCCGATCAGGAGCGTGATGAGGTACTCAACCACTTCGCCGCCCTGACCAGCACGTTGCTGGGCATACCGACCAGCTTTATATCCGTTCTTGATGAGCAGCATCAGACGTTTCGCGCAAAGTACAACACGACGCTGTGTCAGACTGATCGCAAGGATGCATTCTGCCGCTTCGTCGTGGAGAGCGCGATTCCGGTCATTGTGCCAGATACCTTACTGGACGCACGTTTCACCACGAATCCGCTTGTCACGGGGGAGCCTTACCTCCGCTTCTACGCGGGCGTGCCGTTGATCAACGCGCAAGGAAAGGTTATGGGGACGCTATGCGTCACAGACAGTCAGCCACACGCCTTTCCGGCTGAAAAGGTCAGGTTGCTCAGCCGACTTGCCGCGATGGTGACGGTCTTTCTGAAGGCCTGGCAGGTCGCGGGATTAACGGATGCGGTAACAGGCTTGCCTAACCGTCAGCAACTCATCCGCCATCTGGATCAACTGTCTGAGGCGGGGCATTCCGACGTCCTCAGGCTCACCGTTATCGACTGCATTGATATGCCCCGAGCCTATGAACTGGCCCGGGCACTGGGCATGCCGCCAGTGGAAGCGCTCCTGCGGGACAGCGGGCGTCTGCTGCAAAACAAGCTGGCGCTGGGGCCTGAAAAAATTTTTTACACGGTAGCCACTGGGCGCTTTGCCTTCCTGTCCCGCTCAGATGAGCCGTTTTCGGCCGATGCTGTTCTTGAAGCAATGCGCGACGTGCGGCCTCTCGCGCCCGAAGGTCTTGCTATGGACCTGACATTGTACGCGGGCGATGTCTGCTTTACGCCAGCGGCGCTACCGGCCCAGGAAGCCCTGCGGCGCGCGGTCAGCGCACTTCACGAAGCCATCAGCATCAATGGTGGCGCTCGTTCGTTTAGTGAGGTGAGTGACAGCAGGCGCAATGGCGATTTCATGTTGATGAACGATCTGTCGGCAGCCCTTAAAACCGGTACAGGCGGGCTGTATCTGGTTTATCAGCCCCGGCTTTCCTTATCTGATGTACAACCGACGGGGTTTGAGGCGCTGATACGCTGGTGTCATCCCGAGCGGGGCGAGCTTTCGCCCGCCGAATTTCTGCCCGCAGCGCAGTTAACCAGCCTGATGAGCGATATCACTGACTGGGTGATCACGGAGGTGATCCGTCAGCTGCGCGTCTGGTTATCCGAGGGCATCAGTCTGCCGGTATCCGTTAACGTCAGTGTCAGCGACCTTGCACGAAGTGGCTTTATTGACCACCTTGACGCGAAGATGGCGCAGGCCCAACTGCCACCCGCTCTGCTGGAGTTCGAATGTCTTGAAACGGAGCTAGCCACGGAAAATCCTGCCGCCCTGGCAATGATGGCGCAGTTAAGACAACGAGGATATCGTCTTTCGCTGGACGATTTTGGTGCCGGTTACAGTAATATTGGTTATCTGCGCAGGATGCCGGTGGACGTTATCAAGCTTGACAGGGCGCTGATAGCCGATTTGACCTCGAATGAAGCAAGCCGCATTATCGCATCGAGCGTGATAGGTATGCTGAAATCTCTGAACTATGTTGTTGTGGCTGAAGGCGTTGAAATACCAGAGGCTCTGGATATGCTCGCTTCATGGGGATGCGATCAGGCACAGGGTTTTTACATTTCTCATCCCTTGCTTCCGCAGGCACTAAAAAGCTGGCTCTCCACCTTTAAATACGGTCAGCTGGGCCACGCAACATAAATAACGTCCGGTTGCTGGCCCGTTGGGTAAAGGATGACGGGCGGTAAGGTGTGGCCTGGCGCTTAACCAAGCCGGCTTATTCCACAGAGGGGGATAATCCTTTAAGTTTAGTCATTCCTTCATGATTAATTTCGTCATCCGCGCCATCGACAGCCCTCGAAATGGTGAGCAGGCTCTGAAATTCACTGAGCAGGAGCGCGGCGTCAGACTTCAGCAGATCATCGCATTCAGCAGAGTCGATGACGGTGTTAATGGCTTTGTTAGCACTTTCAATCATTTCAGTCACACCGCCTTCTTTACTCACCGCCAGCACAAGTGCGCTGATGAGCAGAGACTGCGCCTCAACACGTGCTGTTAACTGCTTCATCCCTGCGTCGATATGCGATATTTTAGCCAGCATGCTAAGTACAACGTTTTTCATTATCGTCCCTCTTAAACTTTCAAAAGAAATCGGTCAGCAAGTTGCTCTCAAATTAAAACCGGTCTGTCCGGTTGGCCATAATCAGTGCCATTGTGCTTCAGTGAATAAGATGGGGTACTCTGCCGCCAGCCCCAGCCTGTCATCCCGTCTGAGATAATGACAAAACATCAGGCGTCAGGGTTCCGCTGTTCCGGCAATGCCTGGATAATTTTTTCCTGAACCTGTCTTATCCCGTCGCGCAGGCTGGCCAGGGTTTCAAACGGGATGCCCATTTCACAAATCATCGCTGCAGGTACGCCTGTGGCCCGCCTTTCAAGTTCACGGCCTGCTTCAGTCAGGCGAATAATCACTCTGCGTTCATCATGACCGGTATCGCGCAGGCGACTGATAAAGCCTGCCTGCTCAAGTCGCTTGAGGAGATGGCTGAGCGTGCCGGAGTCCAGTTGCACGCGCTGACCTACCTCAGAGACCGTGATGCCATCCTTTTCCCACAAGACCAGCAGCGCCAGATACTGTGGATAGGTCAGCCCCAGCGGTTTCAGGTGAGGCTGATAAAGCTTTGTCATAGCCAGCGAGGCCGAGTAAAGCGCAAAGCAGAGAAACTCCTCCAGACACTGAGGTTGGGTGTCTTTACTCGCGCTGGCGTCATTAATCTCTTTCATGCCGGGGCTCCAGATAAGGGGGAAGCCGGCAAGCGTTCGGTAATCGTGTGATGCGACAGACGTCAGGAAGCCGGAAACACAAGATATCACGGACACGTCATGGATGCTTTAAACCGCGGCCAAACTGAACGTGACCGCAATCATATCGACGTCAATTAAGTTGTGTTCAATTTATTTTGTAAAGTCTGTGCAGTTGACGCGTCTGCGGCCGATAGAACCTGACAGTGACATAACATTCGGGAAAATATAATGAAGGTTTCGACGCGTCTTGCTACAGGCTTTGGTTTACTTGTTCTGCTTTTAATTATCTGTACGGGCACTGCGTTACATGCGCTGACCGATGCACAGCGCGGCATGAATGACGCGATAAACAACAAAATGAAACGGTTTGCGATCGTTCTGGATATGCGTGGTGATATCCGTGATATGGCCATCGCCGCACGCAATCTGGCGTTGCTGACGGATGAGAAGGAATCCAGGCCCGAATGGGACCGTATGACGACACAGCGGGAAAAATATATCCACGAGCGGGAGCAACTGGTTGAAAGCATGACACACAGCGTCAGTGCACAGGGTAAAACCGTGCTGGATGAAATACTGGCAGCTGAAGATGACGCCATGCAAACCCTGATGACCGCGGCCAAAATGGGGCTGGAAAACCGTCAGCAGGACGCGACTGTCTACCTGATGAAGACTGCGCGACCGGCTCAGCAAAAGCTTCTGAAACTGCTCAACCAACTGACAGAGATTCAGAAGGCGCAGACCGTTCTTACGGTTGGCGAGACCAGCGAGACCGTTTCCCGCACAAGAGCAATGCTGATCGTGCTGACCCTGCTGTCAGTGCTGACTGCCGTAGCGGGCTGCATGATTGTCAGCCGCAGCCTGATGCGCCAGCTGGGTGGCGAACCAGCTCAGGCTCAGGCGCTCGCCGCCGCCATCGCCGCCGGAGACCTGACGGGACCGGTCGTGCTGCGCCGCAACGACACAACCAGCCTGCTGGCCTCACTGGATGGGATGCAGGCGAACCTGCGTGGTCTGGTGTCAAAAATTAAGGATTCGTCCGCCTCCGTTGCGCTGGCCGCCGATGAGATTTCACAAGGCAATACGGAACTGTCATCCCGCACCGAGCAACAGGCCGCGGCGCTGCAGGAAACCGCGGCCAGCATGGAGCAGCTTTCCGCCACTGTGAAAAGTAACGCGGCGGGTGCCCGGCAGACAGCCGAGTCCGCCCGTGAGACCGCGCAGCTGGCCCGCAGCGGCGAAACGGATGTGAAGCGTATGTCAGACACGATGCACGACATTTCCGTCAGCGCCACCAAAGTGCGTGACATCACCTCCGTCATTGAGAGCATCGCGTTCCAGACCAACATCCTTGCCCTGAACGCCGCTGTCGAAGCGGCGCGGGCAGGCGAGGACGGACGCGGGTTCGCCGTGGTGGCGGGTGAAGTCAGAACGCTCGCACAGCGCAGCGCCTCGGCCGCAAAAGACATTAAAACGCTGATCGAGCAGGCCGTTACGCAGGTGGAGAGCGGCGTCACGGTGGCCTCCTCAACCGGTCAAAGCATCCTGAAAATCGTCGGCATGGTCGGCGAACTGGCTGAATCCATGGACGAGCTTTCCCTGGCATCATCTGAACAGATGCAGGGCATCTCGCAGGTAAGTATCGCCGTCAGCCAGATGGACGGTGTGACGCAAAACAACGCGGCGCTGGTGGAGGAATCCTCCTCCGCCTCACAGTCGCTTTCTGAGCAGGCGCATGCCCTGCGCACGATGGTAGAAACCTTTAAGGTATGACACCCGGTAAATCAGACGCCGCGTAACGGCTCAGATGTATCCCTCTGAATGACGGCGTGGGAGGTCAGGGAGAATCAGCGGAGGTGGGGAATAACCCATTCACTTCCGCTTTCGCCAGCAAACTGCGTCATATGGGCCGGGCGTTAAGCCCGGCCCATCCCAGTGCTGTGTTAACGAGCGGCGCCGGGCAGAGGGGCTGCCTGCGGTCAGGATGTGCGACTGCGAGGGTGAACAATATTTTATGCTGTATGACAGGCCATAACGTGATTGGGCAGCTTCCCGTCAATCACGACTTCAACGTTTCTTATTATCTGCTTCATCTGAACCCCGCCTCAGAGCCTGTTCAGGCGCGACAGATCGCCTTCTCCATGGGGACGTTTTGCTTGCCGCTGGGTTCGGTTGCGGTGATGAATACGCTGCCGGCGGGAAGGGGCCGGACGGCCATCGAAAACGGAAATCATCCTGTTAACCGGGCCGTTTTTTGCGTCCTGCAGGAAGCGGTCCAGCAGGCGCGGCCGGGCCGCTTCGGTCAGGATGCTATACTGTAAGAACGTTTGCTTTACGGAGGCTTCATGGGGTCCAGAGAAGATACCGAAGAAAAAGCGCTTGAACTGGCGGGTAAAGTTATCTCGCAGTTGCTTAGCGAAAAAGCCAGTGTAAAGAAAGAAGAGATTATCTGCGCGCTACACCGCCTGGGGCAGGAAACCGGAGACTGGCGGGTGCGGGCAGGCTGTGAGAAGGCCGTGCTGATGATGAAACGCAGAGTTCACTGACCTCTGCGACACGCTCTGCCACGTGTATCAGCCGATGCTGTCAGGAAGTTAGTGGCCGTTTCCCGCCCATAACTGGAGATGTCTTTCTCCGAAAAAATTGCTGTCTTCACTGGCTGCGCCGCTTAAAAGTCTGCGGGTCTGGCGCAAAGCGTGATCGATAAGCTGACGCCGGGCATCATCAGTTTCCGTTTCGAGCATCCTGTTCAGCTGCACGCGCAGCGCCTCAGAACTTATGTCTGCATCATCTTCAAGCAGCGTCAGCAGGGCTTCGCCGATAACAATGTTTACCTTTTCTTCTTCACTCCTGAACATATCAACCTTCTTGTTGCTGGCAGTAAAAGTCCGTTGCGGCGGACAAGCGGTATTGCGCTAAAGCATCATTTTTGTATGTTTTTCGAGTGTAGTCCCGGCCACCCGAAACTGTAAAATCAGAACATGCCTTGTCCGCCCGGGAGCCAGCATCGTTAATAAGCATACGCTGCGTCAGGTCCCGCAGGCTGACTCCTGCAAGCGCTGTCTCGCAAAGAAGAAGACAAGCAGCAAACCTGTTCGGGATGGTGGTGAGAATCTTCTTAAAAGACCGGCTGTGGAAACTGTACACGACCCGCTCATGGTGTACAAATTTTATTTTGTTAACGCTGTTTTAAATAGATAAAAAATCTGTAGAAAGCGAAGCGGTGAATCTAAAACCCTTTATTCTTCCGACGTAAACATATGTTTATTCCTGTTTTTATTCAAAATTACAGCCATGCTTATATCCTCATCAACATTTTACACAATCAAAAGGTAACAGATATGAGCAACAGACGTGGTGGCGCGGGAAATTTCGCGGAAAATCCCCAGCGCGCGGCGGAAGCCGGAAGGAAAGGCGGAGCCGCCAGTAGCGGTAATTTTAAAAATAACCCGGAAAGAGCGGTTGAGGCCGGACGAAAAGGGGGTAAGGCAAGCCGCCGGGGCAGCGCACAGGAAACCGCTTCCCGGCCTGGTTGAGGGGCCGCCTTTGCGACTTGCGGGCTTGCGGCTTTCCCCGCCTGTTTTAAAGAGGACCTTAGCAGTACTGGATTAACAAGACGAAAGGGCTGTAAATCAGTGGCCCGGTAAGCCTGCCGGGCCGTCTCGTTAACAAGTTTTATACGCTGTTGGCCCTGTTCTTCAGGGCGGGCTCATGATTTTCAGTGAGGATACGCGAAAAGCGCCTGAACGGCTCATCACCCCTGATAATGTTGATTCTTCTCTGTTTTATCGGGATAAAAAAAACCGCCCGTAGGCGGTTAAGTCATCTTCCATGCAACAAGATCTTTCCTTAGAGGGATAGCCTCAATCAGCCTGGTCCTGCAGGCACTTCCCTGCAAGCGTAAACGGCAAAAAACTTCCGCATTGATATTTCATCCCGCCCCCCGGTCATCACGCTTTTGTTATCCGTCAGCGTCCGAATGGTCCGGCTTTACGTCATGGTCAGAACTCTGCGCCTGACGGAGGCTGGCGCGAACGGCCGCTTTTTGCGCGTAGCGGAACCGTTACGCGCTCGGCCTGGCTGTGTTTCTCTCCCTCGCCGTACATTAAGAGCGAATTAAGATGCGTGTAATAACGATTTAAAATAATTGATGTATGTCACAGTTAAAGAAAGTAACTACAGTGACGATAACTTTAAAACGGGATAAACGCGCTTTTACCAGAAGGATTTAACATGACCGTTAGCCACATAACCAGCCTGTCATGGGTTACCCAGACTAACCTCACGCTTTCACCGTCTTCACTGCGCAGGGCGATTGCGCGCCTGTCTTCTGTGCTGGCGCAGGCCATGCTGTCACGACTGCGTTAATCAATGCGGAGGGACAGCCTGCGATGCCGTCTGATGCCGTTCCTCACGTGCTTACGTCATGAGGAGGCCACAAACACGTATTTCTCTGTGCGGCCAGTCCCGTTAAACAGGGTGTTAAAACGGCACCTGATTATAAATTGCGCGCAGCTTGTTCCCGAACAGCTTAATCATCCTGATCGCTGTTTGCTGAAAGAGAGCGGTAAAACGCGCGCGGGATTAGGCTCGTCAGGTCTGAACCCTGGCTCTGAATAATTTTAATTTTCATATTTTAACCGAGGAAAGGTAATGAACAACATACGCATCGGCATTCGACTGGGTGCCGCTTTTGGCTTTATTCTGCTTCTTCTTATCGGTATTGCGCTGGCCGGTTTAATTCGTATCGACTCCCTGGGCGACACCGTGGATAAACTGGCTGGCGATCGTTTTGATAAGGCGACCGCTGCCAGTAACCTGCGCTTTTACGTTACGGATATGAGTCGTATGGTCCGCAGTATCGCACTGGTCGATGACCCGGCTCAAAAAGAAAGACTGAAACAAAACTATGAGCAGTCCCGCGCCCGGCTTGAAACGGCTTTTAATAAAGTCGATCAGATACTTCATGCGCCCAGAAGCCGTGAGCTCATCGCCGTGATGAAACGGGCCGGTACGCAGTATCTTGCCTACTCTGAACAGGCGGTAAAACTGGGCATGGAAGGTAAGCGGGATGAGGTAACGCGGCTGCTCACCGGACCCGCTTATGAGGCGCAGGACGAATACACAAAGGCTATCACAGACCTTGCGACCTTTCAGGGCCAGCAGATGAAGACCGCCGGTGCCAAAGCAGCGGCAGAGCAGCGCAGCGCTCAGGTTGTTCTTGTCTCCCTCAGCGTGGCGGCTATTGTGCTGGCAGCAACCCTGGCCTGGTTTATTACCCGCAGCATTGTCAGGCCCGTAAACATCGCGCTGCAGGCCGCAGAGCGCATTGCTGACGGCGACCTGACTGCAGAAGTGCCGGTCAAAGGACGTGACGAAACCGGAAAACTCCTTATAGCGATTCGTGGGATGCAGCATTCACTGGTACAAACCGTCAGCGCTGTCCGGGCGAACGCGGAGAGTGTTGCCGCCGCGAGCCTGCAGATAGCTCAGGGAAACACCGATCTGTCACAGCGCACTGAAGAACAGGCCAGCGCGCTGGAACAGACCGCCGCCACAATGGGTGAACTGGGCGTCACGGTCAGGAATAACGCAGACAATGCCAGCCAGGCCGCGATGCTGGCGGTAACGGTGCGTGACGTTGCCCGCCAGGGTAATGACATCACCACAGATATCACCGGTACCATGAAGGGAATTGGTGAGAGCTCAGGACGCATTGCGGATATCACGTCAGTGATTGACAGCATTGCTTTCCAGACCAATATTCTGGCGCTTAATGCTGCTGTCGAAGCCGCGCGGGCAGGCGAGCAAGGGCGTGGCTTTGCCGTGGTGGCAGGTGAGGTCCGTTCGCTGGCGCAACGCAGTGCAACAGCGGCAGGGGAGATTCGTCAGCTCATCGAAGCCAACGCACAGCGCGTCAGCGAAGGGACTTCACTGGTGGCGCGTTCTGCTGACACCATGTCTGCCGTGGTTTCGTCGGTCGGTCAGCTGACTGACAGGGTGGAGGAAATCACCGCCGCCACCGCAGAACAGGCTCGCGGAATTGAACAGGTCAGCATTGCCGTGACGGAAATTGATGATGTGACGCAGCAGAATGCTTCCCTGGTGGAAGAGTCCGCTTCAGCGGCAGCAAGTCTGCGCGAACAGGCCGATATATTGCTGCAGTCCGTCTCTGTTTTTACGCTGTCAGAGCCGTTATCGCCCGTCGCTCAAACCGCGCTGGTTGAAGCGCCGGTCACGGTTTCCGCCTCAACGACAACGCCTCACTCCAGCCGACCAGCCGGGAAAGATGCGGAAGAAAACTGGACAACATTCTGAAACCGCCCCCGGATTTGAGGGGGGCTGATTTGAGCCAGAAGCGGATAACGTTGCGAACGTCTTGCATGCATTATTTTGTGACAGGTAGAAATACCTGTCGCTCTTTTTTCTCTGACTAAATTTTTACAAAATTGTGTCACTGTTTTAGGCCACCGGCGCCGATACTCATCTGTAAAGCAGGATCATCTCCGAACAGGTCGGTGAACTTTTCAAGGACAGCCGCATGAAATCCGTAACCAATGACCAACTGGGGGCCGCCGTGGCCAGAACGTCTCTTTGCGCAATATACCTGCTGTCTTCAACCGGAGAAGTCATGAGCTGGAATCTGGGGTGCCGCGAGATTAAGGGCTGGGACAGCCGTGATATCAGAGGGCAACATATTTCGGTTTTTTACGATGAAGATGAACAGGCCAGGAACATCCCTGAGGCAAACCTGAGAGAGGCCCGCGAGCATGGCAAGTTTACAGGCGAAGGCTGGCGGCTGCGGAAAAACGGCAGCGCATTTCGTGCATCCGTAGAAATTGAATTCCTTAATCCCTCCGATCAGGAACATGCGGCATTTATTAAAATCGTGCGCGACGTCACGCATGATTATCAGGAAAGGGCGGCATTACGCATCGCTCAACAGGTTATCCTGAAAAGAGAAACGGAGTTGTCAGACACCAATAAGGTGCTTGACGCGGTTTTCTGTCACACGCCCTGTGCGCTTATCCTGTGTGACGCAAAATCCGGCGACATTATACGTGCGAACCCGACTGCCAGAAATTTGCCCTGTTTGCAGGAACTGGTGCTGAGCGGTAACACGCAAACCTCGCTTCACGCGGATCTGCCAGACGATCTGGCGGGTGTGTTCAGGCAAGCCTTTACGCTTCTTCCCGATGAAGGTTTCAGCGAAACGGTCTCGTCAACGGCGACAGAGCCGGCCTTTTCACTCCGCATCACGGCTGAAAGGCTTAATTCGGGCGGGGGAGAAGACTATCTCCTGTATACCATCCTGGACGTCACCGCGGAGTTTCAGGCTGCGGCAAGGGCGAATCACCTCGCCCTTCATGACCCACTGACAGGGCTCCTTAACCGGCGGGGCCTGATGCCCGAACTGGAGACGCTTCTTAGCGGTGACAGCCCCTTTGCCGTCATGGTGTCCGACATCGATCGTTTCAAAAGTATCAATGACGTGCTGGGACATCCTACCGGAGATGCACTGCTTATTGAGGTTTCCGCGCGGCTGCAATCCGTCCTGCGCCCTGAAGATATACTGGCCCGTACAGGCGGCGACGAGTTTGTTGCCGTCCTGCCAGGTATCAGCTCAGCCTCTGAAGCCAGCGAAACGGCATCACGCCTTACGGCCGTATTGCAGGAGCCGTTCATGCTGAAGGGCAGGAAAGTTACGTCGGGTTGCAGCTTCGGCGTCTGCCTCTTTCCCGGCTATGCACGGGATGCTGAAAGTATGTTATCGGCGGCGGATATTGCCCTGTATGCGGCCAAGTCAGCCGGACGTAACGGCTGGGTCATCTTTACCGATGAGCTTGCCCGCTCTGCGGCAGAGCGCTTCAGCCTGGAAAACGACCTGCGTGGGGCACTGGAAAACGGTGAGCTACAGCTATTTTATCAGCCTGTTGTCTGCAGCGTCAGTGAAGAGATTGTGGCTTATGAAGCCCTGCTGCGCTGGCATCATCCTGTGAGAGGAAGTGTGCCGCCAGATATTTTCATTCCTCTTGCTGAAAAAACCGGACTTATCCATGATATCGGTGCCTTCGCGCTTGCGCGCGCCTGTACGGATATGGCGGGCTGGTCAGGACAGGAGCGGATAGCCGTGAACATTTCCCCCCGACAGTTCAGGGACCCGCAACTGTCTGACAGGGTGAAAAACGTTCTCATCCATAGTGGGCTACATCCCAACAGGCTCGAACTGGAAATTACCGAATCGGCCTTGTTCGACAACCCGGATTTCAGTTACGAAGTGATACGGAAGTTTCGGGAGACAGGCATTAATGTCGTTCTGGATGATTTTGGCACGGGGTTTTCTTCACTGAGCCACCTCAGTTCCGGGCTTTTCAGCAGAATAAAGATAGACAGGTCATTCATCAGCGATCTGCACCAGGATGCCGGGGCGGCAGCCATCGTCAGTGCTGTTCTTTCACTGTGCCGTCAACTGAACGTGGAAGTCACTGCAGAGGGTGTGGAAACGTTGGCTCAGGCGGCCTGGCTCAGGACATATGAATGTCCTTTAATGCAAGGGTATCTTTTTGGCAGGCCGGGACCGTACTGGATTCAGACGTAAACGCGTTACCGTCCTGAAAAGCTGAATAAGAGGTTGCCCGGGCGGCATGACAAAAGTTCACCGGACAACCTGTTTAGTTGATGGCTGGCACAGAGCCTTACATTGACGCGTCCTGGGCGGACTTCAGGTGCTGCTCAACAACCGGAGTATGGGCGTCTGCCAGCGCCTTCACATCGGGATCTTTTATCTTTTTCGCGTCACTTTCCAGCGTCGACAACACCATCTTGTGGTCTTTGACGCCGGCATTTTCCATATACATCTTGTCAAAAGCCTTGCCGCTCTGTTTTTCCAGTTTAGTGGCCATGGCTTTATGTTTAGCATCAGGCGCGGTCGGCAGCGTAACCCCTTTTTGCTGAGCGACGGTCTGCACTTTGGTCAAGGCACTGGTGTGATCATCGATCATCTTCTGCGCGAAGGCTTTGGTTTCGCTGCTTTCAGCCTTACTCAGCGCGATTTTAGCGGCAGCGATTTCATTGATATTTGCCTGCGCCATGTCTTTGATTGCTTTTTCGTCACCGGAACTAAGCTTTGTCCCTGTTTGTCCAGCTGTGGTGCTCTGCGCCGCGCTCGTTGGCGTCTGCGCCTGCACGCTCACGCTGCTGAACATCGCGACGGCAGCTGAAACGGCCAGCAGGCCAGTTAACATCTTACTCTTTTTCATTTCGTTCTCCTGAAGCTTACAGGGAGGCTGACGACAGGGAGTTTTCTGTGTGCAGCCATGTAGGGAGATAACAAGTGCACTGGTCAGTATAGTGGAGTTTCGGATTTATCCAGCAATTTTTTTTATGTTTTAGGCGGTTGCAGAGAAGCGGAGCTGATATCTTTTTTCTTTTTGCTGTGTATTTAAGCCAAGCGAGGCTTTGGGTTAAGCCGCCTTTATACAGCATGGCGACATCCGGGCGGCCTGGAAGGTGAAGTTTATAACATAAATTTAATTAAAGTTTTTTTAGCTGGGAAACGCCCCGGTGATGTTTTCTCGCCGGCTGCATTTTTGCTATAAAGCGTTAAACGCGGCAGCGCGGTAAGCGGGACGTGATGCTGATTGTGTGCTGCCCGTTCTTAACGGGAAACGGAAAACCCCCAGGAGTCAGCCTGTTTTCCTTACGCGTTGACGTCGTAAAGGAAAGAGGCGATAAAGTCAGCACCTTTCTACGGGAAGGGCACAGGCTGCTGTCCTCCAGACTCAGGATGCATGTAAAGCCGGTCAGCAGCTTATCAACGTCAAAAACACGTTTCCGCACAGGGAAAATAGATTCAAATTCCGCCTCTGGTTGTGACCGTAAACCCGGTGTGAGCGAGGCCCACTAAGCCAGCGGCAGGCACACAAATGAAAACCCACCCTGTGCGCGATGCAGGCGCGGGGCGACAGTTTTTTCAGCACAATAAGATCTGACAGAATAGTGTCATTTCCTGACGGGCTGGGGGGTAAGACAATGTGTTATCTGATCCAGCAGTAATTTTTTCTACGAAATTAACCCTTTGTATAAAGGAGAAAATAATTTACAGGTATGTTCTGGTTTACTGGTGGGAGACATTTTGGGGAATATGAGAGCAGTTTGACAGAAGCAGGTAACTCAATCTTAAAAGAGCAAAAAAAACACATATTGGTTATTTACTCACCACTACTCAATAGGTACACTATTTGTAAGGATTTACAATACCCTAAGGAAAGGAGTATGGCCTTACATGGAAAATTAATATTGAACGGGGCAGATTATGCACCTTTCAATCTGTATGGTGTGGGTGTTTTTATGGCTTTCTCGGGTAAAGGCGTCTACCGGAATAAAGGAGCATGTGGCGCTATTCCGAATGATGGACCATTGCCACCGGGAAAATACTGGATAGTAGAGCGAGGAGCAGGTGGGCCAGGCTCATGGGTTAAAGCTAAGGCACAAGATCTATACAACAAATTTTACTATGGTGCTGAGTTTGGTCGTGATGAGTGGTTTGCCCTTTACAAGGATGACTGGGGCATTGATGACGGAACCTGGATTAATGGTGTTCATCGTGGATTGTTTAGGCTTCATCCAGGTCAAATTTCTGAGGGTTGTATAACAATTGCACATAATTCAGACTATTCACTCATCAGAAATGCACTTATAAGAACCGCGCCAATACACGTTCCCTGTATGAGGTCACTTATGGCTCGTGGCTGGGTAGAGGTAATAGATGGTGGCTATAACAACACGTGCCCGTAGAATTGCGAAAGTTATATTTTATATTCTTTTGTCTCTGGTTATCGCTCGCATCTTAGGTGCGCCTGAAAACTGGATTAGTGACAAGTTCTATTCATGGCTTGGTCATCTTATTTATGGACCAGGAGAAATAGGTGCAGACAATTACTATGATCTTTATTTCTATGTCTCCGTAATAACAGTTTTTTCTATAACAACCTTAATCTATTTATTTACAATGAAGTTAATTAACAAATTAAAAAAATAACATGCCAATCCCTCCGTATCCCTGCAGCGTTTTATCAGGCGGTGTGAAGCCTGCGGAGCAGGGGAATCTGCCCGTTTACGCGCCCTCGTTTAGCGTTTCGCTTATCCCAATAAGATATTGCATGCGTATTGAACAGGGCTGATGAGTGTTTTATGCTCGGGGGAAACCATGGAAGAAGTGAGGCTTTATGGACGAGCATTCAGTCGGACGCTTTCTGGCGTCTTTGTTAGCCGAATACAATATGAGCGTAGAGCAGCTCTGCCGCCGTTCCGGGCTGCAGATGCATGAGGCCCGGTTCCTCCTGCGCGGCACGCTGACCGTTACGCCAGCCGTGGCTGAAAAACTCGGTCGGGCGTTTTATTCCCCTGGCTTCTGGCTGGTTCGTCAGGCGATGTCTGAGCTTAATAAACTCAGTCGGGAGACTTAAATAACAGGGCTGCGTAGCCCCAAAAGCCGGGCTGGCTCGTCTGCATCACAATGCCTGCCTGGCGGAGGAGGGTCAGCATAAGGCGTGAAGGAATATTCAGTTGACAGGCTCTTCGCCCAACCGACACGAAAGTGCCGTTGAAAAGGGGATTCACAGCCGAAATCAGCACCTGATTCAGGCAAAAAAAAGCCCGCCTGAAAAACGCGGCGGGCCATGCCCTGTTGCATGCAGGTTGAAGGTAATCGCGCGGCACCCCTGAGCGTCCGCGCCATCGTTTATCTCTGTCGGTCTTTCCCGTCTTTCGCCTGCTGTGCGGCGCAGGCCATGAAATTTTCAATGATTTCTACGGCATAACTGATCGCCATCAGATCTGCCGTCAGCCGCACATCCGTGCGCAGCAACGTTTCGGTGACGCCGGGCCGACTCAGCAGGGGCTTTATGTCCTGAACCCGACGTATCAGATGCGCCCAGTTATTGGCAAAGGTGTCCATACTGGCGTAGCCACCGTGCCTGAGCTGAATAAAAATGACATCAATATCGGCCTTCAGCGCACTTATCTTCGCGATGTTAAGCGGATCGTTCTCTGGCGCATCAGGCTGCGGATGGGGCTCAGACACGGAACGCCTCCACCATGCCGCGCAGGGCATGCGCCTGTTCAGAAAGCGAACGCGAGGCCGTAGAAGACTCTTCAACCAGCGCGGCGTTGCTCTGCGTCACACCGTCCATCTGACTCACCGCCACGCTGATCTGCGAAATACCCTGCATCTGCTCTGAAGAGGCCAGAGAGATGTTATCCATCGCCTCCGCGAGTTCGCCGACCATTCCCACAATTTTCAAAATGCTTTGTCCGGTGGAAGAGGCCACGTTCACGCCGCTTTCTACCTGTGTTACGGCCTGTTCAATCAGGATTTTAATATCCCGCGCGGCCGTGGCGCTGCGCTGCGCCAGCGTGCGTACTTCGCCTGCGACTACCGCGAAACCGCGCCCTTCCTCACCCGCGCGCGCCGCTTCTACTGCGGCATTGAGGGCCAGGATATTAGTTTGAAAGGCGATGCTCTCGATCACAGAGGTAATATCACGCACTTTGGTGGCGCTGACCGAAATGTCATGCATGGTATGTGTCATGCGTTGCATATCAGATTCCCCCTCGCGCGCCAGTTGCGCCGTCCCCCGTGCCGCGTCGGCTGTCTGCTGCGCACCCGCCGAGTTGCTCTTCACCGTTGCGGTAAGTTGCTCCATGCTGGCGGCGGTTTCCTGCAGGGCGGCGGCCTGTTGCTCGGTGCGGGATGAGAGTTCGGTGTTACCCTGGTCAATCTCATCAGCCGCCAGAGAAACGGAAGCCGAGGCATCCTTGATCTGCGAGACCAGCCCGCGCAGGTTCGCCTGCATACTGTCGAGCGAGGCCAGCAGGCTGGTGGTATCATTACGACGAAGCACGACAGGCGAGGTCAGGTCTCCAGCCGCAATGGTCGCAGCCAGTGCCTGGGCCTGGGCGGGCTCACCGCCCAGTTGACGCATAAGGATGCGGATCACCACGACGCAGGCACCCACGCCCACCAGCACCGAAGCCCCGGCGAGCAGCAAAAGAAAAAGGGTATCACGGGCGGTAGCCGCGCTGTTTTGCTGCACCTCGGCCAGACTGGTTTTCTGCTGAATGTTAGTGACGACCAGCAGATCTTTCAGCATTTTATCCTGGACAGGTTGTACCTCTTTTGTCAGGCACTCGAAAAATTCTTTATCACGGTTGGCCAGCCCAAGCTGACTGGCTTTGGCGAAGATGCTGAAGAACTCGCTCTCGGTGTCGGTCAGTCTTTTAAAGGCCGCGCGACCCGGCGGAAGCGAGTCGATCTGCAACAGATCGCCCAGCGCCTGACGATTGGCAATGAAGTCAGCTTTATTTTTTTCCATCTGCGCAGCGACGGGTTTCATAGCAACCGGATCGCTAAGCAGGCCAAGCGTTCTGACATCAATAGCCATCTCCCTTAATTCCCCCAGCATATCCTGCGCAAGCTGATATTTTTTCATCTTGATATTCACGACGATATCCATGCTTGCCCGGGCTTTATGAAGGGCATTGAGCGCCGTGCCTGTGCAGATAATAAACAGAAGGATAAGCAGACCGAAACCTGCAGTCAGACGGGTTGAAATTTTCATTTTGTTCTCGTTATAAAAGTGAATTTTGCTGTGTATCTTTCCCCGGCAACATTTAATGATGCCTGTCAAAGCGATTAAATTATAATTCGCCTTGACAATTTCGTATGTTTCCTGGTTATACCGTTCCTAAACAGATCTCAGATAAGGGGGCAGAATAACGGGATGGCCTTGGAACGACGGAATGCGCCATCCTGACATCCCTGTTACGGCTCGTATTCAGCCCGCCTCGCGTTGTCGCCAGGTATCTCAGCTAGCGTGTTATGAAGTGAAGCATTGAGCTTGACATGATAACCGCTGCAGATTTATATAGGAAATGATCATTTCCTAACTCTAGGCCCTGACAGAAGCGGGCGAACAGGACGGCTCTGTGGCGGCAACGGCGAATGAAACCGCTGCGGCAGAGAGCTTTCTGGCGCTTCACCAGAGAATGCGAGGAGTAGGTAAAGCATCGATACGCACGATACCGATCTATCGGCCGGACGCTGAAAATACTGGCGTACAACCAACGCTCGCGACGAGGTGTTCTTCCGACTGGAAGCCGGCTTCGATCCCGTATTCTGCGGACCTGACAGCGTACTGCCGAGCCGTTTCCCGACGTTGAGTCCGTTGCTGACCGGGTTAATGAACGGTTCAGGTCACACGAAATGAACAGGTCGATAATGCTGGCCGCTCAGGAAGCTGCGTACGAAAACGGGGCGGTGATCTCGATTGTGCGGGCGACTGCCGGTCAGGTTGGTTCACCAAAAAATGGCACAAGTCCGCCCGTCGGGTTTGTTTTCATTCACGCACCTGTCGGTTGCCGACGAGTGATCGTATGACAAGAGGAACAGGTTATGTCTGCTTCTGTGATCCCTGATGCGCCCGACGGTTTTCGTCACTGCTTTGCACGTGTGGAAGGGTTGCGTTTTCATTATGTCACCGGTGGCCGACCAGATGGCTTTCCGCTGGTGTTGCTGGCCGGTTTCCCTGAAAGCTGGTTTGCCTGGCGAAAGGTTATGCCCGGTCTGATGGCGCACTTTCGCATTGTGGCCGTCGATTTACCCGGCCAGGGCGATACCGATAAACCGCTTGCGGGCTACGATACTCAAACGGTTGCCAGCCGACTGCACGCCTTCGTCGCATCGTTAGCATTAGGCCGGTATTTTCTGGCTGGACACGACGTCGGTGCCTGGGTCGCCTTTACTTATGCGATGCTTTACGGCGAGGAGATCCGGGCGCTGACCCTGATGGACGCCGGTATTCCCGGTATATCGCTGCCGGATACGTTGCCCACAGATTCCCGTCAATCCTGGAAGACCTGGCACTTCGCCTTCAATGCCGTTGCGGATCTTCCCGAAGCCTTACTGACGGGGCGTGAGCGCATTTATCTGGAATGGTTCTTTCGGGAGAAAGCGGCCGACCACCGTTGTTACGGCGAGACGGAAATTAACGAATATGAACGCCTGCTCAAAGCCCCTGGTGGATTGCGCGCAGGACTGGCGTTTTACCGCGCCCTGTCACAGTCAGCAGCACAGAATGCTGCGCTTGCACAGCAAACACGTCTGACGATGCCGGTACTGGGGCTGTCAGCCGATCAGGGCTCTATTGCGGATATGGCCGCCACCCTGAAAGCGTATGGGGACGATATTCACAGCCAGCGGCTGGCGGATTGCGGCCATTTTCAGCCGGAGGAGCAACCTGAAGCGACGGCCAGGGCACTGATTCAGTTTTTTGGACAATATGCCCATTAATGCCGACTTCTGGATACAACGTCCTGGCGCAAGCAGAAGGGAATTTCTGTCACGGAAGTCCCTGGACCTGTCTGTAACGAGGAGCGGGGAATTCGCTATCACTTTCTTTTTATTAAGTAACGCCACGAGAAGAGTGATAAATATGACCGTGTTTCGTCGTAAATGGCGTATATGAAGACGCTGAGCAACATCAAAACACGCGCTGTTATTTCAAAAAGAAACCTGTTTAAGACATGATGTAATTCTTTTCGCGTCGATAACGTGCCTGATTTTGTCCGATGCTTATTACGCGATTACTCAATACCGCCTTTATTCTCATCTGTAGCAGGGAGTTATGCTGCTTCTGGTGCCACCCTGATGAACGTCATCACTGCTGGTAATATGTATGCAGGCTCGCCTCAGGGCGCGGGATTAACGCATACAGGGTATCTTATATGTACACACTCTATGGAAGCGCACGTTCGGGCGCCGCCGCGATTGAGATGGCGCTCAGTTTGGCCGGGGCGGAATACACAACGGTTGAGGCGAGTTCATGGCTCAAAGACAGTGGGTTTGAAACCTTAAAGCGGTTGAATCCGCTGGTCCAGATTCCCACGCTCATCCTGCCTGACGGGGCCGTGCTGACTGAAAGCGCAGCCATCATGATTTATCTTGGTATGGCCTGTCCTGATGCCGGCATCCTTTCAACTGACGCCGACGTTCGTGCTCAGCAATTACGGGGGCTGGTGTATATAAGTGCAAACTGTTATGCCGCCATCGGCATCATTGATTACCCGGAAAGATGGCTGGACACAGGCTCGCCGGATCAGCGTAAGCAGCTGGCCGAGGGGGCGGTCAACAAACTCTATGAGCAGTGGGACATGTTCAGCGATCTCTTTTTTGACACGCGCGCATGGCAGCCTGCTAACCCCGGCGCGCTTGAAATGCTGGCCTGTGTGGTGAGCCGCTGGAGCAATGCGCGTGCGCATCTCAGCCGCACCAGACCCGCTTTCTGTGCTTCGCTGGAAGAGGCAGAAACGCATCCTGTCATCAAGGCTGTTGTGCGCCGTCACTGGGGAACCTGACACGTGATGAAGACAGCGTTTTCTCCGCCTTTTCAGGACTGATAACGCGCCGCTCATCGTACTAACTGAATACTGTCATAGACGAAGCCTGGGCTCAGAAATCCTGTGCCTTTTTGCCCCGAGGCCACATTAATATCCAGTGTGTTAATTCCTGCCTGCAGGGCGGAAGCCGGCAGGACAAAAGTAAAAAGCGCATTATTGCCCCGGAAAGTGCCGCGGGTGATCCCCCGACTCGCAGGCTGGCCAGAAGCCGGCGGAATCGGCGCGGTCCAGCGCTGATTGACGCTGACCTGAGGGCGTCCTCCAGACTGCGCCAGAGTAATAAAAATTCGTAAAGTTAAATCATGCACATCGTGACGAGACAGCATGAAACGGATGCGGGTTGGCGAGTTAATATCCCGCCACTGCGCGGCAGGAAAGTCGCTTTCTGATGCGGTTCCCACAAGGTAATCAGCGGCTGTCCAGGGCGACATACGCCGATCGGACGGGTGAGCGGACATCAGCAAACGGGCGTTACGAAACCCCGACGGAGTGCCATCCGGTGAACCCGTCTGCCAAATAACCTGACCCGGTAAGGTCTGGGCGGCTAACGCAATCTGAGTTTGTCTGCCGGCCTGGATGTCTGCTGTACGTTGCGCGACTTCCCGTTCCTTATCGTACAGCGTTATCTGATAGTGCCCCTGACGCACGCCCGTCAGTGTAAAACGCCCCTGGCTGTCCACGCGCGTCCAGTATTCGGCGCTGGCGTTTCGCAGGCCGACAACGGCGGCAGGGCGATCGCTCATTCCTTTCACCACACCTGACAGCGTGCCGCGTTCAGTCTGATCGACAAACCCTTTCAGCCCCAGTGACGCATGAATAAATCCCACATCGATTAACGTGGCGGAGGGCTTCTCTCCGGTCGTAAACAACAGCCCATAGATACCATGCAACCCCGGTCGAAACGGTTCTGTCTGGGTATGACTGGAATACATATAGTTGTACAGCTCGTGTGTCATCTGCGTTTTTTGCGTCGCGATGTCCTTAAAGAACGGGCCACCTGAACTGAGCTCATGATTGCCCGTCAGCATAAAGACCGCTACGCCCGGACCGTGGACGCCGTGCAGATCGTCATCAATCATGGGACGGGCGGAGTAAAACTTGGAACTGGTCCGTCCGTCAGGCAACAAAAAGACGTCGTTGCCTTCAATCGCTTTTCCGACGTTTGAATCGTTGCCCCAGTCGGCCTTTGGGAATTTTTTGACATCCAGACGCGTCACGAAACGCAGTTCCCCGACCGGCAGAAGCGCGGGCGCGTAGGTCGCCATATACAGGGCGTTGCGGCCTTTTTTGGCGAGGTAGTAGTGGATAAGTTCCCCCGCCTGCGCACTGATGACAATGACATCGCCTGCCGTTTTCACTCCAACCTGCGCGTGCCCCAGTCCGGAGGCGACTTGTGAGGCCTTGTGCTCTGGTGATGCCAGCTCACTGCCATGAAACCGCATTGATGTCAGATCACCGTTGCGGTCATCGATGCTAAACACCAGATCGGCACCGGTATCCACCACCAGAGTGTTGCCGAAGTGTGTAACGCCGAAGGCACTGGCAACGCCCAGCCTGCTGAACAGACAGAAGACAAAAATGCGCAACAATAAACGTGCCATCGGGGAAACCCTCACATTAAAAACTTACCGCACCGGACTGTGAATATGGCCCACGCCAGCTTCACGGGGCACCTGGACGCTGGCCACCTCTGCGGAAACAGGCGAGACGAGCCAGGCGCGATCGTATCTGAAAGCCTCCAGGACCGTGATATCTTGTGGGCGATAGTCGTTGCCGCTCTGGGTTTGCAGATTACTGACACAGCGCCTGCCCAGATTTTTCAGACAGGCGTTTTCCCCAGCGGCGGCGTTCGTATCAAAAAGCGCGAAGGCATTACCGGGCTGCCTGATGTCGTTAAACAGCGGATGAGCCACATTCTTAAAGGCGTTACCTTCCACCAGCAGACGCGAAGAGGGTGTTCTGGACATTATCGCGCCCTGATACGTCAGATTGACAAAGACATTGTTAACCAGCTGCGCCAGGACACTGGCATTGCCCATCCCACCGGCATGCGGGGCACGCCCGGAGGTATCATGAACATAATTGCGCGCGACCGTTAATGTGTCATGCTGCCCCAGAAACAGCCAGACCCAGTAATGGTGGCCGTCGCAGGTCGCGGAATAGGGTGTTCTGCCGTCAAATTCGTTATCGGAAAGCGTGACATGGGACGCGGAGCCCCAGCCCGTGACAATCATCTGTCGGCCAATGCGGGCGAAAGTATTGTGATCAATCCACACACCCTCCGCATTATCAATGGTAAGGGCATCCCCTCCCCAGACCAGCTGCGGATTGATATCTGACAGTGTCAGATTGCGGATAATCACGTTGTGAACGCCGCCACCGACGTAAAGCCCGATGCCCTGAATCCCCGCATGTGCCCCTACACCAATCAGCGTCTTATTTGATCCCACCTTAAGACGGTCTAAACCGGCATTATCATAGGTCACCGAAACCGGCGCTTTGCCCTGACAAAACTGGTTGGCACCGTTGCGCGCCCATTGGCCACCGCCTCCTGGGCAGGCATTTGCCATGCAACCCCTTTCCGTGGTCGTGGCTTTGCCGTTGACCATGACCGTTCCACGAAAATCGACGGTATGATCCAGAGCGATGATCCGGGGACGATCATCCGTACAGTTTCCGTGCCGGTCATAGGTGGCGCACAACGCCTTCACCAGATCATCAGTGCGGATGGGATGAACAACCGCGCCACCGCTACCGCCCGTCACGCCTTTTGCAAAGCCGTCCGGCAGATCGGCAGCGCGCGATAACGCGGACGTCAGGCAAAGAACCGCAAGGAGGAACATCGTGAACAATCCGTAAAAAGGGCGGAAAACAGCCTGTCTACAGAGCGTGTGAACTGAAAACCTGAAGCGACAGTGCGGGCTTTTCATTCCTGTCCTCTCAACGACGCCGTGTTGCGCTGACATACCGGGCCCGCATCGATGTCGAGCGGGGGAAGAGCCTGTCGAACCCACCAGGCCACTCGCATCGTACAGGAAAGTCGAAATGAACGTACAGCCGTGACCCGCAGGTGCGTCACAGGACGATCATGGGCATACAGGCAACGTAAACATGTCCCTGCGCATCAGACCGTCGCGCTCAGGGCTGATCGCGTCAGCCGAAAACTGCGCCGTTACCGCGTTGTTCCGCTGCCTGCCAGAAGTGGATGCAAATACAACAGTTTCTACTGTAAATAAGGACGCCATCCTGCCGATGTAAGGTTAAACCTGTCGCAACAACTGGAGCGAACATAAAGACATATGCGTCGTATAATTTATACTTCGCGTAGTGTGAAAAGTGCCGTTTGTCATGTCTGCCTCAGGCTTTTACTCACCGAATCTGAACCATGTTGAACGTGCTGTTTATGTCCCCGGCCCAACTTTGTTTTCATCACCTGTCACAGTAATAGGTCATTCTCTGATCATTTTTATTAAATGATATTTTTCTCCCGCCGATAAATCGTCTGAATGTTTGAGTTAGTACTGATATTCATCAGTCATCAGAATCCCTTTATGGCAGGAAATAACATGACCATTACACAGCGTTTACTCTTTACCTTTTCACTCCTTTCTGCTGCCCTGGTGACAATGGTTATCGTTGCAGTGCTGGTGGCGGGCGGCTTTCAGTCCCGCTTTAACTATGTTCAGGAAAATACGGTTCCGTCCATTCTGGACATCGGCAAAATGGTCGACAGCAGTAATGCGCTTGTCATCTCACTTTACCGCCACCAGAGTGCAACAGACCCGCGCCGTCAGGCTGTGCTGGAAAAGGAAATCGAGGGGGCGATTAGCCAGATTAAGTCGCTCAACCAGTATTATCTGAAGAATGATATTTCAAGCGATGAGGACCGTCAGTTAACGGAAAATTCGTTTGCCGCTATCAAAAAAGTTGAGGACACTTTACCGGCTTTTCTGGTCGCCTCTCGTGCACAAAATGATGCGGCTTCACTCGGCTCCCTTCAGGGTAACGACGGCATTGGTGCCGCTGCGCGTCAGCTCAATGCCGGTTTTCAGAAACAGCTGAAACTCAACGTAGACATTGGTAATGCGCTGCGCAAACAAAATGATCACACTTATAACGTAACAGTGTGGAGCCTCATCGGCGGTTCTGCCATAGCCATTATCATTCTCGCATTCTTCGCCCTCAGAACCATTTTTGGCATCAAACGTCAGTTGAACGGCATGCGTCATGTAATGGAAACCGCCAGTGAACGCCTTGACCTGACGCTGCGTGCAGATGTGAGTCGCCGGGATGAAATTGGCCTGACCGCCAGCGCCTTTAACCATCTGATTGAGAATGTGTCAGACTCACTTTCTAAGGTTGAAGCGTCGGCTCAGTCTGTCAGTTCATCATCGGCGCAGATTTCGGCCGGCAACGAAGATCTGTCTTCGCGCACGGAGGAGCAGGCCGCGTCGCTTGAGCAGACAGCAGCAAGCATGTCTGAACTCAGTGAAACCGTCCGTCAGACCGCAGAAAACACACGGCTTGCCAGCCAGCTGGCCAAAAATGCACAGGACATTTCAGAAGACAGCGCAGGCCGTGTCCGCACACTGCTGTTGACGATGGGCGATATCAAAGACAGTTCCGCAAAAATTACTGACATCATTGCGCTGATTGAAGGTATTGCCTTCCAGACCAATATTCTTGCCCTCAACGCCGCTGTTGAAGCGGCTCGGGCAGGGGAGCAGGGGCGCGGATTTGCCGTGGTGGCAGGTGAAGTCCGTAACCTTGCACAGCGGTCATCCTCTTCAGCCCGTGAAATTAAAGAGCTGATCGAATCGTCTATGAGTTTTGTCCAGGCAGGCTCCGAACAGGCTGAGGGCGTTGGCAGTAATATGTCACGCATGAATGATGCCGTCAGGCAGGTTACCGATCTTGTGGATGAAATCTCTGTGGCCGCCAGTGAGCAGTCACAGGGGATCAGCCAGGTGCATCAGGCCGTTAACCAGATGGATGATGTCACTCAGCAGAACGCCGCGCTGGTTGAACAAGCCTCGGCCGCCTCAAATTCGCTGATGGAGCAGGCCGCATCACTGAACCAGTTGGTCAATAACTTCACCCTTAAACCGGTTTCACACGTCCCTGCGGTGGTCCGCAGCAAGGTGGTAACTTCTTCACACGCGCCATCGTCTTTTCGTTCAGGTCCTGCCGTTGCAGCAGCAGATGAAAACAACTGGCAGAGTTTCTGATCTTTACGTTAACAGCGTTTCATTTAATTAAGGGCTGACACCGGCCCTTTTACTTTTTTATGCAGGAAACTTTTTCAGCATAAAAGCCTGAATCTGCTTATTAGTGCGTTTTATCAGAAGCACCGTCTGCTTTGAGCCAGAAGCCGATGCTTAATGCGGGCCTGCATATTTAAATTCTGAATCGTGCAGGAGTGGTGCCAAATACCCTGCGAAACATGGCGATAAAGGCACTCACGTTGTCATATCCAAGTTCCAGTGCAACTGTCGTCACTTGCTTGCCTGCGGCAAGAAGCTCAAGAGCTTTGAGTAACCGTATGCGCTGTCGCCATTCATTAAAGCTAAAACCGGTTTCGGATCTGAAACGCCGTGTCAGTGTGCGTGACGATACTCCCGCCCAGAATGCCCATTCTTCAAGTGTGCGACCGTCATCTGGACTCTCAGACAGCACCTGAGCAACTTTTAAGAGCCGTATATCCTGCGGCATTGGCAACCCAAGATTAACGCTGGGAAGCGAACCGATTTCATCAAGGATAACGTCAGATAAACGTTTTTGAGGCGCATTAAGCTCTGCAACCTTCCAGGAGGCTGCTCGTGTTATCGCTTCGCGTAGCAGATTTGTAACTGAGAGCACAGCAGGCTTATCAGATAATGCGCCACAGGCCGCAGCAGATATATAAACACTCCATCCTGAATATGGGCCGTGCGAGCGCAGACCATGCGGAATATTTGGAGGTATCCACACGGCATGCGTTGCCGGTACGACCCAGCGACACTCTTCCGCATCGATCGTAAGCAGCCCATGCTCAGCGCCGAGTAACTGTCCACGAATGTGATGGTGACGTGGTGTTTCCCTTATTGCATCCGACTGGCGGGCCGCGACAATCAAAGTGGGTCCATCAGAAGAAAAAGCCCGGGAGAATGGAATTAACGGGTCGGTCATATTGGCTTATTTGAGGTATTTATTGTCTTTTATACCGTACCGAAGCCATCAGGTCGATTGTAGAGTACTGATAACTTATGATGAGGACTGACCATGAAAATGATTTCTATTGCTAACGTATTGGATGAGATTATTAACCAACAGGAAATCCCCCTGGAAGAGATACTTAATCGCCACTTTAGTCCCGGTTATCGGCAGCGCACTGATAATGAGTGGGGAAGTTTAGATAGCTTTGCTCATCATGCTCGTAAACTTCGCGAAATAATTTCTTTCGGCAAAATTGATGTGCATGACGAACTTCGTGAAGGCAATCTCTATGCTACCAGACATCGTGTATTGTGTACTAAGCGCAATGGGGAAGAGGTTGAGATGGAAGTTTATATGTTTGCTGAAACAGATGATTCAGGGCTATTTGTTCGTATTGAAGAAGCCACACTTATGCTTAAAGTTCTGGAAAGTGACCGGGACCTGGGTAGCACCAGGTAACAGGGGTTTAAATGTCCGCTTCTCGCTTATAGCGGACAAAGGAAGAGATTTTAGCGTCCGCTTTGTGCCAGAAGCGGACAGGCCAAATGCGCTTTGTATGACCCCGCCTTAACGGCCGGTTAATTGCTGTGTATCAATTTAAGTGACTGCGACAGGAATGTTCCTGCTGGCTGAGAAAGTCGCAAAGTCAGAAAAGTGTTTCCTTAATAATGATTTCATCCACCCGGAGGATTGAAGACATATCGAAACCTTCCATGTCTGACATGAACTCCTTGCTGGCCATATATTTCTGATTTATAGCTTGTATTTCGGCATCCTCCTGATAGGTAACTGTTGCAATGACCTGACATTCTTTCCCCAGATAAACATGATTTACATATATACCAAAGGCTGGGAGAGAGGCCATATGTCTGGGCCAGTGTCGGTGAAAATAAATTTCTGCAGACTGTTTGTCTTTGAGTGT
Source organism: Pantoea sp. PNA 03-3 (assembly GCF_003201175.1). NCBI lineage: Bacteria > Pseudomonadati > Pseudomonadota > Gammaproteobacteria > Enterobacterales > Erwiniaceae > Pantoea > Pantoea sp. PNA 03-3. The sequence goes on along the minus strand of NZ_QICO01000001.1, from coordinate 423,665 downwards.
ATAAATTCTGACCTGTTTCATATTTTCAATCCTGCTGTTAAGGCTTTCATACAGAACAAAGTCAAAGCATACCTATTCTATTTCTGAGAAATTAGCAAAAGACCACTTTTCGCGCATAGCGGACCTTCAGCTCAGTCAGCCTGTCCACTTTGTGCCAGAAGCGGGCCTTGCTGAAATGATGTCGGATTCATTAACGGCGAGCGCGTCAATGCCGCAATAAGCGGCAGCATACCGTCTGCCGGACACCGATACTAATAAACGGGAATTTGGGCACAGCCATCTGGCTAAAGAAAAACCGGGTCGTCGCCCGGTTCGTTTCTCGTACAGCTTTTCTCTGATCTTAGTTAAACTGAACGCCATGCCTCATACCTGTGTCATGCCACCATCCACACAGATTTCTGCTCCGGCTATATAACTGCTTTCATCACTTGCAAGGAACAGGGCGGCACTGGCAATTTCTTCAGGTCTGCCCATTCTTGATAAGGGAATGGTGCTGATTATCTCATTACGTAGCTCTTCAGAGGCTGCACGCATCATCTCCGTATCGACAGGGCCGGGGGCGACAACATTAACGCGGATGCCACGAGCGGAGAGTTCACGTGTCCATGTGCGGGCAAAAGAACGAAGTGCTGCTTTACTGGCACCATATACGCCATATCCCGGCGTGCCAATCACATCGGCAACCGAACCTATCAAAACGACGCTCGCTCCCTCCTTCATCAGAGGAAGGGCTGCCTGCAGAGCAAAAAGCGGTGAGCGCACATTCAGGCCAAAAACAGAATCAAAATGTGTCGGCGTGACGTCATCAATCGTCGAGTATTCGGCCATGCCGGCGTTGATGACCAGCACATCTATCTGGCGGGATTCTGTCTTGATTAAATCGAGTATTCGCGTCAGTTCACTTATCTGGCTGACGTCAGCTCGGACTGGCCTGGCAGTGCCCTTTATGGTCTGACTGGCTGCTTCTAACTCCTCATTACGGCGTGAGGTCAGCCAGGTTGTGGCACCTTCACTGGCAAATCGCTGGCTGATAGCCAGACCAATGCCTTTTGCACCGCCGAGTATCAGGGCAACTTTATTCTCTAATCTACTCATCTGCTCTCTCCTGTCAGGGTGGAAAACAGATGATATAATTTGTAAACTTAATAACAATTACGCACTTTATTTATATCAGGTATCGGGGAATATATCGCCATGTCTCAAACTGATTGTAATGACCTGAAAGAAATAGGGAAAACGCGGCCGGTTCTGGAGAACATAACCAATAAATGGTCAATTTTAATTCTCACTGTGCTTTGTAATGAACCTGTGCGCTTCAACGAACTCCGTCGCCGGCTGGAGGGTATTACGCACAAAGCATTGTCTGATGCGCTGAAGCGGCTTGAGCGCAATGGATTGGTGCTCCGAAAGGTGCTGCCTACTTCACCAGTGAGCGTGGAGTACAGCCTTACACCGCTGGCACAGACGCTTCAGGAGCCATTCAGTGCGCTGTATGGATGGGCGCTAAAACATGGAGCGGAAATGGAACGGGCTCAGTTGATGTACGATACCAGACAGGCGGAAGAGATTTGCTGAAGAGTCGTAATGTTGAATCCTGTTGCGATGCGCGCTCAGTTTTACAGGCCAGCATCGAAAAATGTTGATTAATGAAGCCCCACGTTTCCTGACAATGCTTTATGTGGATGTCCGCTTTGTATCAGAAGCGGACATTTACGTATGAGCTAAGCACTCTGTCACCATGAGTTTTCCAGATTCATTTTCATCCTTGCGTAAGATGTGATGTATGGTTTGACCGGGTAAGCTGATTTTCGACTGAATGTGATTTTGCTAACATGAAACGCCATTGCGTTTGTGAGAGGTAACAGTGATTCACTTAAGACAGGCTCAGCGCAGTGATGCCGATGCAATAGCACATCTGCACACCGCCGGATGGAGAGATACCTACACGAAAGTGATGTCTGCGGATTTCCTTGAAAATCAGGCGCAGGAAGATCGACTTTCACACTGGCGCTCAGCACTGAATCAGAGCAATGAAAGCGAAACAGTGTTTGTAGCTGAATATGATGGAAAGGTTGAAGGCTTCATATGTATTAAGCTCCACTATGATGCGCAATGGGGCTGTTATATAGACAGCCTGCATGTAAGCTCTTCACTACGTGGTCACGGTGTAGGAAAACAACTTCTCTGGCGCGCAGCCGAATGGGTCAAGAGCAGGGATGATGAGTCACCGCTCTATTTGTGGGTGTTTGAAGATAACACCCAGGCAACAGCTTTTTATCAGCGCCTCGGGGGCACCATTGTGGAGAGAACATTATCCGATATGCCTTCATCAGATAATGCCCAGGTATTCAGAATCAGCTGGAAAAATGCCGGTCAGCTTCTGACAACTGCTTGCTGAAAGGTTAGCCGAAATGCTTTTTATTTGTATCAACAGCGGGCAGGGCGAAATTCCCCTTTTCGCACCTGACGGACCTTAATCTGTTTCAGTGGTTGCTTTGTGCCTGAAGCGGATGTTGTCTGGCACGATACTTTTCTGAACATGAGGCTTGAGTGATACAGGCCTCATTAAATATCCAGAACCTGACTGATAAAATAGCGGGTAAGCTCAAACACCTGATGTCGGTTTTTCTCCAGCACCATCATGTGTGTGGCTTCACCGATTTCTGTCCAGCGCTTCCAGGGGGTGCCTGTCGCTCGCAGGAACCAGTCCTGGATTGCATTCACAGGTACATCACGATCCCATTCACCATGTAAGAGCAATACGGGGACGCGGATGTCGGCGGGATCGTAGACGCCTTTATTTTTTGCCCAGTAACACCGTGTATCCTGAATCGGACCGTTGCTAACCCGGATTTTGCGCTGGGCTCTCAAAACCGGATCGGGTTCCTCATTCACTGTTTGCCGGGCCCACTGCATAAATCCGCCGGGACAAATAAGGCTGTTCTTTTTATTGTCTGGCGCGGCCTGAAGCCAGCGTGATTCCACTGCATCAATGTCAATATCGCGCCATGCGCCCATTTCGCCGCCGGGATCCAGCGCGTATTTACCGTCCTGAATCCACTGTGGCGCAATAAGCGTCAGACGCCGCACGTTAGCGCTATTCCGTGTGGTGTAAAGCGACGCCACCGTTCCTCCCCATGACATCCCGATGAGGTTCAACTGCGTCAGTCCATGATGTGCAAGAACGTAATCAACCGCACTTCCTAAGTCCCTTACTGCGGTTTCAGCACGCGCTGACGGCGGATTTTCCCGCGCAGGCAAAGAGAAAGAAGGTAGTCTCGATGCGCGGCCGTATCCACGCACATCCACTGCCCAGACATCCAGACCGGCTGCGGCAAGGTAATCAAGGAAAGATTCCCCCTCAAGCGGTGTATCAAACAGACTTCCCGATGAGAAAGTGGCGCCGTGCATCAGCAGAACCGTCTGTGCCGCATCAAAGTCGGTAGTATCAGCGCGCCGCCTGTGACGCAGCCACAATGAAATGTCTCTGGTATCGGAGGGGATGGCGAAAGCTTCGCTGAACAGCGGTGGTATGTTTGTCATGATATTCTCCTGTCAGGCGTGCTGCCAGGTTAACTGGCCGTTTGTATTGAGAACCCGTCCTGCCGAGCTGTCCGGAAAGTGAGAGGTAAAAACCAGCGCTCGGGTCTGAGCAGCAAAATTCATCATCACTGTCCGGGATTTTTTTGCCGTATCAGGAAATTCGCAGTAGCGGCTGTTCCACTCGGGGAGGCATATCTGAAGCGGGCTGTGCACGACGTCACCCCAGAACAGGGCCGTCTCACCGCCGTCTGAGAAACTGAATGCCAGGTGATCAACGCTGTGCCCCGGTGTTCTGTGAATCTGCAGCCCGGCAACGACCTCTGTCTCGGCGCTGTCCAGAAACACGGCCTGCCCTGAAGCGACGACCGGATACACACTGTCATCCATTGCACCTGTGCTTTCCGGCATGACATTAAGTGGGTTCTGATAAAAATGGTATTCATCTGCGGAGAAGTAGTAGCGGGCGTTCGGAAAAGTGGGGCGCCACTGACCTTTCTTCCAGACAGTATTCCAGCCGACGTGATCGACATGAAGGTGCGTTAAAACGACCGCATCCACCTGCTCAGGCTCAACGCCTGCCGCTCGCAGCGCATGCAGCCAGTGGCTGTTCATTTCATGAAACTTTGCATTGCCAGGGCGTTTTTTGCCGTTACCCGATGCGGTGTCGAGGATGATGACCTTACCGTCTTTTTCAATCAGCCAGCTGTGTGTGCTGAGCGACACGGTCTCGTCTGTAAAATCCAGATCATGACGTTGAATGTGTTCAGCAAAACGCAAGGCTGACTGACGATCCCACTGTGGAAACAGGTACGACACGGGAATGCCGTTGCTCTGTTGCTCTGGAATCTTTGTGATTTTTGCACCGGCGACGTGCCAGGTTAACAGCTTGCTCATGTGCTTTTCCGTTGGGGGAATGGACTGGATGGCCTTATATTCAGGGTTGTGGGCGTAATGAACAATCGGGCGCCGGGCAAACTTAAATTGCAGATACAGCAACAATAAGGCGGGGCATGGATAAATTTTCTGCGATACGCAGCTTTCTACAGGTCGTTGAAACCGGAGCCTTCACCCGTGCTGCGGAAAGTCTCGGGTTACCCAAGTCAACGGTGACACGGCAGATTCAGGCCCTCGAAAATGAGCTGGGTGTAAAACTCTTACATCGTTCTTCACGACGGCTAAGCCTCACGGAACAGGGTGAGGTTTACCACAAGGGCGCGCAGGCATTACTTATCCAGGCGGAAAAACTGGACAGCAGCGTTTCGGGAGCGGCTGGAACGTGGCGTGGCCAGCTCAGGGTAGACATGCCGGGTGCGCTGGCATACTGCCTGATTATTCCGAGGTTGGGGGATTTCATGGACCGCTACCCGGATTTACAGATCATCACAAGCGTGGGCAACCGAACCAGCGATCTCATTGAAAATCAGTTTGACTGCGTGATACGCATAGGACGACTTCACGATGACTCGCTTGTTGCCCGCTCTCTGGGAGCACTGCCCATGGTGGTATGCGCCGCGCCCGCATACCTTAAAAGAGAGGGTAAGCCCTCCCATCCCACGCAGTTAGTGCACTTTCATCATATTCAGGTGCGTTCCCCACAGAGCGGCAGACGTTTTGAGCATCAACTGACGAAAGCCAGCGAATCGTTTCCGCTTAGCGGTCCGTTTCAGATATCCGTCAACGACGCTTACGCGGCATTCAGTGCGGCGCGCGCGGGCCTGGGCATCGTAACGACCTATGATTTTCTGGTGGCAGACGCGCTGAGAGAGGGGGACCTTATCAGGCTGTTTGATGACTGGCAGGTTGATGAACTCCCGGTTCATATTGCCTGGCCGGAGAACCGCCAACTGGCACCCCGTATACGATTATTTGCTGACTGGGTCAGGGAACAATTTTCAGTAACAGGTATGACAGGACGCCCCTGAGGCAATGGTTGACGCTGACTGGTAGTGTTTTGCTGCTGAGGTAACGTGTTTAGTGACTGTTGCCGCTCCTGAAAATGCTTCCTCTCAGCGAGTGATGCAAAGATCAGGCATGACTTATAAAGCAATAGAACAGTTTTACCTTGTGCCCTACGTCGTTCATGAACCTGGTATTTAGCGCGATCAGTTATAAGGCGGATGTTTACACAACGCCCCCCTGATAAAGGAGCGCGTTTCATCGACCCGTTGAACTCACAGCGCAAACCGGACCTTACGATTTAACCGGACTGGCCTGTGCAGGATTTCAGGCCGAAACATACCTCTTCAGACACAGCCATGGATTTTCCTGATCATAATGGTAAATCATCATTAGGTTTTCCCTTACAGACGTAATACTTACAGAGCCGAACGATAAAGAACTGGCTGAATCTGAACCACAGATATGAACCAGATGCAGAGCAGCGGCTAGCTGGTGAAGCCGTAAGGCAAAAGCAGGGCTCGGCTGTCATCACTCAGTCCCTCTGGTTATGATTAAGCAGACCTTAATTTTCCAGCCCCTGAGAGTCCTGTTCTTATGGAGTTTTGCGCCGGAACCCCATATCATTGATTAACAATGGTCAAGTAAAGGAAGCGCTGATGCAACTGATAAAAACTGAATACACCCTTAGATCCGGTTATCCGATTGTCAGGCGCACGCTGGAGAACAAAAAGAATTTAGTGAAACAGCCTGGTTTCGGTCCTGAGTCCTGCTGTGCAGTAGTCGAGTACCGGCTACGGGGTAATATTCGTTATGCGTTCGGAAACAGTCGGATGCAGGTAAGCGTGCCACCAGGAATCTATACTAATAACTGGGTAAGGCTGCATGGCGAAATGGCTGCACTCGTTGCTGCGATAGAACGCATTGAGCGCTTTTCCAGCGATGATGTCATACCCATCACGGCTGCCTATATTGAATTGCGACCCTGTGAGGCCAACTGCATGCAGGCACTGCATAATATCCTGCCTGAGAACGCTAACGTCTATTACTCTTTTGACCACCCCACTCAGGTTGAGGAATGGAAATTACGTGCTCACGAGCTTTGTGGTGTTTGAAACTTTTCACACATTTCCCGGCTAAAACACAGGACAGCCACTAATACACAGGGGAAAACTTAGGGTGTTTTTCTGGGGTAATGCTGCCTGCCGGGACTGGTGTATGAAACCGCACGGACTGGAATGTTAATCACGCATTCTGCTGAATAACCTACATCCACGTTTTCTCTGCCTGCTGTCATGGGGCGGTCACTTTCTGCCAATGCGTCATCCTGTAAAAAACGCCGTAAAGCAGCAGAAGTATTTTGCTGCTGCACACTTTTTGTGTTTAAGATGATAGAAATCTATCATCTCGGGCTGTGTAATGAAAAAAATATCCATGTCAGCGGTAGCCAGAGCGGCGGGTGTCGGGGTGGCTACCGTTGATCGTGTTCTAAATAACAGAGCGTCAGTAAAGCAGGAAACCCGGGACCGTGTTCTGCGCGCAGCGGAAGCGCTCGGTTACCGGGAAGATCTGCGTAAGGTGATGACGCCAGAAGCCACGGCGGTTAAAAGCGCGGTGCGCACCGGGTTTATTCTGCTGCCCAGTGATTATTCGTTTTACCAGGTGCTGTCAGAGGAAATCCGCCGGTATGCGGACGGAAAACTGGCGACAGAGCCGGCGTTTGTGTGGGCTGATATACATGACGTGGAGAAAGTCGTGTCGTCTCTTGAAGCTCTGGCAAAACGCGTCGATATCATTGGAGTAGTTGCGCTCGATCATCCTCTTATACGGCACACCATTAAGCAACTATCCGCATCAGGCGTGCAAATTTTCACTTTGTTTTCCGATCTTTCTCCCTGTGGTCAGGCGGGCTATATCGGTCTCGATAATCTGAAAGCAGGGCGTACAGCGGGATGGTTTGCTGAGCGCATGATGGAAAAAGACAGTGTTATTGGTGTGCTGCTCGGCGATCACCGTTTCAACTGCCAGGAAAGCTGTGAAATAAGCTTCCGTTCGTACCTGCGCGAGAACAGACAAGATGCGGTGGTGCTTGAGCCGTTACAGACGCGGGAAAGCATCAGTGGGGGCTATCTGGCTGCCAGCCAACTGCTAAAAAACCATCCCAGTGTGGCCATGATTTATGCGCCGTGCGGTGGCATAGAGGGCGTAATCAAGGCGGTCTGTGAAAGCGCGCGACATGATATAAAAATTCTCTGCCATGGCCCGTTCATCGGCGATGAAATGGCGCTTATCGCGGGGCATGTCGATGTGATGATGCGCCACCGTATCGATGTTGTGGCTGAGACGATCGTCTCTGTTTTTATCCGCAGGTATCAGGAAACCGACCGCAATCCTCTCTCTGTTACCGTTCCCTTCGATCTGGTTACCCGGGAAAATATCTGACGTCTCACGACGTATCACGCAGAGGGTTGTGCTGTCTGAATTTGATGTAAATCTATCAATAATATGATTTAAAAAAATCATGATCTCTATCAAATAATCCACGAAGGAGGGTTGCTGGTATCAAAAAACCGGCGCAATACTGCGCGCACTGAGTCAGGCATTTGTCGCCTGCATGTCAGTGCTTACCTGTGTTGCCGCATCCGGAGAAAAACCATGACCATTTCCATCGCGACTGCACCCTGTAGCTGGGGAGTGGACGACCCGAAAAACCCGTTTCTTCCCCCCTGGCAGAGCGTGCTAAAAGAGGCCGCGCTCGCCGGATACAAAAGTCTGGAGCTGGGACCATGGGGATACTTGCCTGTTGAGCCCGAAGCCCTGACGTCTGCACTTGAGGAACATCAGCTGTCTGTTATTGCCGGCACCCTTTTCGACGATTTAGTCAGTGAAGAAAACTTCCCGGCAATGATCGATCTGACCCATAAGATCTGCCACAACCTGAGCGCCGTTACCCGGCAGGCTGACGCTGTCAATGAGGGGGCATCGCCACCTTATCTTGTCATCATCGACTTTGGTGATCCTGAACGTGCCGCCACAGCCGGTCAGTCAGAAAAGGCCCCGCGGCTTAATCCCAGTGACTGGCAGACGATGATAAGACATATCACCATTCTGAGTGAGATTGCCTGGAAAGCGTACGGTGTCAGGCCGGTCATTCATCCCCATGCTGGTGGCTGCATTGAGTTTGCCGATGAACTGGAAAAGCTGGTCCACGATATTCCCCATACCGTAGCCGGGCTTTGCCTGGATACCGGCCATCTGTATTACGCTGGCATGGCGCCGGTGGCTACGCTGGAACGTTACTGGGACAGGATTGATTACCTGCACTTCAAGGATGTTAACGAGGCTGTCTGGCGCCGGGCAGTTAAAGAAGGGCTGGATTTTTTCACCGCCTGCGCCCAGGGCGTCATGTGTCCTCTTGGCAGCGGTGCCATCCACTATCCGGACGTTCATGCATTTCTGCGCCAGCGTCGTTACAAGGGCTGGATAACCATTGAACAGGAAAGAGATCCGCGTGATGCGGATACAAGCCTGCGTGATGTCACGGCCAGTCTGCATTATCTGCATTCCGTCGGTTTCTGAGGAGAATAATCATGATTAACGGCATTAAACCGCTCGAAAAATCACTTCGGTGGGGCATGGTCGGCGGTGGCGGAACCAGTCAGATTGGCTACATTCACCGCTCATCGGCACTCCGTGATCATACCTTTACGTTAGTCGCCGGCGCGTTCGATATCGATGCCGCACGTGGGCGCGCCTTTGGTGAGGCACTGGGCCTTTCACCAGACCGGTGCTATGCCGACTACGAAACCCTGTTTGCTACAGAAGGACAACGCGAGGACGGTATTCAGGCCGTCTCCATCGCCACACCAAACAACACGCATTTTGCTGTCTGCTGCGCCGCGCTTGAAGCCGGACTTCATGTGATATGTGAGAAGCCGCTGTGCTTCACGGTCGAAGAGGCTGAGCATCTGGCGAAACTGAGCCGGGATAAAAACAAGATCATCGGCGTGACGTATGGTTATACCGGTCATCAGCTCATTCTCCAGGCCAGAGAAATGATTACGGAGGGACTTCTTGGCGACATCCGCATTGTTAACATGCAGTTTGCACACGGTTTTCACAACGAATCCGTTGAACAAAATAACGCCAGTACCAGCTGGCGCGTTAACCCGCGCTTTGTCGGACCCAGTTACGTGCTGGGGGACCTGGCAACCCATCCGTTGTGCATCGCTGAAACTATGGCTCCCGCCTTAAAAATCAGGCGACTGCTGTGCTCGCGGCAGAGCTTTGTTAAAAGCCGTGCTCCCCTCGAAGATAACGCGTTTGTCCTGATGGAATATGAGAATGGCGCAGTCGGCAGTCTGTGGGCCTCCGCCGTTAACTGCGGCTCCATGCATGGGCAAAAAGTGCGCATCGTCGGCGCTAAAGCCAGTATCGAGTGGTGGGATGAACAGCCGAACCAGCTCCGGTTTGAAATTCAGGGCGAGCCGGTACGCATCCTGGAAAGGGGCATGGACTATCTTCACCCGGCCGCGCGTGCAGATGACCGTATCGGAGGGGGACATCCGGAAGGTCTTTTCGAAGCCTGGTCAAACCTCTACAGACGTTTCGCGCTGGCCATGGATGCCACCGATCGGGGTGACGACGCCTTCCTGAAAGATTTCTGGTATCCCGATGTGCATGCGGGGCTGGCGGGCGTCAAATGGGTGGAAAACTGTGTCCGCTCAGCCGAATCCGGCTCGACGTGGGTGGAATGCTGATATTGGCTGTCGTGAAAAATGGTCTGAGCGCATCATTCTGTTGAGGATGAGATTTGCGATTAAGTGACTTTCTCTGCCTGAAACCCGACTCAGGCAGCATGAGATAACGTAAAGGTGGCATCAATGAAAATTGCATTCGACGTAGATGTAATCAAAGATCTGGGTATCACCAAAATGGTCCGTCAGGTGTCGGAATGGGGCTACAAGTACATCGAGCAGTCTCCGCATCCGGAAATTAATCCGTTCTATAAGCATCCCCGCGCAAGCCGCGAAATCATTGCGGAGTATAAGAAGGCCCTGCGCGAAACGGGCGTTGAAATTTCCTCTTTCATTTGTGTTTACCGATGGTCTGGCCCGGATGAACTGCGCCGACAGGCGGCGGTAAAAAACTGGACACGCCTCGTTGAAATCGCCGTCGAAATGGGGGTTCAGGTTATTAATACCGAACTGGCGGGCGATCCTAATCAACCTGAAATCTGCGATGAGATGTTTTACCGCTCGATGGAAACACTGCTTCCGCTGTTCGAACGTGAAGGCATCCGTGTAGAAATACAGGCGCATCCATGGGACTTCTGCGAAGAAAGCGACGAAACCGTCAATATGGTCAGGTCATTCAGGAGCGATAACGTTAAATACGTTTACAGCGTCCCGCATACCTTTTTTTACGATAAAGGAAAAGGGGACGTAGAGAGGATGCTTCGTCATGCGGGGCACGATCTCTCTCATGTTCTCATTGCCGATACGATGAATCACACCAAACATTGCCGCTACATTGTCAATCCACCCGGTGTCGATGCGACCATTCATCAGCATGTTGGCATCGGAGAAGGCGAGGTGGATTTTGAGACGCTGTTCCGCACCCTGCGGGAAATGAAGTTTGCAGAGCAGACGTTCAAAGTGGGTGGCGAACCTATCGTGGCCGCTTCGCTGTTCGGTTACCCGGAAAAAATGAAATATCAGGCCGTTGAGACCCGCGAGCGGATAGAACGGGAATTGCTCACGCCACCACGCTGAGTCATCTGTCCGGCATGAGGGGGAAGGTATTCCCCCCTTCACGCCGGGCTTTTAAGCGATACCTCGCAGGCTGTTACTGCCTCAGTACTGACTGTTTGGCTCAACGTTTTATCGCTTCTCCTTGCTCACCGCTGGCTTCAGCCATCTTCGCTGTCCTGATGTTTCTGCGTTCCGCATGACATCCAGCCCTTACGGCTGTCTCTGCTTTTATCTGTCGCGAAACGCATTATGCAGAAGTCGCCACATATGATGGGCTGCCGGGGTAAAGCGCCTGTCGGAGTTCCGTAACAGGTGACACTGAGCGCTACTGGCAATCGGGTGATCGATTGGCACGGCGACAAGTGTGCCCTGGCGAATGGGGTCGGCGGCGGCGTGGGCCGTCATAAATGAGACGCCGAGCCCGGCCTGACTGAGGTTCATGGCGGTCGAGAAGAGGTTACACCGGTAAGCCGGATGAAACTGCAGGCCCTGGCTTTTGAACATCGCGTTCATATGCCGCTGCAGGCCGAAGTTCTCTGTGAGGGCGATAAGCGGGTGAGCAGTCAACGCTTCAATGGTGATGCTGGCAAGACTGGCGACAGGATGCTGCGGCGCGACGACGGCACAGATCGGCCCCCACTTAAAACTGTGCCGCTTCAGTTCCGGTGTGCCAATCGGACCAAACGCCAGCGCCATATCCGCTTCGCCGCTGACGATATCGTTCATCATCTCCTGCATGCTGCCGACCACAATATCGACAAACACCTGCGGGTAAGACTGGGCAAATTCGCGCATAACCCCTTCGATAAACGCCGTGATCAGTCCGCCGCCAATGCGCACCGAAAGCGTTCCGCCGCGCATATGGCGCAGATCTTTAAGCTGGCTCTCCAGCTTTTCGCGCCGCATACGGCTGACAAAATAGTCCTCTGCCAGCAGGCGTCCCGCTTCGGTCAACACCACGTTACGCCCACGCCGTTCCAGCAAGGGAAGCTGTAGCGCACGCTCAAGTTGTGCGATTTGACGGCTGACGACCGACGCATTAACCCCGAGGATATCTGCCGCGCGGCGAATGCCGCCCTGGTTACCGACTTCATACAGATAGCCCACCTGTTTATCCTGGAACATCTGCCACATTTCCTCGTTACTGTTGACCTTAAGGCAACAATAACATCACTCCACGGCTATTTATCAAGCTGTTTAAATAGTGATAATCAAATTAACCGTTAATTTTCGCTGGTCAGAAAAGAAAAAAAGCGAACAACATCGTACTGCACCAAAAGTGCGCCCAAAAACGGTGAGAAGTTATTTGCCTGCGCCTTTAGGCAGGCAGAGAAAAATACACTTTTCCGAAAAGGGATATGACGTTCTCATGTTTTTTTGGGAAGGGGTTTTACTGCACTAAAAATCTTAATAAAAGAGGTTTATTTCACGGCTGGGCTATTCAGGCATGGATCCTGCTTAGTATCAGGACTTTTCCATTACAGATGTAAAGAGAGATGATATGAGCGAATCAAAAACACTGAAGCAGCCAGATAAAGAAGCGACAGAGGAGTGGAAAGTGGGGCCGGGCGCGTGGATTTCACTGATCATTGTGCTGCTGGTCTTTTCCGGCTTCTTTTTTAAAGTTGACGGTATGGCCTGGCTGGGTGCATTCGATTTTACCACGTTAGGTGGCGCGTTCGGCACCATGAAAACGCCGGAAACCAATACCTTTATCGGCAGCGGCGGCCTGAGCGCCAAAGCCGGCTTCCTCTTTGCACTCTCGCTGGTGCCCACGGTAATGCTGGCACTCGGCCTGCTGGAAATCTTCACTCATTACGGCGCGATTCGCGCGGCACATAAATTACTTACTCCGCTGTTAAAACCACTGCTCGGAATTCCGGGTTATACCGGTCTTGCGTTGATTACCGATCTGCAAAGCACCGATGCCGGCGCGGCATTAACCAAAGAGCTCTATGACAGCAAAAAAATCACCCGTAAAGATGTGGTGATTATGGGCTCGTGGCAATACTCGGGTGCTGGGTTGATTAATAACTATTTCTCTATCGGCTCGGCGATGTTCGCTTCATTAACGCTCCCCATTATTATTCCGCTGATTTTAATGTTTGTTCTTAAATTCGTCGGTGCCGCCGTGGTTCGCCTGGCATTAAATACTGTTTATAAGCGAGATTTCGACAATGAATAATCAGGCAAAAGTCTCCGGTAATCCGTTTGATATTTTCGTTATTGGTGCGCGCAAAGGGTTTAATATCGCCATTAATAATCTGATGCCAAATGTCTTAATGGCCTATGTCATCGCAGAAATGCTTAATTTGCTGGGCGTGATGCAGATTATTGGGCACATTTGCGCCCCGCTGATGGGGCTTTTTGGCCTGCCGGGCGAGGCGATCACCGTACTGTTAACCGCCTGGCTCTCTTCCTCTGCGGGCACCGGCGTTGCCGTCAGCCTGCTGAGTAAAGGCCAGCTTGATATGGCCCAGATTACCATTCTCGCGCCCGCCATCTTTTTGATGGGCTCGCAACTCCAGTACATGGGGCGCCTGCTGGGCGTGGCCGATGTGCCGAAGAAGTACTGGCCGTTACTGATGGCGGTCAGCATTCTCAATGCCGTAATCGCCATGCTGATTATGCGCGTTATTGCCTGAGCACTAAGGAGTAATACGTGTCGCGTACACTTGAGCACTTTAATTACCTGCACCAAATCCCGGAACTGGGGTTCGAAGAGTTTAAAACCTCCGCCTATATCGCGGGCGTACTGGAGGCGGCGGGCTACCGTGTCACTCGCCAGGTAAATAACACCACCGGTATTGTCGCCGTTCTGGACAGCGGTAAGCCTGGCCCGACATTAGCGCTGCGCGCCGATATGGATGCGCTGGGGCATATCATTGACGGCCAACATGTGGCGCGTCACACCTGTGGGCACGATGGCCACTCCACCGTCGTACTGACCACCGCCCAGGAGGTGATGGCTGAAGGATTGGTGAAAAAGGGTAGGTTAAAATTCATCTTCCAGCCTGCGGAAGAGCTGGGCACCGGGGCGATTGCCCTGACCGAAGGCGGCGTGCTTGATGATGTCGACATGTTGCTCGGCTTCCACCTGCGCCCGTTGGAGGAGTGCCCGATGGGCCAGGCCGTGCCGGCGATGTACTACTCAGCGTCCGCTACCGTGGAAGTGATGTTCCACGGCAAAGCGGCGCACGCCGCGCGGCCACATTTGGGCGTCAATGCACTGGATGCCGCTGCGCACGCGGTGCAGGCGGTGAACGGCATTCATCTTGCTCCGTCGCTGACATGGAGCGCAAAAGCGACACGGTTTCTCTGTGATGCGGGCGTGACTAACTCGATCCCTGATAAAGCGCAGGTGTGCTGGGATCTGCGTGCGGCAGAGAACGAAGCAATGGCTACCCTTAAACCGCAGGTGGTACGCGCGATTGAGAGCAGCGCCGCCGCCTATGGCGCACGCGCAGAGATCCGCATTCTGAAAGAGATGCCCGCCGCCATTATCCATGACGAGGCCACAGACGTGATCGCACGCGGTATTCGCAGCGTATTTGGCGAAACCGGCCTCACTGCGCCGAAGTCGACACCCGGCAGTGAAGACTTCTTTCACTATCTGCGTCTTCGTCCACAGATCAAAGGCGGCTTCTGGGGACTGGGGGCCAACCTGACGCCAGGTCTGCATCATCCGGAGATGCATTTTGACCGTGACGCGCTGGCGCTTGGGGTGAAAGTGTTTAAAGCCTGCGTGCAGGATGTGCTTGGCTGATTATCAGTTAGCAACAGCGACGTGCCGCGCTCACCGTACGTCGACGTCGGAATCGCAAATGATCCCCTCAACGTGTAGCAGCGATCTGCACGGGATGAAGGGACAAACCTCCGGCGTCGACTATGTTCGGCGCGGGGGCTGTTTCCACTGGCTTTAACAACGTATGGCGCGCCATATCGCTGACATGCGCGCATACCGTCAGCAAACCCTGTTATCAAGGAACTCGTCTGGGCGTATAGGGTATGAATGCTGAAGCCTCTGTTACATCATATTTATGGCGAGACTTAATGAATAACCAATCAGAAGTGAAGTTTATTGATTTCGCTTTGTGTGCGGAATGGTATGGTAAGCACAAATATAAATCAGGAGGAAGAGGTGCATGCGTGCAGTCGAATTATTACAGTACGGCCTGAAACCAGGCACTGGACGAGACTTTCATAAAATCATGGTCGAGAAAAGCGCGCCTTTACATCGTGAAGCGGGAATCGACATCATTGCTTTTGGCAACTCTGCACATGATGTCGATGCTTACTACCTCATCCGGGCTTTCGATAATATGGCGCATATGGAAGCCTCTCAGGCCGCGTTTTACCTGAGCGATGAATGGAAGCGTGGCCCACGAGAAGCCATCATTGAACGTATTCAGACCTGTGTCAAATCTGTATTGATGCTCTCTGAGACAGCAATAAATGCTTTGAGAAACTGACATATTTCGCCCAGCCGTGAGCTTCTTTGCCATTTCTTAAAATTGTAATTAAGTGGCAGACATTTATCAGGTACTACTGTCAGCGTTGGCTTACTCATATCATTATCTTCCCAAACCTGCTTCATCATATTTATTATGCAAGTTCACCTGGCGATAACCGTTACGATAAGTACACATCCTGGTGCGTTCTCATTCGTCTGCGCACAGGTTAATTAACAGCTCACCCTGCTAACATTTAGGTTCCGCAGTGGTTTGTGCGGCCTGCCACTGCTCACGCGTGATCGCATAACACAGGCTTGGCGGGGCATTTTCGACGTCATAAATCTCTTTGATGTAGCGCAACCCGCTTTTCTCCAGCACGTGAATTGACGCCTGATGATGACGTCGTACCGAGGCGGTCACGGACGCCAGCCCCAGCTTGTTGAAGCCGTAATCCAGGGCAAAACGTGACAGCTCAGTAGCATAACCTTTACCCCATGCCTGGGTGTCAAAGCGATAGCCGAGATTATTGGTCAACTCACCGGCAAACTTACGTACGCTCAACCCACCAAAGCCAATCAGCGTATCGGGCGCATCTCGCGTCGATATCGCCCAGCTTTCAAATCCGTACCGTTTAAAAGCGGCCAGTCTCTCGGCCAGCTTCTGCTGCGCGAACGCCAGGCTCGGATACGGGCCCGCCGGGTTAAACGTGTTGGTCGCAGGATCGCCATAAATACGGAACAGATCCTTGTCGTCGGAAGGGCGCATAGCTCTGAGCAACAAACGTGCTGACTGCAGAAACATTATAAACCTCACTGTTATGTCGTTATCCACGCTCACTATTAATAGCCTTTTTACAGAATCAGGAGAAGCAATGGTGATACAACAACTGCGCATTGCGCGCCCGGTCAGTGACCTGACCGCGAGCGCAGACCTGTACTGCACTGGCCTTGGATTGCATAAACTGGGGGAATTCAGGGACCATGACGGATTCAGCGGCATTATGCTGGGCGATAAGACCTTGCCCTGGCATCTGGAGTTTACGTCTTGTCAGCACCATCCTGTCCAGCCCGCGACAACGGTTGACGATCTGCTGGTGCTGTATCTGCCGGACGCGGCGTGCTGGCAGCAACGTTGTCAGGCAATGACGCGTGCCGGGTTTACTGAAGTGACGTCTTTTAACCCGTACTGGGCAAAAAACGGCGCAACCTTTCAGGACAGGGACGGCTATCGGATCGTTATCCAGCATGCCGCATGGCAGGCCTGACGGCATAAGTAATAAGCAGGCGCTACCACACGGGCTGGTGGGTTGGCGTGCGGCTCTCTCTTACAGAGGAGACGTTTGAATCTGGCGTCGCCCATGGCATGATGAAAACCTGTTTTTACGCCGAGCCCACACATGATCGCTATTGCCTGTTTACATACTGCGGCCAGCAATATTTGCATCTTTGACGATGCAGCGAGCCAGTTGCCGTCGGGAGATCTGCAACTGAGTCATCTGGTGATGCCGCACCTGCTGGCGGAGGCCGAAGCCAGTGGCGGACTGACGCCTGAACTTCATGCACGGATCGGCGCGTTGCTGGCGAGTCTGCAACCCCATTTTGACGCCATTCTGATGACCTGTTCCACGCTCGGACCGGTGGCTGAAAGCTTTACAAACGCATCTTCGCCGTGCGTGGTCTGGCGCACAGACAGCATGCTGGCAGAGGCGGTCCGCGAAAATCCCAGGCAAACGGTCGTGCTTTGTGCGGCTGAATCCACGCTGGGCGCCACGCGGGCACTGTTTCACGGTGCCAACGGGCGGCCAGAGGTCGTTCTGATTCCGGGAGCCTGGCAGAAGTTTAAAGCGGGGGATCAGACCGGCTATCTTGCCTGTGTAACAGAAGCGGTTGAAGCGGCCTGGCAGCAGGGCGCGGAGCAGGTTGTGCTGGCGCAGACGTCAATGGCACCGGCGGCGGCGCATTTCGCATCAACACGGCAGCCCCTGACCGGCCCGCATCTGGCGCTACAGCGTTGTCTTCAACACTATCAGTAAGGCCGCACGCTGTGCGGCCATAACGGTTTACTCGTCCGGCGTCAGTGTTCCTTTTGCGCCGTGAGGTTCAGAACGCAGATACTGCGGCGGCGCTTTCACCGTTGCATCGAATGCGGCAGCGGCGTGCCATGGCCAGCGTGGGTTATAGAGCATACCGCGTGCCAGCGCGACCAGATCCGCTTCCCCCTGCTGCAAAATATCTTCGGCTTGCTGCGGCTCGGTAATTAAGCCTACCGCAATCACCGGGATACCGATTTGCTGACGAATATCCCGCGCGAAAGGGACCTGATAGTTCGGGCCGACGCTGATCTGCTGCTGTTCTGACAAACCCCCACTGGAAACGTGGATATAGGCGCAGTTCAGCGCTTCCAGCTGTTGCGAAAAAGCAATGGACTGGCTTACATCCCAGCCGCCTCCAACCCAGTCGCTGGCAGAAATACGCACGCCCACCGGAATGGCGGCCGGGACGGCCTCACGTACTGCTTTAAAGACCTCAAGCGGAAAACGCATTCGGTTCTCCAGTGAGCCGCCGTATTCATCATCGCGGGCATTGGAAAGCGGCGACAGAAACTGGTGCAGCAGATAGCCGTGCGCGGCATGCACCTCAATGAGTTCAAGGCCAAGACGAACGGCCCGCTTTGCCGTAGCGACAAACGCCTCTTTGACACGCGCCAGCGCGCTGGCGTCCATTGCGCTGGGCGGATGATCGCCTTCACTGAACGGCAGGGCGGAAGGGGCCACGGTTTGCCAGCCACCGTTCTGAGGCGAGATGTGTTCGCCGCCTTCCCACGGCACGTCGCAGGATGCTTTGCGCCCGGCATGACCCAACTGAATACCAATCGGCATATCGGAATAGCGACGGATGTCCGCTAATACCGCCGCCAGTGCGGCTTCGGTGTCATCATTCCATAACCCCAGGTCGCCGTAGGTGATACGACCAATATCTTCTACCGCGGTCGCTTCAATGATTAACAGTCCAGCCCCTGAAAAGGCGAGCTGCCCCAGATGGATACGATGCCAGGCGGTTGCGCAACCCTCTTCAGCGGAATACTGACACATTGGCGCAATAACAATTCTGTTATCGAGCGTTAATTCACCGAGTGAAAAAGTGGAAAACAGCGTGCTCATAAAAACCTCATGTCTGAGAATCAATACGTTGAAAAACTATAGTGGCTGAATGCAAAACAGGGGCGACAGGCGGCAAAACAATTTATCCCTTAACTGATATTAGTTACATCATACAGTTAAGTTTCTGATTTAGACCGCACGATGAGACACCGGAGAGATGTTTAAAAATGCAGACTATGCAGGCGTTAGCAGCAGGAAAAGGATCAAAAAACCCTGCTGTTATCATCCGGATAATCAGCAGGGTTCGGAAGGGCTAAAAACGCGTTGCGAAGATGGAGATGTCACTAGTGTGCTCTCTGCAATGCCTTCTCATCCAGCGCATACAGGGTCGCGGTCGCTTCCAGAATATGCTGCTGGTCATTACCGGGTTTGTGAGAATCAACCTGGGTAATGTGGTAACCCACAGCACCGGCCTCAGTGG
This sequence comes from Pantoea sp. PNA 03-3, assembly GCF_003201175.1. Classification (NCBI taxonomy): domain Bacteria; kingdom Pseudomonadati; phylum Pseudomonadota; class Gammaproteobacteria; order Enterobacterales; family Erwiniaceae; genus Pantoea; species Pantoea sp. PNA 03-3. The sequence goes on along the minus strand of NZ_QICO01000001.1, from coordinate 404,438 downwards.
CTTTGCGCAGCAGCGCATCAGTCACTTCCTGCATTGAGGTCGCCCAGGTCACCGTCGTTACGCCCATCGGGGTGATGGCATTTTTTTCTTCCTGAGATAAGCCGCTACGGATAAACACAGGGCTGACTGTCTGAGGAGAGAAGATAGACAAAAGATCCTGAACAAGTGCTTTCATTTTAATGCTCCTGAATATCGGAATGTATCGCTATCACGGGCAAACGACGCGACAGTGATCGTTACGGGTTTGCTATGTGCTTACGTTTTATTGCCGTGTTAAATACTGTCGGCAGAAGTTATCAAATACCTTTTCAAGTAAATGAATTTGGCTTTTCTTGCTAATCAGATGCTTATGAAAGCTTCCGCCACACTTGAGCTGAAATTTGGCAGGATTTTTGTGTCTGCTTACAGGTTGTGAAATTAAGATACAAAATCCCAACGTCAAATTAACAAACGAAGTCGGTACGCCCTGGCATTAACGTTGGGTCATCCGTGTGCTCACTTACAGAGCTTTACACAGCACGCTTTCTGCAGCAGGTTTTTTAAAGTGATGCCTCAATGCATTGATATAAAAGCTTTTTATCCGTTACACTGAAAGCGATGGCCAGACAGGGGGAAGCAGGAGGGGGATTTTCTTCATAAAACTGTCACACGTCGTCGTAATACTGCGCAGCCATCAAAGTTACAAACAGACATTGTTTGACATGGGTTGAAACCTGGCTTGTCTGTCAGGGGCTTGCCGCAATAATAGGGAGAGTTTTATGTCACGCAAACCACGTCTTTACCGTACCGCTGCCGCGTTTTCTCTGGGTAAACTCAGTCTGCTTATGCTGGCAATGGGCGGTATGACCGCCAGCTCCGCCGTGCTGGCGGCAGAAGTGAAAGCCAAAAATGTGATTATCATGATTAATGACGGGGCAGGCTGGGGCACCTGGGATGCAACAGCCTACTGGCAGTATGGCAGCCGTGAAAGTACGCCGTATGCCGCGTTTCCGGCAAAATATGCCATGACAACCTATCCCCTGAATGCCTCAAAAAAAGCCACGCACAATAATGCCTCTCTGGTTAATTACGATCCGCAGAAAGCCTGGGATACAACCCGAACAGATAATAAGGATCTGCCGTTCAGGGGTTACGACTATCTGGCGGTGAATCCTACGGACAGCGCCGCCGCCGGCACAGCGCTGGCGTCAGGAATTAAAACCTATAACAACGCCATCAACGTCGATAACAACGGACAACCGGTTGATTTTGTCACACTAACGGCGAAAGCCATGGGCAAAGCGACAGGCGTCGTCACCAGCGTGCCGTTCTCCCACGCCACGCCCGCCGCCTTTGGCGCACAAAACGCGTCGCGTAACGATTATCACGCGATTGCGAAACAAATGCTGACGTCAGGGAAACTGGATCTGATTATGGGAACCGGTTTGCCGGGCTTTAACGCCAACGGCACCGACTGTCAGCATCTGGCTTCAAACGAAACCACCGTGGGGTGCGGAGAAGATGCGCACCGTTACCTCTCTGAAGCAGACTGGACATTGCTCAACGCTGGCAAGCTGGCCCCTGCGGGTGGTCAGCCGTGGAAAGTGGTGCGCAGTACTGAGGCGTTCGCCCGCCTCGCCAGTGGCGCGCTGGTGCATAGCGGCCCGTTACTGGGATCGCCGAACGTTGCCCCCAACGGCACGTTGCAGCAGGGCCGTCAGGCCGCCATTGTTGGCAAAGATGCGGCGAATCCGTCCGGGGATGCGTTTATTGCCACGGTACCGACCCTGAATACGATGACCCGGGGAGCCATTCAGCACCTGAGTAAAAACCCCGACGGCTTTTTTATGATGGTCGAAGGCGGTGCGACTGACTGGTCCGCGCATACCAGCAATGCATGCAGTGAAAAAGGCGACTGGGGGAATTCCTACAACCCCAACTGCGTCGGCGTGGAATATGGTCGCCTGATTGAAGAAAGTGCAGACTTCAACAACGCTGTGGCCTCCGTGATTGAATGGGTAGAGAAAAACAGTAACTGGAACGAGACGCTATTGATCGTGACGACCGATCACGACAACGGCATGCCAATGGGACCCGATGCGCAGAGCATCCCTTTCCAGGCCGTCATTAATAAAGGGAAAGGCATGGTGCCCGGCATCTCATTCCGTCCAACCGGCAACCATTCCAACGCGCTTGTGCCGCTGTGGGCAAAAGGCGTTGGGGCCGATGCCTTTGCGGAGCGCGTGCGTGGCAACGATGCGGGCTATGCTAAGCATGTAGGCTACAACCAGGGCGACTATATTGATAACACCGACGTTTTTACCGTTGTGAAGGCGGTGCTTGAAGGCAGGGCGGTCGAAAAAGTGACGCCCGACCACGTGAGTAAATCATGATGTGACGTTGTCACCATGAGCGGGATTTTCGGTCCCGTGGTTTTTACCTCTTGCCCGTTGCCGGTCGGCCTGTGCTGATCGGCAGCGCGGTTTTATGCCAGACCGGACCGCCACCTTCCACACTCAACAAATTTTTTTTAACGAGCCAGCAATATTTTGCGGGCTCATTCGTCTACCTCATCATGTTCATCACTGCTGAGGTCATACAACTATGAGAAATGTCGATAATCACCCGTTTCACCCTTCTCGCGGCATGGGCAGGCACCGCCTGCCAAAGGCGTTCATTGTCGGGGGCGTGTTAATTGTCGTGCTGTGTCTGCTGGTCATGACACTATGGAATGCCATACTGCCTGCCATCACAGGCGTTAAAACAATTGGTTTCTGGCAGGCCGCCGGACTGCTGCTGCTGTGCCGGATTCTGTTTGGCGGCCTGGGCATCAGACCGGGGATGTTTGGCAAGGCGCGGCGGCGCATGCATGAGCGCTGGATGCAGATGACACCGGAAGAACGGGATGAATTTATGAAGCAACGGCGTGAAGGGTTCGGCCATCGTGCTCACCACCGTCGGGACAGATGCCGGGAAGAGCAGCCACCGTCTGCGGACACTCATTCTGACACCCGGACAGAGTAATGACGATGAAGGCCAGCGCATTGCAAACCGCATCACTGGTAAAAGCGCTTGAACGCTGCAAAACAAAACTCCACGCTTTTATCCGGGGTCGCATCGCCGTTCGCGATGAGGCTGAGGATATTTTGCAGGAAGTGACCTGTCAGCTGATCGGGGTAGAACAACCTGTAGAGAATATCTCGGCGTGGTTGTTTCGGGCGGCGCGTAATGAAATGACCGACCGGGCGCGTAAGAAACGAGAACTGCCGCTTTTTCCTTACGTGCAGGATGATGATGAGGAGGAGGCGGTAGACGTCGAACTGGCGGAAACCCTGTTTGGCACGCCGCAAACGCCCGAAGACGATTATCTCAGGGGGCTGCTTTGGGAAGCCCTGGAAGCGGCACTGTCTGAACTGCCGCCAGCGCAGTTTGAGGTGTTCGATAAAACAGAGCTGCAGGGCATAAGTTACAAAGAACTGTCTCACGCCACCGGCGTAAGCGTTCAGACTCTGTTGTCGCGCAAGCACAAAGCCGTGCTGTATCTGCGTATGCGCCTGCGTGCCGTTTATGACGATCTGACAGAAGACAACTAAAAAAGGCGGCCAGTGGCCGCCAACACGAGCACAGCAGTGGCAAATGAGTCAGCCTTTAACGCCACCGGCGGTCAGGCCATTAACCAGCCAGCGTTGCGCCAGCAAAAACACCAGGGTAATCGGAATGGCAGAGAGCACGGCAGCGGCAGCAAAATCCCCCCACAGATAATTTTGCGGATTGAGGTACTGCTGCATCCCGACGGCCAGCGTATAGCTGTTCACGTTGCGCAGCAGTAAAGACGCTACCGGCACTTCCGTCACGGCGGCAATAAAAGCCAGAATAAACACGACGGCTAAAATGGGCACGGACAGCGGCAGCAGCACCAGACGAAATGCCTGCCACGGCGTGGCACCGTCAAGGGCAGCGGCCTCCTCCAGCGATCGGTCAATCGTTTCGAAATAGCCCTTAATCGTCCAGACATGCAGCGCAATACCACCCAGATAGGCGAAAATCACACCGCCGTGAGTATTCAGGCCGATAAACGGCACGTATTGTCCAATGCGATCAAACAGGGCATAGAGCGCCACCAGGGACAGTACCGCCGGGAACATCTGAAAAATCAGCATGCCTTTCAACAGGCTGGCACGGCCTTTAAAGCGCATACGGGCAAAGGCATAGGCGCAGGTGGTGGACAGCGCCACAATGCCCAGTGCGCTGATCGCGGCAATTTTCACGGAGTTCCAGAGCCACAACAGCACCGGAAAGGGCGGCGGCGTAACGGAACCGTCGGCGTGCTGGACGCTGAACCCCAGCGCCAGCCGCCAGTGCTCCCAGGAGATCTGATCGGGGATCAGGCTGCCGGTGGCAAAGTTACCGGCGCGCAGCGAGATGGCCACGACCATCAGCAGCGGAAAGACGATTGCCGCGATAAACGTCAGCAGCAGCAGATGCGCCAGAAGCAGACGCAACCGTTGCGATTTGGGTTGCACCATAGCCATAACGTCTCCTTAATCAAATTTCATTCGGACAGCTTTCAGATTCAGCACCGCCAGAGCGCCAACCAACAGGAAAATCAGCGTCGCAATCGCGGCCGCCAGACCAAAATCCTGCCCGCCGCCGCCTTCAAACGCGATGCGCCATGTGTAGTTCACCAGCAGGTCGGTGTAACCGGCCGGTGTAGTCGTGCCGAGTCGGTCAGGTGCGCCATTGGTCAGCAACTGAACCAGTACAAAGTTATTAAAGTTAAAGGCAAAACTGGCAATCATCAGCGGCGTTAACGGCTTCAGCAGCAGCGGCACCGTAATTAAAAAGAAATTTTGCAGCGGGCCCGCACCGTCCATCGCAGAGGCTTCATACAAATCCTCTGGGATCGCTTTCAGCAGTCCCATGCACAGGATCATCATGTAGGGGTAACCCAGCCAGGTATTCACAATGATCAACATCGTGCGGGCCAGCGTGGGATCGCTAAACCATGCCGGTTTGATCCCAAACAGCGTACTGAGCAGCACATTGATTTCGCCGAAGCTCTGATTAAACAGCCCTTTGAAAATCAGGATGGAGATAAACGCGGGCACGGCATATGGCAGAATCAGCAGGACGCGATAAATCGCTTTGCCTTTCAGCGCCTCCCATTGCACCAGACAGGCCAGCACCATGCCGACAGCGACCGTCAACACCACCGTCAGTAAGGAAAAGATCATCGTCCAGCCGAAAATCGCCAGGAAGGGCTTTTGAATCCCCTCATCGGTAAACACCCGCACAAAGTTTTTCCAGCCCGCGCTTACGGTGAAGCCGGGACTTAACTCTTCATTTCCCCATTGCCCCTGCGCAGTGATCGCCTGGTAGAACCCCGTTTCCGGGTTTGCCCGATAGCGAAGGCCGCTTTGCTGATTTTTCAGCGTGTCACGATCCACCACCTGATAAAGCGGACGTGTGCCGGAAAACTGACGCAGCGAACTCATCACCAGTTCACGACCATCCGGCATTTCAGCGCGGATCTTCCCCAGGGCCTGGCGATGCGTCGTAATGACACGGAGCGACGCGCGCGTTCCGTCTGGAATCGGCCCACTGACCATCTTCAGGTTTCCGACCGCCGCAAACGAAAAGGGCGCGGAAACCCAGGACTGATTATCTGCGCTGTTCGTCAGGACCAGCTGCCAGCGATCGTTTACCGCAAACAGCGAAAAATTCAGACCTGCGCCGTCCTGATAGTGTCGGCTGAGTAAGACTTGCTCCGCCCGTTCCTGACTCAGCTGATGGGTGCTGCTGTAGTTGGTGAAAGCAATGCCCACCGTGCAGGCCAGGGGAAACAACACAAACAGTGTCATTCCGGCCAGGCCCGGATAAACATAGCGCCAGGCGTAAGCCCGGCGCTGGCTGTAAATTCCGATCCCCAGTCCGCTGATCACCAGCGTGAGCAGGGCGAACAGGTATTCCCCCTGGGCGTACATCAGCACTAACAGGTAGCCGACCAGCAGGCAGCACATGCCCACCACCAGACCTTTCAACAACGCACGATGCCGTCCCGCTTGCGGTTTTTCTGACATGACCCGATTTCCTCAACGGCAAGAGGCGGACCCGTTTTACCGGCCCGCTTTATAAGGTTTATTTATTCAGACGTGACTGCGCATCCTTCAGCGCGGCATCGACGGTTTGCCGACCGCTGAGGGCGTTAAGCGTGGCGGTGCGCATGGCGTACCAGAAGGCCGCCATCTGCGGAATATTGGGCATAATCTCGCCGTTTTGCGCATTGTTCATGGTAGCGGCGATACGGGTGTCTTTTTCCAGTTTTTGCTGGAAAGACTTCAGCGCCACCGCGCCCAGGGGTTTGTCTTTGTTGACGGTTTCCAGACCCGCATCCGTCAGCAGGTAGTTTTCCAGAAATTCTTTTGCCAGCTCTTTATTGGGGCTGGCCGCATTGATGCCGGCGCTCAGCACGCCAACGAAAGGTTTAGACGGTTTACCGTTTAACGTTGGCAATGCCGCAACGCCGTAGTGAATACCGCTTTTATCAATATTGCTCCAGGCCCAGGGGCCGTTAATCGTCATGGCCGTCTGGCCTTTATTAAAGGCGGCTTCAGCAATGGAATAGTCGGTATCCGCATTCAGGACCTTTGCCTTGACCTGATCGACCAGAAACTGCAAACCGGCTTTTGCCCCGGCACTGTCGACGCCCGTGTTGTTGACATCGTAATGGCCCGCGTTTCCTTGATAGGCATAAGCGCCACCGGCGGCCAGCAGAGGCCAGGTGAAATAGGGTTCCTGCAGATTAAACATGATGGCGCTTTTGCCTTTTGCGTGCAGTTGCTTATCCAGCGCGGCCATCTCTTCCCATGTTTTCGGCGGCGTTGGCAACAGATCTTTGTTATAAATCAGCGACAGTGATTCCACCGAGACCGGATAGCCGATCAATTTGCCATTGTAGCGAACCGCATCCCAGGTGAAGGGGAAGATCGTTTGCTGAAAGGTCGCGTCCGGCGTGACTTCGGCTAATAAACCCGACTGGGCATAGCCGCCAAAGCGATCGTGCGCCCAGAAAATAATATCCGGGCCATCACCCGTTGCGGCAACCTGGGGGAATTTTTCTTCCATCTTATCCGGATGTTCGACGGTGACGTGAATACCGGTTTCCTGCTCAAACTTTTTCCCCACCTCGGCCAGGCCGTTATAGCCTTTGTCACCGTTGATCCAGATGACCAGTTTGCCTTCTTCAATTTTTGCCATGGCTGAGGCCGAGTACAGCACAGCCGCAAGGGCTGACAGAGTCAAAATCTTTGCGCCGGTTTTCATCTTTAACACTCCATCCTGTTAGCGGAAACACATCTGTTACCTGCGCCACATTGTGGGTGTTCTGTCGGGCTTCTCATCCTCCTGCGGTCTACGCCTGCGCCAGCCGGGCCGTGATCGCCGTAGCAAAATAAGCGCGTTATCACGGTACAGCTCACACAATGGCTCCCACCAGACTGCGTTATCCATCACAAAAAACGGCGCGGCGGCACGCAGTTCGTCAAGGTCGCCATGTTCTCCTCCTCCCGGCTCCTCCCCCAGCAAAAGCGCGTTTGCGGAGGATGTGACGGGGTAAGGCTCTGCGCATAGTAAACGCCAGAATTTTCCGCTGCCGTGCAGGCCGCATTTGTGAGTGAGAGGAAAGCACTATGGCAAGCGTCGTATTACGCAATGTCACCAAAGCCTGGGGCGACACAGTGGTGTCGAAGAACATTAACCTGGAGATGGCTGAAGGGGAGTTCGTGGTCTTTGTCGGGCCGTCGGGGTGCGGCAAATCCACATTGTTACGCATGATCGCCGGGCTGGAAACCATCACCAGTGGAGAATTGTTGATCGGCGATCGGCGAATGAATGATGTCCCACCCGCTGAACGCGGGATCGGGATGGTGTTTCAGTCCTATGCGCTTTATCCCCATCTCTCTGTCGCTGAAAACATGTCTTTCGGCCTGAAGCTTGCGGGCGTGAAGAAAGCGGACATTGAACAGCGCGTGACGCAGGTCGCCGAAGTGCTGCAACTGGCACATCTGCTTGACCGCCGCCCCAAAGCGCTCTCCGGCGGGCAACGTCAACGTGTGGCCATTGGCCGCACTCTGGTGGCAGAGCCGCGCGTCTTTTTGCTGGATGAACCGCTCTCTAATCTGGATGCCGCGCTGCGGGTGCAGATGCGCATTGAGATCGCCCGTCTGCATAAGCGCCTCGGACGCACGATGATTTATGTCACCCACGATCAAATCGAAGCGATGACGCTGGCCGACAAGATCGTCGTGCTGGACGCCGGACGCGTCGCACAGGTTGGCCGACCGCTGGAGCTGTATCACTATCCGGCCAACCGCTTTGTCGCAGGGTTTATCGGCTCGCCCAAAATGAACTTTCTGCCCGTCAAGGTCACGGCGACCGCCATTGAGCAGGTGCAGGTGCGCCTGCCCAATAACCAATTTGTATGGCTGCCGGTCGACAGCACCGGTGTGCAGGTCGGCAGCAACATGTCTCTGGGCATCCGTCCCGAACACCTTCTCTCCAGCGAGATCGCCGACGTTACGCTGGAAGGTGAAGTCCAGGTTGTCGAGCAACTGGGACATGAAACGCAGATCCACATCCAAATCCCCGCCATCCGTCAAAACCTGGTGTACCGCCAGGAGGACGTGGTGTTGGTAAAAGAGGGCACCACGATGGGTATTGGCTTGCCGCCCGAGCGTTGTCACCTGTTCCGCGAGGACGGAAGCGCGTGCCGCAGGCTGCATCAGGAACCCGGTGTTGAGCCCGCCAAATACAAAAAGCAATAACCTCAGGAGATCGAAAATGTTAACTCTGCGCAAGCTTTCCCTCGCCGTGGCCGTGGCGACAGGCACGCTGTCTGCGCCGCTTATGGCGGTGGATTTTTCCGGTTATGCGCGCTCCGGCATCGGCTGGACCGGTAGCGGCGGCGAGCAGCAATGCTTTCAGGCAACCGGTGCACAAAGTAAATACCGCCTCGGCAACGAATGCGAAACCTACGCGGAACTGAAGCTGGGTCAGGAAGTGTGGAAAGAGGGCGATAAGAGCTTCTATTTTGACACCAACGTGGCGTACTCGGTTTCTCAGCAAAATGACTGGGAATCCACCTCACCGGCGTTTCGTGAGGCCAATGTCAAAGGCAAGAACCTGATTGATGCGCTGCCGGGTTCTACGATCTGGGCCGGTAAGCGTTTTTATCAACGCCACGATGTACACATGATCGACTTCTACTACTGGGATATTTCGGGACCGGGGGCGGGCCTGGAAGATGTCGATCTGGGATTTGGAAAGCTTTCTTTTGCGGCAACCCGTTCCTCAGAAGCGGGCGGTTCGTATACCTTCTCCAGCGATCGAATCCGCAATTACGCCACCAGCACAGCTGACGATGTCTTTGACGTGCGGCTGGCCGGGCTGGAAACCAACCCCAATGGCGTGCTTGAGCTGGGCGTGGACTATGGTCGTGCCAATGCCCGTGACGGTTATCGCCTGGACGAGGGCGCCTCAAAAGATGGCTGGCTGTTCACCGCAGAACATACCCAGAGCATGCTGAAGGGCTACAACAAGTTTGTGCTCCAGTACGCCACGGACGCGCTGACGTCACAGGGCAAAGGGTTAGCGCAGGGCAGCAATATCAATAACAACGGCCGGCTGTACCGGATCCTGGATCACGGCGCGATCTCGCTGGCAGAGCGCTGGGACATGATGTACGTCGCGATGTACCAGAACACCGACCTCGATAACAACCGGGGCAACGAGTGGTACACCGTGGGCGTGCGGCCAATGTACAAATGGACACCGATCATGAGCACCCTGCTGGAAGTCGGCTATGACAACGTGAAGTCTCAGGAGGTCGGCGAGCGCAATGGCCAGTACAAAATCACGCTTGCCCAGCAATGGCAGGCAGGTGACAGCATCTGGTCGCGCCCGGCGCTGCGTCTGTTTGCGACCTATGCCAAATGGGACGAGAAGTGGGGCTACAGCAAAGATGCGGCGGGCGATCTCACTACGCTGGCCGCACGTGACAGCAGTGGCAACGGCCTGTTCACCAACAGTCGTGGCAACAATGACGAGTGGACCTTTGGCGCCCAGATGGAAATCTGGTGGTAAGGCGATCCCCGGTTAACGTTCTCTCACCGCATTCTTTTTTTCTGGTAGCGGCTGCTATTGCCTGGCGGTGCCGCTGCCGGTTCTGCGAGGTTCACAATGAAAATGCATAAAGTCGGATTAGCGCTGAGCCTGAGCGCAATGCTGCTGGCAGGGCACAGCGCCACTGTCCGCGCCGAAATCAATCTGATGCCGCAGGATGTCTCTGCCGCACCACACTTTTCACAAACCAGTCTGCAAAGCCTGACCTGGCAGCCGCTGGATACTTCACGCGCTCAGGTGACAGTGCTTGATGGCAGCCATTCACGATGGAATGTCCCGGGGATGACGGGCCCGGTCGCGGCTTACAGCCTGCCTGCGACGCTGGGAGAGCTGACCATTACCCTGAGCAGCGAGGTGCAGAATAACCAGGTATTTGCCCCCAATGTGCTTGTCCTGGATGAACATTTCCGTCCGGCCGCCTGGTTTCCGAGCCGCTGGTTTACCTATCAGCAACCCGGCGTAATGGCCGCTGACCGGCTTGAAGGCGTAATGAAACTGACGCCCGTGCCGGGGCAGCAGAAAATCTATCTGTTAGTGTTCACCACAGAAAAGGATCTGACACAAACCACTACGCTGTTGGATCCGGCAAAAGCCTATGCCAGGGGAACCGGCCACGCGGTGCCGGATATTCCCGATCCCGTTGCCCGCCATAGCCTCTCGGGCAGGCTAAAAATCAACGTCAGCACCAGTTCCGCCTCCTCGATACTGGTCGGGCCGCTGTTTGGCGCTTCCCGTTCAACGCCCGTGACGGTCGGACAAACACAACCTGCCGTGCAGGCCGCGCAACCCACTGCTGCGCCTGACACAAAATCACAGCCCCTTGTCACCGATACCGAAAGCTACTTTAACCAGAGCATCAGGCAGGCAGTGGCTCAGGGCAATATTGATAAAGCGCTTAAACTGCTCGACGAAGCAGAGCGGCTCGGTTCACCTTCCGCACGAAAAACATTTATCAGCAGTGTTAAAGGCAAGGAGTAATCACTCCGCAGTGCTGATTTGCTCCACCTGGTGCGCTGAGGCGCACCTTTTTTTGTCAGTCAGAGAAGTAAATACGAATGTCGGCCGGAAAATTGAACGACTATTCGAAATGATGACATGTTAAGCCATGCTGAAATACTCTCGATGGGTTGTCTTTTTCTGAGGCGGGCCTGCAACTTTCACAATAACTTTGAAGACCTTGAGGATTATTTATCGTTTCACGCGCGGGTGTGGTTCCAAAGTGATTAGGCGTCTGAAAGTAAATATGCTGCCTTCCGTGTGTCACAGAGCATTTCGGGCAACTTTTATATTCAACGTTGTTTTTGACTTTGGGAAGCCCCCCTGTTTAAAGCAAGACCGCAACACGCACAGCAACCGATCATCGCACCCTCTCAATATATTAATAAATCTGATTAATATCTTTGCCAGTGTGCAAGTTTCGGTCCAAAGGTAAATTGAACCCGGCTACAGAAATGACATATACGAAGCGTAGCCAACACCCAAATTCATTTAACAGTCCATATCGGCATTGTATTTTGGTTGATATGGACCGCATTATTTTCTTATCCGCGCTTCTGCGTCATGGTCGCCAGCAGCCCGTTAATCCGCGCATCGGCAAACATCGCCTCCAGCGGCAGGCTGAGCTTACGTCGCCAGTTCGGATAGGTCTCCACCGTGCCGGGTACATTGACCGGAGAAGCCATATCCAGCCAGTCTTCGGGCTGCAAGCCCAGCAGGGCGCTGTTGCAGTCAGCCAGATAGTAATGAAGCGCGGTATTCAACACCAGACTCATGCGCGGGCTGTTGGCCTGCACCAGTGCGCCGTTCTTCAGATAACCCTGGCGCTGCAGGCTCTGCAACAGCGCCGCGCGGGCTGTCCTGCGCTGGCGATGGAGCCCGGCCAGCACCGCGTTGTCAGGATAGAGCCCCAACTGGCTGCCGAGCGTCAGATCGTCGTGTTGCCACCAGCCGCGCAGCGTTGGCATATCATGGGTGGTGGCTACCGCCATGGCCTGCGCAGGCCATGCGGCAGGCGGACGAAAGGCGCGTTCAGCGGTTCGTTCAAAGTAGAGCACTTTGTAGGAGTAAACGCCGGCATCACGCAGTTTCGCCACGATGGTGTCCGGTACTGTACCCAGATCTTCTCCGATCACCATGCAGCGGTGACGCTGGCTTTCCAGCGCCAGAATGGCCAGCAAATCGTCGACAGGATAAGTTACATAGGCACCTTCCGCTGCCGTTTCACCCGCCGGAATCCACCACAGACGCAGTAACGCCATCACATGGTCAATACGCAGTGCGCCACAGTCACGCATATTCGCACGCAGCAGGGTTATCCAGGGTTCGTATGCCCGGTCATACAATTCCCCGGGATGCAGCGGCGGTAATCCCCAGTTCTGGCCAAGCGGTCCGAGAATATCCGGCGGCGCGCCCACGCTGGCCGCCAGGCAATACAAGGCACGCTGGCTCCAGGTTTCAGCCCCATTCGCGGCCACGCCGACGGCGAGATCGCGATAAAGCCCCAGCGTCATCTGTAGCCGCTGGCTGTCCTGCCAGCACGCCGCAAACTGTCGGGCGGCAAGCCATTGTAACCACTGATAAAAACGGATCTCATCGCCGTGTTCGATGCGAAAGGCGTGCACGGCGGCGCTGTCCGGCTGTTGATACGCAGCGGGCCAGGTATCCCAGCCGTGACAGGTTGGATCCTGACCCACAAACCAGGCCTGTAAGGCATCGAAAATGCCCTGATGCAGCAGGCTTTCACCACCCTGAACGATAAACGCCTCGAATGCGACGACCTCACTGTCCTCTTTATCACGCTGCAAAAACTGCGCCCACGCAAACCGCAGTGCGGTGAGCTTGAGCGACGCGACAGCGGGATAATCCACCCATTGTGCCGCGCGGGCGCGCTTGAGAACGTCCTGCGTTTCTGCCGCGAGCCACCAGGCCTGTGCGGCGGCGCTCAGCGTAAAATCAGCCACATCGGGCACGCTGATATACAACACATTCAGCCAGCGCCGGGAAGAGGGACTGTAAGGACTGGCCTGATCGGGCAGCGCGGGGAACAGCGCATGTAACGGATTCAGACCGATAAAGGCGCCGCCTCGCTGACCGGTCTCGTTCACCAGTTGCCGCAGATCGGCAAAATCGCCCATGCCCCAGTTGCCCGCTGAGCGCAACGAATAGAGCTGCACACAGGTTCCCCAGCGCCTGCGCCCTTTAAGCAACGCCTTCGGCGCATAGCAACGTGACGGTGTCACAATTATCTGGCAGTTAACCCGTTGCGCGCCTTGTGTCAGGCACAATTGATGGTAGCCATCAGGCAGTTCCGGTAAGCACAACGGTTTATCCGGCTCACATTGCCCCGACCAGTGCTGCCCGTATTCGCTCGTTAACTGCCAGCGCGTGGGACCGGTCAGCACAGGCGTTAACACTATCGGTTTACCCTGTGGGATAACCCATACGGGGGGCAATGGTGTGGATGGGGCCGACTCGCGCGCCATCGCCGTCAGCAAACGCTGACGCGTCAGGGCAGAAACCGTCTGCACCGTTCCATGCGCATCCACATATTCCGTTGCTATGCGGCCCGTCTCCTGAGGGGGGTGAAAAGGCGTCATTGTAATTATCCTTTACGCTGCCAGATGCGCTGCTGGTAATGGCGAATCGCACGGTCCGCGCTGAACATTCCGCAGCGGGCGGTATTCAGGATGGCTGCGCGCGTCCACGCCTGCTTATCGGCCCATAAGGCTTCGGCACGTTGCTGAGCATTCAGATAGTGACGGAAGTCAGCCAGCACCCGCCAGGGATCGCCGTTCTCAGGACCGAGACTGTTTAACAGCAGGTCAAACGCGTGCGTATCGCCCGCGCTAAAGGTGCCGTTTTCCAGCGCCTGTAAGGCCTGATCGAGTTGGACGTCGTTGGTGCGCCACTGAACAGGATCGTAATGCCCGGCCTTCAGCGCCTGCACCTGCTCCACGGTGTGGCCAAAGATAAAGATATTGTCTTCACCGACCTGTTCGGCAATTTCGACGTTGGCACCATCGAGCGTACCTATCGTAAGCGCGCCGTTCAGGGCCAGCTTCATATTGCCGGTGCCGGACGCTTCTTTGCCCGCCGTTGATATCTGCTCTGACAGGTCCGCGGCAGGGATCAGCCGTTCAGCAACAGAAACGTTATAGTCCGGAATAAACACCACTTTCAGGCGATCGGCCACGCGCGGGTCGTGATTTATGACCTCAGCAACCTGATTAATGGCGTAAATGATGTTTTTGGCCAGCGCATAACCGGGTGCCGCTTTGGCCCCGAAGATCACCACGCGCGGACACAGGTTCGCCTGCGGATCGCGACACAGCATCTGCCAGAGGGCGATGATATGCAGCAGCGTCAGATGCTGCCGTTTGTATTCATGCAGTCGCTTGATTTGCACATCGAACATCGCCGCGGGATTAACGATAATGTCGGTCCGCTCAGCAATCCACGCGGCCAAATCCTGCTTGTTTTGCTGCTTGATCTGCTGATAGTCGGCACAAAAACCGACGTCATCCACCCAGTTTTCCAGAGAGGCGAGCGCGTCCAGATCGTTGATCCACGGCCGCTTCAGCGTGTGGCTTATCAGGCGGGCAAGGCGGGGATTGCACTGGTTGATCCAGCGGCGTGGCGTAATGCCGTTAGTGACGTTATGAAACTTATCAGGCCATAGTGCGACGTATTCCGGGAACAGCTCATCTTTGACGAGTCGGGAGTGCAGCGCGGCGACGCCATTTACGGCAAAGCAACTCATTACACACAGGTTAGCCATGCGGAGTTGCTTATGATGTACGATCGCCAGTCGGGCCCAGACCGCGTCATCGCCCGGCCAGCGTGCATCCACTTCTGCCTTTAGCTGGGCATTGAGGCGGTGGATGATCAGCATATGGCGCGGCAGCAGGGCGCGGACGATGCCGGTATCCCAGCACTCCAGCGCTTCAGGCAACAAAGTATGGTTGGTATAGGCAAATGTGCGCTGGGTGAGGGCCCAGGCACTGTCCCAGCTGAATTGGTGCTCATCGATCAGCAGCCGCATCAGTTCGGGGATCGCCAGCGTGGGATGCGTGTCGTTTAGCTGAATCACTTCGTAATCGGCCAGGCTGTCGAGCGAACGGCCCGCCTGCAGGTGGCGGCGAAGGATATCAGCCAGCGAACAGGCGCACTGAAAATACTGCTGCATCAGGCGGAGTTTTTTGCCGGCCTGATGATGGTCGTTAGGGTAAAGGACTTTCGTCAGCTTCGCCGCATCCATGCCCTGTTTTTCAGCCCGCATAAACGCCCCGTTGTTGAAGGTTTGCAGGTCAAATGGCTGCGCATGCGTGGCCTGCCACAGCCGCAACGGCTGCGTCACGCCATTTTCAAAGCCCACCACCGGCAGATCCCAGGCTTCGCCCTTGAGGTAAAACGCGGGCTGCCAGCGGATTGTGCCGTTTTCGTTGCTGACTCTGCCGCCTAAGCCCACCTGAACATCCCGCCGGGCATTGTACGTAAACCAGGGATAACGCTCGCGCTGCCAGTCGTCGGGTTGTTCATCCTGCGCGCCGTCGACAAAACGCTGACGAAACAGACCGTACTGGTAATTCAGGCCATAGCCGGTAGCGGGCTGACCGACAGTGGCCATCGCGTCCAGAAAGCAGGCTGCCAGACGCCCTAAGCCGCCATTACCCAGCGCCGGATCGCGCTCGTTTTCCAGTACGTCACTGAGTGACACATCCCATTGCGATAAGGCGGCAGCGACGGCGTTATACCAGCCCAGGTTGAGGAGGTTATTGCCGGTCAGTCGTCCGGTCAGAAACTCCATCGACAGATAATTGACATGGCGTTGATCGCCGGAAGCGGGCCGGGCAGGGAGCGCGCGCAGCATTTCAGCCAGCGCACCACTCAGTGCGTGCCACCACTGATGCGGCGTCATCTCGTGTGCCTCTTGCAGGCCAAACTGTTGCCACTGGCGCGCCAGCGCAGCGTTAAAAAGCGATTGATCAAAGGGATGCTGTGTCATAGCCGGAAATCCTGTTTTAAGGAGAAAAGGGAATAACCCACAGTGTGCTTTTGCGTTCCGGCGCGCGCCTCCTCCCGGCAGAATTTCGCGCAGGCGGAGCCGCAGGGTGGAGAGCCTGAGGGAAGTCCGAAAGTTTTACTTAAGTGTGATTAGATTCGCTTTTGTGAAGATTCACTTAAGCGTCTGCTTGCTTTATCAGGAGGGATAGCTGAACGTGTGAAGAATAATTACGAAGCGTAAAAAAATGATGCGCCGAAGCAAATGGAGAAGCGTGCGTCTATGTTAATTCCCTCAAAACTCAGCCGTCCTGTCCGGCATGAAACCACGGTGAAACGCGAGCGACTGATACGAAAATTATCCGCCGCCGGTAACTATCGCCTGGTGCTGGTGACCAGCCCCGCTGGCTACGGTAAAACCACCTTGATCTCCCACTGGGCAGCCGATAAAGCCGAGCTGGGCTGGTATTCCCTGGATGAAAGCGACAACCAGACGGAGCGCTTTGCGGATTATCTGGTAGCGGCCCTACAGCAGGCCACGCAGGGATGCTGCCGCCGTAGTGAAGTGCTGGCGCAGAAGCGGCAGTACGTCAACCTTAACGCACTCTTTACCCAACTCTTTAACGATTTGCAGGAATGGCATAAGCCGCTGTGGCTGATCATTGATGATTACCATCACATCACCAATCCGGCGATTCATGATGCCATGCGCTTCTTTCTACGCCATCAACCTGAAAACGTCACGCTGGTCGTGCTCTCGCGTAATCTGCCGCAGTTAGGCATTGCCAATCTGCGCGTGCGCGAACAGCTGCTGGAACTCAGCAGCCAGCAACTGGCCTTTACCCATCAGGAAGCGCAGGCGTTTTTTGCTGCCCGGTTGCCCGCACCGCTGGCGTCCGACGAAACCGGGCGCCTGTGCGATGACGTCGCAGGCTGGGCAACGGCTCTGCAGCTGATCGCCCTGTCGGCCCGGCAGGGCGCAGGCGCGGCGCAGCATTCGGCCCGACGTCTGTCGGGTATTAATGCCAGTCACTTAAACGACTATCTGGTCGAGGAAGTGCTGGATAACGTGACGTTGCCCACCCGCCATTTCCTGTTAAAAAGCGCGCTGCTACGTTCGCTAAATGCGGCGCTGATCGCTGAAGTCACCGGTGAGGAGAACGGCCAACACTGGCTGGAGGAGATTGAGCGCCAGGGGCTGTTTCTGCAACGCATGGATGATTCCGGTCAGTGGTTCAGCTATCACCCGTTATTTGGCAGCTTCCTGCAACAGCACTGCCAGTGGGAGCTGGCTGCAGAGCTTCCCGCCCTGCATCGTGCGGCGGCAACCAGCTGGATGGCGCAGGGCTTTCCGGGTGAAGCCATTCATCATGCTCGCGCCTCAGGCGATGCTGAGATGCTGCGGGACGTGCTCATTGAGCACGCCTGGTCTCTGTTTAACCAGAGCGAGCTGCCGTTACTGGAATCGTCGTTGAAAGCACTGCCCTGGAGTATGCTGCTGGCGCATCCCAACCTGGTGTTATTGCAGGCCTGGCTGATGCAGAGCCAGCACCGCTTCACAGAGGTGAACAGCCTGTTGGCCCGGTTTGAGCAGGAGAGCCGTTGCGAAATCGATGCGGTCCTGCGCGGCGAGTTTAACGCGCTACTGGCGCAGGTGGCGATCAATGACGGTAATGCGGATGAGGCCGAGCATCTGGCGATGCTGGCGCTGGACGCGCTGCCTGAAAGCCGCCACTACAGCCGGATTGTCGCGACCTCGGTGCACGGCGAGATTCTGCATTGTAAAGGCGAACTCAGTAACTCGCTGGCGCTGATGCGCCAGACGGAGCATATGGCTCGCCGGGAAGATGCCTGGCACTATGTGCTGTGGAGCCTGATTCAGCAAAGCGAGATTCTGTTTGCCCAGGGCTTTCTGCAAACCGCGTATGAAACCCAGGAGCGGGCCTTCGCGCTGGTAAAGGCACAGCATTTGTCTCACTTCCCGTTGCATGAGTTTCTGCTGCGCATCCGCGCCCAACTGTTATGGGCCTGGGGACGGCTGGATGAGGCGGAGCAGGCCGCGCGCGACGGCATGAAAGTATTACAGGGTTTTCAGCCGCAGCAGCAGATCCAGTGCCTGGGCTTACTGGTGCAGAGCGCCATCGCCCGTGGCAACCTTGATAACGCGCGCACCTTATTAAATCGCCTGGAGAACCTGCTGAACAACGGCCGCTGGCATCATGACTGGCTGGCCAATGCAGATAAAGTGCGGGTGCTGTACTGGCAAATGACCGGCGACTTGCAAAGCGCGCGTGACTGGCTGCGTCAGACGCCAAAACCGGCCAGTGCCAGTAACCATTTTTTACAGGGCCAGTGGCGTAACGTGGCGCGGGCGCAGATTCTGCTGGGGCAGTACACTCAGGCCGAGGTGATTCTGGACGAGCTGAATGACAACGCCCGGGCGTTGCAGCTAATGAGCGATCTCAACCGCAATTTGCTGTTGCTGAATCAGATCTACTGGGAAACGGATCAGCGCGCAAAGGCCCAGCAGGCTTTACTCAGTGCGCTCAATCTGGCACGCAGCACCGGCTTTATCAGCCATTTCGTTGTGCAGGGTGAAACTATGGCGCAGCAGCTCCGTCAGCTGTTACAGCTGAATACACTTGATGAGCTGGATCACCATCGGGCGCGGCGCATCCTGAACGAGATCAACAAATATCACCGCCACAAGTTTGCGCATTTTGATGAAGGCTTTGTCAGCCGGTTGCTGAACCATCCGGACGTACCGGAGCTGATCCGCACCAGCCCACTGACGCAACGTGAATGGCAGGTACTGGGATTAATCTATTCCGGCTACAGCAACGAGCAGATCGCGGCCGAGCTGGATGTGGCCGCCACCACCATCAAAACCCATATCCGCAACCTGTATCAAAAACTGGGCATCACCCATCGGGCGGAAGCGATGACGCAGGCGCAGTCGATGCTGAAAATGATGGGGTACGTGTAAGAAAAGCAACAGGCAGCCGGGTGCTGCCTGGACGTTTTACGCTTTTTTGTTTCGCGTGTCAGGCATCAGTAAGGTCACAAAGCCAAGCAGCGGTAAAAAGCCACAGGCGTTGTATACCGTGGTAATACCGTACCAGTCCGCAAATTTCCCCAGTGCGGCCGCGGCGATACCGCCAATCCCAAACATCGTGCCAAACATGATCCCGGCCACCATGCCCGTGCGGCCCGGCAGCACCTCCTGGGCATAGACGACCAGCGCGGCAAACGCCGATGAAAAAACCAAACCAATGCAAACGGTTAACACCGCGGTCCAGAACAGGTTGGCGTGCGGCATCAGGAGCGAGAAGGGAATGACGCCCAGGAAAGAGATCCAGACCACCGCCTTACGTCCGATACGATCGCCCACCGGGCCGCCAACCAGCGTCCCAATCGCCACCGCGGCCAGAAAGGTAAACAGGTAAATCTGGGCTTCCGGCACCGGTAACTGGAAGCGCTCGACCAGATAAAAAATGTAGTAGTTGCTGATCGAGGCAATATAGGTGAATTTAGCCAGTAACAGCACGCCCACAACGGACAGCGCCAGCTTCACATCGCGCGACGACAGGGCGCGCAGTGACCGCTGGTTGTGCTTTTTCATGTGGGCATGACCGTGCTTCACCGTCCAGCGGCTGATACCTGACAGAATGATGACCGCAAACAGCGCGATCAGCATCAGCCAGCCCACCGCCAGCTGTCCGTGCGGGATGATCAGCATCGCGGCGACCAGCGGCGCAAAAGCGGTACCGACATAGCCGCCGACCTGGAAGGTGGATTGTGCCGTCCCAAATTGCCCGCCCGAAGCCATCCGTGCCACACGCGACGCTTCCGGATGAAACGTGGCTGAACCTACGCCGATAAGCGCCGATGCCATCAACACCACTGAGAAATGCGGCGCGATGGCCAGCAGCCCGATGCCGATGAGTGTCGCAACCATACCGGACGGCAGCAGCCAGGGCTTGGGATGTTTGTCGGTATACAGGCCAATCCACGGCTGCAGCAGCGAGGCGGTCATCTGATAAATCAGCGTGATCAACCCAATCTGGGCGTAGCTGAGCGCGAAGTTGGTTTTCAGCAGCGGATAAATGGACGGCAGCATGGCCTGGATAAAGTCATTACAGCAGTGGGAAAAGGCCACTGCGCCCAGTATCGACATCACAATTTTCTGACTGTCATCAACGTTGGCGGCCAGTCCGGGCTGACTGGTTTTCACTTCACTTGAGTATTGAGACATGCGCATTTCCGTTTGGGAGGACTTTACGTTTATTGACGTATATTACGCCACGCAGCGAATGCGGTGCTGACAAAAGTGCTATTTTGGGCTGAATAGTAAAATATCTGTTAATGATTTGCGTCAGAGGGCTTTGATCAGACACACAGAAGCGGGCTTATCGACATAAGCGCCGTAAGGGGCGGTTTCCTGAAAATGGCAACGATGATAAAACGCCACTGCGCGGGTATTCACCCGGCGCGTTGAACACCGCAGCGCGCGATAGCCGCGCGCGCGGGCAATCTGCTCAAGCGCAGCCAGCACGGCCGCGCCCGTACCGGGGATATCGCGGGTGGAAAACATACGCTTCAGCTCGGCTGTCTCAGGGGAGACATGCACCAGCGCCCCACAGCCAATTGCCTTGCCCTGGCTGTCACGGGCCAGTACCCAGGTCGCTGCCTCAGGCGCGCTGAAGTGCTGTGTCCCCGCATCGCCAGTAAGGGCAGACAGTTCCGCTGACAGCCGTGCCGTCAGGACCTGTAACGCCGGGGTTGCTGCCTCGACAACCGCCACGGTTATCACGGCTGTTGCCCCCAGCGGCTGCGCAGGTAATTCACTGCTGGCTGCGTTTGTGGCTGATTCAGGTAGTCTTCCCGGAACAAAATCGTGCCGCTGACCTGCGGCAGGGAGGCGTTAAGGTCAAGCTGACGTTTCAGTTCCGGTACGCCGCCCTGAATCGTCCATTCCGGCTCGTTTTTGGCGGGCACCCCGACTTTGTATAAGGCGATACCGATATACAGACGCGTTTTAGTCGGCTTAACAACGTTAGCCCACCAGTTCGCCAGCACATCGTAACGGGCGGCGCTGCGTGAGAAGGGCCAGTAAATCTGGGGCGCAATATAATCCAGTAAGCCGTCCTGTACCCAGCGGCGTGTATCCGCATAGGACTCATCGTAGGCCGCCGCGCCGCGCGTATCCGAGCCGGCAGCATCGTGCGAACGGTTACGCCAGACGCCGGCCGGGCTGACGCCAAACTCCACCTGTGGCTTGAGCTGCTTGATCGTGTGAGAAACCTGCTCGATCAATAACTGTGTATTATGCCTGCGCCAGTCTGCCTTCGAGGCAAAGCCCTGGCCGTATCGAATAAACGTCTGACTGTCGTTCAGGGGCGAGCCGGGCGACTCGGCGTAGAAGTAATCATCAAACTGCACGCCATCGATATCGTAGTGTTTTACAACTTCAGCCACGATGCTGGTTATCCAGTCACGCACATCCGGAATGCCGGGATCGAGCACGTAACGATCCCCCGACGTGCGAATCCAGTCACGATGCAGAACAAAGACGCTGGCAGGCTGCTGTGACAGGGTGCGGTTCAGCTCGGCGACCGTTGAGGGTTTGGTATTCACGGAAACGCGGTAGGGATTAAACCAGGCATGCACGCGCATACCGCGCTTATGGGCTTCATCCAGCATAAACTGCAGCGGATCAAAGCCCGGGTTCTGACCTGTTTCGCCTGTCATCATGTCTGACCAGGGCAGGATCTTCGATGCCCACAGTGCGGTGCCATCCGGTTTGACCTGAAAGAACACCGTATTGATTCCCAGGCTTTTCAGCTTGTCGAGTTTATCGGTCAGCGCACGCTTTTGCTGACTGACGCGCAGCGCCTCATCGCGGATATTCACCGAGGCGATCGGTGGCCAGTCGAGACGGGAAACCGTCGTCAGCCAGACGCCGCGTACAGGCACATTCTCCCGCACCGGTTGGCTGGTTACCGGCGGTTTACTGACGGTCGGAAAGGGCGTGACCAGCGATTTTGGCGGTTCCGACGAACAGCTGGCTAATAACAAAGCCGAGGCGGCGAACAGGCCGGCTCGGCGTCCCGTACGGGCGCGATAAACGTCGCGAAAAGTGGCGATGGTAAACTCCGTGTCGCGTAGTCCTTAACTGGAACAGTATTCTGATCCTATTTGGCGTAAAGTCAATCAACCCGGCCTGTCTATACTTATCACCTGATGACAGGGGGCAGACGATGCACACTTTTAAAGGAAATAAACAGGCGCTACCGGTGCGCTACTGCAGGCAGTGCCATAAACCCATGACCTGGCGTAAAAAGTGGGCAAAATGCTGGGATAAGGTACTGTACTGCTCTGAACGTTGCAGGCGACAGCGTCGAAATACCGCTGACGGAGCATAACATTTTTGCGCGCCGCCTGGCTTTGCCGCCTCGGTGAAACATTTAGCAAAAGTTAACCTGAATTTTACACGACTGTTCTCACGCGCCGTTGCGATTACTGTACCAGGCTTAATAAAAACAAAAACAGTCAGTCTGGAGCAGCAATGAAAGAGCAAAACAGGACGGAAGGTGTGAAACCCTATGATGGCGCAGCGGGCGGCTGGGGTGCCCTGAAAGCGGTAGCAGGGGCGATTCGTGGTCAAATGGCCGTGAAACAGGACGTGATTGCCTTATTTAAAGTTAACCAGCCTGAAGGCTTTGACTGTCCCGGCTGTGCCTGGCCCGATCCCAAACACACGTCCTCCTTTGAGTTCTGTGAAAACGGCGCGAAAGCGGTGTCATGGGAAGCCACCAGTAAACGCACGACACCTGAGTTTTTCGCGGCCCACCCGGTCAGCGAATTGTGGCAGCGCAGCGCTTACGAGCTTGAAGGCGAAGGCAGGCTGACGCATCCAATGAAATACGATCCGGTAACGGATACCTATCAGCCCATCGAGTGGCAAACCGCCTTCAATGAAATTGGTGAGCGGCTGCGCAGTTATCACAATCCCGACAGCGTGGAATTTTATACCTCAGGACGTGCTTCCAACGAGGCCGCCTTTCTGTGGCAGCTGTTTGCCCGCGAATTTGGCACCAATAACTTCCCCGACTGTTCCAATATGTGCCACGAGCCAACCAGCGTCGGCTTACCTGAATCGATTGGCATCGGCAAAGGCACGGTAGAACTGGATGATTTTGACCATTGCGATCTGGTGATCTGTATCGGTCATAACCCTGGTACAAACCATCCGCGCATGCTGGCCACGTTGCAGGAGGTGTCGAAACGCGGTGCGAAAATCGTCGCGATCAATCCGTTGCGCGAACGGGGACTTGAGCGTTTTACCGCCCCGCAAAATCCGGTACAGATGGTGACGCTGAGCTCAACGGAACTGGCGTCAACCTATTACAAAATCCGGGTCGGCGGTGATGCGGCCATGCTTAAAGGCGTGATGAAGTGCCTGATGGCGATGGATGAAGAGGCCAAAACCCGCGGCAATCCTGGCGTGTTTGACGCCGCGTTTATCGCTGAACATACGCAGGGCCTGGACGCCTTAAAAGCCGACCTTGAGGCGACGGACTGGGCGCATATTCTTAACGTTTCGGGTATGTCACGCGAACAGATTGAGCATATCGCCCAGCTTTACGCTAATGCTGAACGCACGATCATTTGCTATGGCATGGGAATTACTCAGCATCAGTACGGCACGCAGAACGTGCAACAAATTGCGAATCTGCTGCTGTTACGCGGCAATATGGGCAAGAAGGGCGCGGGCATTTGTCCGTTACGCGGTCACTCGAATGTGCAGGGCGATCGTACCGTTGGCATCACCGAAGTTCCCTCCGAAAGCCTGCTGAAGCGTATCGAAGCGGTCTTTGGTTTTACGCCACCGACAAAACACGGACACAGTGCCGTTAAGGCCGTTCAGGCCATTCGCGATGGTGAGATAAACGCACTGCTGTGCCTGGGCGGTAATCTGGCCGAAGCCATGTCGGATCCACAGCAAACCTTTGCTGCGATGCGCAAGCTGGATATGGTGGTGCACATGGCCACCAAACTGAACCGCTCGCATTTGTTGCTGGCAAAACACAGCTATCTGTTCCCGGTGCTTGGCCGCACCGAGATTGACCAGCAACAGTCTGGTGCACAGAGCGTGACGGTTGAAGATTCCATGTCGATGGTACACGCCTCACGCGGCACGCTCGATCCGGCGTCGCCTCATCTGAAATCCGAACCCGCGCTCATAGCGGGCCTGGCCAAAGCCACGTTGCCGGACACGGTCGTGGACTGGGACACGTTGACAGGCGACTACAGCCTGATTCGTGACGCCATCGAAGCGGTGATTCCGGGTTTTGACAACTTCAACGAACGTATTCAGCAGCCGGGCGGGTTCCGTTTACCGAATGGCGCGTCTGAACGTGTCTGGCATACGCCATCGGGCAAAGCACAATTCCTGGTGATGGAGGGCATCAATGAAGATCCGCGCTCGTTGAAATGTCATGATCTCGTTCTGACGACACTGCGCAGTCACGATCAGTACAACACCACGCTCTACGGGCTGGATGACCGCTATCGCGGCGTTTCAGGCCGCCGCGACATTCTGTTTATCAGTGAAAACGAGGCGGAGAAAAAGGGCGTTCGCATGGGCGATCAGGTTAACATCATTGCGCTGGACCCGGACGGCAATCCTACTCATCGCCGTCTCGATAATCTGACTATCGCAGTGCATGATATGGCCGAAGGATCGGTTGCGGCCTATTATCCTGAAGCTAACGTGTTAATTCCCTTAGACAGTTACGACACAAAAAGCGGTATTCCCTCCTATAAAAGCACACCGGTGAGGATGGAGCTGGCCCGCGCCGACGTGCCGGTTGAGGCGTCTGCAACGCGCCGTTAAACGTCCGTCCAGCTAAACCAATCCTGAACGAAGCGCCATCTGAGTGGAAATCCGCCCTCAGATGGCTATACAATCGCCGCGAATTTTACGCAAGAGGCAACCTACATTGGACACAAGTCCCGAACGATTACACCAGGCTTCTGCAGTAAGATAGTTTTGGCTGTCTTAACTGCACGTTAAGACGGCGGCTGTATCAACATCCTTCCCTGACGTGATGCGCTTTGCATCAACGCCCGCTGTAATCCATTTTATTCATCTTTGTTTTTCCGTACTGCGCCTGCTGCGCGGCGGAGAGAGGTTTATCATGGACTGGAAAATCTTTTTACTGCGCGTATCGGCCGCGCTGATTCTGGGTGCGCTCATCGGCAGCGAACGTCAGCTGCGTCAACGCATGACCGGCTTACGTACTAACGCGCTGGTCAGCACCGGCGCCTGTTTGTTCGTTCTGATGACGCAGTGTGTTCCCGGCATTGCCACCGACGCCACTCGCGTTGCCGCCTATGTGGTTTCCGGTATCGGCTTCCTGGGTGGCGGTGTGATTATGCGCGACGGATTAAACGTTCGCGGCCTGAATACCGCCGCCACCTTGTGGTGTACCGCGGCCGTCGGCGTCCTGTGCAGCATGGGGTTGTTACTCGAAGCCGCGATAGGTTGCATGGTGATTCTCTGTGCCAACATTCTGTTGCGTGAACTGGCGCTGGGCATTAATCGCCAGTCCATCGTGTCGGCCGACGAGGCAGTACAACATTACAAAGTGCAGATCGTTTGTCTGGCGCAGGATGAAGTTCAGGTGCGCAGTTTGATGCTGCACAGCCTGGGCAACAGCGGCCTGCGCCTGCAATCGCTCCACAGTGAAGATTTGGATCCGCCACATCGCATGGAAGTGAATGCCGAAGTGATGGGCCAACCCAGCATGACCGGACAGCTGGAAAGTCTGGTAAGCCGCATTAGCCTGGAGAAAGGGGTCAGTTCGGTGCGCTGGCAGGTATGCGGTCTGGATGCGAGCGAAAACGGATAGCACAAAAAACAGGCGCCGCTACGTGAATTCTAATAAAAGAGCAGGGGAGTTATGCGTCAGATTTCGCGTAGCGTTGTTATTTATTCGCGAAAATCCGTTTCCAGGTGCGCTTTTTTACGCTATATAAAGAGAGCCTGCCGTTTGAGTGTAAGGTTAAGTAAAGCAGAGCGTAGATATTTCTATAAGCGATTGAATGGGTTATAAAAGCCCTTAGCGTTGCTCACCTTGTTATCTTTACTGTGCGGATTATTCGATGAAGCGTAAAACCTCATTCTTTTTTCTTTCCGGCCTTATGCTCCTGCTTTCTGGTTGCAGTCATCATCATTCAGATGAACCCAAGGACACCGCCGCCGCTGACGCATCGCAAAACCCGGATTTGATTCCTATCGTCGCGGCGTTGCATGACCAAATGCACACCTGGCATGATACGCCGTACCAATGGGGCGGCACACAGCTGTCTGGCGTGGATTGCTCGGGCTACGTCTGGCGAACCTTGCACGATCGTTTCAATCTGCCAATGGACCGCGTCACCACAGCCGATCTGCTGCATATGGGCGTTCGTGTCACACCGGAACATCTGCAACCAGGCGATCTGGTGTTTTTCCGCATTGGTGGCGGCATGCACGTTGGCTTCTACGATACGGATAATCAGTTTATTCACGCGTCGGCCAGCAAGGGCGTGATTCGCTCATCATTGAACAACCCATACTGGAAATCGGTTTATTACCAGGCGCGTCGTCTGACGCGAGAATACGGGGCGCAGGTAACTCTGAACAGAGCCAGCTAAGCGTGAATTATACCAGGCAACGCTACGTGAAATCTGACAATCCAGCACAGGGATAAGCGCCAGTTTTTTACGTAGCGTTGTTGTGATTTGTGGGTACAGAAGCGGACAAAAAGAAGCGGTGAGGCAGGAAAGGCGTAAACGGGCTGGCTGAGTGTGTAACCGGATATCTTATTTAACATAATATACATTATGCGTACTTTTATACATCAGGCTCCGATATGGGTTGTTCTGCGTCTTTTCCGGTTTTGCACCATTTTCTCTGCTTTTTCGCTTTGTCTTCGCTTCGCTCTCATATCTCGTCTTCAGGCCACATCAAAATCTGATGCCGTGCGCGTTACCAGTGATAACCGAGTCACCCCTGCAACTCATGTCTATCACCCTAAACGCGCATCAGCCGTTCTTGATGACAACTCACCTGATGTTGAGAAAACATCTTACAGGCAGTGAATACCGAAAAGCGGCGACGTGATGTTTTGCCTGGTTCCATCGCTGAAGCTGATCAGCCACGAACTGACGTCTGCAACCTGAACTGACGCGGCTACGTAAAAATTAGCGTACTGAGGTACCGAAATCCCCACAACATTCACCCATATCGATTAATACGAAACGCTGTCTGATATCGGTACCCACAGATCTATGATGCCTGATGAAGGATATTAAAAGCCAACCCAGGGCCCGGCCCCGAATTTAGCAGTTTGCAAGGTGCTCACGTTGACTATTAACTTCCCTATTGGCCTTCCAGGCAATGAATATTTAAGGATGTTTGAAAATTTGCGTCACATAAAACTGCGCGGATAATTGCGAGACGGGGTGCGGCAAAAGCGGATCAAAAAACAGACCATCGTGGTAAGCAATCCAGTGACGTGTCCCGGTTTTAACGTTATTCCAGCGACCATGAAAAATACCACAATCCGTCGGTACGCTGGCCCCGTTGTGTCTTTTATACGATACGTTCTCTAATCCCTTATAACCCAGAAATCTTTTCATTTGCGCGAGATTGACACGTTTCTTCTTGTCGCAGAAGCCATTTTCCATAGCAATTGACAACATCTCATCATAACTTTTTTGATGTAATCGGGCCATAACCGCGATACCACATCCTTCGTCGTCTGATGGCTGTTTAATATGCAAATACGTCATTTTAGGTTCTCCTTAACGCAATAGCTGATGTGAATTAACTAATATCGGCTTCTAAAGACGTTTCTTGAAAAAAATAACGATGTCGCGGTGTAATCACAACGCGCGTTATCAAAATATGGCGTGCCTCGAAAAAAGACCGCCCTTTTCTTTTTTATTCTGCGTTTAATGAGCATAGAGAGTGATGGTCAGTCTCAATTAACGTTAACGGACAAGGCAATTGCCTGTTTATGGCCGATGCACGCTGTCCTCAAATATCGCCAGGTTTTCCTTCGCTTCCGCGTACTGATAAGACGTCAGTTCAATCTGATTTCCGTCAGGATCGCAAAAATAAACGGACATCGACACCTGATGATCGCTGACTGTATAAGGTATGGATTGCGCGACCAGGATGCGTAATAACTGACAGAAACACGTGGCATCCAGGCTAAATGCCACGGTGTTACCCGGCGGCTGATGGGTTCTTAAAAACAGCGATATTACGGCAGCATTATTTTTCAGCACCAGTGGACCGCCCTGCGTAAACCAGAACAGCAACGATTCATCGCGTGAAAAACCCAGCACCCGTTTATACCAGTGTTCTGCTTTCTTCAGGTCATGCACATAAATATGGACGTGGTCGATCTTGAGTAAGTTCACTTTCACCGCTTTGGTCAGGCGTAAAGAGAACCAGCATTAAACAGATTATGCCGTGATGCAAAAGCACGCGCACATAATAGCCTGCTATTTAACATAAATCAGGATTGCAAAAAAACGAGGCGAATTAATCAGAGCCGGTCAGAATGCATTCAGGTATATTGCAGAGGCAACAGGCTCATAATATTGGCGGGATAAACCGTTTCGGTTGTTTCACTGAGTGCTTTGACGGTCCACCAGCGCGAACTGGCAATGACTGATTTCTCATTTTCACTCCAGCCCAGTGTGTTAATTTCGTTCCCTGCGGCAGTAACAATAAAGAACCGCTCATGTGCCTGCACGATCTCGCCCGAAGGCAGCGTCATGGCAAAGCATCGCTCACCGACAGACGGACCCACATCGGCACGGTGAATGCCGGTTTCTTCATACAGTTCCCTGACCGCCGCCTGCTCAAAAGATTCGCCCTGCTCTACGCCGCCGCCGGGCGTTGCCCAGTATGCGCTGCCGGCCAGCGCATCCTGCGAATGCACAAAACGAAACAGCAACACCTCATGGGAAGCATTCAGGATCAGTAACCGGGCCGAGCGACGCGTGCGCATAGTCTCTTCCTTTTATTGGTGGCGTGCTCACGGATAAAGATTTCTCAACGGGGCCGCAAAAAATCCTGCCAGCGGCGCGTCAGATAGTTATGTTCATCCATCACGGCGTTCCAGACGGCAATGTGGCTCATCCGTTGCTCGTAACTTCCGCCATCGCGCACTTCCCCCTGGGGAATCAGCGGTGCGCCCCAGGCATCCAGCAGCATTTCGCGTGCGGGTTGACCACCGTACCAGAAATCCCATTCCGCTGCCGACAGATGCGTCCGGCTGCGTTCCGCGTTAGAAATGTAATAACCCTGCCGCGCCATGACCGCACCGGGCCAGCCAGACTGCCACCAGTTAAGGTAGTCGTAGGCCGCCTCTTTGATTTTGCCGGTCGCACAGCGTGAAAGCGACATGCCGCCGTACCACGCACGGTAGCCTTCACGTGGTCGCGCCATTTTATAGCCGCGCTGATGGAAATGATGGCGAAAATAGATGGGTGCCCAGAGACTTTGTACTTCAACATGCTGATTAGCAATCAGATCGCATGCCTCATCCTGCGATGCCCAGAAGGCCGCAAAATGGCCGTTACGGTGAAGACGCGCCAGCTGCTGTGTTAACAGGTCGATCTCATCAAGCGTCAGATTACCGATATTCGTAAAGCGTGCCAGCCCGGCCCCCTGCATGGCCAGCGCCGCATCAATACCGCCCATGGCCGCATCTTCCTGTAGCGCCACCTGCCCCGTCAGCGAAGGATGTACCAGCCAGCCCCAGCTCTCTTCCTGCTGTTGCAGCACCGCAGGCAGCCGGTCGGCATGATAGGCAAAACTGTCCACGTTATGGGTAAGCGGCAACATGCTGATATGGTCACTCGCGTGGCTACCTAAATGCATATCGCGCTGAACATACAGTCGCTCCGAAGGTACACTGCCATCGGCTAACGGCAGATCGGGACCTAGCCTGCCGGTTTTGGCCAGCGGCGTAATCTCGTCCCAGTATTTCAGTCGCTTGATTTCCAGCGGCTGGATTGCCCGGGCAGGCCAGACAAAATCGATATTGTGAAACCACTGATCGTAAAGGTCATAACTTTCCGGATGCATGACCGCAATGCGCTGGGCATCTTCCACGCTGTGCAGCAGATACTCGATGCGAATCCCCAGATCGCTTTCCGCACGGACACGCAACATTTCAAGCAGCGTGACCGAGGTGCCCAGTACACGTAATGTCAGTTGATCGTTGACTTTCGCCGCAGCGTTCATTGTTTTACTTATCCTTTACCGCCTGCTGAAAACGGCTGAATCCCTGTTTCAGTCGCTCGGGATCCAGTCCGCGCAGAATAAACACCAGTTTTGAGGTATCGGCATCGCCGGGCCAGTCATTCAGGTGAACGGGCGGATGTAACGTATGCTGTACGCCATGAATCACAACGGGTGAACTGCTGCCGCTGAAACGTAAGATGCCTTTCATTCTCAATACAGACTGACCATGGCTATGTAACAGCATTGACAACCAGATAGCAAACGCGGGCCAGTTCAGGGCGTTCTCTAAGGTGATCACGCAGGTTTGCGTAAGCGGATGCGGATTCTCGTCATGGGGTGCAAGACGATAACCGGACGCACCGGCTGCGCCAAGCCAGCGAAACCGCTGTTGCCCGCTGCCTTTTGCCAGGCGCAGGCCAAATAAGGGGTCCGGATCGGCCAGCGCCTGCACGGTGTCACTCAGTTCCGCCATAGGGTTCAGTCCGGCAATCCAGGCCTGAAGCGCCACGCGTTCGGTCTGTCCGATACGGTCGCATTTGCTGAGCAACAGCTTATCCGCCGCGCTGACCTGGGCTATCCATTCCGGTTGATGCATCGACTGCTGCCGGGCATGCTCTGCATCGACCAGCGTCACCAGCGTGCCCTGACTGAAGTGATGTTTAAGCTGGGGATCGTGCAGCAATGTTGACAGGATGGGCGCAGGATCGGCAAGGCCGGTGGTTTCCAGAATGACCTGGCTGAACGGCGGCAGCATGCCGCGCACCCGCCGTTCATAGAGATCCAGTAACGCCGTTTTCAGTTCGCCGCGAATCTGGCAACAGACGCAGCCGCTGGGCAGCAGCACCGTATCGGGCGCGACTTCATTCAGCAGATGATGGTCGATGCCCACCTCACCAAATTCATTAACCAGCAATGCAACGTCGTTCAGATCTTGCTGCGCCAGCCAGCCTTTCAGCAGCGTGGTTTTGCCGCTTCCCAGGAAACCGCTCAGGATATGCAGCGGCAGTTTTTTATCGTGCAGCATAGCCGCTCCTCTTGTATGCCTTACAGCGCCGCCAGCCAGGCTTCATCCAGTGGATCAAGCGGGCGTTTGGTGATCTTCTCGACCTCTTTCCACAACAGGTCCAGTGAATTCACCATCACCTGCTGACCGGTTGGGCTGGAGAGCACCCAACTGGCATGAAACTCAGTCAGCGTGAGCCGCCAGGGTTTAAGCGTTCGGTTGAGCAGCGCCAGCTGCTTTAACCGCAACTGGCGCTGGGGCAGATCGTTTTGTAGCGCATCGCTCCATTGCGGACCGCTGTCCAGTAAACCACAAACGCCGCACATATCGGCTTCTCCTCAGGGCATGACATCGCCGGAATTAGGGCCAAGCGTCTGGCCAACAAACAGGTTACCGCCGGGCTCACTTGCCAGCAGTAACGCTACCGGCGCGACCTCTTCCGCCCGGCCAAAACGTCCCAGCGGCAGTTCGGCTGCCTTGGCCGTTTTCCATGCCTGATTGATGCCATCGATAAGCGGCGTTTCAATCGGACCGGGCGCGATGGCGTTCACCAGCACATTATCTGCGGACACCTCCAGCCCCAGCGATCGGGTAAAGCCTAATACGCCGGCTTTGGCCGCCGCATAATGGCTGAGTTCGGCACCGCCTTTGATACCGAGCTGCGACGCGATGTTGATCACTCTGCCCCAGCGCTGCGCCAGCATGGACGGCAACGCCCGTTGCGTCGCCAGGAAGACACTGCGTAAATCCACAGCCATCATCTCTTCCCACATGGGCAGCGTGATATCGGTACAGCGCGCCTGGGTCAGCATTCCGGCGTTATTCACCAGAATATCGATTCCGTCGAA
The DNA here is from genome assembly GCF_003201175.1 of Pantoea sp. PNA 03-3. NCBI lineage: Bacteria > Pseudomonadati > Pseudomonadota > Gammaproteobacteria > Enterobacterales > Erwiniaceae > Pantoea > Pantoea sp. PNA 03-3. The sequence goes on along the minus strand of NZ_QICO01000001.1, from coordinate 372,112 downwards.
CTGCGCCAGGCAGGCATCCACGCCCGCCGTGGCGCCTTCCACCTCGCCGACATCGGCCACAATGCCAAAACACGGCACGCCAGACTGGCGACAGTGATCAACCACCGTCTTGAGCTTTGTACTGTCGCGGTCAGTGAGTATCAGATGGGCACCTTCGCGGGCGAACAGCATCGCGATGGCCGCCCCGATGCCGCTGGCCGCGCCGCTGATTACACAACGTTTCATCCTGAGTTGCATGGGTTCTCCTTAATCCGGCCAGCGAACGGTGAGTCCACCGTCGACAATCAGACTCTGTCCGGTGAGGTAACTGCTCTCGTCGCTGGTGAGAAACGCGATGACTTTCGCCACTTCCTCGGCGCGTCCGACGCGGCCCAGCGGAATCGCCTTCGCCGCCTTCGCCAGCCCTTCCGGGCCAAGCGAATTATCCTTATCCAGTGACTGCGGCGTTTCAATCAGCCCGGGGATGATGGCATTACATCGCACCCCGCGCGGCGCGAGTTCGACGGCCAGGGAGCGGCAAATGCCGGGCACCGCCGCCTTCGCGGCGGCATAGTGCGCATGCGCCTGCCAGCCATATACACCGCCCGCAATCGACGACACTGCAACCAGGCTGGCCCCCGACTGAAGGTGGGCGGCAGCGGCACGGAACAGGCGCATCACGCCGGTCAGATCGACATTGAGCATCTCATCCCAGCGTGCGTCGCTCATCTCCTCAATCTCTGCCCGACGCAGAATGCCCGCATTGGCGACGACCGCGTCAAGCCGTCCAAAGTGCTGTACGCCTTGCGCAATAAACGCGTCCACCGAGTCGGTGGATCCGACGTTAAGCGGCAGCCAGAGCGCGTCACCGCCCGCCGCTTCAATCTGCGCGGCCGCGACGGCCGGATCGTGGGGATCCTGCGGATAATAGCCCGCTATCACCCGCACGCCTCTCTGGGCATACAGCGTTGCCAGCGCCAGTCCAATCCCACTTGCGGCTCCGCTGATCGCGGCAACCGGGGCTGTGTTTGCATTCTGCATAGGGTTTCCTTAGGCCTGAGGTTGAGTGGAGGCGGCGATGTGCGTATTCAGTTGCGTGACCGGCCGGGCGAACAGAATAATGATGCCCGAGACAAAGCACGGAACCGCACCAAACCACAGTGCCGCCTCCTGCCAGTGTCCACCCTGACTCAGCACTGAGGTAGTGCCGACACCGGCCACAATTGCGCCCACCGGCCCCATCGCCATAATTAATGCGCCCGCAGTAGCACGAATGGCGGTCGGGAAACTTTCACTGATAAAGAACAGCGCGGCCGCATACGGACCAATCAGGAAAAACAGACCGACGCTGTACAGGGCCACGATGATGGCAAAGTTGTCCGGGCAGAACAGCATCGCGGCAAAGGCGATACCGCCCAGCATCCAGCCGGCCGCGATGGTGTTGCGACGACCGATGCGGTCACCGAGCCAGCCGTGTGCCAGATAGCCGCAATAGCCCACCAGGTTAGACAGAATCAGGATCAGTAAAGAGTTATTGAACGAGACCGCGTGGGTTTTGGTAATTACCGTGGTGCCCAGCACGCTGAAGATCTGAATGGCGAACCAGTTCAGCAAAATGGCAACACCCAGTACCAAGGTTGAGCGCAACGCCGTGCCGCGAAATGCCGAGGCAAAACCTGACTTCGGCTGATCTTCATACGGAACCTGATAGTCGGCTGCGACCTGGCGTGCATCTTTTTCTTTACCCTGCTCCCGCAGCGTTTTGATTTTCTTCTGCACTTCAAACTGAGGCGTTTCTTTCAGCTTCAGCGCCAGTAGCGCGATCACCAGCGACGGAAAGGCTGCGAAGATAAAGCTGCCCTGCCAGCCGATAATCGGCAGCAGAATCGCGGTCAGCGCCGAGGCCACCAGCGCACCGACCGGCCATCCGCCCTGCACCAGGCTGTAGACAAATCCCTTCCGTTTGTTGAGTTTGGGATCGTCCAGCGCAGTATAGAGTTCTGATAAATAGGTGGCGTTAACCGTTTGCTCTGCATAACCCAGACCGGCAACGGAGCGAATGGCGGTCAATGCGCCCTTACCCCATAATCCCCCTATTGCGGTCAGCAGCGAACACAGGGCCGCGCCTCCCACGGTAATAACGATGCCCATGCGCCGCCCCAGGCGATCCACCAGCGGGCCAATGGCCAGAGCGATCACTGCCCCACCAAACGCGACCCAGGTAGCAATTTCAGACTGTTCAACTTCGCTCCAGCCAAAATGACCGCCGATCTCCGGCAGCAAGGTGCCGAAAAGGATGAAGTCATAGACGGCGAAGATCCAGGCGAAGAAGGCGATCCATGTAGCGAATTTGACATCCCTGGTGGTTAACTGCTGGGGCTGCCAGCCGTTAACGGATTTTTTTTTGTAGATGCTCATGTCGTGATCACTCTGCAAGAGGAAAAGGCTTAACGCGGTTGGCGCGCTAAGAAGTCGTCGGCAATTTCGTCGAAAGTGACGAAACGCACGCCCTGGTGACTCTGGATGTACTTAATCAGGCGCTCCAGCATCAGCAGCACCTGCGGACGGCCTGATACGTCGGGATGAATCGTCATGGTAAAGACGGCATAGTCGTTTTCGCGATATACCCAGTCGAACTGATCGCGCCAGATCTCCTCCAGATGGCGCGGATTGACAAAACCGTGGCTGTTCGGTGACTTCTTGATAAACATCATGGGTGGCAGATCATCCAGATACCAGTTAGCGGGGATCTCTACCAGGTCGGTCTCTTCGCCGCGCATCAGCGGCTTCATCCAGGTGTCCGGATGCTGGCTGTAGTCAATTTTGGTCCAGCTGTCGCCTACGCGAACGTAGTAAGGATGAAAGTCGTTGTGCATCAGGCTGTGATCGTATTTGATGCCTTTTTTCAGCAGCAGCTCATTGGTCACATTGCTGAATTCCCACCAGGGCGCGACGTAACCGGTTGGACGTTTACCTGCAAGCTGCGTCACCAGTTCAATACTGCGATCCAGCACCGCCTCTTCCTGCGCGGGCGTCATGGCAATCGGGTTTTCATGGCTGTAGCCATGCACGCCAATCTCGTGGCCGGCGTCAACCACCGCTTTCATCTGCGCCGGGAAGGTTTCGATTGAGTGGCCGGGAATAAACCAGGTGGTGCGCAGATTATGTTCAGCAAACATTTTCAGCAAACGCGGTGCGCCCACTTCTCCGGCGAACAGCCCGCGAGAGATATCGTCAGGGGAATCTTCCCCGCCGTAAGAGCCGAGCCAGCCGGCAACAGCATCCACATCCACACCAAATGCACATAAGATTTCTTTCGCCATCTTTTCTTCCTCTGGAGCGTTAAGCGCAGACCGAATCGTCTGCGGTAAAAAGACCTGCCAGTCGGCTGGCAGCGTGAAGAAGCCGGCGATCTTCGCCAGCCGGTAGAGAGAAAAGCAGACTGGTATGCAACCCACGGTCATCGGTACCGCTCGGCAGGGCGATGCCCGGCATATCCAGCAGACTGCCCGGCATGGTCAGGCGCAGCGTGGCCACGTTGGTCTGGGCGAACAGCGCGCTGTCCTGCATCAGCGGACCGAGTTCCGGTGCGGTATGGGCCACCGTGGGGGTGATCAGTATTGCGTCCGCCAGCTCTGCCGCCAGGGCCTGTTGCCACTGCTGACGTTGGGTCAGAAAGGTATCGAGCACGGCCGGGTCCTGCTCGCTGGCGGCAAGCAGACGTTCGCGCACTCTGGCATCCATGCGTTCTGCGTCAGGTGAGGCTAATAAGAGGCGATGCAGCAACCAGGCTTCGCGCCCACCCGGCCAGCCTTTTTCAGCGATCCAGCCAAGCGCCTGTGTAAACGCGGTAAGCGGCTGATGGTCAATGGCAAAGCCGGCCGCGTCGAGGCGATCCAGCATTCTCAGGCCGTTATCGCGAACGGCGGGCTGGCATGTCATGAGGAGCGCGTCGTCAACCCGGAAACGGGGTTCAGGAAAGGCGGTGGTATCCGGACCGCACAGGATGTCATCAAGAGCGATAGCATCCCGGACGCTGCGGCATAACGGGCCGAGTGTATCCAGCGAGCGGGCCAGCGGAAAAACGGCGTCCATGGCATAACGGCCACGGCTGGCGCGGTAGCCCGTAATGCCGCTGAATGCGGCCGGAATACGAATGGATCCGCCGGTATCGGTGCCAAACGCGATACAGGCCAGGCCTTCCGCGATTGCCCTGGCTGCCCCGCTGGACGATCCGCCCGGCGCGTGCAGGCTGCCCGCTGATGACCGGATAACCGGTGTACCAAACGCGGGATTCAGGCCGAGTCCGGAAAACGCAAATTCGCTGAGATTGGTTTTGCCGATCGTGACCATGCCCGCCGCCGCGCACCGGGCAACGACGGGTGCATCCTGTCGGGCGGGCGAAACGTGTTCCCGGGTGGCCGAACCGGCGGTGGTCTGGCAGTCCTGAAGGTCGAACAGGTCTTTCCAGGCCACCGGAATTCCATCCAGTGGACTCAACGGCTGGCCCTGCCGCCAGCGCTGCATTGAGGCTTCGGCCTCTTCACGGGCGCGCGCCGGGGTGAGCGAAATAAACACCGAAGGTACATTTTCTGCGGCGGTCAGGCAGGCCTCAGTAAACGCCAGGGGTGAAAGGCGGTGCTGTGCATAAAGCGCACTGATTCCCAGCGCATCGATCTGACCCTGAATGTATAACTGACGGACGGTTTCTGGCTGCACACGCTTACCTTTAAATGTATATTGCAATTTAATGTACATTTGAAGATAGCAATAACGATGCCAGGAAAAGGACTGTTAAGTTACATATTTGTGATCTTATCGATCATTAAATAATTTAAATCAGCAATAACAAAAACTTAAATTGGGAGTGGTGACGGACATTTGTGCAGGCTGAGTAAAATCCTGTCTTTGTATTAAATGTACTAATTTATTTATGATCCATTTTAGAGCGCTGTGCACTAACGCAGTGCTGTGCGTGGGCAGCCGTCGTTATTTCCTCAGATGTGATAATCTGGCGGGCAGGATGGGAGCGGAAAAAGACAATGCGAAACATAATGAATGGAGCAGACATGGATGACGCCGGTTCTGCGCGTTATGAAATCATCCGCCAGGTGCTGCTTAACGTGCTGCAGCAAAACGCTGTTCCTAAAGGCCTGGTGTTGCTGGAAGGTCCGTTAGCACAGCTGTTCGGCACCAGCCGCGTGCCGGTCAGGCGGGCGTTAAGTATGCTGCATGAAGAAGGCTGGATTGCCCGCTTTGAAGGCCGGGGCTTTATCGTGGCCCGTGACGACGAAGACGTCGAACCCGTGCGCATTGCCCTGACGCGCGAACTGTTGGGGCTGGCGCATCATGAGGAACTGGTCGACACCCGCAGTACGGGTGAAAAAGTGCTGGAGCACCTCCAGGGTGTGCTGTCGACCGCGATGATCTTTGGTTGCTATCAGGTGGATGAGCAGGACGCGGCACACTATTACACCACCAGCCGGGGCGTGATTCGTGAGAGCTTAATGCGCCTGCGTGATAAAGGCCTGGTGGAAAAAGAACCCTATTCCCAGTGGCTTACCGGTCCGTTAACGGCGCGCGAGCTGGGCGACCATTTTGAAATCCGGGCCAATCTTGAACCCGCAGCGCTGCGTAAAGCAGGCGAACGGCTGGACGTCGACTGGCTGAAGTCGCGGCTGGATAACGCGAAAAAATCGCAGGGTAAGCAGTTAACGGCCATTGAACTGGAAACCCTGGAAGAAGATTTGCACATTCGCTGCCTGGAGCCTGCCGGTAACAAGCTGATGATGCAGATACTGCGACAACACCAGTCGCCCTTTATCGTCACGCGCATTTTCTATGACCTGCTGCGTATCCCTGTCGACAGTGCCATGCTGGATGAACACTGCCTGGTCTATGAATTTTTGCTGAAACGGAACTGGGAACTGGCGGCCGCCTGCATGAAGGATCATCTGGAGCGCGCGCAGGTTCGCACGTTGCAGCGGCTGAAAGTGTTATCTGTGCTGCCTGTTCCGGCCTTTCCGGATTTTATGGCACGGCGCTAGTCGCTTATAAAGGTGACGCTGTCACGTAAAAAGCGACGTCTTCTCCTCCTGTCATACTAGCCCGTCACCGGTTCCCTCTTCAGCGCTGAACGCGTCATGTCGGACAGGGTGACTCAGCCTCTTTACCGACGCGCGTAAAACGCTTGAAAAACAGTCACCGGTGCGCTGACCGCCAGCGGCTGAAGCGGAAAACCGGTCGCCAGGCGGGAAGGATGAAACTCGACCTGAATATGTTGATACAAGTGCGACGCACGTTCTGCTCTGAGGCTGCCGTCCCAGCGCAAAAACTGTCCCCAAAGCGGCATATTACGGTAGCGGTCCGTGACCGGCATGGCCGAACGCAGGTACGCGGGCGGAAACAGCCGACGATAGCGGTGATGATGGTAGAGCCACGACAGCCCACGAAGGGTTTTTATCGCGGGCGTGAGAGTCACTATCTGTGCCAGTAAACCGCACAATTCGCGCTGACGCGCGGCGACCTCGCTGTCACACAGGGGCGAAACCGTTCCGTCAGTGCTGTCAAAATGAATGCGTGCGGACCGATCCGTTTCCAGACTGAATGAGAAACAGCCCGAACGCCCCACCATATCGGGTGGGGCAACAGGCGGCCGGGATTGCCAGACAGCCAGCGTATACTCAGCATCTTTATCGGGGTTGTGCCGCAGGCCGCGAATATAGTCTGACCAGGCGGGAAGCTTACGATCGAACCGCCGCCCGCACCCCAGACGAATAAAAATGTTCGTGTAATCCATAATCGCGTTGGCCAGCGGCATGCCTGTGCCTGACGCCACCCAGCTCGCGAAACCGGTATCCTGAAGAATTCAGCGGTGAGCTTCATGCCTGGCGGCCTTCTCCTGATGAGCATATGCGCATTTTACCATCCCTTACGGCGACGCGCCGCGGGCAAAGCGCGCCGTTCAACGCGTCTGCACCGCCGTCGCTTCAATCTCTAACAGGACACCATAATGCAGTCCGGAAACCGGCACCACAGCGCGGGCGGGTTTCCAGCTCCCCAGCCACTGCGCGTAAAGCGCATTAAAATCATCCCATAATGCGATGTCAGCCAGATAGACTCTGACCATCACCAGTTGTGATCGGGTAAGATTCTCCTGGCGCAGGCAGGTATCCAGACTGGCAAAGACCTGCAGGACCTGATCGGCAAAGGGCGCGGCGCTGAGCATCTCCCCTGCGGGCGTGGCCGGTAACAGACCCGAAATAAACATCATTCCTGCCCCCAGACAATAGTGGGAGTAATGACCGGGATGCGGCTGATCATTGATATCACGCGCCTGCAATCGCTGAAGCATATTTTCTCCTTACATCATACCGGGTTGTTTCAGGGCGCTGCCATCGCGGAAACGACTGTAACGGAACGCCGTGGGGTCCACGATGGGATCATCACCGGTCACCAGATCGGCCGTCAGGCGGCCGGCACCGGGCCCGATGCCAAAGCCATGCCCACTGTAGCCCGCCGACAGAACCAGACCGGGAAGCTGTGGCACGGTGGAGATGACCGGTATATCGTCAGGCATACAGTCGATGACGCCGCCCCAGGCCTGCGTGACTCGCAGCCCGGCCAGCGCAGGATACTCACGGCCGATGGCCATCAGCCCCTTTTCCACCACGCCGTCCGACACCGTCGGGTCCAGAATGCGGATTTTTTCAAAGGGAGACGGGCGCTCCATTGACCAGCGCGCCAGCGACTCCGGTCCCTGTAAAAAGGAGGTCAGGCGGATTTTGGTTTCCAGATTGAGCCGACGTGCTTTGTATAACGGGAAGAACTGACGGGCATATTTCAGCCCCTGAATGCCGGGCTCAAGACGACCCGTGCCGGACAGTGCGATGGTATAACCGCCGTCCGATCGTGGCCGACAGGCAAACGCATCCGTATAGAAAGGCCGGGTAATCACCTGTTCGACGGGATAAGTACGAAACGCACTGCCGATGACATTACCCGCAGGTAAATCGATGCCGTGCCGACGACAAAACAGCGATGTCCAGGCACCTGCGGCGCAGACCACGCGCGAGGTTTTAATCAGACCTCTTTCCGTGATCACCCCGCTCACCTGACCTGCCGAAATATCCAGCCCGCGCACCGCACAGCGCTGAAACAGAAAGGCGCCTTTTTTCACCGCCGCCTCCATCAGGCCTGGCGCGGCGAGTGCGGGATCGGCATAACCGTCATCGGGTGAATGCACGCCGCCTTTCCACGCTGTGCGGCTACCGGGCGTCATGGCTTTTGCCTCTGCGGCATTGAGAATCTGGCTACGAATGCCGTATTGCTTCGCCATTTTCCCCCAGTTATCCCAGTTGCGGATGTCCTTTTCCGCGCACGTTGCATAGACCAGCCCGGTGGCGCGGAATCCCACGTCCATGCCGATTTCCTTGCTCAGTTCATGCCAGCGTTGCAGCGCATGCAGGATCAGCGGGATCTCCCGTTCATCCCGGTTAAGCTGGCGGCACCAGCCCCAGTTACGGCTTGACTGTTCAGCCCCGACCAGGCCCTTTTCGATCACCGCCACCCGATAGCCTTTTTGGGTGAGCGCCCAGCAGGTTGCCGCGCCGACAATGCCTGCCCCAATAATCACTACATCCACCGAGTCGGGAAAATGCGTACTGTTCTGAACCAGCCTGAGCGGTGCGGGCATAATATCTGCTCTCCAGCGAAAGGTTAAAAATCGATTAATACGCTTTTATAGCGCTGACAGGCCTCAAAGGCCTGGCGGCCCAGATCTTTACCAAAGCCGGATCCCTGAAAACCGCCGGTAGGGATAATGAAATCCCAGGTGCGGCGATAGCGGTTAACCCACACCGTGCCGCTGTCCAGCGCGCGCATTAAGCGCATCGCCCGTGGCATGTTCACCGTGTGGACGCCCGCGCACAGGCCAAAGACCGCATGCTGCGCCAGCGCCAGGGCTTCTTCCTCATCGGTAAAGGTCTGAATGGTCAGCACCGGTCCAAAAATCTCTTCGTGCAGCGCCACGTTATCCGGGCCGACGTTCTCCAGCAGTGTGGGCTGCCAGAACCAGCCTTCTTTCGTATTGTCGTAGCGTTTTCCACCCACCAGCACCCGCGCACCCTGAGCGACGGACTGCGCAATAATCGTGGCCACTTTTTCACCCTGGCGTGCGTCAATCAGCGGACAATACCGTGTTGACGCGTGCCAGGTCATGCCGGGCACGGGTTTCTGACAGCGTGCAATCAGCTTTTCTGTAACACGTTCAGCAATGCCTTTCTGAATAATCAAACGTGTTCCGGACACGCAGGCCTGACCGGCATTCACTGTGAATCCCAGAAAGAGGCGCTCGGCAATCTCGTCGGCGTCGCCGGCGTCATCAAAGACCAGCTGCGGGCTTTTGCCGCCCAGCTCCAGCGTGACCGGTTTAGTACCGTGCAGGGCCGCCTGGCTCATAATCGCCGCACCGGTGGCAGTGGAGCCGGTAAAGGAGACCTTGCGCACCAGCGGATGCGTTACCAGCGCATTACCGGTGACCTTGCCGCTGCCCTGGATCACATTCAGCACACCGGATGGGATCCCCGCCTGCACCGCCAGTTCGGCCAGACGGGCCGTTGAAAACGGCGTCAGTTCAGACGGCTTCAGCACCACCGCGTTACCTGCCGCCAGAGCCGGGCCGCATTTCCAGGAAGCCATTGACAGGGGAAAATTCCACGGCGTGATTGCGCCGATCACCCCATAGGGCTCAGGCACCAGCATGCCCAGGCTACTGTGCTGCGTTGGAAACACGTCACCGCTGTATTTGTCCGCGCATTCGGCATAAAAACGCAGGGCCGCCGCGGTAAAGGGCACTTCGATATTGCGTGCATCGGTGACGGGTCGGGTCGATCCGACGGCTTCCAGCTGCGCCAGGTATTCACTGTCTTTTTCGATTAAGTCTGCCCAGCGCGAGAGGGCTGCACCCCGTTCTCGTGGCGAACAACCCGACCAGCCGCTGCTGATGCGCCGTGCTTCGGCCACGGTCACGGCATCGTCGACGGTACGGGCGTCCGCCTCATGGATCTCTGCATAATGCTGACCGTCAGAAGGCCGTTTAATGCCCATAGCCTGACCGCTGGCGGATACAAATTGTCCGTCGATAAAGTGTCCGCTGGACAGGTGAACGTCATCGGGATTGAAATCAGTCATACGTGCCTCTTAAAAAAAGAAAGGAGCGGGACATCACCAGCCGGTGACGCGATGCCAGACTTCGTGTTCCCCGCTCTGGCTGTCCATCACCTGATACCGGGTGTGCATTCCGGCAGTGGCGCAGGCGTGATTGGGCAAAATCCGCAGCCGGGTCCCGAGCGAGAAATCCGTGACCTGGTGACCGCTGTCGGGCGGAATGGCGATAATGCCGTGTTCCTGATTGGTGGACGACAGCAGGAGTCCGGTGGATCGCCCTTCGCTGTCACATACCAGACCGTAGGCATAGTCGGTTTTTTGCGAGGCGGTGCCACGGTCGCGCGACATCGCCATCCAGCCTGCATCGACAAACAGCCAGCCTTTCTCAGCATTGTGGCCAATTACCGTGGTGACAACAGAAAGCGCGATATCGTCGGCGGTGCAGACGCCGAGGTTGGTCATAAACAGATCGAAAGTGGAAAACACCCCGGCGCGCACTTCCGTTACCCCGTCTAAATCCCTTACGGCATGGGCCGTGGGCGTCGATCCCACGCTCACCACCGGACAGGTCACGCCAGCCGCGCGAAGGCGCTTAGCCGCTTTGATGGCGGCCTGGCACTCCGCCCGTGCCGCCTGTGCAATCTCGTCCTGCGTACGGCAGTGATACGATTCCCCCGCGTGAGTTAACACCCCTTCGACATGCATTCCGTTCTGCTGCAAATACGCGCCAATGTCGGTCAGGTCGCTGTCGTCCGGTTTTATGCCGCCCCGATGACCATCGCAGTCAATCTCAATAAACACGCTAAAGGCCACCTGATGCTGCTGTCCGTATGCAGATACGGCCTGCGCCTGTGTCAGACTGTCGAGCAGAAGATGCACCTGGGCACCCTGACGAAGACAGGCCGCGATGCGCGGCAGCTTGTCCGGCGCAATCCCCACGGCATAAAGGATATTGCGGTAACCTGCGGCAGCAAACGCCTCGGCTTCAGCCAGTGTGGACACCGTGGCCGGTGAAGCCCGGTCACGCAGTAGCCAGGGGGCCGACTGTACCGTGCGTAGCGTTTTCAGATGGGGGCGAATCTGACAGTGCAGGCTATCAATATGATCGTAGAGCCTGCGGATATTCCGCCTGAACTTCACTTTGTCCAGCAGCAGATACGGCGTTGTCAGTGAGGGATCGTTAAGCATCATTGTCTGTCCTGAGGGGTTTACTGGATGCTCTCATCAATGCATTTAGTTTAAAATGCAGACACACCCAATTAATGATTAGGTTTGAACCTAATGATCAACAGTGACGATCTGCGGTTTTTTCAGGTGATCTCCGCCAGCGCGACCCTGGCCGCCGCCGCCCGCTATCTGGATATCACACCACCGTCCGTGACCCAGCGGCTGCAGCACATTGAACAAAAAATGGGCATCAAGCTTATTTTGCGTCCGGCAAAACGGATCATTCTGACCGACGAAGGCGAAGCGTTATTAGCACGCGCGCGGCTGATTTTGCATGAGCTGGACCAGCTACAGGATGTGATTGACCAGACCCGAAACCGGATAAGCGGCACGTTGCGGGTACTGGCTCCGCTGGGATTTGGCTCGGAATATATCGCGCCCTTGCTCTCCGATTATGTTGACCAGCATCCCGATCTCAGCGTGGATCTGATGCTGTCAGATAACCCGAACTGGATGCAGGCCGATAAATGGGACGTGGCGATCTATATTGGCAACCTGCGGGACTCGTCGTTGTACAGCACCCGAATTGCACCTAACCGCCGCGTGCTGTGCGCTTCGCCGGATTATCTGCAGCGCCACGGTGTGCCCACGCATCCCGCTGAACTCACGCAGCACCACTGTCTGGTTATCCGTGAAAATGCTGAGGACGTGACTCGTTGGGTGTTTGCGCATCAGCATGACCCGGTCACCGTCAAAATTACGCCCCGTCTGGCAAGTAACGATGGTCGGGTGATTAAACGCTGGGCGCTGCAAGGCAAAGGGATTATGGTGCGCTCAATCTGGGACATCAGCAGTGAAATTAAACAGGGGCGACTGGTCCCACTCCTGCCTGAATTTATGCTGCCGCCCGCCGACATTGCCGCGCTGACCAGCATGCCAGAAATCAAACGCCTGCCCCGTACTCAGGGCTTTATTACGTTACTGAAAACCACCTTTAGTGCGCCGCCGTGGATGCAGAACGAACAGTAAGCCACAGGTCTTGTTGGGGGGACAGGTGTGCTTCGCGGTCCATAAGGCTAATCAGTCCCTCACGCCAGCTGTTGCGAACGGCATGAGGTCTGAAGCACACAGGAAACGGGTTGAGTGTGCTTGAATCGCTTTGTGTTAGTGACGGTATCGCCTGGCCGGACAGCCCGTGAAAATTGTGCTTAAACGGCCAGGCGTGCTTGACCGTACCCGTGCGCCCGCCTCCAGCGGATAAATCTTCGTAAAAAAAATTATTTTTTTCTGCATCCAGTGACGACCCTGCTCTCGTATCTCTCTTTGCAAGACACTTACCCACTCTCTCTTATGAGGATTTACGATGAAAAAGTTCTTCGCTGTTGCCGTAGTTTCAAGCGCATTCCTGTTTACTGCCACCTCATTTGCCGCAATGGAGTCGGGCTCCGTGATGGTCGGTGGCGCTGCGATGTACCCTCAGAAAAATATCGTTGAGAATGCGGTGAATTCGAAAGATCACACCACGCTGGTGGCGGCGGTGAAGGCGGCCGGTCTGGTTGACACACTACAGGGTAAAGGGCCGTTTACCGTCTTTGCCCCAACCAATGCCGCGTTCGCGAAACTGCCCGCCGGTACCGTCGATAATCTGCTTAAGCCAGAAAACAAAGCGCAGTTGACCAGCGTCCTGACCTACCATGTTGTGGCAGGCAAATACGACATGAAAGCGCTGGAGAACAAGATTAAGCAAGGCGGCGGTCATGCTGAACTGAAAACCGTTAACGGCCAGCCGTTGTGGATTATGAATAATGGCCCACACAATATTCAGCTGAAAGATGCACAGGGTAACGTGGCCAATATCAGTACGTATGACGTCAACCAGAAAAACGGCGTGATAGATGTGATTGATACCGTATTAATGCCGAAGTAATTCTCTATACTCAAACGGAAAATCACATCATTCAGGATGATTATGGACAAGGTGCGGACAGTGGAGCAGGTAACCCTGATGCAGGCGATCGTGAAAGGCGATCGCCTGGCGTTCGAAAAACTGTATCGGCAAACCTCGCCGCACCTTTTTGCCATTGCCTTACGGATGTTACGCCACCGCCCCTGGGCGGAAGAAGTGCTGCATGACTGCTTTCTCACCATCTGGAGCAAAGCGGAGACCTATGATCCAGCGCTGAGCGCGCCGATGACCTGGATGACGCAGATCGTTCGTCATCGTTGTATTGACTGGTTACGTAGCGGACAGGCGCGCATGGCCAGTACAGAAGAACCGCATGATGATGCCCTGCTGGTCGTCGATACCGACGAACCGGACAGCAGGCCCGATGATGCCCAGGCTGCGCGCCTGCGTCGCTGTATGGAAAACCTTAGCAGCGAGCAACGGCAGAGCGTTACGCTGGCCTATTATCAGGGCATGTCACACAGCGATATTGCTCACTGGCTACAGCAGCCGGTAGGTTCGGTGAAAAGCTGGATCCGCCGTGCCATGGCCCACCTTCGGGAATGTGTCGGACTATGAACAGACAACAACGTGACGACGCACTCTCTGCCGAGTACGCCATTGGTACGCTGCGTGGCCCCGCCCGGTTACGCTTTCAGACGCGCCTGCTGACCGAGCCAGAGCTGGCCGAACAGGTTGCCAAATGGCAAACGTTACTCGCTGGGCTGGACAGTCAACTGATACCCGAAATCCCGCCGGATCGGGTCTGGAAGAAAATTGCCCTGAATCTGCCCGCAAAACCCTCTGCCCGCCCTGCCCGCCCTGCCCGCCGCGCCGCACTGGGCTGGATGGTAGCGGCGGCCATTGCGGTCCTTGCCCTTTTTTCCTGGCGCATGTTTTACGTGCCAGAGTTTACCCCGCTTACCGTCATGAGTGACGCTCAGCAACACAGCCAATGGGTGGTCAGCGCCGACCACGATTTAACCCAGTTACGGGTGACGCCATTGCAGCCTGTAACGGCTGACAGCCACACCAGCCTGCAGTTATGGCTGATTCCAACAGGCAGTCGTCCCATTTCGCTGGGGTTACTTAACGCTGAACAAGCCACCCAACTGGCACTGAAACGGCAAGATTCCCTGAAAAACGCGGTGGTCGCCATCAGCCGGGAGCCGCGGGGCGGCTCACCGACCGGGCAACCCACCGGGCCCGTACTTTACAGTGGTAAAATATAGGCCCGACACGCAGTGACAGGACTGCCACTGCGTGTCACCGACATATCAGAAATGTTGCCAGTTTGCGTCCTGATTTGATGCCGATGCGGTCGCCATCGCGAAGGCGGGTTTGAGCGGCGCCACCGTGCGCGCCTGTACAGCGGGAGCCTCGGTCAGCACGAAGGCGGCAACAAGATCATTCAGTGCGCCTGCCTGATCCATCAGCGAGCGCGATGCTGATGACGCTTCCTGCACCAGCGCGGCGTTCTGTTGCGTAACGTCATCCATCTGATGCACAGCCTGATGGACCTGACTGATGCCCAGCGACTGCTCCTGAGACGCAATGGCAATCTCATCAACCAGATCGGTGACCTGGCGAATTGCATCATTCATGCGCCCCATATTTTCCCCGACCTGCTCTGCCTGGCTGACGCCCGTTGCCACATAACGCATCGACGATTCGATCAGATCTTTAATCTCCCGTGCGGAGGCCGACGAGCGTTGGGCAAGATTACGCACTTCACCGGCCACCACGGCAAAGCCACGCCCCTGCTCGCCGGCACGGGCGGCCTCAACGGCGGCGTTGAGTGCCAGGATATTGGTCTGAAACGCCACACCTTCAATCAGCGCGATGATGGCGGTGATTTTCTCCGAACTCTGTTTAATATCGGTCATGGTGCCTAACATGGTGTGCACTTTGTCAGAGCTGTCACTGGATATCTCACGCGCGTTTTTAGACAACTGGCTGGCAAGACGGGTATTTTCAGCCGTCTGACGAACCGTTTCGCTCAGTTCAGACATGCTGGCCGCCGTTTCCTCAAGCGACGCGGCCTGCTGTTCGGTTCGTGAGGAGAGATCTTCGTTACCGGCTGAAATTTGCGACGAGGCCGTGCTGACCGAGTGGGCGGACCGTTCGACGGCAGACAAAGACTGCGCCACATTCTCCACCAAAGCATTAAATGCTTTTGCCGTTAACCCGATTTCATCTTTACGTGCGTCATCGGCACGCAGCGTTAAATCAAGCCGCTCGCTGGCGTGCTCCATGGTTGTGCGCATACCATTCAGATGGCGACGAATGCTTAATATAGTACGAACAGATAACGCGCCCAATATCAGGATAATGACGCTGGAACCGGCGATTAAGGCCCATAAGGTTTGATGATAAACGCGGTTATTCTCTTTTTGAAAAGCCGCGCCCACCTGCACATTAAACTGCAGTTGGTTTTGATAACTCTCAATAAGATCACGGATAGACTGCCCCACACCGTCCGGGCCTTGCAAGGCGGAAAGAGAATGAGCGTCATCATGCGAACGCGAGTATTCAAGGAAGGCAGGTAAGCGCGTCTGGATCTGTTTAATCAGTGCCAGCGCATGTTCACTTAACTGCTTATCCTGATCGTTGGTAATTTCATTTTTTAAATAGAACAGGGTCAGGCCTTTCAGCGTATCCATCTTCGCAGCGATTTCTTTTTCGAACTCAACCTGCTTAGCCGAATCTTTGGCACTCTGGTGGCGGTAAAGCGATACGTTAACCCGATTACTGCCGTTGACCATTTTATCAAGGTCTACAATTGAAGGTAGCGTGTTGTCTTGCACGTACTGAAAACGCGACTGAAAGCCTGCTAACACCATGATGACGATCACTACCATCGCGACCATGGCGGCGGAGAGTAGAGAAAACGTCAGGAAAAGTCGCTGTGTAATAGTCATATTAAAACCCCGAATATTAAGACGGTAATTCTGTAAGTAATGCTGAATAACGCCAGCAATAAATATATCGACGCTTCAGGCATTAGCATTAATGTCAGATGGTGCTGTGTCGCAACGATATCAGGACAAAACGTTTATTTTCATAAAAACAGATTAGCCCGCTGAATGAGAGTTTGACTATTAAAGGCAGAAATGAAAAATAAAAAGAAGAAGTGATAATGATTAAAAATAAACGAAATTTATTTTCAGCCATCGTTTATCCAACCTTATTTAAAACGACGCACGACATTAATCAGTAAAAGTTGGCTAAAGACAGCGCAAAATCGTCTTCATCCCCTGCCCACGACACCGTATTTGTCTTTTATTTTTTGAAATTAATTAGCCTTAAAAAATCGCCTGCCGCATTAATCATAAATAAGGACTATTAAAAAATATTTTTTTAAAACGGCAGAGGCTGCGTGGTGTTTCCTGTACGGGCTGATTACACTTTGAGGAACTGTTCTGAGCGTGCTCGGACGCGTCCGCATGCTGTTACGAGGGAGGCAGCGTTGAGATGAGACCTTATCCGCGTGTGTTGACCTGGCAGGCGAATCACGCGTCAGGGGGAAACGGTAGCGGTAAAGGGTCAGCGTCAGGCCTCACTGCCGGATAAATCGACAGTTGTATAAAAATGCCGTAAAAATAAAGCGTAAAGCTGTAAAAATGCAGTACATAACATCACCAGCTACTCCCTAATTCACAGCAAAACGCGTAATGTCATGCTCAGCGTCAACCGGTGTAACTGTCGGTTTGAAGCTTATGATGACGTGAAATACAACAGGACATTAAATGGCCCAGTCTGAAAAGCAATCCCTTCCAGCCGGTATGCTGGCAGCAGCAGGGATCGTATTTGGTGATATCGGTACCAGCCCGCTTTATACCTTAAAAGAGTGTCTTTCTATCCTTCCTTCTGGCGCGGTCACCGAAGAAGCCGTGATGGGCTTTCTGTCGCTGATCTTCTGGGGACTGATGCTGATTGTGACGGTAAAATATGTCATGTTCATCATGCGCGCCGATCACGATGGCGAAGGGGGAATACTGACCTTAATGTCGCTGGCCCGGCAAAATGTTGGCGCCACGCTCAGCCGCGTCATTGTGCTTGCCGGTTTGACGGGCGGCGCCTTTTTTTACGGCGACGGCATTATCACGCCGGCCATCTCAGTGCTGTCTGCCGTTGAGGGGATCGAGGTTGTTGCACCCGCGCTGGATCGCTATATCGTGCCGCTGGCTGTGGTGATTCTGACTCTGTTATTTGTGATTCAAAAACACGGCACTGAACGGGTCAGCCGCGTCTTTGGGCCGATTATGCTGGTGTGGTTTATCACCCTGGCGATACTGGGCGTGCACGGAATTCTGATGAATCCCCATGTTCTTCATGCGCTCAACCCGGCATTTGCGCTGAAATTTCTGCTGAATCATGAAGCCCTCTCTTTCGCAGCTTTGGGCATGGTGGTACTGGCGGTGACCGGTGCGGAGGCCCTGTATGCTGACATGGGACATTTGGGGAAAACCCCCATCAGGCTGGCGTGGCTGATCATTGCCCTGCCTGCTCTGGTGCTGAACTATTTCGGTCAGGGGGCGCTGGTGCTGGCCAGTCCTGCCGCGATACAAAACCCATTTTATATCCTGGCCCCGGTCTGGGCGCAGATTCCGTTAATCATCCTGTCGACGCTGGCCACCGTTATTGCGGCTCAGGCGATCATTAGTGGGGTTTATACCCTGACACATCAGGCAATTCGTCAGGGCTTTTTGCCGCCGATGCGCGTCATTTTCACCTCGGCAACCGAATCGGGACAAATCTACATTCCGGTAGTGAACTGGTTACTTTTCGGTGCGGTGACCGTCGTCATCCTGGCCTTCCGTCAGTCCTCGGCACTCTCTTCGGCGTACGGTATCGTGGTGACCGGCACCATGGTTCTGACAGCCTGCCTGGCC
This sequence comes from Pantoea sp. PNA 03-3, assembly GCF_003201175.1. Classification (NCBI taxonomy): domain Bacteria; kingdom Pseudomonadati; phylum Pseudomonadota; class Gammaproteobacteria; order Enterobacterales; family Erwiniaceae; genus Pantoea; species Pantoea sp. PNA 03-3. The sequence continues at coordinate 353,959 of NZ_QICO01000001.1, read as the reverse complement.
GGTATCGTCGCCTTTAAAAACTGGAAATGGCCGCTGCCCGTGGCGCTGGTTTTCCTGCTCTGCATGTTGGCGATCGACGTTCCGTTGTTTATTTCCAACCTGATGAAACTGCTGTCGGGCGGCTGGGTTCCCGTGTTGCTGGCGATGACGATGCTGATGCTGATGCTGATTTGGAGCGGAGAGCGTTCAAGGCTCATTCGTCGTCTGACTGACGATCCCGTCAGGTTAAAAGCCCTGATTAGCTCGCTGGAGGCTTCGCCCCCGATGCGGGTTGGCGGTACGGCAATTTTTCTGACCCGCAAAGAGTATGAAATTCCGCAGGCGCTGCTGCATAACCTGAAACACAACCGGGTGCTGCATGAGCGGACGGTTCTTCTGCATATCAAAACGGTTGACCTGCCGCGTGTTCATAACCAGAAGCGCATCGCGCTACGTCAGCTTTCGCCGTCCTTCTGGCAGGTGACGGCCGAATACGGCTGGCATGAACGGCCTTCCATGAAAGATGTGTTGCACCTGTGCGGGCTGGAAGGATTTGGCTGTACGTTAAATGAGGCGTCGTTTTTCACCTCTCACGACACGCTGGTGATGAAGAAACGACGCGGTCTGGCACATGCCCGTGGTGCCATCTTCCATTTCTTCCAGCGCAATGCGTTACGTGCCCATGAACAGTTTATGATCCCGCCAAACCGCGTCATTGAGCTGGGTGGGCAAAAAGAGTTTTGATTGACGTACCCGGGCAGCCTCTTCATGTGACGCTGCCTGGTTTATTCTCTCCTCAGCCTTTACGCGCCGTGGTGACGGGTCAGTACGTCTGGCCGGAAGCGGCTCAGCCAGTCCTGAGCAAAGCGCGCATAATCCGCATACGCACCGCCCTGGGCAGCCAGTTGCTGGAAAACATTAAGCTGTTCGGGTGGACGGCGATGCTGCCCAAGCTTCAGCGTGCCGCTGATGTGGCTAATCTCTATCCTGACACCGGTGATGCCCTGCATCAGTTTTTGTTGATAATCATCGGGAAGCCGTTGTTTATCCTGCCTCAGGCCCGGTTGAAACGCGGCTAACATTCTGTCCAGCGACTGGCCCAGTTCCGCCTGCGTCATCAGCCTGCTGATGCCTTTCACGCTGACGGCGGCATAGTTCCAGGTTGGAACGGCAGGTGACGCCAGATAGTAATCCGTACTGATAAAGGCATGCGGACCCAGAACGCTCAGCAGGCACGGCTGCTGCGCCAGCGCAACCCGTTGCGGATTATTGCGTGCCAGATGTGTTTCAAGAACGTTTTCACCGTTGAAGCAAAACGGAATATGGCTGATTTGCAGATCGCTGCTCACCAGCGTTCCAAACATGTGCTGCGTGAGAAAATGTCTGCACTCTTCCGGCGTCATGCTGGTGTCTTTTACGTTAAGCATTCACAATATCCTGGCTGAATTCCCTTTCGTCTTTATGCCATTAACCCCTCACCTCTGTCACGCTGCGAAACGTGACAGGATGAAAAAGGAGCAAGCGATGACAGAAATCACTTCAGGACAGTGCCACTGTGGTGCGGTTGCGTTTACTGTTGAACTGCTGGATGGACTGAATACGGCCCGACGCTGTAACTGTTCATTTTGCCGGATGCGCGGTGCCGTGGTGGTGTTTGCCCCTGCTTCGGGGCTGACGATCCACAAAGGGAAAGCGGCGCTGAGTGAATACCGCTTTAATTCCGGACAGGCGGTGCATTATTTCTGCTCGGTTTGTGGTATTTACACCTTCCACCAGAGCCGCTCTAATCCCGAACAGTTCGGGGTTAACGCGGCGTGCCTGACAGGCGTTTCCCCTTTTGATTTCGCCTCCGTTCCCGTGACGGATGGCATGAACCATCCCAAAGATGGGGGCAAAGGCGGCGTGGCGGGACATCTGATTTACCAGCCGGAAACGTCATGATCCCTTCAGGTCAGCGAACGGACCTGTTCGAGCATCAGCAATGAATGGCTGAAAATCGCATCGGCCACCACCAGAGAAACCTCTTCTGGCAGGCTGTCACGTACCCGGATCATCGCAGCCGGTAAAGCAGACACAAAGCCATTCAGGATAGCGTGCATCTGCTCCTCACTGAACCGCACGCTGCGGGCACTGGCCAGAAAGTGTGAGGGCGCGATCTGCGTGATGCGATGCAGCTTGCCCGCCGGGCCAGTGACACCAAGAGGTAACTGGATGTCATCGCGGTCCATTTTGCGCTGAGAGCGCGCGGGCCAAGCGGAGACCAGACAACGAAACGGTGCCAGCCGAAAACTCCCCTCGCGCTCGATGAACAATCTGATATGTCGGGCATCCAGACTGGTGATGCCTGTTAACCACTGAAATACCAGGCAACGCATTATCGCTTCGCGATCGGTAAGCGCGCTGCGCGATCCCATCAGTAATCCCATCAGTGCCTCAAGGCCCGGACCGCCCGATTGTTCATGACTGCATGCGGGCGGGAATCCCAGCGCCTGGCACAGGTTTTCGGTGGGAAGGCGGTAGCACTGCGTCCGGTCCGCATTCCAGCGACGGTCGTCACGCGTGATGCACAATTGCCAGCCCCCGCCTTCCTGGCGAAGCGGCCTGGCATCCGGTACAGGCAGGCCCAATTCACGCGCCAGCGCAAGACACAGAAAGGCGTTGTCGCTGTCGGCATGTGCGCTGGCCATATCGGACATTATGGATTCGTCATCCAGCTCAACGGGCTGCTGGTTTACCGGCAGCATGATAAGTGCACCCGGTAACCGGTATCCCACTTTTTGCAATACGGCGAAAACCCCACAGGATTTTGTCTGGAAAGCCTGGTTCTTTTCCTTTTCTGTCAATGGGATGGGGTTTGGTAGGTTTTCGAAGAAATAGCTCACCCTGACTGAGTGGTGGGCGGCACGTTGCAGCGGCAGTGACAGTGAGAGAGGCCGGGTGAGCGGATGCTGAAGCCAGCTGGCAGCGTACTGGAAGCTCAGCGTCCCGTCATGATGCTGCATTAACGTTCCGACCCGCTCACCGTTCATCCAGGCGATGAGTTTTGCCATTACCAGGCATCCTCCGCTAGCGTGGTCGGGGGCGTTTTGATCTGCAGCGCCAGAGCAATATCCAGCGCCTGCAAAATTTTAAACAGCGTTTCCAGTGAGGTAGACTCAGGATAATTTTCAAAATGAGACAGCGTTGCCTGTTTCAGGCCCACGCGTTTGGCCAGGTCGGTTTGGGTCCAGCCCTGCTGCTGGCGCAGGCGTTTCAGCTGATTGGCTAACTGCCGGGGACTGTAAATCATCTTGCGCGCTCCATCATTCATCAGAATTTATCCCTTGAAGGGGATATGTATAGCGTAGATGCCCCTTTTGATAACGGCAATATTATCCCTTACAGGGGATATAAGGACAAAAAATGAGCAGACCCGTTAACACCACTTTTTCGCTGACCGTGACTCACACGCTGAGTGAGCAGGACAAGCAGGATCTCTTTACCGGGCTGCGTGCCTGGAATCATCAGTTTATTGACACGGCGTTATGGGGACCGCTGTCGGTCATGTGTCGTCACGATCAGGGGCCGTTACAAGGCGGGCTGGCTGGCAGCATTAAAGGCTGCTGGCTGTGTATTGATTACCTGTGGGTCAGTGAAGCCCAACGTGGTGCGGGCCTGGGCGGTGAGCTGATTCGTGCTGCGGAACAGGCGGCTGTGGCCAGAGGCTGCCACAGCGCACAAGTGGATACCTTTAGCTTTCAGGCCCTGCCCTTTTACCAGAAACAGGGCTATGTCCTGAAAATGTCGCTGCCGGATTTTCCCGAAGCCGGTATGCAGCGTCATTACCTGACGAAAACGTTGTGCGAGCACACCTAAACTCGCCTGCCCATCCGCTTAATGGGCAGGCGAAGGCCTCAGTCGGCAACGTTGACCGAGCAGGTGCTTAACATCCGCCAGTGTGTCGGCAGCACACGCGTTTCTCCCGTTACCGTTACGGTGCTGACGCCATGAATATCACGGCACGAGGAACCTGTCTGCAACTCGAACTCACCCGGTTCGACAATACGTTTACCATCGCCACGGGTAAAGTTGAGCATATCGACAGGAAGCGTAAAGCACAGTTCGGCTGACGCGCCTGGCGCCAGCGTGACGCGCTGAAACGCTTTCAGTTCCTGAAGCGGGCGTACAAGGCTGGCGATTCGGTCACGAACATAGAGCTGGACCACTTCGCTGCCCTGCCGTTCCCCCCGATTGGTCACGGTGATCCGCAGGCGGATCTCGCCATCGATCGCGACCTGATCCTGTTCAGGCTGAGGCGCGCCCCAGTCGAACGTCGTCCAGCCCAGACCGAAGCCAAACGGATAGCGTGCGCCAAAATGAAACGCGATGGGCGTTCCACCGCTTTTCAGTTTGTGGTTGTAATAGAACGGCATCGCGCCGACGTTTTTCGGGATACTGACCACCAGTCGCCCCTGCGGTTCTGCCCGCCCCGTCAGCACATCGGCAATCGCCCAGCCGCCTTCCTGGCCCGGCGCCCAGGCGAGCATAAAGGCCGCGACGCGCTCCTCCATTCCTTGCAGGTTGTAAGGTCGCCCACCCGTCATCACCACAATCAGGGGCTTACCTGTGGCGGCCAGCGCCTCCAGCAGCGGCTGCTGAACGCCGGGCAGAGTCAGGCTGTCGGTATCCGATCCTTCGCCTACGGTGCCGCTTTGAAACAGCCCCGCCAGATCCCCCACGCAGGCAATCACGACATCGCTTTGTCGGGCAACCTCAACCGCCTCGTCAATCAACCCGGTATCCTGAGACACCGGCGACTGCTGCATTGGTTTCGCCCCGCTGTCCCCCGGGAAAACCGGCGCACCGGCGGTGCGGGTTTCAATGATATGGCACCCTTTGGCATAGCGGACCTGCTGCTCACCCAGATAGTGTTGCAGTGCGGCCAGCGGCGTGGTGACCTGCGATGTTTCTTCCAGCATATCGCTGATGATCAGGTGAACCGGAAAACTGTAGCCGCTCAGCAAAGCCAGCGGATCGTCAGCACAGGGCCCGACTACCGCCACGCGCGCGCCGGTTTTCAGCGGCAGAATCCCGTTATTTTCCAGCAGCGTAATTGACTGTGTTGCGACCGTACGCGCTACCTGACGGGTTTCCTCGTGCTGAAGACAAATGTCCGCTTCACGGATGTACGGATCGTCGAATAACCCCAGGCGAAATTTTTCTGTCAGGATACGGCTGACAATACGGTCAATCGTCTCCATCGACAGCAGTTGACGGGATACCGCCTCGGCCAGATGACGCGCGCAGTCATCCTTAGGCAGTTCGACATCCAGACCGGCATTAAACGCCAGTGCCGCCGACTCCGCCGCATCCTGCGAAATGCCGTGATGCTGATGTAGCAAACTGACGCCACCATAGTCCGCCACGATAAGGCCATCGAATCCCCACTGCTCCCGAAGCACGTCGGTCAGTAAAAAACGATCGCTGTGGCTGGGTTGATTATCGATGTCATGGTAAGCGGGCATGACCGAGCCGGCATTAGCCAGCTTTACGGCCATTTCGAACGGCAGCAGGAACGTGTCGTTCAGTTCGCAAAAACCGAGATGGACAGGCGCATGATTGCGCGCACCTTCGCTAAATGAATGGCCTGCATAGTGTTTGAGCGTAGCCAGCAGATCGCGCCGCTCGCCCTGTAAACCTTCGACATAGGCCGTTGCCATCACGCCCACCAGCCAGGGATCTTCTCCAAAGGTTTCTTCCGTTCTGCCCCAGCGGACATCCCGTGACACATCCAGTACCGGAGCCAGCCCCTGCTTACAGCCAACGGAACGCGCTTCGGCACCGATATGCTGTGCCGCCCGTTTCACCAGCCCGGCATCCCAGGTAGAACCGTAGTTAAGCGAGGACGGAAAGAGCGTAGCGCCTTTGCAGAGTAAACCCACGAGGCACTCCTCATGAAACAGGGCCGGGATGCCAAGGCGCGAGCCTTCAACCAGGTCGCGTTGTAAACGGTTCGCGGCACGCACGCCAGTGACGGCATCAACAATGTGCGTGCCCAAAGGACGGGTAATCTGACCGACGCCGTGCGTTAACCGCGCCTTCAGGATGGTGTGTTCGCTGACGCCCGTGAAGTCATCGCTCAAATCGCTTCGCGGCTGATGATTGCCCTGTTCATCCAGGATGAGCCAGTAGGCGTGCATCTGGGCGAACTTCTCTTCGGCCGTCATGCGCGACAACAGATCGTCTACGCGTACGTCAATGGGCTGATGAGGATCCTTATACATCTCGGTCATGTTTCTCTCCTTTCGCTGAGATCAAATTGTGTTTTCAGCATCGTGTCGGGCTTCTGCGGCGCGTTTTGCCGCCAGCGCTTCGGCAATCGCATTGACTCGCGGGCTGTTAAGTTGGTAGAAAAAAAGCAGAAGCAGCATGGCGATAAACAGCACGCCGGGGATGATGTTATGCATCAGGTTGATGGTGGTAATGACCTGGGGTGACTGTGCAGCGACGCCGGGTTGGTAGTGCACCAGACCGAGGATCCAGCCCACGACGGCACCGCCCATGGCCAGGCCAAATTTGATGGCAAATAAGGCGGTTGAGAAAACCAGGCCGTCGAGACGTCTGCCGCTGCGATGTTCTTCATAATCCACGACGTCAGAAAACATATTCCATTGAACAGGCGTGGTCAGATTCTGAACAAAGCCAAAAACAATATTCAACCCAATGATTAACCAGACCTGGGACGGTGGAATTAAATAAATGACCGTCAGAAAGAAAACAAAACTGACAAGACAGACCTGATAAGCACGAATGCGGTCGAATTTTCCTAATATACGTTCTGATAAAAATGCACCGCATAATGCGGCTATCATGCCCGTAACAATAAAAGTAAAGACCAGGTCAGGTCGCCGTAAGACATAATTCATGTAATACAGAGTCGATGAGCCGCGCGTCACGACGGCGGTCAGGAGCAGGATGTTAAAAATAATAATGATGCGCCACTGATTGTTTTTAGCGAGCAGCTTGAGATCCGACCACATTGACCCCGCTGTATCGTTGTGGGGTAAATAACGCTCACGCGTCATAAAGAAGCAGCAGTAGATTAACACCACGCCCAGAAATCCCATCAGGCCCATGGCGTAAAGGTAACCCTTTGCCTTGTCTCCCTGCCCCAGCAATTCGACCAGCGGCAGGCCGATCACCGTGACCACCAGTCCGCCGATAAACGCACAGGCAAACCGCCAGGATTGCAGCGAATGGCGCTCGCGTGGATCCAGGGTCAAGGCTCCGGGCATCGCGCAGTAAGGCACATTGACAGCAGAATAAATAAAACTGAGAATTGCATAGGTGACGCAGGCATAGACAATTTTGGCGGTCGGGACGGCATCCGGCACGTAAAAGGTGATCAGGCAACTGACGCCGAACGGAATCGCGAACCACATGAGCCACGGGCGAAAACGGCCATGACGGGTTCGGGTACGATCGACCAGTGCCCCAATACAGGGATCGACAAACGCATCGGCCAGGCGCACCACTAAAAACATGGTGCCCATAATCGCGGCCGGTAAGCCGAACACATCCGTGTAAAAATAGGCCAGAAATAAGGTGGCGGTTTGCCATACCATCGAACTGGCGGCATCACCGATGCCGTAACCCAGTTTTTCTTTCGTTTTAAGCTCAGAGGATATAGTCATTATAATTCGCCTTATAATTCGGTAATTACCTGTCTTAATCAGCTATCCCTGGCCCACGCGCAGGCAGGCCCGGCTCAAGTATTAGTAAACTGCGCCAGGTCAACAATTACCGAAATTAACAGCCAAATTATGATTTTTAGTTTTTTCTGTGGTTTGTGATACAGGACATATTGATTACTCTCTAATATAAAATTTTACGCGAACCGGGGATGAAAAATAGCGATGCGCATCTGGCATTAATCTGTTAAATGCCCCTTTAGCACAAACCGACTGGGAAAATATGCATTTTTGAAATAGTATTGTTTAGTTACTATTTGTATTGTGTTCTGCCGCGTTATGACAAATAATATCCCTTCAGGGACAGTTTTACCGCTTGAGACGCTTTATCCTGCCCATTGACAGACAGAAAACGACGCCATTCGCTCGAATAATGGTTAATTAACTGAACGTCATAGTGAAAAGCTTGTAAAATCAGTGCAGGATAACCGCGAGGGCCGCAGTAACTTTTAAGAGGAAATGGAATGCTTGAACTGTTTGACGTCAGTTACGAAGAACTGCAAACCACCCGTTCAGAAGAACTTTATAAACTTCGCAAGAAAACATTTAGCGATCGTCTGGGATGGGAAGTCATTTGCAGTCAGGGAATGGAGTCCGATGAATTTGATGGGCCCGGTACGCGTTATATTCTGGGAATCTGCGAAGGACAATTAGTGTGCAGCGTACGTTTTACCAGCCTCGATCGTCCCAACATGATCACGCACACTTTTCAGCACTGCTTCAGTGATGTCACCCTGCCCGCCTATGGTACCGAATCCAGCCGTTTTTTTGTCGACAAAGCCCGCGCACGTGCGCTGTTAGGTGAGCACTACCCTATCAGCCAGGTCCTGTTTTTAGCGATGGTGAACTGGGCGCAAAATAATGCCTACGGCAATATCTATACGATTGTCAGCCGCGCGATGTTGAAAATTCTCACTCGCTCTGGCTGGCAAATCAAAGTCATTAAAGAGGCTTTCCTGACCGAAAAGGAACGTATCTATTTGCTGACGCTGCCAGCAGGTCAGGATGACAAGCAGCAACTCGGTGGTGATGTGGTGTCACGTACGGGCTGTCCGCCCGTCGCAGTCACTACCTGGCCGCTGACGCTGCCGGTCTGATAAGATCCAGTTCTACACCCAGTCTGATAGCCTGTCGGGCGTTACTGACGCCCAGTTTCACGACCACATTCTTGATGTGAAACTTCACGGTACTCACAGAAATGCCCGTAATAGCGGCTATCTCAGCATAGGTTTTGCCCATACTCGCCCAGTACAACACCTCATTTTCACGCGAGGAAAATATCGTTTTGTCCGCGCTCTGATTTAACGCCGGGGCTCGCTCGCCTTCGGTACCGGCCAGGCGGTACATCTGCTCGTTAAAATCAATCAGCAGCATCTGCATCGTGCCCTGTTCGGCAGCAAGGCGTTGCTCCAGCGCAGCCTGATCGTTGCCTTTAATGATCACGGACAACAGAGCAAGGTTGTTCATGTGGTCGTGCAGGACATAGGTAAAGCCGTTAACGATGTTGTATTGCTTGGATAAAGAGAAAATTTTGGTGAACCGCAGGTCGGACATCAGCGTAATATTCTCATCCCAGGCAAACGGTGAGGTGCGTTTAAAGGCCGTGAGAATAACCGGATCGGTCAGCTGAAAGTTGTTAGCGCGGTATAACCTAATCCATTCGTCAGGATAACTGGAAATAATCAGAACATTTGAAGGATTTTTTTTGCTCACAACAGTGTAAGCGTAATCCGGACTACCCAGCGGAGATAACTTTCTCTGTATGTAAGTCTGAAGCGTATCCGTTATTGTTTGATTTTCAAGGAAAAAAGAAAACATTCAGGCTCCATGCTGCTTCTTTTACTTAACGTGGACTTAACCTGCACTATAGTACAGGTAAGATGATACTTAAGAGTAACTTACAATGAATCATTCAGAGGTTACAATGGCTTCAGTTGTTTAGCGGTAAAAAAAAACCTGACCTGTACGGCCAGGTCGCTAAAACAGCCAACACCAGGGAAAACGTCCGGCCAGACGTCACAAAATATAAAGTGATGCTGGCCGGGACACTCATAGTAACATCTTTGAAACATTTGTACAAACATTCACGGTTACTCAATCTGCAGCAATTCTCCCCCTTAATGACTGTTAATACAATCTCTTATTTTCTCCCGTAATAACTGCTAGTTTCTCAGCCACTTAGGCGCTATTCCCCTTTCGTGCACGCCCTCTCTGTTTCCTGTCAGGCTGGTCTGCGCCCCTGAATGCGGCCCCGCTGGCCCTATATTCCACTGTTTCCGCTGCGCTTATCGGTAAATTCAGGGGATTAAAAACGTCTTTTTGCCGTTTTTTAACTGCCTGAGCACAAATAATAAGCATTTGAATGTGACAAAAATCACATCTGTGCCAGGCTTAAGTTCTCTGACACGACTGTTTAAGGAGCTTACGCATGACAACGTCAAATAAGGCTATTCTCGATCCCGATCGTTTCCCGAAGCCGCCGTTCAGACAGCAGCCGCAGCAGGCACCCGGCCTGGCGAGCGAAATGGACCCGCCACCCGACCACGGTGAAACCAGCTATCGTGGTCACGGTCGTCTGACTGGCCGTAAAGCCCTGATCACAGGGGGAGATTCCGGTATCGGTCGCGCTGTGGCCATCGCCTATGCACGTGAAGGTGCCGATGTGGCAATTAACTATTTGCCAGAAGAAGAGTCCGATGCGGCTGAAGTGATTAAACTGATTGAAGCCGAAGGCCGTAAAGCCGTCGCCATTCCCGGCGATCTGCGCTCTGAAGCCTTTTGCCAGAAACTGGTGAATGAAGCCGCCGACAAACTGGGCGGACTGGATATTCTGGTCAATAATGCCGGACGCCAGCAGTTTAATGAATCCATTCGTACGCTGAGCACCGAAGATTTCGATGCCACCTTCAAAACGAATGTTTACGCGCCCTTCTGGTTAACAAAAGCGGCGCTGGCTCACCTGCCGCGCGGTGCAGCGATTATTAATACCTCGTCTGTGCAGGCGTTTAAACCCAGCGATATCCTGCTGGATTATGCGCAGACCAAAGCCTGTAATGTGGCCTTTACCAAAGCGCTGGCAAAACAGCTGGGGCCGGAAGGCATCCGCGTGAATGCCGTTGCGCCAGGTCCGTACTGGACACCGCTGCAGCCCAGTGGCGGCCAGCCGCAGGAAAAAGTGGAACAGTTTGGTGCTGATGCGCCACTGGGCCGTCCCGGTCAACCGGTTGAAATCGCACCGCTCTATGTCACTCTGGCTTCCGATGAGTGCAGTTTTGCCTCCGGTCAGGTGTGGTGTTCAGACGGCGGTACAGGCACTGTGTAACGCATCGATCTCCGTCGATATGATGGCCGCCCTGTGCGGCCATTTTTAGTTCAGTCCGATGCCAGCATAGCCATGATGGCAACCGCCGCTTTGATACGCTCCGGATTGGGATAGTTTTTATTGGCCAGCAGGATTACCCCGCTGTTTTGTTGCGGGACGAACGCGATATAGGCACCAAAGCCCTTTGTGGAGCCGGTTTTATGCACCCAACTGGCGCGATCCATGGGTTGAGCCGGGTTCAGAATGGTCGCGGGCTGTGTGGACAGCGCGGCCTGAGTGTCACTGGCGGTAACGATCGTCTGGCTGTCAATGGGCCAGGGGTAAATTTCCCACCCCAGCCCCTGATACCGTTCACCTGCGCGCAGGTAACGAGACTGCGCGGTCAGAATGCCATTTCGCAATGCCGTATTCCCGGACGACAATCCATTGGGATTCGCATTGGCCTGCATAAAAGCCATCATGTCGCGCGCGGTGGACTTCACGCCGCTGGTCTCTGCTGAGAGCATACCCGGCGAGACGCGTACCGGTTTACCGTCCTGATAACCCCAGGCGTAATCAAACATCATCGACGGGGGCACCGTATAAAAGGTGCGTGTCAGCCGCAACGGCGTGATAACGTCCTTTTGCATCGCCTCCTCAAATTCCCCCTTCACCATCAAATAGCCCAGCAGACCAATACTGACATGAGAATAGTGACGCTGTGTACCCGGCGCGGCGTCCGGTTGCCACTGCTGCGCGTAAGCCAGTAGTTCATCCTGACTGGTTACCTCATCGGGCAGATGTAACGGCAGTCCGCCTGCGCTGTAGGTGGCAAGATGGACCATCCGTCGGCTTTGCCACTGCGGGCCGTTTAACGCGGGCCAGTAGCGGGAGACCGGATCGTTCAGACGCAGCGCACCGTTACGAATCAGCACGCCCGCCAGCACGCCCGTGAATGTCTTACTGACGGACCCCAGTTCGAACAGCGTATTTTCTGTCACCCGGCGTTCGCTCGCGGTATCGGCCACACCAAAGTTAATGTACTGAGGGCGACCTTTATACAGCACGCCGACCGACATGCCGGGAATGCCCTGCTGCGCCATCAGCGGATCAATCACGCTTTTTACCCGTTCGGCGATGGTCTGAGACGACAAGTCAGCCGCCTGGGCGCTGGCGGTAAACGCAATCAGTAATGCAGTGAGAAAAGATTTCATCAGTACTCATTCAGGTGACAGGTTATTGACACTGTGCCGCACAGGATTGCACACAGAGCTGTGCCTGAGTACTGCAGTCACTTGAGTTTCGCGTATTACAATGAGATTGCTCAACATAACAGCGAGTCTGACAGCTGGAGAGATCACATTTCGCCGCGACGGGCGTGAGTTGCGGCAACGGTGTGCGAGGGGGAAACGTGTGAGCGGGCTGCGCCAGGGCGCTGCTGCCCATGAAGCAGGTCAGCAGCAGAGCATACAAGTTTTTCATAACCGATCTCCAGAGATATGCGTCAGACAAGTATGATGACTCTGACGCATAACGTCTGGTAAATCTTGCTAAATTGAGAGCGCGGGCGGATGTTCCACGGCCTGGACCACGCCACGGCGATAAATATCGTTCAGTCTGGCGCAATACTGACGCGGATCGTGCTGCTGCTTGATGCGCAGAATCGCGCCCTCGCCTTTTTCCGTTAACTGCTGTGGCTGCGCAAGAATGTCCAGCAGGGTTGTCTTAATGCCGTCTATTAATGCCCGACGTAGCCGGTGTTTCTCGGCTTCGCTGTTGACCTGATATTCGCGGTCATCGTTGAGTTCGCCATCAATCAGCCAACCGGCGGTGGGCGGATTAATTTCAGGCAACGCACGAACGTTACTGGTCAATACCGGACAGCCGCTGGCCTGCATTTCCAGTACGGAAAACCCGTAGGTTTCCTGCCAGGTCGGCAGCAACCCCACATCGCTTTGCTGGAACAACTGCATCAGTTCACGATTATCCTTGCGGGAATGGTGCGTGAAGCAGGCATGGCGCTTGATGCGATCTTCAATGTCCCGATAAAAGGCGTCGTTATCCTGGAAAGCGCGATGGGCAACATTATGACGTTTCGTCAGCTCACCAATCAACTGAACGTCGAGTTGGCCAGCATCAATCTGTCCCGTTTCAATCAGCTCGCTGATGGCCAGCACGACTTCTGCGCCGCCTTTACGGTAAAACTCGTTGCCAACAAACACCAGGCGGAGTTTATCGCTTTGCCGTGGGCGCTTCTGTTGCGTAAACAGGGTTTGCGGTGGATGCATCACCAACGTTTTTGCGCGAATTTTCGCGGCGACATCGGGTTTAAACAGCTTCATCTGAATATGTAAGGTGGCATCGGAAATGGCGATCAGGCCAAAACAGTTATCCTTGAGCAAATACGGAATCAGTTGTTTGAGTTCAGGATTATCCTGCTTGGCGACGCCCGCTACAGGTAGAACACGCGGCAACTCAGTTTCGAAGGTCGCGACCCAGTTCATGGGCGTAATGGCGACTTCATTAAACAGATGCAGGATATCGGGCTTCTCCCCTATTGCGAAGGGCACGGGGACAAACACAAAGCGTTTATTCTTCTTGAGTAAACGTGTACGCAGCGGATTGAGGAAATAAAACAGATTGCGTTTTTTCAGGTTGATGTAGTGATTGTCCGGATTCACCAGGATATTGCGCTGCTCCGGATAGTGCGTATTGCTGATGCCAATTTTCATGAAAGATTCCGAAGTCGTTGTCGTAGGGCGTGATCTATATCACGCTCTGAATTGCATGTTTCATAGGCAACATCTTAAAAGCGCGTGGTTTATGTGGTTTACAGAATATTCCTGCACTGGCGCGGTGCGGCCTTTTGCACGGTTTGCGTGCAGGCTGGAAAGATTATTCCTCAATATCAGCGAGTTGCGCCTTGTTCATGCGGGTTGCCGCCTTTTCATCGCCTGGAACAAAAATTGCAAGATATGACGCAATGCAAAGGAGAGAACATATGAAAGCGATCGTTATCGGTGGCGGAATGGGCGGCATGACGGCGGCCCTCGCGCTGGAGCAACAGGGTTTTCAGACGGAAGTCTATGAGGCGGTAAAAACCATTCGGCCCGTCGGCGCTGCGATTTCGGTCTGGCCAAATGGCGTGAAATGCCTGAATTCGCTGGGCCTGAAAGACAAAGTCCGCGCGCTGGGCGGTAATATGGCCTTTATGGCCTATAAGGATGCATTGTCGGGTGAAACCCTGACACGGTTCAGTTTATCGCCGCTGGTGCAGCAGGTAGGTGAATTCCCCTATCCGATTGCCCGCGCCGAGTTGCAGGCCATGCTACTGGATGCCTACGGCCGCGACAGAGTGCATTTTGGTAAACGTATCGTGCAGGTGGAACAGCACGCCACGGGCGTTGTCGCCACCTTCGAAGACAACAGCCAGGCTGAAGGCGATTTTCTGGTCGCGGCAGACGGCACGCACTCTGTTGTGCGGGACTATGTGCTGGGGGAAAAGCTGCCACGCCGTTACGCGGGCTATGTGAACTGGAACGGTCTGGTGAACATTGATGAGTCCATCGCGCCTGCGGACCAGTGGACAACCTTTGTAGGGGATGGCAAGCGCGTATCGTTAATGCCGGTAAGCGGAAACCGCTTTTACTTTTTCTTTGATGTCCCGCTGCCTGCGGGGCTGGAACAGGACCGCACTACCGCACGTGACGATTTGCGCCGCTATTTCAGCGGCTGGGCAGCCCCGGTGCAAAAACTGATTGCGGCCATTGATGTGGACACCACCAACCGGGTTGAAATTCACGATATCGAGCCGTTTCAGCGCTTCGTGAAAGGCCGGGTGGTGCTGCTTGGCGATGCCGCGCACAGCACCACGCCGGATATTGGTCAGGGCGGCTGTGCCGCGATGGAAGATGCCATTGTACTGGCTTCAGCCCTGGCTGCGCATTCGCTTGGCATCGAAGATGCGCTGCTGCGTTATCAGGCGCGCCGCGTTGACCGTGTCAAAGACCTGGTTCTGAAAGCGCGCAAGCGTTGTGATATCACGCATGCAAAAGATCCGGTGATGACGTCGGAGTGGTATCAGTCATTAAAAAATGAAACCGGCGAGCGCGTACTGGCGGGCTTGTGCGAGACCATTGAAGGCGGTCCGCTGGGGTAAAAAAACAAAGGGCGGATTCTCCGCCCTTTGTTGCTCAGTCGGCCAGGCCGCGATTTTTTAACATCGGCTCAAGCTTCGGTTCGCCCCCGCGCCAGGCTTCATATAACGCTTTGAGATCACTGCTGTTGCCGCGAGACAGGATCTTCTGGCGGAAAATATCGCCATTTTTGCGCGTCAGTCCGCCGTTTTCGACGAACCACTGGTAGCCGTCATCCGCCAGCATCTGCGTCCAGATATAAGCGTAATAACCCGCGGCATAGCCACCGCCCCAGATGTGCTGGAAATAGCTGGAGCGATAGCGCGGCGGGACGGCCGCCATATCAAGATCATCACTGCGCAGCGCCTGTTGCTCGAATCCGTCAACGGACTGTACCGGCTGACCGCCATCCAGGCTGTGCCAGTGTAGGTCCAGCAACGCGGCGGCCAGCAGCTCGCTCATCTCGTAGCCTTTATTAAACTTGCCCGCCCTGATGATTTTTTCATGCAGCTCGGCGGGCATCGGCTCACCCGTCTGGTAATGGCGGGCATAATGACGAAAAACCTGTGGCTCGCTGGCCCAGTGCTCGTTGATTTGTGAAGGGAATTCAACAAAATCACGTGGCGTAGCTGTGCCGGACAGGCTGGGATAACGCTGGCTGGCAAACAGGCCGTGCAACGTATGCCCGAACTCATGAAACAGGGTTATCACCTCATCCCAGCTCAGAAGCGCGGGTTCCCCCTCCGCGGGTTGGGTGTAGTTGCAGACGTTGTAAATCACGGGTTTGCTGTCGAGGAGCGTGGACTGATTAACAAAGTTGCTCATCCAGGCGCCACCGCCTTTACTGTCGCGTTTGAAGAAGTCCGTGTAAAACAGCGCAAGCCCACTCCCGTCAGCATCGAAAATTTCGTACACCTGTACATCCGAATGGTAAACCGGCAGATCGTGACGTTGCGCGAACGTAATACCATAAAGCTGCGTGGCCGCCCAGAAAACGCCCTGTTCCAGTACCGTGTTGAGCTCAAAATAGGGCTTGATCTGATTCTCATCTAAATCGTACTGCGCTCGCCTGACCTGCTCGGCGTAGAAATTCCAGTCCCAGGCGCTGAGGGTAAAATCCCCCTGCTGCTTGTCGATCGTTTGCTGAATCGCCGCGGCTTCGCGTTCGGCCCTTGCCCGGGCGGCAGGCACAATATTACGCATAAACGCCAGAGCGGCCTCGGGCGTTTTGGCCATCTGATCCTGCAGTTGCCAGGTCGCAAAACTGGCGAATCCTAACAACCTCGCCTGTTCGGCACGCACCTGTGACAGCCGAAGCACTAACTGTCGGGTATCGTTATCATCGTTTTTCTCACTCCGCGTCAGAGCCGCATGAAACAGGGCCTGGCGCGTTGCGCGCACCGTCAGCGATTGCAGCGCGGGCTGTTGCGTCGTGTTTTGCAGCACCAACAGCCACGCGTTTTCCAGACCGCGCGCCTTCGCGGCGGCCCTGGCGACGGCCAGATCGGACGCGCTCAGACCGGCTAACTGTTGCACATCCTCGACGACCAGACCGCCGGCCTTCGTGGCCGCCAGCAGCTTATTCGTGAACTGGGTACTGAGCCGCGCCGCCTCCTGATTCAGGGTTTTCAGTTGCTGTTTCTGCGCTTCGGGCAGATTGGCACCGGCAAGCTGAAAGCGCTGCCAGAGAATTTCTACCAGACGTCTGGATTCGGCATCCAGCTGGTTTCGTTGCACATAGACCTGATCGATGCGTGAAAACAGCGGACGATTCAGCATGATCTCATCATTAAGCGCGGTCAGTTGCGGCGTAATCTCTTCATCGATCTGTTGTAAATAGGGGCTGGTATTCGCCGAGGTCATGGCATTAAACACCAGGCTTACCCGGGTCAGCAGCTGGCCACTTTTCTCCAGCGCTTCACAGGTATTCTGGAACGTCGGGGCATCAGCGGATGTCGCAATGGCCAGGACTTCCTGACGTTTCTCTTCGATACCGGCCTGCAGCGCGGGCAAAAAGTCCGTTTCCTGAATCTGGTCAAACGGTGGCGTGTGATAAGGCAGACTGCTGACGCTAAAGAAAGGGTTTTGACGGGCGTTCATAGGCGCTCCTGATAGTCTACACAGTGTTTCATAGTGGCAGGTCGCCTCGGGCAGAACAACCTATCCGCGTTGTTGCTGGTACACCGCAATAATCTCACCCGCAATCGCCACGGCGATTTCGGCGGGCAGTTTCCCTTTTACATCGGGTAAGCCCACCGGGCAGCGCAGGCGCGCCAGCCGAACGTCGTCGATGCCTTTGCCGGCCAGACGATAGCGAAAGCGCTGGCTTTTTGTCTGCGAGCCAATGACGCCCGCGTAATGGAAATCTCCCCGCTTGAGAATGGCTTCACAGAGCGCCAGATCCAACGGATGATGGTGCGTCATCACGATATAATAGCTGCCAGCGGGCGCCTCAGCCACTGCGTCCAGCGGATCGTCAGGCTGCTGGATGCGCACCCCGGGCGGCACGGATAAAAAAACATTTTCCCGGCTGTCAATCCAGTTAATGTGACAGGGTAACGTTGCCAGCACATTCACCAGCGCCTGGCCCACATGGCCCGCGCCAAACACCAGGATTTCGGGCTGTGCCTGTAACAGGGGTTCGAATAACATGGTGGTCATGCCGCCGCAGCACTGGCCCAGCCGTGCTCCCAGACTGAAATCCTCTGTGTACGGGCTGGCCTGCCCGCTTTCCAGCAGTGCGCGGGCCTGCGCGATACACTGAAATTCCAGATGTCCGCCGCCAATTGTTAAAAAGGTTTCCTTCGCCGTCACCACCATTTTAGCGCCGCCGTCCCGGGGCACCGAGCCACGATCGCGCAGCACAGTGACCAGTACGCAAGGCTGGCGCGTTTCACGGAGATGGTGCAGGATGCTTATCCAGTCATGGAAAATCATCCGCGCCTCCCGGCCATACGCTGTGCGCCCCAGAATACCCGCTCCGGCGTAGCAGGCGCGTCCAGCCCCGGATGTTGGCGATAGTCCGCGAGACTGGCGACCGCATCCTGTAATGCGCACCAGGCGGCGATCCCCAGCATGAAAGGCGGCTCGCCCACTGCCTTGGAATGGAATACCGTATCCTGCGGATTCTTACGGTTTTCGACCAGTGTGACGCGCATATCGGCGGGCACATCGCTGATTGCCGGAATTTTGTAGCTGGCCGGACCGTTCGTCATCAACTGGCCTTTGTCATTCCAGACCAGTTCCTCACAGGTCAGCCAGCCCAGCCCCTGCACGAAGCCGCCCTCGACCTGACCGATGTCAATGGCTGGATTCAGTGAGGCCCCAACATCATGCAGAATATCCGCCCGTAATAACCGGTATTCGCCCGTCAGCGTATCCACAATCACTTCGCAACAGGCGGCCCCGTAAGCGAAATAGTAAAACGGCTCGCCCCGACCAGCCTGACGATCGTAGTGGATGCCAGGCACGCGATAATATCCCGTCGCGGAGAGCGGCACCTGATTAAGCCAGGCAAGCTGGGCGACCTGAGCGAACGTGTAATAGTGATCGCCTGCGCGCACCACGCCGTTGTTGAAACTTACCGCCTCGGGGAGACAGTTATGCAGCGAACACAGCATAGTGCGCATGCGTTCACGCAGGATTTCCGCCGCATTTTGCGCCGCTTTGCCGTTCAGATCCGTACCACTGGAAGCCGCGGTCGGCGATGTATTGGGCACTTTGCCGGTGTCTGTGGCGGTGATCTGGATCTTATCGATATTGATTTGCAGCACCTGCGCGACAATCTGCGCCACTTTGGTATTGAGCCCCTGGCCCATTTCCGTTCCGCCGTGGTTGAGTTGTACTGTGCCATCGGTGTAGATCAGAATCAGCGCACCGGCCTGGTTGAGAAAACTTGAGGTGAAAGAAATCCCAAACTTCACCGGCGTCAGCGCAAGACCGCGTTTTAGCAGCGGACTGCTGGCGTTAAAGGCCGCGATGGCTTCCCGCCGCGCGTGGTAATCACTGCTGATTTCCAGCTGTTCCGTGATCTCATCCAGCAGATTATCTTTCACCTGCTGGTGGTAATGCGTGATATTGCGCTCGTGTTTACCGTAGTAGTTCCGTTTACGCAGCGTCAGCGGATCGATTCCGCGCTCGCGGGCGATATGGTCCATAATCTGCTCTATCGCCACCATGCCCTGCGGGCCGCCAAACCCGCGAAATGCAGTATTGGACGCGGTATTGGTGCGGCAGCGATAACCGGTAATCCGCGCATCGCCGAGGTAGTACGCGTTATCGGCATGAAACATTGCCCGATCCACTATCGATCCGCTGAGATCCAGTGAGTAACCACAGTTACCTGCCAGATCGATTTTCACGCCACACAAGCGGCCGTCATCCTCAACCCCCACGTCGTAGCGCACAAAAAACGGATGCCGTTTGCCGGTAATACGCATGTCATCACGCCGCGCGAGGCGCATTTTCACGGCGCGCCCGGTCAGCCTGGCGGCGACAGCACACAGGCAGGCAACACCGGCGGCCTGGGTTTCCTTGCCGCCAAATCCGCCGCCCATACGCCGCATATCAATCGTGACCTTGTTCATGGTGATGCCCATGACTTCGGCCACCAGCTTTTGAATTTCAGTGGGGTTCTGCGTCGAACAAAAGACCTGCAATGCGTCGTCTTCGCCGGGAATCACCAGGGCGGTTTGCGTTTCCAGATAGAAATGCTCTTGTCCGCCAATGTGGAACGCCCCCTGAACCCGATGCGGCGCGCGCGCCAGTGCCGCCTCAACGTCACCGCGCTGATGAATATGGGGTTCCTGCACGAAGCTGCCCTGCTTCAGCGCGTCTTCGACATCCAGCAGCGCCGGAAGACTGGCGTACTCAATCATCGCCGCGTTAGCGCCCTGACGCGCCGCTTCAGGCGTTTCGGCCAGTACGGCAATCACAATCTGGCCCACATAGTGGACGATATCCTGTGCCAGAAGCGGATCGCCTGGCTGTAGGGGCCCGATATCATTGACGCCGGGCACATCCTGCCAGGTCAGTACGCGTACTACGCCCGGAACCGCGTAACAGGGTTGCAGATCGACGCGTGTAATACGCGCATGCGCGTGGTCGCTCAGACGCGGACAAAGGTGCAGTAAGCCCGGCTGTTCTGCTTTATCGTCAATATATTGCGCTTCACCGGAGACGTGTTTTTCCGCACTTTCGTGTTTTTGACTGCGTCCTACGCCCGTGGTTATATCGCTGGCGAACAGGACGGGTAACGCAGATTCAGGCAATGCCGGACGATTATGAGACATAGCGGCTTACCTCTGTGATGGCGAGTCCGTTTGAACGGTAAACATAACGACGCAACAGGTTACAGGCGACCTGCAGACGGTAATCTGCGCTGGCCCGGAAATCGCTCAGCGGCTGAAACGTCGCTTCCAGTGCCTGACAGGCTCTCGCCAGCGTTTCCGGCGATAAAGCGGCACCACACAGCGCCTGTTCACAGGCGACCGCACGAAGCGGCGTTGCCGCCATACCGCCGAATGCAATATGCGCACGCGTGACGATGCCGTTATCGGTATGAATATTAAAGGCGGCAAACACCGCTGAAATGTCGTCATCCAGTCGTTTTGAGACTTTCCAGGCCACAAAATCCGGTGACACCGTCACTTTAGGAATCAGAATGGTGTGAATAAACTCCCCCGGCTTTAGCACCGTCTGTCGGTAGCCCGTGAAAAAGCCATCTAGCGGCACGGTACGTTGCGTGTCGCCGTGCTGCAGCAGTAGCGATGCATTAAGCGCCAACAGCGTAGGCGAAGCATCACCAATCGGCGAAGCGTTTGCAAGGTTGCCGCCCAGCGTGCCGAGTTGACGAATTTGTAGCGAGGCAAAGCGCGTCAGCATCCCGGCAAAACCCGGAATCCGCGTCGCCATAAAATCGGCGATGTGCTCCAGCGACGCAGCGGCACCCAGTTGATAGTGTTTATCGTCCTCGCCGCAGGCTTTCAGTGCGTCAACCTGCCCCAGGGCAATCATTTTGGGGAGATGCTGGTCGCGCTGGGTAATCAGCAGGCTGAGATCGGTGCCGCCCGCCAGCAATGCGGCATCAGGATGGGCGATACAGCATTCGGCAAGCTGCTGCACGGTTTTCGGGATAAAACAGGTGCGACCGTTCTTTTCCAGCGTCTGGATAGCCTCGTGTGTCAGGTTCATCAGCTGTTCAGTCACCTGCTGTGCCTGACGATCAAAGCTGTCGGGCTGAACATCGCTCAGGCTTTGCTCGGCAGCCGCCATGATGGAACGGTAACCGGTACAGCGGCACAGGTTACCCGCCAGCGCATGTTCGGCCTGCTGACGATTCCACTCAGGCTGGTTTTTTTGCAGACTAAACAGCGACATGACAAAACCCGGCGTACAGAATCCACACTGCGAGCCATGGCAGTCCACCATCGCCTGCTGTACCGGATGCAGGCTTTTTCCCTGGCGTAAATCCTCAACCGTAATGAGTTGCTTACCCTGTAGCCCACTGACCAGCATCAGGCAGCTGTTCACGGTCTGGTAGGTGAGCTTCCCGTCTACGACACTGCCCAGCGTGACGCTACACGCGCCGCAGTCGCCGGAGGCACAGCCCTCTTTGGTGCCGCAGCGACGCTGATGCGTACGCAAATACGACAGGACCGTCAGATTGGGATCGAGCTGCTCTTCTGTCACGGGACGGTCATTAAGCAGGAACTGAATCATGCGGCGTTCTCCTTTGCAGCGGATTGCCAGACGGGGCGACCGTTAACCCAGGTTTGTACGATATTTCTGTCATCGCCGAGCGTCATCAGCACAAACAGTTTTTCCCAGATATCTTTACTGTTTGCCATGCGTAACCTCTGCAAGGCGGACACGGCGGGATCGAGCACCACAAAGTCCGCTTCTTTGCCCGGGGCGAAGTTACCGATGTGTTTATCGAGATCCAGCGCATGGGCGCCGCCCAGTGTGGCGTGATAAAACGCTTCTGCGGCGCTCAGTTTGTACTGCTGCAGTTGCCCCACTTTGTAGGCTTCTCCCAGCGTTTGCAGCATATTGAAGGTGGTGCCGGCGCCTACATCGGTGCCGATGCCCACGTTAACGCCCTGCTGCCAGCTCCGCTGGATATTGAACAGGCCGCTGCCCAGAAACAGATTTGAGGTGGGGCAAAATGCTATGGCGGAGTTCGTATCATGCAGGCACTGCCACTCCTGTGTTTCCAGATGCAGACAGTGCGCGAATACGCTGCGGCGCCCGGTCAGCTGATACTGATGATACACATCCAGATAACCGTTATGGTCAGGAAAAAGCTGCTTCACCCAGGCCACTTCGTGGGGGTTTTCGCTAAGGTGCGTATGAACCCAGACATCCGGGTGACGCTGGCGAAGCGCCTGAACTTTCTCCAGCAGCGCCGGAGAAGAGGTCGGAGCGAAACGCGGCGTCAGCGCATAATTAAGGCGGCCGCGCTCGTGCCAGCGCGCAATCAGCGCCTCCGTCTGGGCATAGCTCTCTTCTGGCGTTTCTGTCAGGTAGTCCGGGGCATTGCGATCCATCATCACTTTGCCTGCGATAATACGCATATTAAGCGCCTCGGCTGCGCTGAACAGCGCGTCTACCGACTGCGGGTGCACCGTGCCGAAAATCAACGCGCTGGTCGTGCCGTTCGCCAGTAACTGCTGCAGGAAAAATGCCGACATCTGCGCAGCATGATCCGGGCAGTGATACTGCGCTTCCACGGGAAAAGTGTACTGATTCAGCCACTCCAGCAGTTGCTCGCCAAAGGCACCGATCATTTCCGTTTGCGGATAATGAATATGGCAATCGACAAAGCCCGGGATGATCAGCTTACCGCGCAGGTCAATCATGCCGCCTGCATTCAGGCTGTCTGTGCTCTCCTGCCAGGGACGCAGATCGACAACACGCCCTTCACGCAGCGTCAGCACGCCATCGTCCAGATAGCGTGCCTGCGCCAGTATCGATTCGGGATCGTGTGCCACTGCGGCAAAATCGAAGAAGCTGGCGCGAATCGCCGCGTCCGTATATGTCAGCATAATGTTTCCTCTGCCGGGCGGGGTAAATGTCGCCCTGTGCCTTAACCCTGGTCTCTGTCTGAACATTTTGCAAGAGTCATGCCAGCCTTGCTTATAAAATAAAAACTTATATATCAGCAACTTAATCAAAAATATTCGTTGCGCAACGAAAAAACGTCTTAATACAAGACGCAAACGGTTGCCATTCTTTCGCAATCGGTTGCCTGCATGATGATGGCCAAAATGCGCCCTGCCGGCCTGGCGCGTTTGCACAATAACGGGGCGGGCTGCACGAAAACGGCGCAGACCGTGGGCGACCGTGCACGTAAAATTCAGCGGACATCGCCAAAAATGCCGTGTTAAGGTGAAAGGAACACCATGAAACGGAATAAGGGAAACACGATGATTATTTTTGTTACGGGGGCAACGGCAGGGTTTGGTCAAAGCATTACCCGCCGGTTCATCGAAACAGGACACAAAGTGATCGCAAGCGGCCGTCGCGCAGAACGTCTGAAAGCGCTGAAAGACGCGTTGGGCGACAACCTGTATACGGTGCAACTGGATGTGCGCAACCGGGCCGCCATTGAAGAGGCAATTGCACACCTCCCTGCAGAATGGCGCGACATTGATGTGCTGGTCAATAACGCGGGTCTGGCATTAGGCATTGAACCGGCGCACCGGGCAGATGTGAATGACTGGGAAAATATGATCGACACCAACACGAAGGGGCTGGTGTATATGACGCGCGCCGTCTTGCCTGCGATGGTTGAGCGTAACGTCGGTCATATCATTAATATCGGGTCGATTGCCGGAAGCTGGCCCTATGCGGGCGGTAACGTGTATGGGGCCACCAAGGCCT
Organism: Pantoea sp. PNA 03-3; assembly: GCF_003201175.1. NCBI lineage: Bacteria > Pseudomonadati > Pseudomonadota > Gammaproteobacteria > Enterobacterales > Erwiniaceae > Pantoea > Pantoea sp. PNA 03-3. The sequence goes on along the minus strand of NZ_QICO01000001.1, from coordinate 329,930 downwards.
TTGTCCGTCAGTTCAGCCTGAACCTGCGCACCGATTTGCACGGCACCGCCCTGCGCGTAACGGATATTGAGCCAGGCCTGGTTGGCGGCACCGAATTCTCTAACGTGCGCTTTAAAGGCGACGATGACAAGGCTGATAAGGTTTATGAGGGCGCGACGGCACTGACGCCGGAAGATGTGACTGAAGCGGTTTACTGGGTGGCAACCCTGCCTAAACACGTCAACATCAACACCCTGGAAATGATGCCCGTCAGCCAGACGCTGGCAGGCCTTAAAGTGCATAAACCCTGATTAAGAGGCCAGCCCTCGGGCTGGCTTTTTACGCTTTGCCCCAGCCCAGCACGATAATCAACATGCCGCTGAACGCAATCAGCGCACCACTCCAGTCCCAGATACTCAGCTTCACCCCGTCTACGATGCGCAACCAGACCAGCGCCGTGAGAACATAAACGCCGCCGTAAGCCGCGTATACGCGCCCACTTGCCGCCGGATGGAGCGTCAGCAGCCAGACAAACAGCGCGAGACTCAGTGCGGCAGGCACTAGCAGCCAGGCCGACGCGCCCTTTTTCAGCCACAGCCAGGGCAAAAAACAGCCTGTGATCTCTGCCAGGGCGGTAATAAAAAACAGTAATGCAGTCTTGATCAGCACGTTAATCTCTCAGGCAGGTAAACGACATGCACACTGCTGGTGAGCATCTGAGCGGCAATGGTATACTATTGCGCACAGGCTGCAAAAGTTTACCCACAGGTAAGCCCGTGTTAACTGAAGGATATTACGATGAAAAAATTGCTTCCGGTTCTGATGGTGGCCCTGCTTTCTGTTACGGCATTTGGCGTGAGTGCAAACACCGATCGCCTGATAATTGAAAATGGCAGTAGCGCGCTGAATAATGAAGCGGCCCGTCAGAGTAAAGAGCAGTGGAATGACACGCACATGCTGCGCAATAAAGTGAACCGCCGGGTGGAAAAAGAGTTTGATAAAGCGGACCGCGCGTTTGATACCCGCGACAAGTGTGAGCAGAGCGCTAACCTGAACGCCTACTGGGAACCCAACACGTTGCGCTGTCTGGATCGCCGCACCGGTCGTCCGGTACTGCCGTAATTTTCAGCTATAGTAATGACTGACGCATGACAAAAGGAAAAGGTTATGAAGATGAAGCATGCATTACTGACAGTGACGTTTTTGGCATTCCCGCTGCTGGCGCAGGCCTCCTGTGAATCCGTAAAAGCGGATATCAGCCAGAAAATTATCCAGAACGGTGTGCCCGAATCAGGCTTTAGTCTGGATGTGGTGCCCAACGATCAGACCGACCAGGCGGGCGGACAGGTTGTCGGTCATTGCGATAACGACACACAGAAAATCGTTTATAAAAAGCTGGGTCGCGATGACGGGGCGGCGGTCCCTGACAGCGCGGGTAGCTCGCAGGACACCTCAACGCAGTAACGCTCAGGGCGACATTGTCGCCCTTCTCTTTTTCGTTTTCTCTCCTGTTCCCGTCCGAATCGCACCCTGACGACTAAACGACCCGGTATCAGTCGGCCTGTTGCGGCTGCTGACGCGGCATTTTTCCGGCGACCCACATCGCCGATAACGCGATAACCAACGCCACGATAAACACCCAGTGCAGTGAGGCAGCAATCGCCTGTAACAGGTGCTGCAGCTCATCCGGGGCCAACTGGTCGCGGGTTGTCTGCGACATAATTTGCTGCACCGGATCCTCTGCATGTGGCAACCGCCACTGCAGGTTGAGGTTTAGCACGGCGCCCATCACCGCCGTTCCCAGCGCGGAGCCAATCATACGGCTGAACATTATCGACGCCGTGCAAATACCGCGAATGCCATATTCGGCATGATTCTGCACAGACACCAGAAACGTCGTGCTGGTCATCCCCATGCCGGTGCCGATGAGGAATGAGGTGAAGCCTGCCTGCAGTAGCGAACTTTCTCTGTGTAACAGCAGCAGTAAGGCGCTGCCTGCAATTAACAATAATGCGCCCAGCTGGGCGGTAAAACGATAAGAAGTGAACAGCATCAGGCGGCCACTGACCGTACTGGCCAGCGGCCAGCCGATGGACATCATCGCCAGCGCGGTGCCGGCCTGAAGTGGCGAACCGCCCGTGACGCCCTGTATCCATGTCGGTAAAAACGCGCTGACGCCCATCATGGTCGCCCCAATCACCAGGTTGCCTATATTGCCGGCAATAATCAGCTTACTCTGCCAGAGACGCATCGGAAACAGGGGCGCCTGTGCCTGCTGTTCATGGCGGGTTAACTGCCAGCCGGCCAGCCCGCCCACGAGTAAAAACAACAGGAGCCAGTAGCCCAGTTGTTCTGCCTGTAACAGGGCAATCAGTACGGCGCTGATGCACAGCGTCAGCCAGCCACTGCCAATCAGATTCAGTGACGGGGCCGGCTGTTTCTGTGAATGTGTAGGCAGCAGGATGGCCAGCAACAGCATACTGATGATGCCAATCGGGACATTGACCCAGAAAATCACCGACCAGTTGAAGTGCTGGACCAGCCACGCGCCCGAGAGCGGCCCGACAATCGCCGCCACGCCCCAGACGCTGGACAGCCAGCCCTGCACGCTGGCCCGCTCACGGGGGGAATAGATATCGGCCACAATCGTGGACGTCAGCGGCATGATGGCCCCCGCGCCCAGGCCCTGAAAGGCGCGGAACACGATGAGCCAAAACATGCTGTGCGCAAAGCCGCATAACACCGACCCTGCCAAAAAAAGCGTGATGCCCAGAAACAGCATCCTCTTTCTGCCCCACAGATCCGCCAGGCGCCCATAAAGCGGTACGCTTATGGCCTGCGTCAGCAGGTAAACCGAAAATACCCAGCCAAACTGCGCAAAGCCCCCCAGCTCGGCGACAATTGTTGGCATCGCGGTGGCCACAATAGTGACTTCGATGGCGGCCATAAACATGGCGAGCATGCAGGCGAAAAGAATCCAGTTGCGGCGCAGCGGCGCGGAAGTGCTGTTGATCATGATGCTCCCTTTTTGCGTTCCCTAAGGCTAGCGCAAATCTGCGCGTCCAGGAATCAATTCAGTGCTTTTGTGACGTTGTCACCTAAATTGGGGCGAATCAGGTAGTTTCGCTGTTAAACCAGTTGTAGTAAGGGCTGCGGCGATTTTGCCCCCATGCTATCTCCATGATTTTACCGATAAAAGCTGGCGCGCTTCGCTTGACGTTGCTATAGGTTTAAAACTGCGTTGACTGTGATTAACGAAATTACGCAGAAATTCGCAAACGTTTTACACGTTTAACAATCGGCATGGTTTTGGACGCGGCGGCCCTTTTTGTGGCGTCTGTCATGTCGGTTCAGGGTTTGATAACAACAGATTGGTCTACAGGGAGAATCCGTATGCATAACGCTTCGCTGGCCAAACGTGCCGGTCTGGCGCTGCTTGCTGTGATAGCAGTGTTGGGCGCACTGGTTTGGGGGCTGGGCTGGGATACACTGGTCGCCCGCCGCGTTGATCTCATCTATCTTGGCCAACAGCACCTGTTTTTAGTGTTCTGGTCAATGCTGTTTGCCCTGCTGGTCGGTATTCCCAGTGGGATCCTGCTAAGCCGTCCCTTTGCCCGTCGCTGGGCAGAATATGTCATGCAAATCTTTAACGTGGGCAATACGTTGCCGCCGCTGGCCGTACTGGCGCTGGCCATGGTGGTGATCGGCATTGGCGATAAGCCGGCGCTGTTTGCCCTGTTCCTGGCCTCGCTGCTCCCCATTGTCCGCAACACCTATGCCGGACTGAGCGCCGTTCCGCCCTCACTGATTGAAGCCGCTAACGGTATCGGCATGACAAAATGGCAACGCCTGCGTCAGGTTGAGCTGCCGAATGCGCTGCCGGTCATTCTGGCAGGCGTGCGCATTGCGACAGCCATTAACGTTGGCACCGCCCCGCTGGCCTTCCTGATTGGTGCCAGCAGCTTTGGCGAGCTGATTTTTCCGGGGATTTACCTCAATGACTTCCCGGTCCTGATTCTGGGCGCGGTGGCAACGGCGTTAGTGGCCCTGATACTGGATATGTTGCTGGCGACGTTAGGCCGTTATCTGAGTCCGCACGCTGCGGCATAAAACAGGAGTTGATGATGCTTACGCGTTGGATTAAGCACTGTACGCTGGCCCTGACGGCGACGCTGGCGCTCAGCCAGAGCGTTCAGGCTGCCGCCCCGCTGGTGCTGGCGACGAAAAGTTTTACGGAACAACACATCCTTTCTGCCATGACCGTGATGTGGCTGCAAAAGAAAGGGTTTCAGGTTATCCCAAAACGCAACATTGCCACGACAATCAGTCGAAATGCCATGATTAACAAGCAAATCGACATGACGTGGGAATATACCGGTACCTCACTGATTATTTTCAACCATATCAACAAGCCCATGTCCTCACAGGAAGCTTACCAGACCGTTAAAAATCTGGATGGCAGGCTGGGGCTGATCTGGCTTAATCCAGCCCCGATGAACAACACCTATGCTTTTGCCATGCAGCGGGCGCGGGCGGATAAAGAAGGTATTTCTACCCTGTCGCAACTGGTGGCCAAAATTGATCAGGTGCGCAAAACCGACCCGAAACATAACTGGCGACTGGGGCTGGATCTGGAGTTCTATGGCCGTTCGGATGGGATGAAGCCGCTGCAGAAGACCTACAACCTCACGCTGGACAGACCGCAAATTCGTCAGATGGACCCGGGTCTGGTGTACAACGCGATCCGCGACGGTTTTGTTGATGCGGGCTTGATTTACACCACGGATGGGCGCGTAAAAGGATTCGATCTCAAGGTGCTGCAAGATGATAAGCACTTCTTCCCCAGCTACAACGTGACGCCGGTCGTACGCAAAGATGTGCTGGAGAGCCATCCCGGTCTTGAGGCGGCGCTGAATCAGCTTTCACCGCTGATTACGGATGAGGCCATCACCGAGATGAACAAGCGCGTGGATATCGATCATCAGTCACCGGAACAGGTGGCGCGCGATTTCCTTCAATCCAAAAACATGCTGTAAGGAGGCATCGTGGATACCCTTCATTACATCATTGATAACTGGAATAACCTGCTAACGCTGACCTGGCAGCATACCTGGCTGGTGCTGGTCGCTGTGGGCTGCGCCATTCTGGCCGGCGTGCCGCTGGGCATTTTAATTGTCCGCATTAAATGGCTGGCCACGCCGGTACTGGGCATCGCCACCATCGTGTTGACCATTCCGACCATTGCCCTGTTTGGTCTGATGATCCCGCTGTTTTCGCTGATCGGTCAGGGAATCGGTGCGGTGCCTGCCATCACGGCGGTGTTCCTGTATTCCCTGCTGCCGATTGTACGTAATACCCATACCGCGCTGGAAAACCTGCCGGATGGCTTGCGTGAGGCCGGTCGGGGCATTGGGATGACGTTCTGGCAGCGTCTGCGCTGGGTTGAGATCCCCATGGCCCTGCCCGTCATTTTTGGCGGTATCCGCACCGCCGTCGTGATGAATGTCGGTGTTATGGCCATCGCGGCGGTGATCGGTGCGGGCGGACTTGGACTGCTCCTGCTTGATGGCATCAGCGGAAGTGACGTGCGCATGCTGATTGCCGGCGCACTGATGATTTGCCTGCTGGCGATTGTTCTTGACTGGCTGCTGCACCGTTTGCAGCTGGCGCTGACTCCTAAGGGAATTCGATAATGATAAAACTTGAAAATCTGACGAAAACCTTCAGCCAGAAAAATGGCACGCTGATGAAAGCGGTGGACAATGTAAGTCTTGAGGTGCCGGCGGGCGAAATGTGCGTACTGCTGGGCCCTTCCGGCTGTGGGAAAACGACCACACTGAAAATGATTAACCGCCTGATTCCGGCCACCAGCGGACGTATTCTCATCAACGGTGAGGACACCAGCACCCAGGACACGACCACGCTGCGCCGCAATATTGGCTACGTTATTCAGCAAATTGGTTTGTTTCCTAACATGACGATTGAGGAAAACATTACCGTCGTGCCGCGCATGCTGGGCTGGGACAAAAAACAGTGCCGCGAGCGGGCCACCGAATTAATGAGCATGGTGGCACTGGATCCCACGAAATTTCTGCATCGCTATCCGCGCGAAATGTCGGGCGGGCAACAGCAGCGTATTGGCGTTATTCGCGCGCTGGCGGCGGATCCGCCGGTTTTACTGATGGATGAACCTTTTGGTGCGGTGGACCCGATTAACCGTGAAGTCATCCAGAATGAGTTCCTGGATATGCAGCGTCAGTTAAAGAAAACGGTCATGCTGGTCAGCCACGATATTGACGAGGCGCTGAAACTTGGCGATCGCATCGCCGTATTTGGCCAGGGCAAAATCGTGCAGTGCGCCAGCCCGGACGAATTACTGGCGACGCCAGCGAATGATTTTGTCGGGTCGTTTGTCGGTCAGGACCGCACTCTGAAACGTCTGCTACTGGTGCAGGCGGGTGATGTGACCGATCAGCAACCGACCATCACGGTGAAACGTTCGACGCCACTGATGGATGCGTTCAGCACTATGGACGATAACGATATGCGTTCCATTACCGTCGTGGACGACGATGGTAAACCGCTCGGGTTTGTTAAACGTCGCGAGGCGCGTAGCGCCAGCGGTCGCTGTGAGGATATCCTGCACACCTTCCGGGTAACCGGCAAAGCCGAGGAGAACCTGCGCGTGGTGCTGTCAAAGCTGTATGAACACAACACGGTGTGGATGCCGATTGTGGATGAAGAAGGCCGTTACAGCGGGGAAATTTCGCAGGATTATATCGCGGACTATCTCAGTTCCGGCCGTACGCGTCGCCGTCTGAATCCCTGAAAAATCAGGGCCGCACCCCGGTTGCGGCCCTTTTCCATCGAGCGGGTTTCGTGTTTCGCATCCTGTGTCACTGTCTTTCTTATTAGCGTGTGTTTTCAGATGAAGGGCGTCAGGCTATTTTCGCCTTTGCAACCGGCAGCTTGTCGGCATTGAGCAGGGAGATATCCAGGTAGCGGGACACATCACGCTGCTCAACACGCGGCAAATAGGGCAACTCACCCAACAGCGGCGCAGGAAGCTTGTCACGCAGGACTGAAATGATCTCCGCATAGTGCGCCAGCCCCGGATTGATCCGGTTTGCCACCCAGCCTGCCAGCGGTAAGCCATCACCCAGAATAGCCTCAGCCGTCAGCAACGCATGGCTGATGCAGCCCGTTTTAATCCCCACGACCAGGATCACCGGCAACTGTTGTTCCACCACCCAGGCCGATAACGGCTGGGCATCATTCATCAGGCTGCGCCAGCCTCCTGTGCCCTCAACCACGACGCGATCGGCCAGTTGATGCAGGTTCTTTAACCCCTGACTGATTCGCGCATAGTTAACCTCACAAGGCGGATAACCCCCGATTTCTTCTTTTTCGAAAATAACGGGATTCACAGCCTGATAAGGCAACGTCATGGACGAGGCGCTTTGTAAAAACAACGCATCTTTATTTCTCAGGCCCTCTTCCGTTTTGACACCACAACGGGCAACAGGCTTGTAGCCTGCGGCACTGAAACCGGCCTGAATAAAACTCTGTAACAGGGCGCGCGACACAACGGTTTTTCCCACTTCGGTATCTGTTCCCGCAATAAATAGCGTTTTCACTCGACGTCTCCTTCACCAGCGGTTTCGACTCATCGGCGATGAGTCTTTCGTGCGAACAGACATTCTAAGGAAGGAAAAGCACAGGCAGATTGCGTTAGCGCAAGGTTAGTGTTGCTTAACCTTGTAGTAACTTCACTAACAGGTAACCGCTATAGAGCGAATCTTTAATGAGCGCCGCCGCACCGAGTGTGCCAGGCTCAGTAAACTCAGTAGGTGCAAGCTGAATGCCTGCGCTGTAAGCCGGTAACGACTGCTGATGAATGGTGTTTTGTACCGCCGGGAACAGGATGTCCGCCGCCTGATTTAGCGGTGAACCGATAAGAATATGTTGAGGATTGAAGATGTTTACCATCATGCCAAGCAGCCTGCCCACATGATGCCCTACCGTGGCGATGGCATCGCGGGCCAGCCTGTCACCCGCCCGGGCCGCCTCACAGACCGCCTCCAGCGTTAAGGTTTGATGATGTAACAGGCTGTCGGGCTGTCCCGGCAGACGCTGAGCAACAAGGGCCAGCAGACTGCCGGTACTGGCCACCGTTTCCAGGCAGCCATGATTCCCGCAGTAACATTGCTGACCATAGGGATCGACCTGCGTATGGCCCACTTCGACCAGCGCACGTCCGCTTTTGTGCAGTAACTGTCCGTCCGTGATCACGCCCGCCCCCACGGTTTCATCAATGACAATCTGAATGACATCCTGCGCACCGCGCGATGCGCCAAACAGGGATTCTGCCAATGTCCAGGCCGAGATATCATGCTGGATAAACACCGGCAGGCCGGTTCGGGCCGCCAGGGTGCTGCCCAGTGGCATATCATGGCAGGTATAACCGGGTAACCGGTGCACCACGCCTGATGCGACGTTGATCAGCCCCGGCAACGTGATAGCAATGGCGGTCAGCCTTTCCAGCCGCTTTTGATGGCGGATAAAAAACGCATCAACATGGTCGGTCAGTGTGGTCAGTAACGATTGGGTGGGATCATCCGGGAGGGGCAAATGGTCTTCAACCAGCGCCCTGCTGCTCAAATCGCGAAGCGTCAGGGTTAATGTGCCACGGTGCAGGCGAAGGGCCAGGTAGTGCCAGGCCTCCGTGTCCAGAATTAACCCGATAGCGGGACGACCACGCGCGCCCGGATCCTGGAATTCGGTTTCCTGAACCAGATGGGCATCCAGCATTTCCCGGACAATTTTGGTAATACTGGCTGGGGCTAACTGGGCGCGCCTGGACAATTCAATGCGCGAGACGGGGCCATGCTGATCAATTAATCGGTAAACGACGCCAGCATTGATTTGTTTAATTTGGTCAATATGGCCAGGTTGGCTGTCCGAACTCACACCCTGCTCCGGTTATTTTCGCGCTTCTAAATAAATATCCGCTATGGTGCGGCAGATTCACCTTTTGCGGCAAATATTTGCTTAGATATGTGATTTATCACACATAATTTTTCCGCCTTTAGCGAGAGTGTTCGTTTTCCCGCCGCAACAGCGCCATCATATGGGCCATCTGCGCGCTCATTTCCCGTTGCGCAGACCAGACCAGCCACATTTCCGAAAGTGCATCCGGTTCCTCAAGCGGCAGCCAGACGACATTCGTCAGGCGGGCATGGCTGAACGATGCCGGTAAAATAGACACGCCTAAACCGGTCGCGACCAGACCGAGAATTGTCATCGCCTCGCCCACTTCCTGAGTGATATAGGGTTTGATCTGATAGCGTTGCAGTAAATCGAGTATTTCGCTGTAAAGCGCCGTTCCCACCTGCGGATCGAAAAAGACAAAAGGCTCACTGGCCAGCGCCTGTAAAGAAATCTTCCCGGCGGACGCCAGCGGATGGGCTTTGTGCACCACCGCGCATAGCGGCTCCTGTAACAGGAGCTGATGATGCAGATCCGCAGGCAGCGGCGTGTTGCGCATCACACCCAAATCGAGTTTCCCTTCATGGAGCGGCGTCAGCTGCTGCCGGGTATTGATTTCCTGCATCTGAACATGAACATCAGGCCAGCGCTGGCGAAACAGGTAGAGCGCATCCGAGACGACACCAATAAAAGCGGCAGAGGAGGTAAAGCCGATGCGCAGTTCCCCTTCTTCTCCCCGATGTAGTCGTGCCGCACGCTGGGTCGCCTGCTCAACCTGCAACAGAATGGCGCGCGCATCCTGCAAAAATTGTTGCCCGGCCGGCGTGAGCTGCACGCTGCGGTTGGTGCGGTTAAACAGCTGCGCCCCGGTTTCTGCCTCAAGGTGCATGATTTGCTGACTGAGCGGCGGCTGAGAAATATGCAGCCGTTGCGCCGCGCGGCCAAAATGCAGCTCTTCTGCAACGGCAATAAAATAACGCAGGTGACGCAGCTCGATATTCATAGGTTAAAAATATTATTTGAGATTATTAATATATTAGACAACCTAATCCGCTTTTCCTAGCCTTACGTTATTCGTTGTTTTTACTCATAAGGATTACTGTGAATCGCTCTTCATCGGCTGTCGCCCTGGACAGAAATGTGGCGCAGCAGCCTGCATCACCTTCTCAGGCGTGGATCGTGCGCGGCACTCCGCCCTTTATGCGCGTGACACTGGCGCTGTTTTCGGCCGGGCTGGCCACCTTTGCGCTGCTGTATTGTGTGCAGCCGCTGCTGCCGGTCCTCTCTGCACAGTTTGGCGTGTCACCGGCCGCCAGCAGTATTTCCCTGTCGGTCTCCACCGCGACACTGGCGCTGGGCTTACTGATTACCGGCCCCTTGTCCGATGCTGTCGGTCGCAAATCTGTCATGGTCACCGCGCTGATGCTGGCTTCCGTCTGCACGCTGATTTCGGCCACCATGACAAGCTGGCACGGCATTCTGCTGATGCGGGCGCTTATTGGCCTGTCGCTCAGCGGCGTAGCGGCCGTCGGGATGACTTATCTCAGTGAAGAAATCCATCCCAGCGTAGTCGCCTTTTCGATGGGGCTGTATATCAGCGGAAATTCGATTGGCGGGATGAGCGGTCGCCTGATCAGCGGCGTATTAACCGACTTTTTCTCCTGGCGCGTCGCCATTGCCGCCATTGGCTGTTTTGCCCTGGCGGCCGCCCTGATGTTCTGGAAAATTTTGCCCGCCTCGCGGCATTTTCACCCGACATCCCTGCGCCCCCGCCATCTGGCCATTAACTTTCGCCTGCACTGGCGCGACGCGGGCCTGCCCTTGCTGTTCGCGGAAGGCTTACTGCTGATGGGGGCGTTCGTCACCCTGTTTAACTATATCGGCTATCGCCTGCTGGGTGCGCCGTGGCATTTAAGCCAGGCCGTGGTGGGACTGCTGTCCGTGGTTTACCTGACCGGTTCGTGGAGTTCGCCCAAAGCCGGCGCGTTAACCAGTCGATATGGCCGGGGGCCGGTGATGCTGGGCGCAACGCTTATCATGCTGACGGGCCTGCTCCTGACCGCCTTTCATGCGCTGGTTCTGATCTTTATTGGGATGATGCTGTTCAGTGCTGGCTTTTTCGCCGCACACTCCGTGGCCAGCGGCTGGATTGGGCCACGCGCGCGTCGCGCAAAAGGCCAGGCGTCTTCACTGTATCTGTTCAGTTATTATGTGGGGTCCAGCGTGGCGGGTACGGCAGGAGGCTTTTTCTGGCATCAGTTTGGCTGGCCGGGCATTACCGTGTTTATCTCTACCCTGCTGCTGCTGGCTCTGGCGGTCGCGTGGCGGCTGCATCAACGCAAACTCTAGCAAAACTTAACAAATTTTCCGGGCACAATGCGGCCCGGAAAATCCGCTGTACAAGAATTGTCCGTATTATCAGTATCATTGCTAACTACCGATGTTTCCCCGCTATAATCGGTTTAATCCCAAAGATTAATGCCATCTTTGAATTCACTGTTAGGGGAGACCTCATGGCGCATTACTATTACGTCAATAAACAATCCGGTTACAACGATAACCACGTGGTACACGCCAAAGGCTGTCGCTACCTTCCGGGTCTGGAAGACCGACTGTTTCTGGGCACGTTTTACTCTGCAACAGCGGCTATACAGCAGGCCCGAAAATATTATGCCAGCGCATTAGGCTGCGACGACTGTTGCCCGGTTATGTCTGCTCAAACCCCACCCCTGCATGACAGCGTTGGACTGAAGCACGGTATCGATTTCTGATCACAGCGCATGCCTTTGCGATCCCATTCAGCCGCGTTTTTCCCGAGGATGGCGGAATATCGCCGCCATCTGCCCTGTCAGCCCGCCATTCAGTTGCTGCCGACCTGCCCCTGTAGCCGTCCCGCTTTAAGTCGCCAATTCGTTAAGCATTTTGCCTTTTTTCCGTTATCTTAGAGGCCTTACTCTTCATACAGGGATTTAACATGCGTGATAAATATGCGGCGTCTCAAATTGCCCTTCACTGGCTGACCGTGCTGCTGCTGATTATTGTCTATGCCACGATGGAGCTGCGCGGTTATGTGGAACGGGGCTCCTGGCAGCGCTTTGTGATGACCGTGACACACTTTAGCGCGGGCGCAACCATTCTGGTGGTGATGCTCTCACGGTTACTGCTGAAAATTCGCCATCGCAGCCCCGCGATTACGCCCCCCGTACCGCGCTGGCAAACGGGCCTGGCACACCTGACGCACACGTTGATTTATGCCTTATTTATCAGCCTGCCGGTGCTGGGTATCGCCTCACGTTACCTGAAGGGCCGTGAGTGGTTATTATTCGGCATTCCCATGCCGGTCGCTGCGGAACCTGATTTCGATCTCTCTGATACGCTCGTCGACTGGCACGAAACCCTGGCGCCACTGGGCTACTGGCTCATCGGCTTACATGTCGCTGCAGCCCTGTTCCATCACTATGCGCTGAAGGACAATACGCTGCTGCGTATGATGCCGGGACGCGGGACGCGCCAGCCCTGATTCCCTGACGCTGCACATCGGGCTAAAAAAATCACCATAATCTGCGCCAGGTGGTTCCACCCGGCGCTTGATTCCTACACAATAGCCACTAAATTGTGACGCAGGTCACTTTCGTGGGATGATCGTTGTCATCCTCTTTTGACGCACAGACAGATTTAACTTCTCATGCCTTTAACAACTGTTTCCCGTAAAACGGCCTGGCTACGCGTGGTGCTGCTGGCCATCGCCGCTTTTGTTTTCAATACCACTGAGTTCGTACCGGTGGGTTTACTGTCGGATATTGCTGCCGGGTTTTCGATGAAAACCGCTGAAGTGGGCATTATGCTGACGATTTATGCCTGGGTGGTGGCGCTGCTGTCCCTGCCGTTAATGCTGCTGACGCGCAATGTTGAACGGCGGTTACTGCTCACGGTACTGTTTAGCCTCTTTGTAGCCAGCCATGTTCTTTCGACATTCGCCTGGAGCTTCAGTTCGTTAATCGTTTCCCGCATTGGCATTGCGCTGTCACATGCGGTGTTCTGGTCCATTACCGCCTCACTGGCCATTCGTGTGGCGCCTGCCGGTAAAAAAACGCAGGCGCTCAGTATGCTGGCAACCGGTACGGCACTGGCCATGGTGCTGGGGGTGCCCATTGGTCGCGTTGTGGGGCAGGCGCTGGGATGGCGCACCACCTTTGGCGTGATCGGGCTGTCAGCGTTGATCCTGATGATTATGCTGGCGCGCGTCTTGCCGCGTCTGCCCAGTGAACACACCGGTTCATTAAGCAGCGTACCGCTGTTGTTCCGCCGCCCGGCCCTGGCAGGCATGTACCTGCTGGTTACACTCATTGTGACCGCGCACTATACGGCTTACAGCTATATTGAACCTTTTATGCAACTGGTGGCGAATGCCAGCGAAAGTTTTACCACCCTGCTGCTGTTACTGTTTGGTTCTGCCGGCATTATTGGCAGTCTGCTGTTCAGTTCGCTGGGTAAACGCTTTCCCTCAGCGTTGCTGATCAGCGCCATCGCCCTGGTCACCTTATGCATGGGGCTGTTAATTTTTGCCGCCGTGCGTCCTGGCGCGATTATCACCCTCTGCGTCGTCTGGGGAATGGCGATGATGATGATTGGCCTGGCGATGCAAATCCGTGTCCTGTCACTGGCACCCGATGCCACCGACGTGGCGATGTCGCTGATGTCCGGCATTTACAACATCGGCATCGGTGCGGGCGCGTTACTGGGCAGTCAGGTGAGCGTATATATGAGCCTGTCTGACGTCGGTAACGTGGGAGCGATGATCGGCCTGGTCGCGCTGCTGTGGTGCGTGTATATTTTCCGGCGCTACCCACAGTTACGCTCTAATGGTTAACTGAAGCAGGCTTCTGCGCCTCGCAGAAGCCTGCCGATGCGTCTTCGTCTGCTATCATGCACTGCGGCACTGAACGGCCAGACGACCTGTTCCGGCGCCCGAAGAGGCAGCGCGTCAGAAAGGTGCTAAACACACCGGATAACCGCTTATATTGTCAGAGGATGCCCTTCTACCTGACTCATCCATTACATCTGTTAACCTCGAAAAAGGATCAACGTTCATGACGAGAAAGTGGTTAACGCTGTACCTGTCGCGTAGCGTCAGCCGGGTGATGTTGCAGGATCTCCAGGCCATCTTACCTGCTGAGGCGGTGAAAATTTTCACGAATGATTTAGACGACGTTCGCTACGCTACAGTAGAATGCGTGCAGGCAGAAACGACCTGCGCCTTGATTGCCTCGGCGATCATCGTCTGGCGTCAACTGGGGCATATTCATCTGCTGCTGTATACGCAGGGTGAAGTGCAGCGTCAGATCACGGACGCCACGCAGTTTGAATTATTTACTTTGCTGAAGAACAACCGTGCCGCCTTGCGGCTGGCCTGACGTGGCGTAAGCTCACAGGATAATTATGAGAATTGGTCTGCTGTTCCCCATCGCTATCATCGTGGCAGGTATTGGCTTTCTCGCCTGGTTCATCGGCAGCGGCCTGGCGATGCCTGGCTCCTGAGATCAGCGTAGCTGGCTGTCTTTACTTCCACGCCGGTTGTAGAGACTGCTCTCTTTTTTCTGCTTATCGATCTTTTCCTGACAGGAAACGCAATAACGCACACCCTTGAGTGCCTGACGGCGGGCTTCGGGAATCGGCTCGCCGCACAGTTCGCATTCTGTGGCACTTTCCCCCTGTCCCAGTGACTGACGCACACGTTCGATACCGTCATTAACGGTGCTGTCGATTTGCTCCTGTACTGCCCCTTCTGCTGCCCAGCCGTTTGCCATTTTTGTGCTCCACTTTATTACCTGTACAGGTTAACTGTACAACATATCAGGGATTTTGCAGGCAAACCGACTCACCTCCCTGTGAAGCCGGTGACGGACATTACGGCTTAATATCGACCTGATAAAAGATATGTTTGCCGAAGGGATCCACTTCGTAACCGGTCACCGATTTGCGGATCGGTTCGAAAATGGTGGAATGGGCAATCATTACGGCCGGCATCTGGTCGTGCATGATTTGCTGCGCCTGCAGATACATGACCGTGCGTTTGGCTTGATCGGGTTCGGCACGGGCGGCGGTAATCAGCTTTTCAAAGGGCTGATAGCACCATTTTGATGAGTTCGATCCCCCTTTCGCCGACGTGCAGCTGTAAAGCGGACCAAAGAAGTTATCCGGATCCCCGGTTGCCGTCGTCCAGCCCATCAGGGCCGCCTGATGTTCACCGCTGCGCACACGTTTCAGGTATTCGCCCCATTCGTAACTGACAATATTGGCTTTGATGCCCACTTTTGCCCAGTCTGCCTGGATCATCTCCGCCATTCTGCGTGCGTTGGGATTATAGGGACGCTGTACCGGCATCGCCCAGAGCGCAATTTCCGTTCCTGGTTTCACGCCTGCCTGTTGCAATAACGCTTTCGCTTTTTCCGGATCGTAATCGTAATCCTTCAGGTCTTTGTCGGCACTCCAGACGCCGGGGGGCAGAATGTTTTTCGCCACCACGCCAGTGCCTTTAAAAATCGCCTCGATAATAGCAGGCTTGTTGATCGCCATGGCCAGCGCCTGGCGAACCTGCACATTATCGGTCGGGGCTTTGGTGGTGTTAAAGGCCAGGAAACCGGTATTCAGTCCCGCGGCCTGTTTCAGCGTGATGTCCGGATTTTGTTTCATTTTTTCGAGATCGGCAGGATTCGGGAACGGCATGACCTGGCACTCATTTTTTTCCAGTTTGGCGTAGCGCACTGCCGCGTCTGGCGTGATGCTGAAAATCAGCCGATCCAGTCTGGCCTTGCCCTGCCAGTAGTCCGGAAACGCCTTATACAGAATGCGTGAGTCTTTTTGATACTGAACCAACTGGAAAGGCCCTGTTCCGATGGGATCGCTATCCACTTTTTCCGGTGTGCCAGCTTTCAGCATCTTGTCTGCATATTCTGCCGAGTGAATGGAGGCGAAATACCAGGCCAGATCGGCCAGAAATGGCGCTTCCGGGTGCGCCAGCGTAAAGCGCACGGTGTGATCGTCAACGCGGTCAATGTGGGTGATTAACGTGGCCAGTTCAAGACTGTCGAAGTTGGAATAGTGCCCGCCCGAGACGTTGTGATAGGGATGGTTGCTGTCCATCTGGCGCATAAAAGAGAAGATGACGTCATCCGCATTAAAATCACGACTGGGCGTAAACAGCTTATTGCTCTGAAATTTAACGTTATGCCGCAGATGGAACGTATAGACTTTGCCGTCGGGACTGATCTCCCAGCGTTCTGCAAGGCCTGGAATTAATTCTGTGGTGCCGGTTTTAAAATCAACCAGGCGGTTAAACACCGGCACGGCACTGGCATCCACGCTGGTTCCCGAGGTGTAAAGTTGCGGATTAAAGTTCTCCGGTGAGCCTTCTGAGCAGTAGACCAGCGTCGTCGCGTTAACACTTCCTGCCAATGCGATACCGGCCGTCAGCAATCCCAGGGTTGTAAACCTGTTTCTCATTATTATCCTCGCTTTATGTTGACTTCTATATATCAGACTCTCTAAATAAACGGTGCAAACAGTGGATTGATAGCATGAATCTTCACCATAGCGAACCCCGCATGTAGTCAACTAATAAGGATTAGTGATGACCGACAAACTTCAGACGCAGTTGATCACGCGTTTTTTCCGTTATCTGGCGGTGAGCAGTCAGAGTGATGCAAAGTCCAGCACCTTACCGAGCACCCCGAGTCAACATGCGATGGCGGCGCTGCTGGCGGATGAATTGCGCGAACTGGGGCTTGAACAGGTCGTCGTTGATGAACAGGCGACGGTGACGGCAGTTAAACCGGGCAACTGCCCTGACGCGCCACGCATTGGATTTATTACGCACATTGATACGGTTGACGTCGGTCTGTCACCTGATATTCACCCGCAGATCCTGACCTGGCAGGGCGAAGATCTGTGCCTTAATCCCGAACAGAACATCTGGCTGCGCCGGGATGCGCATCCTGAAATTGCCCCTTATATCGGCCAGGACATTATTTTCAGCGACGGGACCAGCGTGCTGGGCGCCGATAACAAAGCGGCGGTCAGCGTCGTTATGACGTTAATGGAAAACCTGCAGGATCAGCACGGTGATGTAGTCGTCGCGTTTGTCCCTGATGAAGAGATTGGCCTGCGCGGTGCCAAAGCGCTGGATCTTAACACCCGCTTTAATGTGGACTTTGCCTGGACCATCGACTGTTGTGAACTGGGTGAAGTGGTCTATGAAAACTTCAATGGCGCGGCGGCAGAGCTGCGTTTCACCGGGGTTCCCGCCCATCCGATGTCCGGTAAAGGTGTGCTGGTCAACCCGCTGCTGATGGCGCATGACTTTATCAGTCACTTCGACAGGCAGGCGACGCCCGAACACACCGAAGGCCGTGAAGGCTATATCTGGTTCAATGAAATGCAGGCCAATGCCAGTGTTGCGACGCTGAAAGCATCGATTCGCGATTTCGATCTGGCGAGCTTTGCCGCGCGCAAAGAACAATTGCAGCATGTTGCCAGCCTGATTGCTGAACGCTATCCCACCGGACAGGTCGAGATAACGATTCACGATATCTACAGCAATATCAGCAATGCCATGGGCGACGACCGCCGGGCGCTGGATCTGATTTTTGCTGCCATGCGCGATCTGGACATTACACCCAAAGTGATTCCCATGCGCGGCGGTACCGATGGCGCGGCCTTATCTGCCCGCGGTATTTTCACCCCTAACTTTTTCACAGGCGCGCACAATTTCCATTCACGTTTCGAATTCCTGCCGGTGAAGTCGTTCGTTAAGTCGTATCAGGTCGCGGAGAAACTGTGTTATCTGGCGGCGCAATCGGGGAGTACGGCAAAGACAGGCAGTTGAAACATCACCGCCTTCATGATGAAGGCGGTGATCATATTGATTAGAAGGTGACCCAGTCGCCGTTGTCCGCCGTGGCGGCTTTTGGACGCAGTACAGGAGACGGTGCTGTTGCAGGGCCTGCAGACGCCGCTGGCGGCCTTCTGTCCTGTGTCAGCGCTACCGGCGCATCGCTCGATAACCGGAACTGTGCAACAGAAGCCTGAAGCGCTTCCGTCTGCAGCGCCAGCGCGCTGGCGGCGGCAGAAACCTCTTCAACCAGAGCCGCGTTTTGCTGCGTCACACTGTCCATTTCCGTCACAGCCGTACCAACCTGAGAAATGCCCTTGCTCTGCTCTTCCGAGGCGGCGGCGATCTGCTTCATAATTGCATCCACATCCTGGACGGATTTTAAAATGCCGCTCATCGTGCCGCCGGTGGTACCCACCAGTTCCGCGCCCTTTTCCACGCGCTGCACAGAATCGGCAATCAGCCCGGCGATTTCTTTCGCCGCACCGGCGCTGCGCTGTGCCAGATTGCGCACTTCACTGGCGACGACGGCAAAGCCTCGCCCTTGTTCACCGGCACGCGCGGCTTCTACGGCCGCATTCAGTGCCAGAATGTTGGTCTGAAACGCAATACCGTTAATGACGTTGGTGATCTCAGCGATTTTCTTCGAGCTGTCGGAAATGCCGTTCATGGTGGTCACAACTTCATCCACCAGGTTGCCGCCCTGCTTCGCCGTCAGCGTTGCCGCTTCGGTCAGTGCACTGGCCTGACGGGCATTTTCCGCGTTAAATTTCACGGTCGCGGTCAGCTGTTCCATACTGGCGGCGGTTTGCTCCAGCGCGGCAGCCTGCTCTTCCGTACGGGAGGACAGATCGTTATTACCAATAGAGATTTCGGCGGCACCGCGCGAGATATTCTCTGTGCCGCTGCGAATGGCACTGACCGCATCACGCAGGCTGTCCTGCATCGCACTGAGCAGCGGAACCAGTTTACCGACGCAGTTACGGCCCATATCCTGAACGGGTTTACTGAGATCCCCTTTGGCGATTACGGCAAAATGCTCGCGAATCTTCTCCAGCGGTTTGACCAGCATTGTGACCAGATAACGATCGGTAAACAGCAGAATCAGCAGACCAATCACCACGGTGGCTGAAATCATCGTTTTAGTCACGGCGGTCAGGCGATCCACTTCGACACGGGTTTGTCCCAGTTTCTTGTTGGCCACGTTGTTAAACGCTTCGGTGCTGGCACCGAAGGCGCGGCTGAGCGCAGGTGTGACGTCATTCGCCTGTTGACGATAGGCATCCAGCGAATCCTGACGGGCACGCTGCAACTGCACGGTGACGCCCTGATCCAGCAGTTGCTGCCATTTATCAATGACCTCATTCGTCACGGCCGCGTCCATGGGTCCGGGTGACAGCTGTTTAAACAGCGCCAGTTGATGACGCATGTTATCTAACGCCTGCTGTACCGGAGCAAAGGCGGTGTCATCCTGGGCGACACCGGCGGCCTTTTTCTCCATCACACGCGACAAACGCGTAATCATACGAAAATACTGGTCGTTACCCTGACTTAACGCGGTCATCTGCTCAACGATATGGCGATCCACATCATTGCCATCACTGAGGGAGTTAAGCGAATGAATGCTGAACAGCCCAATGCCGCTCCACAACAGACTAAACAGTCCCAGAATGGTCAACATAACCGTGCGAATAGTGAAATTTTTAAGCATACCCATACAGAAATCCCTTGAACGTTAATCCGTAAAACCGGACACAGGAGATTTATCGGCAGCTCGCGGGAAAATGTAACGGTCTTGTTATTTTTTTTCATCCACCCGCACAGATAATGTGCGGGTGGAAATGTGCAGGCCGGCGTACGTCTGGCATGCACCGCGCTGGTTCACCCTTTACAGTCGCACCAGGCGGGACATCATCAAACGGAACAAAGCGAGGCGGCGGCGCATAAAACCCGGTAACAGTTTGAGAGCCGCTTGACCCTGCCATCCCAGTGACATTGTCACGTCATGCTTTTTGCGCCAGGCGGGCCAGCGTTGTTTGCCTTCAATCATCGTCGTGTGCGGGGTTACATCACGTGCGAAGCGAAACCAGTAATCGCAAACCTGTTGAGAAAAAGCATGGTCTGCGGCGGTAAAGGTGCGGTCGTCGTCGGCAGGCGGCATCATCGCCAGCGTATTCATCACGTAAGGGATTTCATTACCATGCCAGGTGCCGTGCGGGTAGAGATCGCGCGATCGTTCTGAAACGTAGTCGAACCAGTAGCGCCAGCCCGGCATGCCCGCTTTCTCCTGCGCACGCATGATCAGCCAGGGAACAATGCTAAACGTCATATCCCGCGCGACAGCCCGCCCCAGCAGCGCATCATCCCCGGTACGGTAAATCCAGCGCAGTAACCGATAATGAAAATGGTTATTACGCCGTAGCTGTTCCACCACGGCGGCAGCCTCCACGCCAAACCAGACCAGTACGCTCGCTTCATCGCTGTTACTGCCCGCCATCAGCGGCAGGCGGTGCTGTTTTCCCGCCATCAATGTTTTCAGGACCGGCTCGGGCAGCACCGTATCACCGGCAATGGCCACCGGACCGAGGCCCAGCGAGCTGTCCAGCGGCCAGAAGGCGTCCGCAGGCAGCTCACGCAGCTGCGCCATGCTGGCATCCGCCGGTAAACCCAGCGCGGTCGCCACCATAACGCCTTTTTCACGTGCCGCGTCGCGGGTGACGTCTGGCAGGCTATAGGCACTTTGCACGATCCCTTTGTGGAACAACCCCCGGGACAGCGGTGAGCAGCAAAGCGAAAGCACACTGCGGGCGCCCGACGATTCGCCAAACAGCGTCACGTTGCTGGCATTCCCGCCAAACGCGGCGATATGCTGCTGTACCCATCGTAATGCCGCGATCTGATCAAGCAGCGCGAAATTGTTGATATGGCCCGTGTCAGCCTGCTCTTTTTCCAGTGCGGGATGAGCAAAAAAACCCAGATGTCCCAAACGGTAATTAAGGGTCACCACCACCGCACCCCGCGAGGCTAAGGGTTTTCCACTATAGGGTGCCAGCCCACCTGAACCGATCGTAAAGCCACCGCCGTGAAGCCAGACCATAACCGGGAGTGGAACCTCTGGCTGCAGCTCTGGCGTCCAGACGTTGAGGTACAGGCAGTCTTCACTAAATACACCAGGATCGCCTCCGCCAATCGCCAGGCAGTAGTCACGATTCTGCCAACTCGCTGCAGAAAAGTGCTGTGCATTGCGTACACCGTGCCAGGGCGTAACCGGTTGTGGCGCGCGCCAGCGATACGCGCCGACTGGCGGTGCCGCATACGGAATGCCCTTGAATACAAAGATCCCGTCATCAAGGGTGCCCTGCAGTTCTCCGTCAGTCAGCGCGATTTTCAGGCCGTCATTTTTCATGCAGTGTTCCTTGTTAGCGTGCCTTTTCATTATTTCAGGCAATCTGATGTTGTCCAGTTCTGACGCGTTGTTAAGCAAAACGGTAAATGCGCTGAAAAATTGCCCGAAGGCGTCGCCGTGATTGACCCCTGTCATGAAAATGTTTTTAGTGGAGAGCGTAACGAAAACGCCTTTGAGGAACTGACAATGTTTAGCGGTATCAATCAGGTTTTTGTGCGCATGACCGATCATCCCGATCTTGGAAAACTGTTGCTACGTCTGACTCTGGGGGGATTATTGCTGTTTCATGGTGAGTTTAAGCTCGTGCATGGCGTGGGCTGGATTGCCCATTTGCTGCGACAACACGGTCTGCCGGGCTTTATCGCCTGGGGTGCCTGGATGGGGGAAATGATTGCGCCGCTGATGCTGATCGCAGGCTTCATGACCCGGCCAGCGGCGTTTATCATTGCCGTGAATATGGTTGTCGCCACGCTGCTGGTCAAAACCGGCGCAGTATGGCATCGCACCGATGTCGGTGCCTGGGCACTGGAAACGGAAGCACTTTACCTGTTCGGCGCTCTGGTGGTGATGTTTCTGGGGGCGGGAAGATTTACGCTGGTCCGTGATACGCGCCTGCAGTAAAGGAAAAACGGGGCGGTTCCGCCCCGTTCATATTATAAGGTAATGCCGCAGCGCTGTAAGGACGCCCGCTGCCGCTCTGCATACAGCACCATTTCATCCTGCACGGGGCAGCCCAGTGCGGTTTCAAAGCTGCTCCGGCTTGCCTGTCCCGCCGAACGTGTCGGCGTTTTGTCCCCGAGATTAGACTGAAAAATCCCTGCCGCACTGACAGGCAGAAAATCTTCATAAATAATAGGGTCCGCCAGAATCCGCCCCTGCTCAATCAGACTTGCCAGTGATTCCCCACGCTGCGGCGGTTCCGCTCGCCCTTTTTCGCTGAGCCGATAAGTAAACCAGGCTAAGCCGGCTTCACGTAATGCGTTTTCATCATCCGGGAAAGCCGCAAAGGTCGCCGTGAGCTGCTGCTGGTGCTGCTGATTATCCGCACCGCTCCCGGCTTCGCTGAGCAGACGATCGTAAAGCGCGCGGCCCTGCGGCGTTAAGGCCGCGCCGCGCTGTTCGATCTCACCGAAGCGCGCCGTGTGCGTGCCCTGAAAACCGTCGGTGAAAATGACGGGTTCTTCCAGTGCCTTGAAGCTGGTCTGGCGTAACAAAACAGGCACCTTGCGCCGGGGCGGACCTTCGATCACCGTTTTGGGATCAATGCCATACGTCGGCATCAGCGCCTGAACACAATCAATATCCAGCGTGCGTGGCGTAAGATGATTGATATGGCAGGCCGGAAAACATACCACATCCGCGATCAACCGATGTTGCTGGTTCAGCGCCTGATAGGTGCGGCTCTCCACAAGGCTGTGTGAATGCCAGCGGAAGGTTTCCAGCGCTTCGTTGATAAACGCCTGCGCCTGGGGCGCCGTCAGTCCGCCCTGCTGTTGATGCAGCGCGATGAGGTTTCGGCATTCCGGCGTGAAAATATCGCGCGAGGCTAATATCCGTGCGGCTTCATCCCGAAGCGCCGGGTCGGCAATCAGCTCCAGCCGTAACAGCGAGGTAAAAATACGAAAAGGATTGCGCTGCAGCGCTTCATCATCAATGGGGCGAAACGCGGTGGAGTGCACCGGTACGCCCGCCTGCGACAGATCATAATAGCCCACCGGAAACATGCCCATGACGGCAAACATCTGGCGCAGCATGGCAAGCTCGTCCGCGCTACCGACGCGAATGGCCCCGTGGCGCTCCAGACTGAGGCGGCTGAGTTCATCGGCCTCGGTCAGCCGTTGCTCTAGCACGCTATCAGCCGCAAGCGTTGCCTCATTAACCGCTTTCACCAACTGCATCAGCGTCCCGTAGAGCGGCACTTCCTGCTGATACATGTCCGACATGGCCTGGGAGAAGCCCGTGCGAATCGTATCCGCACTGATAAAGTTATCCATATTTACCACCTGACAGCATGAGCGTTGCAGCTACTGTAATCCAACGCGCTGCGGTCAGCGGAAAATATCATGAATTTGTGATCGGCTTAAAACCGTAGCGATTTTTCACCACCAGCATCACGGTGGTCAGCAGTGCCGGTATGGCGAGCAGCAAGAAAATAACGCTGAACGACCAGCCGAGTGACAACATTTCAGCCCCGACAAAGGCACTGAGGATGGCGCCGATTCGGCCCACCCCGTGCATCCAGCTGGAACCGGTTGCGCGGGCATGGGTAGGATAGTAGCTGGCGGAAAGCGCATTCATGCCGGTATTCGCTCCGTTAAAACAAAAACCGCTGCAGAAGGCAATGGCGCTCATGATAACGACCTGCGGCGGTGAAAAACCCAGCGCGACAATAGCGATACCGCCGCAGAAGTAGATCACAGCCAGCGACAGACTGGCATTGAAGCGATCCATCAGCCAGCCGGCAAACAGCGATCCCAGCGTGCCGCCTGCCTGGTACATCGCGGTGATTATCGCCGCTTCCGTCACGGACATTCCCTGTGTATTGACCAGGGATGGCAGCCAGCTGCCGATCAGATACACCAGGAACAGCCCCATAAAATAGCCGCCCCAGAGCATCAGGCTGCCGATGCGGTAGCGAGGAGAAATGACCGTTGCGATGGCGCTGTGTTCAGCAGGTGATTTTTCCGCTTCGGTCGCATGGAAATGCGTATCCGGGCTCGTACTGCCGGGAAGAATACGTTCAAGAATGGCGCGAATGTGCTGCGCGGGCGCACCGCGACTAATCAGGAAACGTACCGATTCAGGAAGCTGACGGATCAGGACCGGCAGGACCAGCAAAGGAAGAATGCCGCCCAGCAACAGAACGGAATGCCAGTCGTAACGCGGTAACAACCATGACGCGGCAAAGCCGCCGCTGGCGGCCCCAAAGGTAAAGCCACAAAACACCACGGTGATAATGAATGAACGGCGCCGCTCCGGCGCATATTCAGCCACCAGCGTACTGACGTTGGGCATGGCCGCTCCCAGCCCCAGCCCGGTCAAAAAACGGAACAGGATCATCTGTTCGATACTATGGGAAAATGCGGTCACCAGCGTCCACAGACCAAAAAACAGGACGCTGAAAATGATCATTAACCGGCGGCCAAAGCGATCGGCCAGCGGCCCGGCGACCATCGCCCCCAGCGCCAGACCAATCAGCGCTGCACTGATCACGACACCCAACTGATGAGTACTGACGTGCCAGGCGGTTTTCAGCGTCGGCGCGATAAAACCCATCAGGGCAATATCCATACCATCGAGCGCAACCACGATAAAACAGAGTACAATTAACCGAATTTGGCCACCACTCAGAGTACCCTGATTAATTAACTGGCGAACATCTACCGCCTCGACACTGCTCACGGGTAAACTCCTCAACGGCTGACTTAATCAACTATCAGATTTGGTAAAAAAAACGGCACTTATGATAGCTGATCGTTAACGATAAAACGCATGAAATTTCCGGCCGAAGCAGAAGCAATGCGGTAAGTTGATGTTTTTTCAGCAACCGTGAAAAACGTTGTGTCAGGCAAAAAAACAACGCCATCATTAATAATCAACCACTTAAAACGCTCCGCTGCAAAAAGTACACATTGTTAATAAAAATTTGCAGCAAAGTTAACAAAATCCAGCTTAAATAGTTGCCTGTCACCTGGCAATGTCATTAAGTTGGGTAAATGGAAAAAAATATCCTTTTCAATCAGCGCATTCGCTTGCGCCATTTACATGCCTTTGTTGCCGTCGCGCAGCAGGGAACCCTGGGGCGTGCAGCCGAGACCTTAAGTCTCAGTCAACCTGCGCTTTCTAAAACCCTCAACGAACTTGAAGAACTCACCGGCGTCCGCCTGTTCGAACGCGGTCGGCTGGGCGCACAACTGACCACCATGGGAGAACAGTTTCTTATCCATGCGGTAAAAGTGTTAGAAGCGCTGAATCATGCCGGCCAGAGTTTTAATGAACAGATTAACGAGCGTCCGGTAGTCATTCGCCTTGGTGCCTTAACCACGGCGGCGATGGGCATGTTGCCACAGATTCTTGACCGTTTTCATCAACTGCGTCCCAACACGACCATTCAGGTTGCCACCTTACATAATAATGTGTTGCTGGCGGGGCTGAGAGCGGGCGAGTTTGATCTGGGCATCGGCCGAATGGCGGATAAAGAGATGATGACCGGCCTGACCTATGAACTGCTGTTTCTGGAGTCATTAAAGCTGGTCGTCAGACCGGAGCATCCGCTTTTAAGTGACAACGTCACGCTTTCACGTGCCATGCAGTGGCCTGTTGTGATTTCCCCGGAAGGCACCGCGCCGCGCCGCCTGGCACAGCAGATGCTGGATGAGCAAGGGTGCTGTCTGCCGCCCCATTGCGTCGAAACGTCTTCAACGTCGCTGGCCCGTCAGCTGGCGCTGCGCTATGACTACATCTGGTTTGTGCCTTCCGGGGCCGTCAAAGAAGATCTCAGCCACAATGCCCTGATATCGTTGCCCATCACCTCTCCCGGCCCGGGTGAACCCGTAGGGATAATCACGCGCACCGGTAACACCTTAAGCCTGAGCGCCGAAGTGTTGATGAGTACCATTCGTAAGTTTCACAGCTAGCGACTGCGTTTAGCATGGCGTTCCCAGTTTTCCTGACGCGCTTTTTCCGTTTTGCGTAGACCGACATACAGCGCACCGGAGCCGCCATGCTGCTTCTGTGCGACACAAAAGGTCTGGACGTCGTCAAATTCACGCAACCAGCGGTCAAGATAGCTGCGCACAATGTTGGCATGAGATTCATTGTCCCGGCCTTTGCCGTGAATAATCAGCAGGTTTCTGTAGCCGGCTTTACGGACATCCTGCATGAAGGTAAACAAATTTTGACGGCAGGTTTCAACAGGCTGGCGTAGCAGATTCAGGCTGGCATCCAGCGCATATTGCCCCTTGCGTAATTTATCCAGCACGCCCTGCTGGATGCCTTCAGCTTTAAACTCAAGTTGCTGCTCAAGAGGAATGATGTCCAGGTAACCGCGGGTTAAAAAGTTTTCGTCTTCAGGTTCTGGTGACCGAGGCGGCACTTTTTTGCTGGCAGCGCTGTGATTCCAGCGCGTATTTTCTGCATCTTTGAGTGGCGTAACGTCATTCATCGCGTCACGAAACAGATTGTCATCGTCAAGGTTCATGGCTCGCCCCTGGTAAATGATATGACGCAAAATTGACTTGAAACCAAATAGTAGCAAAATCGGTAAAGCCTGCGCTAATCCCGTTTTTATCGTCCCTTCTGGCCTTTCAGATTAAGATAAATTCTGTATGAGATCAAAAATCCGTAAAGATTTGTTTACGATCTTAATAAGATGACATCAAAAAACCCTGTCATAACAGCCTTTAGCAGTATTGCGGAAACCACACTTTTTGTATGCCTAAAAACTGCTCGGATGAGTTCCCTTACACCGAGAAAATGGTAAAATTGACCCCAGTCAATTATCGTCGAGCAAACTACTATGTTCCCTGAAAAACGTATTCAGTCAGGCGGTTGTGCGATTCACTGCCAGGATTGCAGCATCAGTCAGCTATGCATCCCTTTCACCCTTAATGAACATGAGCTGGATCAGCTTGATAATATTATTGAGCGAAAAAAACCCATTCAAAAAGGCCATACGCTGTTCAAAGCGGGTGATGAGCTGAAGTCGCTCTACGCAATCCGTTCCGGCACCATTAAAAGCTATACCATCACCGAGCAGGGAGATGAACAAATCACCGGTTTTCACCTGGCCGGCGATCTGGTGGGATTTGACGCCATTATGAACGCCAGTCATCCCAGCTTCGCCCAGGCGCTGGAAACGGCGATGGTCTGCGAAATTCCTTTCGATACGCTGGATGACCTGTCCGGCAAAATGCCTGCCCTGCGTCAGCAGATGATGCGCCTGATGAGCGGTGAAATTAAAGGCGACCAGGACATGATTTTGCTGCTGTCCAAGAAAAACGCGGAAGAGCGCCTGGCCGCCTTCGTCTGGAACTTATCCCGCCGCTATGGCCAGCGCGGCTTCTCACAGCGTGAGTTCCGTTTGACGATGACGCGCGGCGATATCGGGAATTATCTAGGGTTAACCGTTGAAACCATTAGCCGACTGCTGGGGCGTTTCCAGAAATCGGGTATGCTGGCCGTAAAAGGCAAATATATCACCATTGAGAACCACGCGATGCTGGAAGCGCTGGCCGGTCAGAGCCACCAGGCGGCGTAATCCTCAGGCCGGGTTAACAAATCTTATTTTGTTGATCCGGCTACATCTTTTCACTTTCTTAGTGCACTTAACATAGGCTATCTTTAAACCAGTCGCGTCGGTCTAAGGAGAGTAGCCTATGTCCCAGTATCAAAACATTCTGGTCGCCATTGATCCTCAGCAGGATGACCAGCCCGCGCTGCGACGTGCGGTCTATCTCAACCAGCTTATCGGCGGCAAAATCAAAGCATTTCTGCCCATCTACGACTTTTCATACGAAATGACCACCCTGCTGTCACCAGATGAACGCACCGCGATGCGTCAGGGTGTGATCAGCCAGCGCTCGGAATGGATTCGTGAACAGGCGCAGGCTTATCTGGATGCTGGTGTGGATATAGACATTAAAGTCATCTGGCACAACCGGCCCTATGAAGCAATCATCCAAGAAGTGCTGGCGCATCAACATGATTTAGTGCTGAAAATGGCGCACCAGCACGACCGGCTGGAAGCGGTTATTTTTACACCGACAGACTGGCACCTGTTACGTAAGTGCCCTTGCCCGGTGTGGATGGTTAAGGATCAACCCTGGCCCGAAGGCGGCAAAGCGCTGGTGGCGGTCAATCTGGCCAGCGAAGAACCGCACCACGATGCGCTTAATCAGAAACTCATTCGCGAAACCGTTAAACTGGCCGAAAGCGTCAATCATACCGAAGTGCATCTGGTGGGCGCCTATCCGATTACGCCAATCAACATTGCTATCGAACTGCCCGATTTTGATCCCAGCGTCTACAACGATGCCATTCGCGGCCAGCATCTGGTAGCCATGAAGGCCCTGCGACAAAAATTCTCCATCAGTGAAGAGTTTACCCACGTTGAAAAAGGCCTGCCGGAAGAAGTGATCCCGGAATTGTCCGCCCACCTTGGCGCGGGCATTGTGGTGTTAGGGACGATTGGACGGACCGGACTGTCGGCAGCTTTCCTGGGGAATACGGCTGAGCAGGTGATCGATCACCTGCGCTGTGACCTGCTGGCGATTAAGCCGGATGATTTTGTCTCGCCCATTACGCTTGACGACGAAGACGAGCACGATTAACGCGGCCTTCAGTAAAAAGGGCGACGGTTATCGTCGCCCTTTTCTTTTACAGCGCTTTCAGAATACTTTCTACGCTGGCTTTGGCATCCCCAAATAGCATGTGAGTATTTTCTTTAAAGAACAGCGGATTTTGCACACCGGCATAGCCCGTATTCATTGAGCGTTTGAACACAATAACGTTTTGCGCTTTCCACACTTCCAGCACCGGCATACCGGCAATCGGGCTGCCCGGATCATCCTGCGCCGCAGGATTAACCGTGTCGTTGGCCCCGATAACCAGTACTGTATCGGTATCGCTAAAATCGTCGTTGATTTCGTCCATTTCCAGCACCACGTCATAAGGCACTTTCGCCTCTGCCAGCAGAACGTTCATATGGCCAGGCAAACGGCCGGCGACCGGATGAATACCAAAACGCACGTTGATGCCGCGGGCGCGGAGTTTTTCCGTGATTTCCGCTACCGGATACTGTGCCTGTGCAACGGCCATGCCGTAGCCGGGCGTAATGATCACGGAACGGGAAGATCGGAGCATCTCTGCCGTTTCTTCTGCGCTGATTTCACGATGTTCGCCGGTCTCATCACTTGCCGTTGAAGCTGTGCCATCGCTGCCAAATCCACCGGCAATGACGCTGATAAACGAGCGGTTCATGGCCTTACACATTATGTAAGAGAGAATTGCCCCCGAGGAACCAACCAGCGCACCGGTCACGATAAGCAGATCGTTACTGAGCATAAACCCTGCCGCTGCGGCCGCCCAACCGGAATAAGAGTTGAGCATCGAAACAACGACCGGCATGTCTGCACCACCGATGGAGGCCACCAGGTGCCAGCCAAACGCCAACGCAATGATAAGCATGATCACCAGCGCAAACACCTGCGCACCGCGACTTTGCGTGTTAACAAACCACAGTAGCAGTAAAAACGAGACGACCAGCGCCAGCAGATTCAGCTTATGCCGCTGAGGCAGCATTAAGGGCCGCGACGAGAGTTTGCCACACAATTTGCCAAAGGCGACCAGCGAGCCCGTAAAGGTGACTGCACCGATAAAGATGCCGATAAAGACTTCGCTGAGATGGATGTTTTCAATAACCGCCGGCAAGCCAGGAGCATGATCGATATAGCTGTTAATGCCTACCAGTACGGCGGCCAGGCCGACGAAGCTGTGCAGTATCGCCACCAGCTCGGGCATTTCGGTCATTTCTACCCGTTTCGCCAGCCGAATACCGATGGCACCGCCAATAACCATCGCCAGCAAAATCCAGACAACATGACTGCTGTCGGGACCAAATACAGACGCGATCAGCGCAATCGCCATGCCGCTGATACCAAATATATTGCCCTGTCTTGAGGTCTCATGTTTTGAAAGACCCGCCAGACTCATAATGAACAGAATTGCAGCAACGATATAGGCTGCCGTCACTAATCCGCCAGACATAGCTTACCCCTTACGAAACATTTTCAGCATACGCTGCGTGACGGTGAAGCCACCGAAGATATTGATGCTGGCGATCAATACGGCAATAAAAGAAAGAAAACTCACCCAGCCGCCGTGCCCCATTTGCAATATTGCCCCTACCACAATAATGCCCGAAATCGCATTGGTGACTGACATGAGCGGCGTATGCAGCGCATGACTCACATTCCAGACCATGTAGTAGCCCACCACACAGGCCAGCGCAAAGACGGTGAAATGTGACAGGAATTCACTGGGGGCAACATTCGCGAGACAGGCGAAGAGTACGACAGCGCCTGCCAGCAGCCCATATTTACGCCGGGGGGAAACGGGTGCCGCCGGGCTTTTCGTTTGCGCCGGTGCAGCGGCAGCCGCGGTTTTCGGCGCGGCGGAGACCTGAACTGGCGGCGCAGGCCAGGTGATCTCGCCGTCTCGAATCACCGTGACGCTGCGGATGACGACGTCATCAAAGTCAATGACGATCTCGCCATTCTTCTCTTTACAAAGCAATTTCATCAGGTTGACGAGATTGCTGCCGTAGAGCTGAGATGATTGCGTCGGTAACCGGCTGGGCAGATCCGTATACCCGATAATTTTTACGCCGTTGTCCGTTACAGTGACCCGATCGGCGACGGTAAGCGCACAGTTGCCGCCGGTTTGTGCCGCCAGGTCAACAATGACGCTACCAGGCTTCATGCTGGCCACCATTTCCCTGGTGATCAACGTCGGCGCAGGTTTACCCGGAATCAGCGCCGTGGTGACAATAATATCCACCTCCTGGGCCTGCTGAGCGAACAGCGCCATTTCTGCTTTAATAAAAGCATCCGACATGACTCTGGCGTAACCATCACCACTCCCCGCCTCTTCTTTGAAATCCAGTTCAAGGAACTCTGCGCCCATACTTTGCACTTGTTCCTTCACTTCCGGACGCGTGTCAAAGGCGCGAACAACCGCGCCCAGGCTGCCTGCGGCACCGATTGCCGCCAGACCCGCCACGCCCGCACCAATCACCATCACTTTGGCAGGCGGGACTTTCCCGGCAGCGGTGATCTGACCGGTGAAAAAGCGACCAAATTCGTGTGCCGCCTCCACGATGGCCCGATAACCTGCAATATTGGCCATTGAGCTCAGCGCATCCAGCGACTGCGCACGGGAAATACGGGGCACGGCGTCCATCGCCATAACGGTGACCTTACGCGCAGCCAGTTTATCCAGCAGTTCAGGGTGCTGAGCAGGCCAGATAAAACTGACCAGCGTGCTGCCCTCGCGCATCAGTGCAATGTCGTCTTCACCGGGTGCATTCACTTTCAGCACAATATCGGCTTGCCAGACCTGCTGGCGATCGGTCAGCGTGGCGCCGGCGTTGACATAGCTGTCATCATCAAAACTGGCAGGCTTACCCGCACCCTGTTCAATCGTGACGCTAAAACCCAGCCTGATGAGTTGTTCAACGGTTTTCGGCGTGGCAGCCACGCGCGACTCATTGGCTGACCGCTCTTTGGGTATTCCAATTAACATAGTGTTCCCTTTCATCGATTAAAGGATGATGACCCTTGTGGTACAGACTGCTCTGACGTCATCCGCGCTCAGGCGGTGTGAATAAATGCAAGGGCATAATCGTGTCTAAACCTACTGAAAATGTTACAGGTTATCTACTGCACAGACGCACCAATGTCACATTCGCGGTAATATCCAGTTTTGGCCTCGTTATGCCGCATAACGTCACTGTCTGATCGCATCACTGGCAGATAAATAACTAACTAAGCGCCCTTCGATACGAATATTCCTTTCGAAAAAACCTAAATTTAACAACGCATTAACGGTTTTGATAAAGTTACGAACGTTTATTTCATCTGCCTGTCTTAAGCGTAAGGTAAAATACTGATTCGTGACGCCGGGATAAAAAAAACCGGATCACCACGAGAGAGAAATCGCAAAAATTGGCTGCGACAGCGTGTTTATAACATGTAATAATCAGCAGCTATTCTGTTATACATCAAGAGTCCAGCACGTTTTCGTACTCATTTTGCGTAAGGCGAAGGATCATTTTTATGAAGCTGAAGAACACTATTCTGGCATCTACATTGTTATCTCTGCTGGCGGGAAATGCGTTTGCCGCTAAAGAGCTGACGCCAGAACAAGCGGCCGCGTTGAAGCCATTCGAACGTATTAATATCACCGGTCGTTTTAATGCAATTGGCGATGCGGCGGATGCCGTCTCCAAACGTGCTGATGAACTGAATGCAGATTCGTATTACATTCAAGGTATTAACGACAGCAACGGTAACAGTGGTAACTGGCGCGTAACCGCGGATCTGTATAAGGCGAATGCGCCTAAAGCGAGTCAGGAAACCGACTACCGGATGTTTAATGGCCTGAAAGAGCTGCCGAAAGCGGAAGCCTATCGCCTTGAACCCTTTGATACCGTGACGGTGACCGGCTTTTTCCCCAGCCAGCCCGATGTGAACGAGGCAATTTCTAAAGCCGCGAAAGAAAAAGGCGCTGCGTCCTTCTTTATTGTGCGTCAGGTTGATGCCAATACCGGTGGCAACCAGTTCATTACCGCTTACATCTATAAGGCGGATGCAAAACAGCGCGCCGTGCAGAGCCCGGATAGCATTCCGGCTGATTCTCAGGCAGGTAAAGCCGCGCTGGCCGCAGGCGGTGCTGAGGCGAAAAAAGTCGAGATTCCGGGCGTTGCCTCCTCTGAAACCCCAAGCAATGCCGTGGGCCGCTTCTTTGAAACGCAGAGTTCAACCGGTAAACGCTATTCTGTGACGCTGCCAGACGGTCGGGAAATCCAGGAGCTGAACGCAGTCACCGCGGCACAGATGCAGCCGTTTGATACGGTCACCTTCAGCGGCCATTTCGGCACACCAACCGAAGTCTCGCAGGAAGCCGCCAAACGTGCGGCTGGCAAAGGTGCGAAGTTCTACCACATCACACGCCAGTGGCAGAACCAGAGCGGGGGTAACCTAACCGTGACCGCCGATCTGTTCAAATAAGCAATTAAGGGCGGCGCAAGCCGCCCAACTGTTTGCATAATCCCTGCGCAATTTTGCATAGTCACGCATTGCCATCCTTCACCGCACTCCGTAAAATCCTCCGCCTGTTTTTCAGCGTATTACACGCGATTTACGCAACACAACACCGATATAATAGGGTGTTTATGCTGGTCACCCAGCCACTTATGCTCGCAGGAAGAATGTTTTGGAGAAAAAATTAGGCCTCAGTGCCCTGACCGCGCTGGTACTCAGCTCCATGCTGGGTGCGGGTGTTTTCAGCTTGCCACAAAATATGGCGGCGGTCGCAGGTCCGGCCGCGTTGCTGACTGGCTGGCTGATCACCGGCGCAGGGATTATTTTCCTGTCGCTGGCGATGCTGCTGCTGACGCGACTCAAACCCGATCTGGATGGCGGTATCTTTACCTACGCCCGCGCTGGATTCGGTGAGTTGACGGGATTTTGTTCCGCCTGGGGTTACTGGCTGTGTGCGGTTATCGCCAACGTGTCCTATCTGGTTATTGTTTTCTCTGCCCTGAGTTTCTTCACCGATACGCCAGACAGGGTTATTTTTGGTAACGGGAATACCTGGCAGGCGATGCTGGGCGCATCCGTAGTGCTGTGGCTGGTTCACTGGCTGGTATTGCGGGGCGTTCAGACCGCCGCCAGCATTAACCTGCTGGCGACACTGGGCAAACTGGTGCCGCTGCTGCTGTTTGTGGTGCTGGCCGTCATGGCCTTCAATTATGACCGCTTCCATTTTGATTTTTCCGGGCTGAGCCTCGGCGTTCCGTTATGGCAACAGGTCAAACAGACCATGTTAATCACGCTGTGGGTGTTTATCGGCGTGGAAGGTGCTGTAGTGGTCTCGTCGCGAGCTCGCCATAAAAAGGATGTCGGACGGGCAACGCTGCTGGCCGTGCTGGCCGCCCTGCTGGTTTATCTGCTGGTCACCCTGCTGTCGTTAGGGATCGTGCCGCGCGCGGCGCTGGCCGAAATGCGTAACCCTTCAATGGCGGGCCTGATGACGCAACTGACGGGAAGCTGGGGTAACGCAATCATTGTCGTGGGCTTGATTATTTCTGTCTGCGGTGCCTATCTGAGCTGGACCATTATGGCGGCAGAAGTGCCGTTTATTGCCGCGCAGCAAGGTGCTTTCCCCCGCAGTATTGCCCGCCAGAACGTCCGTAATGCGCCAGCCGCCTCACTGTGGCTGACAAACGGTAGTGTGCAGGTTTGCCTGATCCTGATCGCCCTGACCGGTGCGGATTACAACATGCTGTTGACTATTGCCTCAGAAATGATTCTGGTGCCCTATTTACTGGTGGGATTGTATTTGATCAAGGTGGTCAAAGGGCAACATAAACCCTGGGCGCTCGTGACAGGCATCGGTGCCAGCGTGTACGGCATCTGGTTGCTGTATGCCTCCGGTCCACTGCATCTGTTTATGTCTGTCGTGCTCTATGCGCCGGGCATTTTGCTGTTTATGTTCGCACGTCGGGGCGGACATGCAGTGGCACTGCGGCCCGTTGAGCGGGTTGCCATGGTCTGTATTATGGTGGCAACCCTGCCTGCGATGTGGGCCCTACTGACTTAGTGAGACTGACCGAGAACCACGCACAGCAGGTCACCCTGCTGTGTCAGCGTCACGGGCTTACGGTACTCTTCATGAATCGCCTCCAGCTGTTTCTCTGACAGCGGATACGGAAGCTGGATATCCACGTGGGCAATGTGCTGCTGCTCGGCTAACGTAATCAGGCGGGCGATGTTGATTTCGTCGCTGACCTGGGTTGATATGATTTGCAAGGCTAATTCTTTCAGGTGATCTTCACTTGCCTGTAAACTGTGCGCAGATTTGCGTGTCACCATGCCGAATATGGGCAGTACGCCATAGATGGCATCCACAAAGCTCCAACGTTTTTTGCAGGATGCCGACAGGAAATCACTGTAGTTAAAGCGGATGCGATCACGGTATACCGCTGATGCCAGCTCTTTATCAAACACTTTGGCTCCTCAAGGTGATCACAATGAATCCGGAACTCATATTAAACGCAGGGTTAATGATTGCATATTTTGCGGATTATATACCAGTTACTCAAGGATATTTCGTGTGATTGGATAGAGCTCTGCGCCAGGAAAAGTTATGCTTTATCCCTCCTTTTTACGTTAGTGTGAATTATGCATAAAATCGTTTACGTAGAAGATGAACCGGAGGTCGGTTCGCTCATTGCCGCCTACCTGGGACGCCATGATATTGAAGTGATTGTTGAGACGCGCGGCGATCGGGCTGAAGCCACCATTGCCGAACAGCAACCCGACCTGGTCATGCTCGACATCATGCTGCCCGGCAAAGATGGCATGTCAATCTGCCGTGACTTACGGGCAAACTGGCAGGGGCCGATCGTGCTGCTGACCTCCCTTGACAGTGATATGAACCATATCCTCGCGCTGGAGATGGGCGCGCAGGACTATATTCTGAAAACGGCCCCCCCAGCCGTTCTGCTGGCGCGATTGCGTCTGCACCTGCGTCAGTCACAACAGGTGCAAAGTGAAGAAGCCCCTGCGCCGACGAAAAATACACGCATGTTGCGGTTTGGCTCACTGACCATCGATGCCCTGAATCGCCAGGTCGTGCTGTTTGAAGAAAATATCGCCCTATCCACGGCGGATTTTGATCTGCTTTGGGTGCTGGCCAGCCATGCCGGGCAAATTCTTAACCGTGATGCCTTGCTGAAAACCTTACGCGGCGTCAGTTACGATGGCATGGATCGCAGTATTGATGTCGCCATCTCGCGTTTGCGTAAAAAACTGCACGACAGCGCAACAGAGCCATTCCGCATCAAAACCATCCGCAACAAAGGCTATTTGTTTGCGCCGCAGGCCTGGGACACGCGTTCGGTATGAAAAAACTTTTTATTCAGTTCTACCTGCTGCTGTTTGTCTGTTTTCTGGTGATGTCGCTGATGGTCGGGCTGGTCTATAAATTTACCGCCGAACGCGCAGGCCGCCAGTCCATGAACGACTTGATGGCCAGCTCGCTCTACCTGATCCGCAGTGAACTGCGTGAAATACCGCCGCGCGACTGGAATAAGACGATCAAAAGTCTGGATCTCGGTTTGTCATTTGAGCTGCATATTGAGCCCATGAGCCGGTTCGAACTGGATGAAAATGAGTTACGCCGTCTGCGTGCGGGCGAAATCGTTGCGCTGGACGACAAATACACCTTCCTGCAACACATTCCGCGTAGTCATTATGTCCTGACCGTCGGACCTATACCTTACCTTTTTTATCTGCATCAAATGCGCCTGCTGGATATGGCACTGGTCGTATTTATTGGCATGTCGCTTGGGCTGCCGGTATTTATCTGGCTGCGTCCGCACTGGAAAGAGATGCTGCGACTGGAACATGCCGCTCAGCGTTTTGGTCAGGGGCAACTGGACGTGCGTACTCATTTCGACAGCACCTCCAGCCTGTTTCGCGTTGGCGTCGCATTTAACCAAATGGCTGAGAATATCAATACGCTCGTCGCCAGCAAGAAACAGCTTATTGATGGTATCGCTCACGAGTTGCGTACACCGCTTGTGCGGCTGCGCTATCGTCTGGAGATGAGCGATAATCTGAGCGAAGCCGAATCTGCGGCGCTGAATCGTGATGTGAGTCAGCTGGAAAGCCTGATTGAAGAGCTGCTGACCTATGCCCGTCTGGATCGTCCACGCGTCGACCTTAATTTGCAGTCGCTGGATCTGGCCAGCTGGTTGCGTGAACGCATGGAAGACTTCCAGGCCATCAACCCGGATACGCAGATTGAGCTGGACTTACCCCAGCGGGAAAATTACGGCGTTTCAGACACCCGGCTTATGGAGCGCGTGCTGGACAACCTTGTCAATAATGCGCTGCGCTATGCAAACCAGCGCCTGCGGGTCAGCTTATGGTTTGACGGCGCAGTCGGTAATTTGCAGGTCGACGATGACGGTCCGGGGATCCCCCATGAAGAACGTGAACGTGTATTTGAACCCTTTGTCCGGCTCGATCCGAGTCGCGACCGCGCAACGGGCGGCTGTGGACTTGGCCTGGCCATCGTTCACTCCATCGCCCATGCGCTCAGCGGCCGGGTTTCCGTTGAAACCAGCCCGCTTGGCGGTGCCAGCCTGCGTTTTAGCTGGCCGCTCGATCTCCCCTTTCGGGAACTTCCACGACGTTAACGCATTCAGGAGCTTTGTGTGACTTCAGCCTATCAACACCTTTGTAAGACCTTCCAGCGCCTGTCGCGTTTCAGTCATCTCAGCGCCATCGCCGGATGGGACATGCAAACCATGATGCCCGCCGGTGGCAGCGCCGCACGGGGCGAAGCGCTGGCGGAAATGAGTGTGCTGCAACATCAGATTCTGACGGATAAACGCATTGGTGACTGGCTGGATCAGGCAGAACAGCAATCGCTGAATGATGTTGAACGCGCCAATCTGGGCGAAATGCGCCGCGCTTATGTTCAGGCAACATTACTGCCCGCTGAACTGGTCGAAGCCAAATCCATTGCGGGATCGCGCTGTGAGCATGCCTGGCGCACACAGCGTCCGGCAAACGACTGGCAGGGTTTTGCGACCAATTTGAAAGAGGTCGTACGCTTAAGCCGTCAGGAAGCTGAACTGCGTGCGCAAGCGAACGGCTGCTCCCGCTATGACGCGCTGCTTGACGTTTTTGAACCGGGCATGACCAGCGCCACGCTGGATCATACCTTCGGGCAGTTAAAAACCTGGCTTCCACACTTGTTGCAGCAGGTCGTCGAAAAACAGGCTCAGCAGCCGGTGATCACGCCCCAGGGACCGTTCCCGATAGCCTCACAGCGCGAACTGGGTTTACGCGTGATGGCCGAGCTGGGGTTTGATTTTAACCATGGCCGCCTGGACATTAGCGCGCACCCTTTCTGCGGCGGCGTGCCCGAAGATGTGCGTATTACCACCCGCTACAATCAGGATGAGTTTCTGAGCGCCATGATGGGCGTCATTCATGAGACTGGCCACGCGCGCTACGAACAGAATTTGCCTGAGCAATGGCGCGGTCAGCCGGTTGCGCTGGCGCGATCCACGGCGATCCATGAGTCACAAAGTCTGTTTATGGAAATGCAACTGGGACGCAGCGCGCCTTTCCTGCAGCGTATCCTGCCGCAAATCATCAGTCAGCTCGGTGACCAGCCCGCCCTTCAGGCAGATAACTTTGTCCGGCTGACGCAGCAGGTTAAACCGGGCCTGATTCGGGTGGATGCGGACGAACTGAGCTATCCGGCGCACGTCATTCTGCGCTACGAGATCGAACGCGCGCTGATTGAAGG
Source organism: Pantoea sp. PNA 03-3 (assembly GCF_003201175.1). Lineage (NCBI taxonomy): Bacteria > Pseudomonadati > Pseudomonadota > Gammaproteobacteria > Enterobacterales > Erwiniaceae > Pantoea > Pantoea sp. PNA 03-3. Next base: position 291,555 of record NZ_QICO01000001.1, on the reverse strand, counting down.
CGAGATTGAGGTTGAAGACATTCCGGCGCTGTGGGATGAAAAGATGCAACAATCCCTGGGTCTGGATACGCGCGGCAACTACCGCAATGGCTGCATGCAGGATATTCACTGGACCGATGGCGCCTTCGGCTATTTCCCGACATACACACTCGGGGCGATGTACGCTGCGCAGCTGTTCCAGGCGTTACAAAACGCAATTCCGCAATCCGCCGAGCTGATACAGCATGGCGACCTGCAGCCGGTATTTGACTGGCTGCAGCAGAATATCTGGCAACATGGCAGCCGTTTCACCACCGAACAGTTGATTGTCAATGCTACTGGCGAAGCGCTCAACCCAGACTATTTCCGCAAACATCTTGAGCAACGTTACCTGAACAGTTAAGGTAGCAGGCGGCCTGAGGGCCGCCTTTTCCTCCCGTACATCCCCTTTGTACAATCGGTTACACAGCGATACCAATCACCCACGGACGCGCCAGTTTTATTTTCATATAGTCTTCTCACCGGCCCCGCAGTGGGCTACACATGAAAAAATAGTCCGAGGATTTTGCAATGAAAAAATTATTTGCACTGGTAATCGCCGCTGCTATGGGTCTGTCTTCAGTTGCTTTCGCTGCTGAGACAACTGCCGCTCCTGCAACTGCTGCTCCAGCGGCTGCGACCACCACCGCTGCACCTGCTAAAGCTGAGCACAAAGCTGCTGTCCATAAGAAGCATCATAAAGCTGCACAGAAAGCGCAGGCTGCTAAGAAACACCACAAAAAAGCTGCCCAGAAAGCGCAGGCCGCTAAGAAGAAAGTAGCGAAGAAAGACACTGCACAGAAAGCGCAGGCTGCTAAGAAACACACCAAAAAGCCAGCTCAGAAAGCCCAGGCTGCTAAAAAACACCACAAAAAAGCTGCCCAGAAAGCTCAGGCCGCTAAAAAGCACCACAAAAAAGCAGCCCAGAAAGCTCAGGCCGCTAAAAAACACACCAAAAAGCCAGCTCAGAAAGCCCAGGCAGCTAAAAAGCACCACAAAAAAGCCGCTAAAAAATAAGGTCGCCCTTTAGGGTCCGAGTAAGCGTTAATAATTAAAAACACCCGGTTCTGCCGGGTGTTTCTTTACTGGAGTGGCTAATATGGTCCGTCGCTATCGCTTCGAAATTATTCTGATTGTGATGATCTTATGTGGCGTTATCGCGGCCAGTTTTTTTATTTAGTCGCTGTAGCGTACTGATTCACTGAAAAAACTCCCTTTTTCACGCCTCACTGACTATAGTTATGTCACTTTAGTAATAACAAAAACGTTTTCTTTTTCTCGCTATTGAGAGTTCTATGCGCCTGGCTACCCTGTTAATCGTTGGACTTTTCAGTTTCACCGCGTTTGTTCATGCTGATGATAATGATGATTCACCGACACCCGCCGAAATTAAAATGTTGTTTTTTGGCAAAGATCATCGCCAGGCCATTACCGATGTCAGCGCGGCCCCCTGGGATGCGATAGGACAACTGGAAACCGAGAGCGGTAATCTGTGCACCGCCACGTTAATTTCTCCCCATCTTGCCCTGACGGCGGGCCACTGTTTACTGACACCTCCAGGTAAATTTGATAAACCCGTAGCGCTACGTTTTATGTCTACCAAAAAAGGCTGGCGCTACGAAATTCATGACATTGATGCGCGCGTTGAACCGTCGCTGGTGCATAAGCTGAAAGCGGATGGCGAAGGCTGGATCGTCCCCAGCAATGCAGCGCCGTTCGATTACGGTTTGATTATTTTGCGCAATCCCCCTTCTGCCATTACGCCGATTCCGCTGTTTGAAGGTTCGCGTAGTGACTTAACCGAAGCGCTGAAAGCGGCGGGCCGCAAGGTGACCCAGGCAGGTTATCCCGCCGATCATCTCGACAGCCTGTATTCACACAGCGACTGCCTGATTACCGGCTGGGCGCAACGGGCGGTTTTATCGCATCAGTGCGATACCTTGCCTGGCGACAGCGGTTCTCCGCTTCTGCTGAAAGGCGATAAGGGCTGGCAACTGATAGCGGTGCAGAGTTCTGCCCCGGCGGCGAAAGACCGTTATCTGGCTGACAACCGCGCGATTGCCGTGACGTCATTTAAAGACCGGCTGGAAGCGCTGGCGCAGTAGCTCTCACCGTTACACAAAAAAGCCCGCATTCTTAAATGCGGGCTTTTTTATTCTTACAAGACCCTGTTTGCCGCCGTCAGGCGGTGATCTGCTCCATCGCCTGCATGATGCGCTTATCTGAAATGGGATAAGGCGTGCCAAGCTGCTGCGCGAACAGACTGATGCGGAGTTCTTCCAGCATCCAGCGAATATGCAGCACATCCTCATCATCCTGACGCTGCGGCGGCAGTTTGTTGCGCCAGGCCTGCCAGGCCTGTTCAACGGCCTGAACCCGGAGCATACGGGCGCGGTCGCTGTGGGGATCAACCGGCAATTTTTCCAGCCGACGCTCAATACCGTGCAGGTAACGTAAGGTATCTGCCAGATGCCGCCAGCCATTTTGGGTCACAAATCCCCGGTACACCAGCCCATTCATCTGCGCCTTAATATCGGCCAGCGCCAGTGCCAGTGTCATATCAACCCGACCTTTAAGGCGCTTATTGATATTGAAGACCGCCGTCAGAATCTGCTCAACCTGCTTTGCTATCTCCACCACGGTATCATTCAGCTCGGCGCGGACCTTCTCGCGCAGCGCATCGAAGGCCGCCTGTTCCCAGGCCGGTCCACCCGCCTCGGCAATCAGCTTATCGATACCGCAGGCAATACAGTCATCGATCAGCTCCATCACTTTGCCATAGGGATTAAAATAGAGGCCCAGCTTGGCTTTATTCGGCAATTTTTCGTGCAGATATTTCACCGGCGACGGAATATTCAGCAACAGCAACCGACGCTGACCGCGCCACATCATTTTCTGCTGCTCATGCTCACTGTCGAATAACCGGATGGCCACACTGTCTTTCTCATCGACCAGCGCGGGCCAGGCTTTTACCTGGTAGTTGCCGCGTTTTTGCTCGTAGCTGCGAGGCAAATCGCCAAAGCTCCAGAGGTGTAAACCGCGCTGTTCCAGACCATCATCCGCCACGTTGGACAGCGTTTCCTGCACCTTGCCTTTAAGCAGCACTTTCAGCGCCGCGAGATCTTTACCTTCCTGCAGCTTACGGTTGTGTTCGTCTACCACCCGGAAGGTCATTTTCAGATGATCGGGCACCTGTTCCCATTGCCAGTCGTCCCGCTCCAGCGTCACGCCCGTCATCCGGCGGAACTCGCGCGACAGGGCATCAAGCAGCGGCATTTCCATTGCGGTCACGCGGCCTAAAAACGCCTCGGCATAGTTTGGCGCGGGCACCAGATGACGACGCAGCGGCTTCGGTAACGATTTAATCAGCGCAATAATCAGTTCACGCCGTACACCGGGAATCTGCCACTCAAAGCCGGCTTCATCGACCTGGTTCAGCAGCGGAAGCGGAATATGGACCGTCACGCCATCGGCATCCGCACCGGGTTCAAACTGATAACTCAACCTGAGTTTGAGATTGCCCTGATGCCAGACATTGGGATAGTCGAGCTGGCTGACCGTATCGGCGCCCGCTTTGATCAGCATCTGCTTATCAAAATTGAGCAGTTCCGGGGTGGTTTTGCTGACCTGTTTCCACCAGCTGTCAAAGTGGCGTGCGGAAACCACCTCTTTCCCTACACGTTGGTCGTAAAAGGCAAACAAGGTTTCGTCATCTACCAGAATGTCGCGGCGACGCGATTTATGTTCCAGGTCTTCCACTTCACTGCGCAGCTTCTGATTAGCACGGAAAAAAGCGTGGCGCGTTTGCCAGTCGCCTTCCACCAGCGCGTGGCGAATAAACAATTCGCGACTCAGCGTAGGATCGATCGCGCCATAGTTGACCTTGCGCGCGGCCACAATCGGCAAGCCGTACAAGGTGACTTTCTCACTGGCCATGACGGCGCCCTGCGATTTCTCCCAGTGCGGTTCACTGTAGCTACGTTTGATCAGATGCTGTGCCAGCGGTTCTATCCATTCCGGATCGATACGCGCGGCAACACGGCCCCAGAGTCGGCTGGTTTCCACCAGCTCCGCCACCATTGTCCACTTGGGCGGTTTTTTGAATAAACCTGAGCCCGGAAAAATGGCAAAGCGCGCATTGCGTGCACCGGTAAACTCCTGCTTTTCCGCATCTTTCTGGCCGATATGCGACAGTAAACCGGTCAGTAACGCACAGTGGATCTCGCGATACTCCGCCGGTTCGCTGTTCACCGGAATACCAAGCTCACGGACCACCTGACGCAGTTGGGTATAGATATCCTGCCATTCCCGTACGCGCAGGTAGTTAAGGAAATCGGCTTTACACTGGCGACGGAAGACATTGCCGGACAGCGCTTTTTGCTGCTCGCCCAGGTAGTTCCACAGGTTAACAAAGGCCATAAAATCAGACTCTTTGTCAGCAAAACGCCGGTGTTTTTCATCGGAGGCCTGCTTCTTCTCTGCCGGGCGTTCGCGCGGATCCTGTATCGACAAACCTGCCGCGATAATCATCACTTCGCGCACACAGCCGTACTGCCGGGCAGCCAGCACCATGCGTGCCAGGCGCGGATCCACAGGCAGTTGCGCCAGCTGGCGGCCCGAGCCGCTGAGTTTATAATGGCCTTCTTCGCTCAGGGTCAGCGCGCCCAGCTCCTCCAGCAATCTGACGCCGTCCTGAATATGGCGTTTATCCGGCGCTTCCACAAACGGGAACGCCGCAATATCGCCCAGTCCCAGCGCGGTCATCTGCAGAATGACTGAGGCCAGATTGGTGCGCAGAATTTCGGGATCGGTAAAGGCCGGACGGCTCAGGAAATCCGCTTCAGAATACAACCGGATACAGATCCCTTCCGATACGCGGCCGCAACGTCCTTTACGCTGATTCGCGGAAGCCTGAGAAATGGGCTCTATCGGCAGACGCTGAACTTTGGTGCGGTAGCTGTAGCGGCTGATGCGCGCCGTGCCCGGATCGATGACGTACTTGATGCCCGGCACGGTGAGCGAGGTTTCGGCAACGTTCGTCGCCAGCACGATACGTCGCCCGCTGTGTGACTGAAATACCCGATTTTGCTCACTGTTCGACAGACGCGCATACAGCGGCAGCACTTCGGTATGCGGCAAATCGCGCTTCATCAGCGCATCGGCGGTATCGCGAATCTCCCGCTCGCCGCTCATGAAGATCAGAATATCGCCCCGGCCCTCCTGGCTCAGCTCATCAACCGCATCAAATATCGCCTGAAGCTGATCGCGTTCCACATCGTCCGCCTCTTCGACGACCGGACGATAACGGACTTCCACCGGATAAGTCCGGCCCGATACTTCAATGACCGGCGCGTTGTTAAAGTGGCGGGAGAAGCGCTGCGGATCGATAGTCGCCGAGGTGATAATGACTTTAAGATCCGGACGGCGCGGCAGCAGCTCACGCAAATAGCCCAGCAGGAAGTCGATATTCAGACTGCGTTCGTGCGCTTCATCGATGATGATGGTGTCATACTGCATCAACAGGCGATCCTGCTGGATCTCCGCCAGCAGAATCCCGTCGGTCATCAGCTTAATCTGCGTGGTTTCACCGACCTGATCATTAAAGCGCACTTTGTAGCCGACGCAGCCGCCCAGCGACGTTTCCAGCTCTTCGGCAATGCGGTTCGCGACGGTGCGCGCCGCAAGACGACGAGGTTGCGTATGGCCAATTAAACCGGTGATACCGCGTCCCAGCGCCAGGCAAATTTTGGGCAACTGGGTGGTTTTTCCCGACCCGGTTTCACCTGCCACGATCACGACCTGATGAGCGCGAATCGCATCCGCGATATCCTGCTGTTTCTGACTGACCGGAAGATTATCCGGGAACGTGATGCGCGGTGTGGCGGCAATACGCTGGGCCACGCGCTGTTCAGCCGCGAGAATATCCTGCTCCAGTTCGGCGGCAATACCGTGTTGGGCATCAGGATTTTTCACTTTTCTGGCACCGTGCAACCGGCGTTGCAGCCGCTGCCGGTCGCGCAGCATCAGGGCATCAAGCCGCGACCAAAGCGGCGTTAAGGGAGATGAAACCGGAGAAGACATAGTAATGACGTACCTTACTCAGGCGGTGTGGACTCAGCGTACAGTGCTAAGATAACCCGCTGATTAACGATAATAATTGCGCCTATCATAGCACATTCCCGTTTGCCGCGCGGACCTCGCGCATGACGGGTTGTTCAATTAATTCGAATATAGCTCTCGAAATATTGCGCTTTCCCGCTCCGTTCAATGTTTGTAAAGTGTAAGCCATTGAGCGGGAAGCCTTCCGCGTAACAGACAGGAAACTACGATGAGCAAAGTATTAGTTCTGAAATCAAGCATTCTTGCAGGCTATTCACAATCTGGTCAGCTGGCTGACTTCTATGCTGAGCAGGCAAAGGCCAAAGGCGATCAGGTGACCGTGCGTGACCTGGCAGAAAACCCGGTACCGGTGCTGGATGGTGAGTTAGTGGGCGCGCTGCGTCCTTCCGATGCGCCGCTGTCACCGCGTCAGCAGGAAGCCTTGTCACTGTCTGATGCGCTGATTGCAGAGCTGCAGGCACATGATGTGGTGGTGATTGCTGCCCCAATGTACAACTTCAACATTCCTACGCAGTTGAAGAACTATTTCGACCTGATCGCCCGTGCTGGCGTGACCTTCCGTTATACCGAAGCCGGCCCGGAAGGCCTGGTCAAAGGCAAGCGCGCCGTGATTCTGTCCAGCCGTGGTGGCATTCACAAAGATACCGCTTCTGACCTGCTGACTCCTTACGTCAAGCTGTTCCTGGGCTTTATCGGTATCACTGATGTCGAGTTTGTGTTTGCTGAAGGCATTGCCTATGGCCCGGAAGTCGCGACAAAAGCCACCGCCGAAGCAAAAGACGCGATCAAACACATCGTTGCGGCCTGATTCGCCGATCTTATCTGGAAAACCGGGCTGAGCCCGGTTTTTTTATGCCTGCCGTACAACGTTGTCGCCCGGCTATTTCCTGAGCCACTGTCCGTTGATGCCGCGTACATATTCCCCCGCTGCGGCACGGTTTACCAGCTTCTGTCCGGCGATTCTGGCCACCTCATCCGTTGTCAGGTTGTTCTGCTCTGCCAGACGTTGATACTGTGCAGCACGACCGTCATTAATGCGTTTAACCAGTGCCAGCGTGTCGCTGTCATCTGCGCGCGGCGCAATATATCCTGACAGTGTTTCTCCCACCCGGCCTGACTGACGGGCTTCATCCAGCGTCAATGCCCAGGCGGGCAGGCTCATCGTAAGGGCCAGTAAGCATGTGATGCCGATGCGTTTCATGCGGGCTCTCCTCAAAACAGGTCGCTCTGATTTTTCAGTAACGCTTCCACATCCTTGTCCACTTTAATGTGGATCTCATGCTCGATTTTCACATTCATGTTGATGGTAATCGGATCTTTTGGCGCGGCAACTTCGATGCGCGGTACACAGCCCGTCAGCGGGAGTCCGGCTATCAGCAGCAGTAAGGCCCTGAGGCTCATGGTGAGGGTTCCTTTTTCGACGGCAGAGTGGCATTTTCCTCCACCCAGGATTGCAAATTATCGCCAAAGCGCAGGCTGCGCCACAACTGGAACAGGTTTTCCTGATGACGATAGTTTAAATTTACGGTCTGGTTGCGGTTGCTGAAACGGCTGGTGCCCTGCACCTGCGCGACCATGGTCAGTTCGCCCAGATTATCCAGATTCAGCGTGGCCCAGGAACGCGAAATCTCCATATAGCGCAGCCAGTCCATCGCGGCGCCTGCCGCAATATTATTTTGGGTGATGGCATCGGCCATGTCTTTATCCATCCGGAAGGTCAGCGGCCCGCTGTTGGCAATCCAGCCATTTTCGATGATCCAGCGCGCATTCGTGATCCATAGCGGTAATTCGCCATTCACCCTGCCCGACATCGCGAACTGCCTGGGTTTAATCGCGCTGACGAGTTTACTCAGGCTGATATCCCGAAGCGACACACGCGCCGGGCTGTGCTGTGGCATCCGCAGAGACGGCATCGTAATTTTCCCGCCCAGCAGATCCATGCTGACATCCTGCAACCAGAGCGGATCGTTTTCCCGCCATGGCCAGGCGCCTTGTAAGTCAGCCTGAATATTCTGCATGGCAAACTGATTCTTGATTTCTGCGATGCGCAATGAAACTGGTCCACGTAAGCCAAAATGCCACTGTTGGTTTTGCAGACGGAATGGCAGCGAGAAATCGATGCCGTTAATCTGGCTGTCTGGCGTCCAGACGCTGCCGTTTTTCACCGTCCAGTGTCCGCCCGCGTGAAAACCCTGCTGAGCGGCGGCAGAAAACGCCACCTGAGCGCGCAGTTCGCCCGCGCGAATTTTCATTTTCAGATCGGGGCTGAGCAACGGCTGAAAAACCGTCAGCGACTGCGTGGGCCACCAGGCCTGACCGCGCAGGCGCTCGCCATCCCAGCGCCCGTTAACCCGTACCGGGCCGACCTTGCCGGCTTTCAGTTCGCCGCCCCAGACAAAATGACCGGGATCGCGCCCGCGGGCGGCAAAATCCAGCGTTGAGTGAGCCAGCCAGCCCCCGTAGCTGAAGTGCGTCTGACCGGCCTGCATCTGAAATTTTCCGTCAAAGGAAGGCTTGTCCGCCTCTCGCTGCCAGTTCACCGGGGCAGTCAGGATTAAACGCGGCTTTTCCACCCGCACGCTGCCGTATTGCATCTGGTTAAAACCGGTCGACAAGGTATCAAGATGGATAAGCGTGCCGCGCCAGCCACCGGTTCCCCTGACATCCCATTTCGCCTGTAACGGATGCATCTCGCCTTCTCCCCAGTAGCGCCAGCGCCATTCACCCGTATCCGGCCAGAAGTCACGGGCCCCGCCGTCCAGATGCAGGGTGAAGCGGCCAAAGCTGGGATCGTGCGCGCGCAGAATGGCCTGCAGGCGTCCAGAAATGCCCCGGGACGATAAGCGCACCCCCGCCAGCGGCCAGCGCGCTTCATCCACGTTCAGCGTTGAAAGTAAACGCCCGCGCAGGCGCAACAGTGCGTTGGGTTTAACAATCAGTTCGGGATTCAGTAATGATCCGGTCAGTTGCCCAGGAATACTGCCGAACAGCTGCATGGCAGCAAATTTACTGTCGCCGGTCAGTTGTAACGGCAGCTGGCTTTGCGTCAGGCTGAGATGACCGGGACCTATGCCCAGAACGACATTGCCTTTGCCGCCCCGCCCCTGCGTCAGCAGGTTAAGGCGGCCAGTGACCGTTGTGGCATCCAGCCCGGCCTGCCAGTTATCCAGCGTCAGCGTCACAAAGCCCGACAAGGGTTGCGCCGTGAGTGGCCAGTAATATTCACCCTTCTCAATAGTGATGCGGTCACGGCTGGCCTGCCACGGAAGACGCAGCAAGGGACGGGCAGCATCCGCTGTGGTGATGTTCAGCAGGCCGCTTTCATGCTGCCAGCTCAGTGCCGCTTTTAGCGGTTGCGGAAACCCGTCCAGGGCCAGCGCGCCCGCGATCTCGCCGTTAACCGGCAGGCCGTTAGCGTATTGCGGCAGTTCAAAATGACCTTTGAGGCTGAGCGGCTCGGGAAGCGCCGGATGGGTGATCGTCAATTGTCTGACCATCAGCTGCTGACCTTCCAGCGTGGCCTCAAGCTGTAAATTATCGCCCCGGTAATGCAGCTGCTGGCTGGCTTTATTAAGGGTTAAATCCAGGCCACCGGCATAGTCCTGCCAGGGCGAGATCGTCAGCTTATCAATGTGAATATCTGCGCCCGGCAGCATGGCCTGCCACGCTGCCAGCGTTTTCGGTGCGGTTGAGGCGGTTTGTGATTCGGGCAGCTGTTGCAGGCATTCGCTTTGCAACGTGACCTGTTGTGCGTTGAGCGTCCAGCGCGACTGTTGCCGGCCCAGCGCCGCGTTTTTGACGCTCGCCAGGCGACAGTCACCGGCTAAATAATGAAGAGATGGGAAAATGAGTTGCCCGTCATGCCAGCGTGGGCTGTTTTCCAGTTCGACGCGCGTGCCTGCAGGTAGCCAGAGGCCCACCAGACGCGGCAGCCACTGTGTAAGAGTCAGCAGTAATCCCAGCAGCAATAAAATCAGCGCCAGAATCGCGGCCAGGCGTCGACGGAAACTCCGTGGCATGAAAACAAGACTCCTTTTTTTTCAATATCCTGGGCGTAATGATGGCACGTAACACGCCGAAGGTGAAGGTTTGACCGGTAAGGTTAAAGAGGTGTCAGCAAAAAGTAAGAGAAAACGTTATCCTTGTTGCATCCCTTTTCCAGGAGCACCACGATGAAAATCGCCGTATACAGTACTAAACACTACGACCAGAAATATTTTGAACAGGTCAATAAACAGTATGGTTTCGATCTGGTCTTTTATGATTTTTTGCTGAGCGAAAGCACGGCTAAGACCGCCGTAGACTGTGATGCGGTTTGTCTTTTTGTGAATGACGACGGTAGCCGCCCGGTGCTGGAGGAACTGGCGGAATTGGGGGTGAAATTTATCGCCCTGCGCTGCGCCGGATTTAATAATGTCGATCTGAAAGCCGCGGCTGAACTGGGTCTGGAAGTGGTTCGCGTGCCCGCCTATTCCCCGGAAGCCGTCGCTGAACATGCCGTCGGCCTGATGATGACATTGAATCGCCGTATTCATCGCGCCTATCAACGCACCCGCGATGCGAATTTTTCGCTGGACGGCCTGACCGGTTTTAATATGCATAACAAAACCGCCGGCATTATTGGCACCGGCAAAATAGGCATAGCCACCCTGCGCATCTTAAAAGGATTTGGCATGCGTTTACTGGCCTTCGATCCCTATCCTTCGGAACAGGCGTTATCGCTGGGCGCGGAATATGTCGATCTGAAAACCCTGTTTGCCGAGTCGCATGTGATTACACTGCATTGCCCGTTAACGCCGGAAAACCATCATCTGCTTAATGCTAACGCGTTTGCGCAGATGCGCGATGGCGTCATGATTATTAATACCAGTCGGGGTGGGTTAATTGATTCTCAGGCCGCCATTGATGCACTTAAGCAGCAAAAAATTGGCGCGTTAGGCATGGACGTTTATGAGAATGAGCGGGATTTGTTCTTTGAAGATAAATCGAATGATGTCATTCAGGATGATATTTTCCGCCGCCTGTCAGCCTGCCACAACGTGCTGTTCACAGGCCATCAGGCTTTTTTGACCGCTGAAGCTCTGACGGCAATTTCAGAAACCACGCTGGAAAACCTCAGCCAGCTTCATCGTGGCGAAGACTGTCCGAACCGGGTGACGACCTGATAACGCAGGCCGGTCACAGCCGGCCTCCGCGTTTAGCGGGCGCAGTTACCGCCGAGCAATGCCTGCTCGCTGCAGCGGCGTCCGTTGACTAACTGACACATGCCGATGCGCGAGCCGTCCAGTTGATTTGAAAACGCCAGCGTTCCCCCTGCATTGGCACAACTGGCCTCCGCCATTGCAGACATAACCACACGTGGCTGAACGTGGGCGGCGGTAGCTTGTTGTGGCGGCTCGTTGTCATCGCTGTTACTGCTGCAGGCAGACAATAACAACGCGGCACCAGCCAGCAGAAAAGTCGCGGCTTTCATCAATCAGACTCCGGGAAGGTGAGTTAAAGGCTAAGCAAGAATATGTCAGCCCTGACATGGGGTCGAGAGAAGAAATAGCTTTTTACAAAAAATATCCTGACCTATTACAAGCAGAATTATCCTGTTATCACATAGTCACGTGGCGGAATATAGTTTAACCATGATGTCGAACGGAGAAAAAGAATGTTAATGGATATGCTGATTCGTATTGCGCTGGCGGGCATTCTGGGCGGTCTGATTGGCCTGGAACGTCAGATGCGTGCCAAAGAAGCCGGATTACGCACTCATATTCTGGTGGGGATTGGCAGTGCGATGTTTATGCTGGTGTCTAAATATGGCTTTGCCGACATGTTGATGAAGGATCACGTTGCACTCGATCCCAGCCGCGTCGCGGCACAGGTTGTCAGCGGCATGGGTTTTCTGGGTGCCGGAACGATTCTGATCCAAAAACAGGTGGTTAAAGGCCTGACGACGGCTGCCGGGCTTTGGGTTACCGCCGCAATCGGCCTGGTCATCGGGAGCGGCATGTATGAAATCGGCATTTACGGCACCGTGCTGGCTCTGGTGGTGCTCGAGGTTTTCCGCCGTTTGAGTCATTTACTGATTGGTAAACACCATACGTTAATTGTTTATCTCAAGGCGAAAAGCGTGCCGCTGGTGCTGCTGGTCATGCAACGCGAAGGCATCCGCTATGGCAATATTTCGGTCATTAACCGGAACGAGGAAAGCGGTTTATGTGAATTAAGCGTTCAGGTTACCCTCTCCCGGAAATCCAGCGATGCGCATCTGTATGACAAAATCATGGAAGTAAAGGGCGTGCAGTCGCTGGAGATGATGTAGGGCATGGATGCTGCGTTGTGCCGCTTCCGCACGATAAAAGCGTAGATGTACGTTCTTGTCGGGCGGGATAAATCCCACCCGACAGTAGACATATCCTTACCCTCACCATGAGATCTTCATTTCTGCTTTCATTGCGGCTTATTGTCGGCGTGAATAACGCCTTTATCTGACCGTGTTTATTCTCTGCTTTTCATCTTATCTCTCTTGCCAGTGCAGTTGGCAAAAATAAGACGGAAGGCAAAATATCGTGGTCAGTCACCATCAGGTTTATGCTTAACGATAATTGATATTGGAAATTGCACGCGTAATCCGTACCATACGCGGCATACTTTGCCTGCTGACAATCTTCGGCGGGTGATAACCTGTCATAAAAGCAAATCAGGGGGGCACGGCAACAGGCTCAAATGTGCCCCTTTGATTATTGAGAAGCGACGTAATGCTGCAAAATCAAGAAATTAACAAGAAAGAACAATACAACCTCAACAAGCTCCAGAAGCGTTTGCGTCGTCACGTAGGCGAGGCCATTGCCGATTTTAATATGATCGAAGAAGGCGACCGCATCATGGTTTGCCTGTCCGGTGGTAAAGACAGCTATACCATGCTGGAGATCCTGCGTAGCCTGCAGAAGAGCGCGCCAGTGAGTTTCAGTCTGGTGGCAGTCAATCTTGATCAGAAGCAACCCGGTTTTCCGGGGCATATCCTGCCGGAATATCTTGAGGCGCAAGGTGTTGAGTACAAAATTGTCGAGGAAGACACCTACTCTATCGTTAAAGAGAAGATTCCAGAGGGCAAAACCACCTGCTCGCTGTGCTCGCGTCTGCGTCGTGGCATTTTGTACCGCACAGCCACAGAGCTGGGCTGTACCAAAATTGCGCTGGGCCACCATCGCGATGACATCCTGCAAACGCTGTTTTTAAATATGTTCTACGGCGGCAAGATGAAAGGCATGCCACCGAAGCTGATGAGCGATGACGGGAAACACATTGTCATTCGTCCACTGGCCTACTGCCGCGAGAAAGATATCATTCGTTTCTCCGAAGCGCGTCAGTTCCCGATTATCCCGTGTAACCTGTGTGGTTCGCAGCCTAACCTGCAGCGTCAGGTGGTGGCAGATATGCTGCGCGACTGGGATAAACGCTATCCGGGCCGGATTGAAACCATGTTCAGCGCGATGCAGAACGTCGTGCCGTCACACATGGCCGACGTGAATCTGTTTGATTTCAAAGGCATTCAGCACGGGGATGCGGTGGTGGATGGCGGCGATCTCGCTTTCGATCGCGAAACCCTGCCGGTGAATCCGGTTGGCTGGCGCAGCGATGAAGACGATGCACCCGATGTCAGTGAACGCCTTGATGTTTTAGAAATTAAATAACGCTGCTGAATACATTAAAGGTAAAGGGCATGCGCGTAAACGCATGCCCTTTTTTTATACGTTGCGGTGAGGCGGCGGGTCCATTATCGGCGGAAACTCCGGATCCGGTGGCGGATCGGGTTGCGGCTGAGGAATGGGGGGCGGATCGGTTGGAATCGGCTCGCTGTTATGTATCGCCTTCATACCGTGCTCCTCTGTAGCGAATGAACATTAAGCTTAGGAAAGATTAGGCCTTTCAGCCAGCAGGTAAAAAAAAGCCGGCAACAAGGCCGGCGTAGGTCGAATCAACTGTACTATGCAGTTATTCAAAAAAAGGAAGTAAGACAATATGGAGCGCAACGCCCATCGCTTGACGTTGCATTCACCTGCGGGAGAGAGTTTGCGTCAGTTGCCTCCGGCAGGTATTGATGTCGATCAGCTTTACTTCTGTTAAGCCCTCTGTCACTAAGGCAATTCGCAGGCTTTGTCTGTCAAAGCCAACGCCGCTTACGTAAATACCCCGCCACGCCTAACGCCAGTATGACCAGTAAAATACAGAACACGCTGAAGCCGTAACGCCATCCGCCGCCGGGAATGCCGCCCAGGTTGACACCAAACAGCCCGGTTAAAAAGGTAGCGGGCAGAAAAATCATCGCCATCAGCGACATCGTATAGGTGCGGCGATTCATGGATTCGGCCATTACCGAGGCGACTTCATCGGCCAGCACGGCCGTTCTGGCTACGCCCGCGTCCAGATCGTCCAGGCCGCGCCCCAGCCGGTCGGCAATCTCCTGCATGCGGCGGCGCTCACTGTCGTCCATCCAGGGCAGTTTCTCACTGGCGAGCCGGGCAAAAACATCACGCTGTGGAGCCATGTAACGGCGCATCACAATCAGCTGTTTGCGCAGCAGGCCCAGTTCACCCCGCGGGGGAATGCGTTGGTCCAGTAAGGCATCTTCGAGTTCAATGATTTTGTCATGCAGATCTTCGATAAATTCGCTGGTGTGACCGGTTAACGCATCGCAGACCTCGACCAGCCAGCTGCCACAGTTGACCGGGCCGTTACCGTTTTCGAGATCCGTCAGCACTTCATCCACGGCAAACACTTTACGTCGCCGGGTGGACACAATGAGCTGATCGTTAATAAACACCCGCATTGCCACTAACTGGTCAGGGCGCGCATCGCTGTTATGGTTCACGCTGCGCAGGACAATCATAAAACCGTCCCCCAACCGGGACACGCGAGGCCGCATGCTTTCACCGGCCAGCGCATCACGCACGGCATCCGGGATCTGAGGCGTGGATTGCAGCCATTCAGCGCTGCGGGGATGGGTATAATTGAGATGCAGCCAGCAGGGATGCTCATCGTGCAGCACCTGGGTTTCATCAATCGGTATCATGCCGCCCTTTCCATCCAACTGGCAGGAAATGATGGCATCTGTTACCTGAAGCGATTTTCCTTTCACACCGTCCACACCGTTACCCCGCTATCAAAATCAATACGATACAGTCTAGCGTGGCGGTGTTGAGTTGCAATCCTGAGCCTGTGTACAAAGATGTCAGAAGGCGGCCCAAGGCAGGCCGCCTTAGATCAGTGTTTCTCAATCCACAGTTCACGGCTGTAGGCGACATCTTCCGGGTTGGTGATCGGATAGCCTTTCACCCACGGCTTGATCAGGCGACCATTGGTGTACTGGTAAATGGGCGCGATGGGGGCCTGTTCCGCAATGATTTGTTCGGCCCGGTTGTAATATGCATTGCGGGCCTGGTCACTGGTTTCCATGCTCGCCTTGGCGATCACGGCATCATATTCGGCATTTTTGAAGCGCGGGATATTACTGCTGTTGCCGGATGTCAGCAGAGTTAAAAAGGTCGACGGCTCATTGTAGTCCCCCACCCAGGAGGCACGGATGACGTCAAAGCGTCCAGAGTTTCGGCTGTCGATATAGGTTTTCCACTCCTGATTTTCCAGCTTCACGTCCACGCCAAGATTCTTCTTCCACATGGATGCAACCGCAATGGCAATCTTCTGGTGGCTTTCAGACGTGTTATACAACAGCGTCAGCTTCAGGGGTTTCGCCGGCCCGTATCCTGCCGCCGCCAGCAACGCTCTGGCCTGCGCGTCCATCTCTTGTTGATTATGCTGTTGCTGCAAGGCAGGCAGCGGTGTAAATCCGGCGGTCACATCTGGTGTAAAGTGCCAGGCCGGTTTTTCACCCGTGCCCAAGACTTTGTCCGCGATAACCTGGCGATCGATACTCCATGACAGCGCTTTGCGTACGCGCGCATCGGCCGTAGGGCCCTGCTGCGTATTAAACGCGTAATAGTAGGTTCCGAGTTGATCCGGCGTATAAACCTGCCCCGGCAGCGTCTTTTTCAGCAGGGCATACATGTTTTTAGGAAACGATTCGGTAATGTCCACATCGCCCGCGCGGTAGCGCTTGGTGGCGCTGGATTCTTCGTTGATGGGCAAAAAGGTCACTTTAGTTAACACGGCGTGCGCGTTATCCCAGTAGCGCGGATTACGCACCAGTACGATTTTTTCGTTAACCACTCGGCTGTCAAGTTGGTAAGCGCCGTTTCCGACCAGCTTGCCGGGCTGTGTCCACTGATCGCCCTCTTTCTCAATCACGCGTTGCGGGACGGGATAGAAAGCCACATTAGACACCATGGCCGGAAACCAGGGCACCGGGCGCGAGAGCGTCACTTTCAGGCGGTGTTTATCCAGCGCGGTGACGCCCAGTTTGTCCGGTGTTGTCGTCCCTTTAGTGATAGCGTCCGCCTCACTTAAACCACTGAGCGCGACAAAAGAGGCCTGAGACGAACTGGTTTTAGGATCCACTACGCGCTGCCAGCTGTAGACAAAATCCTGTGCAGTGACGGGCTCGCCATCAGACCAGCGTGCATTATTGCGCAGGGTGAAAATCCAGACTTTGTTATCACTGCTGCTCCAGCTTTGTGCCACGCCCGGCACAATTTTCCCGTGAGCATCCTGGCTGGTGAGCCCTTCGTAGAGATCGCGCATCACCTGGATTTCGGGCAGTCCCACGGCTTTAGCCGGGTCAAGTGACGCAGGCTCATCTTTGATGTGACGGACAATCTCTTGTTTTGCGGCGAGCTGCGCGCCTGCGGGCACCTCTGCGGCAAAAACGGGTAAGGTGGCGCTAAGCAGACTCAGGGCGGTTAGCGTTGGAGAAAAGCGAATAATCATGTTCACCCCTTTACGATAAAGAAGTGCTGCATCAGCGTCTCACTGAGTCAGCCTGTTACCGGCCACTTTATCGCAAATTGCTGATTGATAAATAGCTATTTTCCCCCGGCGGCTTTTCCGCTACTTTTAAGGAAACCCTCTGGAGAATGTCACTATGCCGTCAATGCATCCCCGCTCACAGCGCGGAAAACTGGCTATTTCCTGGCAGCAATACGGGCGTTCCGTTCTGGGTGCCCCGCTGCTCTGGTTTCCCGCCAATCAGACTGACAGCAACAGTGGACTGATTCTGGCTGGCACGCACGGTGATGAAAACGCCGCGATTGCGGCCCTTTCTGCGGCGCTGCGCACCCTGCCTGACGGCCTGCGCCGTCATCACGTTGTTCTGGCGGTCAATCCCGATGGCTGCCAGCTGGGGCTGCGGGCGAATGCTAATGGCGTTGACCTGAACCGTAACTTCCCGGCGGCTAACTGGCAGTCAGGTGAAACGGTGTACCGCTGGAACAGCGCGGCAGACGCGCGGGATGTGACGCTTTCGACAGGGGCACATCCCGCCTCAGAGCCGGAAACCCAGGCGTTATGCAGCCTGATTCATCAGCTAAAACCGGCCTGGGTGGTTTCCTGGCATGAGCCGCTGGCCTGTATCGACGATCCGCATCACGCCGAGGTCGGTGCCTGGCTGGCCGCGCAGACGGGTTTGCCGCGCGTCAGCAGCGTGGGCTATGCCACGCCCGGCTCCTTTGGCAGTTGGTGTCACGACCTGAGTCTGCCGTGCGTGACCGCAGAGATGCCCGTCATTGCGGTAGATGAGGCGACGGAAACGTGGCTGGAGGTGATGGTTAATCTGCTGCGCTGGCAGCCGTGATTAATGCTCCGTTCTGTACCTTCAGGGCGGGCTCGACATCGACAGCCAGCCAGGTGGCACCATCCAAATCGGCAAAGCGCACCATAGGTACCAGCGGCAAGGCGGCGCGAATCGCCCGGGACGTACAGATCATGCAGCCCAACATCAGCGTAAAGCCCTGATCGCGCGCAGCCTGTGCCAGCGCCAGCGCTTCCGTCAGCCCACCGGCTTTATCAAGCTTGATATTCACCATGTCGTAGCGCCCATGCAGCGCGGGCAGGCTTTCCCGCGTGTGGCAACTTTCATCGGCACAGATGGGTAAAGGGTGAATAAAATTTGCCAGCGCCTCGTCTTCTCCAGCCGGTAACGGCTGTTCCAGCATAGCGATTTCCAGATCGGCTAACAGCTGGCAGCGTGCCGCCAGGCCTTCAGCGTGCCATGACTCATTCGCATCCACGATTAACGTGGCGTCGGGCACCGCCGCACGGATCGCCATCAGGCGCTCGGTGATAAAGTTGTTGTCCATTTTAATTTTGAGCAGCGTTGCGCCATGCTGCCACAGTGCCTGGGCACTGCTGGCCATCGCCTCTGGTGTATCAATGCTGACCGTTTGTGCGGTGATCACTAACGCGATCGGTGCAATGCCGACGACCTGCTCCAGCGTGCGGTGCTGCTGCCGGGCGGCCAGATCCCACAGCGCGCAGTCAATGGCGTTCCGGGCGGCCCCTGCGGGCAACAGCGTTTGCAGTGCCTCGCGGGTCAGGCCCTGCTGAAGCTGGGGCATCACCGTCGCGATGTGCTCCAGCACCAGCGCTTCGCTTTCGCCATAGCGCGTATAAGGCGTGGCTTCTCCCGTGCCTTTTACTCCGTTTTCTTCAATTTCCACCACCACGACTTTGGCTTCAGTGCGGCTGCCGCGCGCGATGACAAACGGCGTATGCAACGGCCAGGCTTCGGGATAACATTTTACCGTCCTCATTAGCGCTCCTTGTTGTCAGCGATTCATCACTGTCATTTAAATTCAGGCAACAATTACACTCGTAAACCCTTAAAATTTATGTCATAAACAAAGGCTATATCTGTACTGATGCCCTATTTTTTTGTCAGATAACATCATTAGAAGGAATTCGTATGTCTCAGACTGTTCACTTTCAGGGCAACCCGGTAGCGGTTGCTGGCCAGTTTCCGCAGCCCGGCGATAGCGCTAAACCTTTTACGCTGGTGGCCAAAAACCTCGCGAATGTCTCACTCTCTGAGTATGCAGGAAAACGCAAGATTCTGAATATTTTTCCCAGCGTCGATACTGGCGTGTGTGCGTCTTCGGTACGTAAATTTAACCAACTGGCGGGCGAACTGAATAATACCGTGGTGTTATGCATTTCAGCCGATCTGCCGTTTGCTCAGTCGCGCTTTTGCGGCGCAGATAACCTGAATAACGTGGTCACGCTGTCCACGCTGCGCGGTGGCGAGTTCAAACAGGATTACGGGGTGGAAATTGCTGACGGTGCCCTGCAGGGCCTGACCGCGCGTGCCGTCATCGTGCTGGATGAGCATGACAACGTGCTGTACAGCCAGCTGGTGAATGAGATCACCACCGAGCCGGATTATGATGCCGCGCTTGCCGCACTGAAATAAGACGGGACACAGCGGATAAGCGCCCGCTTATCCGCTGTGTTGTTATTCGCCGTCGCTGTCCCCGCGTTTCTGCCCTAACCCGTATTCCCGCAACTTATTGGCAATCGCCGTGTGCGAAACGCCAAGCCGTTTTGCCAGTTTTCGCGTACTGGGATAAGAAAGATACAAACGCGTGAGGATGGAACGTTCAAAGCGACGGGTAATCTGATCCAGCGTCCCTTCCATCGCCTCTTCTCCCAGCGACACATCGAGCGCCTGTTCCGGCAGTACGATGTCCTGAGGGCGCAATTCGTGGCCTTCGAGCTGGGTCAGCGCCCGATACAGCGCGTTTTTCAACTGGCGCACATTGCCCGGCCAGTTGTAACGCACCAGAAACGCGTTGAGCTGCGAAGAAAGGCGTGGTCGGGGAATCCCCTGTTCATCGGCAAAACGCGCCACAAACATTTCCGTCAGCGGCATGATGTCCTGCACACGCTCGCGCAGCAGCGGCAGGTTAAGCGTCAGGACGTTAAGGCGATAGAACAAGTCTTCCCGGAACTCGCCACGCTGCACCAGTTCGAATAAATTCTTCTGCGTGGCGCAAATGACGCGCACGTTGACATGCACTTCATGCTCTTCCCCGACGCGACGGAAGGTGCCGTCATTCAGGAAGCGCAGCAGCTTGGTCTGCATCGTGGGCGACATTTCGCCAATTTCATCCAACAGCACCGAGCCGCCATTGGCCTGTTCGAAAAAGCCCTTTTTGCCTTCCAGCGCATTGGGATACGCGCCCGCCGCGTGACCAAACAGCTCACTTTCCGCCACATCATCGGGAAGTGAAGCGCAGTTAAGTGCCAGAAACGGCATTTTTCCACGCGCACTGCGTAAATGGCAGGCACGGGCCAGCATATCTTTACCGGTGCCGGTATCACCAATAATCAGTAATGGCGCATCATGCATTGCCAGTTTACGTGCCTGCTCCACCACCTGACGCATTTTGGGCGTCACGGCGACGATATGATCGAACTCCGTTTCGTCCGTCACCACCAGGTTTTGTAACTGGCGCCCCATCCTGGCGGTGGACTTCAGCATTACCATCGCACCTACCAGCTGATCCTGCTGTTCGCTGTCGGCAGACAGATAGATGGGATGGGCTTCCATCAGAAAATCGCGCCCTTCAATGACCACATGCTGCGCCTGCGCCTGGACACGTTCGCTTTCCAGCCAGCGGCCAAAATTAAAACCGTTGATCAGGTGGTCGGCATTCACATTGCGGATCTTGTTCTCATCCAGATTAAACAGGTTTTGCGCGGCCGGGTTGGCCAGTTCTACCTTGCTTCTGAGATCAACAGAAAAAACCGGCTCGGGCATGGCAACCAGCAAGGCGCTCAGTACCCGATGCTCCCGCTCTGAAGGCATATAGGGCACCGTGCGAACATCCGTTACGCCCGGCGTGCGGCGGATTTCTGCCATCAGGTTACTGAACTGCTCAAACTCAAGCGTGGAGAAATTAAGATAGATGCGGCCTGATGAGGCCACTTCGATGCCGCGAAGATCGATTCCGCGCGCCACCAAAAGATCCAGTAATTCGCGCGCCAGGCCGATTCGGTCCTGACAAAACACTTCTAAACGCATTGCGTGGGCCTTATCCGTTTATTATCCGGCGATAATACGCTAAACCCCTACGCCGCAGAAAGGGGGCTGTCAGGAAAAGTTGACAGCCTTTATGCAAGCGCGTTTTTTTTAAACGACAGGCTGTGGCGATGGCGGGAGAGCCCTGACGGTGACATTCGCTCAACGTTGTCAGGAGATAAAGCACAGAAGGCACAGCATCTGCACTCACGTTTCAGTGCACAGCCGTTACTGGCGTTTCTCTCCGCCCTTCTGCAACGCTTCTTTTATCTGGCCTATCAATTCACGACGGTAGTCGCCCAGGCGGGGTTTGTCGTTTTCCAGCCAGGGTAACGGCCGACACAGCTCCATAGCTTTAATGCCAAGACGTGCGGTCAGCAGGCCTGCGCCAATGCCCTGCGCGGCACGGGCGGACAGGCGCGCCGCGATATCCTGCGACATCCAGTCCATGCCCACTTCACGCACCAGTTCAGACGCGCCGGCAAATGCCATATTCAGCAGCACCAGCCGGAACAGGCGCAGTCGGCTGAAGTAGCCCAGTTCAATACCGTAAATAGCGGCAATACGGTTGACCAGCCTGATATTGCGCCAGGCAATAAAGGCCATATCGACCAGCGCCAGCGGGCTCACCGCAATCATCAGGGCGGATTCTGCGGCATGACGACTGATTTCCCGCCGGGCCTGGCGATCGAGCACCGGCTGCACCAGTTGGGCATACAACCGCACGGTTTCACCGTCATTATGGGTTTCATGGAGCGAAGCATGCCAGCGTTGTAACGCAGGATGCGCCTGATCGAGTTCGGCCTGGCGAGCCAGTTTTTCGCAAAAATCCCGCCCTTTACCCACGCTGTGGCTGTTAAGCAGTTCCCGACCCAGATCGCGCTCTTCTGCACGCTGACGCAGCTGATACAGTCGTCGCCACTCGCGGGTTAACGCGCCGACACCCGCGGCCACGATCAGTCCCCCGGCCATCCCGCTGCCCAGCGCAAACCAGTCGTGCGCCAGCCAGGCGTTGTGGCTCCACTGCACGCCCTGCGCCACGATGCTGATCCCAAACAGGCCCAGCCCGGCACCGACCATGTTGCGCCACAAACTGCGTTTGGGTTTCAGGGCCGCTTCGACGGCGCGCTCCCCTGCGCTTTCCTCTTCCACCGCCGTCTCGCTTTCTGCAACGGCTAAAAACGCGTTCCGGGCTTCCGCGTCGAAGGTTTGCGCCGGACGCAACACGTCATTCGGCTTGTCGTTCAGCGGCGTGGCAAAATCAATACGCGGCTTTAACGGATCGCTCATCGCAATTTATCTCCCAGTAAAAACTCCAGTGCCGCATCCATGCGGATGTGCGGCAGAGGACGATCGATATCCAGTTGCTGTGGGCGAAACTGCTCAAACTGAAAACCCTGTTGTTGCCAGAACGCCGCCCCCGGCAGTCGCGGGGGAACTTCACCCGGATAGACCGTCAGTGCCTCGCCATCCGCTAAGCGGTGCCCGCGCAACGCGGGGATTTTTTCACCCTGATGATCAACCTGTCCACTCTGGGTCGCCTGTACCGAAGCCAGACCAATACAGTCCATGCTGATACCTTCAAACGCGGCATTTTGCCAGGCATCCTGCACCAGTTGCTGTAACAGGGACACCATATTGCCGTGCTGGTCGTGAGTAATGTGATCGGCTTTGGTGGCGGCGAACAGCAGCTTATCGATCACCGGCGAAAAGAGACGGCGAAACAGCGTGCGCTGACCGTAGTGAAAACTCTGCATAAGCTGCGTGAGGGCTAACCGCATATCGTTAAAGGCCTGCGGGCCGCTGTTAAGCGGTTGCAGGCAGTCCACCAGCACAATCTGGCGGTCAAAGCGTACGAAATGGTTTTTATAGAATCCTTTAACAACATGCTGGCAGTAGTAATGAAACCGCTGTTGCAGCATGGCGAAATTGCTGCCTTTGTCCGCCTGCGCCAGTTTCGCCGCCTGGGCATCGTCAGCGGTAGGCCACGGAAAAAACTGGAGTGCGGGCGCGCCCGCCATATCGCCGGGCAGCACGAAGCGGCCTGGCTGGATAAAGTGTAATCCTTCGGCTTTGCAGCGATGCAGGTAGTCAGTCCAGGCCTCGGCAATGTCGGCTAAACGGTTCTCGTCAGCCGGTGCCAGCGGATCGAGGCGCTGACACAGGTCGTGCCAGGGTTGCGCCCACAGGGCGCGATCGCCCTGCAACAAGCCGTTCATCTGGCGTGACCAGGTCAGGTAATCCTGTGCCAGCATTGGCAGATCAAGCAACCATTCGCCGGGGTAATCAACGATTTCAAGATAGAGCGTGGCGGTCTCTTTCAGATGACGCAGCAGCGAGTCATGCGGACGGTAACGTAACGCCAGGCGCATTTCGCTGACGCCACGCGTGGGCGTGGGCCAGGCAGGTGGTGAACCGTAAAGCTGCGCCAGCCCTTCATCATAGGTGAAACGGGCCGTGCCCATGTCACGTTGCGGCACGCGTTTCACCCCTAACAGGCGTTCATCGCGCACAACGGAAAACAGCGGCAAACGAGCGCCGCTGTGGACAGAAAGAAGTTGGTTGACCAGCGAGGTGATAAAAGCTGTTTTACCACTGCGGCTAAGACCGGTGACCGCCAGGCGAAGGTGGCGGTCGACGCCGCGATTCATTAATGCTATCAGTTCAGTTTGCAGTCTTTTCATCGTTTTCCCTGATGAAGCGCGACGCTACCCGGTTCATCACGCGTTTCAATAGCGGCTCAAGCGCCAGGCCAAGCAAAATGCGCAGTGGACGGCGCGCGACCGATTTGACGGCCCAGCCGGTCACACCGGCAGGCCCGTAAGTAACAGCATTGATAATGATGAATCTGGCGGCTGACTTCAATGCAGGTGTGGCACGATGGCGAAACGTTGCTGCGCGCGAAACGGTCATGAATACCTCCCGGTCATCAGCAGACGGGCCGGTCTGGCCCGTAGCAGACGATAATTAAATCTGACGGAAACGACTGCGCACACTAAACGTTTCAGAGGTGACGTAACGTTCTATATCGCGAACATTACGCTCATCCTGTTGCAGCGCGGTTTCCAGTTGGTCAAGCAGTTCGCTGGCTGTGGGCTGAGCTTCACCGTTGTCCACGCCAGCAGGTTTTACGTCCAGCACAAAACCCAGCGCAAAGTAGGCGATCACGGTAAACACAAACAGCCCAAAGAACAGCGATAACACCACAATGATACGCAGCAGCCGCACCGGCACATCCAGATACTCAGCCAGCCCGGCACAGACGCCCATCAGCTTTCCTTCGTCAGGCTTACGCCATAATTTACGGCCTCTTATCATGGCTGCCTCCAGTTAGGATGTTCTGCATCCAGGATCGCTTCTAACGCATCAATGCGTTCGCGCATGCGCTGAGCATCCCGGGTCACCTGTTGCAGACGCTGCATCTGACTCTGTGACAGCTCCGCTCCGCCGCTGCGCTTGTTACTGTAGTGTAACCACAGCCAGACGGGGGCCACGAACAGCACAAATATTGTAAGAGGTATCGCCAAAAATAGTGCGCTCATTGACTCTCCTTAATCCTTTCCTACTGTCAGCGGCGGTTTATTCGCTGCGGTTCATTTTGGCTTTCAGCGCATTCAGTTGCTGACTGATTTCGTCATCGGCTTTCAGCTCAGTAAACTGCTGATCCAGGGTTTTAGGTTTACCAAAACCGTGGCTCTCCGCTTCCGCTTCCATATGATCGATTCGGCGTTCAAACGATTCGAAACGCGCCATGGCTTCATCAATTTTACCACTGTCCAGTTGACGGCGGACATCACGGGATGACGAGGCGGCCTGATGGCGCAGCGTCAACGCCTGCTGGCGCGCGCGGGTTTCGCTCAGTTTTTTCTCCAGCTCAGCAATCTCACCTTTCATGCGCGTCAGCGTTTCGTCAACCTGTTCGACTTCGCGTTTGAGCGAGGCGATCAGATCGGTCAGCTTCTGTTTTTCGATAAGCGCAGAACGGGCCAGATCTTCTTTATCTTTGCGAATCGCCAGTTCTGCTTTTTCCTGCCATTCAGCCTGCTGTAGCTCAGCCTGCTCGATACGGCGTGACAGCTGTTTCTTTTCGGCCAGCGCGCGGGCTGACGTCGAACGCACCTCGACCAGCGTATCTTCCATCTCCTGAATCATCAGGCGCACCAGTTTCTGCGGATCCTCTGCGCGTTCCAGCAGTGAATTGATGTTGGCATTAACGATGTCAGCGAAACGAGAAAAAATACCCATAATGATGCTCCTCTTGATGGTCATAGTTTTAGCTTGCTGGTGAGGACTAATTCAAGATGCGTGCCAATTTTTATCTTATTGATTTTAATTACGATAATAAGCTGGCAGTTTTTTTTGCCTGACCTAATATAGTTAAATTGATTAATCAGTGGCGAAATTCATCATGTCTGTGAACAACGACAATTTGCTGGGCGAATCAAATAACTTTCTGGAAGTGCTGGAGCAGGTGTCAAAGCTCGCGCCGCTGGAGAAGCCTGTGCTGGTGATAGGCGAACGCGGGACAGGTAAGGAGCTGATTGCCAGCCGTCTGCACTACCTTTCTGACCGCTGGCAGGGCCCTTTTGTCTCTCTTAACTGTGCGGCGCTGAACGAGAATCTGCTTGATTCTGAGCTTTTTGGCCATGAGGCAGGTGCCTTTACCGGTGCGCAAAAACGTCATCTGGGCCGCTTTGAGCGCGCGGATGGCGGCACCTTGTTTCTTGATGAACTGGCGACAGCCCCCATGCTGGTTCAGGAAAAACTGTTGCGGGTAATTGAATACGGCCAACTGGAACGCGTGGGCGGAAACCACGTTTTTCAGGTTAATGTGCGCCTGATCTGCGCCACCAATGAAGATTTACCCGCGCTGGCCGAAGCCGGTAAGTTTCGGGCCGATCTGCTGGATCGCCTGGCCTTTGATGTGGTGCAGTTGCCGCCGCTTCGGGAGCGCCGCAGCGACATTCTGGTCATGGCTGACCATTTTGCCATACAGATGTGTCGGGAGCTCAAACTGCCGTTGTTTCCCGGCTTTACGCCCCGCGCACAGCAAACCTTGCTTGAGCATCACTGGCCGGGCAACGTGCGCGAGCTGAAAAACGTGGTCGAACGATCCGTCTATCGCCATAACACCAGCGATACCGCGCTGGATGAAATCATCATTAACCCGTTTGCCCGCCGCAGTGAAGCCGCAGACAGGGCCGCCCCCTTGCCTGCTACCGAGTCGCCAACCGCCCTGCCTTCACTTCCGCTTGATCTGCGCCAGTGGCAGAACCAGCAGGAACGTGACGTGGTGGAAATCAGCCTGCAACAGGCAAAGTATAATCAGCGCCGGGCGGCCAGCTTACTGGGCGTCACCTATCATCAACTCCGTGCCATCATGAAAAAACACGGTATTCAGGCGCGCGACGGACAACATTAGCGGGCTTTTATATACGTACAGAAGCTGACAACGTGCCGGGGCATGCTGTAATGCATTCAGGCGGGTAAAAAAAGGGCCCGCCGAAGCGGGCAACTGGAAGCAATGTGAGCAATGTCGTGCTCTTCTTCGGTAGAGCCCGTCGAAGTGCAACTGAATAATAATCATTCCTGTTTGCATCTGTAAAGTGTTATTGAGAATTTTTCTCATCTCCACACCAACGCTGCGCCTTTTTGCCCGGGTCGTTTACACCTGCTGTACGAATCGTCGGCAATCGATGACGCAGAGTTGGGACCACGCGCGCTTTGCGATACACTTTGCCCAATGCCCGAGAATCGTTGAGTTCTATGTTAAAACTAATGCCTTCGCTGTTGCTGAGTCTCAGCGTGTTGAGCGCACCTGTGTGGTCCGCGCCCGCACCTGCCACGGATATTCGTCAAAGCGGCTTTGTCTATTGCGTCAACGGGACGCTAAACACGTTTAACCCGCAGATGGCCAGTAGTGGTTTAACGGTGGACACACTGGCGGCGCAGCTCTATGACCGCCTGCTTGATGTCGATCCTTATACCTATCGTTTACAGGCTGACCTGGCCGACAGCTGGGATGTACGTGATAACGGCGCGACCTATCGCTTTCACTTGCGTCACGGTGTGCAGTTTCAGCACACCTCAAACTTTACGCCTACCCGCACGTTAAATGCCGACGATGTGGTCTTTAGCTTTGCGCGCATGTTTGACCGTAAACATCCCTGGCATGACGTTAATGGCGGCTATTATCCCTATTTCGACAGCCTGCAGTTCGCTGACGCCGTGCAGAGCGTGAAAAAGATCGATAACTATACGGTCGAAATTCGCCTGAACAGCCCTGATGCGTCGTTTCTCTGGCACATGGCAACCCACTATGCGCCCATCCTCTCGAAAGAATACGCAGACAGCCTGGACAAAGCAGGTCATCAGGAAACGCTGGATCGGCTACCTGTGGGCACCGGCCCGTTTCAGCTGAGTGAATACCGCAGTGGGCAATATATTCGCCTGGCCCGCAATCCCTACTACTGGAAAGGGGTACCGCGCCTGCAACAGGTGGTGATTGATCTTGGCGCGGGCGGCACCGGCCGGTTATCGAAACTGCTGACCGGTGAGTGCGATGTGCTGGCCTATCCTGCCGCCAGCCAGATTTCCATTCTGCGCGACGATCCCCGGCTACGTATGACGTTGCGGCCCGGTATGAACATCGCCTATCTGGCCTTCAACACGCGAAAACCCCCGCTCGACAGACCGGAAGTGCGTCACGCGCTGGCGCTGGCCATTAATAATGAACGCCTGATGGAGTCGATTTATTACGGCACGGCAGAAACTGCGGCCTCGATTTTGCCGCGTGCCTCCTGGGCTTACGATACGGATGCCAGCATCACCGCCTACGATCCGAAAAAGGCCAGGGCTGCGCTGGAAGCGGCGGGCGTGACCGATCTTCACCTGCGTCTGGTGGTGCCTGCCGCCTCGCAGTCCTGGAACCCCGCGCCGCTGAAAACGGCAGAACTGATTCAGGCCGATCTGGCACAAATTGGCGTTAACGTCACTATCGTGCCGGTTGAAGGCCGTTTTCAGGAAGCACAGTTGATGGCGATGAACCACGACCTGACCCTGGCAGGCTGGGCAACCGACAGTAACGATCCTGACAGTTTCTTTCGTCCCCTGTTGAGCTGCGCGGCGATTGCCTCACAGACCAACTATGCGCACTGGTGCTCGCCTGCGTTTGACAGCACGCTGAAAAATGCTCTGCTGTCGCAACAGCTGTCCGGACGCATTGAGAGCTATGATAAAGCTCAGCAAATTTTAGCTCAGGAACTGCCCGTCCTGCCGCTGGCTTCATCCTTGCGCCTGCAAGCCTACCGGCATGATATTAGAGGCCTGGTACTGAGTCCGTTTGGTAACGCTTCCTTTGCTGGCGTTTATCGTGATGAGCGGGAGGATCGATAAGTGATCATTTATATTTTGCGTCGGCTGGTGTTACTGGTGATTACGCTGTTTTTTCTCTCGCTGGTGAGTTTCAGCCTGAGCTACTTCACACCGAATGCCCCGCTCGAAGGCGCCTCACTGTTCGATGCCTGGTGGTTTTGGTTTAAAGGCATGCTGCAACTGGATTTTGGCGTATCCAGCACCAATGGTCAGGAAATTGGCCTGCAACTGCGCGAGGTCTTTCCGGCCACCATGGAGCTGTGCCTGATGGCCTTTACGCTTGCCTTGATCGTCGGCATTCCGCTGGGGATTTGTGCGGGTGCCCTGCGTCATAAATGGCAGGACAAAGTTATCAGCGCGTTTGCCTTGCTGGGATTTTCGATCCCGGTCTTCTGGCTCGCCCTGCTGTTTACCCTGTTTTTCTCGTTAACGCTGGGCTGGTTGCCGGTTTCCGGTCGCTATGATCTGCTCTATCCGGTCCAGAACATAACCGGTTTTGCTTTAATCGATGCCTGGCTCAGCCCCTCACCGTGGCGGCATGAAATGATGATCAGCGTGCTGATGCACCTGATTTTACCGGTGACCGTGCTGGCGATGGCCCCGACCACTGAGATTGTGCGTTTACTGCGCATCAGCACCAGCGATGTCGTCGATAAAAACTATGTTAAAGCTGCGGCGACCCGCGGGCTCTCGCGCTTTACCGTTATTCGCCGTCATGTGCTGCATAACGCCCTTCCGCCTGTCATTCCGCGCCTGGGTTTACAGTTCTCCAGCATGTTAACGCTGGCGATGATTACGGAGATGGTTTTTAACTGGCCTGGTCTGGGGCGCTGGCTGATTAACGCCATCCGTCAGCAGGACTATGCGGCCATCTCAGCAGGCGTAATGGTGACCGGTGGACTGGTGATTGTGGTGAATGTGCTCGCTGACATCGTTGGCGCGGCGCTGAATCCGCTGAAACATAAGGAATGGTATGCCGTCCGATAACATCTACGCCGAAAAACGCCTGCCCAGTGCGTTTCGCCAGAGCTGGCACCATTTTTATGGCGATATGCCGGCGATGATTGGCCTGTACGGCTTTGGCACACTGCTGCTGCTGTGTCTGTTCGGCCATTTTCTGGCCCCTTACAACATCGACCAGCAATTTCTGGGTTATCAACTGCTACCGCCCTCCTGGTCGCGCTACGGTGAGGTTTCTTTTTTTCTCGGGACGGACGATCTGGGGCGTGATTTACTGAGCCGCCTGCTGAACGGCGTGGCCCCCACGGTTGGATCGGCCATTCTCGTCACGCTGTTTGCCACCTTCTGGGCGCTGGTGCTGGGGATTGTGGCGGGCATGACGCACGGTGTGCGTTCTGCGGTGCTGAATCATGTCCTGGATACGCTGCTGTCCATTCCCTCACTCTTGCTGGCCATTATCGTAGTGGCGTTTCTGGGGCCGCGCCTGGAGCACGCATTACTGGCCGTGTGGCTGGCGCTGATGCCGCGCCTGGTGCGCGAAATCTACAGCGCCGTTCATGACGAACTGGAAAAAGAGTATGTGATTGCGGCTCGCCTGGATGGCGCCACCAGCATCAATATTTTGTGGCACGCCATTTTGCCTAACGTTTTGCCTATGCTGATCAGTGAAATTACGCGCGCGCTGTCGATGGCTATTCTCGATATCGCCGCACTGGGTTTTCTTGACCTCGGCGCGCAGTTGCCCTCGCCTGAGTGGGGCGCGATGCTGGGTGATTCGCTGGAGCTGGTGTATGTTGCGCCCTGGACTGTCATGCTTCCCGGTGCCGCGCTGATGGTCAGCGTGTTAATGGTTAATCTGCTCGGTGACGGCATTCGTCGGGCCGTCGAGGCAGGAGTGGAATAATGCCGTTACTGGATATTCGTAATCTGACGATTGAATTTATGACCGCTGACGGGCCGGTCAAAGCGGTAGACCGCATCAATTTATCACTGACTGAGGGCGAAATTCGCGGTCTGGTGGGTGAGTCGGGCTCGGGCAAAAGTCTGGTTGCCAAGGCGATTTGTGGCGTGACCAACGACAACTGGCGCGTCACCGCAGACCGTATGGTCTTTGATGACGTGGATTTGCTGCGTTTGTCGCCGCGTGAGCGTCGCCGCATCGTAGGTCACAATGTGTCGATGATTTTCCAGGAACCGCAGTCCTGTCTTGATCCCTCGGAAAGTGTCGGCCGTCAGTTAATGCAGGCGATTCCGCGCTGGACGTACAAAGGACCGTGGATGAAGCGCTTTTGGTTCTGGCGAAAAAACCGCGCCATCGAGCTGCTGCACCGCGTCGGTATTAAAGATCACAAAGACATCATGCGCAGCTTTCCCTACGAACTCACCGAGGGCGAGTGTCAGAAAGTGATGATTGCCATCGCACTGGCGAATCAGCCGCGCCTGCTGATTGCCGACGAGCCGACCAACGCTATGGAGCCGACGACGCAGGCGCAGATCTTTCGCCTGTTGAGCCGTCTGAATCAGAACAACAACACCACGATTCTGCTGATCAGCCATGACCTGCGTACCCTGAGTCACTGGGCTGACAGGATCAACGTTATGTACTGCGGACAAACCGTGGAAACGGCGCAGAGTGAAGACCTGATGACCACGCCGCACCATCCGTATACCCAGGCGCTGATTCGTGCGATGCCAGACTTTGGCCGACCGCTTCCTCACAAGAGCCGCCTGAATACCTTATCCGGCGCGATTCCATCGCTCGAAAGCCTGCCCATTGGCTGCCGTCTTGGACCGCGCTGCCCGTATGCACAGCGTAAATGTGTGGAAACGCCACGGCTGACGGGCTCCCGTTCGCATCTCTATGCCTGCCATTTTCCGCTCAACGTGGAGGGCCAATAGCATGGAAACGCTACTGGAAGTGCGCAATCTCAGCAAAACGTTTCGTTATCGTACCGGTCTGTTTCGCCGTCAGCATGTCGAGGCGGTGAAGTCCGTAAGCTTCACGCTGCGGGAGAAGCAGACGCTGGCGATCATCGGCGAAAATGGCTCCGGCAAATCAACGCTGGCAAAAATGCTCAGCGGCACCGTTGCCCCAACGGAGGGGGAAATCATTATTGACGATCATGCGCTGAGCTTTGGGGATTATGGCTACCGTAGCCAGCGCATCCGTATGATTTTCCAGGATCCTTCTACGTCGCTTAATCCCCGGCAGCGCGTCAGTCAGATTCTGGAGCTGCCGCTGCGCCTGAATACCGATCTTGACGCCGAGGCGCGCGAGAAACGCATCATTGGCACGCTGCGTCAGGTGGGATTACTGCGCGACCATGCCGGTTATTATCCGCATATGCTGGCACCAGGCCAAAAACAGCGTCTGGGCCTGGCGCGGGCATTAATTCTGCAACCCAAAGTGATTATTGCTGATGAAGCGCTAGCCTCACTGGATATGACCATGCGCTCACAGTTGGTCAACCTGATGCTGGAGCTGCAGGAAAAACACGGCATCGCCTACATCTACGTGACGCAACATTTAGGGATGATGAAGCATATCAGCGACAAAGTGTTGGTCATGCATCAGGGCGAAGTCGTGGAACGCGGCGGGACGGCCGACGTGCTGGCTTCTCCGCTGCATGATCTGACCAAACGTCTGATAAACAGCCATTTCGGCGAAGCGTTAACGGCCGAAGCGTGGCGACGCGAGCGTTGATTTTTCGGGGTTTTGTGGAAAACTGTGCGCAGTTTTCCTGATTTAAGGCAGACGTGCTAGAATCCGCACGTCGATTAACGTCGGTCGTCTATTATTTAAACATCGCGACCGCCAACTACCATGACCATAAGGATTACAGCTATGGGTTTTCTTTCCGGTAAGCGCATTCTGATTACTGGTGTTGCCAGTAAACTTTCCATCGCCTACGGTATTGCACAGGCGATGCACAAACAGGGCGCAGAACTGGCTTTCACCTACCAAAACGACAAACTGAAAGGTCGTGTGGAAGAGTTCGCCAAAGATTTGGGTTCTGACATCGTACTGCCATGTGATGTTGCAGAAGATGAAAGCATCCAGTCCCTGTTCGCTGAGCTGGCAAAAACCTGGCCGAAATTTGACGGTTTCGTTCACTCAATTGGTTTTGCCCCAGGCGACCAGCTGGATGGCGATTACGTGAATGCCGTAACCCGCGAAGGTTTCAAAATTGCGCACGACATCAGTGCCTACAGCTTTGTTGCCATGGCAAAAGAGTGCCGTGCGATGCTGAACCCCAACTCAGCGCTGCTGACGCTGTCATACCTGGGTGCAGAGCGCGCTATCCCTAACTACAACGTAATGGGCCTGGCAAAAGCGTCTCTGGAAGCAAACGTACGTTACATGGCCAATGCCATGGGACCAGAAGGCGTGCGTGTGAACGCCGTTTCTGCCGGTCCAATCCGTACGCTGGCGGCTTCAGGCATCAAAGATTTCCGTAAGATGCTGGCTCACTGTGAAGCGGTAACCCCGATTCGCCGTACCGTGACCATCGAAGACGTGGGTAACTCTGCGGCCTTCCTGTGTTCCGATCTGGCGGGTGGTATCACCGGCGAGATCGTTCATGTTGACGGCGGTTTCAGCATCGCCGCGATGAACGAACTGGAACTAAAATAAGTTTCCTCATGGGCGAGCGCTGCTCGCCCTGTCCTTCCCCGCCCGCGCCCTCGTTATTCCTTATTGCTATTAATTATCACCGATCGGTCTTTTGCTGTGCCCTGCCCGTGGGCGAGGATAAGTCAGCCCTGCGGCCTGCGACCGGTTCACTGACTCTGTCCCGCATGTGCCGCATCAGATTTTGCAAAAGGACTGATGATGCAACAACGCCGCTATACTGGCCAGGATCACTGGTTTTACGAGAGCCAGACCTGTCCGCGTAACGTTCCGGCTGCCCCGCTTTTTCCTGAAGCAGCGCATATCGACGATCGGTTCTTGTTGGGGTTAGCGCAGGAAACCTCTTCTGTTCAGCCGTTGTTGCAGGCCGGACAACCCGCCATTCAGATTGCTCATGAGATTGTTGACCTGCTGTTTCCCGACCAGGTTGACGTTACGCTGACCCATACGCTGACGCTTTACGATCGGTTAAGCAGCGCGCTGACCGTGGCGCAGGTTACGGGCATTCAGCGGCTCTGCAATCACTACTCTGCAAGACTCAATCCTCTGCCTGGTCCTGACTCGTCGCGCGAGAGCAATAACCGCCTGACACAAATTACCCAGTACGCCCGACTGCTGGCCATGCAACCCACTCTGATTACTGCCGACAGTGTGCGCGCCCTTCACGCCGCAGGTCTGAGCGAAGCCGATATTGTCACGCTTAATCAGTTGGTCGGCTTTGTCTGTTACCAGGCACGCGTGATCGCCGGTATTCAGGCTCTGCTGAACATGCCGGTACGCTGGATCCCCGGCATGTCACCTGCACCGGATGCGCCAGCCACCGATGCCCCCGGCGTCTGGCAGCCGGTCCTGAAACCGCTTGAGCCCCGCTATGCCAGCGAGGCGCAGCATAAGGCCGTGGCGCAATGCCAGACATCGTCTGCGCCAGAGGACGCCCTCTGGTTGCTGGCGCACGCACCGGCGTTATTAGAGCATTGGTACAGGTTGAATCATCAGGAGGAGACGGTCTTCACCGCCCGGGTTGAGGCTACAGCGGCCAGCCTGCTGGGAAATCGCTGGCGTCCACCGTCGTTAACGCCCTATAGCGGCCAGGCTGGCACCGTTGATAATGCTAACCTGACCGACGCTGACCGGGCGGTCAGCGCGTTAACCGCCCTGCTGACCCGTCAGCCAGAACGTTTTTACGCCGCCGATCTCCAGCCATTGCAAGAATCCGGCTGGTCCGTTGCCGATCAGTTCGCGCTTATCCAGGCCATCGCGCGGGCAAACTGGAACAGCCGTTTATTTTATGCCTGTGGTGAGGCGCGCTAAAGATCCAGATGACTGCGCGCTTCGTCATAGAAGTGCTGTGCCAGCGGCGTTGCCCGACCCGGTTCAGCGACCACCAGGGCCGCCTGGCGCGCCATCTTTGGCATTATGACAGGTCGCTGTTCCAGTCCGTGTAAAGACGCGGGCAGCAGATGACCGCGTGGCGAAACCAGTACGCCCAACCCGACCTGCGTACACTGCAGCAGTTGCATAATGGAGGCGCTTTCTACCACCACGCGCGGCATCAGCGACATCTCCCGCAGCGCCATATCCAGATAGCGACGAAAATAGCGCGTGGGTTCAGCCAGACACAGCGGCTGACGGGCCAGCGTTGGCAGATCCAGGCTTTCAACCTCGCCTAAGTGCTGAAAATGTCCGGGATGAAACACCGCTTCAACGCCACGGTCCGCCAGCAACGCGGCCTGAAAATGCAGTTCACGCAGCGTCGCCATTTCAAAAAAACCAATCCCGACATCGACCGTATGACTGTTCAGCGCCTCCAGCAGCTGGTCGGCGCTCAGGACGGCAATACGGTAATCGAGTTGTGGATAGCGCACCTGAACCGCTTTGAGCAGCTGGGCCAGCGACACGCTGCACTGCGGTACCACACCCAGCCGCAATGTGCCGTTAACGCCGTGTTTCAGTGACTCGACTTCCAGCTTCAGCCCCTGATAAACGGAGACGATTTCCCGCGCCCAGGCCAGCACCCGATCCCCTTCTGGCGTGAATCCGGCAAAGTTATTGCTGCGGTTGATCAGGGATAATCCCAGTTCGCGTTCCAGATTTTTTAACCGCATTGATAAGGTAGGCTGGCTGACAAAACTCGCCTCAGCGGCACGGCCAAAATGGCGTTCGCGTTCGAGGTTGCAGAGGTAGATGAGTTGCTTAATGTCGATTTTTTGTGCCCGCCATAACGTCGCTCAGTTGAACGTCTATTATGTGCCGAGGGCGCAACAGAATGCCAGTCAGTGTGCGTTCAGGATTCCGGTACAGGCAGAGTGCAGTAATGCAACCCGAGTGTCCGGCTGACAGGAGATACTTTTGGGGGCGAGACGAAAGGCGTAATGGGCGCGCAACAGGCCGGACTCTTTCAGGTCAGGCTGGCAGAATTATTATTTTTTATGGTGTTTTCCCTGGTGTTGCCCGTTGTTACTTCGTTGGATAAGGCCAGGCGTGATCAATGCCCGTTGACGACAGTACGCCCGTCGCCAGTAAATAGATCACGACAAGTGTGAAAACAACAATTGCCGATATTTCAACGACTTTAACTAACCTGTTTTTCGCCATAAATAACCCCCTGTTAATTGCGTGTATTGCACTTTCCACCTCTTACCATAGAGTGTTACCGGTAAAATTCAAGCACAGATCACAAAATGAAACATAAAGCATTGCTTATATTTTTGTGTTAATCGTGAACGTGAGGGGAACGGATAAAAACGGAGCTTAAAACGGAACGGAATGCCGTAACATGTCAGACAGGGAGGGCGCACCTGCTGCGCCCAGTGAGGCCGCCGTCAGCCGACGCCAAGCGTCGACTTCACTTCCTGCGCAATCTTTTCGACCTGAGGACCGTAAATCACCTGAACATCCTGCTCACTGACGCGATTCACCCCATTCGCGCCCGTACTCATCAGGGTGTGATCCACCACCTCTTTCATATCTTTTACCCGCACCCGTAAGCGCGTAAAGCAGCAATCGATGTCCTCTATATTGGCAGCCCCACCCAATCCACTGATGATGACCTGAGTGCGTTCACTGCCATCCACGACCTGCGGTTTTTCCTCCTCGGTTTCCCGTCCCGGTGTTTCGACATTCATGCGGGTAATGACAAAACGGAACCCGTAGTAATAGATCGGTGCGTAGATCACGCCAAGCACCAGCGTCCACCACCAGTGGGTTTTACTGCCACCCAGCACACCGAAGACCACCAGGTCGATAATGCCGCCCTGCACGTTGCCAATCATCAGATGCAGCATTGACATCAACATAAATGAAAGGCCGGTCAAAAACGCATGCAACACATAAAGCACGGGCGACACAAAAATAAAGCAGAACTCCAGAGGTTCGGTGATCCCGGTGGTAAAGGAGGTCAGCGCGCCGGCCAGCACCAGCGCTTTCACGCGTTGTTTATGCTCCGGACGTGCGGTGTGATAGATCGCCAGTGCTGCAGCAGGCAGCCCGAACATCATCACAGGTATTTTTCCCTGCGCCAGGAACTGGGTAGCCGTTCGCAGCGTGGCATCCGGGATGAGGCCAGGATGTGTCAGCGAGGCATTGAAAATATTCAATGCGCCGACAATAGTCTGTCCGTCCACAACCGCCATACCGCCAATCGGCGTAAAGCGGACCGTTTCATTGAGAATATGGTGCAGCCCGGTGGGAATCAGCAGGCGTTCAGCCGCCCCCAGCAGAAATGCACCGTACTGACCACTGTGGCCAATCATCTGTCCCACCCAGGCGATGCCCTCTCCGAGGGTTGGCCAGATCAGCGCCAGCAATACACCCACCAGCGGCAGAACCACGACGGTGACAATGGGCACAAAACGTCGGCCGCCAAAGAAGCTGATCGCTGTAGGAAGTTGCTGCGTATAAAAACGATTGTGCAACATTACGGTGAGCAGGCCGGCCACCACGCCGCCCAGCACGCTCATGTTGTAGGTAAAAATCCCCAGCATCTGGATATATTCCGCCGAGGTCATCATGGCGGTCGTTTGATCCAGTCCCGCCTGTTGCAGCGCCTGAGGCGTCGTGGTGGCCGCCGTTATGCCTTTTGCGGCCAGCGTCGCATTAATCCCCACGTTCATGGCGATATAGCCAATCACCGCCGCAAAGGCGGCGGTCGGTTTCTCGGCTTTTGCCAGACCAATCGCACTGGCGACGGCAAAGAACAGGGGCAGATTGGCAAACAGCGCCCCTGCGACTTTGCGAATAAAACCGATAATGAGCTGCGCCACCTGCATTTGCGCAAAGGCTTCCCCCGTCACTGCGGGGTTCTGCATGGCCGCGGCCAGCCCCAGAAAAATACCGGCTGCCGCGATCACCGAAATGGGCATCATCAACGCCTTGCCAAATGCATGAATCTGGCTGGTCAGGTGTTTCATGGTTTCGCGCCTTTTTGTGTCATAAACAGCAAGTATTAGCGCGATGTGCCGATAACACCTGATACGGAGAAGTTATGAAAGGGTAAAATATGAACAGCATCACAGTTGTTGTGCCGTCACGATAAACGCGACCTATCGCACCATTAAGTCAATCAATTAGACAAGCTATGTCGTCGAACGCACACTAATCTTCACTATCAGGATATATCCTTGCAACATTCGTCCAACAAAAAAATAAGCCTGCACCTATGATGAAATTTAAGCGCCAAATTAAACCATACCGCGCCGCCGCGGGTGGCTGGGGTTCACTGGAAGCCACGACACGTTTTGTTTTCGACAGTAAAGCTGCCCTGAAAAACCTGCGCAATCTCATGCGTATGAACAAGGCGCGTGGCTTTGACTGCCCGGGCTGCGCCTGGGGCGATGACAATAAAAGTACTTTCAGCTTTTGTGAAAACGGAGCGAAAGCGGTAACCTGGGAAGCGACACGCCGCGTTGTGGATGCTGACTTCTTTGCGAAACACAGCGTGACCACGCTCTATGCTCAAAGCGATTACTTTCTGGAGTATCAGGGCCGCCTGACGCATCCCCTGCGCTACAACCGTGAAACCGATCACTACGAGCCCATCAGTTGGGATGACGCCTATGCGCTTATCGCGCAGCACATCAAAGCGATGGACAATCCAGACCAGATGGAGCTTTACACCTCAGGTCGCGCCAGTAATGAAGCGTCATGGCTTTATCAGTTGTTTGGCCGCATGCTGGGCACCAATAACTTCCCTGACTGCTCGAACATGTGTCACGAAGCCAGCGGTGCGGGACTGAAGCGCAGCATTGGCGTGGGTAAAGGCACGATTCGTCTGGATGATTTTGACCACGCGGATGCGATTTTTGTTTTTGGACAGAATCCGGGCACTAACCATCCACGCATGTTGCACAGCCTGCGTCACGCTGCCGATCACGGTGCAAAAATTGTGACCTTTAATACGCTGCGCGAACGCGGTCTGGAACGGTTCGCCGATCCGCAGAAGCCGCTGGAAATTGTGACCTCGAAAGCCGGTACCATCAGCTCGGCCTATTATCAGCCGCACCTGGGTGGCGATATGGCCGCGGTGCGCGGCATGGTCAAAGCCCTGCTGGAAACGCATCGCGCGCGCATTGCGGCAGGCGAAAGCGGCCTGTTCGATCAGGCGTTCCTGAATGCCAAAACGCACGGCGTTGAAGCCTACTTTGACGCCGTGGATAACACCGACTGGATGCAGATTGTGGCGCAGTCCGGCCTGACTGAAGCGCAGATCCGTGAAGCGGCAGCGATTTACCAGAGCGCCGATCGGGTCATCTGTACCTGGGCGATGGGTATCACTCAGCACAAACACTCCGTCGATACCGTGCGCGAAATTACTAACCTGCAGCTGCTGTTTGGCCAGTTAGGTAAAAAAGGTGCGGGTCTGTGCCCTGTTCGTGGTCACAGTAATGTGCAGGGTAACCGCACCATGGGCATTGATGAGAAACCGGCAAAACCGTTCCTGGATGCGCTGGGTCAGCACTTCAATTTTGAGCCACCGCGTGCGGCAGGTCATAACACCGTTGAAGCACTGAATGCCATGCTGCGTGACGAAATCAAAGTGCTTATCGCGCTGGGTGGCAACCTGGCGGCGGCGGCACCGGATTCACCGCGCACCGAAGAAGCGCTGTCACGTTGTGGCCTGACCGTGCATATCAGTACCAAACTGAACCGCAGCCATCTGGTTCCCGGTCATGAGGGCCTGATTCTGCCTACGCTGGGCCGCACCGAGCGCGATTTGCAGGCGACGGGCAATCAGTATATTACCGTGGAAGATTCCTTCAGCATGGTGCACGCGTCTGAAGGCGTGGGTATTCCGCTGGCGGATACACAACGTTCAGAAACGTCGATTGTCGCCAGCATTGCGCATGCGGTACTGGGCGATGAAAAGGTGAAGTGGCTGGATCTGGCGGCGGACTACAACCTGATTCGCGATCACATCGCAGCCACGATTCCTGGCTTTGCCGACTTTAACAGCAAATGCGATCAGCCTGGTGGGTTCTATCTGGGTAATGCCGCCGCCG
Source organism: Pantoea sp. PNA 03-3 (assembly GCF_003201175.1). NCBI lineage: Bacteria > Pseudomonadati > Pseudomonadota > Gammaproteobacteria > Enterobacterales > Erwiniaceae > Pantoea > Pantoea sp. PNA 03-3. The sequence goes on along the minus strand of NZ_QICO01000001.1, from coordinate 251,993 downwards.
AACTGCGCTTCAACACGCCGACCGGTAAGGCCGAGTTCAGCCCTGCCGCGCTGCCTGACTCGCTGTTTCCGCAGTTGGATCAGGAGGTGCCCTTCACGCTGCAAACCCTGCGTTCGCACGATCAGTACAACACGACGATTTACGGCCTTGATGACCGCTATCGCGGCGTTTACGGTCAGCGTGAAGTCGTCTTTATCAACCCGGACGATATGGCGGCATTAGGCTTCAGCGAAGGCCAGAATGTTGACATTGAAACCCTGTGGAATGATGGCGTAACACGTCGCGTGAGCGGCTTTAAGCTGGTGCCTTACAACATCCCGCGTGGCAACCTGGCGGCCTATTATCCAGAAACCAACCCGCTGGTTCCGCTGAACAGCTACGGTGATATTAGCGGTACGCCAACCTCGAAATCGGTGCCGGTTAAGCTGGAATTGTCGCAGGCAACGGTCACCCAACGCATTGCCTGATTCAGGCTTTGCTCCAGGCAAAAAGCCGGTTCGTCCGGCTTTTTGCCTTGCCGCGGGACCGCGATTCGCGTAAAACTGTCAGCCGCTATTAGGCCACGAAACGTAAAAATCATGTTCCAGGATAATCCGCTGCTTGCGCAGCTTAAAGAGAAGCTCCATTCACAAACGCCGCGTGCAGAAGGCGTTGTAAAAGGCACCGAAAAGGGATTCGGCTTTCTGGAAGTCGATGCACAAAAAAGTTATTTCATCCCGCCCCCGCAGATGAAGAAAGTGATGCACGGCGACCGTATTATTGCCGTCATCCACACCGATAAAGATCGTGAAAGCGCAGAACCAGAAACGCTGGTCGAGCCTTTCCTGAGCCGTTTTGTAGGCCGTGTGCAGAAAAAAGACGATCGTCTTTCTATCGTGCCCGATCATCCCCTGCTGAAAGAGGCCATTCAGTGCCGTCCGGTACGTGGGCTGACCCACGATTTCCAACAGGGCGACTGGGCCGTCGCGGAAATGCGACGTCATCCGTTAAAGGGTGACCGCGGCTTTTATGCCGAACTGACCGAATTTATTGTCAGCGCAGAAGACCATCTTGCGCCGTGGTGGGTGACACTGTCACGTCACAATCTGGAGCGCCAGGCCCCTGAAATGGGTTTTGGCGAGATGCTGGACGAAAACCTGCAGCGTGAAGACCTGACCGCGCTGGATTTCGTGACTATCGACAGCGCCAGCACAGAAGATATGGACGATGCGCTCTATGTTGAGGCGCTGGAAGACAATGCCCTGCGCCTGACGGTCGCCATTGCCGATCCGACCGCTTACGTGGCTGAAGGCAGCGAGCTGGATAAGCTTGCCGCGCAACGTGCGTTCACCAACTACCTGCCGGGCTTTAATATCCCGATGCTGCCGCGCGAGCTTTCCGATGATGTCTGCTCCCTGCGCCCTGATGTGCGTCGCCCGGTACTGGCCTGTCGCGTCACCGTGGCGCAGGATGGCAGCCTGTCTGATGTGCACTTCTTCGCGGCCTGGATCGAATCGAAAGCCAAACTGGTCTACGACGAGGTTTCTGACTGGCTGGAGAACAGCGGCGAGTGGCAGCCGCAGAATGACGCGATTGCGAATCAGATCCGCCTGCTGCATCAATTGTGCCTGTCTCGCGGCGAATGGCGCCAGGCCCACGCGCTGGTGTTTAAAGATCGCCCGGATTACCGCTTCCTGTTGGGCGAGAAAGGCGAAGTGCTGGATATCGTCGCTGAACCGCGTCGCATTGCCAACCGAATCGTTGAAGAAGCCATGATTCTGGCCAACATCTGTGCGGCCGAGGTGCTGCGCGATAAGCTGGGCTTTGGGATCTATAACGTCCATGCAGGCTTCGATACTGCCAACGCCGAGCAGGCCGCCGCCGTGCTGGCGACACATGGGATTACGGCAGATCCTTCAGCGATTACCACGCTGGACGGTTTCCGTGTGCTGCGCCGGGAGCTGGATGCCCAGCCGACCCAGTTCCTGGACAGCCGTATTCGTCGTTTCCAGACGTATGCGGAAATCACCACCGAACCTGGCCCGCACTTCGGTCTGGGCCTGGAAGCCTATGCTACCTGGACCTCACCGATTCGTAAATTTGGCGACATGATCAACCATCGCCTGCTGAAAGCCATCGTGCGTGGTGAGTCGATCGCCCGGCCCGATGACGCTGTCACGGTCACCATGAGCGAGCGCCGCCGTCTTAACCGCATGGCCGAGCGTGACGTGGGCGACTGGCTTTATGCCCGTTACCTGTCACCTTTTGCGGCGACAGATCGTAAATTCAGCGCGGAAATTATCGATATTTCCCGTGGTGGCATGCGCGTGCGTTTGCTGGAGAATGGCGCAGTGGCGTTTATCCCTGCTCCGTTCCTGCACTCCGTTCGTGACGAACTGGTGTGCAGCCAGGAAAGCGGCACAGTGCAGATCAAAGGTGAAGTGGTTTACCGCGTGACCGATGTGATCGACGTGACCATCGCCGAAGTGCGTATGGAAACCCGCAGCGTCGTCGCTCGCCCCGCAGCCTGAGTATTATCCAGCGGGACAGGATAGCCTGTCCCGCTCATTCCTGACGTACCGCTTCCGCACACGCTAAATTTGCACTGCGCTTCACAGTTCTCTCCTTATTAACTTTCACTTACATTCCATTACATTAACGTTAGCTCGTTGTATTCGATCGCCTTCCATTCGGTCTCTACAAGGAGTGAGTTATGAAGAACGTCAAAACCGGCGTGATCTGGTTAGCGGTGGCGTTAACTGGCGCGGGCGCGTTCGCGATGCTGGCGCTTAATCGCGGCGAACACGTCAACGCAGTCTGGCTGGTGGTTGCCGCAGTCGCCTGTTACAGCATTGCCTATCGTTTTTACAGCCTCTTTATCGCCCACAACATTTTCGAACTCGACGATCGTCGCCTGACGCCTGCTGAACGTCTCAGCGACGGTCTGGACTACGTCCCCACCAACAAATGGGTGCTGTTTGGTCACCATTTTGCCGCTATCGCCGGTGCGGGCCCGTTGGTCGGTCCGATTCTGGCCGCGCAGATGGGCTTTTTACCTGGCACGATCTGGATTCTGGTCGGCGTGATGCTGGCCGGTGCGGTTCAGGATTTCCTGGTGCTGTTTATCTCGACCCGACGCGATGGCCGTTCACTGGGCGAAATGGCCCGTCAGGAGCTGGGGGCCTTCGCTGGCGTCATCACTATGCTGGGTGCGCTGGGCGTGATGATTATTATCCTTTCCGCGCTGGCGCTGGTGGTGGTGAAGGCACTGGCGAACAGCCCCTGGGGCCTGTTTACCATTGCCGCAACGATCCCTATCGCGCTGTTTATGGGCATCTACATGCGCTTTCTGCGCCCCGGTAAAATTGCTGAAGTCTCACTGATTGGTTTTGTGCTGATGATGGCGGCCATTATTTACGGTGGCGATGTTGCACAACATCCCTACTGGGGGCCGTTCTTTACCCTGAAAGGCACGTCACTGACCTGGGTGCTGGTCATTTATGGTTTTATCGCATCGGTATTACCGGTGTGGCTGCTGTTAGCACCGAGGGACTACCTCTCGACCTTTCTGAAAATTGGCGTCATCGTTGGTCTGGCTGTAGGTATTGTGTTCGCCATGCCAGAGATGAAGATGCCCGCCGTGACCCGCTTCATTGACGGCACCGGCCCGGTCTTCTCAGGGGCTCTGTTCCCGTTCCTGTTTATCACTATTGCCTGCGGGGCGATTTCCGGCTTTCATGCGCTGGTTTCCAGCGGAACCACCCCAAAACTCGTGGAGCGGGAAAGCCACATTCGCTTTATTGGCTACGGCGCGATGTTGATGGAGTCGTTTGTCGCCATAATGGCGCTGATTTGCGCCTCAGTGCTGGATCCCGGCGTGTATTTTGCGATGAATGCCCCGGCGGCGCTGATTGGCACCACCGTTGAAAATGCCGCCCAGGTGATCAACGGCTGGGGCTTTGTCGTTACACCGGAGATGTTAAGTGGAATTGCACGGGATGTAGGGGAAGCCTCCATTCTGTCCCGTGCTGGCGGCGCCCCGACATTCGCCGTCGGTATGGCCCATATCATTACCGAGGTGGTTAACAGTCGCGCCATGATGGCCTTCTGGTATCACTTTGCCATTCTGTTTGAAGCCCTGTTTATTCTGACTGCCGTCGATGCCGGTACGCGTGCCTGTCGGTTTATGGTGCAGGACCTGGTGGGCACCATGGTGCCGTCGATGGCCAATAACCGCTCCTGGCTGGGTAACCTTGCGGGTACGACCGTTGCGGTGGCAGGCTGGGGATTCTTTGTGTATCAGGGCGTGATTGATCCGCTGGGCGGCATCAATACGCTATGGCCATTGTTTGGCATCGGTAACCAGATGCTGGCCTCCATGGCGCTGATTCTGGGCACCGTGGTGCTGTTTAAAATGAAGAAGCAGCGTTATGCGTGGGTGACCATTCTGCCAACGATCTGGCTGTTTATTACCTCAATGACCGCGGGATGGCAGAAGATTTTCCACGAAAAACCGTCCATCGGCTTTCTGGCGCAGGCCAATAAATTCCGTAAAGGTCTGGATGAAGGCGTGATTATCGCACCGGCGAAAACCGTCGCCGATATGCACACCATCGTTTTCAGTAACCAGATTAACGCGGCCCTGTGCGGGTTCTTTATGCTGGTCGCCGTCACCATGCTCATTGCGGCTTTTTTTGTGATTCGTCGTGCCCTGCGCAGTGAGGTACCTACCACGCATGAGTCCGCGACCACGTTGCGGAAGGAGATTCGCCATGTCTGACAGCATTCATCGTGTAACACGGCCAACAGGGACGTGGCAAATTGTGCGCTGCGAATTACGCTATGCTCCCGTCCGCCCTGGCTTTCGCTGGCGGGCATTCTGGCAGGGGCTACAGCAAAGCTTTCGTCTGATGGTGGGCGTTCAGGACTACCAAAAATACCTGCAGCACATGCGGCAGCATCATCCAGACCTGCCGCCGATGAGCGAGCGTGACTTTCATCGTTATTGTCTGGACGCCCGCTTTCCCAGTCAGGCTGGAAAACTGGGTAAATGTCCGTGCTGAACCGCCTGCCGGCCCCGCTTCGGCGGGGTTTTTTGTTCCTGTTTTTTCTGGAAAGTAAAATAAATACACTTTCATCTTGTGCTGACATCAGTAGATGAATACTGTTGCTAAAATAATGAGATAACGTCAGCTATGGACTTCCCGGAGGGAGTGATCATGACCGATGAACAAGGGCAATCATTGTTGTATACCTTGTTTGGTACAACCAGCCCTCATTGGCGGTTAAGCGCGGACAGCGATGCGCTGCTTTTTGCCTTAGATGAATCATCGAATACGAGTGTTGCTGTGCCGCTGACGCCTGGCCAGTGCAGTTTACTGCGAGCTATGCCAGTGATTACTTCCAGTATCAACCTGACGTTAACAATCCATGGTGAGCAGGTGGCCATGCATTTTGTCGGACGGCGCATCAATCAGTCTGTCTGGGCCGGTACCGCATCCGCCTGGGGCGATACATCGGCGGTCGCACGCGATCTGACGCTGGGGCTATCCTTTGCGGAACAGGTAGTTTCAGAGGCCAATTCCGTTATCGTCATTCTTGACCAGCGGGGCAATATTCAGCGCTTTAACCGACTCAGCGAAGAGTACACCGGCCTGTATGAGCAGGATGTGATTGGCCGGAATGTTTTTCAGCTATTTATGACCAAGCAGGAGGCGGCAGCGTCGCGTCGCAACATTGCGGGCTTCTTCCGTGATGGTAACTCTTATGAAGTCGAACGCTGGATCAAAACGATGAAGGGACAGCGACTCTTTCTGTTTCGTAATAAGTTTGTTCACAGCGGCAGCGGAAAAAATGAAATTTTCCTCATCTGTTCCGGAACGGATATTACCGAAGAACGTCGCGCTCAGGAGCGACTGCGTGTCATGGCCAATACGGATGGTATTACCGGCCTGCCCAACCGTCACGCGATACATCAGCAAATCAGTCAGGCGCTGGAGCGGGCGGAAGGCAGTGAAACCGGTGTGGTCTATCTGGACCTGGATAATTTCAAAAAAGTGAATGACGCTTATGGCCATATGTTTGGCGATCAACTGCTGCAGGCGGTGTCGCTGGCTATTCTGAGTTGTCTGAGTAAGAACCAGACGCTGGGACGCCTTGGCGGTGATGAGTTTGTGGTGCTGGCCGAACAGACCAGCCAAACGGCGCTGGAAGCGATGGCGACGCGCATTCTGGATCGGTTACGTCAGCCCTTCCGCATTGGCCTTATCGAAGTTTACAGCGGCTGCTCCATCGGCATTGCCATCGCGCCGCTGCACGGGGAAGATCGTGAATGCCTGATCCGCAATGCCGATACGGCGATGTATCACGCCAAAGAGAACAATCGCGGTAAATATTGCGTTTTTGCTGAAGAGATGAACCGGCGGGTATTTGAATATCTGTGGCTTGATACCAATCTTCGCAAAGCGCTGGAGCAGGACCATTTACTGGTGCACTACCAACCCAAAGTGGACACGGACGGAAAAGTACGCAGTGCCGAAGCGTTGGTGCGCTGGCATTCACCCGAGCGCGGACTGGTCTCGCCTGCTGACTTTATCCCCTATGCTGAAGATTCAGGACTGATTGTGCCGCTGGGGCGCTGGGTGATGCTCAATGTGTTGAAACAGATTATCGCATGGCGCCAGCAGGATATTCATCTGCGCGTGGCCGTCAACGTCTCCGCGCGCCAGTTGATGGATCAGTCGATCTACAGCGATCTGAAGCAGGCGCTGACTGACGCCGGTTTAACGGAAAGCCCGATCGATATCGAACTCACGGAGAGCTGTCTGATTGAGAACGAAGCGGAAGCGCTGAAGTTAATGCACAAGTTCCAGGAGCTGGGTGCCCAGGTCCATCTGGATGATTTTGGTACCGGTTATTCCTCGTTATCACAGCTGGCACGAGTGCCTATTAACGCCATTAAGCTGGATCAAAGTTTTATCCGCAATGTGAATAAACGCCCTGTCTCCCAGTCGCTGGTGCGCGCGATTGTTGCGGTTGCCAAGGCGCTGGATTTACAGGTTATTGCCGAAGGCATAGAAACCGCCGATGAAGAGGCCTTCGTGCTGAAGAATGGCGTCGATGGTCGACAAGGCTATTTCTACGCAAAACCAATGCCCGCCGAACAGTTTGGGCATTGGCTGGCTCAGCATCCTGCCCGCAAGTAAACGCTTAAGTCCCTAACCCGCTTTACGCAGTGATGCGGTGTGGCGGTTTTGTAACTGGACTAAACGCTCCATATAGGCGATATCTTTTGCTTCAAGCGAAAAGGCGTAATCGACCCAGTCTTCCGTGATGTCCATTAACTCGGCGCGGGAAAGCTGCAATACGCGCTGGCGCGCCTTCAGCATAGCGCGCACTCCATTGAGTTTGGGCCGCAAGGTATCAATGAACGTCCGGGTGGCACGGTAGCTGTCGCCTGGCTGAAACACTTTGTCAACCAGCCCCCGCGTTTCGTACCACTCTGCGCTGTGGGATTCGCCTTCGATGATCAGCTCCTCCGCCAGCTTCATGCCCGAACGCCGGGCGACTAATGAATAGCCGCCCATACCCGGAAACAGGTTAAACGCAATCTCCGGAAAACCCATACGGGCGTTGTTTTGCGCCAGGATAAAGTGATGCGCCAGCGCTGCCTCAAAACCGCCGCCCAGTGCACTGCCCTCAATCATTGCCAGCGTCACGGCTCCGGTGTCAAAGCCACGCGCGGCAGAATGAATGCAGTCAACACAGGCGCGTGCATAGGCACGCAACGCTTCCCGGCGATTATTACGGATACACTCCACAAAGAAGCGCAAATCACCACCAGCATTAAACATTTGTGGCACTAACGAGCCGGTGACCCAGAAGTCGATGGGTAAGCCAGAACGCTGGGCCGCGTAACTGAGATTCATGATCTCTTCAATCAGTTCATGATTAAAGCTGGGGCGCGGTTGGGCGCGTAACATCATCCACATGGTACGTCTCCCTTCTTCGTAATAAGCCACTAACTGCGTGGTTTGTCCGGCTTCGGAAAACAGTCTGCATGTGGGTTGGTTAATCACGGTCATTGTCTCATCCTCTGTTATTTTGATGCGCTAATTGCGCCACATCAGCCTAATCCAGAGTGAGGCCAGACCAAATGAGAGATTGATTTACAAGATAAATTCCAGAGTGATCCCTGATGCACGACATTTAATTGATTAGTATGATTTCTTGATAGCACGCGACTCGCTGGCAGAACAGCGCCAACCGATAACGGGCACTGAAGAGACTTTCACGCCACGTAAGCCGTGCGTAACGCGCAAATCAGGACGCAGACCAGGCTGCGCCCTCAACCTTATTTCTGGCCGTACCAGGCATTTTCACCATGCTTGCGCAAGTAATGCAGATCGAGCAGGGTTTGCTGGATGGGGGGAAGACCGGCCGTCAGCTGCTGACTGAACAATCCCATATACGCCACCTCTTCCAGCACCACCGCGCTGTGCACCGCCGCATGGGCATCTTTGCCCCACGCGAAGGGGCCATGTGAATTCACCAGCACGGCGGGAATCGCAGTGGGAGAAAGCCCACGCTGCGCAAAGGTTTCAATAATCACTTCACCCGTATTCCACTCGTATTGCTGTTGAATCTCCTCGTCACGCATGGCGCGGGTACAGGGAATTTCACCGTAGAAGTCGTCCGCGTGTGTGGTTCCCCAGGCCGGAATGGCACGACCAGCCTGCGCCCAGATGGTGGCGTGGCGTGAGTGCGTATGGACAATTCCACCTACTTCGGGCCAGGCCAGATAAAGCGCCCGGTGCGTAGCCGTGTCAGAGGAAGGACGTTTTGTGCCTTCGATAACCTCTCCGCTCGCCAGATCCACCACTACCATGTCATCCACTTTCATTACATTGTAACTGACGCCGGAAGGCTTAATCACCAGCAAACCCTGCTCACGATCGAGGGCGCTGACATTGCCCCAGGTGAAGGTAACAAGGTTATGTTTAGGAAGATCGAGATTGGCTTCCAGAACCTGTTGTTTCAGATGTTCCAGCATTTTTTTCTCCTGCTGAATAAGGTCTTAACATTTTGCGGAGCAGGCAGAAAAAACGTTATGGAGCAAATGGCTAAAAAGCAGCGGAAAATGGCTGTGAATGGAAAATTGTGCTGAGAATTAAGAATTATCCCTCTTCGGAAAACCTTCAAAATGAATAGAATTCTGTCAGGCGTCGGGCAGGTCCACCTGCTACTGGTGCTTTTCAGCCGCTACAAACAGATCGTCCATGGTGTCCGCGTTTTTATACTAAAAGGATGCGGTAATAATGCGGCACAGGCGGCCTGAAAAAATTTCAAAGCTATACTTAGTGTGTTGCCTCTGCAAACACAATAAAGGAGAAGTTTATGACAATTACAATGAAAAAATTGACCGTTGCGGTATTAGCGACCACCCTGGTTGTGGCGTTAAGCGGCTGTTCTAACTGGTCTAAGCGTGACCGCAATACTGCGATTGGTGCAGGTGCGGGTGCCATTGGTGGTTCAGTACTGACCAACGGCAGCGCGCTGGGTACAGTCGGCGGCGCCGCAGTAGGTGGCATTATCGGTCATCAGATTCACTAAGAACCGCAATTAAAATAATTAACGGCTACGCAGCGCATCTACACCATAAGCCGGGCTACACAAGTCGCCCGGTTTTTTATTTTAACCGCCCGCCAGTTTTACTTTCATACCTTTGGCTTCCAGCAGGCTTTTAAGTAAATCACGTTTGTCGCCCTGAATTTCAATGACACCGTCTTTCACCGATCCGCCACAACCGCATTTCTTTTTTAGCTCGGCAGCCAGAAGATTCAGTGCACCGTCATCCATGTCCACGCCAGTTATCAGGCAAACGCCCTTGCCTTTCCGGCCGCTGGTCTGGCGCTGGATACGAACAATGCCGTCCCCTTTAGGACGTTCCACTTTCTGTTCGGGTTGCACAATGCGGCCTGAGTCTGTGGAATATACAAGTGGGTTGTCACGATTCATTTTACCGCCTCCAGATCATTGATTATGGCTTTCAGCGTCGCCGCCGGGTTAGCAGACTGTGTAACCGGGCGGCCAATGACCATATAATCCACCCCGGCGAGCTTCGCCTGCTGCGGCGTCATTACGCGACGCTGATCGCCGGCGTCGCTGCCTGCTGGCCGGATGCCTGGCGTGACCAGCGTGAAGTCCCTGCCAATGACCTGTTTAAATCGGGCGGCTTCGTGGGCGGAACAAACCACACCATCCAGGCCACATTCGTGGGTCAGCTTTGCCAGGCGCTCGGCCTGCTCTGCCGGCGAAAGCGTGATACCCAGACCCAGCAAGTCATCTGCATTCATACTGGTCAGGACGGTGACGGCAATCAGTAACGGCGCTTGCTGCCCAAAAGGCACTAACGCTTCCCGGGCGGCGTTCATCATACGCGCACCGCCGCTGGCGTGCACATTCACCATCCAGACACCAAGATCGGCGGCGGCGGCGACAGCATGGGCCGTTGTATTGGGAATATCATGGAATTTCAGGTCGAGGAAGATTTCAAAGCCGCGTTGTTGCAGCGTTTTGACCAACTGAGGGCCAAATAAGGTGAACATTTCTTTGCCCACTTTCAGGCGACAGCTACCTGGCTCTATCTGATCAACAAAATGCAGCGCGCTGTTTAAATCGTGGTAATCAAGCGCCACTAACACGGGTGAAGTCGGGGATAAGGCCATGCTATTTCCTCTGCGGTAGGCACCTGCTGGCGCGTTAGACAAACGGCACGCATTCTACCTGCCCGCATTTCCCATCACAATCCCTGTTATCCTGCGAGGCGATATTCGCACGGTGCTGATGCAGGCTGGTGAACAGGTTCTTTATAGTATGTTGTAACTAAATTAGGCACCAGAAAGACAGGCAACAGTGCGCATCGCGTGCGCAGTTATTGCCCGTCGAGTCCCCGAATCGGTTTGACCGATGACCAGGTGCGGCAGGAAGGACAATGCCAGTAGAGCGCATGGGCAGTAAACCCGCATTTCTGGCAACGGTAGCGCGGCTTGGTCCGGATTTGTTCGCCGACCAGGTCGCGCAGGACCATCAGACTCTCTTTGGCGCGACCGTCTTCCGCCTCATGCAGGTGAAACTCCATCAGGCGATGAAACACGCGCATATTGGGATGACGCTGTAACTGATGATTAATGTAATTTTGTGCGGCTTCCGCGCCCTGCTCTTGCTCCAGAATCGCGGAAAGATAAAGTTCTGCGGCGGCGCCGGTATTTTCTTCCACGCAGCGTTTGAGAAAGGCGGCCCAGGCGTCGGGCTGATTAAGTCGCTGAAAACAGGTCTCCAGCATCGGCAGCGTTTCACTGACCAGTTCTTTGTCCTGATCCAGTACACGTTGCAGATGCTCAACCGCTTTGCCGTACTCCCCTTTCTCCATCAGAATGCGTCCCATCATAATGGAGACTCGCGCACTCTGGCGATCTGCCGCCTCGCCCTTTTTCAACAGCGTCATTGCGCGGTCAAGATCGTCGCTGCTCATCGCCTGCAAAGCCAGTTCACAGTAGAAATGCGCGATCTCGCCCTTCTGCTTGTCTTTGCCTAATTTCACCAGGCGCTCAGCGACCTCAATCGCCTGAAGCCAGTCGCTGGTCGCCTGATGAATAAGCAATAACTGCTGCAGGGCACCAATGCGGAAATCCGTTTCATCGGTGAGCTGTTTAAACATGTCTTCTGCGCGGTCATAAAGCCCCGCGGCCATGTAATCGCGCCCCAGTTGCTGGATAGCCAATAAACGCTGCTCATAGCTCAGGGAAGCACTTTCCATTAACGACTGATGGATTCGAATCGCACGGTCAACTTCACCGCGGGAGCGGAACAGGTTTCCCAGCGTGAGATGCGCCTCAACGGTGCCGCTGTCTTCCTTCAGCATATCAAGGAACAGATCGACCGCTTTATCCTGTTGGTTGGACAGCAGAAAGTTAACGCCGGCCACGTATTCGCGTGACAAGCGGTTGGATTCCTGTTGTTTGTCCTGCTGCGCACTACGGCGTCCCATGTACCAGCCATAGGCCGCCGCAACAGGCAGTAACAGAAACAGCAGTTCTAACATGGAATCTTATTCCTGCACGGTTGGCGGCAACGGTTTACCACCTGTGCCAGGCGCATTCTGATCAACCTGAGCCTGCAGACGTTTAATTTTACGTTGGGCGTTCGCCAGCGAGACGCGAACACGCAGCCAGAACAACCCACAAATGACCCAGCCCAGCAGGAAGCCCACACCGAACAACGTTGCCAGTAAAGTGGAGATACGGAAATCGCCCTGCGCCAGCAGATAGTTAAAGGTGATAACCTGGTCGTTGTGTGCGCCAAGGGTCACAGAAATGATAAAAATGACCAAAACCACTAAAAAAATCAGCAAATATTTCACAGTGCATCCTGTTGTGAGGTTGTCGAATCAAAGTATGCCAAAATTACGGCAGAAATACTGCTCCTTGCAGCGTCAGGCGAAGCACTTTTGCGCGGTTCAGTCGCAAGATATGAGGCTGAACGGCGCAATTACAATCCCTGGTCGCGTTCTGCCACTTCCTTTTGCTCGTCGGGGGGCAACGTCAGCGGTCCACAAAAGCGCTGGGCAAGCCAGGTGGCGATGACCACCAAAAACCAGGACAGCACGGTGGCAACGGCAAGATCGCGCGGCCAGTGCATACCCAGTAACAAGCGGCTTCCCATAACGCCCACCGCCCAAACGCCGACCAGCACTATCGTTTTATAATGCCGGCGCGGCCATAGCAGGCCAATAACCAGTAATGCCCAGCTCGCCGCGAACAAGGTATGACCTGACGGGAAGGCAAACCCTGTTTCAAACGCCCAGTGCTTTTTCAGCCAGACCGGAATATGCGATTCATCCGCAATCAGTGCGGTAACGCGTTCACCACGCTGGGTGCGGTTTAACTGATAGAAGGTTTTGTCATCCAGACCGTGCGTTTTCTCCAGCCATACCACATAAGGTCGGGGTTCCTGCACCCGCTCTTTAATGAATGATTTGGTATACTGGCCTGCCAGAATCGTGACATTCATGATCAGCAACAGCAGCAATGCCGGTTTAAGCCGAAAGCGAAGACACCATAATACCCAGGCACTTAACACCAGGCTGGTCAGTATGCCCCATGGCCGGGTCACCGTTTCTGTCATCCAGAACAGGACTCTCAGAAACGTGTTACTTTCCTCGGGTTGCCATTGCCAGCCGGACAGCCACACGGCTAATGGCATCATCAGCAGTAACACCATCCCTGCTGTGGTACGTTGCAAAATTTTAACCATCCCTTTTCCCTTTTTGCTGATGAAAAGCCGTCATACCGGTAAAACTTTAGCTTAAAAAAGAATAACATAACCTTTACGGATTAGATAATCGTGCTTTATCACAACAATCGTTTACACAGATTAACAGCCAACCTCGCGGTTGTGGCACAATATTGCACGTTTGTCGGGCCACATCGGCCTGTGCACTATCATGATGATAGTGCATCCTCTGATGGTTCTGGAGAGTCACATGCAGCTTAAACGGGTGGCAGAAGCCAAACTGCCAACGCCATGGGGAGATTTCCTGATGGTAGGTTTTGAAGAACTGGCAACCGGTCACGACCACGTTGCTCTGGTCTTTGGCGATATCAATGATAACGAACCGGTCCTGGCGCGCGTTCATTCGGAATGTCTTACCGGTGATGCGCTGTTCAGCCTGCGTTGCGATTGCGGCTTTCAACTTGAAGCTGCGCTGAATGCCATTGCCGAAGAAGGACGTGGTGTATTGCTTTATCACCGCCAGGAAGGCCGCAATATCGGTCTGCTGAATAAAATTCGCGCTTACGCTTTGCAGGACAAAGGGTATGACACGGTTGAAGCTAACCATCAGCTCGGTTTTGCCGCTGATGAACGTGACTTCACGCTCTGCGCAGATATGTTTAAGCTCCTTGGGGTGAACGAGGTTCGCCTGCTTACAAATAATCCGCGGAAGGTTGAAATCCTGAGCGAAGCCGGTATTAACATCGTTGAACGTGTGCCGTTGGTGGTGGGACGGAATCCCAAAAATGCGCACTATCTCGATACCAAAGCCGAAAAAATGGGCCATCTGTTGCCGAAGCAGTGAATAAAAAAGCCGGGTTTCCCCGGCTTTTTCGTATCAGTTGAGCATATTTCGAATCACATAATGCAGAATACCGTCGTTGCGGTAATAGGTCAGCTCATTACCGGTATCAATGCGACAGCGGGTATCCAGCTTCTCTTTGCTGCCATCGGCACGCGTGATTGTCACTGGCACGGTGCAGCCCGGCGTGAGCTGTGACAGGTTCTCAACGTCAATCGACTCATCCCCTTTCAGTCCTAATGTTTTACGCGTTACGCCCTGGGGGAATTCCAGCGGTAAGATCCCCATACCGATCAGATTAGAGCGGTGGATACGTTCGAACGATTCGGCGATCACCACGCGAACGCCCTGCAGACGCGGTCCCTTCGCTGCCCAGTCACGACTCGAACCTGACCCGTACTCTTTACCGGCAATGACGGCCAGCGGCACGCCTTCGGCCTGATATTTCATCGCGGCATCGTAAATGGCCAGTTGTTCACCACTCGGATAATGTTTGGTATATCCACCCTCAACGCCCGGCACCATTTCATTGCGGATACGAATGTTGGCAAAGGTTCCGCGCATCATGACTTCGTGGTTACCACGACGCGAGCCATAGGAATTGAAGTCATTGCGCTCGACACCATGCGCCAACAGATAGCGCCCTGCCGGGCTTTCTGCTTTGATGCTGCCTGCCGGTGAAATATGATCTGTTGTGACCGAATCCCCCAGAATAGCCAGCAAACGCGCACCACGAATGTCTTCGACCGGTTTGGGCGTTTTTTCCATGTCATCAAAGAACGGTGACAGACGGATATAGGTTGATCCTTCGTCCCAGTCATAGGTCGCGGCTTCGCTGACTTTGATCGCCTGCCATTCGGGCGTACCGTCAAAGACTTCCGCATACTCTTTGTGGTACATATCGCTGGTAACCTGCTGTACCGCTGTCGCGATTTCTTCAGGTGAAGGCCAGATATCTTTCAAAAAGACCGGCTTGCCATCCCGATCCTGTCCGAGCGGATCAGTTTGCAGGTTGATCTTCATATTCCCCGCGAGCGCATAGGCCACCACCAGCGGCGGTGAAGCCAGCCAGTTGGTTTTAATCAGCGGATGAATACGGCCTTCGAAATTACGGTTACCCGACAGCACGGCCCCTACTGTGAGGTCGCCCTCTTTAATCGCCGATTCGATCGCATCCGGCAGCGGACCGGAGTTACCGATACAGGTTGTACAGCCATAACCGACCAGATTAAAGCCCAGTTTATCGAGGAACGGCGTCAGTTGTGCGACGGCCAGATAGTCGGAAACCACTTTAGAGCCCGGGGCAAGCGATGCCTTGACCCACGGCTGACGTTTCAGGCCCCGCTCTACCGCCTTTTTCGCCAGTAAAC
This sequence comes from Pantoea sp. PNA 03-3, assembly GCF_003201175.1. Lineage (NCBI taxonomy): Bacteria > Pseudomonadati > Pseudomonadota > Gammaproteobacteria > Enterobacterales > Erwiniaceae > Pantoea > Pantoea sp. PNA 03-3. Next base: position 236,510 of record NZ_QICO01000001.1, on the reverse strand, counting down.
CTGCGGCCATCAGGACACTTGGGTTTGAGGTGTTTGTACACGAGGTGATCGCCGCAATGGCCACCGCGCCGTCGGTCAGGGTATGGGAAAGTCCGGTGTCGCTGTCCGTGTAGGTGACTTCTTTGTGAGGTTTCTGCGCGTGGTTGACTTCCAGTTCATTGCTGGCGTCGAACGCCGCCGGGACATCGCCCAGGGACACGCGATCCTGTGGGCGTTTTGGTCCGGCCAGACTTGATTCAACATCATTCATGTCCAGCGCAAGACTGCTGGTGAAGACAGGTTCATCGCCCGCATTACGCCACATTCCCTGGCGTTTAGCATAATGTTCTACCAGCGCAACCTGTTCGGCATCGCGTCCGGTTAAGGTCATATAGCTCAGTGTCACTTCATCGACAGGGAAGAAACCGCAGGTGGCGCCGTATTCCGGTGCCATATTGGCGATGGTTGCGCGGTCCGCCAGCGGCAGATCGGCCAGGCCATCACCATAGAATTCTACAAATTTGCCCACCACGCCGTGCTTACGCAACATTTGCGTCACCGTTAGCACCAGATCGGTCGCGGTAATGCCCGGCCGCAGTTTGCCAGTGAGTTTGAAGCCCACGACATCCGGGATCAGCATAGACACCGGTTGCCCCAGCATCGCCGCTTCGGCTTCAATCCCGCCGACGCCCCATCCCAGCACGCCAAGCGCATTGATCATCGTGGTATGAGAATCCGTCCCGACTAAGGTGTCCGGCCAGGCATAGGTTTCGCCGTTTATCTGCTGCTGCCAGATTGCTTTCCCCAGGTATTCAAGGTTTACCTGGTGACAGATCCCGGTTCCCGGTGGCACCACCCGGAACTGGTCAAAGGCTTTCTGGCCCCAGCGCAGGAAGACGTAACGCTCATGGTTGCGTTCCATCTCCAGCCGCACGTTCTCTTCAAAAGCATCGTCGTCGCCAAAATGGTCAACGGTGACGGAGTGGTCAATGACCAGATCAACCGGGGACAGTGGGTTGACTTTATTCACGTCTCCGCCCAGTCGGTTCACCGCTTCGCGCATCGCGGCTAAATCAACAACGGCGGGTACGCCGGTGAAATCCTGCATTAAAACACGGGCCGGGCGGTAAGCAATTTCCCTGTCGGCGTGGCCGGTTTTTTGCCAGTCAACCAGCGCCTGAATATCTTCCTCAGTGACTGAGTCGCCATCCTGCCAGCGCAACAGGTTTTCTAACAGCACTTTGAGGGATTTAGGCAACCGATCAATGTTACCGAGATGTTGTGAAGCGCGAGGTAGACTGAAGATGTGATAGTTGTGATTATCTACCTGCAGTGTTTCCTGACTCTGCTCGCGTAGGGATGACGACATAGCTCCTCCTTTATAATACATGGTCTTTAAACCTCAGAGACAACAAGGTTTAGTATAAAGATAGACCACTTTTTTGTTAACGTTTTGATTACAACACAGATTGCTACAATCGGACGCAAACAAAAATGCCCCGCAATGTTACGAGGCATTATTGAGAAAGAGACACGTTTAAATTATAGCGCTGCCCAGAGCGCTGCCATCCACACGGTAAATGAGAACGCATAAGCACTAAACCAGGTCATTTTAATCATATTCATAGCAATACTCCTGCGTAGAAAGGGCAATAAAAGCCGTACTCGCATCCTGATAAGGGATGACATCATTTATGCAACGTGTGAAGAGCGCTTAATTAAGTAAGTCAGAAAGACAGAAGAAATGTCGAAAGAAAAACGCGATGTAAAATTATTTTGTTTTCGGGTCCAGAAAGGACTCGATGAAATTACGCTGATGCTCGTTGAGATCCCAACTTTCGGGGATAGTCACTTTTTCCGCCTTTGCAACCGGCTCTTTCGCTTTATAGCCAGAGAGACGATGCTGACGAGTCGTCATGGTGTGCTTATGGCAGAGTGCGTTTGCCCACATGGCTTAACCCCAGATGCGCCAAATCATTAATGCTACAACCACCCAGAACAGCGCTGAGGCAGCGAACACAGTTAACCAGGCATTGCGACGAGTGTTACCTGTACGCTTAACCTTGGTGCTTTTAGCCGGGAAGCCCGGATCAACAGTCAGTCTCGTAGCCATAGTTTTTGATAATCACTCTCAATAAAACGATTGATAACATCAATTAAGATTTAGGAGGAATCCTAAACCCGTTAAGGCCAAAAATCCAGTCATTTTTATTGCACAAAACGATTAACGCAATTTATCAAAACTGTAAAATTACTTAAGTAACGATTAATGACTTATTACCCATACTATTAAAATCCGCCTGACAAAAATTTGAGTTAATTTAACTTCAGATCCAGTCATTACTAAAGACCGTGTTAACTAACCCCTAAATAAAAGCTTCTCCATCAAGCGTTAACTGGAGTATGGGAATAATCCTGGCAGCCCGCAAAGAAATCGCGTCAAAAATGTGTCGTATTTCGCATTTAAGATACAGCAAGCTTTAAACATGTGATCGACGTTACATTTACAAAAAGATAATGAAACTTCTCAATATAAACATGGCGCTAACATTCTTGCATAAAAAAGGCTGCACTAAGCAGCCTGAGAATACGCGACGACAGATAACCGTTACTTAAACGGCAGCTTGATATCTTTAAACATGGCCTCAATGTCCTCGTTGGAACGCAACGCCACTGCCGTATCCACAACATCGCGCGTCAGATGGGGGGCGAAGCGCTGGATGAAGTCATACATATAACTGCGCAGGAAGGTGCTGCGGCGGAAACCAATCTTCGTCGTACTGTTGGTGAAGATTTCAGAGGCTTCAATTCTGACGAGGTCAGGATCAGCAACGGGATCCACCGCCATACTCGCAATCACCCCTACGCCCAGCCCCAGGCGAACATATGTTTTAATGACGTCGGCATCCGTTGCGGTAAAGACGATACGTGGCGTCAACCCCGCGCGCATAAAGGCGGTATCCAGCTCGGAGCGTCCGGTGAAGCCGAAGGTATAGGTTACCAGCGGAAAATCGGCCAGCTCCTCTATCGTCACCTGCCCTTTTCCCGCCAGCGGATGGTCTGGCGTGACCACGATAGCGCGGTTCCAGTGATAGCACGGTAGCATAATGAGATCGTCGTAGAGGTGGAGCGCTTCCGTGGCAATTGCAAAGTCTGCGTTGCCTTTAGAAACCGCCTCGGCAATCTGCGTTGGTGAACCCTGATGCATATGCAGCGAGACACGTGGATAACGTTCGATAAAGCCCTTAATCACGCCGGGCAGCGCATAGCGCGCCTGAGTGTGCGTAGTGGCAACATATAACGAGCCTTTATCCGGCCAGGTATGTTCACCTGCGACAGATTTAATGGCATCCACTTTGGAAAGCACTTCGCGTGCAATGCGAATGATTTCTTCACCGGCGGGCGTAACCTGCGTCAGGTGCTTACCGCTGCGGGCGAAAATCTGCACCCCAAGCTCATCCTCCAGCATACGGACCTGCTTACTGATGCCCGGCTGCGAGGTGTAAAGCCCTTCTGCTGTCGATGAAACATTCAGGTTGTGGTTCACGACTTCTACGATATAGCGCAACTGCTGTAATTTCATATCTGTTGTTATCCTGGTCGGTTACAGAGTCGCATCCCCGGGTGGCGTACTGTCGCCCAGGCGGGTGAAAGGTGCTGAGCAGAAAGAAGGGATCGGAAATGCTATAACCACTATAGCATTTTAAGTATCAATGTAGAACGGAATGATATAAGGCGGGGAAAAAAGGCCAGCAATGCTGGCCTTACAGGGTTACTTTTTCGCTTCCTGCCACTTGCCGTCAATGTAAAACGCTGACCAGCCTGTCGCTTTGCCGTCTTTTTCAGACGCCACATACTGCTGTTTCGTTTTACGGCTAAAGCGCACCAGCGTCTTGTTGCCTTCCGGATCGGTTGCTGGCGCTTCGGCCAGATATTTCAACTTCTCAGGTAAACGGTCGTGGAAACGCTGCAGCTCTTCCACCAACGGTGCGCGGGTTTCACGCGATTTGGGGAAGGTATTGGCGGCCAGGAACACACCGGCAGCACCGTCACGCAACACAAAATACGCATCCGATTTTTCACACGGCAGTTCGGGCAGCGGCACGGGATCTTCTTTCGGCGGGGCGACATCGCCATTACGCAAAATCTTACGGGTGTTCTTACAGTCATCATTGGTACAGGCCATGTACTTACCGAAACGCCCCATTTTCAGGTGCATTTCAGAACCACATTTTTCGCACTCGACGACAGGACCATCGTAGCCCTTGATACGAAACTCCCCTTCTTCGATTTCATAACCATCGCACTCAGGGTTGTTACCGCAAACGTGCAGCTTGCGTCCGTTATCAATCAGATAGCTGTCCATCGCTGTGCCACATTTCTGGCAACGACGACGGGCACGCAGCGCGTTGGTTTCGGCATCGTCCCCTTCCAGAATATTCAGAACTTCATTTTCCGGAATCAGGTTGATGGTTTGCTTGCAACGCTCTTTCGGCGGTAACGCATAGCCTGAACACCCCAGGAAAACACCGGTGCTGGCTGTCCGAATCCCCATTTTACGGCCGCAGGTTGGGCAGTCGATGGAGGTCAGGACCATCTGATTCGGCTGCATTCCGCCTTCTTCCGGATCTTTCTCAGCCTGTTCCAACTGCTGGCTGAAATCGGAGAAGAAGCGATCCAGAACCGCCTTCCACTCCGCCTGATTGTTGGCGACCTGGTCGAGGCTGTTTTCCATGTGAGCGGTAAAGTCGTAATTCATCAGCTCGCGGAAGTTCTCTTCCAGACGATCGGTGACAATTTCGCCCATTTTTTCAGCGTAAAAGCGGCGGTTTTCCACCCTGACGTAGCCACGATCCTGGATAGTGGAAATGATGGCCGCATAGGTCGAAGGACGGCCGATACCGCGTTTTTCCAGCTCACGGACCAGTGAAGCTTCACTAAAGCGAGCCGGTGGCTTGGTAAAGTGCTGGCTGGGTAACAGGTCCTGCAGGCTCAGCTCATCGCCAACGTTAACCGGTGGTAAAGTACGATCCTCATCATTCTTACGCAGCGCAGGCATGACTTTGGTCCAGCCGTCAAAGCGCAGCGTACGCCCTTTGGCCTTCAGTTTGTAATCCCCTGCCGTGACTGTCAGCGTGGTCGAATCGTACTGTGCCGGTGTCATCTGACAGGCGACAAACTGACGCCAGATAAGCTGATACAGTTTCTGCGCATCCGCTTCCATATCTTTGAGCTGCTCGGCCAGCACTTCCACATCTGATGGACGGATGGCTTCATGCGCTTCCTGCGAATTCTCTTTGCTGGCGAAGGTATTCGCCGCATCGGGCAGGTACTTTTTACCAAAATGGCCTTCAATGTAGCCGCGCACCATCGAAACCGCATCCTGGCTCAGGTTCGTGGAATCGGTACGCATATAGGTGATATGGCCCGCTTCATAAAGGCGCTGCGCCATCATCATGGTCTTTTTCACGCCAAAGCCCAGCCGGGTACTCGCCGCCTGCTGCAACGTGGAGGTAATAAACGGCGCGCCGGGTTTGCTGCTGGTTGGCTTGTCTTCACGGTCCGTGACCGCAAAGCGCGCTTTTTCCAGCAGAGCCAGCGCGGCGTGCGTCTGGTCGTGATTGACCGGACGAAACGGTTTATCGCCCGCATGAGTGACGTCCATCGTCAGCTCATCGCCCTTCGGCGTGGTCAGGTTAGCGCTCAGTTCCCAGTACTCTTCGGGCACAAAAGCTTTGATTTCACGCTCACGCTCAACCACTAACCGGACAGCAACAGACTGCACGCGACCGGCAGACAGGCCTCGCGCGATTTTTTTCCATAATAACGGGGATACCATGTACCCCACGACACGGTCCATAAAGCGGCGTGCCTGCTGTGCATTGACGCGGTCAATGTTGAGTTCGCCCGGCGTTTCAAACGCCTGGCGAATCGCATTTTTGGTGATCTCATTGAACACCACGCGGCTAAAGCGCTTATCGTCACCCCCGATCACTTCCCGCAGGTGCCACGCAATGGCTTCCCCTTCGCGGTCAAGGTCGGTTGCGAGATAGATATGGTCGGCGTTCTCGGCTAAAGCTTTAAGTTCCGCTACCACTTTCTCTTTATTGGGCAGGATTTGATAATCCGCTTCCCAGCCGTGATAGGGATCAACGCCCATACGACTGACCAGCGCGGCTTTCTCATCCTTCTTAACTTTTTTGGCTTTCTTATCTGTCGGGGTTTCAGCACTTTTTTTGGCGGTTGAACCACTGGTCGGCAGATCCCGGATATGGCCCACGCTGGATTTCACCACGTAGCCACTGCCGAGGTATTTATTGATTGTTTTAGCCTTTGCCGGGGACTCAACAATAACGAGTGCTTTACCCATATTTACCTTTACCTAATGAATACATCCTGCTCAACGGGAGAGGATTGGACGCCCTGAAAACCCATCGGGTTCAATATTGCTACGCCTGTTTGGTATTTCAAGACGTGGGGCTCAATCTCTGGTCAGTCGATTCTTTACAGTGCAACTTTATGATAAAAATCGCTTTTTCTGCCTGACTTAATCGCACTTCCCGGTGCAATATCCCTGGAATCAGAAACGCCCACACTGTACCTGATAAAATCTGTTACGCAACTTAATTAGCATCTGGTGTGAGGAAAGCCCTTTTTTTACTCCTGCTCACGATTTGTCGAACAGTGCAGTACGGAAGTAATATAGAAAGAATTATCAGACTGTCAAAAAGGCACAGACATATGCAGAATCTGACTGAGGGAGTGTCGTCCCAGGCACTGTTAGACATCGCTAACGCGATGCTCAGGGAACATGATGATTTTATCGCCGGTATGGAAGCTACTGCCGTCAGCCAGCAGGGCGACGTGCTGGTGTTTAAAGGGCCGTACTTTTTGGACGCGGAAGGCCTGCCGACCGCAAAAACCACGGCGGTGTTCAACCTGTTCAAACACCTGGCCGTTCTGCTGTCACCCCGTTATCACCTGGTATAAAAAACCCGGCCTGAGCCGGGTCGATGCATCACAAAAACCGTTTGTCGCTGCGCTGCCACCATTTAAGCATAATGCGCTCAAGCACCTGCCCTGCGCTTTGCGTCAGGCGATCGATTTTTGAACGACGGCGCACATACGTCACGCCCAGTACCGTGAATTTCGCCATATTCGCGATAATGAGATCGTCACTGGTCGAAATGCGATCGATCAGGCCCAGTCCAAGCGCCTGCCGGCCATACCAGTGCTCGCCGGTTGCCACCCGGTCAATGTCGAGGGAAGGACGCATTTCATGAACAAACTGTTTAAACAACAGGTGGGTTTCGTTCAAATCCTGCTGAAACTTTTCACGTCCTTCTTCGGTGTTTTCACCAAACAGCGTCAGCGTACGTTTGTACTGACCCGCCGTGTGTAACTCAACGTCAATGTCATTACGTTTCAACAGACGGTTGAAGTTAGGGATTTGCGCGACAACCCCGATGGAACCGATGACGGCAAAAGGCGCGGCCACGATGGTATTGGCCACACAGGCCATCATATAGCCGCCGCTCGCCGCCACTTTGTCCACGGCCGCTGTCAGGTTCAACCCGGCATCACGCAGGCGCTGCAATTGTGACGCCGCCAGGCCATAACCGTGAACCATGCCGCCCGGGCTTTCCAGACGCAGTAATACCTCATCGCCCGGCTGGGCAACCGCCAGAATGGCTGAAATTTCTTCGCGTAGCGATTTCACTTCACTGGCATCGATGCTGCCATTGAAATTAAGCACGTACAACGTGGGTTTAACGGTGTCGACATTGCCCTGCTTCGCGTCGCGTTTCTCTGCTTTCGCCTTCTGTTTTTCAGCCTTTTTATGGTTTTTTAACCACAGTTTTTGCGCCTGCGGTTTCATTTTCTCAAGCTGCAACGCCTCTTTCATCTTGTTGTAATCGTCATCTAACCGCGTTAATCGCAGTTGTCCGCCCGGGTGACGTTTACGCTGAGCGGCATGCACAACAATCATGACGATGGCAGCAATGGCAACGACCACCGTCACCGCTTTTGCTAAAAACAATCCATAACTCAAAAGAAGATCCATCGTGTCGCCTTATTAAACAGAGGATTACTGACAAACGCCTAGTTTAACGGGTTTATGCTACTGCGTCGCCTGAAATGCCAGCATCTGGCACAGATTGTCCCTATTGCTAATTGCGTCGTGCCCTGAATTAGGGCATAAAGCGAAAAACCCAGACGTTGCGGGAGGTTCCCAACATGCATTATCAACCGAAAGATGATCTACTTGCCCATCGTATTATCCTGGTGACGGGTGCTTCTGACGGCATTGGACGCGAAGCGGCCCTGACCTACGCACGCTTCGGCGCGGAGGTGATTTTACTGGGGCGCAGCGCTGAAAAGCTGCAGCAGACAGAAGCGTTGATAAACCAACTGAACAAGCGCCCTGCCCATTCGGTGGTATTGGATCTTTCAGACGCCACGCCGGCACGCTGTGCGCAGCTAGCGCAGGAACTGGCGCAAACATTCTCCCGTCTGGATGGTGTGTTACATAACGCCAGTATCTTAGGTGAGATTGTTCCGCTGGCCGACCTGGATCCGCAAATCTGGCAACAGGTCATGAAAATTAATGTTGATGCCACGTTTTACCTTACCCAGGCGCTATTGCCGTTGCTGCTCAAATCCGAAAGCGGCTCGCTGGTATTTACGACGTCAAGTGTGGGCCGTACCGGGCGCGCGGGTTGGGGTGCCTACGCGGTATCAAAGTTCGCCACAGAAGGCATGATGCAGGTGCTGGCCGACGAGTATAAAAATCAGGCATTGCGGGTTAACTGTATTAATCCTGGCGGTACGCGTACGAAAATGCGCGCCAGTGCGTTTCCTCAGGAAGACGCCGGTAAACTCAAAACGCCTGCCGATATCATGCCTCTTTACCTCTATTTAATGGGCGATGACAGCCGCCGTAAAACTGGTATGAGCTTCGATGCGCAGCCAGGCAGAAAACCCGGGGCCGCAGAGTAATGACCAGCGATCGTCATCAACAGCGGCAACAGCGTCTGAAAGAACAGGTGGATGCCCGCATTGCTGCCGCTCAGCAAGTCAGAGGCATTTTGATGGTGTTTACCGGAAACGGTAAAGGGAAAACCACCGCTGCGTTTGGCACGGCTCTACGCGCCTGCGGGCATGGCAAACGTGCCGCGGCCATTCAGTTCATTAAGGGAGAATGGCCCAACGGCGAACGCAACCTTCTGGCCCGGCACGGGGTGGAGTTTCAGGTAATGGCCACGGGTTTTACCTGGGAAACGCAAAATCGCCAGACCGACACAGCGGCCTGCCTGGCCGTCTGGGATCATGCCAGACGCATGCTGTCGGATGACACGCTTGATTTAGTGATTCTGGATGAAATCACCTACATGATCAGTATGGATTATCTGCCACTCGACGAGCTGGTAACCGCTCTGCAAGGCCGTCCTGCCCACCAAAGCGTCATCCTTACGGGTCGGGGTTGCCATCGCACCTTACTGGATATGGCTGACACCGTGACGGAAATGCGTCCGGTGAAACATGCCTTTGACGCCGGTATCCAGGCACAGCAGGGAATAGACTGGTAGCCTTTACCGCAGGCTGGCTGCCCTTATGCATCCGGCCTGCTTATCTTACGCTGTGCCCCCTCTGTACTTCCTTTTCCCTGTTTATCGGCCTGCATGCCCGCTTATTGTCATTGCAGCCTGGCACAGCTGGTCCTCAGGGCTTTTCCCGCTTTTATTTTCCATTCATGTTAATTTTGCGAAACGTTTTACGCGCCTTTTCCAGAAACCCTGCCTGAAAACCGGCGTCATCCGCCGCCGCCATGATTGATCTCAATCACATATTTTTACCGTTGAGAGACGTAAAACCGATCGGGATCACTCTTCAATGTTAAATAAATGATAAAAAATATTTAGCTTTAATATCATCCCATTGTGCGTGGTTAATCAAATCAACAGGTTAATCATTACCGTGCTAATCGATTCCATAATTAAATGTTCTTTCTGATAACAATTGAATAACTTTTGCCAATAAGAGGGCTCTTATTTTGCTGACCATACTGGGCTTTACGATGGTGGTTTGTTTCATGTATCTGATCATGACCAAACGCATGTCAGCGCTAATCGCGCTCATTCTTATCCCGACGCTTTTTGCGCTTATCGGCGGGTTTTATCACGGACTTGGGGAAATGATGCTGAACGGGGTCAAAACGCTGGCTCCGACGGGTGTGATGCTGACGTTTTCTATTCTCTATTTCGGCCTGATGATCGATGCCGGACTGTTTGATCCGCTGGTGCGTTTCATCCTGAAAATTGTGCGTGGCGACCCGCTTAAAGTGCTGGTCGGTACCGCTGTATTAACCTTGCTGGTCTCGCTGGATGGCGACAGTTCCACCACCTATATGATTGCCATTGCCGCGTTTCTTCCCCTCTACCGGAAACTGGGCATGAATGTGCTGGCAATGACCTGCCTGGTTAACCTGGCCAGCGGCATCATGAACCTGTCGCCGTGGGGAGGCCCCACAGCCCGCGCGGCGGCCGCGCTGCGCATTGATGCGCTGGATATTTTCATTCCCATGCTACCGGCCATCCTTATCGCCTGTGTTGCTCTTGTCGGTCTGGCCTTCATGTTTGGGCTACAGGAACGTAAACGTCTGGGCGTCATGCGCATTAGCGACGACCATCTGAATAATATCGAACTGGGCCTGGGTGATGCAGACGAATGCGCAGCAAATCGCCGGCCCAAAATGTTCTGGCCAAACTTTATTCTGACCACGGTACTGCTGGTGCTTCTGGTGGTGGGTGCCATGCCCATCCAGATTCTGTTTATGCTGGCTTTTGCAATTGCCGTCATGCTTAATTACCCCTCGCTTGAGGAGCAAAAAGCCCGTATCGGTTCACACGCCAGTAATGTGCTGGCGGTGACTGCCTTGATTTTTGCGGCAGGTATTTTTACCGGCATACTGTCAGGTACCGGCATGGTGGACGCCATGGCGAAAAGTCTGCTGGCCTTTATTCCGCACAGTTTCGGACCTTATCTTGCGCTATTTACCGCCCTGATCAGTCTGCCGTTTACCTTTTTTATGTCCAACGATGCTTTCTACTTTGGCATTCTGCCTGTCATCGCGCAGACGGCCGCCAGCTATGGCATTTCAGCAGAAGAAATTGCCCGAGCCTCCATTGTGGGCCAACCCTTCCATCTGCTGAGTCCACTGGTGCCGTCGGTCTATCTGTTAGTCGGTCTGGCCAAAGTGGATATCGGTGACCATCAACGTTTTGCCATAAAATGGGGGATTTTGATTAGCCTGGTGCTGATGGCGGGCGGCTTAGTAACCGGCGCGTTTCCCCTCTTCCACCGGTAAGATGTCCGGGAGCGTCAGCCAGAAAGTAAAAAGCCGCAACAGACGATGTTGCGGCTTTTTTATAGCCTTATATCAACCCGGCAGGCACTCAGGTTGCGTTGCGTTTGCTACTGGCATTACGACGAGCGGGTCTGCCACTGGCCTGGCTGTGACGTTTCACGGCCCGACGAATCTGATTGGCTTTTGTACGACGGCGATCTTTCTCAACCGCCAGTTTGGTGACGGTTTCGTCATCCATTCCTACCAGATTGCGCAGATAATTGACCGCTGGCAGATCCAGTTCCATCCAGCCACCGCGTGGTACACCTTTTGGCAAGGTGATGTCGCCATAGCGGACACGCATCAAACGGCTGACCTGCACACCCACGGCTTCCCATAAACGGCGAACTTCACGGTTGCGTCCTTCAGTCAGGGTGACGTTGTACCACTGGTTGATGCCTTCTCCACCCGCAAAACGCAATGTTTTGAACGCTGCCGGACCATCTTCCAGTTGCACACCTTTACTGAGCTGACGAATTTTGTCATCGTCAACCTGGCCAAACACACGCACCGCGTATTCACGTTCCACTTCCCGGCTGGGATGCATCAGGCGGTTAGCCAGTTCACCATCCGTTGTAAAAAGCATGAGTCCACAGGTGTTCACGTCAAGGCGGCCAACGGCAATCCAGCGTGAACCGCGCAGGCGCGGCAGACGATCGAAGACCGTAGGCCGCCCTTCAGGATCGCTGCGTGTGCAGAGTTCACCTTCAGGTTTGTAATACGCCAGCACACGGCACACTTCTGTTGCAGATTCAGCAATCGATACCAGATGGCCATCAATACGGATTTTCAGGGCTTTATTGTTTTCGATGCGATCGCCGAGTGTGGCAAGCTTACCGTCAACGCTCACGCGTCCGGCCGCAATCATCGCTTCAATTTCACGACGCGAACCGTGACCGGCACGCGCTAAGACTTTTTGTAACTTCTCGCTCATGGAGCTACCTCATTGTCGCCTTCCCAGGCGTCGGATGGATTAGGTAATTAAACCCTTAAAATCAATAGGTTATATTTTCCTGTTGGCCCCATTATACAGCATGTCTGAGGCATTGTAACCCGTAATGTGCCGCCCGGAAGCGGCGTACGGGGCCTGGCTGCTGACCCGTGCCTTACGACACCTGTCCCGGGCGTGACGATCCCTACGCGCTCACGCCTGGTCCGGTTAAGATCTGGTCGAATTAGATGGCTGCGTTGCGTCCTGGTGATCGCGCGAGAAGATCATTATAAGCACACACGTTTATTTAGGGTAATTAAGTCAAATGACACAATCGTAGCAGGGGAAAATATTATCTGAATGTCACACTTGGTTACTTCATTTTAATTAATGTTACTTATCGCAGCTATTGGCTTTATTTCCGTCTTTACTCCCTCTTATAAATCATCTCCTGCCAAAACCGGTAGCGCATTAATGATTAAGTCTCCAGGTATCTGGCCTGATACTTTTCATTAACGGCTCACACTCAGTCGGCGCGCTAAACAGTTTTATTTTTGTGGCTGTTTACAAAAAATAAAAACAAAACACCGCTACTTAAGTCAAATAAAATCATTGTGGGCCCCGCCAGCCCTCTGTTAGCCCGTCTCGCATCTTCAATGCATCCTGTTTACTCTATTATCAACAGGTTGCGTCGGGAAAAGCTATACAACATAAAAATCACTGTACAATTTTATTCATCAGCCGATAATGAAAGAATAAGAAGGTGGTCATCACCCTGTTTTTTATCATTAAGTCCGCAATGACTTTTTTTTCTACCCTCGTAAAGTTAAAAAAAATTGGACTATTGCAATCTATTGCCGATAACACATTATGCGACCGGACAGTGAGCAGATTTTAATCCGTACGGTGTCAGTTATTTCTGACCCAGGCATTAAATTGCAGCACGCTAAAGGGTTGTTATTAATCTTAATACTGGCGCATCGGGAAACGCTGCGTTAATACGGCTCACGATGAGCTTTAATTTGCATGTCCTTAATCTTCACCAGGGATTTTACTGGCATGCTTAAGCGAAGACACCACCATGAAAAAACGTTTTGTAAGTTCAGCGTTGATTGCGTTGGCGCTGAGCGGTTGTTCCGTGGGCCATACCGAGTACAGCCGAACGGCAATGCAGCACGTGGATATGAGCGTGACAGGCATTCCGACGATTCTGGGTTTAGGCACGCTGGGCACCACTATTCCGTTGACGCCTGAATACAGCCTGACTGCCGCGCATGTGGCAAAATTTGCCGTGCAGCGCGTGAAGTCTTATCACCCTTACTGCGACCTTGCGATTATTTATCACAAGAATCCGCCGGATACGCTGGCTCACTTCCGCAGCACCGATATTGGCGATCACGTAAAGATGTACGGTTACAGCTATATTTCGGCGCTACCTGTTGAATCAAAGGGTGTGAATCTCGCACGCACCGCCATTCGTAACCTCTGGAATAAAAGTCCGTGCATCGCGATGGCTTCCAATGCTGGCGTGGTTCAGGGGATGTCTGGCGGTGGGGTCTTCAATAGTGACGATACCATCGGCGGCGTGATCGTCGGGTATTCCGATTCAATTAAAAATGGCCGTAGCGGGAAAGTGATACTGAAAGATGTGTCACTCTATATCCCTTACGGCCAGTTTAAAAACTGGTTACAGGCGACGATTCCTGACACCCGTAAAACCTGACGGTCTTACATAAAAGGCGTTGTGTCGCCAGCGCCTTCACGGACAATTTCAGGGGCATCACTGGTCAAATCAATCACGGTGGTAGGCTGCTGTCCCAGCGTGCCGCCGTCAATGATTAAGTCCACCAGCTTACCAATACTGTGCTGAATGTCTTCCGGATCAGATTCAGTGAAATCATTGCCTGGCAGAATCAAGGATGTCGACATCATCGGTTCATTAAGCGCTTCCAGTAAAGCCAGGGCCACTGGATTCGACGGGACACGTAAACCAATGGTTTTACGTTTCTCGTTCATCAGACGGCGCGGGACTTCTTTCGTCGCCTTCAGAATAAACGTGTAATTGCCCGGCGTGTTATTTTTAATCAGGCGGAACGCGCTGTTGCCCACCTGCGAATACACCGACAACTCAGACAAATCGCGGCACATCAGTGTGAAATTATGATGGCCATCCAGTTGCCGTATACGGCAAATGCGCTCCATCGCGCCTTTTTCTTCCAGACGACATCCCAGGGCATAGCCTGAATCGGTCGGATAAACAATCACGCCACCTTTGTTCAGGTACTCCACAGCCTGGTTAATCAGACGCGGTTGCGGATTATCCGGATGAATATGAAACAGTTGACTCATAAAAACCTCTTGTCACCTTTCCGTGCATTCAGCAGCCGGAGCCAGTGCGGGAAAGCGTTCCCAGACGGGTTCTACGGCTGCGGGTAACCACAGTTTGCGGCCTAACTCAATCCACGGGCAGGGTTGATGAAAATCAGAACCTTGCGATGCGGCCAGATCGTTATCCCGGGCGTACCCGGCTAACGTGGTACGCTCATCGGGTGCCTGCTGACATTGTGCCACCTCGATAGCATCACCCCCCGCAGCGCGAAAATACGCGATCAGGCGTTTCAGCCATTTTGCCGACAATCCGTAGCGTCCCGGATGAGCCAGCACCGCACAGCCACCAGAATGGTGAATGGCATCAATGGCTTGATTAATTGTACACCATTGCGGCGGCACGTAGCCGGTTTTGCCTCTGGCCAGATAATTTTTGAATACCTGCGCCATAGTGCTCGCTTTGCCAACCTCAACCAGATAGCGGGCAAAATGTCCCCGCGTGATCATTCCCCCTTCGGCTAAACGCAGGGCGCCCGCCAGTGCATCGGGAATCTGGGCTTTTTCAAGCCGCTCAGCAATGCGTTGGGCGCGTTCCAGTCGCGTCGTATACTGACCAGCGAGGAACTGCGTCATGACGGGATGATGAATATCGATATTTAATCCAACAATATGGATCTCATGATTTTCCCACAGCGTGGAAATCTCGACGCCGGCTATGACATTGACTGGCAACGAAGCACGTAATGCGGCCTGCTGTGCCTCGGCGACGCCCGCCACGGTATCGTGATCGGTAATGGCCAGCACACCTACGCGCATTTCAACCGCACGCTCGACCAGCGCCTGCGGGGATAGCAATCCATCGGAAGCCCGTGTATGACTATGTAGATCGTAAAGCGGAAAACGGGCGATATCGCTCAAAACAACTCCTGCTGGCGATGGAACAGGTCAGCATGATAACGATTTTATGGGTCACTGAAAAAGTGTATTGACATTTTTGTCACGAACCAGTTAACTAGTACACAAGTTCACCGCAGACGGGTATGTGTTTATGAAAATGGTTATTACGCTTTTCACTGGTTGGTGGCGCAATGTTTCCCGGTCGGGCGGCGTTGTCGTGCACACTTAGCGTAAACCTGTGCAGATACCTGAGCCCGCCAACAAGCGGGCTTTTTTTTGGACGACATTCAGAGAAATCATCATGCTCAATGCAAAACCTACAGTGAAGTTAATTACCGGTAACGCCCCTTATCGGGAAGATCCCGCCGCGGTTTTTCATCAGTTATGCGGCGCACGCCCGTCAACGCTGCTGCTTGAATCTGCGGATATCGACAGCAAGGAAAATTTAAAAAGTCTGATGATCATCGACAGTGCCCTGCGTATCAGCGCGCTGGGTAACTGCGTCACTGTGCAGGCCCTGTCTGATAATGGTCGGGCGCTGCTGCCGCTGCTGGACGAGGCGCTTCCCGCCGAAATCAAAAATGAATCGCGCCCTGATGGCCGGGTGTTAACATTTACGACGACCCACGATCAGCAAGATGAAGACTCTCGCTTACGCGCCCTGTCGGTGTTTGATGCCCTGCGTGTGATTCCGCAGTTAGTGAACTCGCCCGCCGATGAGCGCGAAGCCGTGTTCGTTGGCGGCCTGTTTGCCTATGATCTGGTCGCGGGTTTTGAGGACCTGCCGACGCTCAGCAGTGAGCAGCGCTGCCCTGACTACTGTTTCTATCTGGCGGAAACCCTGCTGGTGCTCGATCACCAGGCACACAGTGCCCGCCTGCAGGCCAGCCTGTTTTGTCCGTCCACCCATGAATTCCAGCGTCTGCAAAGCCGTATTGAACAGTTACACGGACAAATGCTGCAACCTGCACCTGCGTTGCCCGTCAAGCCGGTCGAAACGATGACGCTGACCACCAGCCAGAGCGATGAGGAATACTGTAATGTGGTGAGGAAGATGCAGGATGCTATTCGTATTGGTGAGATCTTCCAGGTCGTGCCATCACGTCGCTTCTCACTGCCCTGCCCGTCGCCGCTGGCCGCTTACGATACGTTAAAACGCAGTAATCCCAGCCCGTATATGTTCTTTATGCAGGATCAGGATTTTTCGCTCTTTGGCGCCTCGCCGGAAAGCTCGCTCAAGTACGACGCCGCCTCACGACAGATCGAAATTTACCCGATTGCCGGAACGCGTCCACGCGGTCGACATGCGGATGGCTCGCTGGACCGCGATCTGGACAGCCGTATCGAACTTGAAATGCGCACCGATCATAAAGAGCTGGCCGAGCACCTGATGCTGGTCGATCTCGCACGCAATGACCTGGCGCGCATTTGTCGTCCCGGAAGCCGCTACGTTGCGGATCTGACCAAGGTTGATCGTTATTCCTTTGTTATGCACCTGGTCTCCCGCGTGGTGGGGACATTGCGTGAAGATCTGGATGTGCTACATGCCTACCGCGCCTGCATGAATATGGGCACGCTGAGCGGCGCGCCTAAAGTTCGCGCCATGCAACTGATCGCTGAAGCCGAAGGCACCCGACGCGGTATTTACGGCGGCGCTGTCGGCTATTTCACCGCCAACGGTGATTTGGATACCTGTATTGTCATCCGCTCAGCCTACGTGGAAGACGGCGTGGCCACTGTACAGGCCGGCGCGGGCGTGGTGCTCGACTCTAACCCACAGGCCGAGGCCGATGAAAGCCGCAATAAAGCCCGCGCGGTGCTGCGCGCTATCGCCACTGCTCATCACTGCAAGGAGATCTTCTGATGGCTGACATCCTGCTGCTGGATAACATCGACTCATTTACCTACAACCTTGTCGATCAACTGCGCACCTTTGGGCACAACGTGGTGATTTACCGCAACAACGTACCGGCCGCTTTGCTGACTGAACGTTTGCAGAGCATGGACAATCCTGTCCTGATGCTGTCACCCGGCCCTGGCGCGCCGAAAGACGCGGGCTGTATGCCCGAACTGCTGCGTGCGCTACGCGGAAAGTTACCGATTATCGGGATCTGCCTGGGCCATCAGGCGATTGTGGAAGCGTATGGCGGCCATGTCGGTCAGGCCGGTGAAATTTTGCATGGCAAAGCGTCATCCATTAACCATGACGGCGAGGCGATGTTTGCCGGACTGAGTAATCCTCTTCCCGTTGCCCGTTACCACTCACTGGTGGGCAGCAATACACCAGACGAATTAACGGTCAATGCCAGCTACAACGGCATGGTGATGGCCGTCCGTCATGAACACGATCGGGTTTGCGGATTCCAGTTCCATCCTGAATCCATTTTAACCACTCAGGGCGCACGTCTGCTTGAACAGACACTTGCCTGGGCGCTGGCGAAGTAACAGGGAGAACGCAATGCAACCGATTCTGGAAAAACTTTACCAGTCGCATAGTCTGACGCAGGCAGAAAGCCACCAGCTGTTCAGCGCCATTATTACCGGCCAGCTTGAACCTACCCAACTGGCGGCGGCGTTGGTTGCGATGAAAGTCCGGGGCGAGAATCCGGAGGAAATCGCCGGGGCAGCCTGTGCCTTACTTGAAGATGCCAAACCGTTTCCGCGTCCGGATTATGCGTTCGCCGATATTGTGGGCACCGGCGGGGATGGCAGTAACAGCATTAATATTTCAACCGCCAGTGCCTTTGTCGCCGCTACCTGTGGTCTGAAGGTGGCAAAACATGGCAATCGCAGCGTATCCAGCAAATCGGGGTCATCCGACCTGCTGGCCGCTTTCGGGATTAACCTGGATATGCCCGCTGAGCTGGCGCGGCGCGCACTGGACGATCTGAATGTCTGCTTCCTGTTCGCACCGCAGTACCACACGGGCTTTCGCCATGCTATGCCGGTGCGTCAGCAGTTGAAGACCCGCACGTTGTTTAACGTTCTGGGGCCACTGATCAACCCTGCGCGCCCACCGTTAGCCGTTATTGGCGTGTACAGCCCTGAGCTGGTCTTGCCGATTGCTAAGACGCTGAAAGTATTAGGCTACCAGCGTGCAGCCGTGGTACATGGCGGCGGCATGGATGAGGTTGCCCTGCACGATGTGACACAGGTGGCCGAGCTGCGCGAAGGGGAAATCACCCGCTATCAGTTAAGTCCGGAGGATTTTGGTTTCGGATTTCATCCTAAAGACGCGCTGGCAGGCGGCACGCCCGAAGAAAACCGTGACATTCTGACACGTTTACTCCAGGGTAATGGCGAGCAGGCCCATGAGGAGGCGGTTGCCATGAATGTGGCCATGCTCCTGAAAGTGTTTGGTAATGAAGATCTCCGTGAAAATGCACAGCGTGCGCTTAACGCCATCCGTAGCGGTCAGGCTTATGAGCGCGTGGTGGCTCTGGCATCAAGAGGATAATCATGCAGGGTACAGTGTTAGATAAAATCGTGAAAGACAAAGCCGTCTGGGTTGAAGCGCGTAAGCAGCAGCAACCGCTGGAGAGCTTCCAGCCGCGCATTGTTCCTTCCAGCCGTAGTTTTTATGACGCACTGCAGGGCACCCGCACTGCCTTTATTCTGGAATGCAAAAAGGCTTCGCCTTCAAAAGGGCTGATCCGCGATGATTTCGATCCCGAAATGATCGCCGGGGTGTATCGCCATTATGCTTCTGCCGTTTCGGTATTAACCGACGAAAAATATTTCCAGGGCGACTTTGCCTTTTTGCCCGTCGTCAGTGCTGCGATTACGCAGCCGGTGCTGTGTAAAGACTTTATCATCGACCCTTATCAAATTTATCTGGCGCGTTTTTATCAGGCTGACGCCATCCTGCTGATGCTGTCGGTCGTGGATGATGAGCAGTATCGTCAGCTTTCCGCCATCGCACACAGCCTGCAGATGGGCGTTTTGACTGAAGTCAGCAATGAGCAGGAGCTGGAACGCGCTATTGCGCTGGAAGCCAAAGTGGTCGGCATTAATAACCGCGACCTGCGCGATCTGTCGATTGATCTCAACCGGACGCGTCAGCTTGCGCCGCGCCTGGGGCAAGGTGTGACCGTTATCAGCGAATCGGGCATCAACAATTACCGCGATGTGCGTGAACTGAGTCATTTTGCAAATGGCTTCCTGATTGGTTCGGCATTGATGGAAGAAGAGGATCTTCATGCTGCGGTGCGACGTGTCACCCTGGGCAGCAACAAGGTATGCGGACTGACGCGCCCTGAAGATGCCTGCGCGGCCTGTGATGCCGGCGCTATTTACGGCGGAATTATTTTTGCCGAGGGCTCGCCGCGTCAGGTGGATACCGAGAAAGCACGTGCCGTGATAGCCGGTGCCCCGCTTAACTATGTCGGTGTGTTCCGCAATGCGGCAATAAGTGACATTGTCACTAAAGTGGAATCATTGCAGCTGTCTGCTGTGCAGTTGCATGGCGATGAAGACCACGCTTATGTGGCTGCGCTTTATCAGGCACTGCCTGAACAGGTACAAATCTGGAAAGCGCTCAGCATCAGCGACGCGTTGCCAGAACGTAACTGGCCGCATATTGACCGTTACGTTTTCGATAATGGTCAGGGCGGTTCGGGCCAGACCTTTGACTGGTCGCTGCTACACGGGCAGGACCTGAAGAATGTTCTGCTGGCCGGTGGGCTGAGCGCGGATAACTGTGTGGAAGCCGCACAGTTGGGTTGTGCAGGACTCGATTTTAATTCCGGTGTAGAAAGCGCGCCAGGCATCAAAGATGCCAGCAAAATTGCGGCGGTGTTCCGAACGCTTCGCGCCTACTGACTGGACTGGCCCGCCTGAAGGCGGGCACACAAAAGGATAGATCCATGACTTTACTTAATCCCTATTTCGGCGAGTTTGGCGGCATGTACGTGCCACAAATTCTGATGCCTGCGCTGAAGCAGCTTGAAGAAGCCTTTGTCAGCGCCCAAAAAGACCCTGAGTTTCAGGCTGAATTTACCGACCTGTTGAAAAACTATGCCGGCCGCCCGACAGCCTTAACCCTGTGCGGTAACCTGACCAAAGGCACTCAAACCCGCCTTTACCTGAAACGTGAAGATCTGCTGCACGGCGGCGCGCACAAAACGAACCAGGTACTGGGACAGGCGTTGCTGGCTAAACGGATGGGCAAAAACGAGATTATTGCGGAAACCGGAGCCGGTCAGCATGGTGTGGCTTCTGCCCTGGCCTGTGCGCTGCTGGGCATGAAATGCCGCATCTACATGGGCGCCAAGGATGTTGAGCGTCAGTCACCTAACGTCTTTCGTATGCGCCTGATGGGTGCCGAAGTGATTCCGGTTCACAGCGGTTCCGCCACCCTGAAAGATGCCTGTAACGAGGCGCTGCGTGACTGGTCGGGCAGCTATGAAACTGCCCACTATATGCTGGGCACCGCGGCCGGCCCGCACCCCTTCCCGACCATCGTGCGTGAGTTCCAGCGCATGATCGGTGAAGAGACGAAAAAACAGATTCTGGAAAAAGAAGGACGTCTGCCCGACGCCGTCATCGCCTGCGTCGGCGGCGGCTCCAATGCGATTGGCATGTTTGCCGATTTCATCGAGGAAGAGAGCGTCAAACTGATTGGCGTTGAGCCAGCGGGCCACGGTATCGAAACCGGTGAGCACGGCGCACCGCTGAAACACGGCCGGGTCGGCATCTACTTCGGGATGAAAGCCCCGATGATGCAGACCAGCGAAGGGCAAATCGAAGAGTCCTACTCGATTTCTGCCGGCCTCGATTTCCCGTCAGTCGGCCCTCAGCACGCCCATCTGAACAGCATCGGCCGCGCGGACTATGTTTCCGTCACCGACAATGAAGCGCTGGCAGCCTTTAAAACGCTGTGTCGTGCGGAAGGCATTATCCCTGCGCTTGAATCCGCCCATGCGCTGGCCCATGCGTTAAAAATGGCGAAGGCGGAGCCGGAGAAAGAGCAGCTGATTGTGGTGAACCTTTCTGGTCGGGGTGATAAAGATATCTTCACCGTTCACGATATTCTGACTGCGCAGGGAGAAATTTGATGGAACGTTATGATCGACTGTTTACGCGTCTGGCGGCGAAGAAAGAAGGTGTGTTTGTCCCTTACATAACGCTGGGTGATCCTTCTCCTGAGCTATCGCTACGTATTATTGATGCCCTTGTTGAAGGTGGCGCCGATGCACTTGAACTCGGTATCCCCTTCTCGGACCCTCTTGCTGACGGACCGACAATTCAGGGAGCGGGCCTTCGTGCTTTTGCCGCTGGCACCACCACTACACAATGCTTTGAGATAATTGCGAGCGTTCGCCAAAAATATCCTGACCTGCCGATTGGCTTGCTGATGTATGCAAATCTGGTCTTTAATAATGGTATCGACGCATTTTATCAACGCTGTGAACAAGCGGGCGTTGACTCTGTATTAATTGGCGATGTCCCTGTGGAAGAGTCTGCTCCCTTTCGACAGGCTGCTATGCGTCATAATATTGCTCCTATTTTCTTCTGTCCGCCAAATGCAGACGATGAACTTCTGAGACAAATTTCTTCACATGGTCGTGGATATATCTACGTGCTTTCACGTGCTGGCATCACCGGTGCTGAAAATCGTGCTAATCTGCCTTTGAAGCATTTGATCGATAAAATGCGTGAGTACCATGCACCGCCTTCTCTCCAGGGCTTTGGTATATCCGAGCCCTCTCAGGTAAAAGAAGTCATTGATGCCGGCGTGGCGGGGGCTATTTCTGGTTCTGCCGTGGTAAAAATTATTGAGAAAAATTTAGCGCAGCCCGAAGTGATGCTGACTGAATTAAAAGAATTTGTCTCCCGCATGAAAGCCGCCACCCGCTAACAGCCTTCACCTTATGCCTTACCGCCCGGTAAGGCATGATTTCGCTGTTTTTTTTCGCTGTCCGTTTGCCCATTTCGGATTTTCTGCACCACAATTAACAGGCGCCGTTATGGTAACGACGTATCCTATTTGTGACAGGGAGAGAAGCAATGAAATGGTTTAAAGTGCTGGCAAGTGCCATGGTCGCGGCTGTTGTTGCATTAACACTCAGCGCCTGTGCGCCAACGCCAACGAAAGAAGGCACCGGCGGTTACATTGATGACACCGTGATTACCACCAAAGTGAAAGCCGAATTGTTAAAAGATGAGTCGCTGAAATCAACCGAAATCAACGTTGAAACCTTTAAAGGTAAAGTGCAGCTCAGCGGCTTTGTCAGCTCACCACAAATGGCTAACCGTGCCGTTCAGGTGACCCGAAGCGTTGCTGGGGTAAGATCCGTCGTAAATAACATGCAAATTAAATAACGCCGTTTTAAACCCAAAAGGGCCACGCATTGCGTGGCCCTTTTTTCTTCAGAAGCGATAACCTGCGCCAAAGAAGAATACCCAGGGGTCAACACGCATATGAATATTTTGCTGCTGATCGCCCGATTTAAATTTCACGTTCGTATCAATATCCATGTACCACAATGATGCATTCAGCAGCCAGTCACGGTTAATCTGATAATCCAGCCCTACCTGACCGGCAATGCCCCACGAGTCTTTCACACTGAGATCACTTAATCCCGCATCACGACCGGTCTGATTAAACGTTGCATCGTAAAACGTCGTGTAGTTAATGCCGACGCCGACGTAGGGTCGCGCTTTGCTTTGGCTGTCAAAGAAGTAGTACTGTGCCATCAGCGTTGGCGGCAATTGCCGGACCGTCGCCAGCGTGCCCGTTGGGCCAAGGCCAACTTTATGGCGGAACGGTGTGGCGGCCAGTAGCTCGACGCCAATATTGTCTGTCGCCATATAGGTAAACGTTAAGCCCAGTTGGGTATCATTACTGGCACTGAATCCACCCATACCCAGTACGTTATCCGAGCCTTCGTTAGGTCGAACGGTGGCGCTACCTGCGCGAATAAAAAAATCACCTGCCTGGTGGGCCAGTGCCAGTTGAGGTAACGCAAGCGCCAGCAGCATGGCGCATTTAGCCAGTTTCATAGTCACTCCTGTGAGAAAGTAAGATGCCTGCACTGAATCATTTTTTTGTGCGCACAGGTTTAGCGCGATTTTTTTATAAATGCATCTAAATCAAGACGGAAAAATGATTTAAAAAACAATGGATTGACTCAGATCAATTTTATGCCCGTATCCCGGACACAAATAGTGCTTGCCGAAAAAATGGAGCGGCATTACTTTGCTCATCTCCCCCTGTGATTTTGGTTCGATGCCTTAGAGGTGGCGGGCGATCAAATGAGTGAAACTACAAACCCCTGTATTAGCTGTGGTGCCTGTTGTGCCCACTTCCGCGTCTCATTTTACTGGGCTGAAGCCGACGATGCGGGCGGCCCCGTTCCCACAGAATTAACGGAACCTTTAAGTCTGATGATGCGAAATATGCGTGGGACGAACGATCGTTCGCCGCGCTGTATTGCGCTTGAAGGGGAAATCGGCCACTGCGTGTCGTGCAGTATTTATGAGAACCGCCCCTCGCCCTGCCGGGAGTTTGCTATGTCCGGCGAAAACGGGATTGGGAATGAAGGCTGCGATCGGGCCCGGGCACGCTATGGCCTTCCCGCACTGTTTCACCCATCTTTACCTGTTATGACAGAAAGTTATCCGGTTGCGGGTGCCAGCGAGCCGCCAGAACATGTACAATCGACGGGTTAATTAACCCGGTTCTTTCAAGGAGTGTACATGTCTATCACGGCAAGCTCGTTATACCGTGACACAGGAAATTTTTTTCGTCATCAACTGATTACCCTGGTGCTGATGTCACTGTTGACCGCGTTTGTCACAGTGATGCTTTTACATGCGTTCACACCGGGTGACGATCAAATGGCGATCCTGCAGCAAGGCGATATCAGCAGTGCCTCGCTGTTTGAAATGGTGCAGAGCATGTCGCCCGAACAGCAGCAGGTTCTGCTGCGTGCGTCTGCTGCGGGTACTTTTGCAGGCCTTGTCGGCAATACACTGCTGTTGGGCGGTATGCTGTGCCTGATTCCGCTGGTATCGTCTGGCCAGCGCGTGAGCGCGCTGCGTGCCATTGGTACATCCGCGCCTTTATTACCGAAACTGCTGCTGCTGACCTTTTTGATCACCCTGGTCGCCCAACTGGGTTTTATGGTTCTGGTGGTGCCTGGCGTGCTGCTTACCATCGTGCTCTCGTTGTCGCCAATCATTCTGGCAAATGAAAAACTGGGCGTTATCGCCGCCATGCGCGCCAGCATGCGCATGGCCTGGAAAAACGTCAGACTGATTGCGCCAGCCATTATTCTGTGGCTGCTGGCAAAACTGGCAGTGATGTTTTTCTTTACCTCGTTAGTGGTGCTGCCGATGAACGTGTCGACGGTGATTTTCACCGCTATCGGGAATCTGATTTCAACCCTGTTAGTAATTTACCTGTACCGGCTTTATATGCTGTTACGTTGATTGTCCGTGCGCCTTCGGGCGCACTGGCCGGGAATACCGCCTTAACTGGAATGACTATGAAGCAGTTACTCGACTTTCTTCCCCTTGTGGTTTTCTTTATTTTTTATAAGTTGTACGACATCTTCATCGCCTCAGGAGCCCTGGTTGTCGCGACCGGTCTGGCGCTGGTGGCAAGCTGGGTGCTCTATCGCAAGCTTGAAAAAATGACCATTTTTACGTTTGTGCTGGTGGCGGTGTTTGGCACGCTCACCCTGGTTTTCCATAATGATGAATTTATTAAATGGAAAGTCACGGTGATCTACAGCCTGTTTGCGCTGGCGTTACTGTTCAGCCAGTGGTTTATGAAACAGCCGTTAATTCAGACCATGTTGGGAAAAGAGCTGGAGTTACCCAACACCGTATGGCGCAATCTGAATATTGCCTGGGCCCTCTTCTTTTTATTGTGTGGTCTGGCGAATATCTATGTGGCATTTTGGTTACCTCAGTCAGTCTGGGTTAACTTTAAAGTGTTTGGGCTGACCGGCCTGACGCTACTCTTTACCTTACTGAGTGGGCTCTATATCTGGCGTAAAATGCCGCAACAACAGCAAAAATAAACCTGCTGCCCGTCTGTGCGGGCAGACTTTCTTTCATTCATTACATAAGAAAACAACGCAATGGACGAAAAACATAAATTGCCCCAGGGCGAAATGGTCATGCGGACGCTCGCGATGCCTGCGGATACTAACGCAAACGGCGACATCTTCGGTGGCTGGTTAATGTCGCAAATGGATATGGGCGGTGCCATTCTGGCAAAAGAAATCGCCGAGGGCCGTGTCGTCACCGTCAGAGTGGATGGCATGACCTTTTTAAAACCCGTCGCGGTCGGCGATGTTGTCAGTTGCTACGCACAGTGCATTCGCACGGGCAACAGCTCAATGACGATCAATGTGCAGGTATGGATTAAGAAAGTGTCGTCTGAGCCTATTGGTCAGACCTATTGCGCAACCGAAGCGGTCTTTATTTATGTTGCGGTGGACAATGAAGGCCATCCCCGTCAGCTGCCTGCGGGACGGGATAATCAGTCAGCCCCTGCCTGAGTGCGGTTCAGCCTGACATCGCAGACAGGCTGAATCTGAACCGGACCCGGGCGGGTCCGGGCCCGCTTAGCCGACTTCACGTTGCTGAAAAGCCTCACAAGCCTTATTCAAGGCTGGCCCCGCCGTTAATTTTAAACACAATATTCATCGTCAGACCGGTACCGGGCTTACCGCTTTGATAGCGCCACGAACGCATGGCCTGTTTGACGCTGCGCTCAAACATGTTGCGCGGTTCCGCAGACAGAATATCAATGTTGTCGACCCGTCCGTCACTGTCCACATCAAATTTCACTCTGACACGGCCTTCTACTCGCAGGGCCGCCGCGCGTGGCGGATAGGCTGGCTTGCTGATATTCAGCGCTTTTGGGCCGGTTGAGGCCGTCTGCGCAGGTGTTGCTGACGGTGTCGCTTTCAGCGCTGTCGCAGGCTTAGTCTGTGTTGCAGGCGCATCCTGCTTAAAGGGGTTGGCCTGGGGCTTCGCTTCCTCACGCGGTTTTACTTCGCGTTTTGGCTGTGTATGTTTGGGCTGGTGCCGCGGTCTGGGTTTTGGCTCAGGTTTGGGTTCCGGTTTAGGAATCGGCACTGGCTCAGCTTTAGGCGGTTCCGGGGCAGGTTTCGGCTCGGCCACAGACTCGGGGGCTGGCTGGGGTTCCGGTTCCGGTTCCGGTTGCGGTGTCGGTTGTGTGATTGCGGGTTCAGGCTGAACCTCGGGCGCGACCATTGTCACACTGATTGGCTGGGATGCTTTGGGCAGTTCTCGGGTTTGATGAAAAGACGCATAGAGAATACCGGCAATGACTGCACCATGGAGCACAACGGACAACATCATGGCGACAGGCGTGCGTTTCGGTAAAGGCATAGTCAGCGTGGTCATAACAATCGCAGTAATCAAATGAAGCCCTGATTTTAAATGCAAATAGCAATCAGTTTCAATAATCACCTTAGTGCCGGGCGAAAAAAGCCCCTTTAGCCTAATATGCTCAGCACGTTATTGACGCAAGGTTTCGTTTGCACTCTACTTAACTATCCCTTACCGTGTTGCAAAATTTATAGAGTCAATGGGAGCGCCCTAGTGCTTTACGTCATTTATGCTGAAGATAACGCCGATTCTCTGGAAAAACGCAACGCGGTGCGCCCCGCTCACCTTGCGCGTCTGAAGCTGCTGCATGAAGAAGGCCGTTTGATCGTTGCAGGCCCCATGCCTGCGGTTGACAGTAACGATCCTGGCGTAGCCGGTTTCACCGGCTCCACGGTGATTGCAGAGTTCCCGTCACTGGAAACGGCCCAGGCCTGGGCAGCGGACGATCCCTATATTGCGGCGGGTGTTTACAAACACGTCAGCGTCAAGCCGTTTAAGCGGGTTTTCTGAGCCCGCCGACAACACTGACGCTTCTACAGAGATAGTCTGAATGCATGCCATTATCATGGCCCTGCTGCTGGTCATCACCCTGCTTGTGGGTGGCGCGTTGTATCTGTGGCGAAAGCACGGCTGGCGAAACAAAAAGCACTTGATCGTCATGCTGATTGTACTGGCGGCAGCCGTCCAGTTGGTTAACGTCAACTTATTGATGACCGGACAGTAATTTAACAGCCGCTTCGCGCGGCTGCGTCATCAGAGATTTTGTGTGATAAACAGAATGGAACGACGTTGCTGTTGCGCCAGTTGATGGCGAATCCCGTGGATGCGTTTATAGCGGCGTGACTGCCCTTCCAGCCAGCGCGAACGTCGACGCTGCACCTGACGCAACATTCTCCAGCGGGCCACTTCGTTTCTGCTTCGTCTCATAACTTCCTCTCTGACATCTGACTCACGCGCACGCATTATAGAGATCTCTGCGCTAATGCCAAATCGGATCTCGCATTGACATACCACGATGATTAAGGGTTTCACTCCCTACCATCTCCACGTAAACTTCTCAGATTCAAGCGCGAACAGGATGTCCACTTAATGACGACGTTTTATACGCTTATCAGTTGGTTATTGGTATTTGGTTACTGGTTATTGATTGCGGGTATTACCCTGCGCATTCTGATGAAGCGACGAGCCGTAACCTCGGCAATGGCATGGCTGCTGATTATTTTTATTCTGCCACTGGTTGGCATTATTGCTTATCTGTCGTTTGGTGAATTGCATCTGGGTAAACGCCGGGCTGAACGCGCGCGAACGATGTGGCCCTCTACCGCCCGCTGGCTGAATGATCTTAAAAAGCGTACCGAAATCTTTGCCACCGATTACAGCGATGTCGCGCAGGCGTTATTTCAGTTGTGCAACAACCGTCAGGGCATCGCAGGGGTAAAAGGGAATCAGTTACAGCTGTTGACCAGTTCGGACGATGTAATGAAAGCCCTTATCAGGGATATTCAGCTGGCCCGGCACAATATTGAGATGGTGTTTTATATCTGGAATCCGGGCGGACTGGCGGATGAAGTCGCCG
Organism: Pantoea sp. PNA 03-3; assembly: GCF_003201175.1. NCBI lineage: Bacteria > Pseudomonadati > Pseudomonadota > Gammaproteobacteria > Enterobacterales > Erwiniaceae > Pantoea > Pantoea sp. PNA 03-3. The sequence goes on along the minus strand of NZ_QICO01000001.1, from coordinate 208,019 downwards.
AATCCCTGATGGCCGCGTCGCGGCGCGGTGTTCACTGCCGCCTTATGCTGGATTCCGCAGGGAGCGTCGCCTTCTTCCGCAGCCCGTGGGTCGGGATGATGCGTAATGCGGGTATTGATGTGGTTGAGGCGCTACAGGTCAGCCTGCTGCGTGTCTTTCTGCGTCGTATGGATTTACGTCAGCATCGCAAAATGGTGTTGATTGACAACTATATCGCCTATACCGGCAGCATGAATCTGGTGGACCCGCGCTTTTTTAAACAGGACGCGGGCGTGGGTCAGTGGGTCGATCTGATGGCGCGTATGGAAGGGCCGGTATCAACCGCCATGGGGATCGTTTACAGCTGTGACTGGGAAATTGAGACCGGCAAGCGTATTCTGCCCCCACCGCCCGACCGCAATATTATGCCGTTCGAACAGGAAAGTGGTCATACCGTTCAGGTGATCGCTTCCGGTCCCGGTTTCCCCGAGGATTTAATTCATCAGGCGTTGCTTACGGCGGTCTACTCTGCCCGCGAACAGCTGATCATGACCACGCCTTATCTGGTGCCCAGTGACGATCTGCTGCATGCCATCTGCACGGCTGCGCTACGTGGTGTCAATGTGAGTCTGGTGGTTCCCCGGCACAACGACTCTCTGCTGGTAAGCTGGGCCAGCCGCTCGTTTTTTAGTGAGCTGCTTGAGGCCGGCGTTAAGATCTACCAGTTTGAAGATGGCCTGCTGCATACCAAAAGCGTGCTGGTCGATGGTCAGTTGAGTTTAGTGGGGACCGTAAATCTCGATATGCGCAGCTTATGGCTGAATTTCGAAATCACACTCGCCGTCGATGATGCCGGATTTGGCAGCGATTTGGCCTGCGTCCAGGACGACTATATTGCCCGTTCGCGCCTGCTTGACGCCAGACGGTGGGCAAAACGTGCCTGGTGGAAGCGGATTGTCGAACGACTGTTTTACTTCTTTAGTCCTTTACTGTAAAACGAGCGAAATTACGAACCGCCCTCAGATAAACGGGACCGAAAATGGATCTGAACAACCGCCTGACAGAAGACGAAACGCTGGAACAGGCCTACGACATTTTTCTTGAACTGGCAGGTGACAACCTTGACCCTGCAGACATTATTCTTTTCAATCTGCAGTTTGAAGAGCGTGGCGGCGCAGAACTGTTTGATCCGGGCGAAGACTGGCAGGAGCACGTGGACTTCGATTTGAACCCCGACTTTTTCTCTGAAGTGGTCATTGGTCTGGGCGAAGCAGACGGCGAACCTATTACCGATGTGTTTGCGCGCGTACTGCTGTGTCGGGAAAAAGATCACAAGCTGTGCCATATTTTGTGGCGTGAATAGTCTTCACCTCGTAACGAAAACGCCGGGCAACAGCCCGGCGTTTTCGTTTAAAGCGGATCCACCTTCAGGCAGGACACCGCATGGCGGAAGCTGCCTTCGAGCAGCGGCCGCGTTTTGGCGCATTCCGGTCCGGCAATCGGGCAGCGGGTGCGGAAAACGCACCCGGATGGCGGATTGATCGGCGACGGTAACTCCCCTTCCAGCAACTGAATCTGCTTATTTTTTTCCAGATCCGGATCGGGAATCGGTACGGCTGACATCAGCGCTTTGGTATAAGGATGCTGCGGATGGGTATACACCTCATCGTAGGTGCCCAGCTCCACCGCGTGCCCCAGATACATCACCAGTACGCGATCCGAGATATGCTTCACCACCGCCAGGTCGTGGGCGATAAAGATCAGCGACAGCCCCATTTCTCGCTGCAGTTGCTGTAGCAGGTTGACCACCTGCGCCTGAATGGACACATCCAGTGCAGAGACCGGTTCATCACAGATGATCAGTTTAGGCTCAAGAATCAATGCACGCGCAATGCCGATACGCTGACACTGACCGCCTGAAAACTCGTGCGGATACCGGTTAATCAGGTTAGGCAACAAGCCCACTTTCATCATCATCGTTTTGACGCGATCTTTGATGTCCTGGCGAGAAAGCTCAGGGTGATAGGTACGTAAGGGCTCGGCGATAATATCGCCGATGGTCATGCGCGGGTTAAGCGAAGCCAGCGGATCCTGAAATATCATCTGGATATCGCTACGCGCTTTACGCCACTCTTCCTCACTCTGCCCCAGCAGGTTACGGCCAAGCCAGGTGACACGGCCTTCCGTGGCTTTCACTAACCCGATAATCGCACGTGCCAGCGTGGATTTACCGCAGCCGGATTCGCCCACCACACCCAGTGTTTCCCCTTCGTACAGGCGCAGACTGACGCCATCCACGGCCTTCAGCGTTTTTGGCGGCTGCCAGAACCACTGCTTGTCATCCTTGATGTCGAAATGAACTTTCAGATCGGCAATTTCGAGTAGGACTTTTTTTTCTGCCAGGCTCATACGAGTTCCTCCACCGGCTTAAAGCAGGCGCGTAAGCGCCCTTCTGCAAACGGTAACAGCGGCGGTGCTTTGGAACAGATATCCATGGCATGCGGACAGCGCGGCTGGAACGGACAACCCTGCGGCAGACGCAGCAGGTTTGGTGGATTACCCGGAATGGTGGTCAGGCTTTCACCTTCTGCATCCAGTCTTGGCACCGCATTCAGGAGACCAATCGAGTAGGGGTGAGCCGGCTGATAAAACACATCGCGCGCGCGACCGTATTCCATGGTGCGGCCTGCATACATCACCAGCACTTTATCGCAGATCCCCGCCACCACGCCCAGATCGTGGGTAATCATGATGATCGCCGTATTGAACTCGCGCTTCAGCTCATTCAGCAGCGTCATAATCTGCGCCTGCACCGTAACATCCAGCGCGGTCGTCGGTTCATCCGCAATCAGCAGCTTAGGCCGGCACAGGAGCGCCATCGCGATCATCACGCGCTGACGCATCCCGCCCGAAAACTCATGTGGGTACATCTTCATGCGTTTGCGGGCTTCGGGCATTTTTACCGCGTCCAGCATTTTCACCGACTCTTCAAAGGCCTGAGCGCTGCTCATGCCTTTGTGCAGTTTCAGCACTTCCATTAACTGTTCGCCGACCCGCATATACGGATTCAGTGATGTCATGGGATCCTGAAAAATCATCGCGATTTGTTCAGCGCGCAGCCGGTTTAACTGTTTTTCCGGCAGATTAAGAATCTCTTTACCGTTGAACAACGCAGAGCCGCCAATGCGGCCATTGCTGGCCAGCAGGCCCATCAGCGCAAACGCGGTTTGCGATTTACCCGAGCCTGACTCACCGACAATGCCCAGGGTTTCCCCGGCACGCAGTGAGAAATTGAGATCGTTCACGGCGGTGACATCACCGTCATGGGTGCCGAACGTAACACGTAAGTCTTTCACTTCAAGCAACAGGTCGCTTCCCGCGCGTGCAGCCTGAGCAGGCTGAAATTCATGAATAGTCATCGGGAAACTCCTTAACGATCTTTGGGGTCGAGGGCATCACGCAGGCCATCGCCAATAAAGTTAAAACAGAACAGCGTGACCACCAGGAAAATGGCCGGGAACAGCAACAGCCACGGCGAAACTTCCATGGAGTTAGCCCCATCGCTCAACAGCGCCCCCCAGCTACTCAGCGGCTCCTGGGTGCCCAGGCCGAGAAAGCTCAGGAATGATTCGAACAGAATCATGCTGGGTACCAGCAGCGAGGCGTAAACCACCACCACGCCCAGCACGTTAGGCACGATATGGCGCGTCACGATTTTCCAGGTCGAAACGCCGCCGACATGCGCCGCTTCAATAAACTCTTTGCGCTTCAGGCTCAGAGTTTGTCCACGCACGATACGCGCCATGTCCAGCCACGACACCATACCGATAGCAGCAAAAATCAGCAGGATGTTACGGCCAAAGAAGGTGACCAACAGAATGACGAAAAACATAAACGGGAAGGAGTTAAGGATTTCCAGAATACGCATCATCACGGAGTCGATTTTTCCACCAAGGTAACCGGCAATGGAACCGTAGAGCGTTCCCACCACCACGGCGATCAGCGCGGCGGCAATGCCCACCATTAACGAAATACGACCGCCAATGGCGACGCGCACCAGCAGATCACGCCCCGATGAGTCGGTGCCAAACCAGTGTCCGGACGTGGTATCTGGCGGCGATGACATCATTCCCCAGTCGGTATCGAAATAGGAGAACGGTGACAACATGGGCGCGAAAATTACAAACAGCGTGATTAACATCAGCACCATCAGGCTGATTAACGCGGCCCGGTTATGAATAAAACGGCGACGGGCATCCTGCCACAGGCTACGCCCTTCGACTTCCAGTTTTTCACTGAATGCATCAAGAGCTTCGCTATTTTTCTTACTTAACATCATGGCGAACTCCAGAATCAGTAGCGAATTTTCGGGTCGATAACGGCATAGAGCACATCGACGATCGCGTTAAACAGAATGGTCAACAGCCCCACCAGAATCGTCAGGCTCAGTACCAGCGAGTAGTCACGGTTAAGCGCGCCGTTGACAAACAGCTGACCGATACCGGGCAGTCCGTAAATAGATTCAATCACCATAGAGCCAGTAATAATGCCCACAAATGCCGGTCCCATATAGGAAATAACCGGCAACAGTGCTGGCTTGAGCGCGTGACGTAAAACGATACGACGTAACGGCAACCCTTTGGCTCGCGCGGTACGGATAAAGTTGGAATGCATCACCTCAATCATTGAGCCACGAGTGATACGCGCGATACTGGCAATGTAAGCCAGGGATAACGCCACCATCGGCAGCAGCATATAGTTCCACTGTCCACCGTTCCAGCCGCCACCCGGCAGCCATTTCAGCGTAATGGCGAAAATCAGGACTAACAGCGGGGCAACCACAAAACTCGGTATGACCACGCCGGTCATTGCCACCCCCATGACGACGTAATCCCACAGGGTGTTTTGCTTCAGCGCGGCGATAACCCCTGCCGTCACGCCCAGTACCACGGCCAGGATAAAGGCAGCCAGGCCCAGTTTGGCCGACACCGGAAAGGCATGACCAACCAGGTAGTTCACCGAATAGTCTTTATATTTAAACGAGGGGCCAAAGTCGCCATGGGCCAGTTGAATCAGGTAATCAACATATTGCTTGCCAATGGGATCGTTGAGGTGATATTTCGCCTCGATATTCGCCATCACCTCTGGCGACAGCGTACGCTCACCCGTGAACGGACTGCCGGGGGCCAGTCGCATCATAAAGAAGGAGATAGTAATAAGGACGAAAAGCGTCGGGATGGCTTCAAGTAACCGACGCAAAATGAATTTTAACATTGCCGTACCTACCAGGCTGGTGCTTCACATTGCATTAAAAAATACAGGCGGCGCTCATGGCGCCGCCGCTGTTCTTGGTGTTCTGTTAGTGCTTAATGATGTACAGGTTTCTGTCTGCGACGTTATCCAGCGGATCTTTACCGGTATAACCACCGACATACGGTTTCACCAGACGGGTGTTCACGTAGTAGTACAATGGCACGATGGCAGAGTCTTTATCCAGCTGCTGCTCAGCTTTTTCATAGTCAGCCGACCGGGCTTTATCATCGGTTGTGGCCAGGGCATCTTTCATCAGCTTGTCGAAGGCCGGGCTCTTGTAGTGCGCGGTGTTGTTACTGCTGTCAGACAGCATGGTATTCAGGAACGACGTCGGTTCGTTATAGTCTGCACACCAGCCTGCACGTGCAACGTCGAAGTTGCCCTGATGACGCGTATCCAGGAAGGTTTTCCACTCCTGGTTCTCCAGCTTCACTTTCACACCCAGATTTTTGGCCCAAATCGACGAGGCGGCAATGGCCAGTTTTTTATGCAGATCGGAGGTGTTGTACAGGAGCGTAAACGTTAACGGTTTGTCTGCCGTGTAACCGGCTTCAGCCAGCAGCTTTTTGGCTTCAGCATTACGTTTTTCCTGTGACCAGGTAAACCACTCTGGCTTCACCAGCTCCATACCATCTGTTGCAGGTGGCGTGTAGCTGTAGGCTGGCTTCTGGCCCTGCGCCAGCACTTTATCCACGATAATGTCGCGGTCGATACCCAGTTTCAATGCGGCACGTACGCGCGGATCGGTGAAAGGCGCTTTCTGGTTATTAATTTCGTAATAGTAGGTGCACAGATAAGGGTCAACATGCAGCTCTTTACCGTTGTCACGCTGTAATTTTTTGAACAGCTCAATCGGCAGATTGTTATAGGTCATGTCACTGCCGTTATCAGAGAAGTAACGGTTAACATCACTGACTTCTGACGAAATGGGCAGGAAGGTGACTTTGTTCAGCACGGTATGCGCGTTATCCCAGTAATCAGGGTTGCGCACAACGGTAATACGTTCGTTAATGACGTGAGATTCCAGCTTAAAGGCACCGTTGCTGACGATATTTTCAGGCTGGGTCCACTTATCACCGAATTTCTCAATAACCGCTTTGTTTACCGGCGACATTGAGGAGTGAATCAGTAATTTATAGAAATACGGAACCGGCTCGCTCAGGGTCACTTGCAGCGTATGATCGTCAAGCGCCTTCACGCCCAAATCTGTTGGCGGTTTCTTACCGGCGATAATATCGTCAACGTTGGCCAGGTGACCGTATTGCAGATAGCTGGCATAAGGAGACGCGGTTTTCGGATCGGCCAGACGCTGCCAGCTGTAAACGAAATCCTGAGCAGTCACCGGCTCACCGTTTGACCATTTGGCATTTTTGCGCAGATGGAAGGTCCAGACTTTAAAGTCTTTATTATCCCAGCTCTCTGCCACGCCAGGAATCGGATGGCCGTTGGTATCACTGATCACCAGTCCTTCAAACAGGTCACGGCTGACGTTCGATTCCGGTACGCCTTCAATTTTGTGCGGATCCAGCGACTGAACCTCGCTACCGTTTCCTTTTACCAGCTCTTGCTTCGCGGCCAGCTCAACACCGGCAGGGACCGTGGCGGCGATAACGCTGTTGGCTGTGAGCGCACTCATCGCTGCAAAGACGCTGGCAGCAATCAGGGTTTTCTTCGTGATGTTGTTCATTCTTAACTCCAGTTTTTTTATTTTCACCGAGGGTGTTTGCGACCTCAGTGTTCCCCGTATTCGGGCCCCGGTGTTTTCACCTGGGGAGCATTGACCCTGTAGCGTGGTCAGCACGGTAACGCCCTTCCCGGCTGTGCCGCCGGATAAGCGCGTTATCAGTGTTGTTTAATGAAATAATATTTCAGATCTGTCATGTCCTGCGGATCGTGGCCGGTAAACCCGCCAACCCAGGGTTTAACCAGCCTCACGCTGACGCGGTAGTAAACTGGCACAATTGCCGAGTCTTTGTCGAGTTGTGTTTCAGCCTGCTGATACAATGCCGCGCGGTCAGCATCCTTTGTGACGCTTAGCGTGTCTGCCATAAGCCGATCAAAGGCCGCACTACGATAAAACGCGGTATTGGTCGACGACTGACTCAGGAACATATTCAGGAAAGTAGAGGGCTCGTTATAATCCGCGCACCATGTGGCCCGCACCACGTCATACTGTGCCTGATGACGTGTTTCCAGCAGCGTTTTCCATTCCTGATTTTGTAAGGTGACCTGCGCCCCGAGGTTGCGCTGCCACATTGACGCTGCAGCAATCGCCTGGGTTTTATTTTGATCGGAGGTGTTATAAAGCAGCGTAAAACGCAAAGGATTTTTACTGTCGAAACCCGCTTCCGCCAGCAGTTTCTTTGCCGCCTCATTGCGCTGCGACTGGGACCAGGTCATCCATTCCGGTGTGGCTAACGCGGCCCCATTGGTATAGGGCGGTGTAAAACTGTAAGCCGGAATCTGGCCCTGCCCCATAATCTTTTTGGCGATAATGTCGCGGTCCAGCGTCATCTTTATAGCCGCGCGCACGCGCGCATCAGTAAAAGGCGGCTTTTTGTTGTTGATTTCATAATAAAACGTACACAACAAGGGGCTGACTTTGACTTCGTCGCCGATGTCCTTACGCAGCTTCGCGAACATATTGGGCGGGATGGCGCTGTTGGTCATATCCAGGCCACCGCTGCGATAGCGGTTGATGTCGCTGTTCTCAGAACTGATCGGCAGAAACGTCCCCTGCTCAATCACGGTTTGCGCGTTGTTCCAGTAAAGCGGATTGCGCTTCAGGACAATTTTTTCGTTGACGACCCAGTCACTTAAGGTATAAGCACCATTACCAACATAATGCCCGGGTTGAGTCCACGCCTCGCCCCATTTCTGGATAGCGGGCGCATACACGGGTTTCATGGCCGTATGCGCCAGCATGGCAATCAGATAGGGAACGGGCTCTGTTAAAGTGACCTGTAAATGGTGATCGTCAATCGCTTTTACGCCCAGTTGGTCTGGTGCCGCTTTACCCGCAATAATCTCGTCGGCATTGGCAATATGCGCCGCCTGCAGATAACTGGTGTAAGGAGATGCAGTTTTCGGATCGGCCAGGCGTCGCCAGCTGTAAACAAAATCGTTAGCCGTTACCGGTTCGCCGTTGCTCCATTTTGCATCGTTGCGCAGCGTGAAGGTCCAGATTTTTCCTTGCTGATTTTCCCAGCTCTCAGCCACACCGGGGACAACCTTACCGTTATTATCTGTATTAACCAGCCCGTCCAGCAGATTCAGGATAATATTGGATTCCGGCACACCTTCCGTCTTATGCGGGTCAAGCGAGGCCACTTCGGAGCCATTATTAATGACAATTTGCTGCTGTGGCGATAAGGTCACGCCGGCGGGTACGCTGGCCGCACAGACGGGTAAAGCAGTCATCACACCTAGTGCCAGACAAGACCAATATTGCTGAGCGTTCATTTACCACACCTTGTTGACCTGCCCGTTTTTATTCTGCAATCCCGTCTGCATCAAGAAAAAAATCTTGCTATTTCGACCTTCGGGAAAACATGCTCAATGCGCCGAAAATTAGCAGAAGCTGAATGACGGCGCCAAAACTAAATAGTTAAAATGTTATCTGTTTCTCTTTTATCATGAGATTTTTCCCAGTGGAAGTGTTAATTTTTAGCCTAAAAATACATTAACCTACTGAATTATAAAAATATTCATAGATTTGATGCTATTCTAACCAGAATATTACATTCACCGATTTTGACTGCGTTGTTGTAGCGTCATTCTTTCCCGGTGTGCCATTTAAAAAGGCATTAATGGGCCTTTACCAGCATTAATCATGCCAACATGCATCGTCAAAGCAGAATATAAGGTGAGATTGATGACAGGAAGGCCAGGCGCGTACTATCGGGACGCGCACTGAGTATTAGGGAAAGTGATAACCCGGAGGGGATATACAGCGGTGCAAATAATTGCCCGTTTAGAGTGCAATATTGTGTCGTATTGCACTCTTTTGATGCCTGCCTTTTTATGCTTGTTAAAATAAGTGGGTATTCAGCTTACCAGCCCTGGAAAAATCGCTTTAATGCCCGTTACCACAAATTCGATGCCCAGCGCCATTAACAGCAGCCCCATGATACGGGTGATGACGTTGATGCCCGTTTGCCCCAGTACTCTGACCATAATGGGGGCGGCACGAAACAGTAACCAACAGCTGAAGGCAAAAATGGCCACTGCCACGGTAAATCCCAGCAGATTAAGCCAACTGTGATAGCGCGTACTCCAGACGATGGTTGAGCTGATTGCGCCGGGCCCGGCCATCAGTGGTAAAGCCAGCGGAACAACGCCAATACTTTCGCGAATCGCAGTTTCTGTTTTTTCCTGCTTGTTTTGTTTATCTTCGCCCAGCTTTCCGCTGATCATCGACATCGCTATCGTGACAACCAGAATGCCCCCGGCAATACGGAAAGAATCAATTGAGATGCCAAACACATGCAGAATGGCATCCCCTAAAAACAGCGACGTCCAGAGAATAATGGCCACAGCAAGGTTTGCGGTGAGATTCGTTTTATTACGTTCTGCCACGCCCTGATAACGCGTCATGCTGATAAACACCGGAATGATGCCAATGGGATTCACCAGTGCAAACAGGCCTACGAAAAACTTGATATAGCCAGAAAGATCTAACAGCGCAGGATTCACGGTTCACTCCACATCCCAGATGAAAAACGCGCCTAATGTAAGGTAAAAACGCCGCGCACGCCAGTTGAAGCGAGAGTTATTTATTCTGTTAATTTACTTACAGTTTAGGGCGTTAAACCAGCCATTCCACAAAGGCTGGCAGATGTTACTTTTGTTACCGCTTTTAACCTCATCGCCCTCCCCCTCATGAACCGCAGGCTGAAAGGTGTCAGCTGTGGTTTAAATTGATTTGGATCATCATTGCTGTCCCCTAAACCCGATACTCTTTTGTTGTCAGCCACGATACCACCGGAGAAAAAGAATTCTTTTAGTAAACAACTGAAAAACGGCACTTTCACGCCCCGTGATTGAGCGGTTTTTACCCTGGCTATACTTTCCGTTCAGGCTTGTTTCCTAAAAAAGTTTAACTTCCTCAGGAGATCACAATGGCCGTTACTAATGTCGCTGAACTCAATGCACTGGTTGAACGGGTAAAAAAAGCCCAGCAAGCGTTCGCCAGTTTTTCTCAACAACAAGTCGATGCTATTTTCCGCGCAGCCGCACTGGCCGCTGCCGATGCCCGTATTCCCTTAGCGAAGATGGCGGTCGCAGAATCGGGCATGGGCATTGTCGAAGACAAAGTCATCAAAAATCACTTTGCGTCCGAATATATTTATAACGCCTATAAGGATGATAAAACCTGCGGCGTACTGGAAACCGATGATACCTTTGGCACCATTACGATTGCCGAACCCATCGGCCTGATTTGTGGGATCGTCCCGACCACCAACCCCACCTCTACCGCCATCTTCAAAGCTCTGATCAGCCTTAAAACCCGCAACGGTATTATCTTCTCGCCGCATCCTCGCGCCAAAGATGCCACCAATAAAGCCGCCGATATTGTGCTGCAGGCCGCGATTGCTGCTGGCGCCCCTAAAGACATTATCGGCTGGATAGATGCGCCCTCTGTTGAGCTGTCGAATCAGCTGATGCACCACCCGGACATCAATCTGATCCTTGCCACAGGTGGACCGGGCATGGTGAAAGCCGCTTACAGTTCCGGCAAACCGGCTATTGGTGTCGGTGCCGGGAATACACCTGTCGTGATTGATGAAACGGCAGATGTTAAACGCGCGGTGGCGTCCATCCTGATGTCGAAAACGTTTGATAACGGCGTGATTTGTGCCTCAGAGCAGTCCGTTATTGTTGTCGATGCGATCTACGATGCCGTTCGGGCACGTTTCGCCAGTCATGGTGGCTACCTGCTGCAGGGCCATGAACTTCAGGCGGTTCAGAATATTATCCTGAAAAATGGCGGCCTCAACGCCGCGATTGTGGGCCAGCCCGCAGTAAAAATTGCTGAGATGGCGGGCATTACGGTACCAACCGATACCAAAATTCTGATTGGTGAAGTTGAACGGGTCGACGAATCCGAACCTTTTGCCCATGAAAAACTGTCGCCAACGCTGGCGATGTACCGGGCTAAAGATTACGAAGACGCCGTCAGTAAAGCGGAAAAACTGGTCGCCATGGGCGGCATTGGCCACACCTCCTGCCTGTACACGGATCAGGATAACCAGTCCGCACGTGTCCACTATTTTGGCGACAAAATGAAAACAGCCCGTATCCTGATTAATACCCCCGCTTCTCAGGGTGGGATTGGCGATTTATATAACTTCAAACTCGCGCCTTCGTTGACGCTGGGTTGTGGCTCCTGGGGAGGTAACTCAATTTCCGAAAACGTCGGACCTAAACATCTGATCAATAAGAAAACTGTCGCCAAGCGAGCTGAAAATATGTTGTGGCATAAACTTCCGAAATCTATCTATTTCCGTCGTGGGTCATTGCCTGTCGCCTTAGAAGAGGTCGCCACCGACGGCGCGAAACGTGCATTTGTTGTGACTGACCGCTTCCTGTTCAATAACGGCTATGCCGACCAGGTTACCCGCGTCCTGAAATCCCACGGTATTGAAACGGAAGTGTTCTTCGAGGTCGAAGCAGACCCAACACTGAGCATTGTTCGCAAAGGCGCAGAGCAAATGCACAGCTTTAAACCCGATGTGATCATTGCGCTGGGCGGCGGCTCGCCAATGGATGCGGCGAAGATCATGTGGGTGATGTATGAGCATCCCGAAACCCACTTCGAAGAGCTGGCATTACGCTTTATGGATATTCGTAAACGTATCTATAAGTTCCCGAAAATGGGCGTCAAAGCCCGCATGGTAGCCATCACCACTACCTCCGGCACCGGTTCAGAAGTGACCCCGTTTGCGGTGGTCACGGATGATGCCACCGGTCAAAAATATCCGCTGGCAGATTATGCACTGACCCCGGATATGGCCATTGTGGATGCGAACCTCGTAATGGATATGCCGCGTTCACTCTGCGCCTTTGGCGGTCTGGATGCGGTTACCCATGCACTGGAAGCCTATGTTTCCGTTCTGGCGAATGAGTATTCTGATGGTCAGGCACTGCAGGCGCTTAAGTTGCTGAAAGAGAACCTGCCCGCCAGTTATGCCGAAGGCGCCAAAAATCCGGTTGCGCGTGAACGTGTGCACAATGCCGCCACCATCGCCGGTATTGCCTTTGCCAACGCCTTCCTCGGCGTATGTCACTCGATGGCCCATAAACTGGGTTCCGAGTTCCATATTCCCCACGGACTGGCTAACTCGCTGCTGATTTCCAACGTCATTCGTTATAACGCAAATGACAACCCGACCAAACAGACTGCATTCAGTCAGTATGATCGTCCACAGGCGCGTCGTCGCTATGCGGAAATCGCCGATCATCTTAGTTTGACCGCCACAGGCGATCGTACTGCTCAGAAAATTGAGAAACTGCTGGTCTGGCTGGATGAAATTAAAACGGAACTGGGTATTCCCGCCTCGATTCGTGAAGCTGGCGTGCAGGAAGCGGATTTTCTGGCGAAAGTGGACAAACTGGCTGAGGATGCGTTCGACGATCAGTGTACCGGTGCTAACCCACGTTATCCGTTAATTGCTGAACTGAAACAGATCATGCTGGACAGTTACTACGGCCGCAAATTTGTTGAGCCTTATGCCCAGGTTGAACAGCCGCTGAATCAACCCGTCAGCGATATCAAAGCCGCTAAAAAGGTCAAAAAAGCCTAATCAGGAACAAGCCCGTTAGCGCGGGTGCGCCATCCCCCTTGTGGCTCGGTCACAAGGGGGTTTTTTATGGCTGTTGAGGATAAGCAGGCTGTTCGGCCGCTGTCAGTGAATGTGCAATAGTGCAATCGCTACCACACATGGACAGACAGTCACCCAGGTCGCCATAAAGATAAAAAGACGAATGAGGTTCGCCAGGAAAGACTTTTGCGACCACGTGAACCTGAGGTGAGGAACAGGATTACGCGACTGGCGTTTGCGCGCCGTGGATAGCCTGCAAACAGCCCTGCTCAATCGCTTTTTTATAGTGCTTACGGCACACCGAGATATAGCGCTCATTGCCGCCAATCACCACCTGCTCCCCTTCCCGGAAGGGTTTGCCTTCGCTGTCGAGACGCAGCACCATGCCCGCTTTACGTCCGCAATGACATACGGTTTTAAGCTCCACCAGTTTATCGGCCCAGGCCAGCAGATACTGGCTACCGGTAAACAATTCTCCCAGAAAGTCGGTTCTTAACCCATAACACAGCACCGGAATATCCAGATTATCCACCACGTCAGACAAGGCCTTCACCTGTTCCCGGGTCAGAAACTGACTTTCATCCACTAACACACAGTGTACGGGCTGGCGCGCATGCTCTTGTGCAATTTCCACATCCAGCTGGCTTTCGGCATTATAAAGAACGGCCGGTGATGACAAGCCAATGCGTGAACTGACTTTACCGGTACCAAAGCGATTATCAATCTCAGCGGTATAAACCAGGGTCCGCATACCGCGCTCCTGATAATTATAGGAAGACTGCAAAAGCGCGGTTGATTTACCCGCGTTCATTGCCGAATAGTAGAAATAGAGTTGAGCCATTGGCACGGTATCCCGGTGTGGATGAAAAAAAATAAGTGCGATTTTACCATATCTGACCGGCAATGCCGTGTTGATTTTCAGCCCGTTACGTTCAGACGAGAGCCAGCGTCGGGTATTGCCTGTTCTGCAACGGCAGCGCATTATTTTTGACTATATGAATATTAAAGACAGTATAGCGTTAAGCTTTATTTTCATTGAACCGTGTCAGGGCTTTATAGGTTGCCGGTTAAACATCAACGTTTCATTGGTCCTTACATCGCGCTTTATCTGGCGGAATTTATAATTTAATAAATTCACCTTTGAACTTTTAAAGCTAAAAATTAATTTAATGTTGAAGTTATTTCCCCCCACCACTACTATTAGCGGGCAGAACAACTCTCCTATTCATTATTCAGAGATCAGGACAATGAGCGAAGCACTAAAAAATCTTAATAATATCCGCACGCTGCGTGCCCAGGCCAGAGAGTGTTCTTTGGAAACACTGGAAGAAATGCTGGAAAAGTTTGAAGTCGTAGTAAATGAACGCCGCGATGAAGCGTCACATTCTAAAGCAGAAACGGAAGAGCGTGCGCGTAAACTTGAGCAATATCGCGATATGCTTTTAGCGGATGGAATCGATCCCAATGAGTTATTCAACGCATTGTCAGAGTCCAAAACGTCTGGCAAAGCCAAACGTGCTGCCCGCCCTGCCAAATATCAGTTTGTTGATGAAAACGGGGAGACCAAAACCTGGACCGGTCAGGGACGTACACCAGCAGCAATCAAAAAAGCCATGGAACAACATGGTAAGCAGTTAGACGACTTTTTGCTGTAAATCCTGGCGTGCTTTAGGCTTTGCTGGCTTCATTTTAGCGACCTGATTACCAATACCAGAAAAAAAAGGAAGCGGTCGCTTCCTTTTTGTTTTTATACCGAATAAAAGTTTCGGTACCAGTCAACAAAACGTCTGACACCCTCATCCACGCCTGTTTGCGGTTTAAAGCCGACAGCGTTAAATAAATCGCTGGTATCTGCGCTGGTAGCTAACACGTCACCGGGTTGCATTGGCATCAGATTTTTATTTGCCGTTACACCTAATGCTTTTTCAATCGCTTCAATATAGCGAATCAGGCTCATCGGCTGGCTATTGCCTAAATTGTAAATACGATACGGCGCTGAACTCGACGCAGCAGACCCGCTCTCTACCGTCCAATTTTCATCCGGCTGCGGAATACAATCCTGCAGACGAATAATGGCCTCGACAACATCATCGATATAGGTGAAATCGCGTTGCATTTTACCCTGGTTATAGACATCAATTGCCTCACCCGCAATCATAGCCCGGGTAAATTTAAACAAGGCCATATCGGGGCGTCCCCAGGGACCGTATACAGTGAAGAAACGTAAACCGGTGGTGGGTAACTGATACAGATGCGAATAGGTGTGCGACATCAGCTCATTGGCTTTTTTGGTCGCGGCATACAATGACACCGGATGATCGACACTGTCTTCCGTAGAGAACGGCAGCTTACTGTTCAGTCCATAAACGGAGCTGGACGACGCATAGAGCAGATGTTCAACACGATGATGACGGCACCCTTCAAGAATATTCAGATGCCCAATAACATTGGCATCCACATACGCATGCGGGTTTTCAAGGGAATAGCGCACACCAGCCTGAGCGGCCAGGTGGATAACGCGCTGAAATTTGTGCTGTTCGAAAAGTGCTGCAATGGCCTGACGGTCGGCCAAATCGGTTTTAACAAACGTAAAAGATGGGTTGTCGCCGATCAAATCAAGACGGGCTTGTTTGAGGCTGACATCATAATAGTCATTCAGGTTGTCAATACCGACAACCTGGTGACCGGCGGCCAACAGGCGTTGGCTCACATGGAAGCCAATAAAGCCTGCTGCGCCGGTTACCAGAAAATTCATAAATCCCTCATTAATCACACAGCCTGGATGGACGCTCCGCGGCCAATAGCGTAATAAACGAAGCCGCGTTTGCTGAGACGCTCTGGATCATACAGGTTACGTCCATCAAAAATCACGGGTTGTTTCAGTGCATTTTTGATCACGTCGAAGTCAGGGGCACGGAAATTTTGCCACTCAGTGCAAATTACCAGGCCATCTGCGCCCTGTAATGCTGATTCTTTGGTGCCCATCAGCTTCAAATCGTCGCGGTGACCGTAGATGCGTTGTGCTTCATCCATCGCTTCCGGATCGAAAGCCTGTACAGACGCACCTGCTTCCCACAGCGCTTCCATCAATACACGGCTCGATGCTTCACGCATATCGTCGGTATTCGGTTTGAACGACAGTCCCCACAGCGCAAACGTCTTCCCTTTCAGATCGTCACCAAAATGACGTTTGATAAAGGCGGGCAGCTTAGTTTTCTGGCTGTCATTGACGTCTTCCACCGCTTTTAACAGACGTGGTGTATAGCCAATGGATTCCGCCGTACGAATGAGCGCCTGCACATCTTTCGGGAAACAGGAACCGCCATAACCGCAGCCAGGATAGATAAAGTGATAGCCGATACGTGAGTCAGAACCAATCCCCTGGCGCACTTTTTCGATATCCGCACCTAAACGTTCCGCGAGATTGGAAATTTCATTCATAAAGCTGATTTTGGTCGCCAGCATACAGTTGGCAGCGTACTTCGTCAGCTCTGCACTGCGAATATCCATCAGGATCATACGATCGTGGTTGCGGTTGAAGGGCTCATAGAGCTCACGCAACAGTTCCACGACAGCATCGTTATCCGTGCCGAAAACGATGCGCTCGGGACGCATACAGTCAGCAACCGCCGCCCCTTCTTTCAGGAACTCGGGGTTGGATACCACATCAAAGCTGATATTGGCATCACGCGCCTGCAGGGTTTCCGTCATGACCGCACGGACTCTGTCAGCCGTTCCAACCGGTACGGTAGATTTATCGATGACCACTTTATGATCGGTCATATGCTGAGCAATGGTGCGTGCCACGGCAGTAACATATTTCAGATCGGCCGAACCATCTTCATCAGGCGGTGTGCCTACGGCGATAAACTGCATCACGCCATGGTTAACGCCCAGTGCAGCATCGGTGCTGAACTTCAGGCGACCGGATTCATAGTTAGACTTAACCAGCGGCGTCAGGCCCGGTTCAAAAATAGGAATCTGACCCTTTTTGAGGTTCTCAACCTTTTTTTCATCGACATCAATACAGAGAACGTCATGTCCGACTTCGGCCAACACCGCAGCCTGAACCAGACCGACATAGCCGATACCAAATACAGTGACTTTCATTACGCTATCCTGTGTTTTAAATTTTTAATCGCTAACGGTTTTATTGAGCCACTCAGAGAACTCTTTGCCCAGCACCGGATGGCGAACACCATATTCGACGAAAGCCTGCATGTATCCCAGTTTGTTACCGCAGTCATGGCTGACCCCTTTCAGGTGGTAAGCTTCAACGGTCTCTTTTTCCATCAGCATGGCGATAGAATCCGTGAGCTGTACTTCACCGCCTGCGCCTGGAGGCGTTTTTGCCAGCAGTGGCCAGATATCTGCGGACAGAACATAACGCCCCACCACAGCCAGATTAGAAGGCGCTTCAGACGCTTTTGGTTTCTCAACCACACCGACCATCGGTGCGCTGTCGCCCGGGTTCAGTTCTGCGCCCTTGCAGTCAACAACACCATAAGCGGTTACATCACTGACAGGCTCAACCATGATCTGGCTGCGGCCAGACTCTTCATAACGGCTCAGCATTTCTGCCAGGTTATCTTTGGTTGGGTTTGACTCATATTCGTCGATGATCACATCAGGCAGGATGACGGCAACAGGCTCATCGCCGACCAGCGGGTGCGCGCACATTACCGCGTGGCCCAGGCCTTTAGCGATGCCCTGACGGACCTGCATGATGGTCACGTGTGGAGGACAGATGGACTGAATTTCATCCAGCAGCTGACGCTTAACGCGTTTTTCCAGCATCGACTCCAGTTCGAAACTGGTATCAAAATGGTTTTCAATGGCGTTCTTAGACGAGTGGGTTACCAGCACAATTTCATTGATACCCGCAGCAATACACTCGTTAACGACATACTGAATTAACGGCTTATCAACCAGCGGTAACATTTCTTTTGGAATCGCTTTCGTCGCAGGAAGCATACGCGTACCCAAACCTGCTACCGGGATTACCGCTTTTTTAACTTTGGTCTTATAGGCAGACATCAAAATACCTCTCTTATAGGCCGTTCAAGTTTTAATGCTTGATATGTCGGTTTAAATTCGGAAATGAGTATATCAGTTACTCGCGAACGGATTTATCCTGGAAGGCATCTATCCGTAGAATTTAAGACTATTACCCAAGTGTAAAGCTAACTTCTGGCACTGTCTTGCGGGTAAGTATAAATTACCCTTCGGTGTTTATTGCTCAGACGATAACATCAGTCGTATACGGCCCCCGGCGCCCCAAATATGGCACTGCCAGTCGTCCGCACGCTGGCTAATCTGGTTAATATGCGTACTGCCCATAGTGCCAAGCGGAACGCCATTACTGAGTTGAATTTGATGGGCCTGAACATGTAATGTGGCATTCAGGCCAGCAGAAACCAGCACCAGGTTTTTTAATCCGCGATGGTAGTACCCAACTAACAGAGGGAACTGTCCGGTTAAATTCGCCTGCCGTAGCAGCAGATTAACCTGTCTGAGTAAACTGCCTAACTCAGGTAATCGCTGTTTCTGTCCTGATAACTGTTCTTGTAATAATCCGTTAAACAGGGCGCGCAATAATAAAGCCGCCAGCACGCCGTTGTCGCCCGCACGGGTGACATCGAGACAATAAAAAGCCAAATCTTTGTCAGATAACGCCGCAATATCCAGCACCAGCCCGGGCTGCTCCGCCATGGTTAACTGGCGATAATTTACCCGACAATGGGCAATGCGCTGCTGGACCGGGGGCTGCAGTTCTTTCAGTAATTTTGCCGCAGCGGAAGGATCGCGCACCAATGCATCCCAGTCCTGAAACAGCTGTTCATCTTCCTCGACTTTAGAGGTAAACATCGACGGATAGAGGCATTCGTATACCGCTTCACGGAAACGTTCAAAATTCTTCAGGGGTTTTAGCAACACATCCTGTACGCCCAGACGTAAAACCTGCGCGATGTCAGACATATTTTCGGTCGCGGAAATTATCAGAATGGGCAGTGTATTGCCGTGGCTGCGCAGATGTTCGACAAACTGAATTCCGTTCATGCGCGGCATTTCCAGGTCACAAATCACCAGTTCGACGGCATGTTTATCCAGTTGCTCAATAGCTTCCAGACCATCTTCAGCCTCAACAGTGACAGCCCCCATTGATGTTAAAAACTGGTTTAAAAGCGAACGGAAAACGGCCTCATCTTCGACAATGAGTATCTTTTTGCCGATCAGTGGTTTTTCCATTCCATCCCCCTGCGTACCCGATAAATCAATAGTGGTTCATAAAACGCAGTTGCGCCTTTCAGAATAGACCGAAGTAACATCTGTGCGTGAACAACCAGATTATCTTCTACGGACCAGCGGTAATAATTCATCCATTTGTTTCTCAACGGCAACCTTCCCAGCCGCAATTGCTTCTTCCGCACGATGAAAATCCAACGTGGATATTTGTGGACAAAATGGCTGGATAAGCACATCAGGCGGATCGCCTGCCATCCGGTTTCGCTTCAGGCGATTTTCCAGCACCTGGATGGACGTGGCCATGATCTCCATGGCGCCCGGCATTTGCGAGGCCCGGCGCTGCGTAAAATTGACCAGACGCTGTCGCAGTTTCCCACGCCAGTCGAGATTGAGCGCCACAGCCGCCGCATGTTCTTCTGAACTCTGGGGCGTCAGCGCCATCGCATTCTGCGGCATCAGATGCGCGTCGTGCTGAAGATCGACAGCAATCACGACATCCGCCCCCAGCGCGCGCGTCAGGGAGATCGGTACCGGATTCACCACCGCACCATCCACCAGCCAATATCCATTGTAGCCGACGGGCGGTAATAAACCTGGCATACTGCAGGACGCACGTACCGCCTGATGTAATTCACCCTCGGTCAGCCACAGCTCGCGACCGGTACTTAAATTGGTTGCCACCACACCAAACGGCTTTCCGCACGATTCAATCGCGTCGTGCGTAATGAGTTGCCGGACATGGTTGAATACCCGTTCTCCGCGTAACAGTCCGCCTCGCTGCCAGGACAGATCCATCAGACGGATGACATCCCAGTAGCTAAACGCACTCACCCACTTTTTCATGTGCGGGAGACGATGATTGACGTAAGCTGCGCCCACCAGTGCACCGATGGAACAGCCTGCCACGACATCAATGTTGATACCTGCGCTCTCCAACGCTTCGATAACGCCAATATGCGCCCATCCTTTGGCGGCACCGGAACCCAGAGCCAATCCAATTTTTTGCTTTCTCATCTTACTCGGGTCCTGGCGTCAATACATGGCATCACACGCGTGGGTCGGATAAAGTAAACGATATCATTAACAA
Source organism: Pantoea sp. PNA 03-3 (assembly GCF_003201175.1). Lineage (NCBI taxonomy): Bacteria > Pseudomonadati > Pseudomonadota > Gammaproteobacteria > Enterobacterales > Erwiniaceae > Pantoea > Pantoea sp. PNA 03-3. The sequence goes on along the minus strand of NZ_QICO01000001.1, from coordinate 187,571 downwards.
TCACTGTTATTAACAGGAGAATGTGTGTCCGAATCTTGCCCATGCTGTAGCGGCAAGCAGTATAGCCTATGTTGTCAGCCCTTTGTTAAAGGAACAGAAATTCCCTTATCAGCTGAACAACTTATGCGCTCCCGCTACTGCGCTTATGTCAAACAAGACGTCGATTACCTCGTCGCCACCTGGCATCCCACCAGCCGCGTTCCGGCGCTGGCTGACTTAGTGACTGAAAGTTTCGCGGGTACTGAATGGCTCAGCCTGAACATCACACGTTGTGATGAGGGGCGCCACAAAGACGAATCTTTCGTCACTTTTTTTGCACGTTTTGCTGAAAACGGTGTTAATCGGGCGATGTACGAGCGTTCACGCTTTCTTCGCGAGGACAGTCGCTGGTACTATGTCGACGGAATGACGCCCGCCATCGGGCGCAACGATCGCTGTCCATGTGGCGCCGACAAAAAATACAAAAAATGTTGCGGTTAAGGCAGTTGCCTGCGTAACGGTTTTACCCTTAATGCTTTGACAGGACTCTGATTGAGATGCAAGCGCAAACCATGCAAAGAAAAGTTTTACGAACCATTTGTCCCGATGCAAAAGGTCTGATCGCCAAAATCACCAATATTTGTTACAAGCACGAACTGAATATCGTGCAAAACAATGAGTTTGTTGATCATCGCACCGGGCGTTTTTTCATGCGCACAGAGCTGGAAGGGATTTTTAACGACAATACTTTACTGGCCGATCTTGACAGCGCCCTTCCTCAGGGCTCGGTACGTGAACTGCACAGCGCAGGCCGTCGCCGCGTCGTTATTCTGGTCACCAAAGAAGCCCACTGCCTGGGCGACCTGCTGATGAAGAGCGCGTTTGGCGGGCTGGATATGGAAATAGCCGCCGTCATCGGTAACCATGAAACGCTGCGCTCGCTGGTCGAGCGTTTTGATATTCCGTTTGTGTTGGTCAGTCATGAAGGGCTTTCGCGTGAAGAGCATGATAATAAGATGGCGGACGAAATTGATCGTTACCAGCCAGATTATGTGGTGCTTGCCAAATATATGCGCGTGCTGACGCCGGGCTTCGTCCAACGCTACCCGAATCAGATCATCAATATTCATCACTCGTTCCTGCCTGCCTTTATCGGCGCACGCCCTTATCACCAGGCTTATGAACGCGGCGTTAAAATCATTGGTGCGACGGCGCACTACGTTAATGACAATCTGGATGAAGGTCCGATCATTATGCAGGACGTCATCAACGTCGATCACAGCTATACAGCAGAAGAGATGATGCGTGCCGGACGTGATGTAGAAAAGAATGTGCTGAGCCGCGCGTTAGATAAAGTGCTGGGTCAGCGTGTGTTTGTTTACGGCAACCGCACGATTATTCTTTAACCGCCACGGGCGCTGGACTGGCTGACATTCCAGCGCTACGCGTAAAAAGTGGGCAAACGGTTCGTGATTTGCCTGAGTCCGCTTTACAGTCTGAATCCATTTGGTATGATGCGCCCCGCTTCAGAGCACAACAATTCAGTCCCTGGTGGGATTCCCGAGCGGCCAAAGGGAGCAGACTGTAAATCTGCCGTCACAGACTTCGAAGGTTCGAATCCTTCTCCCACCACCATCTGAATCTGCTGCCTGAGCCTACAAATCATCCCCGGTGGGATTCCCGAGCGGCCAAAGGGAGCAGACTGTAAATCTGCCGTCACAGACTTCGAAGGTTCGAATCCTTCTCCCACCACCATCTCGCATTTAGCAACTTCATTCCGACATGCAACTCAGTCAGCCTGTTCTGCGAGGAAAGGGATAAGACCTTTGTTCAGCGTTCGCGTCGGGCACCGCGAGACAACGCGCATTAGCGCGGCCCGTAGGGTGAGGCGCAACGCGCCGAATCATCCTTATCCACCCCTCTCTTCCCTTTAGCACGTCATGCCGTTATAAAACTGTTCTGCGCGGAGAAAGATAAGAGCCTTTGTTCAGCGTTCGTGCCGGGCATCGCCTGAGAAAACGCCTCTGGAAACCACTCTGGTTTTCTGTTCCCGCTGACCATGGGTCGTGCTCTCTCGCCCGTGCTGTCCACCACTCGCTGAAATTGCCCTGCTCTGCCATGACATTTCCGGCAAAAATCGCTACCATCCTGCCTATCATTCGCTGAAGGTTATCTCATGAAATTTATTTCATTCAATATTAACGGCTTGCGGGCACGTCCCCATCAACTCGAAGCACTGGTCGAGAAGCATCAGCCTGACGTCATTGGTCTGCAGGAAACGAAAGTCCATGATGATATGTTCCCGCTCGAGGATGTGGCTAAGCTGGGCTACAACGTGTTTTATCACGGTCAGAAAGGCCATTACGGTGTGGCACTGTTGACCAAGGTTCAGCCGGTCTCCGTGCGTCGGGGGTTTCCGGGCGATGGCGAGGATGCGCAGCGTCGCCTGATCATGGCTGAAATCCCCAGCCCGATTGGCGATATTACCGTGATAAATGGCTATTTTCCGCAGGGCGAGAGCCGCGACCACCCGACAAAGTTTCCGGCCAAAGAAAAATTTTACCGCGATCTGCAAAGCTATCTGAGCGAGAGTCTTACGGCGGATAAGCCCGTGCTGATCATGGGCGATATGAATATCAGCAGCACCGACCTGGATATTGGGATTGGCGAAGACAGCCGTAAACGCTGGCTGCGTACCGGTAAGTGTTCTTTCCTGCCCGAAGAGCGGGAATGGATGGACAGGCTGTTAAGCTGGGGGTTGGTCGATACCTGGCGTGCGCATAATCCCGATACCTGTGACCGTTTTTCCTGGTTCGATTACCGTTCTAAAGGGTTCGATGACAATCGCGGTCTGCGCATTGACCTGCTGCTGGCCAGCACCGGGCTGGCCTCGCACTGCATTGAGAGCGGTATCGACTACGATATTCGTGGCATGGAAAAACCCTCTGACCATGCCCCGGTCTGGTCAACCTTCCGCTTCTGATAGCGCTGACGCGTGGTGCGCCCGCCCACCACGCGTTTTCTATTTCACTATTTTCCAGATCAGATTGTTCGTCCCCAGCGATTTTTCGTCACGCGCGCACTGTAACAGGACGCCTTCTGATTTCACGACTGCGCCCTCGGTATAATTACGGTTTTCGAAAATACAGCACTGCATACAGTTCTGCTGATTATTTTGTCCCTGAGTCCAGGCTTCCCGCGGCATATCAACAATCACATCCGTATTAGTTCCGCCTGTAGACGGATGATAATTCGCCTGGGCCGGCCCACAGACAATCAGTGCGGCCAGCATGAGCAGTGCAGTTTTACGCATTATTCGGTTTCCTTAGTTTTACGCCGTGCTTTGCGCTGCGGACGTTTTTGTCCGGTGGACGGTAACCCACGAAACGCCTGTCCCGACGGTTGCTGCCGTGCCTGATGAATAAGCCCACTCAGCGTGTGCACCAGCGGTTGCATAAACTCATCATAACGGCAGGCCTTTTCACTAATCCGTGTCAGTGTCGATTCCCACTGGGCGGTCATGTCCGGCCGGGCTGCCAGATCCGGTAACGAATGGATCAACGCCTTACCCGTGTCGGTAGAATGAATATAGCGCCCTTTCTTCTGTAAAAATGACCGGCGGAACAATAATTCTATGATCCCCGCGCGCGTGGCTTCCGTTCCTAAACCATCGGTCGCACGAAGCACTTTCTTTAATTCTTTATCCTGAACAAAACGCGCGATACCGGTCATGGCTGACAGAAGCGTGGCATCCGTAAAATGGCGAGGTGGCTGCGTTTGCTTGGCCAGCACTTCGCCGTGCTCACACAGCAGGACGTCCCCTTCCGCCACGACCGGCAGCGGCATGCCGTCATTTTCTTCATCACGCTCTTTACTGCCCAGCAAAGCACGCCAGCCCGCCTCAGCCAGAAAGCGGGCCTTCGCCACGAATTTACCGCCCGCAATATCCAGTTCAATAGTGCATTTACGAAACATCGCATCCGGGCAGAACTGCATCAGATACTGACGCGCGATCAGGCCATAAACCTGCTGTTCATTGTCATTCAGCCTGACAGCGCTGGCGCGTACTGTGGGAATAATGGCATGGTGCGCATCCACTTTTTTGTCGTCCCAACAGCGGTTTTTACGATCGGCATCAAACTCCGCAGGCGGCGTCAGATCGGGCTGGTGAACCTGAATGGCATTCAGCACTGCGTGACGACCAGCAAAATGCTCATCGGGCAAATAGCGGCTGTCGGAACGGGGATAGGTAATCAGTTTGTGGGTTTCATACAATCGCTGACAAATATCCAGCACCGCCTGCGCGCTCAGGCCAAAGCGTTTTGCCGCCTCAATCTGCAGTGCCGAGAGCGAAAACGGGAGTGGCGCAGTGTCGCTTTCGCGCTTATCACTGTATGCGGTGACACGCGCAGGTTGACCGGTAATGCGGGCAACCACATGCTCTGCCAGACTCCGCTTGAGTAAGCGCCCTTCTTCATCCTGCCAGGGCTCACAGGCTTCACTGGGGACCCAGTTGGCAACAAAGCGGATGTCATCTGGCGTCACGATATGCGCTTTAACTTCAAAATAGTCTTTCGGCACAAAGTTTTCGATCTCTTCGTCGCGGCGCACCACCAGCCCCAGCACGGGCGTTTGCACCCGCCCCACCGACAATACGCCATCGTAACCGGCATTACGGCCCATTAACGTCCAGGCGCGGGTCATGTTGATGCCATACAGCCAGTCCGCCCGGGCGCGAGCCAGGGCGGAAACACACAGGGGGATAAACTCACGGTTTTCACGCAGGCGACTGACTGCGCGTTCGACCGCCTGAGGATTGAGATCGTTGATCAGGCAGCGCTGCACCTTACTGCGTTTCTCGGCGGGCAGTTGCAGGTAATCCAGCACTTCGTCCACTAACAGTTGCCCTTCCCGATCCGGGTCACCGGCGTGAACCACTTCGTCCGCCTGCGCCAGCAACCCCTCAACCACTTTAAGCTGCTTAGCGACAGAGGGCCGCGGCTGCAGGCGCCACTTTTCAGGAATAATGGGCAGATCGGCCAGTGACCAGCGTGCATAACGGCCGTCATAAGCATCGGGCTGCGCCTGCTCAAGTAAATGCCCTACGCACCAGGTGACGACCTGATCATTGCCACAGGCAATGAATCCCTCACCGCGGCGGTGCGGTTTAGGTAACACATCGGCAATGGCCCGTCCAAGGCTGGGTTTCTCTGCTATAAACAAACGCATTAAATCGGGTAATCCTTAACGTCAGCGAACAACAATGATGGCAGCGCCTGCCCCGTGCACGACGACAGTGCAGGATCACGGCCTGGCGCCATCGGATGCAGGCAGCCGGTTTCCCCGGACACAGCACGCTGCGCTGCCAGTGAAGACAGCGCTATAGTAGCCTGGCGGCACGCTGCTGATAAGCGTGCCGGATCTGCGAGGAAACGCTTCGCTCATTACGTGCGCAGTTTACCGCGCATCGCGCGGTTCAGACAGGTTCAGAAATAGCGGACGAAGGGTGCCGTGTCGGGATGAACCACGGTGGTGCTGGACTTAAGCTGCGGCGTGCCCAGATAGAGGAAGCCCACAATCGCGTCCTGCTCACGGCAGCCGAACGCCTCACGCACCTGCGGATCGTCGGTCCAGACGCCGCTCCGCCAGATGCCATTAAAGCCCTGGGCGACAGCAGCCATCTGCATCGCCATCACGGCACAGCTGGCAGAGGCGATTTGTTCCCAGCGCGGTACCTTGTGATTGATCTCGCAGTGCGCCACGACGGTGATGATCATGGGCGCACGGAACGGCGCCTGACTGGCTTTATTGATGGCTTTCTCATCCATCTGGTTGTCCCGCGCCGCTTTTTCCAGTAGCTGACTCAGGCGATCGCGGCCTTCATTTTCAACAATAATAAATCGCCAGGGTTGCAGGCCGCCGTGATCGGGTGCGCGCATGCCCGCGCGCAGGATGTTATCCAGCGCTTCACCGCTGGGGGCCGGTTCCGCCAGACGCGAGGCCGAACGACGATTAACCAGTAATTCTAGTGCGTCCATGTTTTTCTCCTGACAGTAAAAGCACGGGTAATCCTGGCACAAGTGGATTTTTTGTAACAGTCCAGGGTGATTTCCTGCTGACTTTTGTTTCGCTGCTCTTTAGGATGAGGTCGTTAACGGAGACCTGGCCCGCCTGGTGGCTATTTCCGGCTATATCAAAATGGAGAATGTGATGCGCACACTGTGGCGAATAATTGCGGGTCTGTTCCGCTGGACCTGGCGAGTGTTGAATTTTATCAGGGAATGTATTCTCAACCTGTTTCTGGTTTTCTTAATTATTGTCTGTGTGGGGATCTGGCTTCAGATCAGCGGCTCAGGCAGCCGTTCCTCCGCCCCGGTACAGCAAGGTGCGCTAAAAGTGGATTTGACCGGTGTGCTGGTCGACAAACCCTCCGTCAGCAACCGTCTGAGCAAAATTGGTCGTCAGTTATTAGGCACCAGTAGCGATCGTCTGCAGGAAAACTCCCTGTTTGATGTAGTGGATGCTATTCGTCAGGCCAAAGGTGACAGCAATATTAAAGGTCTGGTTTTAGACCTGCGTGATTTTGCTGGCGGCGATCAGCCTTCTCTGCAATATGTAGGTAAAGCGTTACGCGAGTTCCGCGACAGCGGTAAGCCTGTTTACGCCTTAGGCGACAGCTATAGCCAGGCGCAGTACTACCTTGCCAGCTATGCGACGAAAATCTATCTGTCGCCACAGGGCACCGTTGATTTGCACGGCTTTGCCACCAACGGTCTCTACTACAAAACGTTGCTCGACAAGCTGAAAGTCAATTCACACGTTTTCCGCGTGGGCACCTATAAATCAGCCGTTGAGCCCTTCCTGCGTGACGATATGTCGCCAGCGGCGCGTGACGCAGATAGCCGCTGGATTGGCCAGCTCTGGCAAAATTACCTGAATACCGTGTCTGCTAACCGCCAGATTACGCCTGAGCAGCTGTTCCCTGGCGCTGCCGCTATTATCGCAGGTCTGCAGGCCGTTAAGGGCGATACCGGAAAATATGCGCTGGATAACAAACTGGTCGATGTGCTGGGCTCACGCGCTGACGCGGACCAGGCGCTTATCCAGGCATTTGGCTTCGATAAGCAAAACAACGATTACCGTAACGTCAGCATTTATGATTACAACGTTAAACAGGATGCCAGCCAGCAAAAAGGCAACATTGCCGTGATTCTTGCCAGCGGTGCCATCATTGATGGTGATGAAACACCGGGTAATGTGGGCGGCGATACGACAGCGGCGCAGATCCGCGATGCGCGACTGGATCCCAAAATCAAGGCCATTATTTTGCGGGTGAACAGCCCGGGCGGCAGCGTTACGGCGTCCGAAGCGATTCGTTCGGAACTGGCCGCAGCGAAAGCGGCAGGCAAACCGATTGTGGTCTCCATGGGCGGTATGGCAGCCTCGGGCGGCTACTGGATCTCGACGCCAGCCAGCTACATTATTGCCAGCCCCAGCACGCTGACCGGCTCTATCGGCATCTTTGGCGTGATTAACACGCTGGAGAACAGCCTGGCCTCGATTGGTGTGCATACCGATGGCGTCGCGACCTCACCCCTGGCAGACGTCGCAAGCACCAAAGCGCTGCCTGAGGTAGTGCAGCAACTGATGCAGTTGACCATTGAAAACGGCTACCACAACTTCGTGGGACTGGTGGCGACATCGCGCCATAAAACACCGGAACAGATCGATGCCATCGCGCAGGGGCACGTCTGGACGGGCAGCGATGCCAAAGCCAATGGTCTGGTCGATGCGCTGGGCGATTTTGACGATGCGGTGAAAAAAGCGGCTGAGCTGGCGAAGGTTTCCCAGCCAGAGCTTGACTGGTATCAGGAAGATCCCGGCTTCCTTGACGTGATGCTGAATCAGATGAACGCGTCTGTTCAGGCTGTGCTGCCTGACACGATGAAAGCCTGGCTGCCTGCGCCCATGTACGATGTGATGAGCGCGATGAAGAATCAGCCCGGCCTGTTTGACCATCTGAACGATCCGCAAAACCGCTATGCCTTCTGCCTGAACTGCGGCGAAGTGCGATAAACCTCTCAGCCCGACTGCTTGTCGGGCTGCTTTTCCCTGCTGTTCCCCTTATACTGCCCGTTTTACGGCAAGTCTGAGTTTACCTATGCAAAAGAAAAATATTTACGTTGCCTACACGGGCGGTACCATCGGTATGCAACGTTCTGCTCAAGGTTATATTCCGGTTTCTGGTCATCTGCAGCAGGAACTGGCGAAGATGCCTGAGTTCCATCGCCCGGAAATGCCTGACTTCACGATTCATGAGTATCAGCCTCTGATTGACTCTTCTGACATGACCCCGCAGGACTGGCAGTCGATCGCCGAAGATATCCGGCTGAACTATGATCGCTATGATGGTTTTGTCATTCTGCACGGCACGGATACCATGGCATTTACCGCCTCTGCCCTGTCGTTTATGCTCGAAAATCTGGCTAAGCCGGTCATCGTTACGGGCTCACAGATTCCGTTAGCCGAACTGCGTTCCGATGGCCAACAAAACCTGCTTAATTCCCTTTACGTCGCTGCGAATTATCCCATCAACGAGGTGACGCTGTTTTTCAACAACACACTCTATCGCGGTAACCGTACCACTAAAGCGCACGCGGACGGTTTCAACGCCTTTGCGTCCCCCAACCTGTCAGCCTTGCTGGAAGCCGGGATTCATATCCGTCGTCTTAATACGCCGCCTGCACCTCAGGGCAAAGGCGAGCTGATTGTTCATACCATTACCCCGCAACCTATTGGCGTGGTGACAATTTATCCGGGCATCTCTGCAGATGTCGTGCGTAACTTTTTACGTCAGCCGGTTAAGGCGCTGATTTTACGCTCGTACGGTGTCGGTAACGCGCCGCAAAACGCCGAGTTTCTGTCTGAACTTCAGCAGGCCAGCGAACGCGGCATTGTGGTCGTCAACCTGACCCAGTGTATTTCTGGCAAGGTCAATATGGGTGGCTACGCCACCGGGAATGCTCTGGAGCACGCTGGCGTCATCAGCGGCTTTGATCTGACGGTTGAAGCGGCGCTGACGAAACTTCACTATCTGTTGAGCCAGGATCTGTCCAGCGATCAGATCCGCGCCAAAATGCAGCAGAACCTGCGTGGCGAACTGACAGACGACTAAGATGGAGTCAACGGCAATGAAACGGGCATTAATCATTATCGACATCCAGAACGACTTCTGCCCCGGCGGCCCAATGGCCGTCAAAGAAGGCGATCATACGGTCGAGGTTGCTAACCGCTACGCCCGTGCTTTTCATGAGAATGGTGAGTGCGTCGTAGCCCTGCAGGACTGGCATCCAGCCGATCACGGTAGTTTTGCTTCCGTATCCGGCGAACCTGTCTATACCCTCGGTGAACTCAACGGCCTGCCACAGATCTGGTGGCCGGATCATGGCGTGCAGCATTCTGCGGGGGCTGATTTTCATCCCGGACTTGATCGCAGCCTGTTCGACGCGGTTTTCCATAAAGGGCAAGATCAGGACGTAGACAGCTACAGCGCCTTTTTTGACAACGGACACCGACGCAAGACAGAACTGGACAGTTGGTTACGCGCACGCGATATCACGCATCTGGTCATGCTGGGCCTGGCGACGGATTACTGCGTGAAGTACAGCGTGCTGGATGCACTTGAACTGGGTTATCAGGTCGAGGTCGTGGCGGCAGGCTGCCGTGGCGTTAATCTCAACCCAGAAGACAGCGACATTGCGCTGGCGCAGATGGCGGCTCAGGGCGCCGTCATTATCTGAAAAAGGGCTGGCGTATAGCCAGCCCTTTTTGCTCTTCCATACGATGCCCGCCTGCGCGTGGCTGACTGGCGACTTACCGCACTATTAATGCAGATGAATGTGCGTGACGTCCGGTTCGATACCAAACTCTTCTTTTAACTGCTTTTTCGATTTGGTCACCATTTCGCCATTTTTGCCGATGGTCATATGCTGTGGTGCATCATTATTGCGCGCCTGCCACATCATAACCAACTGCAGGCTGTTATCACGCTGTTGCTGCGTCAGCGCCACTCCATCCGGCCATTTTCCGGTTTCAACAGCCGTCATCAGGCGTTCATAAATTTCGGGTGTCATAGCATCAAGCATGGCTTCAAGTTGCTGTTTCATTGTTAGCCCTTAATCTCGTCGCCTTGTGGACTGGTGAAGTTCAGCGAGGCTGAGTTCACACAGTAACGCTCACCGGTCGGCTGCGGCCCATCAGGGAAAACATGGCCGAGATGAGAATCACAGTTGCCGCAACGGATTTCAATACGCTGCATACCGTGCGAGTTATCTTCCAGATAACGAATAGCCTCATCGCTGACGGGCTCATAAAAACTCGGCCAGCCACAGCCTGAATCGTATTTCGTCTCTGAAAGAAACAAGGGCGCGTTGCACACCAGGCAGTGATAAATCCCTTCCTGCTTGTTATGCAGCAGCGCACCGCTGTACGGCGGCTCCGTGCCACGCTGTTGCGTGACATAGCGCTGCATCTCAGTTAACTGGGCGATTTTTGCGTCGGGTGCGGTTTCTTTAGGCATTTGAGCAATTCCGGGATGTCATTCTGAAAAAATCGACTAGTATTCTAACAAATGATCAACATTAGTCGGGTCTTTTTTTGTGCTCTGCCCTTCGGTCCGTATCTTACAAGGTGGATTTGTGATTTTGATCACCTTTTCTCTGGCATATCCCTATATATTCGGCGAAGGTTTCAACAGAGCACGATGTTCGCGGAAGCGCGCAAGCGGTTGCGCGTCAAATAATTCCTGTTCGGTGGATTGACCTGTCGCAACAATTGACACGATTCCGCTTGACGCCTGGTAAGGTTTTTGTAATTTTACAGCCAACCTTTTATTCACTAACAACTAGCTGGTGGAATATATGACTATCAAAGTAGGTATCAACGGTTTTGGCCGTATCGGTCGCATCGTTTTCCGTGCTGCTCAACAGCGCTCTGACATCGAAATCGTTGCTATCAACGACCTGCTGGACGCTGACTACATGGCGTACATGCTGAAGTACGACTCTACTCACGGCCGTTTTGACGGCACCGTTGAAGTACAGGACGGCGCTCTGGTTGTTAACGGTAAGAAAATCCGTGTTACCGCTGAGAAAGATCCGGCTAACCTGAAGTGGGGCGAAGTGGGCGTTGACGTCGTTGCTGAAGCAACCGGTATCTTCCTGACCGACGAAACCGCACGTAAGCACATCACTGCTGGCGCGAAAAAAGTGGTTCTGACCGGTCCATCTAAAGATGACACCCCAATGTTTGTTCGTGGTGCTAACTTCGACAAATACCAGGGCCAGGACATCGTTTCTAACGCCTCTTGTACCACTAACTGCCTGGCCCCGCTGGCAAAAGTCATCAACGATAAATTTGGTATCGTTGAAGGCCTGATGACCACCGTACACGCCACTACCGCAACGCAGAAAACCGTTGATGGCCCGTCTCACAAAGACTGGCGCGGTGGTCGTGGTGCATCACAGAACATCATCCCGTCTTCTACCGGCGCCGCTAAAGCGGTAGGTAAAGTGCTGCCAGAACTGAACGGCAAACTGACCGGTATGGCATTCCGTGTACCTACGCCTAACGTTTCTGTTGTTGACCTGACCGTTCGTCTGGAAAAAGCTGCGTCTTACAAAGAAATTTGTGCCGCTATCAAAGCCGCGGCTGAAGGCGAGATGAAAGACGTGCTGGGCTACGTTGAAGATGACGTGGTTTCTACCGACTTCAACGGCGAAGTTCTGACCTCAGTATTCGATGCCAAAGCCGGTATCGCGCTGAATGACAACTTCGTTAAACTGGTTTCCTGGTACGATAACGAAACCGGTTATTCAAACAAAGTTCTCGACCTGATTGCGCTGGTTGCTGCTAAATAAGGCAGCCAGACACGAGACAATAAGGGTGACTTCGGTCACCCTTTTTTTGATCCCTTCACTATGGAGTCAGGCATGCAAGACAAACTCTTTTCCCTTCCCGTGGTTAAACAAATCACGCCTTATCTGTCGCAACGTCAGGTGGGTGAACTCCCGGTTATCATTGTCAGCCATCCGCGTGTACGGGCGGCCGTGACCTTACAGGGCGCGCATCTGATTGCCTGGCAACCGAGCGGTGAGAAGCCCGTCATCTGGCTGAGCGATAAGAGCCCTTTCCTGCCTGGTAAGGCGATTCGCGGCGGTGTACCGATTTGCTGGCCCTGGTTTGGACCGGCAGGAGAGCCTGCCCATGGCTTTGCCCGAAATCAGTCATGGACGCTCTCTGCGCATGATGAAAACGAAGACGGCGTGCTGCTGACATTTGTGCTGGAAAGTACCCCACAAACGCTGAAGCTGTGGCCGCATGACTTTACCCTTATTGCCCGCTTCCGTCTGGGCCAGCATTGCGAAATTGAGCTGGAAGCCTACGGTGATTATGAATCGACAGCCGCGCTACACAGCTATTTTAACGTGGCGGACAGTGCGAGCGTTGAGGTCACCGGACTGGGTGAACATTACATCGACAAGGTCAAAGATAACCAGCCGGGTCAGAGCGAGGGTAAACAGCGCTTTACCGAGCGCGTGGATCGTATCTTCACTGCGCCAAAAGACTGTTCAGTTATCAACGATCTGGCTGGAAAACGGCAAATTGAAGTGTACCACCATCACCATAGTGACGTTGTCACGTGGAATCCTGGTGTGGCGCTGTCGTGTAGTATGGCGGACATGCCAAATGAGGGTTATAAAACGATGGTGTGTGTTGAAACCGCGCGCATCAGCAAACCGTTGCGCAGTGCAGGCGACAAGCCTGCCCGACTGGCGACGACAATACGTTTGAAAAATAAGGCCTGAGGCGCGTTCAGACCACATCCAGCGGCAGTTTGTGTTGTGGCGGCGGAAAAACCCTGTCGAGTCTGAGACAGTCCTCCTCGCTCAGGGTAATGCCCAGCGCAGCCGCATTTTCACGAACATGTACCAGTGAACCGGCTTTAGGGATGGCAAGGACATCGCCATCCCGAATCGCCCAGGCCAGCAGAAGCTGTGCCACGGTGATGCCTTTTTGGCGGGCAATTGCGTTCAGAGCGGGGTCGGTAAACAGCTGACTGCGTAACCGACCGGCCTGTGCCAGGGGACAATACGCCATGACGGGCATCGCGCGCTGGCGACAGAGCGGTAGCAAATCGTATTCAATACCGCGGGAACCCAGATGATAAAGCACCTGATTGGTGGCACAATTTTCGCCACCCGTTTCGGCCCACAGGGCGTCCATGTCCTCGCTGTCGAAGTTTGAAACACCCCACGCACGAATTTTGCCCTGCTGCTGCAAGGTCTGCATCGCGCTGATGGTTTCGTCGAGTGGCACACTGCCGCGCCAGTGCAAAAGATACAAATCAATTCGATCCGTTTGCAGACGACGCAGGCTGGCCTCGCAGGCGGCGATGGCATCCTGTTTTCCGGCATTCCATGGATAAACTTTCGATACCAGCAGGGCCTCATCACGCCGTCCCTTCAGGGCATCGCCTACCACTTCTTCGGCGCCACCCTCTGCATACATTTCAGCGGTATCCACCAGCCGCAAACCGGCATCCAGCCCTGCCTGAAGCGCACTGATTTCCTGTTGCCGGCTGGCGGGATCCTCCCCCATATACCAGGTGCCAAGACCGATTGCCGGAATCTGACGCTGACCTGCAATATCGATATATTTTGTCATCGGGTTCTCCTGCACTGAATGGGGGCATATGCACCCTGAGAGCGCACAGCCTGCACTCGCGGGGTGCGCCGCATCAGAAGGTATAGCTGACGCCTGTCCAGACCGTAAACTGTCCGCTTTTATCAACCATCGGACTGTCTTTGATTTCGCTGGCAAAGCGGGTGTAACGCCCTGAAAGACTGGCATTCCACTGCGGGGTAATGCTGTAGCTGGCGTTCATTTCCACATAAGGCGACCAGCTGTCATCCGGATGATAACGACGAATTCCGGTCCGATCGCTTTCGTTACCCGATACGCCATAGTAGTAGCGGTTTTGATTCGCGCTGTTCCACAATGCACCAATTCCCGGCGTAAAGGTAAAGTCGCCAAAGCTGAAACGGTAAAGATAGGTCAAATCCCAGACGATACCGTTGCTGTTGTTAAGCACATCGCCTAACAATGAGGTCCGTATGATGCCCCAGTCATCCGTGTGCCGGTAAGTCACCCCGCCCATCAACGTCATTCGGCGCTTATCCAGCCCCTTCATATCCCCCAGATCGTTGTCATCCGGGTCGTATTGCTGCGGCGAACCCAACAGCGACAGAGAGAGCTGATCCTGTGGGTCTTTCCACACGTAATAGCCACCCTGCAGCGTGTTAAACCAGAATTTTTCCCCTTCGTAATTGATGATGGGAACAGGCAAATAGCGGTCCTGTCCACCACGATAAGGTGACTGCGCATAAATCACTGATGCACCGAGCGATAAGGGTGCGGCTTGTACTGACTGGCCCAGAAAATAACAAGGGATAAGTGCAATAAGCACGTTAAGTTTGAATTGGTTCACAATTTATTCATTCCATAAATATAACAATCACACATAGAGTCTAACGCTTTTTACAGACTGAATTAACCTTATATCAAAATCATCTACCGCGTTTGCCGCAGAATGTGGCATAACCGGGTTGAAGGCATCACAGAACGGGGGTTAACTGAGGAAAAACGTTTCGCAACAAAATGATTTTGTTATTGATATGTGGCTCACTAATCAAAAATCTATGATGAAATTTCCTGAATGCCTTCTACAGTTAAACTTAATACCCGAGTTTTTGTACTTACCAAGTAACCATAAAAGTTGTGCATCCCGATAAGAACGATCAGGTTGGCATAAGGGTTGCTGTAGTAAACAGATTAATATCTTCCGGGAGCTGTACGAGCACTGATTATTGCTCCTTTACCTGTGCTAAAAACGAAAGGACGGGCATCGCTATGAATATATTCGATCACTATCGTCAGCGTTATGAAGCTGCCAAGGACGAAGAGTTCACACTGCAGGAATTTCTGACTATCTGTAAACAGGATCGCAGTGCATACGCCAACGCAGCAGAGCGACTCTTAATGGCTATTGGTGAGCCAGTAATGGTCGACACTGCCCAGGAGCCACGCCTTTCCAGAATCTTTTCTAACCGGGTTATGGGACGTTACCCAGCGTTCGAAGAGTTTTACGGTATGGAGGAAGCGATTGAGCAGATCGTGTCCTATTTGAAACACGCAGCGCAAGGCCTTGAAGAGAAGAAGCAGATTCTCTATTTACTGGGTCCGGTGGGTGGCGGTAAGTCCTCCCTGGCTGAGCGCCTGAAATCGCTGATGCAACGCGTCCCTATCTACGTGCTCAGCGCCGACGGCGAACGCAGTCCGGTCAACGACCATCCGCTGTGCCTGTTCAATCCGCAGGAAGACGCTAACATTCTGGAAAAAGAGTACGGCGTACCGCGTCGCTACCTTGGCACCATTATGTCGCCCTGGGCCGCCAAACGTCTGCATGACTTTGGCGGGGATATTACACGCTTTAAAGTCGTTAAAGTCTGGCCATCGATTCTTGAGCAGTTAGCCATCGCCAAGACAGAGCCGGGCGATGAGAACAACCAGGATATCTCTGCGTTGGTCGGTAAGGTCGACATTCGCAAACTTGAAAACCACGCGCAAAACGATCCTGATGCCTACGGTTACTCTGGCGCACTATGCCGGGCCAACCAGGGCATCATGGAATTCGTTGAGATGTTTAAAGCGCCGATTAAGGTTCTGCACCCCCTGCTTACTGCCACGCAGGAAGGAAACTACAACGGTACGGAAGGGATTTCAGCCCTGCCGTTTAACGGCATCATCCTGGCGCACTCAAACGAATCCGAATGGGTGACCTTCCGCAACAATAAAAACAACGAGGCTTTCCTCGACCGTGTTTACATCGTTAAAGTGCCTTACTGCCTGCGCGTGTCAGAGGAAATTAAGATTTATGAAAAGCTGCTGAATCACAGTGAGCTGTCCACTGCGCCTTGTGCACCTGGCACGCTTGAGACGCTGGCGCGCTTCTCTATCCTGTCGCGTCTGAAAGATCCCGATAACTCGAGCATCTACTCCAAAATGCGCGTGTACGATGGTGAAAGCCTGAAGGATACCGACCCGAAAGCGAAATCCTGGCAGGAGTACCACGATTATGCGGGCGTGGACGAAGGCATGAATGGCCTGTCGACGCGTTTCGCCTTTAAAATCCTGTCACGCGTGTTTAACTTTGACCATGCTGAAGTTGCCGCCAACCCGGTGCACCTGTTCTATGTGCTGGAACAGCAGATTGAACGTGAGCAGTTCCCACAGGATCAGGCGGAAAAATACCTTGAGCATCTCAAAGGCTATTTAATTCCTAAATATGCGGAGTTTATTGGCAAAGAGATTCAAACGGCTTATCTGGAATCCTATTCCGAATATGGTCAGAATATTTTCGACCGTTATGTAACCTATGCGGATTTCTGGATTCAGGATCAGGAGTATCGCGATCCGGATACCGGACAATTATTTGACCGTGAATCGCTGAATGCCGAGCTGGAGAAAATTGAGAAGCCTGCCGGGATTAGTAACCCTAAAGATTTCCGTAATGAAATTGTCAATTTTGTGCTGCGTGCAAGAGCGCATAATAATGGCAGAAATCCCAACTGGACCAGCTATGAAAAACTCCGTACGGTCATTGAGAAAAAGATGTTCTCCAATACCGAAGAGCTGTTGCCGGTTATCTCGTTCAACACCAAAACCTCTACGGATGAGCAGAAGAAACACGACGATTTTGTCGATCGCATGATGGAAAAAGGCTATACCCGCAAACAGGTTCGCCTGCTGTGTGAATGGTATCTGCGCGTGCGTAAATCGTCCTGATCAAAGTCTGTAAGCAAACCGGTGCGGGACAGCACCGGTCATATTAAGGTCGGGCCAGCCCGGCCTGCTTGCAATGTAGTTTGGGGGAACATCATGGCCTATTTTATCGATCGCCGACTGAACGGTAAAAACAAGAGTGCGGTTAATCGCCAGCGCTTCTTACGTCGTTACAAGTCGCAGATTAAGCAGTCGATTTCCGAGGCCATTAACAAACGCTCGGTAACCGACGTCAGCAGTGGCGAATCCGTCTCTATTCCCGTAGATGATATCAATGAACCCATTTTTCATCAGGGGCGGGGTGGACAACGTCATCGCGTTCATCCAGGCAATGATCACTTCGTGCAAAATGACCGTGTTGAACGCCCACAAGGCGGGGGCGGTAGCGGTTCAGGTCAGGGAAATGCCAGTCAGGATGGTGAAGGTGAGGATGAATTTGTTTTTCAAATTTCCAAAGATGAATATCTGGATCTGCTGTTTGAGGATCTGGCGCTGCCCAATCTGCGGAAAAATCAGCACCGCCAGTTGAATGAGTACAAAACGCACCGTGCCGGATTTACCTCGAATGGCGTTCCCGCCAACATCAGCGTGGTCCGTTCTTTACAAAATTCCCTGGCCCGACGTACTGCGATGACGGCAGGTAAGCGCCGCCAGCTCCATGAGCTTGAGGATGCCCTCAGCGAAGTAGAAAAGTCAGAGCCCGCTCAGTTACTCGAAGAGGAACGCCTGCGCAAGGAGATTGCCGAACTGCGCGCGCGCATTGACAGAGTGCCCTTTATTGACACCTTTGACCTGCGCTATAAAAACTTCGAGAAGCGGCCCGAGCCTTCCAGTCAGGCGGTCATGTTTTGCCTGATGGATGTCTCCGGCTCGATGGATCAGGCGACGAAAGATATGGCAAAACGCTTTTATATTTTGCTCTATCTGTTCCTCAGCCGGACTTATAAAAACGTCGAGGTAGTCTACATCCGCCATCATACTCAGGCCAAAGAGGTCGATGAGCAGGAGTTCTTCTATTCGCAGGAAACCGGCGGCACCATCGTCTCCAGCGCACTGAAACTGATGGATGAGGTTGTGAAGGAGCGCTACGATCCGGCGCAATGGAATATCTACGCCGCGCAGGCGTCGGATGGCGACAACTGGGCAGACGATTCACCGCTTTGCCACGAGATTCTGGCAAAAAACCTGTTGCCGGTGGTGCGTTACTACACTTACATTGAGATAACACGTCGCGCGCATCAGACCTTATGGCGCGAATACGAACATCTGCAGTCAATGTTCGACAACTTTGCGATCCAGCACATCCGGGAGCCCGAAGATATTTATCCTGTGTTTCGTGAGCTGTTTCACAAACAGGCAATGGAAGCCTGAGACACTAAGCCGACGCCCAGTCGGCTTTTTTTATTGTATTTATAACCTCTTAAAATGCGGTCTTGCCTGCTGCAAGCTATCTAACTCCCCTATTAGCCTTGTTAACTGGGATTATCCAGTGCATTAGCAATTAAGATAAATTGCAAAATGACAATGACAACTCATTGATAAAACATTATCTTGCAGACATAGCATGGATGTTTCTACACCTTAGTTAACATTGTCTGCCGTATCTCAGGAGACCGCGTTTGAACCACACTATTGTTTATAGTCTTTTCATTATTGGATCCGTGCTGGTTGCGTCGAGTATCTTGCTCAGTTCCTTTTCGTCCCGATTGGGCATTCCTATCCTGGTGATTTTTCTGGCGCTGGGCATGCTGGCCGGCATTGACGGTATTGGCGGCATCGCATTTGATAACTATCCGGCGGCCTACCTGATCTCTAACCTTGCCCTGGCAATCATCCTGCTGGACGGCGGCATGCGCACCAAAGCCAGCTCCTTTAAGGTGGCGCTCGGACCGGCCTTATCACTGGCAACCGTAGGCGTGATCATTACGGCAGGCCTGACTGGCATGGTCGCAGCCTGGCTGTTCAGGCTCGATATGATGCAGGGCTTCCTGATTGGTGCGATTATCGGCTCCACCGACGCGGCAGCGGTATTTTCCCTGCTCGGTGACAAAGGTCTGAATGAACGTGTCAGTGCCACGCTGGAAATTGAGTCCGGCAGCAATGACCCAATGGCGGTGTTTCTGACCATTACGCTGATCGAAATGATTGAGCAGGGACGAACCGGTCTGGACTGGATGTTCGTGGTGCATCTGATTCAGCAGTTCGGTCTGGGGATTGTCCTCGGTCTGGGCGGTGGCTGGGCCCTGCAGCAACTGATTAACCGCATGAATCTGGCTCCCGGCCTGTATCCCTTACTGGCACTGAGCGGCGGCATTCTGGTCTTTGCGCTGACCACCGTGCTGGAAGGCAGCGGCATCCTCGCCGTCTATCTGTGCGGCTTCTTACTGGGTAACAGCCCTATCCGCAACCGTTTCGGCATTTTGCAGACCTTTGACGGTATGGCCTGGCTCAGCCAGATCGGCATGTTTATCGTACTGGGATTGTTAGTCACGCCCTCCGACCTCTGGCATATCGCTGTTCCGGCGATGATTCTGTCCCTGTGGTTAATTCTGGTGGCACGTCCGCTGTCGGTGTTTATCGGCCTGTTACCGTTCCGTGGCTTCACGGCGCGGGAGCGTATCTTTATCAGCTGGGTCGGTCTGCGCGGAGCAGTGCCGATTATCCTGGCCGTCTTCCCGATGATGGCCGGTCTGGAGAATGCCTCGCTCTATTTTAATATTGCGTTTTTCGTGGTGCTGGTGTCCCTGATGCTACAGGGCACCTCGCTGGGCTTTGCGGCGAAGAAAGCCAAAGTGGTGGTTCCGCCTACCGCCTCTCCGATTAGCCGTATCGGGCTGGATATTCATCCGGAGAATCCGTGGGAGCAGTTCGTCTACCAGCTCAGCGCCGACAAATGGTGCGTGGGCGCGGCGCTGCGGGATTTACAGATGCCACGCGAAACCCGTATCGCCGCACTGTTTCGGGATAACGTGTTAATGCACCCCAACGGCGCAACGCGTTTAAAAGAGAATGACGTGATTTGTGTGATTGGCCGTGAGCGCGATCTGCCTGCGCTGGGCAAAATGTTCAGTCAGTCGCCGCCTGTCTCGCTGGATCAACGTTTCTTCGGCGACTTTATTCTGGATGCCGACGCGCGACTTCATGATGTCGCGCAGATTTATGGCCTTGAACTCGACGAAGATACGAACGCGCAACAGTCGCTGGGTCAGTTGATGATGAGTATGTTAGGCGGGGCACCTGTGGTCGGTGACCAGATAGAATGGAATCAACTGACATGGACGGTAGCGGAGAAAGAAGATAATCATATTGTTAAAATTGGCGTGCGCCCCAATGAAGACAAAGAATAATCTTATTTAAATAGCGCGGTTTAATTAGCTGAATTGCACTACGCTTTTATAACATTCAGTTAAAACGGGAGTTATCCATGAGTCACGTGGTTAAAATTGGTCGCTATGAAATTGTTGATGCGGAATTCAGCAGCGAAGACCCGGTGACGGTGAGTATTCCCTGCCACACCAATCCCGGCCTGAGTTATCAGCTTGACGGCTGGGATCAGGAAACCAGCGTACCGGCCTGGATCGACGGTAAAGAAGTGATATTAGCGATCGGTCATTACGATAAACAACAAGACCGCTGGGTATTAAAAAAACCCGCGTAAGCCCGGAGGATTACCGCCAGTCAGCCCGTTTGGCGGTAATTCCTAAAAATGGACCTGAATATCTCCGTGCATCACGCTTATCTCTGATACAATATTCTGCATATCAATAACTTAAACAAAACCCGCGCGATTATCCCCTGACTTTTTAAGAATTATTCCGTATTAACTCTGTCAAACATCTCCTGCATACTCTTCTCCAGTGCTGCATTTTTACGTGACTTGTCTCACGTTTAGAGAATCTGTTTTTTGCAGCGTCAATGGCTCTAATGACTGTAACAAACTGAAAACGTCCCGGTTTCGGGTTTTCAGTCGTTAACCCCTGAACGCGTACTTGATTCTGGTCAGGCCATCTTTTACTTCATTAAAGAGAGCAGGTTTTATGGCAAGTACAATTGTAATGAACAATGCGACTCGCTCGTGGAGCGGTCTTCGTAAAAATATTCTTGTAAAGCTTGCGTTAAGTTTTTCAGATCTCATTGCGCTGAATTTAGCGTTGTTTCTCTCTGCCGCGACCGTGCAGGGAATTTGGGGCGACCTTGATGCCTTTATTCCACCCCATCAAATTGAGAACCGTTTTATTGCGCAGTTTATTATGTCGGTGCTTTGCACCGGTTGGTTCTGGATGCGCCTGCGTCACTATACCTACCGCAAACCCTTTTGGTTTGAACTGAAAGAGATTGTTAAAACCCTCGTCGTGTTCTCTCTGCTGGATCTGGCGTTAATCGCCTTCTCCAAATGGGACTTCTCCCGCATGGTCTGGGTGTTCAGCTGGAGCTATGCCCTGCTGTTGCTGCCGTTAATGCGTGCAGGCGTGAAAAGCGCGATTAACCGGGCCGGACAATGGCAAAAAGAAACCATCATCATTGGCTCGGGCCGTAACGCTACCGAAGCTTACGCCGCATTACAAAGCGAGGAGATTCTCGGGTATAACGTTCAGGCGTTTATTTCCGTTGAAGACGCACCGCTGCAGCAGAGCGTTAATGGTGTGCCTGTTATCTCCGCCAACGATATTAACTGGCAGACCATCGACCGTGACAATGTGCAGTTCATTGTGGCAATGGAATACGAACAGCAGCCTGAGCGCGACCGCTGGCTGAAATTCTTGTCCAAAATGAACTGCCGTTCCGTGTCGGTTATCCCAACATTACGCGGTGTACCGCTTTACGGCACAGACATGTCCTTTATTTTCAGCCATGAAGTGATGATTCTGCGCGTCAGCAATAACCTGGCGAAGCATTCGTCACGCTTCCTGAAACGGGGATTTGATATTGTGGTAGCTTCGCTGCTGCTGCTCTTCCTGGCACCGGTTTTTGCCTTACTTTGCTATATGGTGAAGCGTGATGGCGGTAATGCCATTTATGGTCACGAGCGCGTGGGTCAGGATGGCAAGAAATTTAAATGTCTGAAGTTCCGTTCGATGGTCACCAATTCCAAAGAGGTGCTGGAAAACCTGCTGGCGACCAGCGAAGAAGCGCGTCGCGAATGGGACAAAGACTTCAAGCTGAAAAATGATCCGCGCATTACCCGCATCGGAGGCTTCCTGCGCAAAACCAGCCTGGATGAGTTACCTCAGCTCTGGAACGTGATTCGGGGTGAAATGAGCCTGGTCGGCCCACGTCCGGTTATCGAAGCGGAACTGGAACGTTATGCCGGCGACGTGGATTACTATCTGATGGCGAAGCCCGGGATGACCGGCCTGTGGCAGGTGAGCGGACGTAACGACATTGACTACGATACCCGTGTCTACTTTGATTCCTGGTATGTCAAAAACTGGGCGCTCTGGACGGATATTGCCATCCTGTTTAAAACAGCCGGTGTGGTATTACGCCGCGACGGCGCGTACTGATTTAGCCTGCGATGCCTGTTTCAGACAGGCATCGCCATTTCCCTGGTAATTCGCTTTCCTTTTGCTTTATTAATCATTACCCTCTTCCCTCGCTTTATCGTACGTTTACCCTCTGGTTGCTATGCAAAAATATACCCTGTTGCTGTTAAGCCTGGTGCTCCTGGCGCCTTTAGGCATCGATCTCTATTTACCCACGCTGCCGCAGATCGCAGAAGGTCTGTCAACACCGGTGACGCTGATACAAACAACGATCCCCCTTTTCCTGCTGATAATGGGACTGGGTCAGCTGGTGAGCGGCCCGCTGGTCGATAACTATGGGCGTAAACCTATTGCGCTGCTGGGCCTGACGCTCTACATAGCGGGCAGCGCCATTGCGGCCACCGCCACCTCCTTCCCGCTGTTCCTGCTGGCCCGCGTCGTACAGGGCTGTGCGGTATGTTGTAGTGCCGTCGTTGCGTTCAGCGGCGTACGCGACCGGTTAAGTGGTGATGATGCCGCCCGGGCCTATGGCTTTCTGAATGGCGCACTGAATATCGTGCCCGCACTGGCACCGTTGCTGGGTGGACTGCTGGCCAGCGCCTTTGACTGGCGCGCGCCCTTCTGGTTCCTGTGTACTTATGCCGCCGTCGTGATGCTGATGGTCATTATCTGGCTGCCGGAAACCCGTCCGGCCGATACGCTGCGTGTAAAAGGGCTTCCCGTAAATCAGTATGCCGCCATTTTTCGTCAGCCGCGCTTTCTGGCCTTTGCCTTTGCGAATGCGGGCGCACTGGGTATGGTGCTGACGTATGTTTCGCTGGCCCCCCACATTCTGATGACCGAGGGCGGCCTGTCGCCTCTGGCATTCTCTTTTGCCTTTGGCGCGAATGGCTTTTGGATCATGCTGGTGAGCGTGGTGGTAAACAAGGCGATTCGTAAGGCGGGCAGGCCATTTTGCCTGGCGATGGGTTGCCTGACCATGCTACTGGGTGCTGGCCTGCTGCTGGCCGGTATGACACTGCTGCCTGACAGCCTGCAGTCACACTGGGCGCTGTATATGTTCCCTGTCGCCGTGGCCGTGGCCGGACTGGCCTTCACCGTCGGCCCGGCCACCAGCTATGCGCTGGAACCTTACCAACAGCAGGCTGGTGTCGCATCGGCGTTACAGGGTTTTATTCAGATGGCAGGCGGTGCAGCGGGGAGTTTGCTTATTGTCGCCCTGCCACTGGCAGAGAAAATGTCGCTGGCGTTGATGATGCTGCTGGGTGCAGCGCTGGCGTTCCTCGCCTGGCGCTGCAGTAAAAATATGCACAGCCGGATTACAGCGATTAAATAACGTTTACCGGAACGCGTGGGGCCAGGGCACACATCAGCTCATAACCTACCGTTCCGGCCGCTTTTGCTACCTGATCGATTTTGACATTGTTTCCCCACAGCTCAACAGGTGAACCAATGCCCGCCTGTAGGCAGGGTGTTAAATCAACGGTAATCATATCCATCGACACCGCACCCACGACCTGCGTCAGCACGCCATCAACAAAAACCGGCGTCCCGTTGGGCGCATGGCGAGGATAACCATCGGCATAGCCACAGGCGACAACACCTATTCGCTGCGGCTGGGATGCCCGGTAGCGATAGCCATAACCCACGCCATCTCCGGCCTGAAGCTGCTGCACACCAATGATTTCACTGGACAGGGTCATCACCGGCTGAAGTCCACTGCTGGCCACGTCCTGCCAGTCACCGCTGGGTGACGCACCATACAAAATGATCCCCGGTCGCACCCAGTCCCGGTGCGCCTCAGGATGCCACAACGTACAGGCCGAATTGGACAGCGAGACCGGGCTGTCCAGCCCTTCGGTGGCGTCGGCGATTCGCTGTAGCGGCGCTACAATGCCGTCGGGATTCTCGGCATCAGCGAAATGCGCCATCAACGTAATATCCCCGACGTTTTCCAGCGCACGCAGTTTATGCCAGATGCCATTTACCTGTTCAGGGCGAAAGCCCAGTCGGTTCATACCGCTGTTTATCTTCAGGTAAATATCGACAGGCGCCGAGAGCGTCGCATTGGCCAGGGCATGAATCTGCCAGTTGCTGTGCACGCTGGTCGTCAGACGGTAACGATCGATTAAGGTCAGATCGTCAGGGTGAAAAAAGCCTTCAAGCAGCAGGATGGGTTTCTTCCACCCCTGCTCCCGCAGCAGAATGGCTTCTTCCATATTCAGTAACGCGAAGCCATCGGTGCTGGACAGACTTTCCCACACGCGGGCAATGCCATGGCCGTAGGCATTGGCTTTCACCACAGACCAGACACGTGATGCGGGGGCCGCACGACGCACAATGGCCAGGTTATGTCGCAACGCCTGTTGATTGATGGTTGCGACAATTGGACGTGACATACTTCCTCTCCCTGAAGGCTTAACGTGTAGCGTTAACGTTACGAAGCGGTGATCGGCTGGCCGCAAAACCAGGCAAATAACGGAAGACCGTGAGATCGTCCGATGCAATCGCTGGCGACGTGCCGGAAATGACATCAGCCAGTAACTGACCGGAGCCACAGGCCATTGTCCAGCCCAGTGTGCCGTGTCCGGTATTCAGATAAAGATTGGACAGCGGCGTCGCCCCGACAACCGGCGTACCGTCTGGCGTCATAGGACGCAGGCCTGTCCAGAAACTGGCCTGGCTGACATCACCCCCTTCAGGATAAAGATCTGTAACCACCATCTCCAGCGTTTCGCGACGCGCTTCAGGCAGTTTGGTGTTAAAACCCACAATTTCTGCCATACCGCCGACTCGAATACGGTTATCAAA
This sequence comes from Pantoea sp. PNA 03-3, assembly GCF_003201175.1. NCBI lineage: Bacteria > Pseudomonadati > Pseudomonadota > Gammaproteobacteria > Enterobacterales > Erwiniaceae > Pantoea > Pantoea sp. PNA 03-3. Next base: position 162,396 of record NZ_QICO01000001.1, on the reverse strand, counting down.
ACGTGTGACGGCCACTTTGTAGGTTTCGTCCAGGATGGTGGAGACGGGTGCCGCATCGGCATTCGTCACCGGAATCGTTAAGGAATAGCCTTTCAGAGGGTAGACCGGGATATCCACAATATTTTTCATCAACGCGGTGGACCAGGAGCCCAGCGCAACGACGTAGCTGTTGGCTTTAATCACCTCATCGCCGCACTTCACACCGTAAATCCGGTTACCGTCGCGCAGCAGCTGATCGATGGGTGTATTGAAGCGGAAGACCACACCGGCTTCCTCGGCCATTTTGGCCAGACGCTGGGTAAAAAGCTGGCAGTCGCCGGTTTCATCATTTGGTAACCGCAGACCGCCGGTAAGTTTATGCTGCGTCGCCGCAAGGGCAGGCTCAACGCTGGCCAGCTGATGCGACTCCAGTAATTCATAGGGCACGCCGGCCTCGCGCAGAACGGCAATGTCTTTGCTTGCGCTCTCGAATTGCTGTTGCGTACGGAATAGCTGGAGCGTGCCGCCCTGTCGGCCTTCATAGGCAATGCCCGTTTCGGCGCGGAGGGCCTTCAGGCAATCGCGGCTGTATTCAGCAAGCCGGACCATGCGACTTTTATTCTGCTGGTAGTGCTGCATGTCACAGTTACGCAGCATATGCCACATCCACTCAAGCTGAAAGCGGCTGCCATCCAGCCGGATGGCCAGAGGCGCATGACGCTGAAACATCCATTTCATCGCCTTAAGCGGCACACCGGGTGCAGCCCAGGGCGCCGCATAGCCTGGCGAGATCTGCCCGGCATTTGCCGCGCTGGTTTCCATGGCGGGTTGAGGCTGACGATCGATCACGGTGACCTGATGGCCGGCGCGCGCCAGATACCACGCGCTGGTTACGCCCACAACGCCACTACCAAGAATAACTACGTGCATAAGTCCCCCGCGAAAATAAAAAGCATAATCCACTATTCACCGGTTAACATTCAGAGTGATCACAAAGTGGAAACATCCTTTACACAATCCATCCATTTCACCTCTTTTTGCGCCTACAGGTAACTAAAATCATTTCACGCCCTCAAATTCAGAGAATTATGCGTCCTTTATTAAAAAATCAGGCATAAATGACACCAGTTCTGGTTAATTATGCCTTTCACAGGAGAATCCTTCATAATCTCCCCCTCTGAAAAAAGTCAGCATTTAATGCTGAAAAGTGACAGCTATTCAGTGTGTGGAGCTATTTAATCCCAGCGCGGTAAACCTGAAATGATTTTTCTGCCAAAGAATTCGTTTGAGTTCCCGGATCGGATAAGCGACAGTGAACTATCATTGATCTGTTCACTCAGTTTTTTTGGGTTCCTTTCTCAGGAAGAGCCTTAAATAAATCGTAACGGACAACGCGTCAGGGTGAGTCCGTTCGCCAAAACAGAGGTGCGCTATGACAACAATCTTTGACGATTCCATCATGGACAGCAAACGACTCAGCGACGGGCCCGACTGGACATTCGAGTTACTGGATGTCTATCTCGCTGAAATCGACCGCGTAGCGAAACACTACGGTCTGGATACCTACCCGCACCAAATTGAAGTGATTACCTCCGAGCAGATGATGGACGCCTACTCCAGCGTCGGTATGCCCATCAACTATTCGCACTGGTCGTTTGGCAAAAAATTTATTGAGACTGAGCAACGTTACAAGCATGGGCAGCAGGGCCTGGCTTATGAGATCGTGATTAACTCTAATCCCTGCATCGCCTATCTGATGGAAGAGAACACCATGACCATGCAGGCGCTGGTTATGGCGCACGCCTGCTATGGGCATAATTCCTTTTTCAAAAATAACTACCTCTTCCGCAGCTGGACCGATGCCAGTTCCATTGTGGATTACCTGTTATTTGCCAGAAATTACATTGCCGACTGCGAAGAGCGCTATGGCGTTGAAGAAGTGGAGCGCCTGCTCGATTCATGTCACGCCCTGATGAATTACGGTGTGGACCGCTATAAGCGCCCGCAAAAAATTTCCCTGCAGGAAGAGAAGGCCAGGCAAAAAAGCCGCGAAGAGTATCTGCAAAGCCAGGTCAATACCTTATGGCGCACCTTACCGCGGCGTGAAAAAGAAGCCGCGCATTTTGAAGCGGCGCGCTATCCTTCTGAACCGCAGGAAAACCTGCTCTACTTTATGGAAAAGAACGCGCCGCTGCTGGAGCCGTGGCAGCGTGAAATTCTGCGCATTGTGCGTAAGGTGAGTCAGTATTTTTATCCGCAGAAACAAACTCAGGTGATGAATGAAGGCTGGGCGACCTTCTGGCATTACACCATCCTGAATCACCTCTATGATGAAGGCAAAGTGTCAGAACGCTTTATGATGGAGTTCCTGCACAGCCATACCAACGTAATCTATCAACCGCCCTACAACAGCCAGTGGTACAGCGGTATCAATCCGTATGCACTGGGCTTTGCCATGTTCCAGGATATTAAACGTATTTGTCAGTCGCCGACGGAAGAGGATCGCTACTGGTTCCCGGATATTGCCGGTTCTGACTGGCTGAAAACCCTGCATTTCGCGATGCGTGAATTTAAAGATGAAAGCTTTATCAGTCAGTTCCTGTCGCCTAAGGTCATGCGTGACTTCCGGCTGTTCACTGTGCTGGACGACGACCGCAACAATTATCTGGAAATCGCCGCGATCCACGACGAGTCCGGCTATCGGGCCATTCGGCAGCAGCTTTCGGCACAGTACAACCTGAGTAATCTGGAGCCCAATATTCAGGTTTACAATGTGGACTTACGGGGTGATCGTTCCCTGACGCTGCGCTACGTGCCACAAAGCCGTGCACCACTCGATAAGAGCCGTCGGGAGGTGCTTAAGCACGTGCACCGCCTGTGGGGCTTTGATGTGATTCTGGAACAACAGAATGAAGATGGCAGCGTCGAACTGCTGGATCGCAATCCGCCGCGCAATGTTCCCCTCTAAAACAGGCATAAAAAAACCGGACGCGCAGTCCGGTTTTTTTTAGCGCTTAGCGCCTAAGTCGTTCGGCATACTCTTTTGCATCGAATGCCAGATATCTCCACTCTGGCGTCCGTAATGCCGGACACACTCCACGATTTCATCCTGAGTGGGCTGTTTGTCACACAGGTCGAGCAGTGTCAGATAAAACTCGCGGGCGACTTTACGGGCTTCCGGATTGGAGAAATAGTGCCGCCCAACGCGCGTATACAGTCCTTTCAACCCATTCAGGATCAGGCCATAAATCGGATTGCCCGAGGCGAACGCCAGGCCGCGAAACACCCGATAATCGAGTTCCGTGTAGCTGTCCACCTGATCGTCGGTTTGCGCGACGGCCTGCAGCACCTCACGCGCCTTCTCAGGATAGTGGCGCAGCGCGCGGCTGATAAAAATAGAAGAAATATTGGTGCGCACCGACAACAGGTTATCGATCAAAGCCGGTACACTATCGTGGTCCAGACGCGCCAGGGTTTCCAGAATGTTCAGACCCGACGTTTCCCAGAAATCGTTAACGCGCGTGGGCTTGCCATGCTGAATGGTTAACCAGCCGTCTCGCGCCAGGCGTTGTAACACTTCACGTAACGTTGTACGCGTTACGCCAATCAGTTCAGAAAGCTCACGTTCGGCAGGAAGGATCGATCCGGGTGGAAAACGGCTGTTCCAGATGCTTTCAATAATATACTCTTCAGCAAATCCGGCTGGACTCTGCGCCTTAATAACCATAACTGTGTGTTCTCATTGCTTTCTGGATCGTAATGGGCACTCATCATACCAGAGCGCCTATAGCGGATATAGCCTTGTCAACGATTAAAAATGCGGTTCAGCACAAAAATAAGACAGATTACCGTGCTGCGCCATACGTGCGAGGATGTCTTAGGTTAAGCCCTGAAAACCGCCTCGGGCAGCAGCGCGTTGATGAATAATCCGCCGAATGAGGCAGAAGGTGCCAGCCGCATTCGCGAACAGACAAAGAATTAATCTGGATCAGGGCCAGGTTAGGTTTGCACACGATTTTTTCTTACCACAGGATGGCGCGCCGCGTCTTTTGGTTTACACTGCGGGGCATTAACGTTTACAGGGAATGCACTATGTTGCGATATTTAAACCAATGTTCGCGGGGTCGCGGTGCCTGGTTATTATTGGCCCTTTCCGCTCTGGCGTTGGAACTGACAGCATTATGGTTTCAGCATGGTCTGGGCTATAAACCCTGCGTCATGTGTATTTACGTGCGTTGCGCGCTTTTTGGCGTGATGGGCGCAGGCATCCTTGGCTTCCTGATGCCACGTTCGCCGGTTCGACTGGTGGCGATTGTGTTATGGATATACAGCGCATGGGAAGGCCTGCGCCTTTCTTACGAACACACCATGATCCTGCTGCATCCGAATCCCTTTGTAACCTGTGACTTTGCCGCCCGCTTCCCCGCCTGGTTGCCGCTGGATAAATGGTTGCCATCGGTATTTGTCGCCAGCGGCGATTGTTCGGAACAGGCCTGGCGCTTCTTATCACTCGCCATGCCACAGTGGATGATCGGCATCTTCGCGGCTTATCTGCTGGTGGGTGTGCTGGTGTTGCTTGCTCAGCCGTTTAAACCTAAACGCCGCGACTTATTCGGTCGTTAATCCGTTAAAAGGCTGCCAGGGGCAGCCTTTATCGTCAGGACTTAGCCATTCCGGTCAGGGCGATCGATAATATGATCTTCCCAGTCGCGCACTTCACTTTCCCGCACTGCAATGTAACGTACAGAAATTCGCTGCGCATGCATCGCATTTTTTGAGCCCGTCAGCAGCGGATGCCAGGCAGGCAGCGGCTTCCCCTCGCCCAGTAAACGGTAGGCACAGGTGCGCGGTAACCAGTCAAAGGTGGTCAGATTTTCGCGCGTCAGCTTGATACAGTCTTCTTCATATTCAAAGCGACGCGCATAGTTACGGCACTGGCAGGTTTTGATGTTGAGCTGATTACAGGCGACATTGGTGAAATAAATTTCATCCGTGTCCGCGTCCTGAAGTTTGTTCAGACAACACTGACCACAACCATCACACAAGGATTCCCATTCCTCATCGCTCATTTGTGCCAGGCGTTTGTGTTGCCAGAAAGGGGGTTCAGTCATGATGATTGTCCAGATTTAGCGTAAACCGCACCTTATAAAGCGATCAGCACGCTGATGCAAGTTTTACAGCACGCGCGTACTGATTCCGTGACCGGCAAAGGAGACTTCCAGCGTGTCGCCTGACCGCATTGGGCCCACCCCTTCTGGCGTACCGGTCAAAATGACGTCGCCAGCATGTAGCGTAAAATACTGACTCATATGGGCAATCAGCGGCAGGATTTTGTGAATCATATCTGACGTATTGCCATCCTGACGGACTTCCCCGTTTACCACCAGCTTCAGATCGGTATTCTGGGGATCGCCCGTAAACTCCGCGACCGGTATGAAACCTGACAGCGGACAGGCGTTATCAAATGCTTTTGCTTTTTCCCAGGGTTGTCCGGCTTTTTTTAAGCCCGCCTGCAGATCGCGCAGCGTCAAATCCAGCGCCACACCATAACCGGCAATGGCTTTCGCCACGTGCGCTTCGCTGGCCTGTTTTAGCGTGGTGCCGATCAACACCGCCAGCTCGACTTCATGATGCACTTCACCAAAGGCATCAGGAATGGATAAAGGCTGCCGCAGATCGCACAAGGCCGAAGCCGGTTTAATAAAGATAACCGGTTCGGTCGGCGTCGCACTGCCCATTTCTTTAATGTGTTTCGCATAGTTGCTGCCCACGCAAACCACTTTGCTGACGGGATAATCTAACAAAGCGCCTTGCCAGTTACGATGCTGATACATGCTAATCCCCTGTTTCATGATGCCGGACGGTCAGTCTTCGACGATTAAAAAGCATACAGGGCAGCACCGCACAGCGCTCCCCTGCGTAGCCATTGCGATGATTTAACCTGACAGATGCGCAGGAATTGTCAACCTGCCCGCCAGGCTATTTGTGCGTCAGTACAGGAAAACGCGGTGCGGCAGGTTACCGGGAAGGGGAAAACAGCAGCGCTGCACAATTAATATTCAGCGCGGATGCAAAATATAAATTTGCTGTTCACTGCCGCACATCAATAATATTAACGGAACAATCCGAGTTAATCTTTTTTGTCCGCCTCAAGATGGGTTTTTAACAAACTTTCAATCGGCGGAGGAATTTGCAAATAATATCCCTGCTCGCTTAACCCCTGCTTAACTTTATTGATGTCGGCGTTGGCCAGCTTGTCGCGTTGGGCAAGGTTAATCACCATGGCCAATTGCGGTTTACCAAAGCCTTTCAACAGCGCGTCAGGCACGCGCGAAAAATCGTCTTTTTTTTCAACATAAAGATAAGTCTGGTCACGGACGGGACTTCTGTAGATCACACAAAACATATTTTTTACTCGAATTAACCCGCGCTGAGGCTTGTTTGAATATAGCGCTAACTATAACATGCTTGCAGTACTTCGAATATTCGCCGATCGCGCTTTAACGATGCTTTTATCATCGCTTAGCACAGGGTAGTAAAACAGGACTGAGTCGGGACAGATGCCGCAATCGCCAATCGAATTTAAGGGAAGCAGTTTTACCTTGTCTGTTGTTCATTTGCATCACCATGAGCCAGAGGTGATCCGCAAAGCGCTTCAGGACAAAATTGACCAGGCACCCGATTTCCTGAAAAACGCACCAGTGGTGCTGAATGTTGCGGCACTCAATGCCGCCGTAAACTGGAAACAGATGCTGCAGGCGGTAAGCGCTACGGGACTGCGTATTGTCGGTGTCAGTGGCTGCAAAGACGAGGCGTTGAAAAAGCTGATCGCCCGTGCCGGTCTGCCGGTGCTGGCAGAGGGGAAAGAGAGCCAGAAACGTGAGGAGCCAAAACCTGAACTCAAACTGGTTGCTGCGGAACCTCTGGCCGCGAAGACACGCATCGTCAATACACCGGTCCGTTCAGGCCAGCAAATCTATGCCCGTAATGCGGATTTGATTGTGACCAGTAGCGTCAGTGCCGGTGCAGAACTGGTCGCTGACGGCAATATCCATATTTACGGCATGATGCGTGGTCGGGCGCTGGCAGGCGCCAGCGGCGACAGAGAATGCCAGATTTTTTGTACCAACCTGTCCGCAGAGTTGGTTTCTATCGCCGGGGAGTACTGGATTATGGATCAGATCCCCGAAGAATATTTTGCTAAAGCAGCGCGGCTTTGCCTTCAGGATGGCGCGCTGACTATCCAGACACTTAATTAGGCCCCTTTTCTTTCGTTAAGGAAATCAATATTTATGGCACGCATTATTGTAGTTACATCCGGTAAAGGGGGCGTTGGTAAGACCACGTCAAGCGCGGCCATCGCCACCGGTTTAGCGCAGAAAGGCAAGAAAACGGTTGTCATCGACTTTGATATCGGCCTGCGTAACCTTGATTTGATCATGGGCTGCGAGCGCCGGGTTGTTTATGATTTCGTGAATGTTATTCAGGGTGATGCCACGCTGAATCAGGCCCTGATCCGCGACAAGCGCACTGAGCAGCTGTATATTTTGCCTGCCTCACAAACCCGTGACAAAGACGCGCTGACCCGCGAAGGCGTCGAGAAAGTCCTGAATGATCTTGCGGAGATGGAGTTCGATTTTATTGTTTGTGACTCCCCTGCGGGCATTGAAACCGGTGCGTTAATGGCGCTCTATTTTGCCGATGAAGCCATCATCACCACTAACCCGGAAGTCTCTTCGGTTCGCGACTCTGACCGTATTCTCGGTATCATTTCGTCCAAATCACGCCGTGCGGAAACCAGCCAGGAGCCGGTTAAAGAGCATCTGCTGCTGACCCGCTATAACCCGGGTCGTGTTAACCGTGGCGATATGCTGAGCATGGAAGATGTGCTGGAAATCCTGCGCATACCGCTGGTCGGCGTCATCCCGGAAGACCAGTCTGTGCTGCGTGCCTCAAACCAGGGTGAACCCGTGATTCTGGACGCGGAGTCCGATGCGGGTAAAGCCTATGCCGATACCGTTGAACGGTTGCTCGGTGAAGTTCGCCCCTTCCGCTTTATTGAAGAAGAGAAGAAGGGTTTCCTGAAACGCCTGTTCGGGGGATAAACCATGGCATTACTTGATTTCTTTTTATCCCGGAAGAAGAACACTGCCAACATAGCCAAGGAACGGCTGCAGATTATTGTGGCAGAACGGAGAAGGGGCGACAGTGAGCCCCACTATCTTCCGCAACTCAAGCGCGACATTCTGGACGTGATTTGCAAGTACGTGAAGATTGATCCGGACATGGTGACGGTTCAGCTTGATCAGAAAGGAGATGATATCTCGATTCTGGAACTGAACGTCACCTTACCTGAAACGGAAGACGTAACGAAATGACGCGTCTGGTTTCCTGAGATTCCCCTGCGCAGTAGCAGGGGAATTTTTTTATATCTCGGCAAGTATCTCGCTAATGCCGGGTTTCAGAAGCGCACCGCGCCAGCCTGCCAGCAGTTCGGGCTCACGGTTCTGTGGCTTTAATCCCCAGTGCTGACTCAACACCTGATTAATCTGTCGACGTGATGCCAGCAGTTCCTGACTTAATCCGCTCTGTTCACTGACCTGCTGTACCAGTGCTTTAATCGCTTTAAAAGCCCGTTTGTAATGCACGTGATCCACCAGATTCGCTAACGGCGGTGGTAACGCACTGTCCTCCAGCGCGGCGGCTTCAGCAACCCGCGCCAGCATTGCCCTGCCGTGAAAACGGATCTCGTGACCGGACAGGCCCAGATGGTCTAACTCCCCTTGCGAGCCCGGCAAAAAGCGCGCCACTTTCCACAGGTTTTCTTCACGCACCACAAAATTGACCGCCATGTCTTTTTCGCGGGCAACGTTAAGCCGCCATGCCGCCAGGCGCTGCAGCGCGGCCAGTTGACGCGGACGCAGTTGCCAGGCGTTGGTGATGTCCCGCCATGCGTCCTCGGGATCAAGCACATCTAAACGGCGCTGACACAGGTTTTCACATTCGCTCAGTGCCGCCGTCACGTTCCCCACCTGCTCCACCTGCGCCATCAGCTGATGCGCAATGGGCAGCAGGTAATGCACATCCGCTGCGGCGTACTGACACTGCCGCTCAGTCAGCGGACGGGCCAGCCAGTCGGTCCGGGCTTCACTTTTGTCTAATTCCACCTGAGTGAAATGCGCCACCATTGAGGCAAAACCCCAGGAAAGTGGCTGACCGCTGAACGCCGCCAGAATCTGTGTATCGATCATGGGCTGTGGCAGTACCCCAAAGCGGTGCAGGAACACTTCCAGATCTTCCCCCCCGGCGTGCAAAAATTTGGTCACGCGGGTATCCGTTAAGAGCGCAATAAACGGTGACCAGTCACGGACAGGTAACGGATCGATCAGGACTAACTGCTCGCCATCAAACAGCTGGATTAACCCCAGCTGAGGATAGTAGGTCCGGGTACGGACAAATTCGGTATCCAGGGCGACAGCCGTATGCTGGCGTGCTTTTTGACACACCTCGGCCAGGTGATCATCGTTATCGATCAGAGAATAGTTCACGTTCAGTTTCCACCGCAGCTGACAACGTGCGGTGCTCCATGTTAAAAGCAATAAAAACGCCGGACAGTGCCGGCGTTCAACCTGAATCCTGACGGCGAATCAGCTTGCGCTGGTTTTCACCTCGTCGCGCAGTTCACGACGCAGAATTTTTCCTACATTCGTTTTAGGCAGTTCCTCACGAAACTCAACAATCCTGGGCACTTTGTAGCCTGTCAGTTGACGGCGACAGTGGTCCAGCAGCTCTTCTTTGGTCAGCGACTGATCTTTCTTGACCACACAAACCTTCACCGCTTCACCGGACAACTCACTCGGCACACCAATGGCTGCCGCTTCACGCACTTTCGGATGCTGCATCAGGACATCTTCTATCTCATTAGGATAGACGTTGAAGCCCGAAACCAGAATCATATCCTTTTTGCGGTCAACGATGCGGATAAATCCTTCGTGATCAACGGTAACAATATCGCCGCTGTGGAGCCAGCCATTTTTCAGGACCTCTGCCGTGGCCTCCGGATGCTGCCAGTAACCCAACATTACCTGCGGCCCACGAATGCATAATTCGCCGGGCTCACCAGTGGGGACTTCATTACCGTTTTCATCCAGAATAATGACATCCGTTGAGGGAACCGGCAAACCAATACTGCCGGTGTGGCAGTTAATGTCGTAAGGATTAACCGACACCAGTGGGGAACATTCCGTCAGCCCATAGCCTTCCAGCAGATAGTGCCCGGTCAGTTTTTCCCAACGTTCCGCCACTGCTTTTTGCACCGCCATCCCCCCGCCCGCGGACAGACGTAACGTCGAGAAGTCAAGTTTGTTAAAATTATCGTCGTTGAGTAAGGCATTGAACAGCGTGTTCACGCCGGTTATCGCCGTGAAAGGATACTTCGCTATTTCTTTCACAAAAGCGGGAATGTCGCGCGGATTGGTGATCAATACGTTTTGCCCACCCAGTTCCACGAACAGCAAGCCGTTCACGGTCAGCGCAAAGATATGGTAGAGCGGCAAGGCCGTCACGACGCACTCTTTGCCGTCGCGGAGTAACTTGCCATACGTCGCCTTGGTCTGCTCAAGGTTTGCCTGCATGTTTCGGTGCGTCAGCATCGCACCTTTCGCGACGCCGGTCGTCCCGCCCGTGTATTGCAGGAATGCCAAATCATCATTACTGACCTGTGGACGTCGATACGGCATTGACGCGCCCGTTTCCAGCACATGGCGAAACGATATCGCCCCCGGCAAATGATACTTGGGCACCAGCCGCTTCACATACTTCACCACAAAATTCACCAGCGTGGCTTTTACCGGTGCCAGTTGATCCCCCATCCGGGTCAGCACCACATGTTTGACCGCCGTATCAGCGACGACTTTTTCCAGCGTATGTGCAAAGTTCGACACGATGACGATCGCACTGGCACCGCTGTCATTTAGCTGATGCTTCAGTTCACGCGGGGTATAAAGCGGATTGACGTTAACCACGACCATGCCGGCCCGGAGCACACCAAACAGCGCGACCGGATATTGCAGCAGGTTCGGCATCATGAGTGCGACGCGCGCGCCCGGTTGTAACCTGAGTTCGTGTTGCAAATATGCCGCAAACGCCCGGCTTTTCTCGTCCAGTTGGCGGTAGGTCATTTTTTGACCCATGTTGTAAAATGCGGGCTGTCCGGCGTAACGCACGACAGCCTGCTCAAATAAATCGACCAGAGACGTATAACGATCAGCATTAATTTCGGCAGGGACGTCTGCCGGGTAGCGTTTCAGCCAAACCTTATTCAAGGATTCACCCCGATAATCTTGTTGTGTACTCATCGCCGCCTCAACAATCGTATTTGTTAACAATATTTTAACTGATTGTACCAGTTTGCTCTTATTGGCATGTTGAGGTTGCGAAGCCCATCACTAAATTTCGTGTTGGTTAATGATGCAAATAAAAAGCCCGGTTGCGAGCACCGCGACCGGGCCTGTTCAAAACGGATGTCACACTATTGCGTGAGGATGGTCTCGACCTGAGCCGGACCGGGGTTGTACATGCCCCAGTAAGGATTCGGACCCCAGTAACCACCACGATGGCGCGTGGGGCCATACCAGATCCAGGGATCGAGAGGCTCTGGCGGTGACACGACCTGACGGGTCAAATGCCAGCGCTGGTAACCCCGAACGTCAACGACCACAAACGAGTAGTTTGCTTCGCCGATTTTACCGGGCTCCGTTCCCTTAATCGTGCCGAGAACGGTGACGTACTGGTCTTTGACATCCGTCGGGTCAACAAAACCGGGAATGTCGGCATAGATACGCCCTACCGAGCTGGCCCCCAGCACCGGGCGCGCGCCGTCATCCAGCGGCTGGGTCGCAATTTCCAGCCGGGTTTTGCCATTGCGGTTAATTACGTTGACCACTTTACCGCCAAAGCGCGACTCCTGGCCGACATAGAGGGCCGGATTGCTCATCACCCGCAGTAAATCCTGCTGGGGCAACGCTGAGTGACCTTTAATCGTATCCGGTACGGAAACACAACCACTTAACACCAGGGCGCAGACCAACATCACACCGGCAACGCCTCTACGACACATTGACATAGACATTCTCCTGAAGGTTGATGTTTAGAGTGCCCCGATAACAATAAGTTGCGTTGCCTGTCAGCGGCCCGGCAGTTTTTTCCATGCCACTTCATTACGCAGATAGGTTGGCTCAGCCTGTTCGGGCAACACGGTTTGCCCCTGTGCTAAGGCGCGCGCCGCCAGGGGCAACATGTCCTCAGCCGCTGGCAGCAAAACGCCGCTGTCTTTGAGCTGGAGTGCATGGCCCTGCTGCAGTACCGGCCAGGCCTGCCATCCGGTACCGGCGGTATACCACTCCCCGCTCAGCGCCTGCATTCGCTCCAACGCGGCCTCGGGCGTAAGCACGCTTTCCGTTGCTTCACCTTGCCAGATACCGTCCTCATCGCGCTGATATTCTGCCCAGTACACTTCACCCATGCGCGCATCAATCGCGGTGAGTACCCGACAGGCACCGTGCTGACGCCAGGCGCCCTGCGCCAGCGTGGCCAGGGTGGAAATACCCGCCATCGGTAACGCCGCGCCGAGTGCCAGCCCCTGGGCAATACCAATCCCGATACGCACGCCCGTAAAACTGCCGGGCCCGCGACCAAAGGCCAGCACATCGAGTTCGGTGAGTTCCAGTTGCTGAGCCTGCAGCAGCTCGGCGACCAGCGGCAAAATGCGCTGTGTGTGATCGCGCGGCGCAATTTCAAAACGTGCGTCACTCTCTTGCCCGTTAAGCAATGCCGCAGAACAGGCTTCTGTCGCTGTATCCAGCGCTAAAATTCGGACCGACATATCGACCTCTGAAGATTCAAAACGGCGCGCATCTTAGCACACAATTACGCGCCAGGTTGCTGATGAATAAAGGCAATAGCTTGCGCAAGATCACGCGTGCGTGGTGTGGGCGGCAGACTGCTCAGAAAAAGTGCGCCGTAGGGCCGTGACACCAGCCGCTGGTCGCAGATGACCAGAACGCCGCGGTCGTCCGTATCACGAATCAACCGGCCCACGCCCTGTTTCAGCGTAATCACGGCATCCGGCAGTTGCACATCGCTGAAGGGATCGCCGCCCCGGATGCGGCAATCTTCCATCCGGGCCTTAAGCAGCGGATCCTCTGGCGACGTAAACGGCAGCTTATCGATAATGACCAGCGACAGCGCATCTCCCCGCACATCCACGCCTTCCCAGAAGCTGCTGGTCGCCACCAGCAAGGCATTCCCTTTATCGATAAACTCTTTGAGCAACTGTCCTTTGCTGGTTTCGCCCTGCACCAGCACCGGCAATGTCATGGAGGCCCGGAACTCGGCGGCCAGCTCACGCATCATCAGATGAGAAGTGCATAAAAAGAAGCAGCGGCCTTTGTTCGCCTCGATCAGCGGCTTCATCATTTTTGCCAGCTGACGCGCGCCACCGGGGCGATTGGGCTCAGGCAGATTGCGTGGCACACACAGCAGCGCCTGCCGCGCATAGTCAAACGGGCTGTTGAGAATCAGGTTTTTTGCCTGACTGACGCCAAGTCGCTCGGCAAAGTGATCCATCTTTTCATCTACAGCCAGGGTGGCAGAGGTAAAAATCCAGGCCGCTTTACGGTTATCCATGACCTCGCGGAAACGTTCGGCAACCGACAAAGGCGTCAGCGCCAGCACAAAGTGACGCGATGTACATTCATACCAGTAGCTAAAGCCCGGTTCGCTGATGGCACGAATCCGTTTCAGTCGCGTGCGATAGAGCGCCGCGCGCTCAAAGGCCGCATCCAGCAGGGCAGAACGCCCAAGCGAAAGTTTGATCACGTCGTAACAGAGTTCCAGCGCATCATCCAGCAGCGTAAACATGCGCATGATGTTGTTATCGCTGAGGAGGTCGCGCAGATTGCCGCGGTAGCCCGGTTCTCCCAGCGTCAGGCGAAAGTCCTGGGCACACTGGGCCAGACGGTCAGCGGATTTTTGCAACTGCTGAACGTCCCGCACTTCCGTGCGGTAGGCGATAATGATGTCTTTGGCGAGATCGGCTAACTGACGACTCGACAGCTGCTGACCAAAATACTGACTGGCGATATCCGGCAGTTGGTGCGCTTCATCAAAAATCATGACGTCCGCTTCAGGGATCAGTTCCCCGAATCCGCCCTCTTTTACCACCAGATCGGCCAGGAAAAGATGGTGGTTGACCACGACGACATCGGCGTCCATCGCTTTTTTACGTGCTTTAACGACGAAACAGTCTTTATAAAGGGGGCAGTCGCTGCCCAGACAGTTGTCGTTGGTGCTGGTAACCAGCGGCCAGAGCGGACTGTCTTCGGTGACGCCGGCACAGGTGCTGATATCGCCATCCGGGGTTTGCGAGGCCCAGCTGCGGAGCGTGACAAAATCCGTGAGAGCCTGAACGCTCATATCGGCCCCGGTCGCGGACTGCTGCTCCATACGCTCCAGGCACAGATAGTTTGACCGGCCTTTAAGCAGCGCAGTTTTACCGGTAAACGTAAGCGCTTTCGCAATGGTGGGAAGATCGCGCGCGTAGAGCTGATCCTGCAGGGCTTTTGAGCCCGTTGACACGATCACCTTTTTCTTCGCCCGCAGCGCCGGGGCAAGATAAGCATAGGTTTTACCGGTGCCGGTCCCCGCTTCGACGACCAGTTCCCCCTGATTCTGTACCGCCTCGGTGACCGCCTGCGCCATTTCACGCTGGGCCTCACGCGGTTTAAAGCCCGCAATGCCTTTTGCCAGCGCGCCATCAATTGCAAAATCGTCTGCCACGTACCCTCTCAATTACGGCCGAAAACACTGTATATTATGTCAGCATTGCAGCCCCGAAGGAAATCACAAACGGCAGCATTCTGCATGAAGTCTGCTGACCGGATGCGTTCAGTCAGTCTGACGGGCCAGGCCGCCCGTTATCGTCACGGGCTGATGTAGAGCGCACCCGCAACCAGTATCGCCATCAGGACGACAAGCGTAAAAAAACCGTGTTTTGCGGTACGCGACATACCGACAAACGTGGCGATCACAATAAACAGCAGCGTCAGTGCCCCGAACATTACCCAAAAGAGATAGTGCGTATTGGCCATGCGTTAATCCTGATTGTTCTGAACAAGTAAGCGACGCTTTATACCACTTTTCGCTGACGGTTGCGCGACTGACGGCGACCGTCTTCTGCAAGGGATGACAATCGTACCGGGAATATGTCAGGCTAGGCGTTCAGAAAATCAGGAGAAGAAAATGAGCATTACGCGCGTTGATCCCGAACACCGTATGTCCGAAGCCGTTATTCATAACGACACCATTTATTACACCAGTGTGCCCGAAAACCTCGACGCTGATGCCGAGGCGCAAACGGCTAATGCGTTAGCGGTGATCGATGCCCTGCTGACGCGCGTAGGCAGCGACAAAAGCAAAATCCTTGACGCTACCATTTTTCTGGTCGACAAGGCGGATTTTGCCGCGATGAATCGCGCCTGGGATGCGTGGGTTTCACCCGATAACGCCCCGGTTCGCTGTACGGTCCAGGCCGGGTTGATGAATCCGAAGTATAAAGTTGAAATAAAAATTATCGCGGCCCGCTGATCCCGAGCCCCGGGCGTCAGCCTTCATCGTCCTCTTCGAAGCGCGCCCGGATCATTTCACCTGTATGGCTTTCACGTATCTCCTGTGCCACAACGGTAATCGCTTCACCGCTGGACATCCCTTCGGCCATTAACTGTTGAATGCGCTCTACGGCGCGCTGCTGCTGATCGTGTGAGAGTGCGGGTAATCCTGTCATCATCATTTTCTCCTGTTAAGGGCTGTCATTATTTCATGGGGAACAAACAGGTGCCAGTCAGGGAAAAATATGTCAGTCTAACGGCCTTACTGATGTCAAATTTCGTGCTCAATGATCGTTCAAACTCATAACCTGTGTTATTCGTCCGACGCTATCACCCACTATTTCTCGCGCATTGCGCATTTACCCTGGGCGATGCTGCTTTCGTCCGGCCAGGCCAGTCACAGTGATAACCGTTTTGATATTTTGACGGCGGACCCGCTTACCACCCTGACAACCCGTTGCAGCATAACAGAAATTCAGCAGGGCGATCGCGTTGAAACGCGTACTGACGATCCGCTCTCCTTATTACAACAGGAGTGTGACGCGCTGGGCGCTAAGCCACCGCGTCACCCCGATTTGCCCTTTCAGGGCGGGGCGCTGGGGCTGTTTGGCTATGATCTGGGGCGACGCTTTGAAACGCTGCCCGACACCGCCCTTCACGATCTGACTACGGCAGACATGGCCGTGGGCATCTATAACTGGGCACTGATTGCCGACCATCACCTCGGTAAACTCACCCTGGTCGCCCTGGACGATATCGCCTCGCGCCTTGCCTGGCTGGAAAACTGGCCCGAACGTGACACGGCGGCGTTTTCCCTTACCAGTGACTGGCGGTCAAACCTCAGCATAGACGACTACGCGGAACGTTTTAATAAGGTACAGGCCTATATTCAGGCCGGTGACTGCTATCAGGTCAATCTGGCACAGCGCTTCAGCGCCAGCTATCAGGGGGATGAATGGCGGGCATTTTGTATGCTCAACCAGGCCAATCGCGCCCCGTTCAGCGCATTTTTGCGCCTGCCCGACAGCGCCATTCTGAGCCTGTCTCCCGAGCGCTTCCTGGCACTGGATCAGCAGGTTATCACCACCCGTCCCATCAAGGGTACGCGTCCGCGTGCGGCCGATCCTGAGGCGGATGCGGCCCAGGCTGAAAGTCTGCGCACGGCGGCGAAGGACCGCGCAGAAAACCTGATGATAGTCGACCTGCTGCGCAACGATATCGGTCGGGTCGCCGTCGCGGGCTCCGTGCACGTGCCCGAACTGTTTGTGGTCGAGCCGTTCCCGGCAGTCCATCATCTGGTCAGCACCATTCAGGCCACATTGCCGGATCATCTTCATGCCTGCGATCTGCTGCGTGCCTGTTTTCCCGGCGGCTCGATTACCGGTGCGCCTAAAATTCGCGCCATGGCGATCATTGATGAACTTGAGCCTCACCGCCGCAATGCCTGGTGCGGCAGCATTGGTTATCTCAGTGTCTGCGGCAGAATGGATACCAGCATCACCATTCGTACGCTGATTGCTGAGCGTCAGCATCTTTACTGCGCTGCGGGCGGCGGCCTGGTCGCCGACAGTGATATGGCCTCGGAATATCAGGAAACGCTGGATAAGGTCAGTCGCATTCTGCCTGCACTGAAAAAAGGAGCCTGAATGGCGCTGACGCTGGCTGATTTTCGCACCCGTTTTCTCCTGCAGCAGCCGCTGCATAACGCCCAGCCGCTGTCGGGGCGACATGCCGCTGTGTTAATCCCCGTCGTTGCCCGTCAACAGCCCGGCTTGCTGCTGACGCAACGTTCGCACGCCTTACGTAAACATGCCGGTCAGGTGGCCTTTCCCGGCGGGATGCAGGATCACGACGACAGCTCACTGGTGGCGACAGCGCTGCGAGAAGCGCAGGAGGAAGTGGGCATCGCACCCGATCGGGTTGAGGTGCTCGGCTGCCTGCCTCCGGTGACCAGCAGCACAGGTTTTCAGGTCACACCGGTGGTCGGCATTGTGCCTGCAACCCTCGAATTGCGCCTTAATCCTGACGAGGTTCAGAGCGCCTTCGAAATGCCCCTGACCGAAGCGCTTCGTCTTAGTCGCTACGCCGAACTTGACTATTATCGTGCCGGCATTCGCCACCCGGTGTGGCTTTCCCATTATCAGGGCTATCTGGTGTGGGGAATGACAGCAGGCATTATTCGTGCCCTGAGCCAGCAAATTGCATTTTAGTTGAGGGCGAGCCCATTTCTGCGTCTGAATTCAGCCTTTTGCGCCATGTCACACTATAATTTTTTCTGGTGGAGTTAATTAGTTTATTTCATGCGAAAAGCAGCACGTTTACCCTGCCTCGCCGTTTACTATTAGCGCCATTAACTGCCACGGCAGTCTGCAAGTTTTAGTGAGGAGTGTCACCCATGATTTCGGTTTTTGACATGTTTAAAGTGGGCATCGGCCCATCCAGCTCTCATACGGTCGGTCCGATGAAAGCGGGTAAACAGTTTGTGGAGTTGTTGTCTGAACAAGGCAAGCTGCATGAGGTGACACGCATAGCGGTCGATGTCTATGGTTCCCTGTCGCTGACCGGTAAAGGTCACCATACGGATATAGCGATTATTATGGGCTTAGCCGGCGAATCGCCTGACAGCGTCGATATCGACGCCATCCCCGCGTTTATTAAGGATGTTCAACAACGTGAACGCCTGCCCCTTGCCAAAGGCGCGCATGAAGTCGATTTTCCGCGTGAAGGCGGTATGGTGTTCCGTAGCGAAAATCTCTCCCTGCACGAAAATGGCCTGCGCCTGCTGGCGTTCTCCGGCGACCTGCTGGTGCTGTCTAAAACCTATTACTCTGTCGGCGGCGGCTTTATTGTCGATGAAGAGCATTTTGGTCAGTCGGCCCTGGACGAAGTCACGGTACCCTGGCCCTTCCACTCGGCCAAAGAACTGCTGGCCCACTGTCGCGAGACCGGACTTTCCCTGTCCGGGCTGGTGATGAAAAACGAGCTGGCACTGCACTCACGTGAAGAGATCAATGCATATTTTGCGACCATCTGGCAAACCATGCAGGCCTGTATTGACCGTGGTCTGAATACCGAAGGTGTGCTGCCCGGGCCGTTACGGGTACCGCGCCGGGCGGCGTCACTGCGGCGTTTGCTGATCTCCTCAGCCAAACACTCTAACGATCCGATGGTGGTGATTGACTGGATCAACATGTTTGCGTTGGCGGTTAATGAAGAGAACGCGGCGGGCGGTCGGGTGGTGACCGCACCGACCAACGGAGCCTGCGGTATCGTCCCCGCCGTCCTGGCTTACTATGATCACTTCATTGAACCCGTCACGCCCGACATTTTTATTCGCTATTTCCTCGCCTCCGGTGCCATTGGCATTTTGTATAAAATGAATGCCTCTATTTCCGGCGCGGAAGTCGGTTGTCAGGGGGAAGTCGGCGTTGCCTGCTCAATGGCTGCGGCAGGTCTGGCCGAACTGCTGGGCGCCAGCCCTGAGCAGGTGTGCGTGGCCGCCGAAATCGGGATGGAACATAATCTGGGTTTGACCTGCGATCCGGTTGCCGGCCAGGTTCAGGTGCCCTGTATTGAACGTAACGCAATCGCCTCGGTGAAAGCGATCAACGCGGCACGTATGGCCCTGCGCCGTACCAGCGAACCGCGCGTCTCACTGGATAAGGTCATTGAAACCATGTACGAGACCGGCAAAGACATGAACGCGAAATACCGCGAGACATCACGGGGCGGACTGGCGATAAAAGTTCAATGTGACTAATCATTCAGTCTGTTTATTTTTAAATTGCGCCCGTTAAACAGTGCATTAGCAAGTCCTGCCTGATATAAATATTAACAACGCTAAAGCGACCCGACAGTCGCTTTAGCGCGTTCTTCTCAGCCTTTCATTTTACGCACCGGTCCTAAATTTGCTCCAGGCCGTGCCGATAACAACCCAGCTATATCTATTTTTCTGGTTTTGGGAAGGTGATTCTTGATGTTCATGGCCCAGCAATATGTTGGACAGTACAGACGTAAGCGTTTGCTTATTGCTGTGGTGATTGCTTCTATTGTTCTTACGTTAACGCTGGCTTTGCGCTATTTCGAAGAAAAATCACGGATTCAGCAGCGTGCAATTAGCTTTGCCGATAACGCGATTACGCGTTTTGATCGCATGTTTTCTCCGCTGGATGTGGCAGCCAATAACACGCTGGGTTTAGTGGGCATGCCCTGTGAGGACGCGCGTTTTCCCTTAATCGAAAAGATTGCGTCCTTACAAACCGTGCGGGCGATTCTGCTGGTGAACGATGACTTACTGTACTGCTCCAGTATTTTCGGCTCACGGGATATCACCTTTAGTCAGACCTACCCTGAACTGGCGCTTAACGATAAGCGCATGATCCTGTCTACAGATGACTATCTGCTTAAAGGTTCGCCGGTCTTATTACTCTGGACGCCAACAACGCTGGATAACCGCTCAGGCATCCTGCAGGCCATCAACATTGAACTGATGAGCAGTTATCTGCTGGAACCGCAGTCGCCCTGGGTGGAACGCGCCATCTTTAACGTTAACGGCAAGAGCCTGGAATACGGCAATCCGCTTATTGAGTCGGCGGTCCCTTCGGAAGATGAAGTCACCTATAATGAAGCGTCACTGCGTTATCCCTACACGGTAACGCTTTATGGCCCTTCCCCATCCCGTCTGGCACTGGCCTCGTTGCCTTCTCAGTTGCCGCTGGCGCTAATGCTGAGTTTGTTAATAGGCTATGTCATGTGGCTGGCAACCGCCAACCGCATGAGTCTGAGCTGGCAAATCAGCTATGGCATCACCGCCAGGGAGTTTATTGTTTACTGCCAGCCGCTCATCAATGCCCGAAACGGTCAGTGTGACGGCATTGAAATCCTGCTGCGCTGGCATAACCCGCGCCAGGGCTGGATCCCGCCCGATGTGTTTATTCCGCTGACTGAGCGTCAGAATCTGATTAAGCCTTTAACCCGTTTCGTGTTAAATCGCGTTGTCGAAGCCTTGCCGGATCTGCCTCACAGCCCGGATTTTCACATTGCTGTGAACGTCGCCGCCAGTCATTTTCGTGACCGCGCCATTCTGGAAGATCTGCAAACTATCTGGTGGCCTGCCAATCCGGTGCCAAAGCTGGTCGTCGAGCTTACCGAACGTGATGCGCTGCCGGTGGTCGATCAAACGGTCATTTCACAACTGCATGAGATTGGCGTACGGCTGGCAATTGATGATTTTGGCACAGGCCACAGTTCACTGTCTTACCTGAAGGACCTGCAACCGGACGTGCTGAAGCTGGATAAAATCTTCACCGCCTCGATTGGCACGGATGCGATTAACGCGACCGTAACGGATATGGTGATCTCACTGGCGCAACGGCTGAATATCAGCCTGGTGGCGGAAGGCGTGGAAACCCCGGAGCAGGCTGACTATCTGCGCGACCGCGGCGTGGATCACCTGCAGGGCTACTATTTTGCCCGCCCCATGCCGCTGGAGGATTTCCCCGCGTGGCTACGGCAACATCAACTGACCAGCGACCTGTAGTGCCATGCCTGGGGTAAAAAAAACGCATCACAGTGTGTTGCGTTTTGCGTTTTCCGGGGAGGTTAACCTTCTTCGTCCTCGTCATGCTGCGGATCGCGCGTCACACGAACCAGATCAATGCGGTATTCTGTCGCTTCAATAATTTGGAAGTGAAGCGGCGCGATATCAATGACGTCACCCGGCTTCGGTAATTGTCCTTTCTGAGCAATCAGCAACCCTGCCAGTGACGCATGATCGTCGTCCGGTTTCACCAGCTCATGAAAATCAAGCAGCTGCTGGAGCGAGTGGAGATCGGTTCCCCCCTTCACTAACCAGCCGTCGCCGTCCATGATGATATCCGGCGTTTCGTCTTCATCCGGGAATTCACCTGCTATCGCTTCCAGCACATCCAGCGGGGTAATCAGGCCCTGTACCACACCAAACTCGTTGGTGACGATCACAAAGCTCCCTTTGGCACGACGCAGTACCCCCAGCAGGTTAATCGGATCGAGCGTTTCCGGCACCACGATAATCGGCGTGTTTGCCGCAAAGGTGGCAACATCCACACCATGATCCAGTGCGACCAGCAGCTCTTTGGCCCTGACAACGCCGATAATCTCGTCCAGTTCTCCCCGGCAGACCGGGAACAGGCTGTGCGGCGTGTCCAGCAACTGGATACGAATCTCGTCTACCGGACGACTGGCATCCACCCAGGAGATATCGCCACGCGGCGTCATGATGCTGCGAATTGAACGGGAAGCCAGCGTCAGTACGCCGTTAATCATATAGCGCTCTTCATCCTTAAAGGCTTCCTGTGGGATCGCGACGGCTGTCGCCTGCTCTTCAGGGCTGGCCGGGGCCGTCTGTACCCGGTTGCGGCCCCCCATCAGGCGCAAAATGGCCTCAGCGGTACGCTCACGCATAGGACGATGCGACTGATGGCGAAGAAAGTTGCGACGCGCAATCTGGTTAAACAGCTCGATCAGGATAGAGAAACCAATCGCCGCATACAGATAGCCTTTAGGAATATGGAAGCCAAACCCTTCCGCCACCAGCGACAGACCGATCATCAGCAGGAAACTGAGACACAGGACAACGACCGTAGGATGGGCGTTAACAAATTTTGTTAACGGTTTAGAGGCCAGCAACATCACAATCATGGCGATCACTACCGCCGTCATCATGACCGGCAGGTTATTCACCATCCCCACGGCCGTAATCACCGCATCCAGTGAGAAGACCGCATCAAGTATGACGATCTGTGCCACAACGGCCCAGAAGCTGGCATAGCTGCGGTTGCCGCTGTTTTCCAGCTGACGGTTTTCCAGCCGCTCATGCAGTTCCATCGTGGCTTTAAAGAGCAGGAAGATCCCGCCCGCCAGCAAAATAAGATCGCGTCCGGCGAAACTAAACCCGCCTACGCTAAACAGCGGGCGCGTCAGTGTGACCATCCAGGAGATCAGCGACAGCAGGCCCAGACGCATAACCAGCGCCAGCGAGAGGCCAATCAAACGCGCTTTATCGCGCTGCTTCGGCGGTAACTTATCGGCCAGGATGGCAATAAATACCAGGTTATCAATGCCGAGCACAATCTCGAGCACGATGAGCGTGAGCAATCCCGCCCAGATTGAGGGGTCGAACAGAAATTCCATTAGTGACTCCTGAAAAAGGATGTGATTACGCTAAAACGTACCAGCGTCTGATGACGTGACGATGAGCAAGGTGTAAAAGCAAAGAAAACGCGGTCTGGCGTAAATTGACGCGCTGAGGAGCGCAAAGACAAGGTTAAGCAACGTCGGTGACGGTCCATAAGGGTGGGCTGATGCCCATTACTCCTGAATAATTAACAGATCGCTAATGTATCAGTTCGGTCAACAAGGTCAAAAAATTTTCTTATTTTTACATTCTGTCATCACTTCGTTTATGCGCCATTAAAACGTAATTTCACGCTTTTATGCTGTAAATAGCCAACCGACATCACAAAATTTATTTTTTCGGTCACTAAAATAAATCCGGCATGCACGTAGTGAGTTGGTTATCCCTGCAATGTGGATATCGGGCCGGCAGGCTCAATAAAGAAGTCAGCATTGTTAACGCGATAATTCTTAACGGTTCCTCACCTTATGGAATCAACAAGCGAACGGAGGTAGCACGTGACCATTGCTCTGATCATTGGTACACACGGCTGGGCAGCAGAACAGCTGCTTAAAACGGCAGAGATGCTTTTAGGCGAACAGGAAAACGTCAAATGGATTGATTTTGTACCGGGCGAAAATGCAGAAACGCTGATTGAAAAATATCAGGCAAAGCTGGCCGAACTGGATACCTCAAAGGGGGTGCTTTTTCTGGTAGATACCTGGGGCGGAAGTCCTTTTAATGCGGCAAGTCGGCTGGTCATGGATCACGACAGCTATGAGGTCGTGGCCGGGGTGAATATTCCCATGTTAGTGGAAACCCTGATGGCGCGGGATGACAATCCAACCTTCGATGAGCTGGTGGCGATTGCGGTTGAAACTGGCCGTGAAGGCGTCAAAGCGCTGAAAGCCCAACCTGAAGTCAAACCCGCGCCCGTTGCTGCCGCACCGACTCCACCTCCCACCCCTGCCGCTGTCAGACCCCTCTCGCCTGACGAACACATGATTATCTGCCTGGCCCGTATTGATGACCGCCTGATTCATGGCCAGGTCGCCACACGCTGGACCAAAGAGACCAATGTCAGCCGCATCATTGTCGTCAGTGATGAGGTGGCAAACGACAATGTGCGCAAGACACTCTTAACCCAGGTCGCGCCGCCGGGCGTGACCGCGCACGTGGTTGGCGTCGATAAAATGGTGCGCGTCTGGAATAACCCCAAATATGCCCGTGAGCGCGTCATGCTGCTGTTCACCAATCCCACCGATGTCTTGCGGGTTGTGGAACAGGGCGTCGATATCAAAAGCGTCAACATTGGCGGCATGGCCTTCCGGCAGGGCAAAACGCAGGTCAACAATGCCGTGTCCGTTGATGAGAAAGATATCGCCGCGTTCCAAAAGCTCAATGAGCGCAATATCGAGCTTGAGGTACGCAAGGTTTCAGGTGATCCCAAACTGAAAATGATGGATCTGATAGCCAAAGTAGGCGCTTAACGGGCCAGCACTCTTTTCTATCCTGTAGAGGACACGAAGTATGATGGAAATAACCACACTTCAAATTATTTTGATCTTTATTATCGCCTGTATTGCCGGTATGGGATCCATCCTGGATGAGTTCCAGTTTCACCGCCCTCTGGTGGCCTGTACCCTGATTGGGATCGTACTGGGGGACATGAAGACAGGCATCATCATCGGCGGAACGCTGGAGATGATTGCACTGGGCTGGATGAACATTGGCGCGGCGGTCGCCCCTGATGCGGCGCTGGCGTCCATTATCTCCACCATT
This sequence comes from Pantoea sp. PNA 03-3, assembly GCF_003201175.1. Taxonomy (NCBI): domain Bacteria; kingdom Pseudomonadati; phylum Pseudomonadota; class Gammaproteobacteria; order Enterobacterales; family Erwiniaceae; genus Pantoea; species Pantoea sp. PNA 03-3. Next base: position 137,817 of record NZ_QICO01000001.1, on the reverse strand, counting down.
CTGGTCATTGCAGGTGGGCAAAGCGTCGGCGCCGGTATCGCGCTGGCTATTCCCCTCGCCGCCGCCGGCCAGGTGCTGACCATTATCGTGCGCACGTTGACCGTGGCATTCCAGCATGCGGCGGACAAAGCCGCAGAGAAAGGCAATCTTACGGCCATTTCGTGGATCCATGTCTCCGCCCTGCTGCTTCAGGCCATGCGCATCGCCATTCCTGCGTTGATCGTTGCGATTTCGGTTGGCACGGACGCGGTGCACTCTCTGCTCAGTTCGATTCCTGAAGTCGTGACGAACGGACTCAACATTGCGGGCGGCATGATTGTGGTAGTGGGTTACGCCATGGTCATCAATATGATGCGGGCCGGTTACCTGATGCCGTTCTTCTATCTCGGTTTCGTGACGGCGGCTTTCACCAGTTTCAACCTGGTGGCGCTGGGGGTGATTGGCGTGGTGATGGCCGTGCTTTATATCCAGCTCAGTCCGAAATATAACCGTACCGCCGGTGCGCCTGCGGCCTCGCCGTCAGCTAACGATCTTGACAACGAACTCGATTAAGGAACAGGTGACAACATGGTTGATATAACAAAAGTCGAAAAGAAACTGACGCCAGGCGATGTCCGTGCTGTTTTTGTACGCTCAAACCTGTTCCAGGGTTCCTGGAACTTCGAACGTATGCAGGCGCTGGGATTCTGTTTTTCTATGGTGCCGGTGATTCGCCGTCTCTATCCTGAAAACAACGATGACCGCAAGCAGGCGATAAAACGTCACCTTGAGTTCTTTAACACACATCCTTATGTTGCGGCCCCGGTCCTGGGCGTGACCATGGCGATGGAAGAGCAGCGCGCCAATGGTGCCGCAATTGATGATGGTGCAATAAACGGCATCAAAGTGGGCCTGATGGGGCCGCTGGCTGGCGTAGGTGACCCGATTTTCTGGGGAACGGTTCGTCCGGTGTTTGCCGCCCTGGGTGCGGGCATCGCAATGAGCGGCAGTTTGCTCGGTCCATTGCTGTTCTTCATCCTGTTTAACCTGGCCCGTCTGCTCACCCGTTATTACGGTGTGGCCTACGGTTACCGTAAAGGGATTGATATCGTCAGCGATATGGGCGGTGGCTTCCTGCAAAAACTGACCGAAGGTGCCTCTATCCTTGGGCTGTTTGTCATGGGCGCGCTAGTCAATAAGTGGACGCACGTCAATATTCCGCTGGTGGTGTCACGCATTACCGACCAGACCGGCAAGACCACAGTCACTACCGTCCAGTCGATTCTGGATCAGTTAATGCCCGGCATCATCCCGCTCCTGTTGACCTTTGCCTGTATGTGGCTGCTGCGGCGTAAGGTCAATGCCCTGTGGATCATCGTTGGTTTCTTTGCTATCGGTATCTTCGGCTACTGGATCGGCCTGCTTGGGCTGTAATCCTGACGCAATCGGGAGCAAGGCTCCCGATTTTTTTGGCGGTAACATCCACTGAAGCTCGAAAGGAAGCCCCATGTCATTGACGGACATCATCATCGCTCTCTGCATCGCTGCTCTGCTGGTGTTTGCGATCTACGACGAGGCGATTCTGCCACGACGTAAAGGCCCGACGTTGTTACGTGTGCCGCTGCAGCGCCGTCATAAAGCCGACAGCCTGATTTTTATTGGTTTACTGGTCATCCTGCTCTGGAACAACGTCACGCATCAGGGACCCGTGCTGACCACCACACTCTTGATGATGCTGTGCTTTTTGTCCTTCTGGCTGTTCTGGCTCCGCCGCCCCACGCTGGTCATGAAACGGGAGGGATTGTTCTTCGCGGGTATCTGGATCGCCTATTCCCGTATCCAGAGCATGAATCTGTCTGAAGACGGCATTTTAGTCATCCAGCTCGAACAGCGGCGCTTACTGATCGCCGTGCAGCAGCTTGACGATCTTGAGCGGATTTATCAAACCCTGGTCGAAGCGCGTTAGTCGCGTTGCCACAGGGTTATCACAAAATCCGCTTCGCAGTGAAACTGCGCGCTTTCGGCTAACGTCTGCCAGACGTCTGGCCGCGCGCGCCAGGCAAAGGGCGTCATCTGCAATAACGTGGTGGCGGCCTGTCCGGTAAGGGCCATCGGATAGGTTAACGCATGCCGGGCACGTTGCTGAAAGCCCTGATACACTTTCCCTTCCGGTGCGTGCAGCTGAACATCGCGATAGATCAGCGCTTTGAACTGCGCCAGATGGTGCGGGCCCGGCGTAACCGTTAACAGGTATCCACCGGGTTTGATGACGCGATTAAGCTCCGCTTCATTACAGGGCGCATAGATGCGAACCACTGCATCAAGGGAATGGTCCGCAAACGGCAGACGCTGACTGGAGGCGACACAGAACAGGACCTGCGGATAGCGCTTCGCCGCGAGCCGAATGGCCATTTTGGCCACGTCCAGGCCAAAGACCTTGCCCGCTGGCGCAAAGTTATCCGCCAGCGCACCGGTGTAGTACCCTTCCCCACAGCCTGTATCCAGGATCTGAGCGGCCGGTACCTGCAGATGCTGATTCAGCACGTCAACCACCTTGTCCCGCAGGGGCTGATAGTAACCGGCCTGCAGAAAGTCACGTCGCGCCTGCATCATCTCCGCGCTGTCGCCCGGCTCGCGGGAGCCTTTATGTTGAACGGGCAGCAAATTGACATAGCCCTCTTTCGCCTGATCGAACTGATGGCGATTTTCGCAACACCAGCTGCGTTCGGTCAGGTTCAGGGAAGAGTGACAAAGTGGGCAAATCAAGGACATAAGGCGCTCCGGCATCTATCGACGCGCAGCAGTGTACTCGACAGGGAACCCGAGCGAAAGCGTAAAAAAAGCCTCGGCCAGAAGGCCAAGGCTTTAATATCTGAGACCGGGCGCAGGGCACCCGTCTGAGGCGAAATCAGATAGCAGTAACGTTAACAGCTGCCGGGCCTTTCTGGCCGTCCTGAATTTCGAACTCAACGTTTTGGCCTTCGGCCAGCGTTTTGAAGCCGTTGCCCTGAATAGCAGAGAAGTGTACGAACACGTCTTTGCTACCGTCAGCTGGAGTGATAAAACCGAAGCCTTTAGACTCGTTGAACCACTTAACCTGACCTTTAATCTTTGCCATTTTACTAATTCCTTAAAGTGTTTATTTGCCCGGAGGCTAACCTACAGATAAAACAGAGACATTACTGAATGAGGCACTGATTAAAGTTCGGCAAGGAAGCGGTATTCAACGTCAACGTCTTTACTCGTAACTTCTTTACTGAAGATGCCATACATAAACAGAACTGTACCTCGTTTAACCCACGAATTGTTATCACATATCCGCTAAATAATGGCAAGCCATTTTTAATATGTCGATCGTTAGTTTTTGCATAATTGCAGGGTAGCTCCCAGAGAATGTACTTTATGGTACAAAATGCTGCGAACCGAAACCCAGCGACCGTCATAACTTCACGATAAAATAAAGGCTTCCTGCATCCCGGATGGGATAACGTACTACTTTTCCTGCTTTTATCATGATGTATGACAATAAATAAATTACATTGCACTAATATGGCAATAATGCACCAAATAAAGGAATGGATAAGGGGAACGGTAAACCCGGACGGCTTCATCTTGTACAGCTTTTATTATTTCGTACAAATATAAAAATTATTATTAGTAAAATCAAAAGTTGAGACTTCCCCTCCGCACTAATCATTTTCTTGACAGCTGACGTTTGAATTACCCCGCGCGCATAAAAGAAATAAAAAGCGAATACGCCGGAGCCTTGCCGTTTCACAAACACAGGGCCCCGTATTTCGGATTAGGTCGGATTGAGATCGCTCAGACTGTGGCTCGCCCCAATTTTCCAGGGCGCAAAATTTTGCTGACCCTCGCCGCTCTGCGCGAGTGCTCGCTGGAGTTCAGCCGGGGGCGCATCCAGTGACTCATCCGCCAGTTCGAAAACGCCCCAGTGAATGGGAAGGGTCAGTGGCTGACCTATCGCGCGCCACAACGCCACCGCCTGCTGGGGATCCATGTGTTGTGCCCCCATAAACCAGCGCGGAGCATAAGCGCCTATCGGCAAAGCGGCCAGATTAAAGGGGCCATAATGCTGCGCAATCGCCAGAAGACTGTCGCTGTAGCCGCTGTCACCGGAAAACCAAAACCGCAGCGAAGCGGTCCTGATCACCCAACCGCACCACAGGGTTCGGTTGCGATTAGTAACGGTGCGCATGCTCCAGTGGCGCGCAGGGACCGCATCAAACTGTATTCCCGCAAACACTTTATGTTGCCACCAGTCAAGCTCATGCACCTGTTTGACCCCATGACGCTTACACCACTCCGCCAGCCCCAGCGGCACCAGAAAAATAGTGTCCGGAAAGCGGCGCACAATCTGTTTGATGGTAGGCTTATCCAGATGATCGTAATGATTATGGGATATCAGGACGTAATCCAGCCGCGGTAACTGGTCAATGGCCAGCGGAGACGGCGTTTTACGTTCAGGCCCGATAAACGGCAAAGGGGAAGCCCGCCGGGACAGCGCGGGATCAATCAGAATATAGTGTTGGTTTATGCGCATCAGCAGCGCCGCATGGCCCAGCCACCAGAGACGGTCATCCTCCCCGTTCAGATCGGCAGGTTGCCACCACTGCGTAATAAACTGGTCATAGCCCTGACGAGGCGGATGGGGTAATCCCTGGGCTTTGCGTTCACGTCGCCAGCGCTGCAGGTCACCTTGCTGGCGGCTGTCGGGCTCAGGGTTACGAAACCCCTCAGCGGTGTGATGGGGTTTACTGCTGTCATACCAGGGATTTTTCCAGGCCATCCGGCCTCCATGCAGGGTTAACGTTCCGGGATTAAACGAATCAGTCCGTCGTTTTCCGACGGCGCTTCGGGGGACGGCTCATCTGCACCATTCTGCGCCTCAATCATCCGCCTCAGCAGTGCATTCTGTTTCTTTTGCTCTTCTAACAATGACGTCAATAACGCAACCTGTTCGTTCGCCCGAACGCTGGCGCGATTAACGTAAAACCACAGCATTAATGCCACAATCAGCGCCAGCAGAAAAACGCCGTAACTGATTACCGGTCCCGCATTCGCGGCTAACTCATTCATAACTGCCTCAAGATACCTGATGAAATCACAAAAAAAGAACGACCGTCTATTCTACTCCGCGCCGCCGCAAAAGATAATGGTGACGTCAGCGATATAGCGCTTTCTGCGCTTTCAGTTATCTCTGATCGCATCCTGCCTGAAAGCGAGGCATGCTAATCCTGTACATCATGTTAAGCAGCAGTCACTGGAACGCTGCGTGGGTATCATAAGGAGATACAATGAAACTCTTCATTCGGGCGATTATCGTTATCGGCATCCTCTGGCTGGCTATGCTGTTCACAGGTTACGGCGTGCTGGCGGGCAGCAACAAGAATGCCGCGGGACTGGGGCTGAAATGTAACTATCTGACCGCCAGAGGGATGGTGACCGCGCAATATCTGCATACAGACAGCGGCGTGGTGGGCGTGACGGATTGCCCGCTGCTAAAGAAAAGTAGCGAAGTGGTCGACAACGGATAACGGAGGAGCGGGCCAACTGGCCCGCTTTTTTTTAACCCCCGTCATTGCCGGTATAGCCCAGCTCTGACGAAAGACGTTGGCCCGCTTCACGTAACAGCGTCACATACTGTTGCTTGTTCGCGGCAGAAAAGCGCAGCGTGGGAAAGGAAAGGCTCAGTCCGGCGACGGCAACACCAAAGCGATCAAAAACGGGCACGGCGATGCAGCGCACGCCCACCTCCTGTTCTTCGTTATCCTCACCATAACCCTGTGCCCTGACCTGACCCAGTGCTTCGCGTAACGCGCCTGCGTCCGGTAAGGTGTTGGCGGTGTTAATAGTGAACGTCATACGCTCCAGAATGGCATTCACCTCCTCCCGACTGCGCCAGGCCAACAACACTTTTCCCAGTGCGGTGGAGTGCAGTGGATTGCGGTGACCAATACGTGAGGCCATACGCAGGTTATACAGCGAGTCAATTTTATGCACATAGACCACGCTGTCGTCATCCAGCGCGCCCAGATGGATTGTCTCTTTGGTCAGACGCGATAACTCGCGCATGTGTACATCGGCGCTGCGGATAAGATCGCTATGCTGCAACGCGTTGGATCCCACCTCAAACAGTTTCAAGGTCAGCGAATATTTCTCACTTTCCCCTTCCTGCGCGACATAACCTAATGCTTTCATGGTTTGCAGGAATCGGTAGACCGTACTTTTGGACATCATCAGCCGTTGTGCCAGCTCGGTAATACCGTGATCGCGCTCTTCGCTTAATGCCTGCAAAATCCCGAATACTTTTTGCACCGAAGAGACGGCATCCGGCTGTTTATCCTTTTCGTCAGCGGCCATTTGTCACCCTGAATACGTGTTTCAAAAAAACTGGAACAGAGTTGCAGTATAGAGTGACAGCGCCGATCCCGGCAATCTTCCGGGTTTGAAACATCTCTAAAATATATTTTTTCCGTGGGTACGATGCAATTTGGCGGCCAATTGATTAGCATGATGATATTCACACTCTTTAATATTAGCCTCTATGTCACTTTCCTCTTCTGACGGCGGACTCGCAGTACCCCAGCGCTACTGGGCTATTCTGACGATCGCCATCGGCCTTATCATGGCGGTACTGGATGGATCGATTGCCAATGTCGCGCTGCCAACCATCTCACGTGAGCTACAGGCCAGTCCGGCCCAGTCAGTATGGGTGATTAATGCTTATCAGATTGCCATTGTCGCCTCGCTACTGTCGTTGTCCTTTTTAGGCGATATCGTCGGCTACCGCCGCGTGTACCAGGCAGGGCTGGTGGTGTTTGCCATCACGTCGGTGTTTTGCGCCCTTTCGCCCTCCCTTCCCCTGCTTACGCTGGGCCGGGTGCTTCAGGGCCTGGGGGGTGCGGCGATCATGAGCGTTAACACCGCCCTGATTCGTATCATTTATCCCCCACGTTATCTGGGCCGCGGCATCGCGATCAACGCCCTGCTGGTGGCGATCTCGACGGCTGCCGGCCCCACGGTTGCGGCAGCCATCCTCTCATTTGCCAGCTGGCGCTGGTTGTTCCTGATCAACCTGCCCCTGGGCGTTGTCACGCTCTGGCTGGCGTTACGTTATCTGCCGGATAACCCGCAACGGGCCAAAACACAGAAGTTTGATGTCACCAGTGCGGTAATGAATGCGCTCTTTTTCGGCCTGCTTATTTCGGCGCTGGGTGGCTTTGCCCAGGGACAATCGATCTGGCTTATCGCAGGAGAACTTATCACGCTGCTTGTGGTGGGCTACTTTTTTATCCGACGCCAGCTGACGATGGCCGTGCCGTTGCTGCCGGTTGATTTGCTGCGCATCCCTATTTTTGCCCTGTCGATGTGCACCTCCGTCTGCTCTTTCTGCGCGCAGATGCTGGCGATGGTATCACTGCCCTTCTACCTGCAAAGCGTGCTGGGGCGTACAGAGGTCGAAACCGGTTTATTGCTTACGCCGTGGCCGCTGGCCACCATGCTGCTCTCACCGGTCGCGGGACGTTTAATTGAACGAGTGCATGCGGGCTTACTCGGGGGATTAGGGCTGGCCCTGTTTGCCATCGGGCTTTTTCTGCTGGCTCACTTACCTGCGAAGCCAGACGACATGGACATTATCTGGCGCATGATGCTGTGCGGGGCGGGCTTTGGCCTGTTTCAGTCCCCGAATAACCACACCATTATTACCTCCGCTCCGCGTCAACGCAGCGGTGGTGCCAGCGGTATGCTGGGCACGGCACGGTTGCTGGGTCAGAGCAGCGGTGCCGCACTGGTGGCGCTGATGTTCAACTGGCTGGGCAATGACGGCACCCATGCGGCGCTGTTACTGGCGGCTGGATTCTCAACCGCAGCGGCCCTGCTCAGTCTGTCGCGCATAAAAACACCGCGCGTACAGTGATAAAAAAAGGCGACTTCTCAGTCGCCTTTTTGCCGGGTTACTTCAGGTATTCGCCGCTACGCAGCGCTTCAATACGTTTATCTAACGGGGGATGCGACATAAACAGCTCGCTGAATGACTTCCCTTTACCGTTGATACAAAACGCCATCATGCTGCTGGGCTCCTGCGGCTCGTAGCTGGTTTTCAGGCGCTGCAGTGCCGCAATCATCTTCTCACGGCCCACCAGTTTCGCTGAACCGGCATCCGCATGGAACTCACGGTGACGAGAGAACCACATGGTAATGATGCTGGCAAGGATACCAAACACCAGTTCCAGCACCATAGAAACGGCAAAGTATACCAGCGGATTACCGTTGCTGCTTTCTTCCCCATCGCGGTTACCAGACATGAAGCCTGCCGCAATCTGCGCCAGAATACGCGAAACGAAAATCACAAAGGTGTTCACGACGCCCTGAATCAGGGTCATGGTGATCATGTCGCCGTTGGCAATATGCGCGACTTCGTGCGCCAGCACCGCTTCAGCCTCGTCGCGGCTCATGTTTTGCAGCAGCCCGGTCGATACAGCCACCAGTGACGCATTACGGCGGGCACCGGTTGCAAAGGCGTTGATGTCAGGCGCGTGGTAAATCGCGACCTGCGGCATCGCAATACCAACCTGCCGGGCCTGCTGGCTAATGGTCTCTAACAACCAGCGCTCGGTTTCGTTGCGTGGTTGTTCAATCACTTCACCGCCGACCGAACGCAACGCCATCCACTTCGACATCAGCAGTGAGACAAACGCACCGCCGAAGCCAAACAGACCTGCCATAATCATCAGGCCCTGAACACTGCTTGACTGAATTCCTGTCAGGCTGAGAATCAGCCCGAATACCAACATCACTGCCAGGTTGGTCAGCAGGAAAAGAGCAATACGCATCATAACGGTTAATCATCCTCAGTAGTTCATGCGCTCATGCGCGGATACATATCCTATGAGCATTGTGCGGGTTTTCAAGCGACCTTAACGTTTAAGTGCCTAAAAAGACATAACTTTACAATATGACATAACCTTTACCGCAACCCTACTGAATGCGCGCAGTACAACACATTAACGTAACGCATCCTTGCCAGACTTATCATAAAAAAAGCACCGCAGTGCGGTGCTTTTTATTAAACCAGAACGTATCAGTTGCTTTTCGCTGCGGACGCGTCGGGAAGCGTCTTTTCCAGCTGCGCCAGATCGTTGGCAATCTTGACGGTTTCATCCAGATAAGGATCGGGTTCTTTGTAATCCTTAGGCAGGTCATCCAGGCTCTTCAGCGGCTTTTTGCCTTCGGCCTGATAGCGCGCATTAATGCGTTCCAGACGCAGCGCATCGTCTTCGTGGTTCTCTTTCTCGCGTTGAGCAAGATTGAGCGACACGATATTGCGCTTGTCCTTCATGGCATTAAAGCGGGCAATGTCCTTCATGATGTACTGGAACTCACGATCTTTCGCGATACGTTCATCATGTTCTTTCGTCAACTGCGGCACCAGCGCTTTCACATCCCCGGTTTTCGCGTAGGTGGCAGCCGTGATGCTGTCCCACGGTAAGGCGTTATCTTCAAACTTCTCGCCTGTCTCCGCCGCTTCAACGCCGGTAGGCATCAGCAGATCGGGGGTGACGCCTTTACGCTGTGTACTGCCACCGTTAATACGGTAGAACTTCTGAATCGTGTACTGAACCGATCCCAGCGCAGGCCATTCCGGACGCAGCATCTGATCGTAAATGCGGTTCAGCGAGCGATACTGCTGAACGGTGCCTTTACCAAAGGTCGGCTCGCCAACAATCAGCGCACGCCCATAGTCCTGCATTGCCGCCGCAAAGATTTCAGAGGCAGACGCACTGAAGCGGTCAACCAGCACCACCAGCGGCCCTTTATAGTACACAATGCCGTCGTTATCGCTGTCCTGACGTATGCGACCGTTATTGTCGCGCACCTGCACCACGGGGCCACTTGGGATAAACAGGCCAGACAGTGAGACCGCCTCGGTCAGTGCGCCACCGCCGTTGGTCCGCAGATCAATCACGATGCTGTCGACATTCTGCTTTTGCAGTTTCTGCAACTGCACTTTGACATCATCGGTCAGGCCCACGTAGAAGCCCGGAATATCCAGTACGCCGACTTTCTGTTTGCCCACATTGTGAATACTCATCTTAACGGCGCGATCTTCCAGACGGATTTTCTCACGCGTCAGTGTCACAATGCGGGTTTTAGTACCTTTACCGGCAGGCAGGATTTCAAGGCGAACCTTACTGCCTTTCGGTCCTTTAATTTTGGCGACGACATCATCCAGACGCCAGCCAATCACATCTTCCATTGGCTTGCCTGGCTCACCGACGCCGACAATACGATCGCCAACGGTGATGGCTTTACTTTTCGCCGCCGGGCCACCTGCGACCATAGAATTGATCACGGTATAATCGTCATCCATCTGCAGTACGGCGCCAATCCCTTCGAGCGACAGGCTCATTTCAGTATTGAACTGCTCGGTATTGCGCGGCGACAGATAGTTGGTGTGCGGATCGATTTCGTGGGCAAATGCATTCATTGCCAACTGGAACACATCTTCGCTGTTGCTCTGTGCCAGGCGACGGATGGCGAAGTTATAGCGTTTGGTCAGCACGTCACGAATTTCTTTTTCGTCTTTACCGGCCAGCTTCAGGCTCAACTCATCGTATTTCACCTTGGCATCCCACAGCGCATTTAATTCGTTCTGGTCTTTCGGCCAGGGCGCTTTGGAACGGTCAATATCGATGGTGTCATTACCGGTAAAGTTCATCGGGCGAGCCAGGACCGTGAGCGCGTACTGATAGCGTTCGAAGCGGCGTTTCTGGGCCAGATTATAAAGATCGTAAAAAATATCCAGCTTACCGCTACGCAGTTCGTCACCCAGCTGTGTTTTCTTGCTGGCAAACTGTGCTACATCCGACGCCAGCAGCACGTTGTGGCTGTAGTCGAGCATGTTGAGGTAGCGGTCAAAAATTTTGGCGGAAAACGCCCCGTCCAGATCGAACTGACGATAGTGAGAACGCGTGAACCGTGAGGTGACGCGCTCGCTGACGGTAGGATCCTGGGGATCTTCATGCAACTGAGGAATTTGATCGGCACGAGTGATGTTCTCGGCGGCAAAGGAAGGGCCTGACAACAGCAGGCCCGCGATCAATCCAACTTTTAACAAGGTGTTCATGCCGGGGTCAGCCTCCGTTTCAGAACTGCAGGTGTTCTGCGCGCACAATCATTGCCATGCCGGAAGCGAGCTGTACCCGGACGCCGTCTTTAGAAACTTCCAGAACGGTTGCGTCCATTGCACTTTTGCCTGCTTTAACTTTAATACTCTGGCCGGGTTGCAAAGTTGAGGTATCAGTGATGGGTTTAGCCTGCTGCTGCTCCGGACGGGGTGCCGGTTTGCGATGCTGCGATGCAGTAGGACGCTCAGCAGACTGCGGACGCGGCTTACGCGCGGCGTCACCCTCTGCGGCTTTACGCGGAGCAGGTTTGCGTGGACGACGTGGCGCGCTGGCCCCTTCTTCGCCCTCACCGGCTTCACGACGCGCGGCCCGCTGCTGATCGCGTTGCGCCTGAACACGCGCTTTCGCGTCTTCCAGCTGCTTGCGGGCATGCTCAACGTGCTGCTCATCGAGAACACCGCACGGATTGCCGTCGAGATCCACGCGGGTCGCACTCGCTTTAATACCGTACAGATAGCGCCAGCTGGAGGTATAAAGACGTAATGCTGAACGTAACTGTGTTTTGCTCAGGTTCATTTCGCCCTGAACGCGCTCGACCAGATCCTGAAAGATACCGATTTTGAGCGGACGCGCTTCACCTTCAGCGCTAAAGCAGTGCGGAAAGCGCTCCGCCAGAAAGCTAATGACTTCTTTACTGCTATTCAACTTAGGTTGATTTTCCATGAAATTTCCTGATTACTACGGGTTTGCCGACCAGAGCAGGCATGAACAGGCGACATTATAATGACAACATCGCTAAATGCCATGCAATCCAGTCGATTAGCTACGCGTCAGCTGCAAATATTTTTCTAAGTCCGTGTTCGCGAGCACGTCGCAAAGCCCGTCAGTCAAGGCTACCAGCCCTTTTTCATCATCACTATCAAAGCGATTGTATTCCACACTGTCGATATCCAGCACGCCCACAACGTGACCGTTTACTTTCAGAGGAATCACAATTTCAGCATTACTGGCCGCATCGCAGGCGATGTGCCCCGGAAACGCATGCACATCATCTACACGCTGGACCTGATTTTGCGCCAGCGCTGTACCACAGACACCTTTACCCACGGGGATGCGCACACAGGCAATTTTACCCTGGAACGGGCCAAGCACCAGTGTGTCTGCTTCCGTCAGCAGGTAGAAGCCTGCCCAGTTCACGCCTTCGAGACGTTCATACAACAGCGCGCTAAAGTTACCCATCGCGGCGAGGAACGCCGTTTCTCCCGCCAGCAAGGCGCGCATATCGCGATCTAAATCGGCGTAAAAGGCAGTTTTGTTCATTATTCAACCGTTACCAGTGACATCCGGGCGGCTAACCACTCCGCCAGTTAAAAATAAGCACTAAAAATCCATAGCCATAAGGTGAATCATAGCGTTAGTTACTATAACCTTAACATTCTGTGGATCGAAGCGTGATACCCGAAACAGGTACACAGCAATGTCTTAACAACCCTTTGCGTAAATAACAATAAGCGAACCCTGCACTCTTTATGAAAATTCACGCGATTAGCGAGACATTGCCCCACGCACGTTATCAGCGTTGTCCGCAATGCGATACCCTTTTTTCCTTACCAGATGTGAAATCGCATCAGTCGGCACATTGCCCCCGTTGTAATGCGCAAATTGTCAGCGGCTATGACTGGTCGATGACGCGTCTGCTGGCGATGGCGGCCACCATGCTGGTCCTGATGCCGTTCGCCTTCAGCATGCCGTTGATTGATATCCGGCTGCTGGGTATGCGCATTAACGCCAGCCTGCTGGAAGGCATTGTGCAGATGACGCTGCAGGGCAACGTGTTAACGGCCTCCATGGTGGCGTTCTGTACTATCGGTGCACCCGTCACGCTTGTGGCCGGCATTGGCTACCTGGCGCTGGGCCAGCGTTTGGGCATGAATCTGCGCCCGGTTCTGCTGATGCTGGAGAAGCTGAAAGAGTGGGTCATGCTGGACATTTTCCTGATTGGCATCGCGGTGGCGTCGATTAAAGTTCAGGAATACGCCGATCTCGAAATGGGCTACGGTCTGGTAGCCTACATTGCCCTGACCGTCCTGAGCGTGATGACGCTGATTCATCTCAATATTGAGCAGCTATGGGAACACTTTTATCCGCAACAGCCTCAGGTGACGCGACGGGAGGATCTGCAGGTTTGTCTCAACTGCCATTATACCGATGTTCCCGACGCACGAGGCCGTTGCCCCCGCTGCCATACACCGCTCGACTTCCGTCGCCGTCACAGCCTGCAAAAATCCTGGGCTGCGCTCATCGCCTCCATTGTGCTGCTGATCCCGGCCAATCTGCTGCCCATTTCGGTGGTGTACCTCAATGGCTCGCGGCGGGAAGATACGATCTTCTCCGGCATTCTTTCCCTCGCATCCGGTAATATTCCGGTCGCCGCCATCGTCTTTATCGCCAGTATCTTAGTGCCCTTTACCAAGGTTCTGGTCATGCTGGCGCTGCTTCTCAGCATTCATTTTCGCTGCGAGCAAGGCCTGAAAACCCGCATCCGTCTCCTGCGTTTTGTAACCTGGGTCGGTCGCTGGTCTATGCTGGATCTGTTTGTCATTTCGTTAACCATGTCACTGGTCAATCGTGACCAGTTACTGGCTTTTACCATGGGACCTGCCGCGTTTTACTTTGGCGCGGCTGTGATCCTGACCATTATGGCCGTTGAGTGGCTGGATAGCCGCCTGCTCTGGGATGCACATGCAACAGGAAACGCCGACTACACCGACTAATGCTACGCTGCGTAATAAGCGTAAAATTTCCCCTTTTTGGCTGCTGCCCGTTATCGCCATGCTGATTGCGGGCTGGCTGCTATGGACGAATTTTCAGGAGCGCGGCACTACAATCACCATTAATTTCCAGACGGCAGATGGGATTGTGCCCGGGCGCACGCCTGTGCGCTATCAGGGCGTGGAAGTCGGTACCGTGCAGGGCATCAACCTGAGCGACGACTATCGCAAGATACAGATCAAAGCCAGTATCAAAAGTGATATGCGTGATGCGCTGCGTGAGAATACGCAATTCTGGCTGGTGACACCGAAAGCCTCGCTGGCCGGGGTTTCCGGCCTTGATGCGCTGGTCGGCGGTAACTACATCGGCATGATGCCGGGCGATGGTAAAGAGAGCGACACCTTCACCGCCCTGGATACGCAACCGAAATACCGTGTTAATACCGGCGAGCTGATGATCCACCTTCATGCACCGGATCTGGGCTCGCTGAATACCGGCTCACTGGTCTATTACCGCAAAATTCCGGTAGGCCGCGTGTACGACTACAGTATCAACGGTCAAAACAACGGCGTGTCAATTGACGTGCTTATCGAACGTCGCTTCGTCAACCTGGTGAAAACCAACAGCCGTTTCTGGAACGTGTCCGGCCTGAACGCCGATGTCAGCCTGAGCGGTGCCAAAGTGCAGCTGGAAAGCCTGGCGGCGCTGGTCAATGGCGCGATTGCCTTTGACTCGCCCGAAGGCGCGGAAGCCGCAAAGAGCGACCAGAATTACACCCTTTATCCTGACCTGGCTCACAGCCAGCGCGGTGTGCTGATTAGCCTCGACCTGCCCAACGGCGATAACCTGTCGGCTAACCGAACGCCGCTAATGTACCAGGGTCTGGAAGTCGGGACGCTCACCAAACTGAATCTGCAGGACGGCGGCAAAGTCACCGGCGAGATGACGGTTGATCCGTCTGTGGTCGGCCTGATGCGCGAAGGCACACGCATTGAAATGCACAGTCCGAAACTCAGCCTGACTGACACCAGCCTGAGCAGTCTGCTGACCGGCAATACCTTTGAACTGGTGCCCGGCGACGGTCCACCCGCACAGCATTTTACCGTGGTTGCGCCTGACAAAACGCTGCTACAGCAACCCAATGTGCTCACCGTAAAACTCAGCGCGCCGGAGAGCTATGGCATCGATGCGGGGCAACCGCTGATGTTATACGGTATGAAAATCGGCCAGGTCATCTCGCGCGATCTGGATGAAAATGGGGTGAATTTTGTTGTGGCAATTAATCCTGACCACCGGCAACTGGTGCACAGCGACAGTAAATTCATCGTGAACAGTCGTCTTGATGTGAAATTCGGTCTGGACGGCATGCAGGTGCTGGGAGCCAGCGCACGTGAATGGGTCGATGGCGGTATTCGTCTGGATCCCGGCAAGCGCGGCGCGCCAAAAGCCACCTATCCGCTGTTTGCGGATGCGGAACGTGCGGAGGAAGGTATTGTGGGTGACGGTCCGTCGACCACGCTGATGCTGACCGCGAAAAGTCTGCCGGATGTTCAGGCGGGATCTGTCGTGCTGTACCGCAAGTTCCAGGTGGGCGAAATCACGAAAGTCACACCGCGCGCGGATGCGTTTGATATCGCCGTTCATATCAAACCGGAATACCGTAAGCTCCTCACCAACGAAAGTGTCTTCTGGGCGGAAGGCGGCGCACGCGTGCAGCTTAACGGCAGCGGATTAACGGTGCAGGCCTCCCCGCTGAACCGGGCTTTAAAAGGCGCGATCAGCTTTGACAACCTGACCGGGGCGAAAGTGGATAAAGGCGTAAAACGCGTGCTTTATCCGTCCGAAACGGCCGCTCGCGCGGTGGGCAGCCAGATTACCCTGCACACTTATGATGCCAGCAAACTGTCCGCGGGCATGCCGATTCGCTATCTGGGCATTAACGTGGGTCAGATCGAATCGCTGTCGTTGAGTGATGACAATAATCAGGTGGTGGCCAAAGCCGTACTTTACCCTGAATACGTGCAGAACTTCGCGCGCGTCGACAGTCGTTTCTCCGTGGTGTCGCCCGAGATTTCGGCCGCCGGGGTGAATCATCTGGAGACGATCCTGCAGCCTTACGTTAACGTTGACCCGGGTAAAGGACGCGGCGCGCGGACCTTTGAGCTGCAGGAAAGCACCATCACCGACTCGCGTTACCTCAACGGCCTGAACATCTATGTGGATGCCACCGAAGCGGGTTCTCTGTCATTAGGGACGCCGGTCCTGTTCCGGGGCGTCGAAGTCGGTACCGTGACCGGCACCTCGTTGGGTAATATGGCGGATCGCGTGCAAATCGCCCTGCGCATCAGTAAGAAATATCAGCATCTGGTACGTAATAACTCGGTGTTCTGGCTCGCCTCCGGCTATAACCTGGACTTTGGGCTGATTGGCGGTGTGGTGAAAACCGGTACCTTCCAGCAATTTATCCGCGGCGGCATTCAGTTTGCTACGCCACCGACGGTCCCGCTGGCCCCGCAGGCGAATGCGAACAAGCACTTCCTGCTGCAGGACGAACCGCCGAAAGAGTGGCGTAACTGGGGTACGGCCATTCCTGACCCGAACCAACCTTAATCCTTCCAAAACGGGCAGCCAGGCTGCCCGTTTTCTTTCCGCGTGTTACACTCCCGCCTTTGCCTCAAAGAGAACTTATCCGTGTCCGACGCCGCTTCACGTTTTCCTGCCGATTTCCTTGACCTTATGCGCCAGAGCCTGCCCGATGAGGCCAGCCTGCAGCAGTTTATCGACATTAGCCAGCAGCCGTTACGCCGCAGCCTCCGAGTCAATACGTTAAAAATCAGCGTCAGCGCGTTTCTGGCCCAAACGGCTCAGTACGGCTGGCAGCTTACGCCGGTGCCGTGGTGTGAAGACGGCTTCTGGATCAGCCGGGAGGATGAAAGTTTACCGTTGGGTAGCGTGGCAGAGCATCTGAGTGGCCTGTTTTATATTCAGGAAGCCAGCTCGATGCTGCCGGTGACGGCGCTGTTTGATGCCTGTCCCGATGCACAGCATGTCATGGATATGGCGGCCGCCCCCGGCTCGAAAACAACACAGATTGCCGCCCGAATGCACAACCAGGGAATTGTCCTTGCTAATGAGTTCTCTTCCAGCCGGGTAAAAGTGCTGCACGCGAACATTACCCGCTGTGGCGTGACCAATACCGCGCTGACTCACTTTGACGCCCGCGTCTTTGGGCCTGCGCTGCCGGAACAGTTCGATGCGATCCTGCTGGATGCGCCCTGCTCTGGCGAAGGCGTGATACGTAAAGATGCGGATGCGCTGAAAAACTGGTCGCTTGCCAGCACCCACGATATCGCCCAGACCCAACGCGATCTGATTGACAGCGCGTTTCATGCCCTGAAGCCTGGCGGTACGCTGGTGTACTCCACCTGCACACTCAATCCGATCGAAAACCAACAGGTTGTGGCCTGGCTGCTGGCGCGCTACCCCGCAGCCGTCGAGGTTGCGCCGCTGACGACGCTGTTTCCAGGCGCAGAACAGGCAGCCACGCCCGAAGGTTACCTGCACGTCTTTCCTCAGCTATTTGACAGTGAAGGCTTCTTTGTCGCGCGGTTACGCAAAATCGCCTCTGTTGAGCGGCTGCCTGCGCCGACATACAAAGTCGGCAAGCTCCCGTTTACCCCCGTAAACCGCAAACTGGAAAACGATATTGTTCAGGCGGCCGCGAAGGTGGCGCTTCAGTGGGATGAGCGCCTGCAACTGTGGCAACGCGATAAAGAGATTTGGCTGTTCCCCGCCGACATCGTCCCGCTGTTAGGGCAGGTCCGTTTTTCGCGGATTGGCCTGAAACTGGCTGAAACCTTTGCGAAGGGTTATCGCTGGCAACATGAGGCCGTTGTCGCGCTGGCGTCACCACGTCCAGCGCAGACAGTCGAACTGAATGAGGCGGAAGCGGAAGCGTGGTTTCGCGGTCGCGATATCTACCCTGAAAACCCGCCCACCGTTGATGAGATGATTGTGACCTATCAGGCTCAGCCGCTGGGGCTGGCAAAACGGGTTGGTAGCCGGATTAAAAACAGCTATCCGCGCGAACTGGTGCGCGACGGTCGGCTATTCCGTTAAGCCGTCACATCCTGCAAGTGACACTGTCACGCATGCGGCTCTGTTTTGCTGATAGCAGCGCCAGAACCGTCGTTCAGCCCGGACGGACCTGCACAAGCGGCAGGCATCGCGCCGGCGCATTCTGGCGCGATGCATGCTGATAACTCAGGCGGTGCGCGCTTTCGCCGGATGGGTCAGCAATTTGGCGGCGGGCCGGATGGGACGTCGCACTAATTCTCCCCCGCAGTTGGGACAATGCCCCTGCAGATGCTGCTCAGCGCAGGTCGCGCAGAAGGTACATTCGAACGAACAGATGCGCGCATCACGCGATGCCGCAGGCAGATCGATATCACAACGTTCACAGTTTGGGCGCAGTTCTAACATGACATTCCCCCTTGCGGTAACGGCTTTCAGCGTGGCAAAACCCATACTGCTTGTCGAGGATTTTCATCGCCCGTAACGCTTATCCGTCAGAAGATGTGGAACCTGACGTGGCCCTGCTGCGGCTTTCATCGTCGCGCGCCTGGGTCACGTCGCCTTCGTCCTCATTCTCACCCTCGTCCTCTGCGCCCTCCTCATCACTGGTGACCATCGCCGCCTGAATCGCCTCGTCTTCCAGCACCGGGTTAAGCGCCGCGCCTAAAGGCGAGGTAGCCAGGCTGTCCGGTAACACCACGTGGGGCAAAGGTACCTCGGTAGTCGGTAACGGAAGCGGCGCTTTCTTCACATAGCTCAGCACAGCAATCAACAGGGTGCACACCGTGAAGAACAGATAAAGCATGTTACTGCCGAAAGGCTGCATCAGCGAGCCCACCAGCAACGGGCCGATACTGGCTCCGATACCAAACGCCATCAGCAGACAGGCCGTCAGTGAAACGCGCTGCTCCGCCGCCACCTGATCGTTTGCCAGCGCCACCTGCAAAGGATAGAGGGCAAACTGCACCATGCTGGCAAGAAAGGCGATGCCGAGCACCCAGTGAAATGACAGCCTGGGCAGCAACACCAGCGGCAAACAGGCCAGCGCCAGCAGCGCCGCAATATAAAACAGCAGCCGCTGACGATCGTAACGGTCGGACAGCCAGCTTAAAGGAAACTGCGATACCAGCCCGGCAAAGATCGTCAGGCTCATAAAAATACCGGTCTGCGCATCGCTGAATCCCTTGCTGCTGGCATACACCGGCGCCAGGCCATAAAAGGCGCCGACGACCATACCGGTTAATAAGGTGGTGCTGAGTAATTTAGGGATGGTGCGAAGAAAGTAGCCCAGTTCCATCGGCGCAGGTGACATCGCGCGAACATGCGTGCGCGTCGTCAGCGCAATCGGCACCAGACAGAGGGCAAAACAGAGCGCCACGATTAACAACGTCTGAAGACCAAAGTCACTTTGTAAGGTCAGCACCACCTGACCGCTACTTAAGCCAAGGTAGGTCGCCACCATATAGAAGCCAAAGATTAGCCCACGCTGTGACGATTCCGCCTGGTCGTTAAGCCAGCTTTCCAGCACCATATACTGGCACATCATGCACAGCCCGATGATCAGGCGCAGGAAAACCCAGAGGGGGATAAAATCTGTCAGCCCGTGTCCGATCACTGACGCCGTAATAATGCCGGCACAGGCTACATAGGCACGAATATGACCGACGCGCGCAATCAGGTTGT
This sequence comes from Pantoea sp. PNA 03-3, assembly GCF_003201175.1. Lineage (NCBI taxonomy): Bacteria > Pseudomonadati > Pseudomonadota > Gammaproteobacteria > Enterobacterales > Erwiniaceae > Pantoea > Pantoea sp. PNA 03-3. The sequence continues at coordinate 118,159 of NZ_QICO01000001.1, read as the reverse complement.
GGCCCACCTTGCCACCGATCACCAGGCCAATATAGTTTGCCGCAATGATGGCCCCAATCAGCGCACCATTAACCTGATCATGGGCCAGACGCAGTGACACGTAGGTAGTGAGTAACCCTGAGCCCAACAGCATCAACAACGTGGTGGTGTAAAGCGGCAGAAATGTTCTGAGAATTTTTCGCATACGACTCCCTGTCCACAACAGTCATTGGTGTCCTGTAAAGTTTAAAGATAGTTGAATTTGCCCCGCTTTAGGTCGGGACAATTCCGACAGTAAACTCCCGTTGTCACGTGGACGGCAGTGATGACACATTTCCCTGTCCCCGGATGTATCGTAGGCCTCCGGCAAAACCTGACTGGCTGTGGACCATGTTTACGCGGCCGGGTTTTCCGTCAGCCATAAAAAACCCGTTAACCTGGCGGCTAACGGGCTGTGGGTTCAGGCGCTGGGGAACGTAATGTTGCTGCCCGGTGCCTCTCGATGCAGATGAATAAAGTTCAAGTGGCGCTCATACTGATCGAGTATATCGATGATCACCTGCTCTTTGCTGTAATCCATCAGGTCATTACCCTGACTGCCCTCCAGCAGGAACGTCTCCAGCCGGTAATAGGTAGATTTCCCGCTGCGCGCGCGGTAGGTAAAGCCCGGAATGGAATACTGCTGTGGCCAGACCTGATAGAGGAAATCCTGCTCCTCGCCCAGTTGTACGCGCAGGTCCAGATAACCCAGAGGATGCTCCCCGTCGGCGGCCACGCGGTCCAGCGTGACGCGCGCGCCACGCAGCTCCAGCTCTTTTGCCACGTCCTCCATGGCGGGAAAGATCGTGTCATCCATCATTTTCAGGGTGTAGCGCGAGCCAGGATAGTTCATCAGACGCGACAGACGTTTTTTCCAGGTCAGGCGGTCAGTGGCATGTGCCAGATAAGGCGCCGTATCCCGCGTCGCACTCACGCGGCGATAATCTTCCACCTTGAGCGATTTATACAGCCCTGCCATCACGAAGAAGATGACGAAACTGAACGGCAGCCCCATGATGACCGTGGTATTTTGCAGCGCCGTAATGCCGTTGGTCATCAGCATACTCAGCGTCAGGACGCCGATGGCGACTGACCAGAATATACGCAGCCAGTTCGGCGCATCACTGTTGATGTCTTTCAGTTTGGAGGTGAAATTACCCAGCACTAGCGAACCGGAATCCGCCGAGGTCACATAGAACAGCATACCGGTAATGGTCGCGACGGAAGCACTCAGCTTGAAGGCCGGGTACTGCGCCAAAAGACTGTAGAAACCGCGTTCCGCATGGCCCATCACTTCCTGTGCAAAACCCGCATCGCCATGAAGGATTTCATACAGGGCCGCGTTACCGAAGACCGACAGCCACAGTAGCGTAAAGGTAAAAGGAATCACCAGCGTACCGAGCACAAACTCACGGATGGTACGGCCACGGGAGATACGTGCCAGAAACAGGCCCACGAACGGCGACCAGGCCACCCACCAGGCCCAGAAAAACAGGGTCCAGCTGTTCATCCACTCTGTTGGCCGGTCAAAGGCAAACGTATTCAGCGTCATGCCCATAAAGCGATTGATGTAATCCCCTACGTTGAGCACCAGTGCGTTAAGCAGGAAGCCGGTATTGCCAGCGAACAGGACGAACAGAATCAGGCCGAGAGCCAGCGCCACATTCAGTTCCGATAAAATACGAATGCCTTTGTCAACGCCCGACGTCACGGAAATGGTGGCAATAATCACCGACAGAATAATCAATGCCGTCTGCGCCGTTAATCCTTCCGGAATATCGAACAGGACCTTCAGCCCATAGTTTAACTGCACCACACCAATTCCCAGCGTGGTAGCGATACCAAAGATCGTCCCAATTACCGCGGCAATGTCTACGCTGTGGCCGATGGGACCGTTAATGCGTTTACCAAAAATGGGATACAGGGCGGAACGGATGGTTAAGGGCAGATTGTAGCGGTAGCTGAAATAGCCAAGGGCAATCCCCATCAGGGCGTACATTGACCAGCCGGTTAAGCCATAGTGGAACAGAGTCCAGACCATCGCCTGACGGGCCGCTTCAAGCGTTTGCCCTGCCCCTTCCGGCGGCTGCATATACTGCGAAACCGGTTCCGCCACCGAGAAAAACATCAGGTCTATCCCGATACCGGCGGCAAACAGCATTGCCGACCAGCTCAGTATGCTGAATTCCGGTTTCGACTGCTCAGGCCCGAGTTTAATGGAGCCAAAACGGGAACAGGCGATATACACCACGAACACGATGTAAAGCGTGGCGGCCAACATGTAATACCAGCCAAACGCTTCGGACACCCAGTTTACCGCCCTCAGTATCCAGTTGGCGGCTTCGCTGCTGAATAAAATAGTGATGAGTGAAAAGGTCAGAATCAATCCTGCGGAGGTGTAGAACACCACGGGGTTGATTCTGTCTTTTTCACTCGCTGGTGGACTCATCATCGTTTACCTCTGGTTGTTGGCTTATCAATTTTGCAAGAGTTCAAACCGGTAAAAACATCCGGTGTCCCGAGGGGTAAGTGTTTTTTACGCTTCGTTTCCTGCCGTTACATTCTGGTCAAAACTAACGAATCTGCCACACTTACCGCTTCACTTACTCAACTTTTAAGACACAGCATCCTAACAAGGTTTCTATTTATATTGAACATCCAATCAAAAAAAGATTAAATAGGGGACTGATTTTGGGTGGGAGCGAACGCAATGCCAAAGGTAGGGATGCAGCCAATACGACGTCGACAGCTGATCGATGCGACGCTGGCAACGATAAATGACGTAGGTATTAATGATGCCACCATTGCTCAGATTGCCCGACGCGCGGGCGTGTCAACCGGCATCATCAGCCACTATTTCAAGGACAAGAACGGATTGCTGGAAGCCACGATGCGCGACGTCACCCGGCAACTACGTGAGGCAGTTGCCCGTCGCCTGCAGCCGTTAGCCAACGCCCCCGCCGAAGAACGACTGCGCGCAATCGTTGAAGGAAACTTCGACGAAAGTCAGGTCGAACGCGCAGTGATGAAAGCCTGGCTGGACTTTTGGTCAAGCAGTATGCACCAGCCTCAGCTTCAACGTCTGGAACGGGTCAGTCATCGCCGTCTTTTTTCATCGCTGGCCGTGGAGTTTCGCCGCCAGTTGCCCAGGGACAGGGCCAGGCTTGCCGCTCACGGGCTGGCCGCCATGATTGATGGCCTGTGGCTACGCGCAGCATTAAGCGGTAAGCCCTTTGACCCGACGACAGCACGGACACTGACCACTCAATTTATTCGCCAGCAGTTAGCAGGCGAACACGCGTAACGGAACCAGGAGAAATTATGTCCCGATTCACCGAACAACACCTCTACATCAATGGTACTTATGTTGCCGCGACGTCTGGAGAAACCTTCCAGACGATTAATCCGGTCAACGGCGAAGTACTGGCTGATGTCCAGATTGCCGGGCGCGAGGATGTCGATCGCGCTGTAGCAGCGGCCAGAAAAGGGCAAAAAATCTGGGCAGCCATGACCGCCATGGAACGCTCACGCATTCTGCGTCGGGCCGTAGATATTCTGCGCGAGCGCAATGATGAGCTGGCTGAACTGGAAATGCTTGATACCGGTAAGCCGTTCAGTGAAACCGCCAGCGTCGACATCGTTACCGGTGCCGATGTGCTGGAGTATTACGCTGGGCTGATCCCTGCGCTGGAAGGCCAGCAAATTCCTCTGCGTGATACCGCGTTTGTGTATACCCGCCGTGAACCCTTAGGCGTGGTCGCCGGTATTGGCGCGTGGAATTACCCGATTCAGATTGCCCTGTGGAAATCTGCCCCGGCCCTCGCCGCAGGCAATGCCATGATTTTCAAACCCAGCGAGGTCACACCGCTGACGGCCCTGAAACTGGCTGAGATTTACACCGAAGCCGGTGTGCCGGACGGCGTTTTCAACGTGCTGCCCGGTACCGGCGCGGTTACCGGTCAACTGCTTACCGAGCATCCGGGTATCGATAAAGTGTCATTTACCGGCGGTGTCGTCAGCGGCAAAAAAGTCATGGCAAATGCGGCAGGATCGACCCTGAAGGACGTCACCATGGAGCTGGGCGGCAAATCCCCGCTGATCATCTTTGATGACGCCGATCTCGATCTGGCCGCCGACATCGCCATGATGGCTAACTTCTACAGTTCCGGCCAGGTATGTACCAACGGTACCCGCGTTTTTGTCCCGGCCGCATTGCAGTCTGCGTTCGAAGCCAAAATCGTAGAACGTGTTGCCCGTATCAAAGCGGGCGATCTGCGCGATCCCGAGACGAACTTTGGTCCGCTGGTCAGCTTCAGCCACCGTGACAACGTGATGCGCTTTATTGAGTCCGGTATTGCAGAAGGTGCCCGTCTGCTGTGTGGCGGTAAACGCTTAACCGGTGACGGGTTTGATCAGGGCGCGTGGGTGGCACCAACCGTATTCAGCGACTGCCGCGACGACATGAAAATTGTCCGTGAGGAAATTTTCGGGCCGGTGATGTCGATCCTGAGTTACACCTCGGAAGAGGAAGTGATACGTCGCGCTAACGATACCGAATATGGTCTGGCCGCGGGTCTGGTGACCCGGGATCTGAATCGTGCGCACCGCGTCATTCATCAGATTGAAGCGGGCATCTGCTGGATTAACACCTGGGGTGAATCTGCCGCTGAAATGCCTGTCGGCGGTTACAAGCATTCTGGCGTCGGTCGTGAAAACGGCTTGATGACGTTGCAGAATTACACCCAGGTGAAGTCGGTTCAGGTTGAGCTGACGCGCTTTCAGTCTGTCTTTTAATCCCCTTACCTGAGGAGCGACGAATGGAATTTGATTACATTATCATTGGAGCCGGATCCGCAGGGAATGTGTTGGCCACCCGACTGACTGAAGACAGTAGCGTGAATGTTCTGCTGCTGGAAGCGGGTGGGCCTGATTATCGTTTCGATTTTCGGACGCAGATGCCCGCGGCCCTGGCGTACCCTTTACAGGGAAAACGGTATAACTGGGCGTATGAAACTGAGCCTGAGCCGTATATGAACAACCGCCGCATGGAGTGTGGTCGGGGTAAAGGCCTGGGCGGTTCTTCGCTGATCAACGGCATGTGTTATATCCGGGGTAACGCGATGGATCTGGACAACTGGGCAAGCATGCCCGGCCTGGAAAACTGGAGCTATCTGGACTGTCTGCCCTACTATCGCAAGTCAGAAACGCGCGATACCGGTGCCAATGACTACCACGGCGGCGATGGTCCGGTCAGCGTGACCACGCCGAAGAAAGGCAACAACGTGCTGTTTGAAGCAATGATTCAGGCAGGCGTTCAGGCCGGCTATCCGCGCACAGATGACCTGAATGGTTATCAGCAGGAAGGCTTTGGGCCGATGGACCGCTTCGTCACGCCAGAAGGCCGACGTTCCAGCACCGCGCGCGGTTATCTTGACCAGGCGAAACGCCGACCGAACCTGAAAATCGTGACCCATGCCACCACTGACCGTATTTTGTTTGAAGGCAAGCGTGCAATTGGCGTGGAATATATGATCGGTGACAGTAATACGCTGCACACCGTTCATGCGCGACGCGAAGTGCTACTGTGTGCGGGTGCCATTGCTTCGCCACAAATTTTACAGCGCTCGGGTGTGGGATCGTCCGAACTGTTACAGCAGTTTGACATCCCGGTCGTCCATGACCTGCCGGGCGTAGGTGAGAACCTGCAGGATCACCTTGAAATGTACCTGCAGTATGAATGCAAGGAGCCCGTCTCTCTGTATCCCGCACTGAAGTGGTGGAATCAGCCGAAGATCGGCGCAGAGTGGCTGTTTAACGGCACGGGCGTGGGTGCCAGTAACCAGTTCGAAGCGGGTGGTTTTATTCGCAGCCGTGAAGAGTTTACCTGGCCGAATATTCAATACCACTTCCTGCCGGTAGCGATTAACTACAACGGCTCGAATGCGGTCGATGCGCACGGTTTTCAGTGTCACGTGGGCTCAATGCGTTCACCCAGCCGCGGACATGTGCGCCTGAAGTCCCGCGATCCGCGTCGCCATCCCGCAATTCTGTTCAACTATATGTCGCATGAACAGGACTGGCATGAGTTCCGTGATGCGATTCGTATCACACGTGAAATCATCAATCAGCCCGCGCTGGATAAATACCGTGGCCGTGAGATCAGCCCGGGCATTGAATGCCAGACGGACGAGGAGCTGGATGAATTCGTGCGTAACCATGGCGAAACGGCTTACCATCCTTGCGGAACCTGTAAGATGGGTAACGACGAGATGGCGGTGGTTGATGGCGAAGGCCGCGTACATGGACTGGAAGGTTTGCGCGTGGTCGATGCATCCATAATGCCCTTAATTATTACGGGCAACCTGAATGCGACCACCATCATGATCGGTGAAAAAATCGCCGACTGCATCCGTGGTCGTCAACCGCTGCCGCGCAGTACCGCAGACTACTATGTTGCAGGCGATGCACCAGTGCGTAAGGCACCTGAGCGGTCAGCCTGATCGCCTCCCTGACCTTAAGCCGGACAACTGTCCGGCTTATTTCTTTTTTCTGCACTTATCACCTACATTAATCAGAATAATAAGCATGATTGCTCTGATTTATGTCAATTCAACTTACAATATCGCGCTGTGCTTTTAACGCCGGTGGTGGTATAAAGTGTGGGTGTTTATTATCGGAGGCTTTACCCGTCCACTGAAGAGAAGCAATAACGTGGATGCATTGTGTAATTATGAGCAGGATGTTCATTCCCCGTTTTACCGCCCTTTCGTTCCTCGCATTACTCAGCGTTAACGCCCTCGATCAGCACTGGCGCAGCGCGCTTTAGTCCCCTTTCCGCTCGTTTATTCCTTTCTGCCGTGGCATCACGGTGGGTTAATTACGACGCTAGTTGTGGAGAAAAAACCATGCGCGCATGGGGATTATTAGCACTCGCTATTGTTGCGGAAATCATGGGTACCCTGACCATGAAATGGTCCAGCCTGAATCAAAGCCAGAGCGGCTATCTGATTATGCTGGGCATGATTGCCTGTTCGTATATCTTCCTGAGTTTTGCCATCAAACGTATCGCACTGGGGGTCGCTTATGCCCTCTGGGAAGGTATCGGCATTATGCTGATCACGCTGTTTAGCGTGCATCTGTTTGATGAAACCGTATCGCCGCTGAAAATCTGCGGTCTGGTCACCTTGATTGTCGGCATTCTGCTGATGAAAACCGGCAGCAAGAAGGAGGCCGATCATGACCCTGCCTGATCTGATTCATTTTGCCTGGCTGGCACTGGCTGTCCTGCTGGAAATTGCCGCCAATATCATGCTCAAGTACAGCAACGGTTTTAAAAAGCCCCTGCCCGGCATCGCGTCGTTGGGCTGTGTGCTGCTGGCATTCAGTGCGCTGTCGCAGGCCGTGAAAGGTATCGATCTTTCCGTGGCTTACGCGCTCTGGGGCGGGTTTGGTCTCGTCGCCACCGTTGCTGCAGGCGGCATTCTCTTTGGTCAGCGCCTGAACCGCAAAGGCTGGGCGGGCCTGGCTCTGCTGTTGCTGGGCATGGTTATGCTGAAACTGGCCTGAGAACAGGGGACGCAGACGTCCCCTTTCCGCCCTTTACCCGTACGTCTGCAATGCCGTCCTGCCCTGCTGTTTATGAAAATACGTCCCTCTTATCCGCAGTGGCAGGCACGTCTGAGAAAGGGATAGACCTTTGCCATCGACAGTCACTTCTGAGCCACTCAAAGGTGTGTGTATTATCACGCAGATCGATTATTCATCATAATGTCAGAATCCTCTTACTTTTATCATTGCAGGTGGACTTGATCCGACTGTTAGGGCTTAGTGATGCCTTTGGATCCAGTATAAATAATTGATTAACGAGGTTTTACCATGTCTGCAACGCGAGGATGGTCCACGGAACTGGAAGGGTTACGGGGGATTGCTTCTCTTTGGGTACTGCTGGGACACATAAGCTTGCTTATCCATTGCCATATCACTTTACTCTCCTCTCCGGGGATTGGTGTGGATCTGTTTATCCTGCTTTCGGGCTACCTGATGGCAAAAAACTATGTCGAACGTCAGGAAAAAGAGCCGTGGCAAAGCCCGGAAACCATCAAGAAATTCTGGCTACGGCGTTTTTTTCGCATCGCCCCGCTTTACTATCTGCTGCTGGCGGTCGCGCTCATCTCTGGCCCCTGGTTTGGCGAGATGCGCGACACGATCGCACATGTTTATTCGGGCACAGCGACCGATGCCTCACGCTATGCCGATCAGTCACTCATGAATGTCGTGACGCATTTCTCTTTCCTGTTTGGCGTCCTGCCCGCCTATGGCTTTAACACCACGCTGCCCGACTGGAGTATCGGGCTGGAAATGCAGTTTTATCTGCTGTTTCCCTTTATCATGCTGGCGGTTATGCGCTTCGGTTATGCCCCGGCATTGCTGTGCATCATGGCGCTGAGCTGTACCGGCCGTTATCTGCTGCCTGACTATTACGAAGCCTTTGAAATGCCGTCCATGATTCTGATTAAACTCAATATGTTTATTTCGGGCATGCTGCTGGCGGAGGCCGTACGGCGCAGGACCCTGCTCTATGTGGTCTTTGCCCTTGCTGGCCCGGTGGTCAGTGTGTTTATCGGGTTAGGCGCGATCAAACTTCAGGTGGTGATGGAAGCCTTGATGATTATCGGCATGGCGGCGGTGCTGTGGCAGTATCAGGAAAACAGTCTGATGGCGCGGCTCATTCAGCTTCCACGTAAGGTGTTAAACAACCGCCTGAGTACATGGCTGGGCGATGTCTCTTTTTCCGTGTATTTGCTGCATCTGTTGATTGTGATTCCGGCTATCGCGCTGTTGCTGAAACAAACGGATATTGCTTACCAGAGTGATGTCACGCGTTTCCTGATTGTCTGTGCCGTATCTCTGCCGCTGACATATGGCCTGGCCTCTTTGCTGTACCAGTATGTTGAGAAACCGGGCATCAGACTGGGCAAAAAAGTGCTGGCTCCCAAACCTGCCCTGTAATACCAATATGGCTCGCCGGGGCGAGCCATTTTTATCCTCACATCATAATGCATTGCCTACATCATGCTGCTTTTCCCTCACATGCTCATCCGGTGATTCCGGCGTATCGGCAAGGCTACTGTACGTTTTCAGTCCGACGAGATACGTCGGATCGTGCCTGCTGTGTACCAGGCTTTGTGCGGCAGAACCAAACGAGACAATCAAAAACATCCAGGCCACTGCTAATGATTTCCGCATTGTGCTATCCCATGCTGTGAATGGAGTCGCTATGGTGAAGAAATCAGGGTAAGGGAGTGTCTGATAAACTTAAAATTTTCGTCAATATTGTTACCTGCCTCACATATTTTCAGTGATCCAGGGACACGCATGACGGTCGCGGCCCTGTGCGGGCTCGGGATAATCGCCCCTCACACTTCAGCAAAAAGACAAGCGCGTGCCCCTTACCAATCGCAAAAACGTGCTGAGCTTAACGTTTTTCGGGTCCGGATTCGGCCCAGGCTGTAGGCGCATCAGGGTTAGGGAGGAATCACCACTTATATTTATCTATCACCTCAAAAACACATGTTTTCCCGATGTAATACATAAAGAAATTCTTTGTTTTTTCATCATTTACCCCCTCCTTCGCAATGAAATCCTTTTATCTGACCATTTATTGATTAAGATCATTTTCAATGGTGCAAAATAAAATATTAACGATATTTATGTAAATTTTGCATTTTCCATTAATTATTTATGCTTCTGATGCCGATAGAGAATGAAACCGCTCCTTATCAGGAATCTTATTATGAAAATCTCTACACGGCTTGCGACGGGTTTCGGCCTGCTCATTCTCCTTTTGATCCTCTGTACTGCCGTTTCTCTGACCTCCCTGCATCATGCCAAAACAGGCATGGACGATGTCGTGAACAGCAAAATGAGAAAATACCAACTTATTCTGGATATGCGTGGCGGACTGCGCGATCTGGCGATAGCCGTGCGAAACCTGGCCCTGCTCACCGACGACAAAGAAATGCAGCCAGAGTTACAGCGCCTTAATACGCAGAAAGCATTGTTCATTCAAAACCGCGAGACACTTGAAACCATGATGCAGACTCAGTCTACAGCGGAAGAACAGGCTGCCCTGAATCATATCAGGGAACTTGAAGCTCCGATGATGGCGTCCTTCGTGACGGCCGGGCAACTGGGACTAAAAAATGAGCAAACAGAAGCGACGCGCTATCTCATGACGACCCTGCGTCCACTGCAGCGCAATATGCTGGATGCGCTTAATAAAGCCACCGATATTCTGATGTATAGCAGCCGTAACGCCGTAGAAGTTAACAGCCAGTCCACCAGCCGGGCGTCGGTAACGCTGGTGCTGTTAGCCGTGCTTTCTGTCCTGTTCTCGGTAGCAACCGGCTATGTGATTACGCGCGTGCTGATGCGTCAACTGGGCGGTGAGCCCGCCCAGGCGCAGGCGCTGGCCGCTGCAATTGCGGCGGGTGACCTGACATCCAGCGTTTCGCTGCGTCGCCATGACACCACCAGCCTGCTTGCGTCCCTGGATGGTATGCAGGCGAAGCTGCGCGGGCTGGTCTCAGAAATTAAACAAACGTCGGGCAATGTTGCCCTGGCGGCAGAGGAAATCGCCCAGGGAAATACCGAACTCTCCTCGCGTACTGAACAGCAGGCTGCTGCCTTGCAGGAAACGGCGGCCAGCATGGAGCAGTTAACTGCGACGGTAAAAAGTAATACCGCCGGTGCTCAAACTACGGCCTCAACGGCGCGTGAAACGGCAGAGCTGGCCCGCAGCGGTGAGAGTGATGTCCACCGCATGTCAGAAACCATGAACGATATTTCCCTGAGCGCCGCCAAAATTCGCGATATCACCGGCGTGATAGAAGGCATTGCTTTTCAGACCAATATTCTTGCGCTGAATGCCGCCGTTGAAGCCGCGCGGGCGGGTGAACAGGGACGCGGGTTTGCGGTCGTGGCAGGCGAAGTCCGCACGCTGGCCCAGCGCAGCGCCACTGCCGCAAAAGAGATAAAATCCCTGATTGAGCAGGCGGTGGAGCAAGTGGGAAGCGGCGTCAAAGTGGCCAACGGTACGGGTGAAAGTATCCTGAAAATTGTCAGCATGGTGGGCGACCTCGCGAGTGCGATGGATGAAATTTCCCTTGCCTCCGCCGAACAGATGCAGGGCATTTCACAGGTCAGCGTCGCGGTGAGTCAGATGGACAGCGTAACGCAGAATAACGCGGCACTGGTGGAAGAATCGTCTTCGGCTTCACAATCCCTGTCCGAGCAGGCCCATGCGCTGCGCGGCATGGTAGAAGCCTTCCGCGTGTAACGCACGCCATTGCGCCACGTCATCGCAGGTAAGGTATGACGTGGCACGACGTTATTTTACTTTCTCGACTGACGGGGACGAGGCCAGAACAAGGCAGCCTGCCCCCAGTCCGCTTCGTGTTCTTCTGACTGCCAGACTTCACCCTCGTAGATGGTGAAGGTCTCACCCTGTTTATTGACGCGCGGGCCACTATAACCTGTGGCGATGCCATTGCGCCTCACGCTGTCCAGCAAACGCTGCCGCTCTGCCCTGTCGGCAGGCCCGGCGCTGAGCCGTGAGGGCAGTTGCAGCATCTCCGCCAGGCTGTAGTGAAAACAATCCAGCGCACAGCGGTTAGCATAGACAAAAACCGGATCGGCCTCGCGGTTATGCGCGAGAATACTGTACGGCGCATCCTCGTGGAGCCAGCGGTAACGATCGGCTATGTGCTCAGGACAGTATAACCCGCTGCCGGTCAGCATCCGGTAACGGTCATCAATGCGTTTCAGTAAGGCGATTTGCTGTTCAGACGACATGCTTCTCTCCGTAACGAAAATCAGAATGCGAAGCGCTAATGTGGCGGGATTACAGGGGGAGATCAAGGGCGGGAAGATGACAGCGCCAGGTGCGTTTTGGCTGTTTTGCGGCCGGGATGAATATTAAGACGCGTCGGGTATAAAAAAAGACCGAACACTATTCCAGGTATTCGGTCCAGGGAAAGGGCTCTCAAGGAGCCGTGCGCTAAAAGTTGGCATTCGTTCAGGCTTTCGCCTTGCCTGTAAAGCGTAGGCCAAGACAGGAGATTTTCCAGCCAGCGCAGCGGCGCTGTGCAAAAAACCGACAGGTTTGTGATCGGCTAAACAATTTTGCTGACAACCCTGCCGTATCGCGTGTTATTTCGCGCACAGCGCCTGAGCACGATCGACGATGGGCTGCAGACTCATCATCTGATCCGGATGGGCTTTATCCGGGGCCTGAATCACGCTGATCGGCTGCGCTTTAACCTGACCGGCCTTGAACTGCGCATCCGCTTTGTCGTTGAGGGGATACTGCATCAGCGTGCTGGGGTTAATCGCAAACAGCGCGCCGTCTTTCTCGCAGGTTAACATCACCTCTTCCCGGTTAAAGGGCCATTTGTCTTTGCCAATTTCGAAGCGGCTGACGGTGATAATTTGTGCCGCCAGCGCCTGGCCAGCCAGTGTGAATAACAGCAATGCAGGGATCGCTTTTTTCAGCAACATAACGTTCCTTTCTTGAATGTCGATCATTTCAGGTTGGCGACAGCGTAGCAAACACACTCACCAACCCCACTACGCCGCATGCCAGCACAATTTCCAGCTGAGTCATGCGAATAAACTGCTGCTGTGCGCCCAGGCCAGCGACATGAAAACGCGGAACTAATCGGTAGCGGTTCCAGAGCGCAATCATCACCATAAGGCCCACCAGCGCGACTTTACAGAGCAACAGTACAACATAACGGTTAAGCGACCAGTCACCCGGCCAGCCTGCAATCAGCAGGCTGTTTACCAGTCCGGTGACCAGCGTCAGGGCCACAGCCAGATGCCCGTAGCGGGAAAAACGCATCATCGTGCGGATTGCGGTGGTTCGGAAGGCAATGTTCCGTGCCATCTGCATCAACACCAGTAACGGCACCAGGCCACCCGTCCAAAAAGATGCGGCGATCAGATGTACAACGTGATTACCTTGTTGCGCGATGCCAGCTAACCCCTCCCGCATCGCGGCATGGCCGATGAGCGCCAGACAACCACACTGTAGCAGACTGGTCAGCCACCCGATCCACTGCCGCTGCGGGTCACGCATCAGGATAGCGGCTACGCTGCACAACGAAAAGAGGAGTTGCCATTGCCACACCGCGCCCCAGTGTGTAGACAGCACCGCCATCCATACGTCCGGCACGGCCAGGTTGTGCCAGTCGCCACTCATCAATGCCGTCTGCGCGGCCAGCATACACAGCGCAGTCAGGAGTGCCAGGATTGCACTGCCTGTCATCAGGCGTGACAGGCGCGATATCAGCGCCGCCCGTAACGAAACGGGCGCCAGCAGCGTCGTACAAAAATGGCTGCCGACCAGTACTATAACCGCCGTAAAATGCAGTGCCCGCAGCACCACCCACAGTGTCGTCACAGGATTACTTCACGGTGAACGTATAATTTCCGTTTGTTTTATGCCCGTCCACGGACAGCACATGCCAGTTTACCTGATACGCGCCCTGAGTCAGCGGCTGAGCGAAGTTAACCCGTAACTGGTTATGCCGGGCTTTATCGCGGCTGATCTTGCCCGCAATCGTTTTATGCTGAGCATCCACCACCTCAACGCCGCTGAACGCGGGCTCAACATCTTCCGTAAAATTCAGGGTTATCTGCTGCGGCGCGGGCGATATTTCGGCTTTTGCGGCGGGGACAGAGGACGTAAGATGCGCGTGCGCCAGCGCGAACGGACTAAAAGCCAGTGTCGAGGTCGCAAACGCGATCATTGCGCCATGCGAAAGTAATGTTTTCTTCATAACATCATCCTGTTAACGCCTGGTAAGGCCATAAACGTGGCGCAAGAATACGCCGCTGCAATTTAACTGTCGAGGCCAGCAATGCTATCCTTTACCTTGCGTATGGCGGAGGAAAACATTACTTTTGCGCACGCATATCAGGAGAATATCATGAGTCATAACCTTGCCTTGCTGTCGCAGGAAGAGAAAGACAAAGTCAACGTTGATCTGGCGGCGGCAGGCGTTGCATTTAAAGAACGCTATAACATGCCTGTGGTGGCTGAAATGGTGGCCAGTGAACAACCCGAAGCCCTGCGCGACTGGTTTCGTCAGCGCTTGATGCACTATCGCCAGGCCTCTCTGAATCTGTCCCGCCTGCCCTACGAGCCTAAACAGAAATAATGTTACGTGTCATTGATACAGAAACCTGCGGGCTGCAAGGCGGCGTTGTCGAAGTGGCATCCGTGGATGTGATTGACGGCCAGATCGTCAATCCTATGAGCGATTTGGTTTCACCCGACCGCCCTATCAGCCGCCAGGCGATGGCCGTTCATCGCATCACTGAAGCGATGGTGCTGGGTAAGCCGCCGATTGAAGATGCCATTACGCGCTACCACGGCAGTGCATATTATGTCGCGCACAATGCCAGCTTCGACCGCCGGATGTTGCCTGAGATGGCCGGCGACTGGATCTGCACCATGACGCTGGCACGCCAGCTGTGGCCAGGTATCAAATACGGGAATCAGGCGCTGCGGCACAGTCTGAAGCTGGAAGTGACGCCGCCCGCAGATTTACATGCTCACCGCGCACTTTACGACTGCTATGTTACGGCGGCCCTGTTGATCCGCATTATGGACCTGTCTGGCTGGAGCGCCGCTGAAATGAGCCAGCGCTCTCAGCCTGCCGCCCAGCGCGATGATGTACTGCCGTTTGGTAAGTATCGCGGCCAGGCGCTGGCCGTTATTGCCCGCAAAGATCCGGGTTATCTGAAATGGATGCTGGAGAACGTCAAAGATTTGCGCCCGCCATTGCGACAGGCGCTGCGTAAATATCTCAGTCAGCTTCCCTGAGGTCAGGCGGGGGCAGACTCCCCTGGGCCAGTGCAATGATAAAGGTCAGCTCCAGCGCGACGCCTTCGTAGGCTTTATAACGCCCTGACTTGCCCCCGTGCCCTGAGTCCATATCGGTACAGAGCAGGAGCAGTGTGTCATCCGTTTTATGTTCACGCAGTTTTGCGACCCATTTCGCCGGTTCCCAGTACTGCACCTGTGAATCGTGCAGGCCTGTGGTAACCAGCAGATGAGGACAGGGCCGGGCGTCAATATTGTCGTACGGGCTGTACTGACGAATAGCGTGGTAATACTTCGCCTCATTTGGGTTACCCCATTCGTCATACTCGCCCGTGGTCAGCGGAATTGATTCATCAAGCATGGTGGTTAACACATCGACAAACGGCACCTGCGCAACGACGCCGTGATACAGCGTCGGTGCGAGATTGATGACCGCCCCCATCAGCAGTCCGCCCGCACTGCCGCCCATGGCATAAAGCCGGTCCGGGTGCCCGAAACCCCTTGCCACCAGTTCATGGGTAACGTCAATAAAATCGGTAAAACTGTTCATCTTGTTGAGCAGACGACCGCCGTCATACCATTGTTGCCCCAGCTCACCGCCGCCACGCACATGCACAAGTGCATAGACAAAACCGCGATCCAGCAAACTCAGCCGGCTGACGCTAAAGTCCGCATCCATGCTGCTGCCATAGGCACCATAACCGTAAACCAGCATCGGGTTCTGTCCCTTCTGATAATACTTGCGGTTATAGACCAGCGAGACCGGCACTTCGGTGCCGTCAGTCACGGTAATCCAGTGATGTTCACTTTTGTACTCATCCGGATTGAAGTCTTTGACGCTGCTCTGCTTTAAAATACGGCGTTCACCCGTGTCCATATCCAGTTCGAACAGCGTGGCAGGCGTGGTCATGGAGGAGTAGCCATAGCGCAGTTTACTGGTGCGTGGCGTGGGGTTGTAAGCCAGCCAGGTTACGTACGTAGGATCGTCAAATGCGATACCGCTGGTTTCGCCCGTGTGCCAGTTCATTTGCCGCAGGCTGGTAAGGCCGCGCTGGCGTTCCTCGACAACCAGCCAGTCACGGAAGAGCTGAAAGTCTTCCATCACCACATGGTCACGCGCGGGAATCACGGTTTCCCAACGCGATTCGTCGAGGTAACGCGTGCGGTACAGGCCAAAATTTTTGCCTTCACGGTTTGAGCGTATAAAAAACGTATAGTCATAGTGATCGAGGCTGTACTCGTGATCGCGTCGCCGTGGCAGAAAGACCTGTGGGAGAGCATCCGGCAAATCGGCGTCCAGCAGCTGAATTTCACTGGTATTGGTACTGTCCAGTACGATCAGGATGAACTGTTTTGAGGTGGTTTTATGAATGCTGAGGTGAAAGGTATCATCCTTTTCTTCATAAACCAGCTGGTCATCGCTTTGTGGCGTGCCCAGTTCATGCCGCCAGAGCTGGTAAGACAGCAACGTTTGCGGATGCTTGCGCACATAGTAGAGCGTGCGTGAATCATTCGCCCAGGCAAAGCTGGAAGAGGCATCATTCAGCACCTCAGGATACCAGCTCCCGTTTTCCAGATTGCGAAAGCGAATGCCGTACTGGCGGCGGGAAAGGAAATCTTCTGCCAGCGCCATGACCTGATTGTCCGGGCTGATATGCAGCGCGCCCATAGTATAAAAATCACTGTGTGAAGCCCGCTGATTGGCATCCAGCAGCAACGTCCATTCATCAGTTTCCTGATAACTGGCAGGCTGCCGGTAATAGGCGGCATATTCATTACCACTTTCATAACGGCTTTGGTAGCGGTAGCCATTTTTTACGTAGGGAACGGAATGGTCCTGAGGCGGCAGTCGGTCAATGATCTCGTGGAGAATACGGTTTTGTAATGGCTCCTGTGACGCCATGATTTTCTGACCATAGTTGTTCTCAGCACGCAGGTAGTCCAGCACATCGCTGTTTTCGCGTTTGTCATCGCGCAACCAGTAGTAGTTATCGACCCGCGTCTCGCCATGCAGCGACATCTCGTAAGGTATTTTTTTCGCGTCAGGTGCTTTCATATCATCCATCCTGCTGAACATCATCAACATTAAGGGTGGCACTAATGTCTTCAGATGCCAAGTCAGGGATAGTGAGTATGAGCGTGTTCAGGGCCCTGTTACGGGCCCGGACATGAGTTAACTGGCCTTCTGCTGATCAATATCCTGCTGGATACCTTTTCGGACATCCTGCGGAATTTTTAGCGCGTCGCCCAGTGCCGACAGGTAGCTGCGCTCCATAAAATGGTCGACATCAATGGCGGCACAGCTGAGAAAATAGAGTTCCAGTGCTTCTTCTTCATTTTTAACATCCGCCGCCAGCCATTCGGGGTCCAGCGGCCGCTGCATGGCCTGCTGGATCAGATTCTCCGCATCCTGACCATAGCCTGCCTGATGAATGTTCTGCTCAATCGCCGCACGTTCACGGTCATCAATATGCCCGTCGCTTTTGGCGGCAAACACCAAGGCCGTGACCAGTCGTTCTGCGCGCTGATCAACCGGCGTCTGTAACTCACCAAAACCCGGTTCGTCCTGATGGGTTTCACGCACCCGCTGTTTGTATTTGTTCCACAACACCGCGCCCGCTGCTGCCCCGCCGCCGATGATTAAGGCTTTGCCGCCATATTTAGTTAACAGCTTGCGTGATGATTTACTGGCCACCAGCAATCCCGCCAGGCCACCCAGCGCACCGGGGGCCAGCATCTCACTCAGCCCGCCGCCGGATTTGCCGTCACCGCTCTTTTTTGCCAGTACTGATTGAATCTGTTGCAGCCAGTTATTCATTATTTACTCCCGTTACCATTCAGAAACATCATCATTACCAAAAAGATGTCAGGAAACGTCAGAGCAGGAAAAGTAGCGCAAACGAGATGAAATGTGCGCAAGGGGTGAGAACGCAAACGTTTTCGTTTATACTGCGCGCGAATTTTGACTGGTTGACTGCTTAGGTGAAATGATGACGACTCTCGGAACTGCGCTACGCCCTGCTGCCACGCGCGTCATGCTGTTAGGCTCAGGAGAACTGGGCAAAGAAGTCGCGCTGGAATGTCAGCGTCTGGGTGTGGAAGTGATTGCGGTTGACCGCTACGCCAATGCGCCTGCGATGCATGTAGCGCACCGTAGCCATGTGATAAATATGCTGGACGGCGACGCACTGGCCGCCGTTATTGCCCAGGAGAAACCAGACTTCGTGGTGCCTGAGATTGAAGCCATCGCAACAGAGAAACTGCTGGAGCTGGAGCAGCAAGGTCAGCGCGTCGTGCCCACTGCCCGCGCTGCCCGCCTCACCATGAACCGCGAAGGCATTCGTCGTCTGGCCGCAGAGGAGCTGGCGCTGCCCACTTCAACCTACCGCTTTGCCGACAGCAAAGAAAATTTTGTCGCTGCCGCCGCCGGGATTGGTTTTCCCTGCATCGTCAAACCCGTTATGAGTTCATCCGGCAAAGGCCAGAGTTTTATTCGCGATGCCAGCCAGCTGGATAAGGCCTGGGATTATGCGCAACAAGGCGGTCGCGCCGGGGCGGGACGCGTTATCGTTGAAGGCGTGGTGAAGTTTGATTTTGAAATCACCCTGCTGACCATCAGGGCCGTTGACGGCATTCATTTCTGCGCCCCTATCGGTCATCGCCAGGAAGACGGCGATTACCGTGAGTCATGGCAGCCGCAGCAGATGAGCGACCTGGCGCTACAGCGTGCCCAGCATATCGCGGAAACCGTGGTCAACGCACTGGGTGGCTATGGATTATTTGGTGTGGAGCTGTTTGTATGCGGCGATGAAGTGGTATTCAGTGAAGTCTCTCCGCGTCCGCACGACACCGGCATGGTGACGCTGATCTCGCAGGATCTGTCAGAATTCGCCCTGCATGTCCGCGCGTTTCTGGGGCTGCCTGTAGGGGCCATTCGCCAGTACGGCCCTTCTGCTTCAGCCGTTATTCTGCCGCAGTTAACCAGCCAGAATGTCCGGTTTGCGAATGTAGAAGCAGCACTGGGGGCGGGTTTGCAGTTGCGCCTGTTTGGCAAGCCCGAAATTGAAGGTCAGCGTCGTTTAGGTGTTGCTCTGGCCTGCGCCGAGACAACGGAAGAGGCTGTTGCGCGCGCGGTAGCCAGTGCGGCTGCCGTCAGCGTTCAGGGTTAAGTGAGTGCGGTGAGCCTGCGGGCTCACCGTCTGCCCGTTAGCGGGCCCCCGCGACGGCCTCGCTGGCCAGTTGCGTAATACGCTGCCAGTCCCCTGCTTCCAGCGCCTCGTTCGGCACCAGCCAGGAGCCGCCGATACAAAGTACGCTTTTCAGCGCCAGATAATCACGGTAATTCGCTGGTGAGATACCGCCCGTCGGACAGAAACGCACCTGAGGGAAAGGCCCACCGATGGCCTGTAGCGCTTTTACCCCGCCGTTGGCTTCGGCCGGGAAAAATTTAAACTCTCGCAGACCGTAATCCATGCCGGTCATTAATTCTGACACCGTGCTGATGCCGGGAATAAGCGGAACTGGCCCTTCAACGGCGGCCTTGAGTAAGGACTCGGTGATACCAGGGCTGATTACAAACTGTGCGCCCGCTTCCGTCACTTCCTGGAGCTGCTGTGTGTTCAGCACCGTTCCCGCACCGACAATAGCCTCTGGCACCTGTTTGATAATGGCGCGTAAGGCATCCATCGCCACGGGCGTGCGTAAGGTCACTTCCAGCACCCTGACGCCGCCGGCGACCAGCGCCTGAGCCATGGGAACCGCATGTTCCAGCTTGTTAACCACGATTACCGGCACGACCGGTCCGGTTTTCAGAATCTGTTCTGCACTCGTTTTCCAGTTTTTCATCACTTCCCCTGGTAAATAACATTGTGATCACTGCGCCGAAGCCTTTACAGCGCCAGTCCGGTTAACAGCACGACTACCATACAGGATTCTCCGTTTCACCGTCCATCAACGGATAAAATTTTTAAAACAGCAGTTCATTTTTGAGAGGTGGTGCAAAAAAAAGCCCGCATTATGCGGGCTGGGAAGGGATTATTCGAATTCATTCCAGGAACGACCGTCTCGCGTGATCATCGCGACGGACGCCACCGGTCCCCAGGTGCCGGCCTGATAAGGTTTGGAGGAATCACCATCTGCGGCCCAGGCGTTGATGATGGAGTCAACGTAAGTCCAGGCGGCTTCCACCTCGTCACGGCGCACGAACAGTGCCTGAATGCCGCGCATCGATTCCAGCAGTAAACGCTCGTACGCATCCGCCAGATGAGACTGGTTAAAGGTTTCTGAGTAGCTCAGATCCAGCTTGGTCGTCTGCAGTTTGTGTTTATGATCCAGACCCGGCACCTTGTTCAGGATCTCAATGTCCACCCCTTCATCCGGCTGCAGACGGATGGTCAGTTTGTTCTGCGGTAACTCGGAGTAAGAGTCTTTAAACAGGTTCATCTCTGGGTTTTTGAAGTACACCACGACTTCAGAACACTTGGTCGGCAAACGCTTACCGGTGCGCAGATAGAAGGGCACGCCCGCCCAGCGCCAGTTATCGATATCGACGCGAATGGCCACAAAGGTTTCCGTAGAGCTGGTTTTGTTGGCGCCCTCTTCTTCCAGGTAGCCGGGAACTTTTTTGCCCTGCACAAAGCCGGCGGTGTACTGACCCCGCACCGTTTTCTCACGCACATTCGTCTGATCGATAGGACGCAGCGAACGCAGCACTTTCACTTTCTCATCGCGTATGCTGTCGGCACTGAGATCGGAAGGCGGAGACATTGCTATCATGGTCAGCACCTGTAACAGGTGGTTCTGGATCATATCGCGCATCTGCCCGGCTTTATCGAAGTAACCCCAACGGCCTTCAATGCCCACCTCTTCAGCCACGGTAATCTGCACGTGATCGATGGTGCGGTTATCCCAGTTGTTCACGAAGATGGAGTTTGCGAAACGCAGCGCAAGCAGGTTCAGAACCGTTTCTTTCCCCAGATAGTGGTCAATACGGAACACCTGACTCTCATCGAAATACTCGCCTACGCTGTCGTTGATTTCTTTTGACGTTTCCAGCGACGTGCCGAGCGGTTTTTCCATCACCACGCGCGCCGGTTTCGCATTGAGCTTGGCCATGCCGAGGCCCTGACAAATGGCCCCGAAGGTGCTGGGCGGCATGGCGAAATAGTTAATCGTGGTGCGGTTTTTCTGATCCAGCATCTTACCCAGTCTTGGGAAATGCGAAGTATCGTTGACATCAAGGTTACAGAAATCGAGACGGTTACTGAGCTTATCCCAGAGCGCTTCGTCAATCTTTTCCTTCATGAAGGTTTCTAACGCCTCACGCACCACTTTGGTGTATTCAGCTTTATCCCACTCTGCACGGCCAACGCCGATAATCCGGGTTTCTTCATGAATCTGACCCGCTTTCTCTAACTGATACAGCGAGGGCAACAGTTTACGACGGGCGAGATCGCCTTTGGCGCCGAAAATTACCAGATCGCATGCCTGGGCTATTTGTGTTACCGCCATTTTCCTCTCCTCGTTGCAGGATAGTCCCGGTGGCGATGCATCCTGAGCACCGGGTCCATGTTGTTATTTACTTTCAGCACAATGTACTTTTTTCCCCAGGCCAGGTAAACCAGCCCGCGGCGTCACCCTACTTACTCTGCGCGTAATTCGCGTCTGTGGTAGGTTGCCCCGTGCGCTTTCGCTTATTTTTCTGTGTCAAAAATTGTCTGGCTGCAGCCAGTGCGACGCTGATTATGGCAAAAAAAGGGCCAGCCGACTTATCAGACCTTGCCCCGCGGCTGATTCTACAGGGTCACCCCGGCAGCATTGCCTTTCATCTCAGCATTTATCCATTCTAACAGATATTTACTCCCTATCCGGTCGGGATAATGCGCCGGTGCAACACTTGCCGCTTTACGCTTTTCGCTGTTTACACCGGCTTCGTGGGCCAAACAACAGACGATGCCTTCCCCACCGGCAAACGAACGACCGCAACAGCCTGGTCTGTTACGCGCGGCCCGGCTGTAACTACGATACAGATTAACGGGCTGTTCATCCTGCCGCGTTGTGACACGCAGAATGGCTGCGTCACTTGCGTCTGGTCAATTAAGCTGGCGCTAGCGTCGAAGGGGGGATGACTTCCTCGGTGAGTCTCAGTATTGTATCTGACAAAAGCGCCTTTACTGGACGTCTTCCGGGCGCAGTGCCACAGTTCTGACACACTCGAATGTATAATAATACCTCTGTGTGGTAATCAGTATCTGACGGGCTAATACCTTAAAAAGTAACGATTCAGCTCAGTTCCAAAATTCAAAGGAATCTCTATGTCCCGACGTTTAAGAAGAACCAAGATCGTAACCACTCTCGGCCCAGCCACTGACCGCGACAACAATCTCGAAAAAATCATTGCTGCTGGTGCCAACGTTGTGCGTCTTAACTTTTCACACGGTACGCCCGAAGATCACCAGATGCGTGCCGATAAAGTGCGTCAGATTGCGGCAAAACTCGGTCGACATGTGGCCATTCTGGGCGATTTGCAAGGCCCTAAAATTCGTGTATCCACCTTTAAAGAAGGTAAAGTCTTCCTGAACGTGGGCGACCGGTTCCTGCTTGATGCGGCGCTGGGCAAAGGCGAAGGCGATAAAGAACGCGTCGGCATTGACTATAAAGGTCTGCCCGAGGATGTGGTACCCGGCGATATCCTGCTGCTGGATGATGGTCGCGTCCAGCTGAAGGTGCTGGAGGTTCAGGGCGTCAAAGTGTTTACCGAAGTGACAGTAGGTGGCCCGCTTTCTAACAATAAAGGCATCAACAAACTGGGCGGAGGCCTGTCGGCTGAAGCCCTGACGGAGAAAGACAAAGCCGATATTATCACGGCCGCCAAAATCAACGTGGACTATCTGGCGGTATCCTTTCCGCGTTGTGGTGAGGATATGCACTATGCCCGCCGTCTGGCGCGCGATGCGGGCTGTGACGCGTTGATGGTCGCGAAAGTAGAACGTGCCGAAGCGGTCGCCTCGCAGGAAGCCATGGATGACATCATTCTGGCCTCTGACGTGGTGATGGTTGCCCGTGGCGACCTGGGCGTGGAAATTGGCGATCCGGAACTGGTCGGGATTCAGAAAGCCCTTATCCGTCGTGCGCGCCAGTTGAACCGTACCATCATCACCGCGACACAGATGATGGAATCAATGATCACCAATCCTATGCCGACGCGCGCTGAAGTCATGGACGTCGCCAACGCCGTGCTGGACGGCACCGATGCGGTAATGCTGTCAGCCGAAACCGCTGCCGGTCAGTATCCGGCGGAGACCGTTGCCGCCATGGCAAAAGTCTGTCTGGGTGCCGAGAAAATCCCAAGCGTAAATGTCTCTAAACACCGTCTGGATGTGCAGTTCGATAATATCGAAGAAGCGATCGCCATGTCAGCCATGTACACGGCGAACCACCTGCAGGGCGTGACCGCCATTATTACCATGACGGAATCCGGTCGTACGCCATTGATGACCTCACGTATCACATCAGGTTTGCCGATCTTTGCCATGTCGCGCCACGAACGTACGCTGAATATCACCGCGCTGTATCGCGGCGTGACGCCCGTGTTTTTCGACAGCGATAACGAAGGCGTGGCCACCGCCCATGACGCCGTTAATCTGCTGCGTGACAAAGGCTTCCTCGTCTCCGGTGATTTAGTGGTCGTCACGCAAGGGGATGTGATGGGGGCAACCGGCACGACTAACACCGGCCGGGTGCTGCGCGTCGATTAATACCGCTTTTCATACACATCTGTATTACCATTTAAACGCGGCTGCCTTGCAGTCGCGTTTTTTGTTTTTTCATAAGGAGGCCAGATGGCCCGTTATCAACCCATCCGCCAGTTGACCGGACGCGTGATGCTGTTTCCGCTGGCGATGGTGCTTTATGAGTTCGCCACCTATATTGCTCACGATATGATCCAACCCGGCATGTTGCTGGTCACCGCCGAATTCGACGTAGGCGATCAGTGGGTTTCTACCTCTCTCACGGCCTATTTGCTGGGTGGCGTGGTTTTACAATGGCTGCTTGGCCCGTTGTCCGATAAATATGGCCGCAGGCCCGTGCTGCTGTCCGGCATTCTGTTTTTTGCCGCCGCCTGTATTCTGACCACCTGGGTCAGTGACATTGAGCAGTTCGTCAGTCTGCGTTTCCTGCAGGGAATTAGCCTGTGTTTTATTGGTGCGGTCGGCTATGCAGCCATTCAGGAAGCGTTCGAGGAAGCACTGGCCGTGCGCATTATGGCACTGATGGCGAATGTCGCCCTGCTGGCACCGCTCGCCGGGCCTCTGGCCGGCGCCGCCTGGCTCACGGTCGGAAGCTGGCGCAGTATGTTCTGGCTGTTTGCCGCCTGCAGCGCCGTGGCGTTTATCGTACTCTGGCGGGTCATGCCTGAAACCGCCGGCGATCGTCACCAGTCCATTGCGCTGCCGGTGCTGGCGCGCAATTATGGCCGACTGATAAAAGATCGTCAGGTGATGTTTGGGTCCTTTGCCATCGGACTGGTTTTCATTCCCATTCTGACCTGGGTAGCCCTGTCCCCGGTCATCCTGATGCGTGATGAAGGACTTTCACGAATGGAGTACGCCCTGCTCCAGCTGCCGGTATTTATGGCAATGATTGCCGGTAACCTGACCCTGAGCAAACTGGTTGGCCGGATGCCGATTGAGCAACCCGTGAAATTTGCCGCCTGGCCCATATTACTCGGGTTAAGCCTTGCTTTATTTGCCACGCTGATAAACACACACAGCTATTTGTTGATTACCGCAGGATTAAGCCTGTACGCGTTCGGCGGCGGGATGGTGAATGCCGGACTTTACCGGCTGACGCTCTATGCCAGCGATGAAGGTAAAGGCAGCGTCGCGGCCATGCTGGGCATGATCAGCATTTTGACACTGGCTACCGGCATTGAGCTGGCGAAGCACTTCTATTTTAGCGGTGGGGTGATCTGGTTTAGCCTGATCAACTTTATCAGTGGTGTCCTGTGGTTTGGCCTGGTGCTGATGTTTCTGCGGGAACGCAGGCGTCACGCCAAAGTAACGCCCGTCTAAATCAGAAAGGCCGCCATGCGGCCTTTCTTTATTTACGAGGATAAAGCTCGTCTCGCGAGTAGGGTTCGACATCACCCGCTTTTCGGGTTTTAAGCAGTTTCAGTATCCAGGTATATTGTTCCGGATGCGGACGCACAAACACTTCTACCTCTTCATTCATCCGGCGCGCCAGTTGACGGTCATCCGCTTCGAGTAAGTCATCCATCGGCGGACGAACGTAAATTTCCAGCTTATGCCTTGCTCCGTTATACACCGGAAACAGCGGCACGACGCGGGCGCGACAGACTTTCATCAACCGGCCAACGGCGGGTAAGGTAGCTTTGTAAGTGGCAAAGAAGTCGACAAACTCACTGTGTTCCGGCCCATGATCCTGGTCAGGCAGATAATAGCCCCAGTAGCCCTGACGGACCGAACTGATAAACGGCTTAATGCCATCGTTGCGCGCATGCATACGACCACCAAAACGACGGCGGACACGGTTCCAGACATAGTCCACCAGCGGATCGCTCTGGTTATGGAACATCGCGGCCATCATCTGTCCCTCTGAGGCCAGCAGCATGGCCGGAATGTCCACAGCCCAGCCATGCGGCACCAGAAAAATCACGTTCTGCTTGTCGGCCTGCAGTTGATCAATGATTTCCCGACCGTGCCACTCAACCCGCTGTCGGATCTGTGCCGGATCGCGCATACCCAGCTCGGCCATCATGGCCATGGCTTGCGGTGCGGTGGCAAACATCTGATCGACGATCGCGTCACGCTGAGATTCGCTTAATTCAGGCAGGCAGTAATAGAGATTGATGAGCGCACGGCGACGCGCGCCCTTCGCCAGCTTACCAGCAAACTTGCCGAGCCCTCCCAGAAGCGGATCGCGCACGCGAGGCGGCATCAATGCAATACCCGCCAGCGCGCCAATGGCCAGCCAGCTGCCCCAGTATTTTGGCTTTAAAAAAGAACGTTCAAAAACGGGAATAAATTCAATGTTATTTTTTTTACGGGTTTCCATGCACTCGCCTCAATCAATGACGGGCTAATGATAGTGGCGACGAGTAAATTTGCAATCATCCTGCGCCAGAGATAAAAAAGTCGACGGCCATGCCGTCGACGTTATCAAAGTATTTACTTCATCCCCAACTGCGGTAACCAGCCTTTGACCTGAGCAAGATACTGCGAACGATCTTTGCCCGTCAGACCTTCCATGCGCGGCAGTTTGGCCGTCAGGGGATTAACAGCCTGATTATTAATCCAGATCTCAAAATGCAGATGCGGTCCGGTTGAACGGCCGGTATTGCCGGAGAGCGCAATACGATCGCCACGCTTTACCTTTTGCCCCGGTTTCACCAGCACTTTTTTGAGGTGCATGTAACGCGTCATATACTGACGGCCGTGACGGATGGCCACATAGTTACCGGCGGCACCGCCGTTTTTGGCCACCACGACTTCGCCATCGCCCACAGCCAGCACAGGCGTACCAACCGGCAGCGCGAAATCGACACCTTTGTGCGGTGCAATTCGGCCCGTCACCGGATTAAGACGGCGCGGATTAAAGTTCGACGAGACACGGTACTGTTTCACGGTGGGGAAACGCATAAAGCCCCGCGCCAGGCCCGCACCGCTGCGATCGTAATATTTGCCGTCTTCGGCCCGGAACGCGTAATAATCTTTGCCGCCGCTGCGCAAACGCACACCCAGTAGCTGGCTTTGCGCGCTCTTGCCTTCCAGCATTTCGCGCGACATCAGCACGCTGAATTTATCGCCCGCGCGTAACTTACGAAAATCCATCTGCCACTGCATGGCTTTGATCACGCTGCTGGCCTCTGCACTGCTTAAACCGGCACGCATAGCGCTGGCGGCAAAGCTGCCGCGAACTTCGCCCTGAATCACACTGTTGCGCCATTCACCCTTTTGCATCTGCGACTGCATGCTAAAGCCACCTTTATCGGTGCGCGTATAGGTGCGGGTTTCACGACGCGAGATTTCCCAGGTAAAGGTATCCAGTGCGCCGGCATCATTGAGCGTCCAGCTGAGCTGCTGACCGACCTGCAAATTACGCAGATCTTTATCGCTGGCCACCAGCGCATTAATGTCGCTCATGTCGATGCCATACTGGTTCAGTGCGCTGCTGAGCGTGTCACCAGAGGAGACGGTGTAATCGTGCGTGCCTGCCGTATCGGCGACATCCTGATCGACGTCGTCTGAAGGCAGTTCTTCATCGGGTTCGGGCGTGGTTTGATCGATAGGTTCACTGGCTTCAGGAAGCAGTGTGCGAAACTCGTTTTTGTCTAACTCAATGGCTTTGACGATGGGCGTAACATCATCATTCGGATGGTAAACATAAGGCCGCCAGACTGCGACGGCCAGAGTAACAACGGTTAACGATCCCAGCATAACGCGGTGGGGGCGCGGCAAATTATTAAATGCGAGGGCGACAGAGCGGGCTATCTGCTGCACGTTAAACTATTCCTCTATGCTCCTTTCAGGCAGGTCTCATACTGGCTCGACAGCTGTGAGAGGAATTTCACATAGCTGTCTTTTCCTAAGCTGATGTCTGTGCCCAGTGGATCGAGCGTGCCTTTACGCACCTGCGTTCCACGGGCAACAGCATCGATGACCGCCGGCCTGAATTGTGGCTCAGCAAAGACGCAAACGGCCTTTTTCTCAACCAACTGTGTTCGAATTTGATGTAAGCGCTGTGCACCCGGTTGAATTTCTGGGTTAACGGTAAAATGCCCGGTGGGGGAGAGACCGTAGTGTTTTTCAAAGTACGTGTAAGCGTCGTGAAAAACGAAATACCCTTTATCTTTAACGGGGGCAAGCTGTGAGATAATGCGCTTATCTGTGTCCGCTAATTCTGCCTCAAAATGCTGCAGGTTGGCGTCAAGTTTGGCTTTATCCTGCGGCATAAGTTCCAATAATTTTTCATGGATTGCAACCGCGGTTTTTTGCGCGATTTCGGGTGACATCCACAAGTGCATATTAAACTCACCGTGATGATGATGATGCTCTGCATCATGATCGTGCTCTGCTGCCTCATGGTTATCGTGATCATCGTCTTCACCGCCCCGCAGCAGCATCGTTTTTACGCCGGGAATTTGTACTATCTCAAGATTCTTTTTTTCTGGCAGGGCGGCGGCTGATTTGGTCATAAACGCTTCCATTTCTGGTCCCACCCAGACCACTAAGTCCGCGTTTTGTAAGCGTTTTACATCAGACGGGCGCAGGGCATAATCATGTTCGGATGCGCCATCAGGTAGCAAGACCTCCACCGGTGTTACCCCGTCCGCAATCGCAGAGGCAATGAAGCCAACAGGCTTAATGGAGGCCACCACATTGGCATGAGCGGGCAAAGCAACGGCGGTAGCAAAAGCAAGCGCAGCCAGGGTAAAACCCACCCCTTTTTTATTATGTAACATAATGCGTCATTCCTTCGTCATCAACAGATTAGATGTGATATTATAACATTCGAAATTCTGCGCAACCTGTAAATCTTATGCCATCACTTGTCACACTTGAAAATGTCTCCATCCAGTTTGCTCAACGCACCGTCCTGTCTGGCGTGAGCCTGGCGCTTCATCCTGGTAAAATTTTGACGCTGCTGGGTCCCAATGGCGCGGGTAAATCGACGCTGGTGCGCGTGGTACTCGGCCTGCTCGCGCCCTCATCCGGTCAGGTGCATCGCAGTGCGAACCTGCGTATTGGTTATGTGCCTCAGAAACTGCACATCGATCCGACGTTACCGGTTACCGTCGAGCGTTTTATGCGTTTGTCACGTGGCGCACGTCATCAGGACATTCTGCCTGCGCTCAAACGCGTTCAGGCCGGTCACCTGCTGACCTCTCCCCTGCAGAAACTGTCCGGTGGCGAAATGCAGCGCGTCCTGCTTGCGCGTGCGCTGCTTAATCAGCCACAGTTGCTGGTGCTGGATGAGCCGACACAGGGCGTGGACGTCAATGGTCAGGTCGCGCTCTATGATTTGATTAACCAGCTTCGTCATGAGCTGAACTGTGCGGTATTGATGGTCTCTCATGATTTGCATCTGGTCATGGCCAAGACAGACGAAGTGCTGTGCCTCAATCATCATATCTGCTGTTCCGGCACGCCCGAGGCTGTCTCTCAGCATCCGGAATTTATTGCCATGTTTGGGCCACGCGGCGCGCAGGAACTGGCTATCTATCGTCATCACCATAATCATCGTCACGACTTAAAGGGACGTATCGTACTTCGCAAGGGACCGGGTCCACTATGATTGAATTATTGCTACCGGGCTGGCTGGGCGGCGTCATGCTGGCGCTGGCCGCCGGTCCTCTGGGTTCGTTTGTCGTCTGGCGCAAGATGTCTTACTTTGGCGACACACTGGCGCATGCCTCACTGCTGGGCGTTGCGTTTGGTTTAATGCTGGATGTAAATCCTTATTATGCCGTGATTCTGGTCACGGTTTGTCTGGCGCTGGGGCTGGTCTGGCTGGAACGCCGACCGCATCTGGCCATTGATACCTTGCTGGGCATCATGGCGCACAGTGCGCTGTCACTGGGACTGGTGGTCGTCAGCCTGATGTCGAATGTGCGGGTCGATTTGATGGCCTACCTGTTCGGCGATTTGCTGGCGGTCACCCCTGCCGATCTCGGGGCAATGGCTGCGGGCGTAGGTTGTGTTTTAGCGGTCATGGCCTGGCAGTGGCGCGCGTTGCTGTCGATGACCATCAGCCCTGAACTGGCGCAGGTCGATGGGGTGAATATTCAACGCACCCGGTTAATCCTGATGCTGGTGACCGCGCTGACTATTGGCGTGGCGATGAAATTTGTCGGGGCGCTGATCATCACCTCGCTGCTGATTATCCCGGCTGCGACGGCGCGACGCTTTGCACGTTCACCAGAAATGATGGCCGCGATTGCGGTGCTGATCGGGGTAATGGCAGTAACCGGCGGGTTAACCTTCTCGGCGTTCTATGACACGCCTGCGGGGCCGTCTGTGGTGCTGTGCGCAGCCATACTGTTTATCGTCAGTATGGTGCGCAAACCGGCGCTGTGATTACGCCTCTTTGGTGATACCGAAATGACGGTAAGCATGCTGCGTGGCCATCCGGCCGCGCGGTGTACGTTGGATAAAGCCCTGCTGAATCAGGAAGGGCTCGATGACATCTTCGATCGTTTCCCGCTCTTCACCAATCGCCGCCGCAAGGTTATCCAGACCCACCGGCCCGCCGGTGAATTTATCAATAATCGCCAGCAGCAGTTTACGATCCATATAGTCGAAACCTTCGCTGTCAACGTTAAGCATGTCCAGCGCGGTCACTGAGACTTCGCCGCTTAAGTTACCGTTTGCCCGCACTTCTGCAAAATCACGCACCCGGCGTAACAGTCGGTTAGCAATACGCGGCGTGCCGCGAGAGCGACGGGCGATTTCAAGGGCTCCCTCCTCGCTCAGCGCCAGGCCCAGACAGGCGGCACTGCGCCCGACGATATGCTGCAGATCTTTCACCTGATAGAATTCCAGCCGCTGCACGATACCAAAACGATCGCGCAGGGGCGACGTCAGTGAGCCCGCGCGCGTAGTGGCACCAATCAGCGTAAACGGCGGCAGATCAAGCTTAATCGAGCGCGCTGCCGGACCTTCGCCGATCATGATATCCAGCTGATAGTCTTCCATCGCCGGATACAGTACTTCTTCAACGACCGGTGACAGGCGGTGAATCTCATCAATAAACAGCACATCATGCGGCTCAAGGTTGGTGAGCATCGCCGCCAAATCGCCCGCTTTCTCCAGCACCGGACCGGAGGTGGTGCGCAGATTGACGCCCATCTCATTAGCCACAATGTTCGCCAGGGTGGTTTTTCCCAGCCCGGGTGGGCCAAAAATCAGCAAATGGTCCAGCGCATCGCCACGCAGTTGGGCCGCTTTGATAAAAATTTCCATTTGCTCCCGCACCTGCGGCTGGCCGACATACTCGGTCAGCATCTTAGGCCGGATGGCGCGGTCGAGGCTCTCTTCTTCGCTAACGCTGGCGGCGGAGATCAGGCGATCGGCTTCAATCATGAATTACCTCAAATAGCGGCGCGGAGCGCTTCGCGAATTAATGTTTCACAATCCGCGTCAGGGCGACCCACTTTGCTGATCATGCGGCTCGCTTCCTGCGGTTTATAACCCAGGGACACCAGCGCTGCAACCGCTTCCGCTTCGGCGTCGTTGGTTTCGGGTTCCGGGCCCGGCGTGGTCAGCGTAAAGGCCGAGTCACCGCCAAACAGATCGCCATGCATCCCTTTAAAGCGATCCTTCATCTCGACAACCAGACGCTCGGCGGTTTTCTTGCCCACACCCGGCAGTTTGACCAGCGCGGCAATCTCTTCTTTTTCCACCGCCGTGACAAACTGCTGAGCGGACATGCCCGACAGAATAGCGAGCGCCAGTTTCGGCCCAACGCCGTTGACTTTTATCAGTTCACGAAACAGGGCACGTTCCTGTTTGCTGTTAAAGCCGAACAGCAGTTGCGCGTCTTCACGAACCACAAATTGCGTAAAGATTATCGCTTCGTGATTAAGCTCAGGCAGTTCATAAAAACAGGTCATTGGCATATGGACTTCATAACCAACGCCATGCGCCTCCAGCAGGACCAGCGGTGGCTGCTTTTCCAGAATGGTTCCCCGTAAACGACCTATCACCTGATGCCTTCCTTATTCAACGTATGTGGCGGAATTTATACCATAAAAAAGGCTGGATGAATATCCAGCCTGACGGGCATATTGCGGGGATTGCCGTTAGCGCTGCCGCAGCCGGCCGCGGGTCAGCACCAGCGTGTTCTCACTCATGCGCGCGGCATTCTGTGCAACATGGCAGTGCGTAATCGCAATAGCCAGCGCATCGGCGGCATCAGCCTGCGGACTGGCTGCAAGCTTCAGTAAGGATTTGACCATATGCTGAACCTGACTTTTTTCTGCCCCGCCGGTTCCGACAACCGTCTGCTTCACCTGACGTGCGGCATATTCGAACACCGGCAGGTCATGGTTTACCGCCGCGACGATGGCGGCACCGCGCGCCTGGCCAAGCTTCAGCGCCGAATCGGCGTTCTTCGCCATAAACACCTGCTCGATGGCGAAAAAATCAGGCGAAAACTGCGTGATAATTTCGCAAACGCCAGCATAGATCAGTTTCAGGCGCGCCGGCAATTCTGTCGTATTGGTGCGGATACAGCCGCTGCCCAGATAGGTGAGCTGGCGGCCGGTCTGACGAATCACCCCGTAACCGGTGACGCGTGAACCGGGGTCAATCCCCAGGATAATAGACATGACGCGTCTCCAGCCAGCGATGAAAGCGGTACAGCATTACAGCGTTTCCGCCACCTCATCGGAGATCTCACCGTTGTGATAAACCTCCTGCACGTCGTCGCAGTCTTCCAGCATATCGATCAGACGCAGCAGTTTCGGTGCGGTTTCCGCATCCATTTCCGCTTTGGTTGACGGAATCATCGCAACTTCCGCCGTATCCGCTTTCAGACCGGCGGCTTCCAGCGCATCGCGCACGGTGCCCATCTCTTCCCAGGCGGTGAAGACATCGATAGCGCCATCATCATACGCCACCACGTCCTCTGCACCGGCTTCCAGCGCGGCTTCCATCACCGCATCTTCATCCTGGCCTGGCGCGTAAGAAATCACGCCTTTTTTGCTGAACAGGTAAGACACGGAGCCATCGGTTCCCAGGTTGCCGCCGGTTTTGGTGAACGCATGACGCACTTCACCCACCGTACGGTTTCGGTTATCACTCAGACACTCGATCATGATGGCCGATCCCCCCGGACCGTAACCTTCATAGATGATGGTTTCCATGTTGGAATCATCTTCGCCGCCCACGCCGCGTGCAATCGCACGGTTCATGGTATCGCGTGTCATGTTATTAGACAGCGCTTTGTCCATGGCAGCACGTAAACGTGGGTTAGAACCGGGATCGCCCCCACCCAGTTTCGCGGCGGTCACCAGCTCGCGAATGATTTTGGTAAAGATTTTACCGCGCTTGGCATCCTGAGCAGCCTTGCGGTGCTTGGTATTCGCCCATTTACTATGTCCAGCCATCTTGCATATTCTCCGATCTTAACAATCGCACGGGCTATCTGACTTACGATCCGCCTCCCGACAGTGCCTGCCATCCTCACGTCGTTATAAACGTTCCGGTTGCACTGCACTGACGGTCGCGGCTTCGCGATACCGATGATGCCCGACTCTTCAATTTTAACGGCGCCGGTTTATCACCTGCACCCGGTTTAGGGAACGAAGGATGAGCTTCGTCGAATTCGTGAAATTTAACGTTACTGCCGTCTGAAAAACGCGTTACGGCAGGCATTCAGATAAATTCCTCAATCGCCTGGCGGTTACTCCAGGACTTGGTCAGGGCAGCAGCAGCGGCGGGCTCAAGCCAGCGCGCGGCAAGATGCTCGGTGAGCAGCAGGTCGCGCTCTGCGGGTAACGCCAGCCTGAACCAGTGTTCCCGGTTATGCGTGATGCCCGGTGCGTAACGGTGGCGATAGTGCGGGAAAATTTCAAACTCGATCTGTTTGTGACAGTCTTCCAGCACTAGCTTTTCGTCCGCAATGTTGATGGACAGCTCCTCTGACACCTCACGCTCGGCCGCCTGGCGCGGGGTTTCCCCGACTTCCAGGCTGCCTGTGACCGACTGCCAGAAGCTGGCATCATCACGTCGCTGCAGCATTAACACCCGGCCAGTATCTTGCGCAAAAATCACCACCAGCACCGATACCGGATGTTTATTGCCCATTACTTGTTCTCTGACTTTTCTTTCTTCGGCGCCACCAGAATGCCCAGATCCAGCAACGCGGCAGGATTGGCTTCGCTCGGTGCTTCGGTCATCATGCACGCGGCGGCGGTGGTTTTCGGGAATGCGATAACATCGCGAATGTTATCGGTGCCGGTCAGCAGCATCGTCAGACGATCCAGACCAAATGCCAGGCCCGCGTGCGGTGGTGTACCGTATTTCAGCGCGTCAAGCAGGAAGCCAAACTTCAGGCGCTGCTCCTCTTCGGTGATCCCGAGGATACTGAACACCGTCTGCTGCATTTTGCTGTTGTGAATACGCACGGAACCGCCGCCCACTTCGTAGCCGTTAATCACCATGTCGTAGGCATTTGCCACCGCCTGAACCGGATCGCTGGCCAGCGCCTCTGCGGTCATGTCTTTCGGTGAGGTGAACGGATGGTGCATCGCAGCCAGACCGCCCTCTTCATCTTCCTCAAACATCGGGAAGTCGATTACCCACAGCGGTGCCCAGGCGTTTTCGTCGGTGATCCGCAAATCGCGGCCGACTTTCAGGCGCAGCGCACCCAGCGCATCCGCCACGACTTTCGCGCGATCGGCACCGAAGAAGATCAGGTCGCCATCCTGTGCGCCCGTGCGGTTCAGTATCGCTTCCACGATGTCGGCACTGAGGAACTTGGCCACCGGACTCTGCACGCCCTCGAAGCCGTTGGCACGTTCGTTAATCTTCATCCACGCCAGCCCTTTGGCCCCGTAGATTTCAACAAACTTGCCGTATTCGTCGATTTGCTTACGCGTCAGCGCCGCACCGCCGGGCACGCGCAGCGCAGCTACGCGGCCTTTCGGGTCATTTGCGGGACCCGCAAAGACCTGGAATTCGACGCTTTTCAGCAGATCGCCTACGTCCACCAGCTCCATCGGGTTGCGCAGGTCAGGCTTGTCCGAACCAAAGCGATGCATGGCTTCGGCAAAGGTCATCTGTGGAAACGCCCCCAGATCCACCCCTTTGATGTCCATCCACAGTTCACGAATCAGACGCTCCATCTTCTCACGCACCTGTTCGGCGGTCATGAAGGAGGTTTCAACGTCGATCTGGGTAAACTCTGGCTGACGATCAGCACGCAGGTCTTCATCACGGAAGCACTTAACGATCTGATAATAGCGGTCGAAGCCGGACATCATCAGCAGCTGCTTGAACAACTGCGGTGACTGCGGCAGCGCATAGAACTT
The DNA here is from genome assembly GCF_003201175.1 of Pantoea sp. PNA 03-3. Taxonomy (NCBI): domain Bacteria; kingdom Pseudomonadati; phylum Pseudomonadota; class Gammaproteobacteria; order Enterobacterales; family Erwiniaceae; genus Pantoea; species Pantoea sp. PNA 03-3. The sequence continues at coordinate 83,195 of NZ_QICO01000001.1, read as the reverse complement.
CCCTTTGTGCACACGGCTGGGCACCAGATAGTCGCGCGCGCCTTCTGGCGTTGCTTTAGTCAGCATCGGCGTTTCAATATCCAGAAAGCCTTCGTTATCCATAAAGCGACGCACAAAGCTGGTGATTTTCGCACGGGTTTTCAAACGCTGCGCCATCTCCGGACGACGCAGGTCCAGATAGCGATACGTCAGACGCGCTTCTTCGCTGTTGGTCTGGTTAGAATCCAGCGGCAGAGGGTCAGCACGGTTGATGATGGTCAGCGCGTGGGCGAACACTTCCACGTCGCCGGTCGCCATGTCGCTGTTTCGGTTCTTTTCGTCACGGGCACGGACGGTACCGGTGATCTGGATACAGAATTCGTTACGCAGTTCAGATGCCAGCTGGAACGCTTCTTGATGATCGGCATCGAAAAACACCTGGGCGATGCCTTCACGGTCGCGCATATCGATAAAGATGAGGCTTCCCAGATCGCGACGGCGATTGACCCAGCCGCAAAGCGTAACTTGCTGACCCACATGAGACAGATTGAGCTGTCCACAATACTCTGTACGCATAACACTATCCTTTTAACTTCGCCGCTGCAGCAGACAGCACCAGGCCGCGTAACCTTATCAGGTGCTGTCGCAAAAAAGGCCGCTATTATAATGGAAAAAGGCTGACAGGATAAGTGGAGCCACGCTAAAGCACGGCATTTCCTGTTCCCTTTTCACCGGGTTGCGTCAATATACTGCCTTACAGGATAATTACCATCACACTCAACGACAGGAGTCAGGCGTGACACTTCGTATCGGTTTGCCGCAATGGCACCACGCACACTGGAAACGCTGGGGAATTGAAACCCTGGCGGACTACGCGCGTTATTTCCAGACCGTTGAGGGCAATACCACGCTGTATGCACTGCCGGATCCCGAAACCGTGTTGCGCTGGCGGGATATGACGCACGATCAGTTTCGCTTCTGTTTTAAATTCCCCAGCACAATCAGCCATCAGGCAGCACTGCAAAACACCGATGACTTACTGACCGACTTTTTTCGCCTGATGCATCCGCTTGCCGATCGCATCGGTCAGTACTGGCTCCAGTTGCCTGCCAGCTTTTCTCCCGCCCAACTCAGCGATCTGTGGCGTTTTCTGGATAGTCTGCCTGCCTCTTTTTCCTATGGCGTGGAAGTGCGGCATGCCGCTTTTTTCGCGAAAGGTGAGGCTGAGCGCGCGCTGAATCGTGGCCTGCTCCAGCGCGGCGTCAATCGTGTGGTGCTGGACAGCCGTCCGGTTCACGCCTCAACGTCACAAAGCGCGGCGGCGCTGCACGCCCGCCAGCAAAAGCCGCGCGTCCCGCCGCATGCGCTGTTAACAGGACCGCGCCCGATGATCCGCTTTGTCGGCAGCGATAGTCTTGAAGAAAGCCTGCCGCTGTTTCGCATCTGGCTGACGAAACTGGCTGAATGGCATACGCAAAGTGAACCGCTGGTCTTCATTCACACGCCCGACATGGGCCAGGTCTTTCCGCTGGTGCAGGCCTTGTGGCCTGAACTGCAAAAAATTGATGCCAGCATCGGTCCCGGGCCGGACTGGCCGCAACAGGATTCGCTATTCTGATAGCGACCGGCAGCATCACACCTCTGGCAAAAGTAAAAATAAGGAATCAATAATGATAAGCGCGTTATATGTGGTGATCGGGGCCTTACTGATCATGAAATTTACCCTGAATGTTGTGCGCTTACGGCGACAGCATCATGTGGCTTATGGCGATGGCGGTCATCACGATTTACACATGGCCATCCGGATTCACGGCAATGCCATTGAAACGATCCCGCTGGGGTTATTATTGCTGATTGTGCTGGAGATGAACGGCGCGAATATCTGGATGGTGCACCTGACCGGCATCCTGTTTTTCATTGGCCGGGTGTTGCATGCACAGGGCCTGCGCAGCGATGTCATGAGCAAACGCAAATATGGCATGATGCTGACGTTATTCTCGCTGTCCGGTATGGTAATTTTTAACCTGATTTACCTGCCCTGGCCACTCTTGCTCAGCTTGCGTTAATGTTAACGGCGTAAAGGGTGCAGGCCGCGGCAGTTTCTGCCAGAATAGCGCACTTTCCGCCGTCTCTTCGGATTTTCGTTATGTCTGATCGCGATCAACTCTTTTCTGCGCCCATTGAAAAACTGGGCGACTGGACGTTTGACGAGCGCGTGGCTGAAGTGTTTCCCGACATGATTCAGCGCTCAGTGCCGGGCTATTCCAACATCATTTCGATGATTGGCATGCTGGCAGAACGTTTCGTCCAGCCCAACAGCCAGGTATTTGACCTGGGCTGTTCACTAGGCGCTGCCACGCTCTCGGTGCGCCGCAATATTCACGTGCCCGGCTGTCAGATTATTGCTGTGGATAATTCGCCGGCCATGGTGGAGCGCTGCCGCCGTCATATCGATGCGTTTCGGGCGGATACGCCGGTTACGGTCGTCGAAGCGGATATCTGCGATATCGCCATTGAGAACGCGTCACTGGTGGTGCTCAATTTCACCCTGCAGTTTCTTGAACCGCCAGCCCGCCTGACGTTGCTGACCAAAATCTGGCAGGGGCTGAATCCCGGCGGCGCGTTGGTGCTCTCTGAGAAGTTCAGCTTTGAAGATCGTGACGTCGGTGAACTGTTGTTCAACATGCATCATGACTTTAAGCGCGCCAACGGCTACAGCGAACTGGAAATCAGCCAGAAACGCAGCATGCTGGAAAATGTGATGCTCACCGATAGCGTAGAAACGCACAAGGCGCGCCTGAAACAGGCCGGTTTTTCTCATGCTGAGCTGTGGTTTCAGTGTTTTAATTTTGGTTCGTTGGTGGCATTAAAATGATCGACTTTGGCCGTTTTTATCAGCAAATCGCCGTGGGTCCCCTGGCAAAATGGCTGGAGGTGCTGCCTGCGCAAATCAGCGAGTGGCAGCGTGAAAATCTGCACGGGCACTTCCGTGACTGGTACAAGTCGCTGGAATATTTACCCCAGCTGGAACCTCAGCGGCTGGACCTGCTGCACAGCGTCAGCGCCGATCGGGACGATATCAGCGATCGGCACCGTCAGGGCATTGAGAAACTGCTGCGTAATCTGATGCCCTGGCGCAAAGGCCCCTATTCGCTTTACGGCACCGAAATTAATACGGAATGGCGCTCAGACTGGAAATGGGATCGCGTGCTGCCACACATCTCCTCGTTAGCCGGACGCACTGTACTGGATGTGGGCTGTGGCAGTGGCTACCATATGTGGCGCATGATCGGGGCAGGCGCGCACCTTGTGGTCGGTATCGATCCCATGCAGCTGTTTCTGTGCCAGTTCGAAGCCGTCCGCAAGCTGTTAAATGACGACCGCCGCGCCCACCTGCTGCCGCTCGGCATCGAACAGCTGCCGGTGCTTCAGGCGTTCGATACCGTGTTTTCCATGGGCGTGCTTTATCACCGCCGTTCGCCGCTGGATCATCTGATGCAGCTGAAAAATCAGTTAGTGAGCGGCGGCGAACTGGTCCTGGAAACGCTGGTGATTGAAGGCGATGTGAATCAGGTGCTGGTGCCGGGCGAACGCTATGCTCAGATGCGCAACGTCTACTTTATCCCCTCCGCCGAGGCGCTGAAAAGCTGGCTGGAGAAATGCGGCTTTGTCGATGTGCGCATTGTGGACTTTGCCGTTACGACCACAGATGAACAGCGCCGGACCGACTGGATGACCAGCGAATCGCTGGCGGAATTCCTTGATCCTGCGGACAGCAGCAAAACCGTTGAAGGTTATCCCGCACCGCTGCGTGCGGTGCTGGTCGCCACAAAGCCGTAATGCTCAGCGGCGAGACAGCGCCAGTTTCGCCGCGAAGCCAATAAAGACGCAGCCCGTCAAACGATCCATGATTATTAACACGCGTGGCTTCCTGAGCTGTGCCGCAAAATAGTGACTGCTGCCAATCAGCACGCTGCTCCAGATCAATCCAGTCACCATATGTGTCAGGGCCATCAGGGTGCACCAGACCGGGACCGAACCGCCCTGAGGGATAAACTGCGGTAAAAATGTTACGTAGAAAACGCCCACTTTAGGATTCAACAGATTCCCCAGTAACCCACGCAGAAAGCAGGCCAGATGCGTTTGCTGCGACGGCGTTTCGGCGGGCAGCGCTGCATTCTGGCGACGCGGATGCCACAGTAACCTGACGCCCAGCCAGAGCAGATAGGCTGCGCCAGCCCACTTCAGCAGGTTATACGCCGTTTCCGATGCCAGCAGCAGCGCCCCCAGCCCCAGCCCGACCGCAATGCCCCACGACAGACAGCCCGTCGCCACGCCCAGCGCGGTCGCACTGGCTCGTCGCCAGCCCTGTGCCGCCGCCGATCGCAAAATTAATGCCGTATCGAACCCCGGCGTCAGGGTCAAAATGATGATCGCAAACAGAAAAGCGAGGAATGAAGTCGTCACAGGCGTACTCCTGATTAGAAGTGCTTAACAATAACAAGCGTTTTTCACGCTGTACAGACAGCCAGGCGCGATTAACTGCTACGCTTTTTAGTGGCGTTATTAGCGGGCCGGTAACGGTCTCAATTGAAAAACCAGGAGCTACGATCATGAGTAAATTTATTTTCTCTTCGCCTCGCAAATATGTACAGGGTGCGGGCGTGCTCGATGAACTGGGAGAGTATGTCACGGAATTGGGCAATCACGCTTTCGTGGTGGCTGACGATGTCGTCTGGGGGCTGATTGGTGAGCGGGCGCAGTCTACGCTGGAAAAAGCAGGCATTACCCTCAGCCGTCAGCAGTTCAATGGCGAAGCCTCCAGTAATGAAATTACCCGGTTAAGTCAGCATGCGCAGCAGCAGGGCTGTAACGTGGTGATTGGTTTAGGTGGCGGCAAAACGCTGGATACGGTAAAAGCCGTGGCCGATGAACTCAAACAGCCGGTAGTGATTGTGCCCACCATTGCCTCAACCGATGCGCCCTGTAGCGCGCTGTCTGTTATCTATTCCGACAGTGGCGTTTTTGAAAGCTACCGTTTCTACAGTAAAAATCCCGATCTGGTGTTAATTGATACCGCCGTGTGCGCCGCCGCGCCCGCCCGCCTGTTCGCGTCCGGCATCGCCGATGGTCTGGCGACCTGGGTGGAAGCCCAGGCGGTGGCCCGTAGCCATGCGAAATCGATGGTCAATGGCGATCCGACTATTGCCGGTCTTGCCATTGCCCGGGCCTGTGAAGAGACGCTGCTGACGTGGGGCTACAGTGCCTATATCGCCGTCTCGGAAAAACGCGTGACGCCAGCGGTAGAAGCGGTCGTGGAAGCCAATACATTGCTGTCCGGTTTAGGCTTTGAGAACGCCGGTCTGGCAGGTGCGCACGCGATTCATAACGGATTCACCGCAATTGACGGCGATATCCACCATCTTACTCACGGTGAAAAAGTGGCCTACGGTACGTTAACTCAGATGGTGCTTGAGCAGCGTCCCGATGAAGAAATTGCCCGCTACATCCGCTTCTACCGTTCGATCAATATGCCGACCACGTTAAAAGAGATGCATCTGGACGGGGTGAGCTGGGAAGATCTGGTAAAAATCGGCGCGCTGGCGAACAGCGAAGGCGATACGTTGAAAAACCTCAATCCTAACCTGGCACCGGAACAGATCGCCCATGCGCTGCTGGGCCTGGATGCGTTCAGTAAAACGGTAAAATAGGAGCTATTCCGTCGCCTCAGTGGGTTTGTCCCAGTACTGATACTTATAAACCGCACTGAGGTGACGCTGCACCGTGCCTTTCTCAAAAACTTCGGTTTCATTCAGGTAACTCAGGGTGCAGTTGCCCTTGTCATCCCAGAACTGGCATTCATCCACGGTGCGCAGAGTGCTGACGTCGGTTGATGCCGTGCCGTTCAGGCGCAGCTCCCGCCCTTTATCGTCATAGGTATAGGTGTCTTTTCGCCGGGCAGAGGTGGTGCGGGTGACGAGGCCCTGCGGACTCCACGCGTAACGGTATTCCCCGTTGCTGACGGGATCGGTTCCGCGCGCAATGCTTTTCAGCAAACGATAGTGTTTATCGTAGCGGTACGTGGTGTCCGTGAATCCCGATTTGCCCATGCTGATGAATTTGTCTGAAGCGCTGATAATATTGCCGTTTTTTCCCTTGTGCCAGTTGATGGTGCCTTGTCGGTTATCCACCACCACTTCCTTTCCCTGTTTCAGTACTTTTACCAGATACGCATATTCGGCCACCCAACCTTCCTGCACACGCACCAGATGTTGTTCCATGCTCAGAATGACGTTACGCTCATTTTTGTCATAACTGATATCCGCCACCAGCAGGTCGCCACAGGGATCAAACTGCCCCAGCACCCGCTTTTGCGAATTGACGTCTTTGCCAAACTCCCCTGCGACAACCTGACGTACCGCCCCTTTCGCACTGCCGCCCAGCAGAATCCAGTTATTACTGACAGAGACCGCTTTACTGTTTGATTTGCACGCGGCAAAGGTTAAGGGCGCATGGCATCCCATCACGGTGAGAACAGCGGAAAGCAGAATGCATCGCATGGCAGGGCCTCTGACATCAATGTCGATTAGGGTTAAGCTGATGACCCGCAAACGGGGGAACAGAACAGGGAAAGCAAAGCCGCGTTGACGGCAAACGGCGACACAGAATGCACGCAATGCGTTGTTTCATCATCCACTATAGCGGAATACCGGACAAAAAATACCCCAGCAAATGTGCTGGGGTTTGGTACTTGCAAACATCACGTCATCAATCGGCGTGCTGCGCGGCAAAACTGGTTATGAGTCAGGCCACCCGGGCGGTATTCATTTGCATGACACTTTTCATTGCCTCTACAACATCACCATCGACGCAGTAACGGCTGAACTCATCAATTTCGGCTTCGGAACACATGGAAACACCCGCTTTGCGGTAACGCATCGGTGATGCCACCAGGTGGCTTGCCGAGCTGTGTACCTCACGAATATCTGCATCAAGAAACTTTTGCAGGTTACTTAAACGAACGCCAGCACCTGCCATAATGATAGGACCGCTGCTGTATTCATTAAGTTCCCTCAATAATGCAATTCCGTTTTCCGCACTCTGCTGCTGCCCGGAAGTGAGGATACGTTTCACGCCAAAATCGGTTAAAACATCGAGCGAACGTTTTGGCCGGTGGCAGAGATCGAAGGCGCGATGGAAGGTCACCGCCATGCCGTCGCACAGCGCCATGATCTGCCGCATCTGCCCCACATGAATATGGGCATCTTCATCCAGCATCCCTAACACTACGCCCGGAAAGCCCAGTTCGCGAATCCGCGCGACATCCGATTTCATTGCCTCGAACTCCCGGCTGGAATAGCAAAAATCTCCGCCGCGCGGGCGGACAATAGGATGCACCGGAACAGAAATGTCACGACGGGCGACTTCCAGCATGCCAGCAGAAGGTGTCAGGCCGCCTTCACGCGGTGCCGCACAGAGTTCAATTCGATCGGCCCCCGCCTGTTGAGCGGTTAAGGCACAATCCACCCCATAGCAACAAATTTCCAGTGTGGTCATTCTCTTCTCCTTTACATGACGTCCTGTTCACGCCAAATTCGTCAGGTATGCTTATCCCTTAGAACAGTTTACGTGGAAAACTAACTATGACATTCAATTTTGACCAACGGATAGACCGCCGTCACAGTGATAGCCTTAAATGGCACAAATATGCGGGCCAGGATATTCTGCCGTTGTGGGTAGCGGATACGGATTTCCGATCGCCTGCCCCCATCATTGAGGCCATTAAAGCCCGCGTTGATCATGGTGTTTTCGGCTATGGCGATAAGCCTCAGGGATTTATCGATGCGCTGATTGCCCGCTGTAAATCACGCTATCGCTGGGAAGTTAAACCGGAATGGGTGGTCGTGTTGCCCGGCGTAGTCTGCGGGTTAAATCTGGCCGTGCGGGCGTTTACCGCGCCGCACCAGGGTACCGTCGCGCCGCATCCCATTTATCCCCCTTTCCGTTCAGCCGCGAAGCTGGCTGAACGTGATCAGTTGAATCTGCCTCTGACGTTGCAGGAAGGCCGCTGGGTCATGGATCTCACTGCAGCAGACGGCCACATGCAGGACAAAACGTTGCTGATGCTTTGCAATCCGCAAAATCCTGGCGGCACGGTTTACCGCCGGGAAGAACTTGAAGCGCAGCTGGCCTTTGCGCAGCACCATGATTTAATCGTCTGCTCTGATGAAATTCATTGCGATTTACTGTTAACGCCGGGGCTGCAACACATCCCCTTTGCCTCCCTGAGTGATGATGCGGCCCAACGGAGCATTACGCTGCTTTCGCCATCCAAAACCTTCAATATTGCCGGGCTGGGCGCTTCCGTCGCTGTGATCCCGGATCCTGAACTACGGGCGCGATTCAACGCCGTGCGCCAGGGCATTGTGCCCTCAGTCGATATTCTGGCCCTGGTTGCGGCGGAAGTCGCCTGGCGGGCCTGTGATGACTGGCTTGATGCCCAGCTTGATTATCTGCGCGGCAACCGGGACTGGCTGGTTTCCGAAGTCAATGCGCTGCCTGGCCTCAAAATGACCTCTCCGGAAGGCAGTTATCTGGGCTGGATCGATGCGCGTGAACTCCAGGTTGCCAGCCCGGCGCTGTACTTTGAAAAACACGGGCTTGGCTTCTCGCCAGGGCGCGACTTTGGTGATGACGGCTTTGTACGGATCAATTTCGGTTGTCCCCGCGCCTTGCTGGAAGAAGCCGTCAGACGGCTCAGACGCGCGGTTGAAGCCCGGGGCTAGCGCTGTTCACTGGCCACAATCTCGTCCAGTCGCCATGGGTGAAACTTAATCGTGGTTTCCCCATCGGTCACTGCCAGCGTAGGATTCGGCAGACGCTCGTTTTCCCCTTTCGGTGAGCTGGTTTTGAATGAAATACCCGGCTGTGTGAGTGCCTGATCGGACAGCAGCGCCATGGCACGCATGCCCAGTGTTTCAGGCTCGCCTCGTAATACCACCTCAATATGTTCCCAGCGCTCGTGGCGGTAACGTTTTTCACCCGGCCAGGGCAGCTCAACGACGTCTATCGCCCAGCCGGCAATCATTAACGGTTGGTGCAGCTTAAATAAACATACCGGTCGTCCGTTAATCATCGCCGCCGAGAACTGCTCCCCGAGTTGCAAAAACCCTTTTTGCCAGCGTTCGGCCGTCGCATTCTGATGACACCGCACGGCCACATGATCGACGTCGAGGTCTGTAGAGTTTAACCCCAGACGCTGTGAAAAATTTTGTAACCGTTCTTCGAAAGCCGCTAAATCGGCCTGTAAATCGTCCAGTTCGGGTGGAAATATCATGCTCACCGTAAGCTGTCTCCTCACTTTTTTATGACCAGGGAATGCTGTAACTCATTGTTACTGAACTATCGTAATGAACAAAAGGGTAAGATTCATCTTATTTGGCTGGCGTTTTACGAGAAAAGCAAAAAATTAACGCTTTTAATTCAGATTAATCTTCTGGTTAGATCCACCTTTTCGTTGACAAAAGTAACTTAAGTTACTGTTTTGTATGGTTATCATTAACACAATAAGATAAGTCTTACTTAACAGTGGCATGATTGCAGCCTGCATAGCTTTCTATTAAATTTGCATTAACACTATTATAAGGAAAGTTTTTATGACGATGCTCATCGTAGTTGCCATCTTAATTGCACTGATGGGGTTTGCCCTTGCGCGCCACTGGAAGGTACGTGCAGACAAAAGTGTTAAAAACGCGCGCCGCGCGCGTCGTCGCTAATCTCTGCGGGAAACATCTTCGGCTCTGTTTCCCTGCCTTTATCCCGCTACTGACTCACGCTGACAATTCACGTATACTTTTTCCCTCATTTTTTCCTTTTGCCGGGCCAGGACCTGTGGTCATTGCACCCGGCAGAATCATGACGACAGCCCGCTGCCCAAATAGCGTGCTTTTCTCTGCATATGTAAGGTAACCCGGTGAATATTCAGGCGCTTCTTTCCGCAAAAGTCAGTCAGGCAATGGTGCTGGCTGGTGCTCCCTCCGATTGTGAACCTCAGGTTCGTCAGTCGGCTAAAGTTCAGTTTGGTGATTATCAGGCTAACGGCATCATGGCCGTGGCGAAAAAACTGGGCCAGGCGCCACGACAATTAGCTGAAACCGTGATTCAACATCTGGACCTCACTGGCATTGCCAGCAAAGTGGAGATCGCGGGGCCGGGCTTTATCAATATTTTCCTGGATCGTCAGTGGCTGGCCGACCATGCCCGGCAGGCGCTGAATCATCCGCGCCTTGGCGTGAACCCGGTCGAACCACAGACAATCGTCGTGGACTACTCTGCCCCCAACGTGGCGAAAGAGATGCACGTCGGCCATGTGCGTTCCACTATCATTGGCGACGCCGCGGTGCGCACCCTCGAGTTCCTGGGCCACAACGTGATCCGCGCGAACCATGTGGGCGACTGGGGCACGCAGTTCGGCATGCTGATTGCGTTTCTTGAAAAACAGCAAAATGAAAACCACGCGGAGATGGCGCTGGCGGATTTAGAAGGTTTTTACCGTGAAGCCAAGCGCACTTACGATGAAGATCCTGAGTTTGCAGAGCGTGCGCGCGGCTATGTCGTGAAGTTGCAAGGCGGTGACGACTACTGCCGTCAGATGTGGAAAAAGCTGGTTGATATCACCATGACGCAAAACCAGCATATCTACAACCGTCTGAACGTCACCCTGACGCGTGATGATGTGATGGGTGAGAGCCTTTATAACGACATGCTGCCGGAAATTGTGGCCGATCTGAAAGCCAAAGGCCTGGCCGTCGAGAGTGAAGGCGCCACCGTGGTATTCCTGGAAGAATTCCAGAACAAAGAAGGTGAGCCGATGGGCGTGATCATCCAGAAAAAGGATGGCGGCTATCTTTACACCACCACCGATATTGCCTGTGCCAGGTATCGCTATGAAACCCTGCATGCGGACCGCGTAATTTACTACATCGACTCACGTCAGCATCAGCATTTACAGCAGGCGTGGACCATTGTCCGTAAAGCCGGCTATGTGCCTGCGTCCGTTCCACTTGAACATCATGCGTTCGGTATGATGTTGGGTAAAGATGGCCGTCCGTTTAAAACCCGCAGCGGCGGCACCATCAAGCTGTCAGATTTGCTGGATGAAGCCTATGAACGCGCGTACACGCTGGTACGCGAGAAAAACCCGGACATGACGGAAGAGGAAGTCAGCACACTCGCGGAAGTCGTCGGCATCAGCGCCGTGAAATATGCCGATCTGTCAAAAAGCCGCACCACTGATTACATTTTTGACTGGGATAATATGCTGGCGTTTGAGGGCAATACGGCGCCTTACATGCAATATGCTTATACGCGCGTGCTGTCCGTGTTCCGTAAAGCCGGTATCGACGCCGATGCGATTCAGGCAGAAATCGTGCTGACGGATGACCGTGAAGCCCTGCTGGCAACACGTTTGCTGCAGTTTGAAGAGGTCATTACCCAGGTGGCACGCGATGGCACACCGCATGTGATGTGTGCCTATTTGTACGATCTGGCGGGCCTGTTCTCCGGTTTCTACGAGCACTGTCCGATTCTGGCCGCAGAGGACGACGTGACGCGCCTGAGCCGTTTACAGATTGCGGCACTGACCGCAAAAACCCTGAAACTGGGCCTGGATACGCTGGGGATCAAAACGGTCGATCGCATGTAATCTGTTAAGGCGCTGAGAGCTGACTGTTCTCAGCGCCTGCCTCAACCTCGCCCTTCCCGCTCTGCCCGTCACCCGCACAATTTTCCTTCGTGTAGCGTCATCTTTGCCATTGCCCTCCCTGACTCCACGATACAAAGGCGTTAATTCGTATTTCAGCACCAGAGATGATCGCAGCACGCGCCGTGCAAACCCGCTCAGGCAACCCTGATGTCGCGAATATCAAGGTCCTGTCGGGACAAGATTCTTTTCTTATTCCCGCGCTCTACTATAAGCCCGCGTTTTATCAGGTTTAACGTGTTAACGAGAAAGGAAGAATAAGTTGATGTTAAGAAAAGCGTTTGCCGAGCTGTTCGGCACCTTCTGGCTGGTATTCGGAGGCTGCGGCAGCGCCCTGCTCGCCGCGAATTTTCCCCAAACCGGGATTGGGTTTGTGGGCGTGTCTCTGGCATTTGGCCTCGCCGTACTGACAATGGCCTTTGCGGTAGGCCACATTTCGGGCGGTCACTTTAATCCCGCCGTCACCCTGGGCTTATGGGCCGGTGGCCGCATCGACAGCAAGACCATCTTGCCCTACATCGTGGCACAGATGGCTGGCGGTATTGCGGCGGCGGGCTTGCTGTATCTGATCGTCAGTGGTCAGGCTGACTTTACGATGGCAGATAAGGGTTTCGCTGCCAACGGCTTTGCGGCGCACTCGCCAGGCGGCTATTCCCTCTGTGCGGCCGTCATCACTGAACTCGTACTCAGCGCGTTCTTCCTGATGGTTATTCAGGGTGCGACGGATAAACGCGCGCCGGCGGGTTTCGCTCCCATTGCGATTGGTCTGGCATTAACGCTCATTCACTTAATCAGTATCCCGGTAACCAATACCTCGGTGAATCCGGCACGCAGTACCGCGATGGCTGTTTTTCAGGGAGGCTGGGCGTTACAGCAGCTGTGGGTTTTCTGGCTGGTACCGATAGCGGGTGGCGTTGCGGGGGGATGGCTTTACCGCTTTCTGCTGCAAAAAGACGCGTAGCCTGAACCGCGTTATGACATCGGGAGTGATCGGGCAGACCGACAGCATCAGTCTCTTGATGATGCTTGTCAGTCTGCCATGAACAGGGCGAAAAAGGCTTAGTGGTAGTTGACCGTCACCGCTGTGCTGACGACCTTCAGCCCCGGCGGCAAACTTCCGCCACCGGCGAAGCCAAACACCATATGTAACGTTTCACCGGCGGCGACCTCAGCCAGACCGCGTGTGCTGCCGCTGGCACCGTCCAGTTCGGTACAACGCTGTTCTGCACAGAGCCGGACCTGTAAACCGGAAGGCACCGGTTGGGTAAACTGATAACGCCAGTTCACCACGGTGATCGCCCCACTGACCTGACCTGGCGGGGTCAGCGGCTGCGACGACTGCCAGCTTCCCCGGTTCGCCATCAGTGGACCCGCCGCGCTGGCGCTCCAGGCACCGTCAGCGGCCTGAGCAAACAGCGGAAGCAGCAGCGAAAACAGCATTAGCGATCTCATTGTTTGCCACCGATGGTTGCGGTCATGCGAATCTGACGGTTATCGCTTAATTCCATATTGGACAGCACCACCAGCTGCGGCATGTTACGGCGCAGGAAGCGTGCCAGTAAAGCGCGTAACGGATGATTGACCAGCAGGACAGGCGGCGCGCCCATCATTTCCTGCCGTTGCAGGGCCTCCTGCGTCTGGGCTAACAGCCGATCGGCCAGGCCTGGCTCAAGTCCGCCACCGCCCTGCAAGGCCTGCAGCAGCAGGCGCTCCAGTGTCGCATCCAGGCCAATCACCTGCACTTCACCCGTGCCCGGGAACCACTGCTGCGTAATCGCTCTGCCCAGCGCCACGCGCACCACGCTGGTGAGTTCCTGCGGATCGCTTTGAACCGGCGCATGCTCTGCCAGGGTTTCAATAATGGTGCGCATATCACGAATCGAAACGCGCTCAACCAGCAGGTTCTGCAGGACTTTGTGCAGCGTTGTCAGCGTAATCACGCCAGGCACTAAATCTTCGGTCAGTTTCGGCATCTCTGAGGAGACGCGGTCCAGCAGTTGCTGCGCTTCCTGTCGGCCAAACAACTCACTGGCGTACTGGCCAATCAGATGATTAAGGTGCGTCGCCACAACGGTACTGGCTTCTACTACGGTAAAGCCCTGAATCTGAGCCTGCTCTTTGAGCGCACCGTCAATCCACACCGCCGCCAGGCCAAAGGCAGGATCGACGGTTGCTTCACCCGGCAAGGTACCCGCGGCTGTGCCGGGGTTAATCGCCATCCAGCGTCCGGGATAGGCATCACCGCTGCCGATCTCCACGCCTTTCATTAAAATGCGGTAGCGCGCGGGTGGCAATTCCATGTTGTCACGGATATGCACCACCGGCGGCAGAAAGCCGACATCCTGCGCCACTTTTTTACGGATACTGCGGATACGACCAAGCAACTCACCGTTCTGGTTGTGATCGACCATCGGAATCAGGCGGTAACCCACTTCCATGCCCAGCGTGTCTTCAAGCTGCACATCAGTCCAGGAGGCTTCGGCAGAGGCAGGCGTTTCCATGGATTTTGCGATGCTGCTCGGCGATTCGACATTCTTCTTCGGCTGCATCTCGCGGCCACGTAACCACCACGCCAGCCCCAGTAAGGCCGCCGTAAACAGCAGGAACACAAAGTTAGGCATGCCAGGCACAAGCCCCAGCAAACCGATTACGCCGGCACTCAGCATGAGGACGCGCGGATCTTTGAACAGTTGCCCGACCATCTGCTCGCCGACGTCCTGGTCGGTTGCCACGCGCGTCACGATAACACCCGCCGCGGTAGAGATGACCAGCGCAGGGATCTGTGCGACCAGACCGTCACCGATGGTTAACAGCGTATAGGTTTCTGCCGCGTGGCCCGCATCCATACCATGCTGAACGATCCCCACCAGTAAACCACCGATCACGTTAATGACCATGATCAAAATACCGGCGATGGCATCCCCGCGTACAAACTTACTGGCACCGTCCATCGAACCGTAAAAGTCCGCTTCCTGAGTCACTTCGGCGCGACGACGCTTCGCTTCATCTTCGCCAATCAGACCCGCATTCAGGTCGGCGTCGATAGCCATCTGCTTACCCGGCATCCCGTCAAGCACAAAGCGCGCACCCACTTCGGCGATACGGCCCGCACCTTTGGTGATAACCATAAAGTTGATGATCACCAGGATGATAAACACCACGATCCCGATGGCGAAGTTTCCGCCAACCAGGAAGTGGCCAAAGGCTTCCACCACCCGTCCCGCCGCCGCGGCACCGGTATGCCCTTCCAGCAAAATAATACGCGTAGAGGCTACGTTCAGCGACAGGCGCAGCAGGGTCGAAAACAGCAGAATGGTGGGAAAGGCCGCAAACTCCAGCGTGCGCTGGGTAAACATGGCGACCAGCAGCACCATAATCGACAAGGCAATGTTAAAGGTAAACAGCAGATCAAGGATAAACGGCGGTAAGGGCAGAACCATCATCGACAAAATCATGATGATC
This sequence comes from Pantoea sp. PNA 03-3, assembly GCF_003201175.1. Classification (NCBI taxonomy): domain Bacteria; kingdom Pseudomonadati; phylum Pseudomonadota; class Gammaproteobacteria; order Enterobacterales; family Erwiniaceae; genus Pantoea; species Pantoea sp. PNA 03-3. The sequence goes on along the minus strand of NZ_QICO01000001.1, from coordinate 67,993 downwards.
AGCACCGGACCCGCAAGGACCTGCCATTGCATGTCTTTGAAGTTGCCTGGAAGGCGTAGTTTAGCGGCCAGATTAGCCATCGTTTTTGCTCTCTCCTGCAAAGTCCATCTCTGCCGGGACCGGCAGGTCTTTAGGTTTTACGGGCACCAGGCCACCTTCGCGCTTCCAGCGGCGAAGCTGCCAGACCCAGGCCAACACTTCCGCGACGGCCGCATAAAGGGCGCCAGGAATGTGTTGCCCGATTTCGGTATGACGGTATAACGCACGCGCCAGCGGCGGTGCTTCCAGAACCGGAATGCGGTGTTCTGCGCCCAGTTCACGAATGCGTAAGGCGATCTCGCCAGCGCCTTTGGCAATAACCTTGGGCGCACTCATTTTCTTCTCGTTATATTGCAGCGCAACCGAATAGTGTGTTGGGTTGGTAACGATCACGTCGGCCTTGGGCACATCGGCCATCATGCGACGACGGGCTGCCGCGCGCATCTGCTGACGAATGCGCCCTTTCACGTGCGGGTCACCTTCCTGCTGCTTGTGCTCATCGCGAATTTCCTGACGTGACATCCGCAATTTTTTAAAGTGGCTGTAAAGCTGCCAGAAAACGTCGTATCCCACCATGGGGATCAGGCCGAGCATGACCAGCGCACAACAGATAGCGATCATGTCCATGCCATGGATCAGGGCTGTGGTCGGCGACTCGGCAATCAGCCGAAGCATATCGGGCCAGTGCGTCCAGATGTACCAGCCTGCCACGCAGCCCACCAGAATGGTTTTCAGAATGCCTTTAAACAGCTCCGTCCAGGCCTGCGCGGCGAACATGCGTTTGAAGCCTGGCAACGGGTTCAGCTTGCTAAAATCCACTTTAATAGATTTGCCGCTGATGACCACACCGCCCAGCAGCATCGGTGAAGCAATGGCCACCAGAACCAGCCCGCCCAGAAGCGGCAGAAGCGCGGCAATGGCCTGCATGATCAGATTACCGACGTGGGCGATGATAATTTTGTCATCGGTCACCATGCCGTGGTCGAAACTGAGTCCGGTTGACACCATTGCCGCCAGTCGATGGGCCATTGCCGTTCCGCCACCCCATAAAATCATGATGCCTGCCAACAGCATCAATAGTGAGGTTAACTCGCGCGAACGCGGAATCTGGCCCTCTTCACGCGCTTTTTCAAGTCGGTGGGCCGTGGGCGATTCTGTTTTGTCCTCATCACTGTTTTCTGACACCACAAACCTCGGTTGGCAGGAATTCTGAGCATAGAATGCCAAATTTGAGTTTGGTTAAAGCGTGGATAAAACGTGAAAAACACATGCTCTTTCACGGATAGCAAAAGAGAAAAGCGGAGTGGCCCGCGGTGAGCAGGCCACTTTTCAGAAGGGACCATCGCAACGTCGCGATGGCGAGACAGCCAGGTGATTAGAAACCGAGGCTGTCCAGCAGGTCATCCACCTGATCCTGGTTCGCAACAATGCCAGGGGCGGCAGCGTTAACCTGAGGACCGTTAAGCAGCGTAGTGCCAACCTGACGTTTTTCGGCGCTCACTTCTGGCATGTTTTCCAGCAGCACCATCAACAGCTGGCGCTCGATCTCCTGAATCACATCCATCATGCGTTTGATCACCTGACCGGTGAGGTCCTGGAAATCCTGCGCCATCATGATGTCGAGCAACTGCTTGTTAGTAAAAGAGGTGTGCTCAGGCACTTCCCCTAAATACTGACGCGTATCCGTCACCAGCTCGCGCGCATCGGCAAGTTCAATAGGATTCTCAAACCATGCATCCCAGCGTCCTTTAAGCGCAATCGCTCCCGCTTCCATTTTGTCCTGGTGCGGTTGCGCTGCTTCGACGCTGTTCAGCGCCCGGTCGGCCGCCTGAGCGGTCTTTTGCACTACATAGTCCAGACGATCACGGGCGTCAGGAATGGCTTCAGCAGCTTCTGCAATGGCCTGATCCAGCCCCAGCTCACGCAAACTATCACGCAGCATGCGTGTCAGTGAACCGATGCGGGAAATGATATCTTGTGCCGCGGCTTGCTCAGCTGATTTCGGAAGGTCGCTCATCACATCTCCTTACATACCCAGTTTTTCAAAAATTTTGCCCAGCTTCTCTTCAAGCGTGGCGGCCGTAAACGGCTTAACGACATAGCCGCTTGCACCCGCCTGAGCGGCAGCAATGATGTTTTCTTTTTTCGCTTCAGCCGTCACCATCAACACAGGCAGACTGGCCATGGCCGCATCTGCGCGAATGGTCTGCAGCAGTTGCAGGCCATCCATGTTAGGCATGTTCCAGTCGGAGATAACGAAATCGAAACCACCTGCCTTGAGTTTGGTTAACGCATCGACGCCGTCTTCCGCTTCTTCTACGTTATTGAAGCCCAGCTCTTTCAGCAGGTTACGGACAATACGACGCATCGTATTGAAGTCGTCCACCACTAAAAAGCGCATATTTTTGTCAGCCATATCTACTCCTGTGTTATCTCGCCCGGCAGGACGGGCCTGTTAAATACGCAATGCCTGTCCGGCGCTAATTTTCGCCAGCATGTGCTGGCTGATGTTGCTTAAATCCACTACTTCGCTCACACCGCCGCTGGCTATCGCCTCGCGTGGCATGCCAAAAACGACACAACTTGCTTCATTTTGCGCGATGGTCCAGGCGCCGGCACGATGCATTTCCAGCATGCCTGCTGCCCCATCGTTACCCATACCGGTCAGGATCACGCCAACGGCATTTCGCCCGGCGTTGATCGCCACCGATTTAAACAACACATCGACTGACGGTTTATGACGGTTAACTGGCGGACCGTCGTTCAGCTTCACGACATAGTTCGCACCACTGCGACCCAGCTCCATGTGCATCGCGCCGGGCGCGATATAAGCATGGCCAGGAAGAATACGCTCACCATCTTCGGCCTCTTTCACCGTAATCTGGCAGAGCTTGTTTAGCCGCTCGGCAAACGAACGGGTAAATCCCGGTGGCATATGTTGCGTAATCAGCAGCGCAGGGCTGGTAGCCGGTAGCGGCTGCAATACGTGGCGGATGGCTTCTGTACCGCCCGTCGATGAACCAATCGCAATCAGCTTTTCACTACTCAGCAGCGGACCGGCTTTCAGCGTGACCGGGGCAGGCATGGTGGTGCGCACATGCAGACGTGCCCGGGCAGCCGCGCGAATTTTATCGCCAATCATCTGGCTGTAAGCCAGCATACCTTCACGAATGCCTAGCTGTGGTTTGGTCACGAAATCCACCGCACCGAGCTCGAGCGCGCGCAGCGTGATTTCTGAACCCTGCCCCGTCAGTGATGACACCATCACGACCGGCATCGGGCGAAGACGCATCAGTTTTTCAAGAAAATCCAGTCCATCCATGCGCGGCATTTCAACATCCAGCGTCAACACCTGCGGATTAAACTGTTTAATTAAATCGCGGGCCACTAATGGATCCGGGGCCGTCGCCACCATTTCCATATCAGGATGACTGTTGATGATTTCTGTCATCAGTTGCCGCATCAGCGCAGAGTCATCTACGCACATCACGGTAATTTTGCTCATCATCTTTCCTTCGTCAGTCCATAAACGGTTTGCCCACGCAGCCAGAACTCTTTACTAATCTGGCTAAAGTTTTCTGAGTGTCCGGCGAACAGGATGCCGCCAGGCTTAAGCAGTGGAACAAAACGACGTAGAATTTTTTCTTGTGTTTCTTTATCGAAATAGATCATTACGTTACGGCAGAAAATGGCATCGAACGGACCCGGCAGGTTCCAGTCGTTGGCCAGCAAATTCAGCTGACTGAAATTCACCATATTCGCCAGCTCGGGGCGCACACGCACCATGCCAGCATGCGGGCCCGTACCCCGTAAAAAGAAACGTTGTAGCTGTGCAGGCGACAGCGTCCGTAATTCTTCCTGGCGGTAAACGCCCGCCACGGCTTTTTCCAGAACCTGGGTATCGATATCACTGGCATGGACCTGGAATTTACCGGGTCCGGTTCCCAGCGTTTCGGCCAGGGTAATCGCGATAGAGTAAGGTTCTTCGCCCGTTGAGGCGGCCGTGCTCCAGACGCTGAAATTGCCCTGACGTTTACGTGCATGTTCCGCCAGGATAGGAAAATGGTGCGCCTCGCGGAAAAAAGCGGTCAGGTTAGTGGTCAGAGCGTTGATAAACGCCTGCCACTCAGCACTGTTAGGATCGTTCTCCAGCAGGGCCAGGTAGCGACCAAAATCATCAATATTCAGCGTGCGCAGACGACGTACCAGACGGTTGTAAACCATCTCGCGCTTATGATCGGCCAGCACGATACCCGCGCGCTGATAGATGAGCTGGCTGATACGGCGAAAATGGGTATCGGAGAGGGGCAGCCGCTGCACCATCTGTGAGAGCAGCGTTGTCGCCTCTGGTTGATCTAATAACGTCGATTTCTTCATCTTTGCACCTGGCCTGAACTACACCTGTTAAACGTCTGCTGCTATGCCCAACCGCACATCAGCGGTTGGGCCATCCAGGCAATTAGAAGGTTTCCCAGTTCTCATCACTGCGTGATGAGGGTTGGCGAATGCCCTCTGACGGACTTTCTAAACGTAAACTTTTTGCCGCCGTTGTCTTGTTAACGGCCTGCGTGACAATTTCTTTACCAATATTGAAGACAGAAACCGCTTGTTTTAAGTTGCTGGCCTGATCTTCCAGTGCCGCAGCGGCGGCGGCCGACTCTTCAACCAGCGAGGCGTTCTGCTGTGTCACGCGATCCATCTCGGTCACGGCCAGGCCAACCTGGTCGATGCCACGGCTCTGTTCGTCTGAAGCAGAGGCAATCTCTCCCATGATGTCGGTGACGCGTGTGACGGCGCTGACGATTTCGTTCATGGTATCGCCTGCGCTTTCAACCAGGACTGAACCGGTATTCACACGACTGACGGAGTCCTCAATCAGCCCTTTAATCTCTTTCGCCGCCTGTGCACTGCGCTGTGCAAGATTGCGCACCTCACCGGCAACCACCGCAAAGCCACGGCCCTGCTCACCTGCGCGTGCCGCTTCCACGGCCGCATTCAGTGCCAGGATATTGGTCTGGAAAGCAATGCCATCAATCACGCTGGTGATATCGGCAATTTTTCTGGAACTGCCCGCAATTTCTTTCATCGTGGTCACGACACCGTCCACCACTTTGCCGCCCTGCTGTGCGGTTTCAGAGGCATTCAGCGCCAGCGTCGACGCCTGACGGGCGTTTTCAGCATTTTGCTTCACGGTCGCAGTAAGCTGTTCCATGCTGGCAGCGGTTTGCTCCAGCGAAGCCGCCTGCTGCTCTGTTCGCGACGACAGATCGTTATTCCCTACGGCAATTTCGCTGGCGCCGGTATAGATCGCATCGGCCCCATCACGGACGGTGCTGACCGTACGGACCAGTTCACGTTGCATCTCCTGCAGAGACGTCAGCAAATCGCCAATTTCATTACGTACGGTAATGGCGATAGGCTGCGTCAGGTCACCCCGTGCGATATGCTGGATATGATCGATGCTCTGTTTTAACGGCCGAATCAGCAGGCTGCGCATAAGATTCCACACCAGCACGATCACCAGCAGCGTAACGACCAGCGTCCCCGCAACCAGCATAATCATGCGCTGATAAGCGGCATTATTGGCATCAATGCCTTTCTGGCTCAGTACCAGGTTGTAGTTAAGCCAGTCGTCATAATCTTTTTGGAATTTGTCCTGATAACTTTGTGTCGGCTGATCAACAAACCCTTTAAAGTTGCCGTTGCCCAGAAACACAATCAGTTCTGCCAGACCATCGTGGAATTGTTTGTAATTGGCCTGTAGCGTCAGCACGTTAGCCGCACTTTTTCCTTTCTCTGACAGGTTGGCATTGAATAATTCATAGCCCTTTTCAGCCTGTTTCAGCTCACTGTCAGCCAGCGCCACCAGCTCTTTTACGGTGGCTCCCGAACCTGCCATCTGCCCATCCTGCAAATAACGAATGCCCGCACGGTTTAAGGTATTACGTGCCTGGACAAGCGCAACCCATGACGTTCCCATGGCGCGTTGCAAGGTGCTAAGACGCTGGTTATAAGCAAAGTTTTCTTTATCTTCCGTAACCGTTTTGAAAAATACCCCACCCGAGAAAACCTGCAGCAAGGCAAAAAGCCCCAGTACACACAGGAGGCCGGTGACAACGCGTACTCGACTAAACATAGAAACCTCATTCATTAGCAATTCGATTCTGTTTATCGGCCCGCGCAGGCGGAACTTTACTGACAGCGTGAATTGATCATCACGCTGGCAGTAAAAACTGTCAGAACGCTTAAGTACGGGAGATTTTGAAGACGGAAACGGCCTGGGACAGTGAGCTCGCCTGTTGCTCCAGCGCGGCGGCGGCGGCGGCAGATTCTTCCACCAGCGAGGCGTTCTGTTGCGTCACGCGATCCATTTCTGTCACCGCCTGCCCCACCTGATCGATACCGCGGCTTTGTTCATCCGATGCCGAGGCAATTTCACCCATGATGTCGGTCACGCGGGTGACGGCACCCACAATATTATTCATGGTGCTGCCCGCGCTCTCGACCTGCTGCGAACCACTGTCAACGCGGGCAACAGAATCTTCAATCAGCCCTTTAATCTCTTTGGCAGCCTGCGCACTGCGCTGCGCCAGGCTACGTACTTCGCCGGCGACAACCGCGAAGCCACGGCCCTGCTCGCCTGCACGCGCCGCTTCGACGGCGGCGTTCAACGCCAGGATATTCGTCTGGAAAGCAATACCATCGATCACACTGATAATGTCAGCGATTTTCTTAGAACTGTCCGCAATTTCTTTCATTGTGCTGACGACGCCATCCACAACTTTGCCACCCTGCAAGGCGGTTTCAGATGCGGTATGGGCGAGTTGTGAAGCCTGACGCGCATTATCCGCATTTTGTTTCACCGTGGCGGTCAGTTGCTCCATGCTGGCGGCGGTCTGCTCAAGCGAGGCCGCCTGCTCTTCCGTGCGTGCGGACAAATCGTTATTGCCCGCGGCGATTTCGCTGGCACCCGTAAAGATCGCATCGCAACCGCTGCGGACTTCACCCACCGTTGTCACCAGAGATTGTTGCATCTCACGGATCCCGGCGGCCAGTTGGCTCATCTCATTACGGCCTTCTACCTTCACTGGCTGCGTCAGATCACCGGAGGCAATCGTGCGGATATCCACCAGCAGACGTTGCAGAGGATAAATCAGCACCTGGCGCAGGCCAAACCAGCAACCGATGATCACCACGACCACCAGAGCGCCGACCATGCCCAGCAACCACATCATCTGAGTAAAGGCTTGCTGGTTTTGTTCTGCACCGTGGGAAGACAGCTCGCTCTGCTTAAGACGCCAGGCCGTATAGGTGGCCTGCATGGCCTGCTGCTTCTGTTCAATGTTCTGTTTGAACATGCCTTCCAGATCTTTGGCTTTCAGGCTGGCGATCATCCCGCGCAGACCGGTCAGATAGGCGGCAAAATGGTTTTGTAACTGATCGCGCATTTCGGTATCCGCGCCTGGCGTTTCCGGAATGGCATTAAACTCGGCAAGATACTGCTCACCTTTATTGGCTTCGCTAATGGCTTTGTCCGTCAGGCTGTCCAGCTGACCGCCGTTCATTTGCGATGCCAGACTGGTTTGTAACCGCAACATGGCGCGGTTGAGCGTAGTACGTGACTGGTTCAGAGCCATATAGGCATCCGTCATGGCCGCCACGTTGCGTGTTGAAATCTGCGACAAGGCAAACGCCGCTTTATCATTATTGAGCGCTGACCAAAACAGGCTGCCTGACAGCAGTTGCAGGGCACCGAAAAGCATCAGTACCGTAATCAGACTGGTCACCACTTTTATCCGTTTTAACATCTTTTTCCCCGACTAAATAAGTAACGTGCAGGGGCTGTATCGGCGGCAACGCAGGATGTTTTAGCCATTTCGCTTTTAAAAAGGGGTTCAAATGACTTTTGTAATTATTGAAACCAGAGCAATATGCTAATCCTGGAGCAGGATCACAGACAGCGTGTTTTTGAAAGGTCGACGGGTGAATCAAAGGCGGTGATGACGGGTTCGGCGTGCAGAATAACAACACGGGCCAGCGTTGGCTGGCCCGTGTGTAACGATTACGCGGTACGCAGGTTGTCGACCAGCGCCATCTCTTCGCTGCTCAGCAGCTTTTCGATGTCGACCAGAATCAACATGCGCTCGCCCAGTGCACCCAGACCTGTCAGGTACTCTGTTGACATAGTCACAGCGAACTCAGGTGAAGGACGGATCTGTTCCTGCGTCAGCGACAGGACATCAGACACACCGTCAACCACGATACCGACGACGCGGTTTTCGAGATTCAGCACGATCACCACGGTATTTTCGTTGTACTCAACGTCTGGCTGTGAAAACTTCACGCGCAAATCGATGATTGGCACGATAACGCCGCGCAGGTTTGTCACGCCGCGAATAAAATCGGGCGTGTTGGCAATGCGGGTTACCTGATCGTAACCACGAATTTCCTGAACCTTCAGAATATCGATGCCGTACTCTTCATCACCCAGCGTGAAGACCAGGAACTCCTGTCCAACGGTTTCGCCAGCAATTTTTGTCACGGTTGCCATTCCACTCATGTTATTTACCCTTTCGTTATCAATCAGGCGGCAGCGCCGGCCACACGTTTTTCACGGTTAAGTGATTGCAACGCCGAAACGTCCACAATCAGCGCCACGCTGCCATCGCCGAGGATGGTGGCGGCTGAAATACCTGGAACTTTGCGATAGTTGCTTTCCAGGTTTTTGACCACAACCTGGTGCTGACCGATTAACTGGTCCACCAGCAAAGCGTAACGCTTGCCCGCGCTCTGCAGAATCACCACAATGCCCTGCGTCGCTTCGGTTTTCGCCTCTTTCACGTCAAAGACGTTCCACAGTTCAACCAGTGGCAGGTATTCGCCGCGCACTTCCAGAACACATTCGCCGCCCGCCAGGGGTTTCAGCTCTTCAGCACGCGGCTGTAACGATTCCATCACCGCATTCAGCGGCAGAATAAAGACTTCGTTCGCTACGCGCACTGACATGCCGTCCAGAATCGCCAGCGTCAGCGGCAGCAGAATACGGATGGTGGTGCCTTTGCCTTGTTTTGAGGCAATTTCAACATGGCCACCCATTTCCTGAATGTTACGTTTCACCACATCCATGCCCACACCGCGGCCAGATACGTCGGTGACCTGCTCTGCCGTTGAGAAACCTGGCGCGAAAATCAACATGCCGACTTCTTCATCGCTCATGTTTTCATGCACCGGCAGGCCCGATGACAGAGCTTTTGCCAGGATACGTTCGCGGTTAAGGCCCGCACCGTCATCTGACACTTCGATACAGATGTTGCCGCCCTGGTGTTCTGCTGACAGTGTCAGATTACCTGTGGCAACCTTACCTGCCGCAATACGTTTCTCCGGGGTTTCGATGCCGTGGTCAAGACTGTTACGCACCAGGTGCGTTAACGGATCGATGATACGTTCGATCAGGCTCTTATCGAGTTCCGTCGAGCTACCCAGTAACGTCAGTTCAACTTCTTTGCCCAGCTTGCTGGCCAAATCACGCACCAGACGTGGGAAGCGACTGAAGACGTACTCCATAGGCATCATACGAATCGACATCACAGATTCTTGCAGGTCACGCGCATTACGCTCAAGCTGCCCCATGCTGTTCAACAGTTCGCCGTGCGCGACCGGGTCCAGTTCACCTGAACGTTGTGCCAGCATTGACTGGGTAATCACCAGTTCACCCACCAGGTTAATCAGCTGATCAACCTTCTCAACCGCAACACGGATGCTGCTTGATTCGCTGGTCTTCGCGGGCGCGGCAGCGCGTTTGCTTTCGCGTTTCACCGCGGCAACCGGCAATTCGGTCACGGTCGCAGTCTGAACATCGGCAACCGCAGGCGCATCCACGCTTTCGGCTACCGCCGCGGCAGCGTCAGCACCCGGGAAGCGAATCTGCGCTTCATCAATAACGAAACACAGCACAGCAATAATGTCGTCTTTGCCTACGCCGGTAATGTGGCACTCAAGCGTATTGCTGCCTTTCTTCACGTTGCTGAGCGTGCCAAGATTACCCAGCTCTTCCAGCATCAGGTCGATATCTTTTTCTTTCAGGTCGACCAACTGCAGGTGAACACCTTCAGCATCAGTGGAGGCGGATTCTGCCTGACTGACAGGCGTTTCAAGCGCAACCACGACCGGTGCTTCAACCGGCTGACCTTTCGCCTCTAACGCCAGCTGGCGTAATGCTTCACAGATATACTTGAAGCTTTCCGCGTTAGGCTCTTGCGCGGTTTTATAAGCATCTAGCTGTTCCTGCATAATATCTTTAGTTTCCAAAAACAGATTGATGATGTCGGTGCTGAGCTGCATCTCGCCGCGACGAGCACCATCCAGAATGTTTTCCAGGATGTGGGTTGTTTCCTGTAAAACCGTAAAACCAAAGGTTCCGGCTCCGCCTTTAATCGAGTGGGCGGCGCGGAAGATGGCGTTAAGCTGTTCAGAGTCTGGCTCCTGGGGATCGAGTCCCAACAGGTGTTGCTCCATATCCGCTAACAGCTCATCGGCTTCATCAAAAAACGTCTGGTAAAAATCGCTGATGTCCATGCTCACGGGAATCACCTCGGCTGTGAGGGGGCTGCTGTATTCACCGCACCTGCCGAAGACGCTGGCGGTGCGGAGGTTGTTTTCGTTGCATCCGCCGGTAGGGCTGACGGTGCAGGCGTTATTGTTGTTACCGCACGAACCGAAGAGGTTGACGTCGCGGAGGTCGCTGTTTTCGCCGCGACCGCCGGTGAGGCTGACGATGCGGAGGCTGCTGTTTTCACCGCGCTCGTCGATGACGCTGACGAGGCGGCGGTCGCGGCTTTCTCTGCGCTCGTCGATGCGGCTGACGGTGCGGAGTTCGCTGTTTTCACTGCATCCGCCGACGTGGCAGTTGCAGGTTTGGAAGATGTTTTATCAGCCGCATTACTGCCGGGTGCTGACGGCGCGGTCACTTTTTCTAAGGCAGAGGGATCGCTAATCTGAACCGCGTCACTTTCTGCGTTCTCTTTCTCAATTGCGGCTTCGGTATCATGGTTCAACACCAGCAAACTGATACGACGGTTAACGGCATCATCGCCGCCGCGATTTTTCAGTTTCATGGTATCCGCCATGCCGACGATACGCAGAATCTTTCCACCATCCAGCCCACCAATCACCAGTTCACGACGTGACGCATTGGCACGGTCCGCTGACAATTCCCAGTTGCTGTACCCTTTATCACCGGTCGCATACTGAATGTCATCCGTATGGCCCGCGATACTGATACGGTTAGGGATGTCATTCAAAATCGGGGCAATCGCGCGCAAAATATCACGCATATAAGGTTCAACTTCTGCACTGCCGGTCTTGAACATCGGGCGGTTCTGGCTGTCGATGATCTGAATACGCAGCCCTTCATCAACCATATTAATAATCAGGTGCGGACGCAGCGCTTTCAGGCGCGGATCAGCTTCGATTAACTGGTCGAGCTTTTCACGCAGGCGGTTGAGGCGAATTTCATCCAGCTTGCGTTTCTGCGCATCCATATCCACAACCTTTTTGACTTCACCTTCTTTCTTCGTAGCATCGTCTCCTCCGCCTGGGATCGGGCTGCTACTGTCGCTACTTCTCTGTCCACCCGTCAGCGCCACTTTTAAGGGCGTCTGAAAATACTCTGCTATCTGGATAAGCTGTTGTGGGCTGGCGATCGACAGCAGCCACATCACCATAAAAAATGCCATCATCGCCGTCATAAAGTCGGCATAGGCGATTTTCCATGAGCCATGTCCTCCTTCATGTTTTTTATGTTTGCGCTTTCTAATCAGCACAATTGGGCGATTGCCATGTTTCATGAGGTCTGATCCGAAGTCTGTTTAGCCGGGTTCTTCGCGTTGCGAACGTGTTCTTCCAGTTCGCTGAACGATGGACGCTCAGCTGAATAAAGCGTTTTACGACCAAACTCGACGGCGATCTGCGGTGCATAACCGTTCAGGCTGGAAAGCAATGTCACTTTCACGCACTGCATCATCTTGGTCGTTTCAGCACACTTCTGACGTAATACCGACGCCAGAGGCGAAATAAAACCGTATGCCAGTAAAATCCCGAGGAACGTTCCCACCATGGCATGTGCCACCAGTGCCCCCAGCTCGGCGGCTGGACGGTCAGCTGACGCCAGGGCATGAACCACGCCCATTACCGCCGCAACGATACCGAAAGCGGGCAGGCCATCGCCGACGGCAGCGATACTTTGTGCCGGCACTTCACACTCGTGTTCATAGGTTTCAATCTCTTCATCCATCAATGCTTCGATTTCGAAAGCATTCATGTTGCCGCTCACCATCAGGCGTAAATAATCGGTGATGAAGTCGACTAACTGTTTATCGGCTAAGATGCGGGGATAATTAGCAAAAATTTCACTCTGGGCGGGATCTTCAATATCACGCTCAAGCGATAACATGCCTTGCTGGCGAGATTTCGCCATCAGCCGGTAAAGCAGTGCCATGAGATCCATGTACACCGCTTTGTTGTATTTCGAGCCGCGGAACAGCAGCGGCAGAGCTTTGAGGGTCTTCTTGATCGATTTACCGTTGTTGCCCACCAGAAACGCGCCGACGCCCGCCCCGGCGATCATCAGCAGTTCTGCAGGCTGGTAAAGCGCGCCAAGATGGCCGCCCACTAAAGCGTATCCGCCCAACACGGAACCTAATACAACGATATAACCTAAAATTATCAGCACAGAAAAATCCTTACGTCCGTAACGTGTTGGTCGACGTTAAGCCAGAGAAACCGGAGATGTTCACCCTGTGGAGGCAAAAAAAAAGCAGCGGGATTAACCGCTGCTGGATGACTTCCACATTGCGAACAAATTTAAACGGCGTGTTTAACCTGTTCATCCAGCAGTTGTGGAAAGATATCGGCAGTATCTGCAGAAAGTTTACGTCTTTTTACGGCACGTGATGGTGGCTGGCACAGGCTGCAGACAAAGCTGCCAACAGGCTGATGTGCATGATTAATAAAGCTGCCGCTGCAGCATTTACAATCTGATAATTCCAGCATACCGCTTTCAACGAATCGCACCAGGGTCCAGGCGCGTGTTAGCGCCAACAGCGGGCCCTCGTCCGATTGCGGGCACTGCTCGAGATAAAGGCGGTAGGCTTTAATCACCGCATCAATCCCTTTGCTCAAACCGGTTTTCAGTAAAAACGTCCAGGCATTACAGAACATTGAGGCATGAATGTTCTGTTCCCAGGTCATGAACCAGTCAGTCGAGAATGGCAACATACCTTTAGGGGGTGGACTGCCACGCAACTCTTTATAGAGTTTGATCAAGCGACCGCGGCTCAGCTGCGTCTCGCTCTCCAGCATTTGTAAGCGCGCACCCAGTGTGATCAGCTCCATAGCGAGCTGAATATCACGCGCTTCCTGAACAATACTTTTCTCACCCATTATACCGCCCTCTTTTTAGTAGGCGCGGCGTCTTTCGACGCACTGCGTAATAAACGGCTGGATAAAAGAATCCCGGTATGGATTTGTTGTAAATCATCCACACGTGATTCCTGCGTCAGGCGATTAATAACGGTGCTATCGGTGAAACGAAACTGACACACAAGTTGGTTGGTCTCAGCTAATTTCACCATTTCAGGTAAGGTTAATTCAGACAATGCGTCAGCCATCTTTTCATCGATCCCGAGGCGAAACATCGCAGAAGCTTTTTCCTGGTTAATTAATCGCTGCGCGAGCAGTAAATATGACAAGTTGATATCGTAAATATGTTTTAGTAATTCAGATGTACCCATTTTTCCATCCTGAGAGACGCGACGTAACTTACCGCAGATGACATCTCTGCGTATCGAGCTGCTGGTTGGTAAATCTAAAGATGGCAAAATAATTAAACATAAAAAGCAATGGTTCTGAGTTCTGCTTCTTTTTGCGACCTGTCTGTCCGGTCAGAAGTCAATCTTTTCAGTCCACCTTATTCTTAAGTCGATAACCTTCTTCCCTGAGGCTTGCTTGCTTTTTTAAGACTAATCCGAAAACAAGGCAAATCTATATCGGATGATCCTTACATACAACGACAGTTCGGTGAAATTTTAGATAAAGTGTGACGCAGATCACACTTTTGCCTCTATTTTCTTCAGTAACGCTTTATTATCCCTTCCTCACTGTCTGTTTTTTGCACAATTTGACGTTTTTTTTACAGGGATTTGTCCTGAGCTGGACTTAATTGGCTACAAAAATCAGGGATGATTCTGTAAGGCAGGCAGAATTCCTGTTTATCTCAATGAATGGAATTTGCACCCTATTTAGAACCAGCCAAAACCATAAAACCAGTGGAATATGCTACCCATGGCGCGCATTATTTGTATTTAAATTAGTCAGTTAGGTGATAAGACAAAAAAAGGGAAAACAGGGGCAGAAGGCCGACAATTCTGATTACGCGCTTTCTGACAATCCGTCGTAAAGGCTGAAAGCAACCCGTTTAGAGAGCGTACACCGATGTAACAAGGAGTTACATTAAGGATATGAATGAATTGCAGGCAGGAGAGTTTTATGCATTTTAACTATCGGCAGGAATGAAGAGAACTTTAGCTTAACCAGGTAAAGAAAGTGAATGGTGGTGTTAATTGCACATTTTTACGCCACTTTGCCGTCAGACGGACGCCTGGCGACGCAAAAGCGCTTTTGAGTTAGGGGACAATCATTAGCAACAGCGTGTATGCAAAAGCGGCGGGATGTAACGCACAGCAAGCCTTCCCTGGCTTGCTCTGCTGTCAGGCGAGTTTCGGAAAGGTGGCAACCTTATTTGCCATGCCGTGATCGGCACTCCGCGGGGCAATCTTCTCAAGATCACGCAGGAAGTTTTCGCGCCATGCGGTGATGTCGTTTTTACGCAGTACCGCCATCATATCGTTATAGCGTGAGATACGCTCGGTACGGGGCATGGTAATCGCTTTATCCAGCGCCGCGGCCACTTCATCGCGGTCATAAGGGTTCACGATGAGCGCGGACGTCAGCTCGTTAGCCGCACCGGCAAAACGGGACAGTACCAGCACACCCGGATCGTCCGGGTCCTGCGCCGCCACGTACTCCTTCGCCACCAGGTTCATCCCGTCACGCAACGGCGTCACTAAGCCGACATCCGTTAAACGGAAAATTTTCATCAATAAACGACGGTCAAAGTGCTGGTTAAGATAATAGAGTGGCGTCCAGCCCAGGGTGCCGTATTTCCCGTTGATGCGCCCTGCCTCGGTTTCTAACTGATGACGAATATCCTGATAGGCCTGCACATCGCCACGAGACGTTGGCGCAATCTGCGAGTAACGAATCTTGCCGTGATGCTGCGGGTAGTTTTCCAGCAGCGCTTCATACGCCAGGAAGCGTTCCGGCAAGCCTTTCGAGTAATCCAGACGTTCGCAGGCAATGATATTGCGCACATCGCCCAGCTCCTTCTTCATCGCCGCCATTTTGGGTGGCAATGGCCCTTCAGCCATCTCCTTAATGCTGTCAGGTTCAATCCCTATCGGGTACACCTCCGTCATAAAGGTATTGCCATAGGCGCGATGTTTTTTGTCACCTTTATTCTGCAACTGCGTCAGCTGGCTCACACTGTCGAGGAAGGCGACGCGATCAGATTCCGTCTGGAATCCTAACAGATCGTATTCGCACAACATTTCCAGCAGTTCTCTGTGCGGCGGCAGCGCATTGAAAATTTCGGGCGTCGGGAAAGGAATATGCAGGAAGAAACCGATGCGGTTGTTGATGCCTGCCCGGCGCAGCGCGGCGGCAAACGGCAGGAAGTGGTAGTCATGAATCCACAGAATGTCGTCAGGCTTGATCAGCGGTTTCAGCCGCTGCGCGACGGCATCATTAACTTCGCAGTATCCTTCCCAGGCTTCACGCTGGAACTGCACCAGGTCTAAGCGGTAATGGAAAGCAGGCCAGATAACGGTATTAGAAAACTGACAATAATAGAGATCGTACTCGTTCTGGCTCAGCGGGAAGGAGGCATATTCAATACCATCATGCTCCGTTACCGATACCGGGTTTTCTTCCTCACCCGAAAATTCACTTATCTCACCGTTCCAGCCAAACCACAGTCCACCCGTGCTTTTCAGCGCATCCAGGATGCCAACGGCAAGGCCGCCCGCGCTGGTTTTGTTCCCATTTGGCATGGCGATACGGTTAGATACAACAACTAAACGACTCATAACCTAAACTCCTTACCAACGTTATCTTGCTCTAATTGTAATCGTGTTCTTTCCAGCCAGGCATAGACATCCGTAACGTCATGTAAACGATAACGTGCCTGGCTTTCGCCTTCTCCCACTTTCACGGAAATCCCGTGCATGGCATTGACGGCGGCAAAGCCTTTCTCATCGGTCAGATCGTCACCGATGAACACCGGAATACGTCCCGCGAACGGGGCTTCCTGCATAAATGCCTGTACAGCCGCGCCTTTATCAATGCCGGTCGGTTTAATTTCAACCACACACTTTCCGGGCTGCAACGTCAGACCCGAGAAACGTTCGACGGCGGCCTGCGCAAGGTGCAATATGTCCTGCTCATGTGCCATCGCCCGACGATAATGGAGGGCAAACGCCATCCCTTTCGCTTCAAGCTGCGTATCTGGCCAGTGGGCCATTTCGGCTTCCAGCATCTGTTTTAGCTGACGTTCAGTCTCTTCGGGCAGTGACACGCGGTGCACCTTGCCCTCCGCGTCACGACGTTCAGCGCCATGCACGCCGGCAGCCGGCGCGTGCAACGGTGCCGCAAGCGCATCCAGTTGCTCAACAGGACGACCTGATACCAGCGCCAGCGCGCCGTGGCATAAAGAAGAGAGGCGTTGCAGCTCTGCTACAACCTGTTCTGGAATGAAAGCGGCATCCGGCTGGGGCTGTATCGCTGCCAGCGTGCCATCAACATCAAAAAAGAAGGCATACAGACCGCCGCTCAATGACGGAAACGAGGCATTACTTTCTGCCGTCTGGGTCACGTGTCTTCTCCTGTAAACGGGTTCATCATCAGGACATCGCAGCAGAGAGCGTTCAGCAAGAGGTCGGCGCAAGGCCGAATGAAGTAAGGAGACTGCGCGGTAAAACCCTGCAATTCGGTAACTCTTTCTCCAAAAACATACGCGTTAAGTGCTGAAAAACTCACTGACTGTCGTTGTCGCCCCATAAAGTGTAGACGCAATCCTGCATTCTGCCAGAAATATGCATTTCCTGTGCCAGCCGTCACGCTTAATTCTGCTGCTGGCAATAATGGCGATTACCGGCCTGCTCACGCCGACTTATTTTGCGCCTGCAAAAAAGAAATAAAAATGTAATAAATGGTCCTGTTTAAGGTTTTCCTAATCTTTCTTATCCATACTGTTCACTTATTACCGTCTGACTTTCATTGTTGCGCGTTAATGCGAATGTATTAGCCAATAATAATGGAGACATTCACTAATGATTCAACCCGGATAAAATAACATTTTTTATTATTCCGACTTTATATTAATAGTCAGTCCGTCATGTTGCCCTTTCGCATTTGATAAAACGTCTTATTACGGGTTAAGGCATTATGCCGGGCGCGACGAAAAGGGGCAGATTCGCAGCCCCTTTATCTCATCTTTAATTAACGTTTCCGCTGAGCTAAGTTGAGTGACAACATTCGTCATGTCAGCAACAATCCCGGCATGTTTGCCCAAAGCAGGCACAGCCGACGAAACCGGGACGGCCTGCCTTATCCGCTTGCCAGACAAGGTTGTCAAGGCGAGTTCGCGGACGAGCGACCCGTTATTGCTGTGTCCGGTCATCGGTACTGATACAAAAGAGGTATCCTGTTAAGCGCTTATGAAAATATTAATTGTTGAAGACGATGCTCTGCTGCTGCAAGGCCTTGTTCTGGCGCTGGAAGGCACGGGCTATGTCTGCGATGCGGTTTCAACGGTCCGTTCCGCGGAAGCTCATCTTGCCAGCGGGCTTTACAGTTTGATCGTGCTGGATGTCGGCCTGCCGGATGAGGATGGACTGCACTTTCTGCAGCGTCTTCGTCGTCAGAAGCAGATGCAGCCCGTATTGATTCTTACCGCACGGGACACGATTGATGAGCGCATCGCCGGGCTGGATGCAGGTGCCGATGACTATCTGATCAAGCCTTTCGCGCTGGATGAACTGCTGGCAAGGATTCGTGCCCTTATCAGACGTCATGTTAACCAGGGGGATACGCGCGTGGAGGTGGGCAACCTGTCGCTGGATATGACCCATCGCCAGATTCATCTGGATAACGCCTTGCTTGATCTCACCCCTAAAGAGTTTTCGATTCTGTCTCGCCTGATGCTCAAAGCGGGCCATCCGGTGCACCGCGAATTGCTGTATCAGGATATATACAATTTTGATAACGAGCCTTCGACCAATACGCTGGAAGTGCATATCCACAACCTGCGTGACAAGATCGGCAAAAGCATGATTAGAACGGTTCGCGGCTTCGGCTATGCCCTGTCCCCCTCCCAAACCGATAACGAGATGCCCGAGACATGAATACTGACCGCACCGGGACGACCATGCGTTTTCGGCTGCTTCTCACGATTGGCCTCATTATGCTGTTTTTCCAGCTCATCAGCGTGGCCTGGCTCTGGCATGAAAGTCAGGAACAGGTGCAATTTTTAGTTGAGGCGCATCTGCAGAACCGCAACATGGACCAGCATGTCCATAAAGAAGTCCGCGAAGCCGTGATGAGTCTTGCCCTGCCCAGTCTGGTGATGATTACGCTGACGCTGCTCCTGTGCTATCAGGCGGTACGCTGGATTACCCGCCCGCTCTATCAGTTGCAGCGTGAACTGGAGAACCGGAGCGAGGTAAACCTGGAACCTATCACCTTTTCCGGATCGGTGCAGGAGATTGACGCTGTTACGCACTCTGTGAATCGCCTTGTCGCACGTCTGACAGACAGTCTGGAACGTGAACGCCTGTTTACGGCCGATGTGGCCCATGAGCTGCGAACGCCGCTGGCAGGTTTACGCTTACATCTTGAGTTGCTACAACGAAATCAGGCCGTCGATACGCAACCTTTATTACATCGTCTGGATCAGATGACAGGAAATGTCGCCCAGTTGCTGCAGCTGACCCGTGCCGGCCAGCAGTTTACCTCGGGCAGCTACCAGCAGGTTGCCCTCATTGATGAAGTGATTGTGCCTATGGAAGCGGAGTTGAGTGCGATGCTTGCCGTGCGTCATCAAACGTTAACCCTTGATGTTGAGCACAGATTCAGGGTGAAAGGCGATGCGATCCTGTTAAGAATGCTTCTGCGCAATCTGGTGGAAAACGCCCACCGTTACAGCCCACCTGAAAGTAATATCACCGTGCGGCTTGAAAACACACCAGGCCCGGCGCTGATCGTGGAAGACGAAGGTGACGGCATTGATGAAAGCAGGCGCGGCGAGTTAAGCAAAGCCTTTGTCCGCATGGACACGCGCTATGGTGGCATTGGGCTGGGCCTGAGTATCGTCAGTCGGATTGTGCAGTTACATCATGGCCAGTTTCTGCTGGAAAATCGCCCTGACCGTTCAGGTTGCCTGGCCAGGGTCCTTTTCGCGGTGGACTGATTCAGTTCACAAACCAGCAGGCCAGAAAGCTGATGACAGCGCTGACGGCAAGAATAACGGCAACGTACTCGCTGAATGGGCGTGATACGAAAGAGGTGGCGGTAACAGTCGTGGTTTTCATAGCGTCTCCTGTAGAATCCACCTCAGTATCGCTGCCCTGTGTTAAGGAAACATTAAGCGCCACATTCCCTGGCGCTGCTTAAACGTTCCCGACAGGGTGCCCACCGCTTGCCCTGTTCCCTGCTACGCTAAACGCATCGTGTGACAAAAAGGCCCCACAGCAGACGGCGTTTAACGCGGCTCTCTTTACGCTGACGTCTTCAGAGATGTTGAAAATGCCTGACGTCATCCCCACCTCTTTCCTTCAGACCAGACAGGAGTAACATTTATGGCAATCGAATATGCAGTAATCGCAGGCGGCTGTTTCTGGTGTACAGAAGCGGTTTTTAAAGACGTGATTGGCGTTGAGTCAGTCGAAAGCGGTTACACCGGCGGCGAGCGCCCTAATCCGACCTATGAGCAGGTCTGCAGTGGCGCCACCGGTCATGCAGAAGCCATTCGCATTGGCTTTGATCCTGAGAAGGTCAGCTATGGCGATTTGCTGGACATCAGCTTTGCCACGCATGATCCAACACAGCTTAATCGCCAGGGCAACGACATCGGCACTCAGTATCGCTCCGCCATTTTCCCCGAAACACCCGAGCAGGAAGCTGAAGCCCGTGCCGCGATTGCACGCGCTCAGCAGGATCATGATAAACCGATTGTCACAACCATTGAGCCATTAAAGGCCTGGTATCCGGCAGAAGGTTATCATCAGGACTACTGGGAAGGTGCCGGCCAGCGAAACGGCTATTGCATGGCGGTGATTCCCCCTAAACTGCAAAAGCTGCGCAAGAGTTTTGCCAGTCGGGTTAAAACCGCCCAGTAACCGTCTGCCGCTGAGCGGACTTTACACTGCGTAAAAACGGGCGTTTTGTGATTAAAAAACCCGATTTTGCGCAGCCTTAACGCGATTCGTTCAGAGCTTAAGCGAATAGAAAAAAAGAAAAAAATAGTGCTTGACCGTTTCAGGTCGACTCCCTATAGTAGCGCCCCGTTGACCCAGCGCGGTCAGCAACAATTTGCGGTGAGGTGTCCGAGTGGCTGAAGGAGCACGCCTGGAAAGTGTGTATACGGCAACGTATCGGGGGTTCGAATCCCCCTCTCACCGCCACATTCAAAGAAGAGTCCAGACTAATCTCTGGACTTTTTTTTTGCATGTTCTCCTGAGAGGGGGATGAGAACCCCCGACCGGGGGGCGACAAAACGGCAATGCCGTTTTGCATGGCCGCCAGGCCACCCGAAGGGCGAGCGCAGCGAGTGAATCCCCCTCTCACCGCCACATTCAAAGAAGAGTCCAGACTAATCTCTGGACTTTTTTTTTGCATGTTCTCCTGAGAGGGGGATGAGAACCCCCGACCGGGGGGCGACAAAACGGCAATGCCGTTTTGCATGGCCGCCAGGCCACCCGAAGGGCGAGCGCAGCGAGTGAATCCCCCTCTCACCGCCAGATTTGAAGAAGAGTCCAGACTCACCTCTGGACTTTTTTTTGCCTGTTCTCCTGAGAGGGGGATGAGAACCCCCGACCGGGGGGCGACAAAACGGCAACGCCGTTTTGCATGGCCGCCAGGCCACCCGAAGGGCGAGCGCAGCGAGTGAATCCCCCTCTCACCGCCAGATTTGAAGAAGCGTCCAGACTCACCTCTGGACTTTTTTTTGCCTGTTCTCCTGAGAGGGGGATGAGAACCCCCGACCGGGGGGCGACAAAACGGCAACGCCGTTTTGCATGGCCGCCAGACCACCCGAAGGGCGAGCGCAGCGAGTGAATCCCCCTCTCACCGCCAGATTTGAAGAAGCGTCCAGACTCACCTCTGGACTTTTTTTTTGCATGTTCATCCTGAGAGGGGGATGAGAACCCCCGACCGGGGGGCGACAAAACGGCAACGCCGTTTTGCATGGCCGCCAGGCCACCCGAAGGGCGAGCGCAGCGAGTGAATCCCTCTTTATCGTCCTCTGTCGCACCCAATAAAAAAGGCCTGCCGGTTCACCCGCAGGCCCTTAAAGCACTCGCGCTCACGCGTTACTGCTTATCCCGTGCCCACGTCGCGCTGCTGACATTCACCTTCACCGGCAACAGACCGATCTGGGTAAATTTATCGGCCAGCGCCTGCTGTTCGTTAAACACGTTGGGCGTCATACGTTCCGCCCCAAACGGCATGCGGGCCAGCGCGCGCTGCCAGATGGGTACAGGCAACCCCGTGGAGCCGGAAAGGATTTTTGCGGCGTCAGCCTGATGACTGTTTGCCCAGACGCTCAGCTGACTCAGCGCGTTCAGCACCTGTTTCGCCGTCTCGGGATGACCATCAGCAAATTTGCGGCTGGCCAGGAAAAAGGTGTAATGCGGCACTAAGCCTTCGGCATTTTTCAGCAGGCGCGCATGGGCCGTGGTTTCGACTTCGGCCAGATACGGATCCCAGATAACCCAGGCGTCGACAGCACCGCGCTGGAAGGCGGCCCGGGCATCGGCAGGCGGAAGATAAACCGGCGTAATATCTTTATAGGTCAGCCCCGCCTGCTCCAGCGCAGTCACCAGCAAATAATTAACATCCGATCCTTTGTTCAGCGCCACGCGCTTGCCTTTCAGATCCTTGACACTTTTGATCGAGGAGTCGGCCGGCACCACAATGGCCTCGGTCTGCGGGTTGGCCGGCGAGTGGCCAAGGTAGACCAGATCGGCCTGTGCCGCCTGCGCGAAAACAGGAGGCGCATCGCCGGTGGCCGCCAAATCGATACTGCCTACGTTAAGCCCTTCCAGCATCTGCGGGCCTGCCGGGAACTCCACCCAGCGCACATCAATGCCCTGCTTTTTAAATTCGCTGTCGAGCGTGCCACGGTATTTCAGCAGCGCAAAAATATTCGCTTTCTGAAAACCGATATTCACGACCTGGGGTTTGTCTTCCGCCTGTGCTGTCACGAAGGTGCCAAGTTGAGCGAGCGCAATCAGTGCGCTTATCACTATTTTTCTCATTTTTTTGTCCTGAACGAAGGTGTTGTCAGCGCAACATAACAAATCCGTGCCTGAGGGCTTAATGCGTATAAGTTCTGTTCTTAGTCATAAAACGTCATTGCGGCCAGACTCTGTCCCGGACGTTGATGGCGCGGGGGAACAGACCGAGCGCATAGAAACGATCGGCGATTCTCTGCTGCTCGCGAATAATCGCTAAGTTCATCGCCTGAGTTCGATGACTACGCCGCGCCAGCGCCTGACGTAATGCGCTGTCGGACATGCCCAACTCCTTTGCCAGTAACCCGGCAGCCTCGGCCGGATGGGCATCGATATACTGGCCAGTCTGCTCCAGCGCGGTCATCAACAGGCGCAGTAAATCGGGTGAATGCGTAGCAAACTGGCGATCCGCCAGATAGAACTGATGGTTGCTGACCCGGCCCACGCCATCGGCAATGACGCGCAGTTGATCGCCACGTTCGGCCTCACTCAGTAAAGGGTCCCACATCATCCAGGCATCGACCGCATTCAGGTCGCTGGCGGTTAACGGGTATTTCGGTGGGGCATACACGATACGCACGTCGTCCAGCGTCAGGCCTGCTTCATCGAGGATCTGCAGCAGCAAAAAATGGACGTTAGAACCTTTATTCACCGCAATGCGCTTGCCTTTGAGATCGGCAATCGTCGTGATGGCGCTGTGTCTGGCGACCATCAGGGCAACACTTTGCGGCGCAGGCGGTTCCCAGGCCACATAGACCATCGTGCCCTGATCGGCCTGGGCAAACAGGGGCGGAACTTCGCCTGTCGTACCAAAGTCAATTTCCTGATCGCGCAGGGCGTGCAGCAACTGTGGCCCCGCAGGAAATTCACTCCACAACACGCGGACATTCTGACCCACCAGCTGCTGCTCAAGATGCTGACGGGCTTTGAGAATGCCAAGATTGCCGAACTTCTGGTAACCAATACGCAACTCGCGCTCCTGCACCACAGAGTCTGTCAAAGCACGCGATGGCGCGATGACGCTGCTGCGGCGCGGCTTAATGATGCCGCAGTGGCCCAGATGGGTGCGCAGGCTGTGACGGCTGATCCCCAACAGCGCTGCCGCCTGGAGCTGATTTCCCTGACTCAGCGCATAGGCATTCCGCACTAAGGATTCAATAATTCTGGGATACAGGGGCGTTTCACTGTGCTGCAGTTGCTGCCGGATAAACTGATCAATCACGTCCTGTTCAGGCACCGGTGCAGCCTCAGTCACGCGGCCCAGACGCAGATGCCCGGGGCCAATAAGTGTTTCCTGGCTGAGCAGAACAGCATTATGTAATGTGTTTTCCAGCTCCCGAATATTGCCCGGCCAGGCGTACCGGCTTAACGTCGCGATCGCCTCCTCACTCAGACGCAGCTGAGGTCGGCCCAGTCGGCGCGCATAGTGTTGCAGAAAATACGCGGCCAGCACCGGTATATCCTCACGGCGCTCGCGCAGAGGCGGCAGCGCCACGCTGGCCACATTCAGCCGGTAATAGAGATCCTCGCGGAAGCGCCGTTCGGCAATCGCACCGGTCAGGTCGCGGTTCGTGGCGGCAAGCACCCGAACATTTACCTTTATCGCCTGAGATGAACCTACCCGGGTAATCTCTCTCTCCTGCAATACGCGCAACAGTTTTACCTGGAGCGGCAAACTGAGTTCACCGATCTCATCCAGCAGCAGCGTGCCGCCCTGCGCCGCCTCGAACCAGCCACGATGACGTTCCGTGGCACCGGTAAACGCGCCCTTCTCATGCCCAAACAGTTCTGACTCGGCAAGACTTTCCGTCAGTGCGCCGCAGTTCACGGCGACAAAGGGCGCGCGGCGGCGCGGGCTGTGGTGATGCAGATAGCGCGCCATCACCTCTTTACCGGTGCCGGTTTCGCCAATGATTAACACCGTGGCATCCGTGGGTGCCAGGCGATCCAGGATACTTTTGAAGGCCAGAGAAGCCGGGTCAATTAAATCGGGACCAGCGTGTTCCATAGCGAATACCTGCAAAGTGACTGAGCGCTCACGATAACGCTAAGCGTGAAGGGAAACGAGCCACGGGCTGAGCCCCTGTGCTGCAAATGCAGCACTGAAGTTCAACGCCTGCTGCATGTGCAACAGCGCGTACCTGAAAGCTGAAATCATAACGCTATAAATTCAAAGGAAAAAATGACCAGACACAGTTGGCACGTATTCTGCTAATGGCTTTATAACTGAAAGATTGCTTTTCATTTGCCAATTTCAAATATCGTTATAAAGGAATCTGCTAATGCCTGAAGCCTCTGAGAAAAACATTAATCTGTTCTGGTTTTTACCCACCCACGGTGACGGACGTTATCTGGGGACCACCCAGGGCGGAAGAGCGGTCGATCTGCCCTATCTGCAACAGGTCGCCCTGGCGGCAGACAATCTAGGTTTCTACGGCGTACTGATCCCCACGGGTAAAAGTTGTGAAGATTCCTGGCTGGTGGCGGCGGCTCTGGCCCCCATCACTAAACAGCTGCGTTATCTGGTGGCGGTCAGGCCGGGGTTGCAGCCGCCGAGCCTGGCGGCGCGCATGGCGGCAACGCTGGACCGTCTGTCAGACGGGCGCTTACTGATCAATGTGGTGACGGGTGGCGATCCGGTGGAAAATAAAGGCGACGGTATTTTCCTGAGTCATGCCGAACGCTATCAGGTCACGCGGGAGTTCCTGGAGGTCTATTCCCGTTTGCTGAAAGGCGAGAAAGTGGACTTCCACGGTGAACATATTCGTGTGGAGGGCGCTGAAATTCTGTTTCCGCCTGTGCAGGCCGACGGTCCACCGCTCTACTTTGGTGGTTCGTCGGACGATGCGGTCGACGTGGCCGCCAGTCAGGTCGATACTTATCTCACCTGGGGCGAACCCGTTGAGCAGGTTGCCGCCAAACTGAACGTTGTGCGCCAGCGGGCGCAGGAACGTGGCCGGGCGTTGTCCTACGGCATTCGACTGCACGTTATTGTGCGTGAAACCGAAGAGGAAGCCTGGGCAGCAGCCGATAAACTGATAGCTCATCTGGATGATGAAACCATCGCATCCGCTCAGAAGATCTTTGCCCGTATGGATTCGACGGGCCAGGCGCGCATGAGTGCACTGCACGGCGGTTCACGCGAAGGCTTACGCATCGGCCCCAATTTATGGGCAGGCGTCGGACTGGTGCGCGGCGGCGCGGGCACTGCACTGGTCGGCAACCCTCAGCAGGTGGCTGCGCGGATTCGGGAATACCAGGCGCTGGGGATTGATAACTTTATTCTGTCGGGCTATCCGCATCTGGAAGAAGCGCACCGGGTAGCCGAGTTACTGATGCCACTGCTGCCGCTGTCGACGCACGCCGGGAAAGCACAGCGCAGCGTGAATACAGGTCCCTTTGGTGAAACTATCGGTGGCGATCGTCGTCCCGAAAAAAGCGCCAGTGCCAGCTAACAAATGAGGCGGTTTATGTCAGAGCAGCATATTGTCATCGTGGGCGGTGGATTTAGCGGGACAGCGCTGGCCGTGCATCTGGGTCGTCTGGGCCAGGCCGGACTGCGTGTCACGCTCATCGAACCCCGGTCGCAGCTGGCGCAGGGCGTTGCCTACTCGACGGCCGATCCGGCTCACCGCCTTAATGTACCCGCGTCACGCATGCAGCTGGCGGGAGAGGAAGAAGGCAGCTTTGATCGCTGGTATCGCGCCTCTGATGCATATGTCAGCGATCCCGCCGCGCGCTGGCACGATGGTCATGTCTATCCTCAGCGCAGGCAGTTTGCCCGTTGGGTCAATGCACAGTTCGAGGCGGCACAACGTGAGTCGCCTGTCGTTCTGGCGCATCTGAAGGATCGCGCTGTGGCTTTCCGGGACGGCACGGTCAGCACCGCCGCCGGCAAACACCTTGCCGCCGACATTGTGGTCCTGGCCGTCAGTCATCCCGCGCCGTCGTTGCCTGGCGCGTTAACCGCACTGGCTGACCATCCCGCCATCATCGCCGATCCCTGGCAGGAGAACGCCCTCGCCTCTGTCGGTCCGGAGGAGCGCATCGCCATTGTGGGCAGCGGTTTAACGATGGCGGATATGGTGGCCACGCTGGATCGCCAGGGACACCGCGGCCCTGTCACCGTGTTTTCACGCCGTGGACAACTTCCCCGGCCCAATATCAGTCAGCATGACCTCAGTTGGTCGCTTGAAGGGCACCTTGCCAGGCCAGCGGGTGTGCGCTGCTGGTTACGGCGCATCCGCCAGGACATGCGTCTGGCGGCGGCGCGCGGGCTTCCGTGGCAGGTCGTCTTTGATGAGGTTCGTCGGCAGGGCCAGACCCTCTGGCAGAGCCTGCCACTGAATGAGCAACGGCGCTTTCTGCGCCATCTGCGGCCGTGGTGGGATGTGCACCGCTACCGCATTGCGCCACAGGCAGGCCAGGTGCTGAACGCGCGGCAGGAAAACGGATCGTTGCAGGTGATGGCGGCGCGGCTGACGGCGGCAGAGTCCAGCTATTCTGCGGTACGGCTGCATCTGCAAACTCGCTCGGGCGAAGTCGTGACGCGGGAGGTGGATAAGGTGATCGTGACCACCGGCCCGGCGCACGGGAAACTGGTACAACATGATGCCCTGCTACGCCAGTTGTGTGATGACGGCGTCATCCGGCCCGATCCTTTAGCGCTTGGCATTGATGTCAATGCCCTGTCGCAGACGCGAACGGCACAGGGCCACAGCAATTCCCATCTGTATGTGGTCGGTCCCGCGGCCCGCGGTCGGTTTGGTGAACTGATGGGCCTGCCGCAGGTGGCAATGCATGCGGAAGCGGTTGCCCGTCAACTGCTGAATCTCACAACCGCTACGCTAAACGAGCGATGTCCCCTTTCACTGACTGACTAATCACTTACCTGTTTATTATCCCCCTAAAAAGTGGGCGGCACCGGCGTGCCGCATCCGCTCAGGAGCCTGCTATGCCTAAACAACGTGAAATCCGCTTAAATGCCTTTGATATGAATTGCGTGGGTCATCAGTCACCCGGCCTGTGGGCGCATCCGCGCGATCGCTCCTGGCAGTACAAAGACCTGGAATACTGGACAGACTTAGCCGTGCTGCTGGAGCGCGGTAAATTTGACGGCCTGTTTATCGCCGATGTACTGGGCATTTATGATGTTTTTAACGGCAACAATGATGCCGCCCTTCGCAGTGCCTCTCAGGTGCCGGTTAACGATCCGCTGGCGCTGATCACCCCAATGGCGATGGTCACTCAGCATCTCGGTTTCGGCCTGACCGCCTCGCTTTCGTTTGAGCATCCTTATCCGTTTGCGCGCAGGATGTCGACGCTGGACCATCTTACCAAAGGGCGGATTGGCTGGAACATCGTCACCTCCTATCTGGAAAGCGGCGCACGCAATCTGGGCCAGGCCACGCAAACCCGTCATGATGCCCGTTACGATTATGCAGATGAGTATTTGCAGGTGGTTTATAAACTGCTGGAAGGCAGCTGGGAAGACGACGCCGTTATCCGCGACCGGGAGCGCCATATCTTCAGCGATCCGAACAAAGTCCATCCGATCAACCATCAGGGCACCTTTTTCCAGGTGCCGGGCATTCATCTGTGTGAGCCGTCACCACAGCGCACGCCGGTGTTATATCAGGCGGGTGCCTCCAGCCGCGGTAAGGCTTTTGCCGCGCAACATGCCGAGTGCGTGTTTGTTGCCGCGCCGTCTAAGGTGCTGCTCAGGAAAACCGTGGCCGATATTCGTCGGCGCGCAGAGGAGGCCGGACGCGATCCGCGCAGCATTCTCATTTTCAATATGCAAACCGTGATCGTGGGCGAGACCGATAAGCTGGCCCAGGCCAAATGGCAGGATTACAAACGTTATGTCAGCCACGAAGGTGCCCTTGCCCTGATTTCCGGCTGGACCGGCATTGACTTTAGTCAGTATCAACCCGATCAGGTGTTTAAACATCTTCATACCGATGCGATTCAGTCTGTTGTAGAGAGCTTCTCGACCGCCGATCCGCAGCGTGAATGGACGGTGCAAAACATGGCCGACTGGGTAGGCATTGGCGGCTTTGGGCCGTTGCTGGTGGGCAGCACCGAAACCGTGGCAGATGAACTACAGAGCTGGGTGGAGGAAACAGACGTTGACGGTTTTAATCTGGCTTATGCCGTTACCCATGAAACCTTTGCTGACGTCGTGAACCTGCTGGTGCCGGAACTGCAAAAACGCGGCGTATATAAGCAGGATTACCAGCCCGGCACGTTACGGGAGAAGCTTTTTGGGCTGGGCGATCGCCTTACTCATCCTCATCCTGGTGCCAGCTACCGACGCACGCCCTCGTCAGCGGGCCTGATCGTCCCTGCTGAAGCCTCATAACATAACGAGACGGCTTCGTTAGCCTGATTCACCCAACCCATACCGGAAGCGTGCCCACGTTTCCGGTCTTTTTCATGCCTGAGAATAAAAAATAACTTATTGAAATTAAAGCATTCCTTATCACTTTTTCTTGTTTGTTTACTGCGTATGCACTGCTTATAAAGGCAGCACCTGTACAGACAATAACGAGGAAAACATGAGCACTCTCAATATCGATGATGATGTGGCGATCCCCTCGCCGCCTTCCACACCGGTTCGCTCCGTCAACGATGTGGCCCGACTGATCAATACGCAAAGTGACAAAAACAGCTATGCGCGCTGGATCGTGTTTCTGGCGCTGGGCGGCGTTTTTCTGGATGCCTATGACCTCACGACGCTGTCCTACGGCATCGATGATGTCGTTAAGACGTTTAGCTTAACGCCAACCTTAACCGGGCTGGTCACCTCCTCCATTATGATCGGCACCATTGTGGGCAACCTGGCTGGCGGCTGGCTGACCGATAAATACGGTCGCTATTCGGTGTTTATGGCAGACATGCTTTTTTTCGTCGTTTCTGCCCTCGCTGCCGGTCTGGCTCCGAATGTCTGGGTACTGATCGGGGCGCGCTTTTTGATGGGCATTGGTGTGGGAATGGATTTGCCTGTGGCCATGGCCTATCTGGCCGAATTCTCGAAGTTTTCGGGTAAAGGCAACAAAGCTGCGCGACTGGCGGCCTGGTGCCCGATGTGGTATGCCGCCTCGTCGGTCTGCTTTTTCATCATCTTCGCCCTCTACTTCCTGTTGCCAGCCCAGCACATTGACTGGCTGTGGCGGGCATCGCTGTTGTTTGGTGCCGTGCCTGCCCTGCTGATTATTGCCGTGCGCAGCAAGTTTATGAACGAATCGCCTTTATGGGCGGCTAATCAGGGAGATTTACGCGGTGCGGTCCGTATTCTGCGTGAGTCCTATGGCATCCAGGCACATGAAGATAAGTCCCCTGCCATCGAGCCTGTCGCACCGGCGGTCAGTTTCCGCGTGCTGTTCCAGAAGCCATATCGCGAACGCACTATCGTGGCAGCGGTGATGAACGCCTGTATCGCTTTTGAATATACGGCTATCGCATTTTTCCTCCCCTCGATTCTGGCGCAGTTTCTGGGCGCGGGCGTGTTCGAAACCATTGCCGCCTCACTGGGACTTAATGCGCTGTTCGCCTTTACCGGCGGCCTGCTGGGCATGCGACTGGCCTGGAAATTTCCCTCTCGTCATGTGGCCATCGCGGGGTTTGCGCTACAGTTTATCGCCCTGATTTCACTGGCCTTGATCGGGCATCCTGAAGCCACTTACGGTGTGGTCTTTGCCATTCTGCTGCTGGGAGTGTGGCTGTTTGCCGAAGGGTTCGGACCCGGTGCGCAGTTAATGATCTATCCCGCCCTCGCCTATCCCACATCTATTCGCGCCACTGGCGTCGGATTTAGCCGTTCGATCTCTGGTGCAGGAAGCGCACTGGCGCTGTTCATTCTGCCGATATTGCAGGCGGCTTATGGCACCAACCTGTTCTGGATCGTGTCACTGGCCGCTCTCATCCCCATCATTTTCCTGCTTGTGGTGCGCTTTGAACCGACGCGCCACGATATTGATGACCCGTCAGCCCAAGGAGAACACCATGTCTGAACCTGATTACACCCGTCTGGCAGAACGCTTTCGTCCTGTTTTTGCCCGCATCGCCGACGGGGCCGCTGCACGCGAACGCGACCGGACACTGTTGCATGAGCCGATAAACTGGCTTAAGGCGGCGGGCTTTGGCACGCTGCGTATCCCAACGGCTAATGGCGGCCTGGGAGCCTCGCTGCCGCAGCTTTTTCGTTTGCTCACCGAGCTGGCAGAAGCGGATTCCAATCTGCCTCAGGCTCTGCGCGCCCATATGGCCTTTGTCGAGGATCGCCTCAATCAACCTGACAGCGAAGACCGTCAACGCTGGTTTCGCCGCTTTGTTGATGGCGACATCGTCGGCAGTGGCTGGAGTGAAACGGGCAGCGTCAGGCTGGGAGACGTGAATACCACCGTTTCCCCTACCGGGCACGGTTGGCAACTGACGGGCGAAAAGTTTTACAGCACCGGCACACTCTATGCCGACTGGATTGATGTGTACGCTAAGCGCACCGATAACCAGCGCGACGTGATTGCGGTGGTGAGCACTCATCAGGACAGCGTTGAGCGGGACGATGACTGGGATGGATTTGGGCAACGCCTGACCGGTAGCGGCACTACGCGCTTTCGCGAGGCGCACGTGGAGCCTGCGCATGTGTATGACTTTAGTGAACGCTTTCGCTATCAGACGGCTTTTTATCAGCATGTCTTACTCGCGACCCTGGCCGGCATTGGTCGCGCTATTGTGCGGGATGTGTCCCGGAGCGTTGCACAACGAAAACGCATTTACAGCCACGGTAATGCCCGC
Organism: Pantoea sp. PNA 03-3; assembly: GCF_003201175.1. Taxonomy (NCBI): domain Bacteria; kingdom Pseudomonadati; phylum Pseudomonadota; class Gammaproteobacteria; order Enterobacterales; family Erwiniaceae; genus Pantoea; species Pantoea sp. PNA 03-3. Next base: position 36,530 of record NZ_QICO01000001.1, on the reverse strand, counting down.
CAGGTCAAACAGGATGTGCAGGTGTTGCAGGTTGTCGGCCAGATAAGTAGTTGGGTCTGGGCGACAGATGCCGCCGTGCAGCAGGCCACGCCGTCGCTCCAGCTTGCGTTTGATGCGCACCAACAAGGGCAAGCAGAAAGCCTGATTCACGCAGCCAACGTGCAGGCCGAAGTGGAGGCCGCCAAAGCGCAGGTCGTCGCCGTTGAATGGATTACCCGCGCGGCCAGCGAGTTATTTAATGCGCTGGGCGCGTCAGATACGCGGGTGATAAACGCGCTGGACAGGCACTGGCGCAATGCCCGAACCATCGCGTCCCACAATCCGGTGATCTACAAGAGCCGAAATGTCGGCGACTGGGAAGTGAACCGGCGCGATCCGACCTTTATCTGGCAGATCGGCAGCGGTGAATGATCGCGGCCAGGCGGCGAATCTGAGACACAAAAAAACCCGGCCGGAGCCGGGTTTGGTCGCTACATGACTCAATCGAACGCTAGCTGTACGCGTGCAGAGTGCGCTGACACAGCGCGGAACGCACACAATCCTCTTTGCCGAAACGGACAATGCCAACCATCTCGTCCTCTTCGAAACGCGCCAGCGCGTCTGCGAGACCGGAAGGCACCCCAGCGGGCAAATCGCACTGGGTAATATCGCCGTTAACAATCACCGTGACATTTTCGCCAAGGCGGGTCAGGAACATTTTCATCTGCGCAGCCGTCACGTTCTGCGCTTCGTCCAGAATCACTACCGCATTTTCAAAGGTGCGGCCGCGCATATAGGCAAAAGGCGCAATTTCCACTTTGCCGATTTCCGGACGCAGACAATATTGCATAAAGGATGCGCCAAGACGTTTAACCAGAATGTCGTAAACCGGGCGGAAATAGGGGGCGAATTTCTCTGAGATATCACCGGGAAGGAATCCCAGATCCTCATCCGCCTGTAGCACCGGGCGCGTAACGATAATCCTGTCGATATCCTTATGAATCAGGGCCTCTGCTGCTTTCGCAGCACTAATCCAGGTTTTGCCGCAGCCCGCTTCGCCCGTGGCGAAGATAAGCTGTTTTGTTTCTATGGCGTTAAGATAATGCGCCTGAGCTTCATTTCGGGCTTCAATCGGCGCCCGGTCACGCACATCGCGTGCCATGCCAATTGCATCAAGCCCACCCATTTGCACCAGCGAAGTGACCGATTCTTCTTCACGCTGACGATGACTGCGTGAGTCATTACGAAGCACTCGTCTTGCTTCTCGACGCGCTTTGATCACTGCTTTCTGTCTTCCCATAGTGGCACCTTACAGTTGGTTTCATTTCCCGCTTCAGGCAATACGCCCGTTGCGATTACGTGAACGCTTTAGAGGTTTCAGTTGGCTTCCTTTAGAGCCGTGACAGGCCATGACGATTGATATCCGGCAGCAAAACAGCCTGACCGTATACCGGTAAAAAGGAGTGAAGTTGAAGAGAGAAAACACATTGAGATGTAAAAGCGGTTGAGGAAGAACGTCCCTCACGGGTGAGTGCGATATTGTTTACTGCTAAACGGCTGTAAAAACATCTATCCATGCGCGAACTCCAGTGTGAGACATCAACACGCCCGATTACGCTTTCATAGTAAAGTGAACCATCTTATTGGTATTTTGCAACAGTATTTTCACTTTCATGAAAAATAAATATTCAACCGACCGTTAACGAAGACCTTACTTAAATTAAATTACGTATTTATTACAGAGGGTTAGTATATTTTACGTCACGTTAAAAGGCGTGTTAAACGGGGCGATAAAAAAGCCGTACGGGGAAAAAACGGCAATATGAAAACACGGCACGCTGCGCTGTCAGACACAGAATGCCGCGCCTAAAATTTAATCAACTTTCCAGTAAGGACTGGCCTAAATAATGGTTTTCATTCACCACGCCGGGTAAGACAAAAAAGTAACCGCCGCCAAACGGACGTATATACTCTTCCAGCGCTTCGCCATTTAAGCGGTTCTGGACGGTAAGGAAACCCAATTCCAAATCATGCTGATAGCAGACGAAGAGTAATCCCATCTCCAGTTGACCTGAAGCGGAAACACCGGACGAATAACTGTATCCCCGGCGCAACATCAGGCTGCTTTCCGTGGCGGGCGTACGGGGGTTTGCCAGACGAATATGCGCATCCAGCGCAATTATCTGGCCATCCGGATCGTTACGGTAATCGGGAACGTCATGTTCATTTTTCATACCCAGCGGCGCGCCGCTCAGCTTTTCGCGACCGAAAATGGTCTGCTGTTCGCCCAACGGTGTGCGATCCCACATTTCCACGTGGAAACGAATCAACCTTACCGCCTGATAGCTGCCATTCCGCGCCCAGGCTGGCTCGTGCTGATCCTCGGTGACCCAGAGCAGCTTATCCATCAAGGCGTGATTGTGCGTGTCCGGATTTGCCGTGCCGTCTTTAAAGCCCAGCAGATTAATGGGCGTTTCTTTGCCCGCGCTGCGCGCGGCATGATCGGAGATAAACCCTTCCCGCCGCCAGCGTACGCCCAGCAGATCCGGCGTATGTTTGATGATATCGCGCAGCGCGTGGATCACCGTGTCCTGGGTATTGGCGCAAATCTGCAACAGCAGATCGCCATGGCACTGACTGGCATCCAGCGAATCATTAGGGAACCGGGTCATCGGCTGCAGTTTCGCGGGTTTGAGCGCAGCCAGACCGAAACGCCCGTCAAACAGCGCGTTACCGACTGACACCGTGATGGTCAGATTATCGGGGGCAATCTCGGCCCCCAGGATACCGGAATCCATCGGTGGCAGCTGTGGGTTGACCACGGCGGGGGCCTTGCCGCCCGCCGTTAAAAACGCAATGCGCTGTGTCAGCAGTTGAAACAACCGCTGCAGCTCACGCCTGTCGCTGGTCAGCACATCAAACGCCACCAGCATCATGGCGGCCTGCTGTGGGGTAATAATGCCCGCCTGATGCACGCCATAGAAAGGCTGTCGTTGCTGACGCGCGTTCGGCGTAACCGTGCCCGGTGCAAAACTGTCGGGCTGCTCAGCAGCCCCGGCATGAAACGGACAGCCCGCGCCTACTGCAGCCGCGCCGCCCAGCATGCCCAGCCCTTTTAATAAACGCCGCCGCGCAGGCTGCTGTAATTCCTGATCCTTGTCCATGATTAGTTCAGGCCCAGTGTGCCACGCAGTAGGGAAAGATCTTCCGCCAGAGCGGTGATCGGCCCTTTCAGCGCCGTGCGGTCAGCCTGGGTCAGTTTTTCATAGGATTCATAACCTTTCTGCGTGCGGTATTTATCCAGAATCGCATCCACTTTACCGAAGTTAGCGTCTATTTTTGCTAAAAGCTGTGGGTTCGCCTGCTGCAGTACCGGACGTAAAAGTGTGACAATTTTTTGTGCGCCATCCACATTCGCGCGGAAATCCCACAGATCCGTGCGGCTGTAGCGATCCTCTTCGCCAGAGATTTTGGTCGCCGCCACCTCTTCAATCAGCCCGGCGGCTCCGCCCACCACTTTCGCCGGAGGAAATGCCAGTTCACTCACGCGTTGTTGCAGGTCATGCACATCGTGATTTAACTGGTCGGCATAGCCTGCCATGTCTTTCGTCGTGTTATCTGCAAACAGGGCTTTTTCGAGACGATGGAAGCCGGTAAATTTCGGATCGTCGGCTTTTTTCTCGTAATCATCTTCGCGGGCATCAATACGACCATCAAGGTCAGAAAACAGCTCCGCGATCGGCTCAATGCGCTCGTAGTGCTGACGGGTGGGCGCAAATAACGCTTTGGCTTTAGCCACATCACCGGCTTTCACCGCATCCGTAAACGCCTGCGTGCCGGATACCAGCTGACTCACTTCCTCAGTGACATAAGCTTTATAGGCATTAATGGGGCCCGCCAGTTGCATCAGTTCGGGTTTGCCTTGTTGCGCACTTTTGCTCCCGGTGCCCTGCACGATCAGTTTGCCTTTCGGGTTCGTCAGCAGGCCACAGGTCATGTCATATTCCCCGGCTTCCAGGTTGGCCGTCAGTTTCTGGCTAAAGCCCGGCGCAATATTTTCGCGCTCTTCGACCACCATCACGCCTTTGAGAATTTCCCATTCCAGCGCTTTTTGGCTGTTATTTTTAATCAGAAACTGAGTTTTACCGGCCTGTACCGTAACTGACATGGGCTCACACTGTTTGTCCGTCACAGTGACGCTGACCTGCGGAATGGCTGCAGCCAGTGAAGAGCCAGAAAACGCCAGCAGAGAAGCCAGTACCGCATTACGGTTAAAACGCATCATCATATTTTTTCCCTGTTCAGTCAGAGGCGCGGCTGACGCGCCGGGTAAACGCGTTAGCGCGCAGCTGCTGAGGTATCAGCGCGTGCAGGCATAACAAACAATAATAAAGCGGGGATCAGATAGAGCAGCCAGACAGCGACTTCACTGACGCTGGGCGCTTCCTGATAGCCAAGCATGCCTTCCAGCACTGTGCCAAACAGCGAATGCGTGGATAAGATCGGGCTCATATCAAAGGCCACCTGCTGAAAATGGTTCCACAGCCCTGCCTCATGAAAAGCGCGAATAGCCCCTGCCGCCAGGCCTGCTGCCACCAGCAGAATGAAAATACTGGTCCAGCGGAAAAAGTGCGCCATGTTCAGACGCAGGCCGCCCCAGTAGATCAGCATGCCCAGCACCACCGCCGTGGCCAGCCCCAACACCGCACCCAACGGCGGCGCATAACCGACATCCTGCGTGAACGCGGCTAGCAGAAAGAACACTGATTCCAGCCCTTCGCGTGCGACGGCCAGAAACACCATCATCACCAGCGCCAGGCCGCCGCCGGCCGATTTATGCAATGCCTCGTCGACGGCGTGTTCAAGTTCCCGTTTGATATTGCGCGCGACCCGGCGCATCCAGAACACCATCGAGGTCAGGATAACGACCGCGATTACCGCCACGATACCTTCAAACAGCTCTTGCTGTTTCTGCGGAAACTCACCCGTGGTCTGGTTGATAAAGATACCCAGCCCAAGGCAGAGTGCGGCGGCAATAAAGACGCCTGCCCACATCGCAGGAAACCACTGAGTGCGCTGAGTGCGCTTCAGATAACTGGCGATCAGGCTGACGATCAACGCGGCTTCAAGCCCTTCGCGCAGCATAATGAGAAACGGAACGAACATCGCCAACCTCTTGAATGTTAACCGGCGTCAACGACGCGTAAAGTTACGTAAAAACGAACGATACCGATTATCATTACCACTCAAAAAAATACAAGTTCCACAACGAAATAATTTCGTAACTGTCTGTGCCAGATAACGGGCAAAAAAAAGCCTGCCCTCGCGGGGGCAGGCGGTGGAAAAAAGAAGGCGATTACTTCGTCTGGAACTCGGCCTCAGCGGCATCGAAACGTGCCATCGCCTGGGTTGACGGTGCGCGACTCGCCAGGCTAAAGACGACGATGGCGAGACTGGCCAGGATAAAGCCCGGAATGATTTCGTACAGACCGAGCCAGCCATACTGCTTCCAGACCACCACGGTCACCGCACCGACAACCATGCCCGCTAATGCGCCATTGCGGTTCATACGTTTCCAGCACACGCCGAACAGCACAACCGGCCCGAACGCCGCACCAAAGCCCGCCCATGCATAGCTGACCAGGCCTAATACCCGGTTTTCAGGGTTGGCGGCCAGCGCGATGGCAATCAGCGCGACCAGCAGCACCATCAGGCGACCGACCCAGACCAGTTCTTTCTGGCTGGCATTTTTGCGCAAAAAGCCTTTATACAGGTCTTCGGTCAGGGCGCTGGAGCACACCAGCAGTTGGCAACTGAGTGTCGACATGACGGCCGCTAAAATGGCTGACAGCAGAATCCCGGCAACCCAGGGGTTAAACAGAATACGTGCCAGCTCAATAAAGACACGCTCGCCGTTTTGAGTTACACCAGCGGCCTCGCCCGGGTTGTTCTGGAAATAGGCGATACCAAAGAAGCCAACCGCGACGGCGCCGGCCAGACACAAAATCATCCAGGCCATACCAATACGGCGCGCGGTACGAATTGACCGGTGTGAATCCGCCGCCATAAAGCGGGCCAGAATATGGGGCTGGCCAAAATAACCTAATCCCCAGCCCAGTAGCGACAGGACCGCAACCACATTCAGTCCTTTGAACATATCCAGGTTTTCCGTGCTTTTAGCCTGAATGACTGCCAGCGAATCGCTTAAACCGCCGACGGCCATGATGACGATAAGCGGCGTCAGAATCAGGGCGAAGATCATCAGGCTGGCCTGAACGGTATCTGTCCAGCTGACCGCCAGGAATCCGCCCACCAGCGTATAGAGAATGGTCGCCGCCGCACCGGCCCATAAGGCCGTGGCGTAGTCCATTCCAAAGGTGCTTTCAAACAGGCGCGCACCGGCAACCACACCGGAAGCACAGTAAATGGTGAAAAACATCAGGATGACGACCGCAGAAATCACACGCAGAATTTTGCTGCGATCTTCAAAGCGGCTGGTGAAAAAGTCGGGCAAGGTTAAGGCGTTATCATGATGTTCTGTCTGGACGCGTAAACGACCCGCGACAATTTTCCAGTTAAGCCAGGCACCAATAATCAGACCAATGGCGATCCAGCTTTCTGAAATGCCGGAGAGAAAAATGGCACCGGGTAAGCCCATCAGCAGCCAGCCGCTCATGTCAGAGGCACCCGCTGACAGCGCGGTAACCACACTGCCCAGGCTGCGACCGCCCAGAATGTAGTCATCAAAGTTTTTGGTTGAGCGCCAGGCAATAAAACCGATGAGCACCATCCCGAGGATATAAATTAAAAAGGTCACCAGCATGGGTGTACTTACTGTCATGTGTTTCTCCGTTATTATCCGATCTCTTAAGAGAAATCTTTTCCTGCGCCACCGGAACGGGGTAGCGTCAGCGTATTACCGCATCGATAAAAGACCCGTTTCCCTTAAGGCGCGGTATCCTGCCGTAAAGGCACGTTCTACACAATGCATTTAACACATCCGTTACATCAGTTTCACCTCTCTCCCTGTTTTAAATGTTCACAGGTTGCGCCCGCTCACACTTAAGTTGCACCTTTACCACCACAACCCTGTTTAAATTGAAGGGGGTTGCAACATTGGCGAGTTTCTTGCAGCAAGATTTGTGCCGCTTTTAAATGTTAATGGCAAAAGCGGCGGTAAAGTGTGGAAGCAAGGTCACATTTAACACGGTTGCACAAAGTTGCAACATGAGTGATAGTGCAGCCCTTGCTCTGGTAAAAAACGTTTTAAGGAACAGAAATCATGGGAACAACGACCATGGGGGTGAAGCTGGATGAAGCCACCCGCAGTCGCATTAAACTGGCGGCACAGAAAATGGATCGCACGCCGCACTGGCTGATTAAACAAGCGATCTTTAACTATCTCGTGCAGTTAGAAGCCGGTGAAACAGTGGAAGAGATTCCCCTGCAGCTCAACGAATCGGTTTCTGATGAGGTCGCTGCGGACGAGATGGTTCAGCCGTTCCTTGACTTCGCAGAGCACATCCTGCCGCAGTCGGTAGCCCGTTCGGCCGTGACGGCCGCCTGGCGTAGACCGGAAACCGATGCCGTTCCCATGTTGCTGGAGCAAGCCCGCCTTCCCGCTCCGCTGGCTGAAAAAACCCGGCAGCTCGCCTTTACCCTGGCAGAGAAGCTCAGGCACCAAAAAGGGGCAACCGGACGCGCCGGTATGGTGCAAAGTCTGCTTCAGGAGTTTTCATTATCTTCACAGGAAGGCGTGGCGCTGATGTGCCTGGCGGAAGCGTTGCTGCGTATTCCGGATAAACCGACGCGCGATGCGCTTATCCGTGACAAGATCAGTAACGGCAACTGGCAGTCGCATCTGGGCCGCAGTCCATCCATGTTTGTTAACGCCGCCACCTGGGGCCTGTTATTTACCGGCCGCCTGGTCTCAACGCATAACGAAGCGAATCTGTCGCGCTCGCTCAACCGGATCATTGGCAAGAGTGGTGAACCGCTGATCCGTAAAGGCGTGGATATGGCGATGCGCCTGATGGGTGAACAGTTCGTGACGGGTGAAACCATCGCCGAAGCACTGGCTAACGCCCGTAAGCTTGAAGAGAAAGGTTTCCGTTACTCTTACGATATGCTGGGCGAAGCCGCCCTGACCGCCAGCGATGCGAAAGCCTATCTGGTTTCGTATCAGCAGGCGATTCATGCGATTGGCAAAGCCTCCAATGGCCGCGGCATTTATGAAGGCCCGGGCATTTCAATTAAGCTCTCTGCCCTGCACCCGCGCTACAGCCGTGCCCAGTACGACCGGGTGATGGATGAGCTGTATCCGCTGCTTAAGTCGCTGACGCTACTGGCCCGCTCTTACGACATCGGCATTAATATTGATGCAGAAGAAGCCGACCGCCTGGAAATCTCTCTTGATATGCTCGAAAGGCTGTGTTTTGAGCCTGAACTGGAGGGCTGGAACGGTATCGGCTTTGTCATTCAGGCCTATATGAAGCGCTGTCCGTTTGTTATTGATGAGCTGATCGACCTGGCGCAACGTAGCCGCCGCCGTTTGATGATTCGTCTGGTGAAAGGCGCTTACTGGGACAGCGAAATTAAACGCGCCCAGATGGAAGGCCTGGAGGGCTATCCGGTGTACACGCGCAAAGTGTATACCGACATTTCGTACCTGGCCTGCGCGCGCAAGCTGCTGGCGGTGCCGAACCTGATCTATCCGCAGTTTGCCACGCACAATGCGCACACCCTGGCCGCCATTTATCAGCTGGCAGGCAATAACTACTATCCGGGTCAGTACGAGTTCCAGTGCCTGCACGGCATGGGTGAACCGCTGTATGAACAGGTGGTCGGCAAGGTCGCAGACGGTAAACTTAATCGTCCCTGCCGTATTTATGCCCCGGTCGGTACGCATGAAACGCTGCTCGCCTATCTGGTGCGACGCTTACTGGAGAACGGCGCGAATACCTCCTTCGTTAACCGCATCGCCGATACGTCACTGCCCATCGACGAACTGGTCGCCGATCCGGTTGCCGAAGTGGAAAAACTGGGTCTCAGCGAAGGAACACTGGGCCTGCCGCACCCGAAAATTCCGTTACCACGTGACCTGTATGGTGAGGACCGCGTGAACTCCGCCGGTCTTGATATGGCGAATGAACATCGTCTTGCGTCACTGTCCAGCGCGCTGCTGAGCGGTGCTACCGAAACGTATGTGGCGCAACCGCTTATCGACGGCCCTTTAACGGGAGGGGAAAGCGAGCCAGTGCTCAATCCGGCCGTCCCTGCGGATGTGGTGGGCACCGTGCGCCAGGCATCCGAACAGGAGGTTTCCCTGGCCATTGAGGCCGCCGTTAATGCCGGCCCTATCTGGTTTGCCACGCCGCCGCAGGAGCGTGCCGCCATTCTGGAGCGCGCCGCACAGCTGATGGAAAGCCAGCTACAGCAACTGCTGGGTCTTCTGGTGCGTGAAGCCGGAAAAACCTATAACAACGCCATTGCCGAGGTGCGTGAAGCGGTCGATTTCCTTTATTACTATGCCGGCATTGTGCGCCATGATTTCGATAACGAAACCCACCGTCCGCTTGGCCCGGTAGTCTGCATCAGCCCGTGGAACTTTCCGCTGGCCATTTTTACCGGCCAAATCGCCGCGGCTCTGGCGGCAGGTAACAGCGTGCTGGCGAAACCCGCCGAGCAAACGCCGTTAATTGCCGCACAGGCCGTCAATATTTTACTGAGCGCTGGCGTGCCCGCCGGTGTACTGCAACTGCTGCCGGGTCAGGGCGAAACCGTGGGGGCACAGCTCACCGGCGACGAACGGGTGCGCGGCGTCATGTTTACCGGCTCTACCGCCGTTGCCACGCTGCTGCAACGCAATCTGGCGGGCAGACTCGATCCGCAGGGCCGTCCGACACCGCTGATTGCGGAAACGGGCGGAATGAATGCCATGATTGTGGACTCCTCCGCGCTGACCGAACAGGTGGTTGTCGACATCGTGGCATCGGCCTTTGACAGCGCGGGACAACGCTGCTCCGCCCTGCGTCTGCTCTGCGTGCAGGAAGACGTCGCAGACCACACGTTAAAAATGCTGCGTGGCGCGATGGCGGAATGCCGCATGGGCAACCCGGAACGCCTGTCCACCGACATCGGTCCGGTGATTGATCAGGAAGCCAAAGCCAACATCGAACGCCATATTCAGGCCATGCGTAATAAAGGCTTTAAGGTCTACCAGACGGCACAGGATAACCCACATGACAGCAAAGAATGGGCCACAGGCACCTTTACAGGCACCTTTGTGAAACCAACGCTGATTGAGCTGGATAAGGTCAGCGATCTGACCCAGGAAGTGTTTGGTCCTGTCCTGCACGTGGTGCGTTTTACCCGCAGCAACCTGCCGCAGATCGTTGAGCAGATTAACGCCACAGGCTATGGCCTGACCCTGGGTGTTCATACGCGCATCGACGAAACCATCACGCAGGTCACCGCCAGTGCCAAAGTGGGTAACCTGTATGTTAACCGCAACATGGTCGGCGCGGTCGTCGGTGTGCAACCCTTTGGGGGCGAAGGCCTCTCAGGTACCGGTCCAAAAGCGGGCGGCCCACTGTATCTTTATCGTCTGCTGGCTAACCGCCCGGATGAGGCGCTGAGCACCACCCTCGCCCGTCAGGATGCGGAACGTCCCGCAGACAACAGTCAGCGTCAACGCATGTTAGCGCCGCATCAGGCACTGACCGACTGGGCAAAAGATAAGCCACAGCTGTCTGCGCTGTGTCAGCATTATGAACAGCTGGCGCAGGCCGGTACGGTTCGTCTGCTGCCGGGCCCAACAGGAGAGCGCAACACCTTCCTGTTACTCCCGCGCGAACAGGTGCTCTGTCTGGCAGATAACAACGACGATGCGCTGATTCAGCTGGCTGCGGTAACCAGCGTCGGCAGTCAGGCCCTGTGGCCGGATGATGACCTGCATCGTACGCTGCTTAATACCTTACCGGCAGCAGTGAAGAGCCGTATTACCCTGGCGAAGGATCCGCTGACCGCGCAGTTTGATGCCGTGATTTATCATGGTGATGCCGACCAGCTCCGCAGCCTGTGCGAGCAGATTGCGGCGCGTGAAGGTGCGATTGTCTCGGTACAGGGATTTGCCCGCGGTGAAACCAACCTGTTACTGGAACGCCTGCTGATTGAACGCTCTTTGAGCGTCAACACCGCCGCCGCGGGCGGTAACGCCAGCCTGATGACGATCGGTTAACTGTCGGCGCGTTTCATTCTGGTTGTGATCAAGGTTCATGCCTGGCATGAACCTTTTTTTATGACGGATGAAAAACCCGCGGCCGTTGAGCGCCTCAGCAGTGGAGAAGTGCGAAGGGATTCGCGCTATCAGGTGGTCTCTGCGCGCACATCCCCCGCATACGCAATCCGGACGCGCCGCAGAGACAGGTGGCTGACATGCGTACAACGGTCAGGCTGCCGGAATGGAAGGCCGTTTCATCAGATGTGGCAAGCGAAACAGCGCGCGTCCCGGTCCCCGATTCAGCAATGACCAGACCGCCATGGAGCACAAGGCGCAGATTGTAACCATCACCGGAGGATAGAGACAGGCCCAAAGCCATGAAAAGCCTGCCAGCTCAAAAAGCTGGTGACGTTGCGCATATAAAATCGCCGTCATCCCGAAATATTCAATGAAAATACGGTGAATAACGTAAAGGGGTAAGGTATGGCGGCCTGTCCAGTTCAGCCAGGCCATACAGCCCAGCTGGCTTAACCATCGGCAGGCGGCCACGCTGGCCAGAATGGCAATCAGACAGAGAAAAAGACGGCTGTTCAAATCAAGCAGGCCCTGTAGTACAGCCAGCAGTCCCAGTAACAGCCACGGCAACCTGTTCTCCCGTCGCCCTTCGCTCAGTCGTAGCATGGGTGCCCACCAAAATGCGCCCAATACAAAAAAGATAAAATACTGCGCCAGACTTTGCGGTCCCCAGAACGGGATACTCTTTTCGACCGCCAGATAGTTCAGCACAGCGGCTACGATAAGCAGCGGGATTTTGTAATGTTGAAACCATTTGGCGCACAGGAAATAGAGTGCCAGACCATATAAATACCAGGCGGTACTCATGGCGAGAAAGGTCAGTCTGAGAAATTCTGAAAACGAACCTGCATAGGCCGCATTAAGATTTTGCGAAATACGCTGTCCGGTAATTTCAGTCGCGATGCCGGAAATGGATCCCCACTGAATAACGCCCCATAACAGATAAAGGTAAAACAGATTCATAATGCGGCTGGTGGCGACAGACTGCCAGGGCCGGTGAAGAATGGCATGACTGGCCAGCAGACCCGATACAAAGAAAAAGGCGGGCATGCGCAGCGGTGACAGTAGCAGGTTAAACCGGACCCACAGTTCAGCCGGGAGCAGGCCCGCGGTCAGATGTGTTACCGTATCATCAAAGCCGGGTAATACCGTGTGATACAGAATAACCAGCAGGATACACAGGCCTTTGAGTGTATTAATCCAGGCAATTTCTTCTTTTTCTTTGCTCATCATCGGCACATTTCCGCTGCGGTGAAACGGCAATTCACATCGCCTTCTCTTGTGCGAAAAGTATTCCGTATGTTCTTTCTGCTGAATGTAGCGAAAGTCTTAAATACCCGCGTTGCGGTGCGTTTCGAACCGTACTTTACACTTAAAAGGATTTATTGACACTGCGCCCGGCAAGCGCGTTTTCCTTTCCTGTCTGGTTATCCTTATGACATAAACCGAGGCCCTGCTCTGCTTTCAACAGGCGTACCTTTGGGACTGACGTAGGCGCTTTTATTCCGTTTTCCCGATAAAAAATGGCTTCACAGTCAGGCGTGCGCTGACCTGGCTCCGGGCTCGCGGGCATGACGGGCATGACGGGCAACGGAGAAGTGATCTGGCGGATGAAAAAAGGGGCCAGCACGCTGGCCCGGATCTTCAGGATAAGGTTTGCGTTTCAGGCTGACGCTGACTGACCAGGCGTGGATGGAGAAACAACATACGTCCCGGCCCGCGATTAAGTAACGACCAGACCAGCAGCGACAGCAGTGTGCATACCGCCACACCGGTCACCGGCATCAGCAGCGCCCAGGCCCAGCTAAAGCCGGCATTGCCGAACCAGCCGAAATGCAGCGCCAGTGTGATAGCGCTCAGTCCGAGCAGCTCGATAAAAATGCGGTGTAACACATAGATTTGTAATGTATTTCGACCGATAGCGTTCAGCCAGGTCATTCTGAAATGCGCATTGAGAAAACGACACAGCACGATGCCAAACACGATCGTCAGCAGGCTGTAAAACGGGTTTTTATAGATGCCACCTGCATGATGGGCGATGCCGACAAGTGCAATCGCGCCAAGCCACAGCCAGTGACGTCCCTTAAGGGCGCTCAGTTCAATTAGCCTCGCGCTGAAAAATACGCCCAGCAGGAAATACAGAGAGTTCTGCGCCACGCTGGCCGGGCCCCATCCGGGGATCAGGTTAAACTGCGCAGCGTAGTTCGCCGCTATCGCCGCCGCCAGCAGAACCCTTTTCTGTTGATGGAAAAGCTTAGTCACCAGGAAAAACCCTGCCAGCGCGTACAGGTACCACAGGCTGGTCATCGACAGCATCAGCAGCTTAATAAACTCAAGAGGCGAATCCGCATAGGCGGCATTTTTGCTACTGGACAGCCGTTCGCCTAAATGGGTGGAAATGTAGTGGATACTCAGCCACTGAATCACGCCCCACAGCAGGTAGAGGTAAACAATATTGCTGAATTTTTTCGTAAACACTTCCTGCCAGCTTTTCTTCACGACCGCGTTAGCGGCCAGCAACCCAGACACAAAGAAGAAAGCGGGCATACGCAACGGCGAGAGCCAGGTGTTAAACGCCACCCATCCTTGTGCCGGTAGCAGACCCGCGGTCAGATGATGAAGCGAGGGTGCGAACGTGGTGATGATGGCGTGATGCAGTACGACAAGTAAAATGCACCCTCCTTTGAGGGTATTGATCCAGAGGATTTCCTTCCTGGGGTGAGTCATTATAACGTCCCGACAGCGCGATGAATTTGTGAAGAATTATTAATATTTTCACTGTCACCTCAATCGGGGAGGTCTTAAAATTTACACTCTGTTACGTCATTGAAACATCACTCCGTATAACCGAAGCGATAACAACAGGTTAAGGAAAGACCAGCCGTAAATTTTCAGAAGAAACTGAGCGCGCAGGCAGGAAAAAAATAAATAAAACGCCGCCCGTCTCGGGCGGCATTTTGGGGATTATTGATTAAGAAATTTATCCAGAAACTGTCGGGTACGCGCCTGCTGAGGAGCGCTGAACAACGCTTTGGCCGGGCCCTGTTCTACCACGCGGCCCTGATCCATGAAAATCGCCCGGTCAGCGACATCACGGGCAAAGCTCATCTCATGGGTCACAATCACCATCGTGCGCTTTTCCTGCGCCAGCGCCCGGATCGTATTCAGCACTTCGCCCACCAGCTCGGGATCCAGCGCCGAGGTCGGTTCATCAAACAAAATGACTTCAGGCCGCATGGCAAGCGCGCGGGCAATGGCAACACGTTGCTGCTGTCCGCCGGAAAGACGACGTGGATAGCTGTCTTCTTTACCCTGCAATCCCACTTTTTCGAGCAGGCCACGCGCCCGCGCGACCGCGTCCGCTTTGGTTTCGCCTTTGACGATGACCGGCCCCTCAATAATGTTTTCCAGCACCGAGCGATGCGGAAACAAATTGAAGTTCTGAAACACAAACCCCACCTGCTGACGGAGTTGGCGCACCTGTTCTTTCTGCTTATTGATCCCCAGACTGGCGTCAATCGTAATATCGCCGACTTTGATGCGCCCGGCCTCAGGCACTTCAAGCAGGTTGATGCTGCGCAACAGCGTCGTTTTACCGGATCCGCTCGGGCCGATAATCGCCACAATTTCACCCGGCGCAACATCCAGATCGATGCCGTGCAGTACCGTTTGGCCGTTAAACTGTTTCACCAGTTGGCGCACTTCAATGGCACTCATTTCGCCTCCTGATCCTGACGGTTAACGTGTGCTTCGAGCCGGTTCTGTAAGGCAGACAGCACGGTAGCCATGATCCAGTAGATAACCGAGGCCGCCAGATACATCGTAAATACCTCCAGCGTACGTGAGGTAATCAACTGGGCCTGACGAAATAACTCCGGTACCTGAATGGTCGCCGCCAGTGAGGTATCTTTGACCAGGCTGATGAAGCTGTTACCCAATGGCGGTAAAGCGGTACGGGCAGCCTGAGGCAAAATAACCCTGCGCAGCGTTTGCCACGGCGTCATGCCAATGCTGGCCGCCGCTTCCCACTGGCCACGCTCAATCGCCGCAATGGCACCACGAAGCGATTCCGATGCATAGGCTGCT
The DNA here is from genome assembly GCF_003201175.1 of Pantoea sp. PNA 03-3. Lineage (NCBI taxonomy): Bacteria > Pseudomonadati > Pseudomonadota > Gammaproteobacteria > Enterobacterales > Erwiniaceae > Pantoea > Pantoea sp. PNA 03-3. Next base: position 21,169 of record NZ_QICO01000001.1, on the reverse strand, counting down.
GTATTCAGCGACAGGCCAATCATCGCGGAAGGAATTGGATCCAGCTCAATGCCAAACTGGGGCAGACCGTAGTAGATCATAAACAACTGAGCGATAAGCGGCGTGCCACGAAAAATCGACACGTAGATACGTGCCAGCCAGCTGATGGGCCAGAAGCGCGACAAGCGCATCAGCGCCAGCACAAAGCCCAGTATCAGCCCAAAAAACATCCCGCCAATACTGAGCTGAAGCGTAAACAGCGCGCCTTTAAGAAGGAATGGTGCTGAATCCAGCACCAGTTGTAAACTTTCCTGCATTATTGCGTAACGTCCGCGCCAAACCATTTCTCAGACAGCTTTTTAAGCGTGCCGTCTTTCTGCATCTCTGCAATCGCCTGGTTAATGGCTTTCAGTAAATCTTCGTTACCTTTACGCAGTGCAACGCCCGCTTCAAGACGCGAGAACGCAGGGCCAGCGACGGCCATCGTGTCACCGGTTTTCTTCACCAGATCCAGTGCCGCCAGACGGTCCACCAGAATCGCATCAACGCGACCTGAACGCAGATCCTGGTATTTGGTAGGATCGTCATCATAGGTACGAACATCGACACCTTTCACGTTTGCACGTAACCACTGCTCGTAGTTGGTGCCCAGACCGACGCCCACTTTTTTACCTGCCAGATCTTCGGGGCGGGTGATGCTGCCGGCATTTTTCTTCAGCGTCAGCGCCTGCACGCCCGAAATGGTGTACGGTGTGGAGAAGTCATATTTCTTTTTACGCTCATCGGAAATGGTGACCTGATTAATCACCACATCGATACGTTTGGAATCCAGCGCGGCCAGCATGCCATCCCATTTTGTCGGTTTCAGAACGGCTTTCACACCCATGTGTTTCGCCAGGTCCTGGGCGAACTCCACCTCAAATCCGGTCAGCTTGCCTTTTTCATCCTGGAAACTGAAAGGCGGATAGGTGCCTTCCAGGCCCACACGCAGTTCGCCTTTACTTTTCACTTGCTGCAGCAAATCTTCTGCGGCAAAGGTTTTAACACTAACGCCAGCAACCAGCGCAACCGCCATCATTCCCGTCACCAGCTGGCGACGAATCTGTGAGAAAGCCATGTGTACCCCATTTATTATTCGTGAGTGTGCTGTTGAGCGGCTAAACCCCGTTTGCCGCTCTGTCATTATGGGCGTTATTTACCTGAGACAGCAAAATAACGGCCGGATTATAAACCTTTTTTTCGCGACGTCTCAGACCGAAGGGTGATAAGCAAATAACGCGGGCGCACCGCCGGTATGCACAAACAGGAGCGGTCCTTCGCGGCGGAAACGATTCTGACTGATCCCATCAATTAACCCCGCCATCGCTTTGCCAGTATAAACCGGGTCGAGCAGGAGGCCTTCCAGCCGGGCCAGCAGCTTGATCGCCTCTGTGCCCTCTTCATTTGGCTCGCCATAGCGTGGCCCAAAGTAGTCATCCCACAGCGTCACCGGGGCCTTTGCCTCTACCGACAACTGCGATGCCAGCGCCTGACGAATAGCGTCCACTTTCGGCAGCTGTTCATCACGCTGACGCGATACGGTCACGCCCACCAGCTCGGTTTGCGGCATGAGGTGTTCCAGCCCAATGGCCAGCCCCGCATGCGTTCCGGCACTGCCAGACGCGACAACTACCGCAGCAAAATCCACCACGCCTTCACTTTGATGCACGATCTCCTGGGCGCACTCTACGTAACCCAGCGCGCCTAGCGCGTTTGATCCACCAACAGGCAGGGTATAGGGTCGAAAGCCCTGCGCCTCAAGGCGTTCCGCCTGTTCCGCCAGTTGTGCGGCAGGATCGGTCAGTGCATCAACCATCACTACTTCAACGTCCATCAGTTCCAGCAGCAGCCGGTTACCGTTAGTGAGGTAATTCTCGCTCTGGGTCGCGATGGGGTTTTCAAGTAATGCCACGCATTTCAGCCCAAGTTTGGCCGCGACCGCAGCGGTCTGACGCACGTGGTTGGACTGGATCGCACCGGCGGTGAGCAGCACATCGGCCCCCTCACGCAGCGCATCGGCCGCCAGGAACTCCAGCTTGCGCAGTTTGTTGCCGCCCAGCGCCAGCGGCGTTACATCGTCGCGTTTGATAAAAATGTCACGACCTAAGAAGTCCGACAGACGGGGTAAAAATTCCAGAGGCGTGGGCGCACCCAGAAGTTCAATACGGGGAAACTGATGAATAAGATGTAAAGACAATGCGGCCTCCAGTCAGGCACAGAGCAGTTATCATTACAGTGTTACAGAAGATGAAGAAAGGATCATCCTGAATTGAGGTCAGGAACGTGGAAGACGGGAATGCACAACATCCCCACGTTTCTTCCGATGGTGAGAAGAAACGTGGGGCGGGAAATCGACTGACCGTGCATCCTGTGCCCGGCATTTTTCCCTTAACGTTGCTGCCAGCCTAAGAACTGGTCATATTTGCGCAGCGCAATTCGATAATTATTGTTGCCTGCATCGGGTAAATCTTCTTCCAGGCATTGATGCCAGCTATTGCCTTTCAGTTTTTCTGCCGGAAAATTTCGCGCCTTCAGCATATCGTCAAGCCGACGTAACCGAACCACATACTCACGAATCGTGCTTGGGCTCATTTCCGTCTGCTCGAACAGATATTGTTTAAACGCCATAATGTCAAAATAGTTAGGATGTGTATTACAAAAAATATCGCTGCAAAAACGACAAAGTGCCGTTAATTCTGGCTGCAGTTTTAGCCAGAGTGGCTCATCAATCATTTGGTCCATCCGTGCGATGGCCTCTTTATTGATGATCTGGCCACGAAAAACCAGCGCCATTCGGTCTAGTACTTTGCCACAGTGTGAACAATTGGTTTGGCTGTGTTTATAGTCTTTAAGATAGCGACTTAAAGGTCTGGCTTTGGTTTTGGCTCCCACTGTTGAGTCCCCGATTTCTTATATTTATAGATCTCCAGGAACTGAGCCTTCTAGCGCGCTCCCGTAAGTCGGGCACGCAAGCGTTTAATCGCCTGACTGTGCAGTTGGCTGACCCGGGATTCCCCGACATCAAGTACCGCGCCAATCTCTTTAAGATTCAGTTCTTCCTGGTAGTACAGTGTCAGCACCATTTTCTCGCGCTCAGGCAACGCCTCGATCGCTTCTATGACGCGTTCACGCAGACTCCCTTCCATTAACTGATGAAGTGGATTGGCCTCTTCGTGCCCTTCCGTCACCAGCTCCGCACTGTCACCGTGTTCTTCCCGATACTCGTCGTATGAAAAGAGCTGACTGTTGTTGGTATCCAACAGAATCTGCCGGTACTCTTCTATCGAAACATTCAACTGTTGCGCGACTTCCTGCTCGGAAGCGGCCCGACCCAGCATCTGCTCAACCTGATGCATGGCTCCGGCTACCTCACGTGCATTACGTCTGACGCTGCGTGGCGCCCAGTCCCGGCTGCGAAGCTCATCAAGCATTGCGCCACGAATGCGCTGGACTGCATACGTGGTAAAGGCGGTACCCTGAAGCGCGTCGTAGCGCTCCACCGCATTCAACAGACCAATGCCCCCGGCTTGCAGCAGATCGTCAAGTTCCACACTGGCAGGCAGGCGAACCTGCAAGCGCAGTGCTTCATGACGCACCAGTGGGACGTAGCGCTGCCAGAGCGAATGTTTGTCCATCACGCCTTCGGCGGTATAGAGATCGTTCACGTTGACTACCCTGCGTTAATGAAGTTATCGGCATGATTATGCAATTCTGTAGGACTTTCGATTGGCAGAATAGGCGGGATAAACCGAGGTTATTTCAAATTTGTGATGTTTCAGAGCGGAAGATTCCGCTCTGTCTCAACAGGCTAACCTAATGACAGTAAACGTTGACGAGTGGCGGAGGGCACGCGGTCCCATAAAGCACAAATCTGCCCTTCCATTTCCTGATAAAAAGGGCTAATGCTTTCGCGGGTTTTTTCATCCCCATTAAAACGGACTTTGCCGGAATCACCATCAATACTAATCATTCGGTTAACAAAAAGTCGCTGTAAATCGCTGCGCAGGAACAATCCGTTATCCACACTGTTATCCGCCAGAAAACCTTCATCATTCTCTCGCGTATCAATATGGCAGGCTTCCACCCATGGCCACTGATGCTGATCGATCAGGCTGGTGCCGGTAATGACACAGGCACCATAACGGGCTTTCACGGCGGCCATAAATTCGGCCTGGCTGGCTCGCTGCAGCACTTTAGCCTTTACCCGCCGCCCGACTTCAGTACCAGGCATCACTGCGGCGGGTGTTTTATGTCCGGGTGTACTCAGTACCACAATAAACTGGATACGCTGTGATTGCGGAAAGCACGGATTGGAGTGCATGTTAAACAACTGCCACCAGGCATCGTCGCCGTCTTCTCGCATCAGCACCAGTTTGTATCCCCGGCTGTTGATCAGGTTCTGCGCCTGTGCTGAATGGGGATCGATCATGGCATATACGTAGCTTTGGCCAATCACTTTCCACAAATTCTCCGCTTTGTCCTGCTCTCCCCGGCGGAAATAGTGAAAAGGAGCCTGCTGCTTCAGGTAATACTCAAAACGGCGCAGGTAATTTTTACGTTCATTGTCGTTCGCAATAAATAACAGGTCTTCCAGCGGACTGTTGCTCTCTTCCTGTGCGAAGACAGCACGAATCTTTAGCGTCCGAAAGCTGGTCGAAGGACTCAGCAGCGCTCGCGCTGTTAATTCTTTCTCATCAGGGTATTGCTGTGCATAGCGCCGGGCGATCTCCTCGAAGGAAAGCCGTTCACCCGGTAGCAGGTCATAGTTGAAGCGCATAACCACCCCAGAACACGCGAAGTTGTAGCCAAATTAAACTTATCCTGAAGAGTGTTATCGGCACCATCTGTATGAACTGTAACGTTTATCCAACTTTTATCGCGCCGAAAACTCTAATCCACAATCACTTCCTTCTGGTTGACGCGATTTGCATTACTGCGCGATAAAATGTGCCCGCTTCGCTTATGCTGATTTATTTCATTAGCCGCTATGGATGCGGGGACGGACTTATCCTTGACTTTACCCGCTTTTTTGTCGGTTATTCGTGCCATTACTTTCACTCGAACACTCGTATTCTTTCACCATCACGCTGCACGCGCAGACGAGTTATGAAGGAAGCGAATGATGAAAGGCATAGTACTGGCAGGCGGAACCGGTTCCCGACTGCATCCGGTGACCTGTGGCGTCTCTGAGCAACTGCTGCCGGTCTATGACAAGCCCATGCTCTCTCTTCCCCTTTCACTCTTGATGCACTTGCATCCATTCGTCTCGCGCCCGGACATTGCTGATTTTGAATATACCTGTCCTCACTATGACAATCCTAAGGATGAAGCCTGCCTGATGTGGAATGCCCCTGATGTTGCGATTCAATGGTCTGTCGAACAGCCGATATTATCGGTGAAAAATCAACAAGGACTCTCATTGCAGGAGTTGGTGTAATGCGCGTTTTACTTACAGGTGCTTATGGTCAGTTGGGGCGCTGTTTACTGGATCGTTTTCCCGCCGACTGGATTACGCTGGCGTGTGGTTCGGCGGAACTGGATATTACCGATCGCGTTGCCGTTGTGCGCGTGGTTAAAAAATTTAAGCCCGATGTCATTATGAATGCAGCGGCTTATACCGCCGTTGATAAAGCAGAAACCGACCGGACACGTGCCTTAAAGATCAATGCGATTGGCCCTGAAAATCTGGCTCAGGCCGCCAAAATGATCGGGGCGCGTTTCATTCATATTTCCACAGATTATGTTTTCGACGGGGTGAAAAGAACGCCCTATACCGAACAGGATCCGCCCTGCCCGATTAATTTTTACGGCCTGAGTAAGTGGGAAGGTGAAAAGCGCGTCTTTGAGGTCCTGCCCGAGGCGATCGTGATCCGTACTTCATGGATGTTCAGCGAATACGGTAATAACTTCGTCAGTACCATGCTTCGTCTGGCGCAGACACGTTCCGAGTTACATGTGGTGAACGATCAGTATGGTTGTCCGACCTACGCGGGTGATTTAGCCCAGGCCATGATCACGCTCGCCGACATGCCCGAAAAGCATGGTCTTTACCATTATTGTGGCGACGTTGCCGTCAGCTGGTGCGAATTCGCTCAGACAATCTTTGTCGCGACGCAACAGGACGTGGTCGTGCATGGCATTATCAGCTCGCACTATCCGTCTGCGGCGATTCGGCCGACGCGCAGTGTGATGAACAGCGACGCTCTCAGCACCATCGGCATCCCCCCCTCAGACTGGCAGGATAAACTTCGCCTCTGTCTGAATCACCTGGCGACCCCCTTTCCCTACGCGAATACTTTATAAGGAGATAATGTAATGAAAGTAGCAACGATTGGTAACTGTCAGCTCGAAGTCGTTGGTCAGTTATTAAGTAATTATTCTGAGCTTCATCGTGGCGCAATAACACACGTTGTTAATACACCTCTGTATAAACTTGATGCTCAGCGAGACATTATCAATCTGATGCACGAACTTGAAAGCTGCGATCATATTTATATGCAGTATCATTCTGAACGCTGGGGTTTGCTGTCAACCGCGAAACTGACCGAGTATTTCGATATCCGCATATTACCCACAATGGAATCAAGCGTATCAGCACCGCAGCTAGGGTATTATTCTGCTGCCGTGCCCGATTTAATGGTGTATGTTGATTACCGTTTTTTGCATCTCTATTTGACCGCACATGCCTGTGCGGATGCCGTTGCTGCGTACCACAATGTCAGTTACGACGCGGCCAGGCAGCATAACATGATCATGGACGACGCTAATCGCTACCAGCGGTTGTTCAAAGAAGGTAAGGTGGCGTTTGATTATTCAGACTTTTATAGGGACGCCCTGTTAAAAGATAAACATTGCTACAGCACGGTAAGCCACCCCAATAACAAACATTTAAGCATTTTCTTTAGTGCAATCTTTTTTGATTTATTTAAAGAGAATAAGAACTTCGATCTTGGCGGCAACGATTTGCTTAAAAACTATATTGCTCCAGAGGTAGGCAGTGGCGAACAGCATTATTTCATGATGCGCGAAACAGGGCTTTCTCTGGCCTGTAAAATTAACTATCACTTCTTTTCTTCACAACCGCGTGAACAACTCTCAGAAGCCTTACTGCGTTCCACTTATTATCGTAGCCTGAAATCCGGCTATCAAAACCTCTGAGCCTTTGCTGTAAGCCTGAAGATGCATCTTATCGATCAGGCTTGTCAGCACACAAAACAGTACCATTCAGTCACGGCGGCAATGCAATCAATACTGCGATGTTGCTTTACTGTATTAATACAGCGTTATATCGCTTTGTGGCGTCTGCCTGTCTCTGCCATTCCGGTCATTATGACTCTGCATAAAACATTCACGTTGCCGCCAGAAAGAAGCGCGGTTCCTGACGAGCCTGCCTGTCCCCGTTTGCGTTAAATACACACTAAAAAGGGCTTTATTTACGGCATCAGTTCGGCCTGCCGGGATTACAATCTGCTATAAAAGCGCGCCTGGCACCCCATCCATACCAGGAAAAAACTTTGCCAGCTAAACAATGTGTTAGCTGCACCACCTCAGGCAAATCATAATGAGCAGTAATAAAAAAGCACTTATGCTGGATGCCGGTTTTGCTGCCATGCCTCTTTTGATGGCACTTAAGCATTCCGGTTATGAAACAGCCGTATGCAGCGGCAAACCGCAGGATCCGGGTCATCAACTCGCGGCCCACTCTTTTTGCCTGAATTATGCCAACGTACAGGATGTACTGACCCTGGCGAAATCACTCAATATTACATCACTTCTGCCTGGTGTTACCGATGTGTCTTACCTTACGGGTGCCAGTGTCGCTGAGGCAATGGGCTTACGCGGTTTTGATCGCCCTGATGTAGCAGAAATTATTTTTAAAAAAGACGTCTTCCGCCAGTGGGCACAGAATAAGGGTTATCCAGTCCCTGTGGCCGTGAGCTGTCCTGAAGAGGCGGCGCAACTTCCGTTACCGTTGATGATAAAACCTGTCGATTCCTACAGCGGATTAGGGATTTCACTGGTGACTGAGCGCGAACACATCTCCGCCGCCTGGCGAGACGCCTGTGCGGCATCATCCTGTGGCCAGGCACTTATAGAGCGCTGGATAGCCGGTGATTTACACAGCCACTCCGCTTTTATCGTGAATGGAAAAGTGGCGGTCGAGTATTTTGTTGATGAATTTTGTACCGTTTATCCCTGGCAGGTAAACAGTAGTAGCCTCAGCCTCAATCTTCCTGCGTCGATAAAAGACCAGGTCAGCGACTGTATACAGGCACTCGTTGATGAGCTCGGGCTTTGTGATGGTTTACTGCACACTCAGTTTATCTCGGATGGTAAAAGCTTTTCTCTGATAGAAATGACACGCCGATGCCCGGGTGACCTGTATAATCAACTCATTGAATATTCTACAGACACGCCTTATTCACTCTGGTTCACCCATGCCTTTACCGGCACACCTTTTACGCCAGCCAATCGGCGTCCCGAACATGTCAGATTAATCGCTCGCCATACTGTGTCTGTTGATCAGGAACAAACCTTTACCTCCGTCAGCTTCGCAGCATTACCGGCCAATATCCTTTCTTTTCTGCCACTTAAGAAAACAGGCGAGAGAATCCAGCGCGCGCCTCACGATCGCGCCGCGCTTATTTTTGCTGAATTCCACCAACGTGATGAACTGGCCCGCTTCACACCACAGTTAAAAAATTTTTTTACGCTTGGTAAGTACTAGGAAACCGATATGAAAAAACGACTACAACTTGGTTTTATTGGCGGTGGCGCGAATTCGGCTATTGGTCTTACCCATAAAATTGCCTCACAGCTCGACGGGGATTTTACGCTTGTGGCGGGCTGTTTTAGCCGCAATCCTGAGCAGAATCGTCACACGGGTGAGAGCTGGAATATTCATCCTGAACGTATTTACGAGAGTATTCAGGCGTTTATTTTGCAGGAGCGCCATCATCTTGATGCAGTTGCGGTGTTAACACCCACCCCTGACCATCATGAAATTATCACCGCCTGTTTCGAAAACGGTCTGGCTGTAATTTGCGAAAAGGCGATGGTTGAAAGCCATCAAAGCGCTTTGCACATCATGAACAGCGAGCACCAACATCAGGCAAAATTGTTTGTCACTTACAATTACAGTGGCTATCCCATGGTGCGCGAACTGCAAAAGCGCGTACAGCGCGGCGATTTCGGGGCCATTCAGCAGGTCATGGTTGAAATGCCTCAGGAAGGTTTTGCACGCCATAATCAGCATGGCGATGTGCCAAAACCGCAGAGATGGCGGCAGCAGGATGCCGTCATTCCAACCGTTTCGCTCGATCTTGGCGTTCATGTTCACCAGCTTATTGAATTTATCACCGGGGATCACGCCGTCGATATTTATGCGATCAATGATACGTACGCCAAAATTCCCGGCGTTATCGACACCGTACATATCTTATCGCGTTATCAAAGCGGTATGACGTGTAATTACTGGTATGGCAAAGCCGCTCTGGGATACCGAAATGGCCTGCGGATTCGCGTCATGGGAAGTCAGGGCAGCGCAGAATGGCTCCAGATGGATCCTGAATTCCTGTATGTCAGCGGTTTGCAAGGCAGTCGTTCTGTTATTGATCGCACAGCCAATGACAACATTGTTGCTGCTGATGCACGTTACTGCCGTTTTAAAGCGGGTCACCCTGCTGGCTTTATTGAAGCATTTGCCAATTATTATGCTGACATTGCCTCTGCATTGAGAGGGGAACCTAACGATTACGTGATGGGTTCAGACGTTGCGGCTCGCGGGCTTCACTTTCTTGAAAGTGCCGCGAAAAGTGCAACAAGTCAGCAAAAATGTACCCTTTAAACAATAAAAAGATAAAATATAACGGAGTTCCTCATGAGTTTTCTTAGTGAAATAGTCGAGAAAAATAACCATTTTCTCGTTACGCTGGAGAAAATGTACCAAAACGGTAATCCGGTAGTCCTCATTGGCGCAGGCTGTCTGGCTACCAAGACCAGTGAATATATGGCGCGTAATCACTTGCATATCGATTATGTAGCGGTCAATGAAATGTATTTTTCTCCTGGTCAAACGTTAAACGAACTGACTGTTGTGCCTCTGGAAAGTTTGCTCAACACCAATAAAAAATATAATTTTATTATTGCACTACAGTATGTGGATCCGGCGTTTTTGAATTCATTATCAGACGTTCAATCTGAAGTGCTGGTCTATGACCCCTCTTTTACGGGCGTAAACACCGAAGATATTATTTCCTATGATTTTTGTCAGACCCATGCTGACGCCCTGCATTCCTTATATGAAAGTCTTGGTGATGATAAATCTCGCGAGACGTTTATCGCATTCATGAATCAGCGTATTAGCGCACGCCCTGACTATATTAAAACAGTGTATGATGAGAACCATTACTTCCCAACCGACATTGTCGCGTTGAGTAAGTCCGAGGTTTTTGTTGACTGTGGCGCTTATAATGGTGACAGCGTGAATGCTTTCGAAGCCGCACTGGCCACCCGCGGACTCCCTTCGCCGAAAAAAATCTTTGCCTTCGAACCTGACAACGTCAATTATCCGTTGCTGTGTGCCGCTACAGCGGATAAAGCGTATTGTGAATGCCACCAGGCAGGCGTATGGAGTGAAGAGACAACGCTGTATTTCGACTCAGGAAAAGCGTTGGATTCAAAAATTACTGAAAAGGTCACGACTAACAGTATCGCATTAACCACACTCGATAGCGTTATTGCGGACAGTAAGGTGACATTTATCAAAATGGATATTGAAGGCGCTGAGCTTTCTGCGCTGGAGGGGGCGAAAAACAGTATTCAACGCTGTTACCCACTGTTGGCAATCAGCGCTTATCATAAACCGGATGATCTTATAAAGATTCCTGCTTATATCAAAAGCATTATGCCCGGGTATCGATTTTATCTCCGCGCCCATCATCCTGTTCATGCTTTTGAACTGGTGTTGTACGCGATTCCTGCCTGATTTTTTTTTGCATCAGCCCGGCTCTCGCGTATCAGCCGGGCAGAATTGTTCTCATTACCTGTATCCGTCGTCTGTGCCCTTCCCGTTTCTTTTTCGATATACCGCTGTCAGCAACGATTTTTGAGATGAGAAACGGTTAAGAAAGCAAGATCGTGCAGATGGAAAGCATGTGAGATGTGCAGCGTCAGGCAAAAGCATGTTCCCTTTTGCCTGACGGGCTTATAAAGATCCGGATTGAAGGCTTACGCAGCATTCACATTGCTGGCACGCATAATAATGTTAATAATCTCATCCTGATCCGCTTCCGCCAGGTTCGGATGCACCGGTAAACACAACACCTGCTGAGAAATTTGACTGGCCACCGGCAAATTTGAAGGAGCCGATGATTCATAGCCTTTATACATCGGGAAATCGGAGATGAGCGGATAAAAATACCGTCTGACATAAATATTTTGGCTTTTGAAGTGATGATACAGTTCATCACGCGTCCTCGGGAATAATCCCGCGTGAACAAAGACCGGGCAATATGCATAGTTCCAGTCGGTTTCATCAACGAGCGGTAGTAGCGTAAGTCCGTGTATATGCCCTAATGCCTGCTGATATTTTTCGTAGATGACTTTACGCTTAGCCAGCGCTGAATCCACATGCTTCAGTTGGAGTAATCCAAATGCCGCCTGAACTTCATTCATTTTGCCATTGATACCCGGCGCAACCACCGTGGTTTCATCGGCAAAGCCAAAATTCTTTAAATAATCAATACGTCGTTTGATTTTTTCATTCGGGCAGATAATGGCGCCGCCTTCAAACGTGTTAAATACCTTTGTCGCATGGAAGCTTAAAACAGAAAGATCGCCGTGATTCAGGATACTGACGTTTTTTTGTTTAACACCAAAACAGTGCGCGGCATCGTAGATGACTTTCAGACCGTAGTTGTCGGCAATACGTTGAATGCGGTCGACATCGCAGGGAATGCCATAGCAGTGAACGGGTAAAATTGCACTGGTGGTAGGCGTAATGGCGGATTCGATTTTTTCAGGATCGATATTGCAGGTAACAGGATCAATATCGACGAATATGGGTTTTATGCCGTTCCATAATAAGGAATGGGATGTCGCGACGAAAGAATAGGGAGTGGTAATCACCTCCCCCGTTATTCTGAGCGCCTGTAGCGCCGTCACCAGCGCCAGGGTACCGTTCGCGAACAAACTGAGGTGCTCGACACCGAGATAATCGGCAAGGGCCCGTTCCAGCTCCTGGTGATACGGACCACCATTTGTGAGCTGTTTACTGTCCCAGATACGTTCTAGATAAGGCAGGAACTCTTCCAGGGGCGGCAGAAGAGGACTTGTCACCAGCACATTTGATGAGGGTTTGTTTATCTTCATCGGATAACTTCCTGACCTTAAATAATTGTTGAATGCGTACAGGGCTTTTATCTGGCGCGTTGTCTCTGCACGTCCTTTATGCCTGAGTGGCTTCAGATAACGCCTGTATCCGGCCGAAAAGTGTCATAAGCGCGTCCTGGTTTACCTCGTTATACGCTTTTTCTTTCAACTGCTGACTGAGCGTGTCACTCAGCGACGTATCAGCACAAAGCGTTGCGATAGCCTCTTTCCAGGCGTTCGGGTTATGTTTTACTCTCCAGCCGGGAACGGACTCACCGAATGTAGGATGATCGCTATACATCGCCGGTATCCCCATTACCGCTAACTGCATGAGTACGTTGTTATCTTTGTAACGGTTTTCATCATTGTTGCAGCGCGGAAGCACGGCGATATCGGCGTCACAATGCAGCAACTGCGCGACCAGGCGGGCCTCAGTCTGAAAACGGTACGTTTCCCTGATATAAGGCAGCCATTCCGGCGGACAATGTCCAATGACAATCCAGTCAAGCTTTTCCGCACTTGCCGTTATCGCTGGAGTCAGTAATTCACAATCTTTCTTCCTGAGATCGTATGTGAAACACACGACACGGCATTTGTCTTTTTTCTGCTTAACCCTATCCTGACAGGGTTGCACTAAAACATTGGGAAGAATAACGACAGGTTTATGGCGCTTTTTGAGCCAATTGGCCAGTGCATCGCTGTACGTTAGCCAGTTATCGATAACATTATCTTCAATTAATTTTTTATATTTCCGCGCATTCGGATCGTCCTGAATAAGATAATGAACACGGCAGGTTATGGCGTTTTTGAGTTGCCTGATTGTCTGGCAGGCGAGATCCGACAGTTCGCCGCTGATAACGAGCTCGTCAGGATGATGCCGCAATAATTCTGGCGCGGAGGGTATCTGTTCAAGAAGCACGCTTTTGACGCCACCGGCATTCGTCAGCCTGTCCAGCGCGGTGGTAAATCGCTGCACGCCAGTATCATTCTGATCCTGCGCGATAAAAATGACGGTGCGTGTTTCGCCAGGTTTGAGCGGGCTCCAGCCCGTGACTAACGTGCTGTCTGCGGTAAAAAGGGTTCTGTTCAGGCTTAAATTTTTATTATAAGCCGGATCATCTGCCAGAACAGGGAGCCAGGCGTGATAGAAACGGTCAAGTTCCTGTGAAGGCGACAACGCATATTGTGGCGGAAAGTCCGTCACGGCTTCCTGTTTCGCTACAACGCTGTAAGGTGTGCATATTGCCCGACCGCCCAGCTGAACCAGTCGCAGATTCAGGTCCAGTCTGGCCAGCAGAGGTTGTGTATAAGCCGTATCAAATCCACCGACCTCCAGCCATCTGTCTTTTCTGATTAACAGACAGTCTGTGGCCAACGTCGAATAACTACAGTCGCTTTGATAGCGTGACAGGTAGCCTGCATTGCCCCATCTTTCGGCATAACCAACGGGGAAGGCCAGGCCCCTGACCCCAAGAATTTCTCCGGCACATAAGATCTGACTGTCCAGGTTGATAATATGAGGCGCGACGCAGACAACATCATGCCGAAGGGCATGACATGCCAGCGCCTCCAGCCAGCCGCGGCTGACAAATAAAACACGGGGATCCAACAACAGCAGAAACTCGCCTTCTGCCTGCCCTACTGCCTCATTAATCGCCGCTTCCTGGGTTTGGCTGCCATGACTTTTCAGGATGTTGATGTTAACCGACGCTGTTGACAAATTTGTCGTCAGCCAGGCCGTGATGGCCTCAGAGGTCGCCGGCGTCACAATAACAATCAACTGGCATACCGGTTGATGGGTTTGTTCAAATAACGTAGTGATGCAACACTGCAGTTGATGGATATCTGTGCCAGCGACAAGTATGATGCTGAGCGAAATAACCGGCTCCGTGCTGTATTTTAACCGCCACGGCTTACCCGGCTGGTGCTCCACTACACCCTGGCTGAAGCCCTGCTGCTGAAGATAAGATTGCAACACAGCATGTTCCTGCTGCAGATCCTGTGCCACACAGCTGTTCAGAGGCGTCACGGTAAAGACCTCTGAAACATGACCAAACACGTTGCTATCGCGCGTAGCTAACAGTCGCGTAATCGCATCCAGCTCATAGCACGCGGATAAATCAGCATTAAACCCGCCGATAGCCATCAAGGCGTTTCGCGCGAAGATCCCGCGCTTAAGGTAGAGTGAAGGCTGACTCAGAAAAAGGTCCGGGCAAAATGCAGGCTTAAAATGAGGATGAATTTTCCCTTCCTTGTCAGAGAGGCCTTCATCCGCGTAAACAAAGGCGCATCCCGTTCTGCTGTGCAAGGCCTCAGCAAGGAGTCGTAAACTTTCCGCTGTAAACTGACACCCGGCAGGAACGACGTATATCCAGTCGTAAACGTTCTGCTCCAGATGACAATTCATTTCATTCAGCCACACATCAGACCGAATCTGAAAGACACGATCGTCAGAAACGTGGCACGTTTCCTGCGGCGTCGCCAGTAAAACGGCGCATCCTGTTACCTGATCTAACTGAGGCAATAAGGCATTCAGCGTCGAGGTCCTGTCCGCTTCGCTGCCTGGCTGGACGGCAATCAGCATTCTGAGGAGTGGCAGTGATGAAGGACTCTGCACCTCTTCAGCAGGAGCCGGAAGTTGCCGCTTATACAGCCAGTCATTCAAAGCGTGTCGCTTATCCTGCGCGGCACGTTGTTCGGCCTTTTCTTGTGTCAACGTAACGAAGTTTTCAAACTGTTGCTGACTTCGCGCGCGTCGGACCAGAAAATAGTCTCGCATCTTCCATAAATTCTGGCGCTCGGTATCAATAGCTTCCTGGGTGTTTTCCCAGCAAAATCCAGCGCCACCGTTGTCACGCACGGTTTCCTGCGTAATGGCATACTTTTCATAACCCGGTGCGGTTAACGCAACTACAGGACTTCCGCATAAAATCGCCATTGCGCAGGTGCCCGAGGACTCATACGAATAAAATACGCGCGTACGCTTGAGCACAACGGCAAGTTCTTTCAGCGTCAATGGGTTTGCCATGGACAAGATTTTGGTATCCGAGGGTAGCTGGCTGAAATCAACGACCGACTCAGGCACACGATTCAGGTAGAGGATATTCAGGTCTTTCTGCGGGTTGTCGTCACAAAATAATTGCAGATCAAAGGATTCGATTCCCAATATTTGTGGGTCAACGGCTTTTTCAGCAAACTCATTGCGGTACCAGAAAAATAAATCATCCGGTCCTTCATGGATCCGGTTATTCATGATCACGCCTTCCCGGTTCAGCATATAGCGAACACATACGGGCGCGGAAAGAGGATTACCCGATACGATTTCAGGGTAAATGGCAATCCAGGGTTGCCCGCTGTTTTGAATAACTTTCCAGTCTTCACTGTTTATCACCGGCGTATTCCATTCTGGATTCACGCGGCAATTAACCATCCAGGCTTTACCGCCCTGTTCATTAATCATGTGACAGAGCTGATGGATAACCTGAACGCCGGATGAAGATTCGATGTAATCCGGTGCCAGAAGTAAGTAAGGAAAGGTGAACCCACGCATAACAGCCTCTTTTTCTACAGGCGCGACAATGAAAAGCTGGCGTTGCCTGAACGTTGTGTGTCTCTATGGAGACGTTATGTCCGGTCATGTAACGACGGCGTCATCATCAGGACGACGCGCCGCCACTGTCTCAGGCAGAAAGCCAACCTCTCTGCCATTCGTTTAATCCCTGCTCCCTCAGGTACCAGTCCTGATGGACCGCCGCGCGAAGTTGATCGCCCAGACGACGAGTGGCATCCATATCCGCAAGGTGCGCGCGTATAGCGCCCATCCAGTCTTTAAAGCGGTTTTCAACGAGCGTGACGGGCAGGCCACAACGATAGGGTTCGATACTGGTGGCAATGATCGGCACGCCACAGGTGCCGATCTCCAGTAACCGCAAATTACTTTTGCATTCATTGAACTGGTTGACTTCGAGCGGCACCAGCGCCAGATCCAGGTTCAGGCTGGCCAGCTTTTCGGGGTACATATCAAACGGCACGCCAGTGTGGAACTCACAGTGCACGCCCCGCGGTTTCATTCCCATGAAAACCCATTCAACCTTGTCTTCCAGCTCCTTGATAAGCGGCAGCAAAATTTGCAGGTCACCGGCATGCGTACTGCCGCCCGCCCAGCCGATACGCACTTTACGCCCCACGCCGCGCTGGCTGGTCAAATGGCCCCACTGACCTTCTGCGAGACGGTTCTGTGCAATGCGGATGTCATGATGGAAACGGCTGTAGGCATCCGCTAACGGTGCGGTTGACACTACCACCCAGTCCGCGCACTCCATTACTTTGCGAAGATTTTTGACAATCTGTTTAGGGAACTGGTTACGGTTGCCATTTTTTACCGGTACGTTGAGCAGGTAGTCGTCGTACTCAACCACAATTTTGGCATCGCAAACGTCGCGATATTGCGCCATGACCGACGGGAAACGGCCGCCACTCAGCGACTCCAGCACAATAATATCAGGCTGTAGAAGTGCGACTTCCATGACGCCGGGAATTTGCTGAGTCAGTCCGCCCTCAAGCAGCAACTGACTTTCCATGGCCTTGAACGGTTGCAGGATGCGGTGATTGCCACATCCCTGCCAGTCGACATGGTGTGCGAGCACGACAGGCAGTGGCCTGCCCGGCAGCGGCTGCTGAAAACGCGCCGTCCCTGCACCCAGCGTAAACGGTTTACCTGCCCGCTGCATCAGCGGATGGTTACTGGGATCCTTTAACAGCGTGGCGCGCCACTGCTGACGAAGCCGACTATAGTCATGCTGAAACGGCCTTTCCTGTACGTTGAACTTTTCTGGCATCAACCGCGTTGCACCGCCCATATGGCGAACACGCGACCACGGCGTCCAGACGTTTAAGTAACCTTGTTGCTGCGCACGTAACCCCAAATCGACATCCGCGAAGTAAAGCGGGAAATCGTTCTCAGCAAAGCCACCCAGACTAAAGAACACGTCTTTACGGACCATCATGCAGGACGCACTCACTGCAGCAAGATTGTGCTCCGTTTGCAGATAGCTCTGGAAACCTCTGGCATGTTCCTGCATCCCTTCCCACGGACTGTCAACGCCGTTCTGTACACCCAGCAGATAACCACCGTGCTGAACCCGGCCATCGTGGTATTCAAGGCGCGCCCCGACTAATGCGACCTCTGGCCGCAGTGCATGCTCCAGCAGCGCATCCAGCCAGTCAGGTTGCGTAATCTGGCAGTCGTTATCCAGGAACAACAGGACGTCGCCCTTCGCCTGCTCTGCCGCGCGATTATGCATGGCGGCGAAATTAAACGGCGCGTCGTAACGCAGTACCTTAATCTGTTCGATATTGAGTTTGTCGAGATCGTTGAGAAAGGTACAGGCCTGCGCATCCACGGACTGATTGTCGACGATCAGTAATTCATAATAGGGATAACGCGTTTTCTCCATCAACGTATCGATGCAGGCACGGAGTAAGGTGGCATGGTCACGCGTGGGGACGATAATGGAAATGAGAGGCTGCGTGTCCCACTGATAGCGCACCCGTGCAAAACCGGGATTCACGCCGGCATCAAGTGACGCTTTTATCCCTAAACGCTGTAAATGCGCCTCGACAACGCGCCGATAGCCGGCTTCACAGGACTGCGCTTCATTCCAGCGCCCGTTCTCTTTTTGGCCTCTGACTACGACATCTGCCACATGTCCGAGCGCGCCCGGTCCCTGATTTTCAATGCAACGCCACAGCCATTCATACATGATCAGAGGATTGACGGCATCCTCGCCCTTTCCCGCCGCCTGCACTTTCCGGCGGTCAAACAGCAACGTGCGGCCTACGTAAGGCGTACTTCTTAACAGATCGATATTGGGATCGGGACGAAGAATCGCTCCCGGCTCATTCATATCATCATTAAAGGTTTCATCGACATACCACACAGCCGTTTCCGGGCGTCGCAAACGCTGCTCTGCCAGCAACAGCAACGCGTCAGGCAAAAGCTCATCCCCTGCCATCACCAGCAGCAGCGCGGCTGGCCCGGTTTCGTGATAAACGACCTCGTTAAGTTCAGCGACCCAGCCTGAGGCACAGGCGCTTATCGTCCCCTCATTTAACGCAATATCGACATCGCTCAGTAACATGACCGTCGCGGGCAGAAATGTTTGCTGCCTGACGGCGGCAAGGGAACGTTCACAGGCTGCGGCATCGCCGTTTTCATCAATGATCACGATCCCGATGTCGCCACTTTCGGGCACAGACTGAATAAATGACTGTAACGCTGCGCGTCGGGCTTCGGTAATTGACCTGTCTTTCAGCCACTGCTCAATAGAGTAATTTTTATCGGCCCAGGACAGGACGGACTGTCTGTGAAAGCGTAATGCATGTTGCGCCGGGTCATCCATGGACCAGCGTTTGGGCGCAGGGAGCTGGCTGAGGATAGTCTGGATCGCAGCAGGCATCGTCCATTTATCGCCAAAGCGGCCCTGGTTCGCCCGGGTCCATGCCACGGCCTCACTGAAACCCTGTTTGAGTGCGGCGATCCACTCCTCCGTCTCCGGGCAAAACTGCAGATTCACCACGGTAAAATGCGATTGTTCAAACTCCTGAAGGTTATGCGCGTTCAGATAACCTTCCACGCCGGTTGTAGACGCTAAAAATACCGGAATACCCAGTATTAATGCCTTGGCCACAATTTCATCGCCACCCATGACCATATCGTAGTTATCCAGCCACTCAGGCTCAATCCGACTCACAGGCTGGCTACAGTCGAACCATTCCAGCGTAATGGACTGACTTTTCAGTTGCTGTTGCAGCTCATACATTTCGGCGGAAATATCCGGGGCGTAATAAAGTATGCGCTTGAGCGCGGTGCGGGCATTACGAGATGGATAGCAACTGAATGCGGAGGGAACGGTAAACGGCAAAACAGCGATCTGACTGGATAGCAGTCCGTTTTGCAGCAAACGTTCTGACACCACAGGCGACAAACTCAATGACAGGGAGGCGAGCTGATTTTCCAGCTCAGCGCCCCACGGCATATAAATGTCATGGTAATCATAAAAGTGGCGGAAAATAACCGGGGCCGTGCCTGTTAACGTTTCCAGCACGGGTAACAATTTTTGTGCAATAAAACCCTTATAGACCCAGACGAGGCTATAAGCATCAGCGAGCGTGCCTTGCTTATCACTGATAATGCGGAAAGCCGGGTTGGATTTGTACTTTTCCAGTTCAAACGACAGCGTTTTACCATAGGTACTGGTGACAATATCCACCTGCCATCCCCAGGGTAAAAAAACATCAATGATATCGAGCGCCTCATTCACGTGAAGAGAAAACTGCTCAACTCGGTCAATGCTTATTAAAAGCCTGTTCATCTGACATCCTCTGGTTGTGCATAGCACTATCCTGCACGTAAGTACCTTACCTGTTTCAGACTATTGTAAATTTTTGGGTATTAATTTAGGGCGGGAAAAGCTATAGCAAAGCGGGCTAATTAGACCGATTAAGAAAAAACGCCCTCATTTCTGAGAGCGTTTTTAATCTGACGGGCTGTGCGGCGATTAACGCAGCAGAGACAGCATGGTCTGTGGCACCTGGTTGGCCTGTGCCAGTACAGAAGAACCGGCCTGCTGCAGGATCTGCGCGCGGGACATGTTCGACACTTCCGTCGCGTAGTCCGCATCCTGAATACGGCTGCGGGCAGCGGTCAGGTTGGTCACGGTGTTGTTCAGGTTGCTGATGGTGGATTCAAAACGGTTCTGAGACGCACCCAGCAGGCTGCGCTGGTTGTCGACCGCTTTGATGGCCGCATCGATGTCCGCCAGAGGTGAACCATCGGTGGTGCCACCGCTTGTTACGGTCCCGCTCATCACGTCAAAACCTTCAGCCGCGGTAGTACGCGCGTTGCCATTGATAGTCTGACCGGTTGTCTGAGCAGTCGCACCAGAGGTATTGAACAGGTTGAAACCGTTGCTTGCACTGATGGTGATACCGATGGTTTCGCCGTCTTTTGCGCCAACCTGGAAGTTATACGTCTGAGAACCTGAACCGGTATTCAACACTTTAATACCGTTAAAGTCAGTCTGCTGAGTAACGCGGTTGATCTCTTCCATGCGCTGGTTAACTTCCGCCTGGATTGAGTCAATGTCAGACGCTGAGTTAGAGCTGTTCTGCGCCTGAACGGTCAGGTCACGTACACGCTGCAGGTTGTTGTTCACTTCAGTCAGGGCGCCTTCAGCCGTCTGCGACAGAGAGATACCGTCGTTGGCGTTACGGGCTGCAACGGTCAGGCCGTTGATGTTAGAGCTGAAGCGGTTAGCGATAGCTTCGCCGGCTGCGTCGTCTTTTGCGCTGTTGATACGCAGGCCAGAAGACAGGCGCTCAATCGCCGTACCCAGTGATGACTGAGATTTGGTCAGGTTGTTCT
The DNA here is from genome assembly GCF_003201175.1 of Pantoea sp. PNA 03-3. NCBI lineage: Bacteria > Pseudomonadati > Pseudomonadota > Gammaproteobacteria > Enterobacterales > Erwiniaceae > Pantoea > Pantoea sp. PNA 03-3. The sequence continues at coordinate 354 of NZ_QICO01000001.1, read as the reverse complement.
GAGTAACCAGCGACAGGGTATTGGTATTAATGACTGCCATAATAATTATCCTTCATGATGATAGGGTTCAGATTTGGGCTGCGGCTTTATCGCCTTCATTATTGTTATCGTCGAACGGGGGACAAACTTTATACATTACTTAAATTTTTTTAACTGATTTGGCAAAAAAAAACGCCCTCATTTCTGAGGGCGCTTTTAATCAGACGGGCTGTGCGGCGATTAACGCAGCAGAGACAGCATGGTCTGTGGCACCTGGTTGGCCTGTGCCAGTACAGAAGAACCGGCCTGCTGCAGGATCTGCGCGCGGGACATGTTTGACACTTCTGTCGCGTAGTCCGCATCCTGAATACGGCT